>JAGCVC010000011.1 GCA_017962565.1 Alphaproteobacteria bacterium | reverse complement strand
GTAATGGACGCCTATGCCAAATGGGTGAAAAAGATATCATTTTCAACCGCAAATAAAGCATTGTCGTTATTTTCAAATTTCTGTGACTGGTGCGAAATGTATAAATACGTGGATCGTAATACCAATCCATGTAAATATGTTCGCAAAGGGGCAAACAAGGTATATAAACCACAGATACTTGATCAAGAAGGATATCGTGCATTATCGCATGCGCTGGATGTCGGGCCAAAAGCGTCCAGAATGCATCCGCGGTTATTCAACGCGCTGCGGGTGTTAATGCTGACCGGATGTCGCGCATCAGAAATAACGGGACTAGAAGTAGATGAAGTCGTCCTGATGCACAAAGTGATACACTTGAAAGACAGTAAGACCGGTGCAAGGGATGTGAAGTTATGCGATGCGGTTATACCATATTTGCAGGCTGCGCTGGATGAAGCCAAGGCATTGGGCAGCAAATATGTATTCCCTGGCGTTGGTAATACCCGTCGCCCAATAAATAACATCCGCAAACCGTTTGAATGGGCATTGGAATACGCAAAACTTCCGCACATGCGAATACACGATCTGCGGCATTCTTTCATCAGTATGGGGGCGAACATAGGCGAAAATATGGCGGCTATGAAAGAAGCGGCCGGGCATTCCCGTATAACCACCACCGAAGGGTACACGCACATCATGGATAGTAGCACTTATCGCGCAATAAATAACGTTGCGAACGCAATATGCGGATAGTATTTTGAAAACATATTTTTGATATTTTGCGATGGTTTAATCGCATTGACAGCACTTTTTTATTCTTAAAAAAACACCTGAAATCAATATTGAAATCAGAACAATTTTCACACCAGAAATCACGATAGAAATCATCAGTAGAAGAAGAGAAAGAAGAAATATATATAAATAAAAATAAAATTAAAAGGAAGAGAAAGAAGAAATGCAAAAAAAATTGTTGAAAACTTGTTGAGAAATTACGTACAAGTATCGAAATGACAATAATGTTTTTAAAAGTGTTCATAGATATTTCAATCAATCTGGATGTATTATAAAATATCAAGGTGTTTTTCTTGGCAAATGTTATGATCGTTGATGTTCCTCAGCCTTAAGCCACAATTAAAAAAATGGCGGAAATACGCGGTAAAAAATAAAATAGGTTCTGTGACAGATGTTTTTTATCGAGGGTAACGGCGAGCGCACCACCTCGCTACACACAGAACTAAAAAAACGGTCCGCAGTCCGCACCCTGCAGAAAAAAGAATCGTATTTTCAATATGTTAAGTGCGGACTTGGGGTGCGGACCTGGTGCGGACACATTTTGGCATTTTTTCATTTTTGCAGGAATCTCAGAAGTAATTTGTTTGAAAAGTGGTCGTATGTGCCAATTTATATCAATTTGTATCAAAGCGCATTTAAATGTTTCAATAAATGTTTAAATACAAAAATTTCTCATTTTTTTGGGTTAAATGTATCATGGTGTATCATCATGTATCAACGCTAAAATCCGCAGAAAATAAAGACTTTACAAATGAAATTTTTTCATGCATGGTGGTCATGTAAAGGAGTAAAAGAACGCTGCCAAACAATACTGATCGGGGCACAGATCGGCGAACAACAAAAATGGTGAAAAATTATGAAAAATGATCAAAAATTATCATTTTTTACAAATAAATGTGATTTTTTCACATTTGTCTTGACTTTTTGGTCAAAAAATGATATTTTTGGTCGTAAAGAAGAGGTGTTCAAATGTTAATAAACTTTTCTGTTTCAAATTTTGCATCATTCAAAAACAAGGTGACGTTGTCCATGGAAAAGACCGCCATTCAACAGCATCCAGAACATATCTTGGATAAACGGGTGTTGTCTGGGGTGGCTTTGTATGGGGCAAATGCATCTGGAAAAACAAACCTGCTACGGGCAATAGGTTTTGTGCCGATGTTTGCATATCCGAACAGCATTTTGCAGTTGAATGCCTTGAATTCCTTTATGCAACAATCTGATGTACCAACAGAGTTTGAAATTGAATTTGAATCAAACGGGGTAAATTATATTTATAAAATATCCTTTGATTCCAAGGAAATATTAAGCGAAGAAATCTCGTTCGCAGAAAAGACCAAACGAAATTTGATCTTTAAGAGAACGGGGCTTAATGCTGAATATGGAAAAAAATTTCAAACCGAATGGTATAAAAACAGAACATGCCCAAAAGATGTTACATTGATGTCCAAAATACTTAGCGATGGAATAATCGATAACAAGATATCTGGCTATCAGCATTTTGTGAATATTGATGAATTCTTAAGGGGGATTGCATTCTTTGATCCTAAAACAGAGGTGCCTGCGGGGTACATATACAACGGATTTAAAGAGCCGCAATTCAAAAAGTTTTTAAAAGGCTTGTTGCGTCAGGCCGATACAGGAATAACCGATGTTGATTTGACGGAATTACCACCGGCAACGCCTGAACAAATCGCAAAAGATCCAGACTTGTCAAGGTTACTGCCTGGGCATGCTTTGATCCGCCAATATGGGGATGATTATTATGTGTTTACAGCAGAGCGTGGAACGATAAGAGTGCAAAGATTAACAACTATGCATGGGGATGTTTCTTTTACGCTGTCAAAGGAATCTGCAGGGACAATAAAGTTGTTCAAACTTGGATTCTTGTTGTATTCATACAAAAACATGCCGGGAAGTAAATTACTGTTGTTGGACGAATTTGATGGATTGTTTCATCCGTTCTTAACAAAAGTGTTGCTAAAGAGTTTGTTGAATAACCATATGGGTGGGCAGTTCATCGCCGCATTACACAATACCATGTTGTTGAGCCATGACATCTGGCGCGTTGATGAAATTTGGTTTACAGAAAAAGACGAAGACGGTGCAAGTGATTTATATCCTTTGACCGATATCAACCCGCGGTTTGATAAAGATCTTGAAAAAGATTATATCAACGGGCGATATGGGGCGGTTCCGTTTTTAGGAGATGAAAGGGCATGGGAAGAAATAGTGAAGTAACTTTTCGTCGCAGAATTCCTAAAAAGGTGATTTATCTGGCGTGTGAAGGCGGCACCACCGGAACCGAAGGAACATACATCAAACAATTATGTGCCGCGTATAATTGTACAATGATCCCAATGTACAAAGGATCCGCCGATCCATTAACCTTGGCTGTTGCAGCAATACGCTTTGTTAGTGACGGGCCAGAGTTGCCAGAAAAATCTGAGGTTTGGGTTGTGTTTGATAACGACGACCCCAAAAAAGTAAAGGCGGCATTTAAACATATTGATGCTTACAATTCTGAATGCGAACCCGGTGCCCCAAAAATATGGATTGCATTTAATGCACCATCAATAGAAACCTGGGGCCTGTTGTGTTGCGGACAAAAAATATCGGCTGATCCAAAAGTAAATCAAGCCAAATTAAATACTTGTATGCCCAAATATCATCATACCAAAAACCCACGTTTTGATTTTGATATGATGGAATCGGGTTATGATGATGCTTTGCAAAGGGCCAAAGATTGGCAAAAATCAGCAGGTGATTCACCAGAATATACATGCCACTTTTTCGCCGGCATCTACAAATTGGTTGAACATATAAAGGGATGATGGTATGGACGATTTTGAGTTTGTTTTTGATTTGTTAGACAAAACAGGGACACTTGGTAATTGTGCTGTGGATATTGAAATAACAAAACGCAATATCAATGCGTTAAAGGGTAAAATTGATTCACATGTGCAAATACAACTCAATATCAGCCTGCAAAGATATCATAACGAAATTGACGAATTGCATAAAATGCTAGGCATCAATCCGCCATCGCCAAACGAACCAGTAACCCACAATCCCAGAAACGAATTGCAATACATAACAGACAGAATCCCTGCTTACATGGCTTTGCGCGAATTAAAAGGCGAAACCAGGGACCAAGCTATGAAGTATCTGTTGCCCAGATTTTATCCAAAACGTAAAAATTTGACGATGTAGGAGAACACACGAGGTTATACTTGACTTTATGCCTTGTTTTAGGCTAAATTTTTCAGGAAGGAAAGGTTAGATCTCGTGGAATATGAAATTGATGTAAAAGAGAACATGATTTTGCAAAAGTGGCCTGATTTATTGGGAATCCTTTTGCGTGACCATACCACGGGAAAAAACATATTCTGGGCTACGGATCTTTATGAACAACAATATGGCCACCGTTACGCATTTCGTTCTCAAATGATGCCAGAGTTAATCACTGGTGAAAATGGCAACATTATTAAGCCGCGTGTTGCAAAAACGAAGAAAGCACAACAAGACAGAGTCAAAGATAAGGCCGAGGTTTTTACACCGGCATGGATTTGCAATAAACAAAACAATCTTGTGGACAATGATTGGTTCGGTTATGATGGTGTTTTTAATAACGAAAAAGATGATAATACCTGGACAGCCACCAAGAAACCTGTTGTGTTCCCAGAAAATAAAACATGGATTGATTATGTTCGCGAATTGCGTTTAGAAGTGGCTTGTGGCGAGGCCCCATATCTGGTTAGCCGTTACGACATCACTACCGGCAAAAAAATTAAATTACAAAATAGAATTGGTTTATTGGATCGTAAAATACGCATAGTAAACGAAAATGCTGCTAGTGATAGCGAATGGCTTGCGATGGTAAAATGGGCTTTTAAAAGCACATATGGTTACGAATGGCAAGGTGATAATCTATTACTTGCCCGTGAGAATTTATTATTCACATTTATCGATTATTTTGAAGACAGATTTAGTAAAGAACCAGATTTGGATTTATTGAAAGAAATAGCAGATATCATCTCTTGGAATATCTGGCAGATGGATGGCATCCGTGGTGTGCTGCCATGTACATGTTGTAATTCAAAATACATAGATTTGTTTGGTGAAAAGACAATGGATTGTTGTCTTGGATGCAAAACAGGTGACATTCATAGCCATAACGGGATATATTGCAAGATCCGTGATTGGAATAGTAAAGCAAAACGCCCAAAAACACTAACTTTTGTATCATTATTAAAGGATAAAAAATGAGAGATTCAAATCTTGAAGAAATTATATTTGGCAGAGTAGATCCCTATATTTATGCCTTTACAACAAATACGATTCCGAATTATTTGAAGGTAGGTGATACTTATAGATCTGTAAGAAGCAGACTAGAAGAATGGAGAAGGTATTTTCCAGAATTAAAAAAAGTTTTTGAAGAAAGTGCGAAAATAAAATCAAAATCTGGAGATGTGTTTTTCAGAGATTTTGCTGTTCATGATTACTTAGAAAAAACTTTGAACAAAGAAAGATTAACAAGAGAAATTCTTAATAAAATGCATCCATGTGCATATTTTTCTAAGGAGTTCTTTAAGAACGCTACGTCGAATGATGTAAAAGAGGCAATGAAAGATATAAGACGGTCCTTTGAGAATAATGATAACAGATACATTTTCTACGATGGAAATAAAGAGACTAAGGAGTTTACATTTAAATCTGAAGGGCCATGGGATATACGGGATAACCAACAAGAAACCATAGATAGATTTAAAACCGCTATTGATAAAGGCAGAACAAATTTACTTATGTATGCGGTAATGAGGTTTGGAAAATCTTTCACATCTTTGTGCTGTGCAAAGGAAATGAAAGCAAAGATCGTGTTGGTTGTTTCTGCAAAAGCAGATGTAAAAGATGAATGGAAGAAAAATGTAGAAAAACCTAAAAATATTAACGAAAAATATGTCTTTATCGATGTAAAAAAATTGAAAGATAATAAAAATATAATCAATGAGATAAAATCACAGGGAAAATGGGTTGTTATATTTTTAACTTTACAGGATTTACAAGGGCCAATTATAAAAAAGCAACATAAAGAAGTATTCAATAATCAAATAGATCTTTTAATCGTAGATGAAACACATTATGGAGCCAGAGCAGAAAAATATGGAAAAGTTCTACAACAAGAAAAAGATTCTTCTGTTTATAATGAATATATTAAAGATGTTGAAAAAACGAAAGATCGACTGAAAACATTAAAAGCCAAGGTCACTTTGCATTTGTCTGGAACTCCTTATCGTATATTGATGGGAAATGAATTTACAAAAGATGATATAATCGCTTTTTATCAATTCACGGATATTATAAAAGCACAGGAAAAGTGGGATAAGAAGAACATATCGGATGATGAACCTAAACCAGAATGGGAAAACCCTTATTTTGGCTTTCCTCAAATGTTAAGATTTGCGTTTCATCCAAGTGCGGCGGCAAAAGCGAAGTTGGAAGAATTGAAGAAAAATGGTGCCACCTATGCATTTTCAGAGTTATTTGAACCACAATCAAAAACAAAGACAAAAGATTGTAAACATAAAAAGTTTATTCATGAGGTTGAGGTTTTAGATTTATTTGAAATTATAGATGGTAGCAAAAAAGATAAAAATGTCCTTGGATTCTTGGATTTTGAAAAGATAAAAAAGGGTAATATGTGCCGCCACATCGTTTGTGTTTTGCCATACTGTGCCGCATGTGACGCTCTTGAAAAACTTATATGCGATAACAAAAAGAAATTTAAGAATCTTAGTAAGTACGAGATAATAAATATCTCTGGTATTGATCACGCAAAAAAATATAGAAGTGTGGATGCTGTAAAAAGAAAGATTAAAGAATGTGAAGAAAATAACAAGAAAACATTAACTTTAACAGTAAATCGTATGCTTACAGGTAGCACTGTTGAGCAATGGGATACGATGATTTTTCTGAAAGGTACCCATTCTCCGCAAGATTATGATCAGGCAATCTTTCGTTTGCAAAGTCAGTATATTAAAAAATATACCGGTAAAGACGGAGAAATTAAATATAATATGAAACCACAAACAGTGTTAGTTGATTTTGATCCTGATCGCATGTTTCAGATGCAAGAATCAAAATCTTCTATATACAACTTAAATACAGATAAAAAAGGAAATTCTCAATTAGAAGAAAGAATTCGTGAGGAATTGAGTGTTTCTCCAATTATAACAATAAATCAGGACAAAATAAAACAAGTTGAAGCAGTGGATATTATTGACGCTGTAATTGAATATTCTGGTAAACGTGGGGTTTGGGAAGAAGTAACAGATATCCCAGTAGATTTTGAAGTTCTTAAAGATCCGGATATATTTGACGTAATAAATAGTCAGGGGGAAATAGGATCTAATCGAGGGTTAAAAATTGAGGGAAATGTTGGCGAGGATACCGACCTAGACGTACCATCGGTAGAGAATACCAAAACTATAATTGAATCTAAACAAGCCGGATCATCGGGCGAGATCGAAAAGGACGATATGAAAAGTTTAGAAAAAAAATTTAGAACATATTATTCTAGAATTCTATTTTTTGCTTTTTTGACAAAAGATAATGTCTTGTCTTTAGATGGTATATTGCAATGTATCAAGGAAAAAGATAACGCACGTATAGCAAAACATTTAAATTTGGAGCCTATAATTTTAGAAAAAATAAGAAACAAAATGGACTCGGTAAAATTAGGACGATTAGACGGTAAGATATATACTATAAGCAAATTGGCCCACGATGAAACGATCGAACCGATAAAGCGTGCTGAGACCGCATTGATCAAGTTTGGGCGTTTTTCTGAATCAGAAGTTCCAACACCTATAAATATTTGCGATGATATGATTGGTGTTATACCAAATGATACCTTCTTTGCGCTCAAGAAGGGGGATAATATTATGTTAGATATATCCAGTAAAGCTGGTGAATTTGCCATTGCTATATGTAAGAGATGTCAAAGTTTAGGTATTCGTATAAAAGACATAACAGATTCCATATGGTCTATTCCAACGTCATCAATAGCCTATGAATTTACATACAAAGTTTACAAATTTTTAGGGTTGGATGTAGATACTATAGCTAAGGATTTTACAAGCTATGATATTTTAAAGGTAAAAAACGAAACGGAAGATTTAAATTATAAACAGATAGTGGCATTGCTAACCCAAAATAAAAAGTTAGGCAAAATAAAATTAACGGATAATATTAAAAGAGCAGGAGTAAATACAATGCAGGTACAGGCAGTTGTGGGAAATCCACCATATCAAGAAGCACGACAAAACACAAGTGATAATCCTATATATCACTTGTTTATGAATGTGGCGTTCCAACTGAGTGATAAAGTATCTTTTATTACACCAGCTAGATTTTTATTTAATGCTGGTAAAACTCCAAAAGAATGGAATAAAAAGATGCTAAACGATGAACACATTAAGGTCTTATCTTATGAAAGAGAATCTAAAAAGTATTTTCCTGATACTAGTATAAACGGTGGTATTGCAATAACTTATAGAGACGCTTTGAAAAAATATGGGGCAATTAAGTCTTTCCGTCCATACAAAGAGATAGGCACTATTGCAGATAAAGTGTTGAATCACAAGAACTTTGAGTCTATCAAAGATATAGTTTATCTCCAAAATAAGTTTAATTTGGATGCACTATATAAAGACTATCCTGCCGCCAAAGTAAAAATAAGCTCTTCTGGTAATGAAAAACGAATAGTATCATCTGCTTTTGATAATCTTGCAAAAGTTTTTTCTGATAAAGCACGTACTAAAAGCTATGTACCTATTTGTGGCCTATCAAATAGGAAAAGAATATTCAAATATATTGAAAGTAAATATTTAGAAAGTGGTTCAAATATTGATTATTATAAAGTTTTGCTTTCTTCTGCAGATGGGGCAAGTGGCACAATCGGCAAGCCTGTTCCTGCAAGGGTGATAGGCGATCCTGTAGTGCTTGATGCGGGCGTCGGATATACACAAACATTTATTTCAATTGGGGCTTTTAAACGGAAGAAAGAGGCCGAAAATTTGTATAAGTATTTAAAAACTAGATTTGTTCGTTTTATGGTGGGAACAATAAAGGCAACAAATGGGCTAAAAATCGAAGTTTGGTCGAATGTACCTAAACAAGATTTTTCTAATAAATCCGATATTGATTGGTCTAAACCAATCAAGGATATAGATAAGCAGTTATACAAAAAATACGGCTTAGATAAACAAGAAATCGATTTCATCGAATCCATGATCAAACCAATGGAGTAATACTATTAAAATTGTTGATAATTCCGCTTGCGCCAGAGCGGAAGAGTCAATATAACGTAACCCATATAATCACATGAATTTCTTTGGTTTGTCGTTCTATATGGGTGTAGGTCAAGTAAATTAACATCGCTTTTGTCCGTTGATTTTCTACGATATTATGGTATAAATTCATATATCAAATTAAGAAAAAGAGGCAATTATGCGATATATAACTTCAACGGAATTACAAAATTGGCACAATACAAGACAATCTGAAGAAAAATTACCACTATTATTAAGGAGGGTGATTGTAAATTTACTTGAATTTAAAAACATAAATTTCATAGATATTCCTGGTGGTGATAGTATATGGAAACCTGGTGCGGATGGTAAAATAATTCCAAAAATAGACAACGCAATACTTAATGAGGCGAATCGAACATATATTGTTGAATGCGGTCAATCTACAGATGCGAATTCTAAATTTAAGGCGGATTTTCAAAAAAGGACAAAAGAATTAAACGGGGTAGAGACTAAATCCATATTTGTATTTATAACAACGCATAAATTTCGTGATAAACAAGATGTTATAGAAAATATAAAGAGAGAAGTAGAAGGTAGTAATTTATGGGCGGGTATAAAAATTTATGACGCAGATGATATTGAAACATGGCTTGAGAACGATCCTGCTACTACAGCATGGTTAGCGAATATACTTGAAAAACCAACGATTGGGATTAGGGGCTTTGATTATATTTGGGATTCTTGGTTAAAATCAACAACGATCCCACTGGACGAGGATGTTATTTTAGCTCGTGCTAAAACAAATTTACCCTATATCAATGATTGGTTGCGAAAAGATGGGGAATTATTGGGAATTAAAGCATCGAGCAACTATGAATCTTTATTGTTTTTTATGGCGTCCGTAATCAAATCAGACTTGAGTTTTGAAGTAAAAGATGCCATAAAAAACAAAATAGTAATTGTAGAAGACGAAAATACATGGAATCAAATCGTTGATAATGGGGAGTCAAAAAAATTGATTCTTATACCAACTTTCGGGGTACCCAAAAATTTGGCAGCAAAAATTGACGGGGGCTTAAAAATTTTTATTCCGTTAGGCGAAGATGATATAGGAAGTACCGTAAAAGACATTATTCAAGTAGGGGCTCTTAATACGGAAGTTTTATACCCCATACTTGAAGCAAAAACAAAATCCTATGAGCGTGCCAATTATTTAATTTCTCACTTAGGGCAAAGTGGCAGTATCTTGCATTTGCAGAGACTGTTGGAAAGACCGGAAGCAATGTTACCCAAACCAAAATGGGTCAGTAAAGATAACTGGGATGTGTTGGTGATTTTAGCTTTAGTTGGTAAGTGGCAAGATAATAATGAAAAAGATAGGGAAATAATAACAAATTTATTTGGTTTAGAATATGCTGAAATTATTAGACGCATATCTTTGTATATAAAAACAGAGGAAGCACCTGTTATTCACAATGGTAATACTTGGGAGGTTTTAAATCCTGAGCTTATAATCGAATATCTGGGCGGATATCTTACACAAGAAATTTTTGATAGATTTTTAAATTATACAGAAAAAGTCTTTTCTACTGTGAATAGTAAATATAAATTGCCAAAAGAAAAAAGAATTTTTTCGACCATATATATAACTGATCCAGACTCCAAGATATATTCAGAAGATTTAAAAAGGGGATTGGCTCAAGGGCTGGCAATACTGAATGTCAAATCTTCCACATTTAATGTGGCGTTAAATATTGAACCAAAAATCAGAAATTTAGTAATAAATGTTCTCAAAAACAAAGACTGGTATGTTTGGGCTTCTTTGACAAATTGTTTCACTTTATTTGCGGAAGCTTCACCAGATGGTTTTTTGTTTGCACTGGAAGAAACGATAAAAGAAACTCCTAATACAATTAAAGATATTTATACCCAAAGTATAAACGATGGAGTTTTTGGCTCATCTTGTTTATATTCGGATATATTGTGGGCGTTAGAGATTTTGGCGTGGTCTGATAAATGGTTTTCTCGTTCTGTGAATTTATTGCTGACATTAGAATCTCTTAAAACAATGGATACAAAATGGGGAAATACACCACTAGAAAGTTTATCTAAAATATTTTGTCCATGGATGCAAGGAACGTCCGTTAGTCTTGAAAACAGAAAACAATTTTTAAATACGCTTATTAACTCAAATAATCATGTGGGACTAGTGTTTGATTTGATGCAACTTTTATATCACATGCAAACATGTACTCCTACATGTCGCCCAAAATTTTCTTGGTGTGATATTTTAAATAATGAAATAAAAAGAGATGAGGTGCAGACCTTTTATCGTTTCTTATTTGAAAAATCAATTGCAATACTGGGCGACGATATAAATCGTTGGGATAACATATTGAGAAATATAACAAAAATGCAAGAACAGGAATTTGAATTTTTAATCACTAAATTGGTGGAATTAGATTGGACAAATGCTTCTCAAGAATTTAAAACGTTTATATATAAAAACCTAACAAATTGGATTATGTTCAACGATAGAATGGACGAAGAAACAAAAGCAAAATGGGGATATGATGTAAAAGCACCAAAGTTAAAAGGTATCATAGAGAAGATAAACATAAGTAATCCTCTTGATAAATATGCGTATATGTTTTCAAGTGAGATGGGGTGGCACTATAGAAATTTAGATGGTAAACCAAATGTGGAATTACAACATGCTATAAAGGCTGTATTTTCTTTTGGGGGAGTCGGGGCGTTGCTATCTTTTGCAGAACAAATTGATAATCCTGATTTGTTGGGATGGGAATCTGGTTATATTGATTTTGCACAAGAAGATATAAGTGGGATATTAACACAAGGAAATACAAATAATGAGAAAATCAGAAATTTTGAGGCTGCTTTCTTTGTGAGCGTTTTCAATTTTAGGGGCAAAGAATACGTGGATAGGATATATAACAATTCGTGGAGTGATGATTATAAAAAAATATTATTATGTTCTATAAGAAAAGGTAGAGAGTATTGGGATTGGTTAAATGAAAAAGGACAGGCGGATCTGTATTGGAAAAATGTCCAGTCGATATATACATCGTCAGATGAAGAATATGAATTTGCAATGCAAAAGCTCAGACAAACCGACAATTATGCTTGTATGTTTCATCTTATAATTATGCAAAAATACGGTTCTCGTGTAGATAAAATTAAAACGGATGATATAATATTCATATTAAAAGGAGCATTAGAAAAACAAGATGTCATACGAGATGTAATAAGTAGTCATCATTTGCCGGATTTATTCAAAATCTTGCAGGATAGGGTTGATATAGACGTTGAGATGGATGTCTTGTTCCAATTAGAATTGGCGTATTTTCCTTTGTTTGATGACTATTGTAGTTTGCAGCCAATTGCAATAGAACATCGGTTGCGTACAGATCCGGAGTTTTTCTTAGAAATAATACAGGCCACTTTTACAAAGAAAGAAGATCTGATCAATAAAACAAAGGAGGAACAACAACAAGCAGAAAATACTGCACATCTAGCATTAAAATTATATATGAAAATGGATAAAATGTTTCCATTTCAGGGTGAAGAAAATTTGAACAACTGGATGAATGGAGCGGATATTTTAATTGAACGTATATCTGATGCCAATATAAAACGCTGTGCAAAGCAAAAAATAGGTAGCATGTTGTCTGCAAACACTTTAGTGGATAAAGATGATAATGTGTGGCCGGTCAAGTATGTCAGAAACATTATAGAAAAATTTTATGACAAAGATTTGCGTGATGGATTTGTTATTGGTAAATTTAATTCTTTGGGAGTACGAACAGTAGATACTAAGAATCCAGACCAATATTGGATTGAAAAAGCTGCCAAATATAAGCACGATGCTGATAAAATAAGATTTTCTTATCCGTATACTGCCCAAATACTAGACAGTATGGCTGAAGATTATGGGCGAGAAGCAGAAAGAGCAAAGATTGAGTTTTAATGCTGTGTGGAATAATTCAATGATCGGCGTAAATGATTTTTTTGACCAAGAAAAACAATGTGTCTACAAAGGTGAAACGTATTCTGTTCGGAATAATGGAGCAATAATGCGTCATGTAAGGCCAGGAAAAATCAGACGAAAAAATGATGAAATATGGACGTTTGGTACAAAGGGGCCAAAAGGATACATGGTTTTCTGCACAGAGCAAGTCCATAGAATTGTGGCAACAGCTTTTCATGGTTCAGCACCAACGAGCCAACATATTGTTGATCATAAAGATACTAACCGTTGTAATAATAGACCAGAAAATTTGCACTGGATTACCAAACTAGAAAACATACTTGCTAATCCTATTACCAGAAGACGAGTAATTTTGGTTTGTGGTAGCATAGAGGCTTTTCTTGCCAATCCTTCTTTGTTGGGTGATAGTAAAGCCGATCCAAATTTTGTATGGATGAGAACCGTTTCGCCTAAAGAAGCGCAAATATGCAAAGAAAAGTTGGAGCAGTGGGCGAAAGAAGATAGTGTCCCAACGGGTAAAGGCAAAATGGGGGAATGGGTATTTAATAATGGACAAGAAAAAAATGATGAACAATATGAGGATGAAGAACAAATAAAAGTTCAAGCTTTAACCCCAAATGTTATACAGATCGATTGGAGAACACCCTGTCTATTTCCATTGTGTCCCGAAAGCCCAGGTAAAAATCCTTTGCAAGAATATTTAGATAAATTGACGGCTGATTCTGTTTTTACCAAAAACGATTATGGAGTATCAAAAGTTATAAAAGCAGACTGGAATAAAGAACAAGATGCTATATTTGTTATGACGTATTTTGACTCAGAATCTGCAGTTAAAGGGTATGCTTTAGCAAAAATAACGTATGATAAAAATTCTAGCATATATTATCACGAATCCAGAGGAAGTTTTTTTACAGACGATGGTGCGGAGAAATATTTCACTGTGGAGCGTGGATACGAATGGACTGGTGGCGACGTCTTTGACGATTTTTGTTAACTTTTTGATTTATTGGTTTTCCATAATGCTGCCATTTGGGATAATTTGTGCTGGATGCGACGGAATAACCATGCCTGTTTACAGGTTAGGCATCCGTTTTGTCTGTAACGCACATTTGATTCAAGTTCTCGCAAAGAACGGCAAGCCGCAAAATAAAGCATGATAAAATCAGTCTTATTATTGGGTTCGATATCGTCAAAATG
>JAGCVC010000010.1 GCA_017962565.1 Alphaproteobacteria bacterium | reverse complement strand
CGTCATATGATACGTAGCCACGTCCGCCAATATTGCATTTGCTCGATGATTATTCAGCAGAATACTTATCCCCCATACCGATCCGATTATCAATAACCCTCCTATCGCTAATACTCCCAACATTTCTAGCGTACTGCGACCGGCTTCTTTTATTCTATGCAATTTTATCATTTTTTTACCCTTTCATTTGGGGATTAAATTCTTCTTTTTCTTATTCTATACATAAAAAACGACATCTATGCAAGCCTTTTGTATAAAAAACCACCTCCAGACATCAAAGTCAAGAGGTGGATCTTATTTTTCAACAATTAAGCGGTCGGATTTTCCTTACGCAACTTGATATGAGCTTCACGCAACTGCAATTCCGTTACCGGTGCCGGTGCATGCATCAACAAATCCTGCGCCTTCTGGTTGAATGGGAAAGCAATAACTTCGCGGATATATTCTTCTCCACATAACAGCATCACTAAACGATCAACACCGAAAGCACAGCCACCGTGCGGAGGAGCGCCATATTTGAAAGCATTTAACATACCGCCAAATTTGGCTTCAACGACTTCTTTACCATAGCCGGCCATTTCAAATGCTTTAACCATGATATCTTGTCTGTGGTTACGAATAGCACCCGAACAAATTTCAATTCCGTTACAAACGCAGTCAAATTGATATGCTTTAATTTCGTACGGATTTTTAGTAAGCAATGCATCCATTCCACCCTGAGGCATCGAGAACGGGTTGTGCGAAAATTCAATTTGGTGTGTATCCGGATTTTCTTCAAAGAACGGGAAATCAGTAATCCAACAGAAAATAATCTTGTTCTTGTCTATCAATCCCAATTCTTTTCCCAAGGCTGTACGGACAGAACCTGCAAATTTAGCCGTCTTTTGCCCCTTGCCGGCAACAAAGAACACTACATCCCCTGTTTTTGCATCACAAGTAGCGGCAATTTGAGCCACGCGTTCTGGTGACAATTTATTGGCAACAGGGCCTTTTGCACCTTCTTCTGTCCAAGAAATATATGCCAATCCACCAAAACCTTCATCTTTTGCCCAAGCGCCCAGTTTATCAAACCAAGAACGCGGTTTGACAGCACAACCCGGAGCTTTAATTGCTCGAACAAAAGCTCCCTGCTCTACCATAGAAGCAAAAATACCAAAGTCAGAACCGCGGAAAATTTCCGTAACGTCTTTAATAATCAATGGGTTACGCAAATCCGGCTTATCCGTTCCATAAATCAGCATAGATTCTTCAAACGGAATATGGCGGAATTGTTCATCAGAAAAGTCTTTATTCGGTGCAAATTCTTGTATAGCACCCAAAACAACAGGTTCCATAACATCCATAATGTCTTGTTGTTCAACAAAACTCATTTCCATATCCAACTGATAAAACTCACCCGGCGTTCTGTCCGCACGACTGTCTTCATCACGGAAACATGGTGCAATTTGAAAATACTTATCAAAGCCGGACACCATCAATAATTGTTTAAATTGCTGAGGTGCTTGCGGCAAAGCATAAAACATACCTGGATGAACACGGGATGGAACCAAATAGTCACGTGCACCTTCCGGAGAAGATGATGTCAAAATCGGTGTTTGAAATTCCATAAAACCTTGAGCCCACATTCTCTGACGCAACGATTGAATAAAACGGTTACGTAATATAATGTTAGCATGAGGTCTGTCACGACGCAAATCCAAAAAACGATAAGTCAAACGTTGTTCTTCGGACAAATCACTTTCATCTGATGTCAAAGAAAACGGTAAAACAGCAGCTTCACCTAATACTTCAAAGTTTTCGATTGCAACTTCGATTTCACCGGTCGGCAATTTATCATTAATTGTTTCTGCGTCACGTTTTAAAACCTTTCCTTCAATTTTCACGACCGTTTCCACACGCAATTTGGACAATGCTTCAAAGTGTGGATTTTCTGTATTAACTACGCACTGAGTTCTTCCATAATGGTCGCGCAAGTCGATAAATAACAAATTTCCGTGATCGCGTTTGGATAAGATCCAACCGGATAGACAAACTTGTTTGCCTGCGTCACTTGCACGCAAGGCGTTGCAATTATGAGTTCTGTATATATTCATTTTAGTTTTCCTTTTTTGTTTCTTTAACTACGGACTCTACAAGACAGATACCGCAGGGATCATAAAGTATCCCACAAGCAACAATACCTATCAGTTTACCATTTTCATCACGAACAAAACCATCGTATTTTTGATCAGAGCAAGACATATTTTTAATCACATCTTCCTTCAAAATACAATAGCCCTCTTTTTTTTCTGCATTACAAGAAGTTGATTCACATTTTAAATATTCTCTGTCTTTCAACAAAGAACATTCAACAGGTGATAGATTCTCTAACACAATCTGCATAGAATCTTCCTCCCTACCAACATTCAAAGAACAGGCTGATAAAAACAGTAACAAAATCAAGAGTCTTTTCATTAAAGCTTTTCCTTTGTTTCGTTCCAAGTGTAAGGGCGAATTTCGTTCGCGGTGCCACCTTACTTTTACGGCTTTATAAAAACCGCCTCAAAACGCGCTGTTTCGGGCGCACCCGAGGAGTTCTAATCAGACGAAAGTCCTTTCTTCTCCCAGCTCCGCTGTGTCGCAGCATCAACGCTTCATTCATTTTATACACTACAAAAATGATTTTTGCAAGAAGTTTTTTATTTACTTTTTTGTAGATACAAGTTATAATATAAGTGTGAGTTAAAGAAATGGAGGTGTTTGAACAATGGGAATTTTTGATGTATTTAAGCGCAGGAGCAGAGAAGAAGCTTTTAAAAAAGTTATAAAAGCTAACGCGGAAGGACTTAAACAATACGATAAATCTAAGTTTGATAATTATGATGTTTTTATCCCCCCGTCATCACCTTCTAAAGAAGTTGAAAATAATAATGGAGGTGAATTTAATGTTGTTTTCTTGGATTCATCACCTTTTAAAGAAGAAGAACCTTCTAAATCTTTTAAAGAAGCCGTCATTAGCAGTGATAAAGATGCTTTAAGATATTTTGTAAATCATATGGATAGAGATTCGCTCGCAAAAGCATCTGCTGAAGCGTTGCCCTTTGCTCAATCTGCCGAAATTTTTCATTTTGTGACTTCTAATTGTAAAGAAGTACCAGAAAGAGCTGTTGAAGCCGTAGCAGGCAATATAGTGGAGAATGCATTGAAAAATCCGGAACCAAATCTGACAAAAGAGGATCTTATTCTTCTTAAAGAAAATGGCTATAAGTTGACGTACGATAATAGAGTGTATCCTCCAAAGTCTTTATATGATTGCACCAAAAATAAAGAAGACTGGTTTAATTTAGCAGCGAAAGAGCCAGGAACAATAGAACACGAATTCAGACAAGCAGTTGCCTCTCAAAATTATGAAAAAGTGGCAGAATTGTTTAAAGTTGCAGAAGCGTGTGGGAAAACACTTGATGTAAATGCAAAGAGAAAAGGCGGATTAAGTGCAGTAGAACGCGCTCAAACTATTGAAAATAGTGAGTTACGGCAAAAAATGTTGGATCTGTTTCAGAAGAATGCTGCCATCAAACCTCCAGCTATTGAAAAAGTATTCTATACATCCTTACCGGAATCCTCTTATTATGTACAAGACCCTAAAATTTTAGAACTGAAAGCAAGATCTGCTGCCGTAGAAGAAAAAAAGAGTGCTCTTAAAGCTAAAATCACAGACAGTGACGTTTTACAAGCCGTTAAAGATGGTAACTTGGAAAAATTGGGAGAAGCTGCCAAAGCCGGCTATAACTTTGAATCTTCTAAAGAGAATTGGAAAGCACTCTGGAATGAGGCTCCCACAAGAGAAGTCATGGAATTTCTTGTAAAGAAAAGAAAAACTAAAATTACTGGTGATGAAGTTGCTGAAGAAGAACGAGCTGATACAAATGACGAATGGGGCTTCTTCAATAACCGTGTTGCAATTAACAGACTTGAAGTGTTAAGAGCAGCTTATTTCAAACAACCGGAAGGAGAAGCTGCAAGAAAAGCATTTCAAGCTGCAGCGATGGCAGATAGAAGATAAGTGATCTTATTTATAAATATATGCCGAATGTAGTAAAAAAACGCCCTCTTCTGGGGGCGTTTTTCTTTTAGAAAACAAAAAATTATTTGTTCGTTAAATTAATGAATGGAAGAGGAACAGAACCATACATATTTTCCGGCAACTTACCATCCCACTTTTCAGCCTTTGTTAATTCTATTAACTTTGAATTTTCGGACAATGCCTTTGTTTTTTCACGAATAGCAGCAGCTTCTGCTAAACCGATTTGTTTGGTTGCTTCTGCTTTTGCTTCTGACTCAACCTTAATAGCATAAGCTTTTGCATCTGAAGCCGCTTTTTGTGAATCTGATTCAGCTCTTGCCTTAATAACTTGCTGTTTTCCTTCTTCGGTTACACGAACTGTTTCATTTTGTGCTTTAATAGCTTCCTGTGTCGCAATTTGTTTTGCTTCAATAGCACTTTCGAAAGCGGAAGAGAAGGAAATATCTTCAATAGCAACTTCTTGTACAATAATGTTTGACGGAGCTAAAATATCCGAAATTTTCACCTTGATTTCTTGTGTCACGATTTCACGATTATTAATGAACTTATCAGCTTCAACTTTACCTACAACATCCTTTACAGCGCTCAAAACGTTTGGTTCAATCAATGTATTTTGATAAGCCAAACCAATTCGTTGATAAAGTTCATGTGCCTTAGTCGGATCAATATTATAGTTAACCGTCAGTTTCATTGTGGCTTGCTGAATATCTTTTGTGTAGGTTTCCAATTGAATTCTTTCACGTTGTAAACGTGTATCAATTGCCACCATAGATGTACTGATAGGATTATAAAAATAAAGCCCTTCCGGCAAAGAGTCCGAAACGACCTTTCCCCAAGTTAACTTAACACCTCTATAACCTGCGTCAATTTGGCTAAATCCCATAAAGGAGATTGAACCGACCAAAAACAAAACAACCAATACAATAAAAAGAGTCAGGTTTTTCCCTGAAACAATTCCCAAAATTTTCATTTTTTACTTTCCTTTCCTGTTGCAATTTTTTTCAAATAAGCACGACCTTCCGATGATGCCAAACATATCGGAAATAAAATAATCGCTAAAAAACGCCGATTGTTCTTTGCTAAATCTGAAGAAATCAGCTTTATCAGCAAAAATAACAATCCACAAACATAAAATAAAATGAGTAATCTCAACAATAAAATATTCATGATACCTCCATTTGCATAAAACAGTGTGTGCAGAAAAAAAAGAAAAGTCAAGCATAAATTTTTCTTTAATTATCAAAAAAAATAGTTTATTCTTATGAAAAAGAAAAGGAATAAAAAAAATGTCGATTAATCTGATTTTACTCACTGCAATTTTGGTTGTTAATTTAGTTTTGGTCATTTTTGTAATGATTAAAATATCCGGTAAAAGCCCCATTCAAAATGAATTGGAACGTATTGAACGTGGACAAAAAGAAGATACCGGCTTATTACGGCAAGAATTGAACGCATCTTTATTGGGTTTTAACGAAGCAATTCGTAAGTCCGTAGAAAGTCAGTTGGACAAAGTACGTTCTACAGTCGATGAAAAACTTCAAACAACTTTGGAAAACAAAATAGGGGCCAGTTTTGCACAAGTTTCCGAACGATTGGAAAAAGTACATCAAGGCTTAGGTGAAATGCACAATTTGGTCATGGGTGTCGGTGATTTAAAGCGGGTACTGACAAACGTCAAAACACGTGGTGTTTGGGGCGAAATTCAATTAGGTGCTTTGTTGGAACAAATGCTTTCCCCCGATCAATACATTAAAAATGCCCAAATCAAAAGCGGTGTTGTTGAATATGCTGTTTGCTTGCCGGATGGTTTAATTCCGATTGATTCAAAATTTCCTTACGAGGACTATGAACGATTGATTGCGGCCAGTGAAAAAGCCGATGCAGCCGGAGTGGAAAGCGCCACTGTTGAATTGGCTAAGAGAATCAAAACAGAAGCTCAACGAATCGAAGAAAAATATATTGACGTTCCTAAGACAACCGACTTTGCCATTATGTTTTTACCAACGGAAGGTCTGTATGCAGAAGTCATGCGCCAACCGGGGCTTTCTTCCGAAATTCAAAAAAAATACCGAATTACCATCACAGGCCCAAGTACTTTAGGTGCTTTTTTAACAAGTTTGCAAATGGGTTTTCGCACGCTTGCTATTCAAAAACGTTCCGGTGAAGTTTGGCAAGCTTTGGGAGAAGCTAAAAATGAATTCAACAAATATGCCGATTGGGTAGATAAAGTCAAAAAGAATATTGATGCTGCCGGCAAAGTCCTGGATGAAGCTGGTACCAGAACACGCGCTATTGAACGCCGTCTGAGAGACGTTTCAGAAAATATCAGTATTGAAAATTCTTCTGTTGCTCAGATAGAAAGTACGAATAACAACTGATAGCGTAAAAAAAATTTTTATTTCCTTGACCTATTTTTCCTTTTCGAGTAAGAATAGAAAAAACAAGTTATGGAGAATCTGTAAAATGACTAAATATGTTTTTATCTTAGGGGGTGTCGTTTCCGGTCTTGGAAAGGGTATCGCCTCCGCCGCTATTGGCTCTTTATTACAAGCGCGCGGATATAAAGTTCGTATGCGCAAAATGGATCCTTATTTGAATATCGATCCGGGTACAATGAGCCCTTATCAACACGGTGAAGTCTTTGTTACAGATGATGGCGCGGAAACAGATTTGGACTTGGGACATTACGAACGTTTTGTCGGTATATCATGCCATAAAACGGATAGTATTTCCGGTGGAAAGATTTATGATTCTGTTCTACGTAAAGAACGCCGCGGTGATTATTTGGGCGCAACCGTACAGATGATTCCGCACGTAACAAATGAAGCAAAAGCATTCTTGGAATCAGACTTAAAAGATGAAGATTTTGTCTTGTATGAAGTCGGCGGAACAGTCGGTGATATTGAAGGCACCATTTTCTTGGAAGCCGCTCGACAATTTGCAAATGAAAAAGGCAGAGCAAATGTATGTTTTGTTTATTTGACTTTGTTGCCTTACATTGAATCTTCGGGCGAATTAAAGACAAAACCGACACAACAAGCCGTAAAGAAATTGCTTGAAGCCGGTATTCAGGCTGATATTTTATTGTGTCGCAGTCGTATAGATATCGGCTCTGATGAACGCCGTAAATTGGGATTATTCTGTAACGTCAGTGCAGATAACGTTATTGCAGCATTGGATGTTAAAAACATTTATGAGATTCCCCTTTCCTATCATGCACAAGGACTGGATGTTCAGGTGTTAAAGCATTTTGGTATGTTGGAAAATGCTCCTGAACCTGATCTGAAAAAATGGCATGATATTATCGATACAATGAATAATTTCACCAAGACGGTTAAGATCGGCGTTATCGGCAAATATTGCGGAATGTTGGATACTTATAAATCCTTGAAAGAAGCTTTAGTTCACGCCGGTATTGCTAATAAATCGAAAGTCGATATTGAATGGATTGAAAGCGAAAGTTTGGAAAGCATGGACGATGCAACCTTTGCTGAACGTTTGAACGATTTACAGGGTATTTTGGTACCCGGTGGTTTTGGCAATCGCGGTATAGAAGGTAAAATTCGTGCTATTCAATATGCGCGCGAAAAAAAGATTCCTTTCTTCGGTATTTGTTTGGGAATGCAAATGGCCGTTGTAGAAGCATGTCGTCACCTGCTTGGTATTGAAAATGCAAATTCAACGGAATTTACAAAAGATTGTACACCAGTTATCACACGTATGAAAGTTTGGGAAAAAGACGGTATTAAATCCATTCGTCCGGACGATGGTGATTTAGGCGGTACAATGCGTTTGGGTGCTTATCCGTGTGTTATCAAAGATGGTTCTTTAGCAAGCAAAATTTATGATGGTGCAAAAGTTATACAAGAACGTCATCGTCACCGTTATGAAATGGACATTTCTTGGGAAGAAAAATTGGCTGAAAAAGGCTTTATCATATCCGGAAAATCACCGGATGGTTTATTACCTGAGATTATAGAAATTCCGGATCATCCGTTCTTTTTTGCCGGACAATTCCATCCTGAATTCAAAAGCAAACCATTTGCTGCACAGCCGATTTTTAAAGCCTTCATTGAAGCTGCTTTGAAGCAAAACGAGTTACTTTAGGATTATTCGTTCCATTCGTCACCGGCATTGGATTTACGTGCGGCTTTGAATAGCTGTTTGTCTTTGCGTGTTATTGTCTTGCTTTGCAATCCGTCACGGGTACATAATTGTAAGCCAATATTCCCCTTTTCGATATCAGGATGGCGTAAAATACGTGCAAACGCTATGTTAATGGGTTTACGGGATAAAATTATGTAAGAAAACTTCTCATCTTCATATGCCGCTTCCCCTCCCTTTAAAATTTTATGGATTTGACTACGTGCTAAACGACACGTAAAGTGACACCAATCACCTTTGGACAAAGGACAGTTCTTATTATGTGGACAAGGTGCGACAACAAAAGCCCCCTGCACGATTAAATATGACCTAACCCGATTTATAATTTCAAAACCTACCGGTGTTCCTGGCTCTATAATAACCAAAAATTTTTCACTTCCTTGCCATAGTTTTTCGGCCGCTTTTAATTGATCTTCTTTGTTCAGTTCATTTAAAACATAGGAAGAAACTATCAATTCTGCTTTCTGACGCAATGTGTCTGTCTTTAAATCAAATGCTCTCCACACAACAGACGGATATTCTGTTTTCATCAAATCAGAACCTAATGTCCGCATTTTATCTTCTTTTTCCAAACAAATGGCTGTTTTTGCTTTTCCCATTTCAAGAGCTGCCCAAGTTGCAGCTCCTGTCCCTGCTCCAATATCTAACATTGTTTGACATTGGTCTATCTTATCTAAAATATTTGATACTGCCGCAAAAGTTGCCGGCATACGTGATAAGGCGTAGGCCATAACTTCCATATCGTTTGAAATCAAAGGCTGACCGCTTCTTTTAGTATCCCGGTAAACTTCACTAACACTTTGTGCCGCTTTTTTTAAATCCGCAAGCGAGCATTGATTTGCATATTCATTCAAAGCATTTTTTAAAGAAGTCGGAAATTCCACGATTATTTTTCCAAAATTTTACTGATATGATATTCGTCGTGCCATTCACCATTAATAAAAGCTGTTTCTTTAAAAAGACCATCAATTTGAAAGCCGCATTTTAAATATAAAGCAATTGCACGCCTGTTTAAAGCACGAACGGAGCCATAAATACGGTGCATATTTTTAGCTCTGGCCTCTTTTTCTAATAAATACATCAAGTGAGTACCAAGTCCTTGACTGCAATACTCTTCCAAAGTCGAAATACCAAAACCGCAATTACGACCAGCCCACGGATGATTTGGTCTATCTATTCTAAAATTAGCAATTGAAACCAAACGATCGCCGTTTTCAAAAGCTCCTATAAAGCAATTATCTTCACGCTCGTACAACTCTTCGCTTTTTTTACGGTCTATGTCCGGTTGACCAGGATATTGATGTGTAAAAATGCTTTCTGTTGAAAATTGTCTTATAAAGTCCCTTGCGGCTTCATAATCTGTCGCCCGCAATCTGCGAATAGTTACAACTTTCCCGTTTTTTAAGGTAAACTTTTCTTCTTGCATGGTTCCCTCCTAATCCAAGAAGTCTTTTAAATAATCACGTACAGAACGCATTTCATTAACAAAAACAGTTTTTTTATCTTGTTTTTGAGAATCGATTATTCCCTTTTTACCCACTTCTTTTAGATATTTCTGAGCACCTTTAATGGTATAACCCTTTTTGTAAAGTAAGTCATAAATTTGCTGTAATAAAGTAACATCTTCAGCACGATAATAACGACGACCACCAACGCGCTTAACAGGTTTAATTTGAATGAATTGTGTTTCCCAAAAACGCAACACATGCGCTGGAACATTTAACAACGCTGCTACATCTGAAATTGATTGATAAACAGCCCCCTCTGCCACGCTATTTCTCCTGTTTCGTTTCAGCTATTTCACTCTTCATATTTCTGGAAGCAACAAAAGACAAAATGGTACGGGGAGTAATTTCATACTCCTTACCTGTTTTGGGATTGCGTCCAACACGCGCTTTTTTCTTTTTCAAATAAAAACTGGCAAAAGAAGACAACTTAACATCTTCGCCACGTTCGAAAGCTTTTGTAATTTCTTCAAAAACTTCATCAACCAACTTTTCCGATTCGGCAAAAGAAAGCCCTAAATCACGGAAAACAGCATCAGCCAAATCGGCACGTGTAATATTTTTCGACATTTTATCCTCTTAAAAAATACATTACCTTTTCTCTTTAAGTATATAAAGAAAAAGAAAAAAAGCAAGCTATAATTTAATTTTTTTTATTTTAGTATTTAAAAATATCTTCCGGAGAGAAAATAACATCTTCCAAATTCACGCGAATTTTATCGCATAAATCGTTTTGAGCTAAATTAATAGCCGTTTCAACAGCATAGAAATAGCCCACATCATCAGAGCCGCCATGGCTCTTAACTGAGATGCCATTTAATCCCAAGAACATAGCTCCATTATAACGGCGTGGATCAACCCTTTTCTTCAAACGCAACAGTGTCGGTAAAAAGAAAAGCATGCCGATATAAGCCAAGATTGATTTTTGTGAATAGTGCGTAAACAGCTTTTTAACCATCCTAGCTGTTCCTTCAATAGCCTTTAAAGCAACATTGCCGGAAAAACCATCCGAAACAACAACATGAGTCGTTCCCGCACCAATATCGAAACCTTCCACAAAGCCATGATAGTTTACTTTATCTTTATTTTCGCGCAAAATATGTGCTGCTTCACGAATTTCTTCACGACCTTTGGATTCTTCGGAACCAATATTTAACAAACCAACAGATGGGTTTTGTTCACCATAAATAATCCGATAAAAAACGGAACCCATAATTGCAAATTCGACCAAGTTTGTTGCGTTACATTCGGCATTTGCACCTAAATCCAAAGCAACAACATCTTGTCCATGTTTTGCGGTAGGCATAACTGCAGCAATAGCCGGACGATCAACGCCAGCCATTGTTCCCAAACAAATTTTACTCATAGCCATTAAAGCACCTGTATTTCCACCGGAAACAACCGCAGAAGCTTCACCGGTTCTAACAGCATAAATAGCTTTCCACATACTGCTTTCACGACCATAGCGAACTGCGCTTGATGGTTTTTCATCAGCCTTAATTACTTGAGTTGTGTGATAAACACGATAGGCTTGTTTATCTAAGTTATTTTGCTCCGCTAAAGCTTCTATCCTAGATTCATCTCCGTATAACAAAAAGAATACATTCGGATACTTCTCATGCGCTAACTTCACGCCCGCGATGACACTTTCAGGTGCATTATCGCCGCCCATTGCATCGATGGAAATAACAAGCCTGTCAGCCACTTTTCTTACTCTGCTTTTGGTTGAGCAATCACTTCGCGTTTGTTATAATAACCACAAGCTTCACAAACGTGATGAGGACGCATCATTTCGCCACAATTTGGGCATTCGCACATTGCATTTGCCGTCAATGCTTCGTGTGAACGACGCATATTCTTTTTAGATTTTGACGTTTTCTTCTTTGGTGTTGCCATTTTCTTTTTCCTTCTATTTTTAGTTTATTTAAAAAACTTTGTTAATCATAAGTTCGCATTTATACATCAAAAAAAGAATAAATGCAAGCTTTTTTTATAAAAACTTAAGACGAATATTACTTCAAACCACCTATATTGTCAATAACTAACTTACTATTTCTTTCGAATTTCGGTCTGTCCACCCATATACGGACGTAATACTTCCGGAATATGAATGCTACCATCTGCCTGTAAATTATTTTCCAAAAATGCAATCAACATACGCGGTGGAGCAACAACTGTATTATTTAAAGTATGCGCAAAATATTTCTTTCCGTCCTTACTTGCTACGCGGATTTTCAAACGTCTTGCTTGTGCATCACCCAATGTTGAACAAGAGCAAACTTCAAAATATTTCTTTTGACGTGGTGACCAAGCTTCCACATCCAAAGATTTAACTTTAAGGTCTGCCAAATCACCGGAACAGCATTCCAATGTACGAACAGGAATATCCATACTACGGAACAATTCAACAGACATTTTCCACATTTTTTCGTACCAAGCCATGCTGTCTTCAGGCTTGCAAACAACGATCATTTCTTGCTTTTCGAATTGGTGAATACGATAAACACCGCGTTCTTCGATACCATGAGCACCCTTTTCTTTTCTGAAACACGGTGAATAACTGGTCAAAGTATAAGGTAAATTTTCTTCCGGTATAATTTGATCGATGAACTTACCAATCATAGAATGTTCAGAAGTACCGATTAAGTACAAGTCTTCACCTTCAATTTTGTACATCATAGCTTCCATTTCAGCAAAGCTCATCACACCGGTAACAACCTGTGAACGAATCATAAACGGAGGAACACAATATGTGAAACCTTTGTTGATCATAAAGTCACGTGCATAAGCCAAAATGGATGAATGTAAACGTGCAATATCGCCCTGCAAATAATAGAAACCGTTACCAGCAACACGACGTGCAGAATCCAAATCTATACCATTAAAGCTCTCCATAATATCTGTATGATATGGAACTTCAAAGTCAGGAACTTTTGGTTCACCGAAACGTTCCAATTCTACGTTTTGGCTGTCATCCTTACCAATAGGAACAGAAGCATCAATAATATTCGGAATAATCATCATGCGTTTTGTAATTTCAGCTTGGAATTCTTCCTGTTCCTTTTCCAATTCAACAATTTGATCACCAATCTTTTGGCTCTGAGCTTTGATTTCTTCGGCTTGTTCCTTATTACCGGAAGCCATCATGGCACCGATTTGTTTTGAAAGTCTTGTTCTTTCAGCACGTAAAGTTTCAACTTGTGTGATTGCAGCACGATTTTTCTTATCTAAATCGATAACTTCATCAACCAAAGCCAACTTGTTATCTTGAAATTTCTTTTTAATATTTTCTTTTACCAAATCCGGATTTTCTCGAATTAATTTAATGTCAATCATCTTTCAAACTCCTATAAAACTATTTATTTCTGAATATATCGTTCAATTTTGGAACTACAGACAACATTTGTCCCAAATATTCATCTCTTGTTGCATGGGCAAAAGCATTTACATCCTTTGGGAAACACTTACCACCATAACCAAACTTTCCATCAGGTCCTGGTACAAATGTATGTGTCGGGTTAATGTAACCGCTTAACAAAACACCTTTTTGCACAGTATTATAATCCGCCCCCATTTTTTGACAGTAATCATAAACCGCATTAAAATAAGTTACTTTCAACGCACCAAAAACATTATGAACATATTTTGTAATTTCAGCTTCAACAGAAGACATTACCTGATACTTCTTGTTTGGGAAGATTTCCTTTAACAAATCAACATGTGCAGTAAAGATAATATCTTGATTTTCAAAATCTGAAATGGAAGTACGCTCTGTTAAAAACTCAGGCATAAAATAAACTTCTTTCCCCGTTTCTTTTGATAAGGCCGCAGAAGTTCCCGGTAATATTGTTGTCCGAATAAAAATCGGCGTATTATCAGGTAAGTTTCTTAAAATACTTTTGTACAATGTCAAATCTTGACTGCCATCCGGTTCTGTCGGAACGTGAAGGCTCATAAAAATCACGTCACAAGGTGATAAATCATCATTAAAACCCTTCGGTGGATCAGAAACCAAAACTTTATGTTCTGTATTCTTTTCAATCCAAGCCTTTAAAGCGCTTCCGATAACGCCACAACCGACAATACCCACTACTCTTTGAGTCATTTTCAATCCTTTCATTCAATATTCGGTAATTTTAGCCGCCACATCCTTATATGTCAAGAGCAAAAGTTTTAAAATCAACTTTTATCACTCCAAGCATCCAACTGAATATCCAGATATGTTGCATGTTCCTTTTCTTTGCGATGTTTTAAGTCTTCCGGAATAGGATTTGCAGGCGGTATTTGTGTTCTAGCTGAAAGCTTTTTATCTTTATAGTAAAGTGGTGTTTTGGCACGAATTGGCAAATGATAATTCCCGGCATATAATAACAACTGGTCTGTTATTGCCATATTCATAATACTACTACCACCAATAGGATTATCCTTTATAATTTTGGATCCACCCTTACGAACAAAAGGATTCACATTCTTACCAAAACCAATCTCTCCACCGTGAGAACCTTCAACAATTCGTGAATAAGGCATAATTCCGGCAGTAACTTTATTTCTTGTTTCGGTGTTATTTTGACGCTTAATAATTTTTGCCGCAACAGAGCTTAAAATCACGTCTGTTGTATCTTCACCATACTTTGAAGAAATTTGATGCCAATCCTGAACACAAACCAAATACACGTTTCCTTTTGAACGTCCGAAAGTTACACCATCGGCAATTGATTGAAGTTTCGGCATCCGTCCGAAATCATCTAGGATAAATTCTACGGCATAAGGACCAACCCCGCCTTCATTTTGTCCGTGTTCCATCAAATAACCTGAAATCATATTAATAAACAAAGAACAAACAGCGCCGCCCTCGTTACTCACATAAACCGTAATAGGCTTGTATTGCCCTGTCTTCTCATCTTTTACACCTCTAAAATCTTTATATGTAAAGTCATTGGAAGATGTTCTTTGACGAACTGAACTGTTTTTAAACAATTCTATACCGCTCTGTGCCATAGATAAAACGGAAGAACGTTGTTTGTCCGGCAATGAATAAACTTGGTTTAATTCTAACAAAGCACGTCTGCTATAACCAAAGAAGAATACTTCATTGACCATTGAATCCAAAATATCTTGCCATACATCCAAAGAAGCAGCATTAAAATCACCAGAATCGCGTCTGGCACGCAATTCCTTTGTTTTTTTAAACATCCAGTTACTTAATAAATCCAACAACATACCGAAAGAAGCTTCTTTTCCAATCCAATTATGCGGCAAAGGATCCCATGTCCCCACCGGAACATATAGAAACTTATTCAATCTTTTTTCATCAATTGCCTTTAGTGCAGCTTGAACATCTGGTGTTTGTTGCATTCCTTGATAATAACTCTTTAAAACTTTTAAATCTTCTTCATCTAAAGCATTATCATTCAAACGTGCAACGAAATAATCATTAGCTTTTGCCTGTTCCACCTTATTTGTTACATAAATAGTCAATCCCGTCAAACAGGAACGGCCGGATTTTACCCAATAAGGGTCTCTTCCTTCTCGCGAATCCGGAACCAAAGGATCTGCTTTTTCGGGAGCTTCAGGAATTAAAAATTCGACTAATGTATCGATATAGCTATCACGACCTTTGTGTTGGGGAGGCATATTTTCGGAATTTAACGGGTTCCAACATGGATAATACACTCCTTCTTGTGGTTTATCCGTCAAAGAAAAGTCCATATTATAAACAGGTCCCAATGTTGCACGGTACCCACTTGTTTTTTTCCTTAATTCCCCTGTCGGATCATGAATGAACAAACAGGCATTATCTGCCGTTAAAATGTTTGGAATAATAACGCCGTTTGTCTTACCGGAACAAGGCGTTCCGATACAAAAAGCCGATCTTGTATCCGGTAAACGCAATTCCATTTTTGCAAAGTTTCCCAAATACAAGTATTTACCTTTATCCAATTTCATTTTTCGTATATCATCAGCCCGTGCTTCTCGCCCATATCCGAAATATTGAGGACTGTATTCATACGGATTGCATGTCAAAAAGTACATAAACGCCATCAAAAACAGGAACGTAGGTAACATAGGCAGTCGCCACATGATAAAAGATGACCATGTATAATGAAGCGGCTCATTTAACCACAGGTTCCAAAACCAACGCCCATACTCTGACCACACGTAAAAAGGATTAGATATAGCCTTTTCAAAAAAGTTTCTTGCAGCACTTGCACTATACTTCGAAAAATCATTTCCTACCTGATATGAAAAAGGCAAAACGACAAAAAGAACCGCCCAAAAAATCAAAAGACTGATAAATGTCCAGAAAAACAAATATCTTAAAGCTTTTCTGCGTTGTTCAAAGGCATATCCCATTGTTACCATCATATTCTTATGCCCTTTTCTTAAAGTTGGTTTTAGGAGCTCTTATTTTGCGGTTTTGACGCATCAAGGAACGTGTCCCTGCCTGTTTAATTGATCCTGTCTGACTCGTCTGATCTGATGTTTCCTTCTTGTCAGATGTATCTGACGATTCTGGCTTTAGTTTCAAAGGTGGACGCCCTTGTTTTAAGGCACTTTTTCTTACTTTTTGTTCTTTTGCTTTTTCTCTTTCGCCGAAGGCTTTTGCTTTTTCCTGTCGTTCCTCTTTGATCTTTCGCACCATCAAATCCAAAGTCTTTTGTGAACGTTCCATAATTAACTTTGCACGTATATTCTGCTTTTCCATCATGGCCATGTTCAAAAGATGCCCTTTTGATACGTATACACCGGATAAATTAACTCCTGTCAAAACAATTGCCGATAAATCAATACCTTCCGGAATTTCAACTTTACTCATATCAATTGTACGCAAGTCCAAATAGTTCAATTGGTCCAAAGGAATCTCATCCAATTTTATTTCACCAATCTCTATTTTCTCTAAAAACCATTCTAAAGATTTTAAGTACTGTTTCGTCTTTTCATCAAGATCAGCACCATCTATATTACAGTTTTTATAGAAAACACCCTTCATTTCAGTGTTTTTCATACAAGCATTTGAAAAGTCTGTATTTTCCAAATAAGCGTATGATAAATCCGTCCATTCCAATATAGCTCCGGATAAATTAGCATTCATTAAATTTGCTTTTGACAAATTTACACCGGATAAATTAGCACCGGATAAATCCGCACCTTTTAAATTGATACCACTCCAGTCTGTTCCATATAAAGTTTCACCGGACTTTACAGCTTCCATAAAAGCAACGGCTCTCTCATCTGTCTTCCAACTATTTTTTTCAGAAGGTAAAATGCCCGCATCTCTGTCAATATAAGGCAGAAAATTGTACTTATCCTCTTCCTTCAAAGGTTCAGGATTAAATTTCATTTCCGGACGTTTTAATTCATTTTCTGTCATGCTTCAAATTATATCAAAAAGAAGTCAAAAGGTAAAGTATTTTTTATTATTGGCAATTTGAAAGGCATTTTAAAACAAATCACTCAAATAAATTCGTTTATTTTCCTTCCTTTGATGAAGGGTTATTTTCTGTCAGTAAAGACATTGCAACAACATTATTGTCTTCTTTCTGCGTCTCAGTTCCATAATCGATAATATACCCTACAATAAACACTGTAATTAACAATCCAAACAAAACAAAGAATCTAAAGAAAAGCAAAATAAGCAGTAAAATTAAAAATAATCCTAAAAGTGCATAATCTATCCACGGGTTAGAAATTGACTCGTATGTTGAAGCCATAATTACATTTTGTATGATTTCCCTGCAGATGAACAGCATTAAGAATGCTAATATAACAAGAACAATTTTTAATATCTTTGTATATTTTTGAAACTCAACCATCTTTTTTGAATCAATGTTTTCTTTCATTCTAAACTCCTTTCTCTCACTAAATCACAAAACATCAGAATATGCGAGTTTTTTAAAAACACAAAAAAATCCCCACCATAACTGGCGGGGATTTTCCAACATTTCAAAAGTATTACTTGTTGTACAACTTTCTTTCTTGATAATGCGTATGCAACAAGCGACGAGAACGACCGGATAACGGACTACCCAAAAATTCGTCATACAATTTTTTGATATCCGGATTTAAATGAGAGCAACGTTGTTTAGAGTTGCGATCATCGTTCATCAATCCTTCCATACGAGCTTTACGAATATTGTCCGTAACACCCATAGGCTGTCCACCACCACCGATGCAACCGCCATCGCAAGCCATCACTTCGATGAAATGATATAAAGGACCTATACCTCTTTGTTCTGCTTCACGTACTTTTTCTAACAAAGCTTGGACGTGCCCGATACCATGTGCAACAGCAATGCGAACTTCCTTGCCATTCAAATCCATCTTCATTTCTTTAATGCCTTTATCAATACCCAAAATAGGTGTGACTTCCAAAGCATCTTCTGGCATTTCTTTACCGGTTACAACAGCATGAACTGTACGCAATGCAGCTTCCATAACACCCCCGGTAAAGCCAAACACCGTACCTGCACCTGTGTAAGATCCCAATGGGCTGTCCGCTTCTTCTTCTGGCAAGTTGATAAAATCGATACCTGCTTGTTTAATCATACGTGCCAATTCGCGAGTTGTTAAAGAAACATCAACATCTTGGAAACCTGAAGAGAACATTTCTTCACTACGTAAAATTTCAAATTTCTTTGCTGTACAAGGCATAATGGAAATCACACGCATCTTTTCTGTCGGAACATTGATTTTATTAGCATAATAAGTTTTTGCCAACGCGCCGACAATTTCATGTGGTGATTTACAGCTGGAAAAATGCGGAATCATATCTGAGTAATATTTTTCCATATAATCAACCCATGCCGGACAACAAGAAGTAATTAAAGGCAACGTACCTTTTCCATTCACAAAGCGTTCGATAAATTCGCTTCCTTCTTCCATAATCGTAACATCGGCACCGAAGTTTGTATCAAATACAGCATTAAAGCCTAAACGACGTAATGCCGCATAAATTTTACCTGTTGTTACTTCTCCCGGTTTATAGCCAAAAGCTTCCCCGATAGCAACACGAACAGCAGGAGCAATTTGAACAACACAGAATTTCTCAGGATCTTGTAACATATCCCAAACATATTTTGTATCATCACGTTCCGTTAAAGCACCGGTTGGACAGTGAGCTGTACATTGTCCGCATTTAATACAAGGGCTGTTTCCCAATTTTTCATCAGCAGCCGGTGAAATATGCGTCTTAATACCACGTTGCAACATGGACAAAGCCCAAACATTCTGAACATTTTGGCAAACTTCAACACAACGACCGCACAAAATACATTTACGTGGATCAAGAACAATACTCTTTGTTGAATCATCAGTCGGTTGTTCTTCACGAGAGCAAGTAATTTTTTCAAACTCATCTTCACGAATACCGAAATCGGCTGTCAATTTGCGCAATTCACAAGTTTCATTCTTTAAACAAGTCAAACATTCGTTTGGGTGTTTGCTTAAAGTCAATTTCAAAACCGTACGACGTGCTTCGATAATATCCGGATCACGTGTAATAACTTCCATACCTTCCGTAACCGGAGTACAGCAGGAACGTAACATTCTGCCATTTACTTTTACGATACAAATACCGCAAGAAGCTGTCGGAGGTAAATCCGGATGATGACAAAGAGTCGGAATTTTAATTTGAACGGATTTTGCAGCATCCAAAATACTCGTTCCTTCTGGAACTTCTACAACATGAGAATCAATCGTTAATTTTACCATTCTGAACTCCTTAATTATTCTTTATGTTAATCGTACAACCGGTAACAGGCTTATCTTCTTTTACTTCATCCGGTTCATTTCCATCAATCAACAATGCATCATATTCGTCTTTAAAGAACTTCATTGTAGATAAAACCGGATTTGGAGCAGTCTGTCCCAAACCACACAAAGAAGCCTTTCTCATTGCATTACCGATTTCTTTAATCTTGACAACATCCGCTTTTGTACCCTTACCTGCTGCAATTTTATTCATTAACTGCAACATTTGGTATCCGCCGATACGGCACGGAGCACATTTACCACAAGATTCATCAACCGTAAAGCCCAAATAGAATTTGGCAATTTCGACCATACTGTCGTCCTGATCCATAATAATCATACCGCCAGAACCCATCATAGAGCCGATTTTCTTTAATTCTTCATAGCATAACGGCATATGCAATTCAGATGCCGGAATAACACCACCGGAAGGACCGCCCGTTTGAACCGCTTTAAACGGCTTTCCAGAACTTGTTCCGCCACCGATATCATTGACCATTTCGCCAACCGTTGTTCCCATTGGAACTTCAACCAAACCGGAATGTTTAACTTTACCGGTAATAGCAAACACTTTTGTTCCCTTTGAAGTAGCTGTTCCAACTTCACTGAACCATTCCGGACCATTGACCATAATCGGAGCAATATTTGCCAAAGTTTCAACATTGTTAATAGCGGTCGGTTTATCAAACAAACCTTTTTGTGTCGGATATGGAGGACGTGGATGCGGTGTACCGCGTTTTCCTTCCAAAGATGCCAACAATGCTGTTTCTTCACCACAAACGAAAGCACCAGCGCCATAACGAATATCAGCCATAAAATTAAAGTCTGTACCGAAAATGTTACGACCTAAAATACCGTACCTTTTGGCTTGTTTAATTGCTAATTCCATACGTTGAATAGCCAACGGATATTCCGCACGAATATAGAACCAACCAGAAGTTGCACCCGTTGCGTAAGCACCAATCATCATACCTTCCAAAACAGCATGAGAACCACCACCTAAAATGCAAGAATCCATGTAAGCACCCGGATCGCCTTCATCACCATTACAAACCATAAACTTTTCGCCATCAACCAATGGTGCTTTTGATAACATTTCCCACTTTGTTCCTGTCGGGAAACCTGCACCACCACGACCACGCAAACCGGAACGTTTAATAATATCCAAAACTTCTTCCGGTTTCATAGTCAAGGCTTTCATTAAACCTTGATATCCGCCGTTTGCGATGTATTCACCCAAATCTTCCGGATCAGAATGTCCTAACAAACGTAAAACAATCTTACGTTGTTTTGTGAAGAACGGCAAATCCAAAGATAATTCTTTCTTTTTCAAGAAATCAGATAAACGTAATTCTTCATCTGCATTTTGTTTTAAAGCCGGTGCAACATGTTCGGATACGATAATACGAGCAACATCCGGGGTTACGTGCTCATAAAGCATAGGCTTTCTGCCCTTAATTTCGACACGAGCTAACGGACCGGAAGCGCACAAACCCATACAACCTGTACAAACCATACGAACATCTTTGTCCAATCCCATTGTTGCCAAGCTTTCTTTAAAAGCTTCAATAACATTGGCAGCCCCACCGGAATGGCAACTGGTTGCATTACATGTATAAATGGATGCTTTGTAATCTTTTACACGTTCCTTAAATTCTTCACCCAATTTGAGTAAATTCTCCTTTTGAGTGCGACCCAAAGCTTTCAATTTTTCAATTTGATCTTGTGTTAATTCAGCCATTTTTAAACTCCTTGTTCCTCAGATTGCATTTTTTCACGCCATTCAGCAACGATTTTTGGCACATCAACACCTGCAACCTTACCATAAGTCTTACCATTTACAACAACAACAGGTGCCAAACCACAGCAACCTAAACAGCGAACGATTTGCGTATAGAATAACCCATCTTCGGTCGTTTGACCTTCTGATACACCCAATTCTTTTCTGAACGCATTAATAACGGCAGGAGCACCTTTAATATGGCAAGCTGTTCCATCACATATGGAAATAACGACTTTTCCAGGGGCTTTTAGTTTAAAATAATTGTAGAAAGTCAAAACAGAGTAAATTCGTGCCATCGGAATGTCCAATTCACGAGAAGTTACTTCCATTGCAGCCCAAGGAACGTAACCGAATGCACCTTGTATTTCGTGCAAGGCCATAATCAAGGCTCCTCGTTTTGATTTCCACTTAACCAACATTTTCTGGGTTTCTTCTTGTATTTTTTCTTTATCGTCAGCCATATCAAACTCCTTTAACATCATTGTAAAAAAACTTTTGGCGTATTATTACCACAAAAGATTTTAAAAATCAAACGTTTTTTTTATGAAAAACAAAAATTTTCTTGACAAAACGCTATTTTCATGGTATCATTTAGATGTAATAATGGAAGGAGTGTGTTCAAATGATGGATGTACCTGTAAGAACACTGCAACGAATAGAAAGGAAACCGGAGAAAGAACTGGATCCTCGCGTTGTCGAACACACACGAAAAATGGCGCTCCTTGAAGAAAGAAAAAAACAACATAGATTGAAACAGACGCAAAATAACAATCCAAAATACAACGGAATTATCTATGATAACCAACAAAAACAAAAGGAAGCCGAACAACGGATCGAACGGCAAGTTGGTATTCAAAAAATGGAAGAAGCAATGGCTACCCAGCAAGAAAAGCAAGCCAGACCATGGCACATGCTCTTAAAGCCATTGATTGATATAGCGTACCGAATGGTAAAAAAAGCAAATGAATTACTTCTTGCAAACAGAAAATTCGGTTTCAAACTGAATCAAGAAGATGCAAGCCGTGTAGTCACAAAGGCCGGAAATGATTTCAAATCTGGGAAAGTAGATTTAATTAAAGAATTAGCTAAACAAAAGAAAAAGCTTAATAGCCAGAGTGTACCTTTTGAAGAAAAAGGAGCGATCGCTATGGAAATCGAGAGTGGAAAGCTTCCTGGTGTAGGTATTACTTTATCAAAAGATCGTCAAACTCAACGCGGAAAATCGGTTATGAAAAAGATGGTTCATGATAAAGAAACGCGAAATGCCTTGCTGAGTGTAATAAAAAGAAATAGAGATAACTATAGAAGAACACATCAAAAGGTAAATCCGGCTGTCAGAAGAGCACTGGACAACAGAAGAGTACATTAATAGAAGGAGAAAGAACATGATGGACGAAGCTCAAATTGATTCCTTTATATCTGAAATCACGGCAGAAATGGTCTTTCTTCGGGTCATTCAAAATGATCCTATTGTACTGACTCAAGAACAGGAAAATGGTATAGCAAGAGAAACAAATGCATCTAAGCGGGAAGAACTTCGCAAAAAATATATCAAAGAAGCTGAAGAAAGCAGAAAATTATGGATCTTCTGGATGATTAACACATTAGAAGGTAAAATTAGGGATTCTGGACTTCCAAGTAAAACAAAAGCGGAATTAGCCAATATTCTTGATGCAGTAAAGAATAATCATATGAATCTCACACCAAATACGCTTAAAGAAATGGATGAGGTTCTGGAAAAAACGAATGATGAAAGAAAAATCGAAGAGAAGAAAAAACAGGCGGAGGATCACTCCATTGATATTGCGCCTGTTGTTGCAGTAATTGCCGCTCCGATTATCGCTTCAGCTATTCAAGAAAACAGAAAACAGGCTGCAAGACCTGTTCAGACGATAGATACTGTGGCTGGTATACCGACACTTGGTGAAAACGCCAACCCTGTCTATGCTAGAAAAGTGAAAGCAGTTGGAAATAAATTACTGGGCAAGATTGCTAACAAATTTGATACACCGATTACGTTGGCAGATATTCAAGCTTCTAAAGATTTGTCACCACTTCAAATAAGGTACGCGGAAGCGGCCTACTTAGAGCAACATCCTGAAGTGAAAAAGGACTTGATTGCCCAAGAAACTTTTGCATTAGACAAGGCAACTAAGCATTCAATAGAAGTACACAATTATAAAGTGGCACAAAGAAAATTAAAAGCGGCAAAGGAAGCCAGACGTAATGCAAAGACTCCGGAAGATATATTGAAAGCTGATAAGGAAATCGAAGAAGCAACTCAAGTTATCACTTCTATAGAAACTGCTCGCAAAAATCGGTCAAGAAAAGGAAATACGACCGAGAAGGAAAAGGTAGATGCTCAGAAGAAATTAGAAGATGCTCAAGAGAAATTAAAAGAGGCAATAAGAGCTGAACATAATGCTAAAACGCCGGAAGAAAAGCTGAAAGCACACAAAGATGTAGAAGAAGCAAGCAAAGTTGTTGTTTCTGCAAAAGCTACTCTTGATAATCAGTTGAAAAAAGATCTTCAAAGTGAAGCTAAAGTAGAAAAAGCTAAAAAGGAACTGAAAGAAGCAGGAATTGCTCTTAACAAAGCAAAGCAAGCTAAGCGAGATGCCAAGACACCTCAAGAAGAGGCAGCAGCGCTAGCAAGCATAGAACAAGCTCAAAAGACTTTTGATAAAGCAAAACAACAAGTCTCAGCTTATTACAATCGTTCTCAATACACCAAGGAAGAAGCAGCCGTAATGAGAGAAGTCAAAAAAATTAAAGAAAAAGAAGGTGTTGCTTTGTCCATACAGGAAGTTGCCGATCGATTGAAAAATCCAACAAGAATTGATATTTACATGAATATTATGCGCCGAGAACATCCTGAGCTGTTCCAAAATCAGGTTGAAAAAGAAAAGGAAAGATGGGAAATTTCAATTCTCCGTGCTTTACGCAGATTGTTCCAAAAACAAAAAGCTATGGAAGTACAAAATAAGGACGGAAAGGTTACTACGAAGGATAAACAAGAAATTCAGAAGGAAACAAATGAAAGATTTAATCCTTCCTTGAGAAATCTGATAAGAAGTTATCAAAAATTCTCGTCAAATGTTAACATCTTGGCAAACCTCAGAGAAAGAAATACTCGTTGAGATATCAATAACCAAAACCGACCGAAAACATTAACCGATAATCCGGTTTTGTGTTTGATTGGTTATCCGGATGCAGGCGTGTCATCGCTTCCGTCTGGAACGTCCAGGCATCTATATTGTAAACACCGAAAAGACCCCAATCCCATTCTTTTGCTTGGGGCTTTAAACTTGCAGTTACGCGTTCGCGATAAATTTTGTTTTCCGTAGCATCTCGTCCGACAGGTAAATCAAAAAATGCTCTGCCCTTACGAACATGCAATGGAGATCCCCCTTTTGCCCCCAACAAAATGTTCTCATCAAATTGATATTCGGCCTTAAGAGCCATACTTTCTGATTGAACATTCGATAGACGCATCAAAGAATTGCTTTCATTTTTCATCTTACTTGAACCGTAATAATAAGCCGCTGATAAACGAACTTTTTTTATTGGTTCAACAGATAATTGAGACCCCATAAAGTATGTTTGAGAATCGCCTGTTTTCAAGCCACCAAAACCATTAAAACCTAACAAAGAACCGTCTTCGTCCAAAATACCACTACTTAATTTTATCGTTGCAAAACTAATTGGCTGATAATCTAAATTTATTTGCCCTGTTTTAACACTTCTTTCGTGGCGATAATCCAATCTTTCGTTTCCGTCAAAAAAGTTATTTTTACCGACACTGGCTCCAAAGCCAAGTTTTATTTTCTTATTTAAAGAAAAACTGTTCTGCAGGGCATAAACATCTGTTGCACTGGTTGTAAACGGATTAAGCAAAGATTGATTAAAGTAATTTTCCATACCTTCTTTTGCATTTTGAGTAAAGGAAAAATCCGCATTTATACTGTCTTTATGATAATTAAAAGCAAAAGTTATTCCATTTAACTTTTCATCACTGAAAGCTTTAGGATTTTCGGAAAAACGCATGTCAAAAGTATCCGAAATTTTTGCTGTCTGAGGACGTTGCCATTTTGTAAATGAACGCAAATTGTTTGCAAAAGCTTGCCCGGAATGAGATGTCGTTCTGATAACAGAAGTTGTTGGGATACTAAAAGCACGTTTATATTCATCTAAAATGACAATATTTTCCGGTAATTTTTCCAAAAGAGAATAATTAAAAATACGTGGCATTGTAAGATGTGTTCCGCTAAAACTTACTTGATTTTCCGTTGTTGTATCACCTAATGCCAAACTTGTTGTCCCAACCGGCGATAACGCGGCTTGAAGATTCAACAATCCCCAACCAAAATCTTCATCTACACCAGCGGTACCAAGATCTGTTGCCGTTTTAAACATAATTTCAACAGCTTCTTCCGGTTTTAAGGAAGGTGATGCGGCCAAAATAGTCGCCAACGCACCTGTTACAACCGGAGCAGCCATAGAAGTTCCCGATTTCATATCATATTTATTGCCAGGAACCGAAGAAATTATACCATTGTATTGTGAATTGGAAGATGTTTGATAACCACCCGGAGCAGCTATACACCAGCGAGCAGCTCCTCCACAACGCTGAGTATACCATGTTAATTGGTTAGATGAATTTACACTGACAACAGTAACAAACAAACTGGAAACAATGCTGCTTGTATCTGACGGGAAGGAAGAAAAACGCTTTAATTGTCCGTCTTCCTTGTAGTATAACAAAGATGGAATAGCGGTCGGAGCACCATTTTCAATGGTAGGTTGAGGATGTACACCTGCATTTCCTGAATTACCCGCGGCAAAAACAACAATTGACGGATTTGATGCAATATGCGCACTGGTTGTGTAATCGCCACTCCATGTTGCATATTCAATAGCTGACTTCAAATTATTTCCTCGTACCTCATTAAATTGAGCAGCTGTTGTAATCGCATCCGAATAAATCACTACATCTTCTGCGCCCCAAGAATTATTCAACACTTGAGCTCCATTGTCTGCCGCATATTTGAAGGCCTCAAAATACGTCTCATTTGGAGCATACCATCCTATACCGGCATTGATGGGTATAATCTTTGCATTGTATGCCACCCCGTGCATTCCATAATCATCTTTTGCTGCTGCTGCTATTCCCGCAACGTGAGTTCCGTGAGAGGCTTGTGATTCTGAAACCGGATTAGGATCATTTTTATGCTTGTCCCAGTCCCAGTCACTTGGAAACTTACTGTAATATTGTGGCCATGTAACAATAAGATCACTTTCTTTAATATACCCAGCTATCCGTACATCACCAAAAGTATCACCATAAAGAACAGTGATAGGTTTACCATCAGAATAAAAGCCTGTAATCCAACAATTTGTTTTATCTCCGTTCATACAAGGACCATAATCAAAATTCTTACCAACAACATTCCCAGAGGAATCTTTCAAGATATTATTTTTTAGTTCACGATGAGTTGTATCTGTTCCCTCATCAATAACAGCAATAATTGCTCCCTCTCCTGCTACTGGCTGGCCATTTTCCGCTGCTGTAGCATAAGCATATTGCGCGTTAATCTGTCCTAGAAAATTAACCCCATTCTTAAAGTTTTTACTGGTAAATTCTTTTGTCGTATAATATTCCGGTTTTGTTTTATCTGTTGTTGATGGCGTATCTGGTGTAGTAGTATCAGGAAGATAACCTGATGAGCCAGACGGTTTAGAGCCATCTCCGTTACCACTGCTACCACTTCCACCACCGCCTCCACCACCGCCTCCACCGGCTGCAATTGCGACAACAGCTCCAACGCCAACAATAGTACCGGCGACTGCAAGGGTAGTTGAATCAGTTATAAATGCACCAACATCGGAAGAAGATATGGAAAGTATACCTTCTTGTGCTGCTGATGAAAGACGACCTCCTAATTCGGTATACCTTTCAATAAATGCTTCCCTTTCCTCTACAGGTATTTCTTTAACACACGAAGGGGCCAAATTCGCCCCAACAGATTTTAGCATACTAAAACCAATGTAATCTCTTCTTTTTATAGCAACACAAACAGCTGTATCTCCCTGTACGTTTGTATCCTCCAAAGTAAGCCCGTTTTTAACTGCTTCTTTCAGTCCGTTAAAATCTCTTGCCTGTAAATAACTTTGCACCCTTTGATAAGAATTTGAAGAAAATGCTCTTTCCTGTGATGGTACTCTGTTTCTGGATCTGTAATAAGAATTCTGCCTTGCATACGCATCTCTACTTCGTTGATTTACTCTGCTTCTTTGGGCGGCCTCAGCAACGGGTTGCACAGACAAAACCCCAGCAATCAAAACTATTATATAAAACAATAAAAACTTACGAAGCTTATCCAAATGCATAGAATCCACCTATTTGATAAATAAACATATATGTATTATGTGTTTTAAAAGTAAATGACAGGTTAATAAAAAGCTTGAAAGGTAGAATATTTATGTTATAATTGCCAAAAAGGATTTGAAGATGAAAATTTTATTTTTAGGTGATATTGTCGGTCGTTCAGGACGAGAATTAGTTTTAAAGGAACTACCAAAATTAAAAGCACAAATGCAGCTCGACTTTATTGTTGTTAATGCAGAAAATGCGGCCCATGGTTTTGGTTTAACTCCAAAGATGTTTGAAGCTTTAAAACGTGCCGGTGCTGATGTCATTACAATGGGTAATCATACTTTTGATAAGAAAGATATTTTTCCCGTTTTAAATGATAATCCGGATATCATTCGTCCTATCAATTATCCGGAAGGAACCATCGGACACGGGGCAACAATTTTCACTTTGGAAGACGGCAGAAAAATCGGTATTATTCAGGTGTTGGGACAGATATTCATGCGTAACAATGAAGCCCCCTTCCCTTTCTTGGAAAAGTTTTATCAAGAAAATGTATTGGGTAAAGATGTTCAAGCCATCATCGTTGATGTGCATGCTGAGGCAACTTCCGAAAAAATGGCAATGGGATTTTTATCAGACGGCAAGGCAAGTTTGGTTGCCGGAACCCACACACATATTCCAACTGCTGATGCTATGATTTTACCTAAAGGAACGGGTTACATCACCGATATCGGAATGTGTGGCGATTATTATTCCATTATCGGTATGACGACCGAAACAGCTTTAACACGATTTACAACTCCAAATCCGGATCGTTTAATTCCAGCGGAAAAAGAAGCTACCTTATGCGCTGTTTTTGTTGAAACTGATGATGAAACGGGGTTATGCAAAGAAATTCGCCCTGTTCGTCTTGGAGCACATTTAGAAAACACTTAAACATAAAAATTTTTATCATTTCCTTCTTGCAAGGCAATTTGATTTGTGATATATTGCCCAAACGATTGGAAGATTTTTAGGAAAGGATTACATTATGTCAGGTCATTCACAATTTAAAAACATTATGCACCGTAAAGGCGCACAAGATGCAGCAAGAGCTCGCGTCTTTTCAAAGTTGGCTCGTGAAATTACAGTTGCCGCAAAAACCGGTTTACCGGATCCGGCTTCTAACCCACGTTTACGTTCTGCTATTTTAGCAGCTCGTGCGGAAAATATGCCGAAAGACAACATTGAACGTGCTATTAAAAAAGGTGCTCCGGGTGAAGATAATACAGTTTATGAAGAAATTCGTTATGAAGGTTTTGCACCAGGTAATGTTGCCGTTATTGTGGAAGCACTGACTGATAACCGTGCTCGTACAGCTCCGAATTTACGTTCTTTATTTTCAAAACGCGGTGGAACGATGGGCGAAACAGGTTCTGTTTCTTTCAACTTTGAACGTGTCGGTTTGATTGAATATCCGGCAAGTACAACTGATGCCGATACAATGTTTGAAGCAATTTTGGAAGCCGGTGCAAATGATGTGGAATCCGATGAAGAAACACACACAATCTATTGCAATCCGGATGATTTATTTTCTGTCCGTGCTGCTTTGGAAAGCAAATTCGGTGATCCGACCGTTTGCCGTTTGGATTGGAAAGTATTGGTTCCAACTCCTGTTACCGATTTGGAAACAGCAGAAAAATTGATGAACTTCATTGAAGCATTGAACGATGATGATGATGTTCAACGCGTAACGACAAATGCGGATATTGCTCCGGAAATTTTGGAAAAGTTAAACGGTTAATGCGAATTTTAGGACTTGACCCCGGACTTCGTCACACAGGTTGGGGAATCATTGATAAAAATGGTTCTGCTATTTCCTTTGTAGCGGCCGGGGTTATTTCTGCTGACACGGATTTAACTTTGGCGGAAAGGTTAGCACAAATTCATGCTTCTCTTTCTAAAATCATTACAGAATATGCGCCACAAGAAGCGGCTATTGAAGAAACATTCGTTAACGTCAATCCGACATCAACATTGAAATTGGGACAGGCTCGCGGAGTTGCCATGCTGACACCGGCTTTATATCAAATACCTGTTTCGGAATATACACCTAACCAAATCAAAAAAATGGTTGTCGGTGTCGGACATGCGGCCAAACCGCAAGTTGATATGATGGTCAAAAAAATGATGCCTACCCTGCCCGATAAATTACCACCTGACGCGGCAGATGCTTTAGCAATTGCTTTATGTCACGGATTTATGCGAAGAATCCTTAAATAAGACCTGCATTTTTAAATTGTTATTTTTTTTCTAACATTTTTTTGAAAATATCCCAGGGAAATGTTTCACCCGGATCATATTTTCTGCCCGGAGAAACATCACTGTGACGCAAGACATGATCCAACTTGACATTGTATATGCGCATTAATCGTTTGCAAAGTTCCACACATGATGCGATTTGATCATTGGAAAAATTATCGAACTTACAAACTTCTCCGTTCTCCAATACTTCTTTAGGACCACATTGGATTTCAATTCCGATACTGGCATCATTTAATCCTTTAAATCCTGTTCTTTCGCAATAACCTTCCCAATCAGATACCCCTGAGTGAAAAGCCCGCTTATCCGGATCGACCAGACCATAAACCGTACCATCCACATCAATTACATAATGAGCACTGACGTGACGTCGAGCCAAACAATCAAATGTTTCTTGCAATGTCTTACAACCCGTTGCATGAATAATAATAAATTGAACGGTATCTTTTCTGTCTTCAAAATCCGGCGAAGGAGCTGCAACCAAATTTAACTTCATCTGATTTTGCCTTTCACTTCTTTTATTCTCAACAAGTTTTTTTGTTTTTCTTCAGCTTGCCAACCACAACATGCTTCGTTAATATAATCCGTGTATTCTTTACGTCCTTTATTTGGTTTTGCAAAGCGACCACAAAAAATCTCTTTACCTGCCTGTTCGCTTTCCGGTGTTATCCAGGGTTTACCCTTAATTGTATAGCGTGCCAAATCCGCAAATAAACGAGCTTCCATTGCTTTACCATATTTGGAATACTTGACTGTTGGCACCTTATTAAATCTGTTCAAAAACTTTTTAAATTGAATTTCGTGTTCTGGTAAAACATACCCTTTACCAGCTAACAAATCTTCAAAACTTTTAAGTACAACCGGGTTTTTCCAACCTCCACCAAACAAGAGAAATTGACTTGGCAATACGACATCTTTCGGTGTTAAAGTCACTCCTTGAACTGCAATATAAGCTGCGAAATATTCCAAAGTGTAAACGGCATCATTAAAAGGAACTTTTAACTTTTTAATCGCATCAAAAACTTTATCTCTATAGTAATACTGCGGATCACCGGATTTTGGCAGACCTCGTTCATAGTAATCACGGCCAATATCAAAACATTTTTGCAATAATTCTTTATTTAAATTGCCTTTTTTTCCATACTTACCATCAAGATCACAACTATCCTGTGTATTACTACGGATATAATTATCTATAAATTCGTTAAAAGGACCCGCATCGGCAGCAGAAAGCGCTTTATAAGGTTCCGTAGCATTTTTATCTTTGTTTTTAACGACCCAAGCAAAGTTAGACGTATTACCTCCGTTATAGAAACAAGCCCCTCCTTCTTTAATAGCAATATGTGCATTATGTAGAGGAACCAGTGGAGCAGCATCAAGACCGGCTTTAATAAACGCACTTCTAAAATCATAAGAGACAGGAATTCCCGTCAAATCAGCCAACATTTGACCAGAACCAATTTGCAAAGTATAAGGAGACACTTTATCTTTTGATGGAGGATTATGATCCAATGTTTTACCATGAAAACCAATAGCAGAAACTTTTGATTTGTCAATGTTAAACTTTTTGCACATTTTGTTAATAGCATCAGCAACCTGACGAACGTATTCATCGTGTATTTCTATAAATTTAGAAACATTCATAATCTCTTCACGAGTCTTACCATGAACCTTTCTACGCAGGTACTCCATTTTTTTCTGCATACCTCTTGAGAAAGGTACAGAAAAAAAGTATATATCTGTCATCCCATTGCCACCAATTTCGGTTAGTACCGCATCTATTGCATCATCTGAATTACCTGTCATAATACCGATGTAACGATCTTTTTCCATAATAAACTCCTTTAAAAGAAAATCAACTATTGGATTGCCAACCTTTTGCAGCCAAATTGACCATATCATCATATGTTTTACGTCTGGCATTCGGACGGGCTACAACGCCGCAAACGACTTTTTTGCCGGCCTTCACAATTTCCGGAATTTCCCAAGCCTTTTCGTCCAGTTTATAACGAGCTAAATCAGCAAACAAACGCGCTTCCATCATTTCTCCAAAATTGGAATATTTAACTGTTGGAGCAATTTTGAAACGCTTTAAGAAATCATCAAAAGTTGTTTTATGTTCAGGTAAAATATACCCTTTCCCTCGCAATAAAGCATCAAAGCTTTCACGAACAACTGGGTTTTTCCATCCACCACCAAATAAAACAATCAAAGGAGGTAATTTGATTTTTTTGTCTGTTAAAGTTAATGCCTGAACAGCAATGTAAGCCGCAAAATATTCCAATATATAAACAGCATCGTTAATGGATATTTTTTTATCTTTGATAACTTTAAAGACCTCGTCTTTGTGATAATATTGCGGATCACCGGATTTTGGTAAACCCCTTTCATAGTAATCACGACCGATATCAAAACATTTTTGCAATAAGTCTTTATTTAATTTACCTTTTTTGCCGTACTTACCATCGACATCATAACTGTCCGGTGTATTATCACGAATGAAGTTATCTACATATTCATTGAAAGGACCGGCATCTGCACCGACTTGAGCAACGCCACCGACAATCCAAGCAAAATTAGAAGTATTTCCACCATTATAGTAGCAACCATCACCTTCAGATGCAGCAATGTGTGCATTGTGTGGCGGAACCAATGGAGCTCCGTCAAAACCGGCCATCAAAGGTGCTGAACGGAAATCATAAATGACTTTTATTCCCGTTAAATCGGCCAGCATTTTACCGGAACCGATTTGTAATGTATAAGGTTTTGTTTTTTCAACTTTTGCTCTGGAAGGCGGGTTATGATCCAATGTCTTACCATGGAAACCAATCGCGGAGATTTTCTTTTTTTCGATTTTATGTTTTTTGCACATTTCATTGACACATTCGGCAACTTGACGAATATATTCATCATGAATAGCTTTAAATTCAGGCAAAGCCAAAATTTCAGACTTTGTTTTGTTCCCGACTTTGGAACGCAATGCTTCCATTTTGGATTGCATTTGTTTGGTGTATGGTTTTGAAAAAGAACAAATATCCGTCATTTTATCACCATCAAATTCAGTTAAAACCAAATCAATAGCATCCATCGAATTGCCTGTCATATTACCAATAACATAGTGTTTTGTCATGAAAATCTCCTTAATAAAGTGAATAAAGCACCTTTTATTATACATAAAAAATCAAAAAAGTAAAGCGTCTTCTCCAAGTAATTCGAAAACGCTTTTTGTCTGTGTTAAGAAAAACTTTTATAACGTATGTTGTTGATTTGTGATTTTTGACCAAATATTCTTTTTAAACCAAGGCACTACTTTCATAAGACCTTTTTTGGGTTCTCTTCCTTTTTCCCACCTTATATCTTCGCTACCATCTCTATAACAAGTGCGTACAAATCCATCTCCATAAACATAGAAATGAGCTCTTGCAGGAATATAGCCACCGGCAAAATCACACATACACATAGTACTGAAACCAGTGTAAGATGCCGTGAGTTCCATTACGAGCCTATTTCCAAGATAATAATCCGCACTTGGCATCGCCGAACAAGTGCATACCACTTCTTTTAATTCACTATTTGAATATTCTCTGTAAAATTTTTCCATAAATTCTCGATTGGCTCCATAACGACGGCCTATCTTTTCTAAATTTTCGCGAGTAACTTTTACAACATTTCCTTCCATTTTAAACCTCCGTTAAAATTAAAAAAGTAAACCAATTGTAATATATTACTAGAAAGATGTCAAGAAGGAAATGATAAAGCTTGACAAAAATAAAAGTGATACAGAAAAAGGAGGCTTACTTTCCTATTTCATTAATTCTGCTTTGTTTTTAAAAACTTTATTTTCGGAAAATCTTCGGCTGTTTTGTTCAAATGCCAATCATTACGAGCCAAAAATACCCAATTACCATCATAATCTTGCGCAGCGTTAGGACGATTTTTATCAACAAAATTTTTGATATCATTTGCATCCCCTTCCAACCAACGCGCAGTCATAAATGAAGTCGGCTCAAAAATAACCGGTACTTCATATTCTGTTCGAATACGATCAGCCAAAATCTGAAACTGCAAAGCACCGACAACACCAACAATCCATTCATTACCAATCAATGGTTTGAAAATAGAAGCACCGCCCTCTTCCGCAATTTGCATCAAAGCATTTCCTAAATGTTTGGCTTTTAACGGATCGACAGGACGTACTTTTTGCAACAATTCCGGTGCAAATGAAGGTATTCCTGTAAAGGAAAAATTTTCACCTTCCGTCAACGTATCGCCTATGCGCAAATTGCCATGGTTAGGAACACCCATGATATCACCGGCCCATGCTTCTTCGGCCAACTCCCTGTCCTGTGCCAAAAACAAAACCGGATTGTGCATCAATAACTGTTTTTCACTGCGCACATGATACAGCTTCATTCCGTTCTTAAAGTGTCCGGAACAAATACGCATAAAAGCAATTCTGTCCCGGTGTTTCGGATCCATATTGGCCTGAATTTTAAAAATAAATCCCGTCACCTTGTCTTCTGTCGGCTCAACTGTTCTTTCGACTGCTTTTTGGGCACGTGGAGATGGCGCATATTTTACCAATCCATCTAATAATTCCTGCACACCAAAATTATTAATTGCACTGCCGAAAAAGACCGGTGTCATAGAACCTTCCAAGTAAGCATTTACATCAAACGGTTTGCATAAAGCCTTTGCCATTTCTACATTTTCACGCAGTTCGGAAACTTCCTGTGTTGTTAGTAAATCATCCAACTTTTTATCATTAATACCATCAGCAACGGCAACCGGTTCGGTTTTGTGTGATTTATCTGCTTTATCTAATAAAATCAATCTGTCATTTAAAATATCGTAACAACCTTTGAAACGGTTACCCATACCGATTGGCCAACTGGCCGGTGTAGTGTCTAATGCCAACTTATCTTCAATTTCGGATAACAACGCAAAAGGATCTTGCCCTTCCCGGTCCAACTTATTGACAAAGGTGATAATAGGAATATCACGCAAACGACAAACTTCAAACAATTTCAATGTTTGAGCTTCGATACCTTTAGCGCAGTCAATCACCATCACAGCACTGTCAACGGCTGTCAAAACACGATAAGTATCTTCCGAAAAATCTTCATGTCCCGGTGTATCCAACAAATTAAAAGTACAACCTTTATAATCAAAAGTCATCACAGAAGAAGCTACGGAAATTCCGCGTTCCTGTTCTACTTTCATCCAGTCTGAACGAGCCGCCCGTTGTTCACGTTTTGCCTTCACAGCACCAGCCATTTGAATTGCACCACCGAACAACAACAACTTTTCCGTTAAGGTTGTTTTACCGGCATCCGGGTGAGAAATAATCGCAAAGGTTCTGCGTTTTGAAATAATGTCTGTTTTATATTCCATTTTTTGTCCTTCTTATTTTGGCAATCTTTTACACGATTTTTCCAAAAATGTCCAGTACTTTTTACTTAAAAAATATACTTTTTACTTGCAATTTGAAAAATTTTATGCAATATTTGTCGCATGTGTTAAAAAAAGCTTGCATTAGCGCACGTTTTGGGCTATCTTGCGAGTAATTTTGTTCTTGAAGCAATAACACGTGTGCGGGCGTGGCGAAATTGGCAGACGCGTCGGATTTAGGTTCCGATGGGGAAACCCGTGGGGGTTCAAGTCCCTCCGCCCGCACCAAGTTTCAAGAGCTTTTGTTGAATAATGAATAGGATAAACAAATGAAAATTACAGAAAATAAATCAAAAGGCTTGGTTAAATCTTTTAAAGTAGTCATTCCGGCTGCTGAGTTTAATACTGAGTATAAGCAAAAATTGGTAGCAACGACAAAAAAAGTTAAATTGCCGGGTTTCCGTCCGGGAAATATTCCAGTTAACATTGTCGAACAAAAATACGGGCAAGCTATTAAAGGTGATACAGCAGAAGAATTAATACAAAAAGCTTCAAGACAAACTATGACAGAAAATAAATTAAAAGCTGCTGCCGAACCAAAAATCAATATTGACAAATTTGAAGATGGCAAAGACTTTGAATTTTCCATTGAAGTTGAAGTTTTACCGGAAATTAAGCCTGTTGATTTTAGCAAAATCAAAGTTGAAAAATTGGTTGCAGATGCAACAGATGCCGAAGTTGATAAAGCTTTAAAACGATTGGCTTCCACCCATAAAGAAACAGAAGTCATCTCTGAAAAACGTAAAACAAAAAAAGGAGATATTGTTGTTATTGACTTCACCGGCACAATTGACGGCGTAGAATTCCGCGGTGGTTCAGGCAAAGACTTTTATTTAGATTTAGGTTCTAATACCTTCATTCCGGGTTTTGAAGAACAATTAATTGGAAAAAATGTTGGAGATAAAGTATCTGTCAACGTCAGTTTCCCTGTTGAATATCACGTAAAAGAATTGGCGGGGAAACCTGCTGTATTTGAAACGACCATTAAAGAATTGCGTCAATACAAAGAAGCCACTTTGAATGATGATTTTGCCAAAAATTTTGGTCAAGACAACTTAGATGCATTGAAAACTTTGATCAAAGATGAATTAACAAAAGAATACAACAATGTATCCAAAATTCATTTAAAACGTTCTATCTTAGATGCTTTGGTTCCATCATGTGATTTCGAAGTTCCACAGTCAATGGTTGATATGGAATTTGATGCCATTTGGAAGCAATTTGAAAATGCAAAGAAAAATGGTCAATTGGATGAAGATGAAAAGAAAGCAAAAGAAGAAGACTTGAAAAAAGAGTACAAAGACATTGCTATCAGACGTGTCAAATTAGGTTTGTTGTTGGCTGAAATTGCAAATCAAAATGACATCAGATTAAAAAGAGAAGATGTTCAAAAGGCTCTTGATGCAGAAATAGCTCGTTATCCGGGAAGACAGAAAGAAATTTCTGAGTTCTATCGGAAAAATCCACAAGCAATGGAAGCTTTGCAAGCTCCTTTGTTTGAAGAAAAAGTTGTCAACTTTATCGCTGATAAAATTAAAATGACAGAACGAAAAATGACACCGGAAGAATTGTACGCTTTTGATCCGGACAAAAAGTAAAGGAAAAACATTATGATTGAACTTGCTCCTCAAATGGATTATTTGGTCCCAACTGTTATTGAACAAACGGGACGTGGTGAACGATCTTATGACATTTATTCCCGTCTATTAAAAGAAAGAATCATCTTTCTAACGGGGCAAGTTCAAGATGATGTTGCCAGTTTAATTTGTGCCCAAATGTTGTTTTTGGAAGCTGAAGATCCCAAAAAAGAAATAGCTTTTTATATTAACTCCCCCGGTGGTGTTGTAACGTCCGGCTTGGCTATTTTAGACACAATGAACTATATCAAATGCCCGGTATCAACAATTGTTATGGGACAAGCATGCTCCATGGGTTCATTACTGTTGTGTTGTGGTGAAAAAGGTCGCAGATTTGCCTTGCCGAATTCCCGCATCATGATTCATCAGCCTTCCGGTGGTTTCCAAGGACAAGCGGCAGACATTGAAATTCATGCCAAAGAAATTTTGGATTTACGTGCACGGTTAAATCAAATTTATGTTAAACAAACAGGACAGAAATTGGATGCTGTTGAAAAAGCAATGGAACGTGACAATTTCATGAGCCCTGAAGAAGCTTTAAAGTTCGGCTTAATTGATGAAATTATCACGGCAAGAAAGTAATTATCCTCTTGCATTTGTGTAATTGATTGCCTATATATGTATTTAAGACGGGGTGGAATCTATGACAGAAAAACAAGATAATAAGAAAAATTTAGTTTGTTCTTTTTGCAACAAAACACAAAATGAAGTACGTAAATTAATTGCCGGCAGAACGCTTTCTTTTGATGGCGATGAGAATGGCGCACACAGTCAAACTGTCTTTATTTGTGATGAATGCGTAGATTTATGTGCCAAAATTATAGCTGAAGAATCTGCAAATGCTTCCACTGAAAATAAAGATGAAGAATTCAAATTAACAAATCCGCATGAAGTTAAAAAATTTTTAGACACCTACGTTATTGGGCAAGAAAAAGCAAAGAAAGTTTTATCCGTTGCCGTGTATAACCACTATAAACGTTTATTCAACAAACCGGAAGATGATGTAGAAATTAACAAATCCAACATCTTGCTTGTCGGTGCAACGGGGTGTGGAAAAACATATTTGGCTCGCACACTTGCCAAGATTTTAAATGTACCTTTTGCCATTGCTGATGCAACGACTTTAACAGAAGCCGGTTATGTTGGTGAAGACGTTGAAAACATCATTTTAAAGTTATTGCAAAATGCCGATTATGACGTTGAAAAAGCACAACGCGGTATTGTATACATTGATGAAATTGATAAGATTTCACGTAAAAATGATGGCCCGTCCATTACCCGGGATGTTTCCGGTGAAGGTGTACAACAAGCATTGTTAAAGTTGATGGAAGGAACTGTTGCTTCTGTTCCACCACAAGGGGGAAGAAAACATCCTCAGCAAGAATTTATTCAAGTAGATACCAGCAACATCCTATTCATTTGCGGTGGAGCTTTTGCCGGATTGGATAAAATGATTGAACGCAGAACGGAAAAATCATCAATTGGCTTTGGTGCGGTCGTTCATGATAAAGATGAAAAAACAACAGGCGAATTATTGTCAAAATTAGAGCCGGAAGATTTATTGAAATTCGGATTAATTCCGGAATTTGTCGGCCGTTTGCCGGTTATTGCGACACTAGATGATTTGGATGAAAAGGCCTTGATCAAGATTTTGACAGAACCGAAAAATGCATTGGTAAAACAATATCAAAGTCTGTTTAAAATGGAAGATGTTAAATTGACCTTTACAAAAGAAGCTTGTTGCGCAATAGCTAAAAAAGCTATGGAACGTAAGACAGGTGCTCGCGGGTTACGTTCTATTATGGAAAATTTGCTTCTTGATTTGATGTATGATTTGTCTTCCATACAAAACCTGTCGGAAGTTATTATCAATGAAAAGGTAGTTAACGGAGAAGCAGAACCTTTATTGGTTTATGCCGAACAAGAAAAAAGTGCCAGTTAAGAATGGAGAGTACAGTGACAGACATTAAGAAAAACGAAGATAAAAACAAAACAGAAATTCAAAATTCGGACAGAGTCTATCCTGTTTTGCCATTGCGTGATATTGTTTTGTTTCCGCATATGGTCGTTCCTTTATTCGTTGGACGTGAAAAGTCTGTGCATGCTTTAGACAGTGTTTTATCAGATAACAAAGAAATTTTATTGGTCACACAAATTGATCCGAACATTGATGATCCAACTCCAAAAGATTTACATAAAATCGGTACATTGGCAACCATTCTACAAATGTTACGATTGCCGGACGGCACTGTTAAAGTTTTGGTCGAAGGATCTAAACGTGCTGAAATTACAAAATTCATTTCAGAAGAACCATATTTGGAAGTTTGTGCAAAGGATGTACCGGATAAAATTCAAGAATCGGAAGAATTAGAAGCTTTAACACGTTCTGTTGCAGAACAGTTTGAACTTTATGCAACATTGAACCGCAGATTGCCCCCTGAAGCATGGGCAACTGTTTCTCAGTTACAAGATCCGTCAAAATTGGCTGATGCGGTTTCATCACATTTATCTTTAAAAATAAATGAAAAACAAAAACTGTTGGAAACGCGTTCTTTGCTTGAACGTTTGGAAACCTTATTTACTTTGATGGAAAAAGAAATCAACGTTTTACAAGTTGAAAAGAAAATCCGCAAACGTGTCAAAACTCAAATGGAAAAAAGCCAAAAAGAGTATTATTTAAATGAGCAAATGAAAGCCATTCAAAAAGAGTTGGGTGACGGCGATGACGGTAATGATTCTTTAGAATTGAAAAAGAAAATTGAAGCGGCGCATATGCCAAAAGAAGTAAAAGAAAAAGCGCTGGGTGAATTACGTAAATTAAAAATGATGGGACCTATGTCCGCAGAAGCCGGCGTTATTCGCAATTATTTGGATTGGTTGGTTTCTTTGCCTTGGCGTAAAGTCGGACAAAGCCAAATTGACTTAAAAAAAGCTGAAGAAATTTTAAATAAGGATCACTATGGATTGGAAAAAGTCAAAGAACGTATTTTGGAATACTTGGCTGTTTTGAAAAAATCCGGTGGCATGAAAGGTCCTATTTTATGTTTGGTCGGTCCTCCGGGAGTCGGTAAAACTTCATTAGGACAGTCCATAGCTAAAGCAACCGGTCGTCACTTTGTACGTGCTTCCTTAGGTGGCATGCGCGATGAAGCCGAAATTCGCGGACATCGTAGAACTTATATCGGTGCTATGCCAGGTAAAATCATTCAAGGAATGAAAAAAGCAAAAACATTAAACACCCTTTTCTTGTTGGATGAAATCGATAAATTAGGTGCCGATTGGCGTGGTGATCCGTCATCCGCATTGTTGGAAGTTTTAGATCCGGAACAAAACGCAACCTTTAATGATCATTACTTGGAAGTTGATTATAACCTTTCAGACGTAATGTTTATTACTACAGCAAATACATTAAAGATGCCGCGTCCATTATTGGACAGAATGGAAATTATTCAACTTTCCGGATATACAGAGGATGAAAAAGTCGAAATTGCAAAACGTCATTTAATTGATAAGCAAATGCAAGCTGCTGGTTTGACACCTAAAGAATTTAAATTAGACGAGGATGCCATCCGACAAATTATTCGCTTATATACACGCGAAGCCGGTGTCCGAAATTTGGAACGTGAAATTGCAAACTTAGCACGTAAGGCCGTTAAAGAATTAATGACCGAAAACAAAAAAACTGTTCACATAAATGCTAAAAACTTGCAAAAATACGCTGGTGTTCCTCGTTACAGTTTTGGTATTGCTGAACAAGACGATCAAGTTGGCGTTACGACAGGTTTGGCTTGGACTGAAGTCGGCGGAGAAATTTTGTCCATTGAAGCAGTTGTTATGCCCGGAAAAGGTAACATCATTTTGACAGGTCAATTGGGTGATGTAATGAAAGAGTCTGTCGAAGCTGCCCGATCTTATATTCGTGCAAACCACAGTATGTTCGGAATCCCCTCTTCTGTTTTTGAAAAAAATGATATTCACGTTCATGTACCGGAAGGAGCCACTCCGAAAGATGGACCTTCTGCCGGCATCACAATGTGTACCTCTTTGGTTTCTGCATTGACTGGAATAGCCGTACGTAAAGATATTGCCATGACCGGTGAAATTACTTTACGCGGACGCGTACTACCAATAGGCGGATTAAAAGAAAAATTATTAGCAGCCTTGCGCGGCGGTTTAAAAGTCGTTTTAATCCCGGCTGAAAATCAAAAAGACTTGGCTGAGATTCCGGAGAATGTAAAAAAAGGATTGAAGATTATTCCTGTAACTTATGTACGTGAAGTATTAGAGTATGCTTTAACAAAAGAACTTCAACCTTTACCTTCAGATGTTCAAATTTGCGAATCGAAAAACGAATCAGTAAATGCATTGAATTAATGTGCCTTTTTTGCTGTTTTTTGCCACTTTTGATCAAAAATACAACTTTTTGTTTGTAAATCCTGTTGAATTCCTTTAAAAAATTGCTTAAATATAAAAAAAATCGCATAAAATCAAGAAAAATATCATTTTTTATGTTGACTAGCCGAAAAAAACAACCTAACATTTATTTGTTGGCTGAAAATAGCCAAAACTTAGGGTTTATGTATTAACAAAAAAATTAAAATAAGGAGTCCTTAAATGAATAAGAATGAATTAGTCGCCGCAGTGGCAAAAAAAGCTAACGCTTCTAAAGTAGCAACAGCTGATGTTTTGGATGCTTTCTTTGGTGTTACAACATCTGAATTGAAAAAAGGCGGTGAAATCCGTGTTGTTGGTTTTGGTACATTTGCTGTAACAAAACGTGCTGCAACAGAAGGTCGTAACCCACGCACTGGCGCTAAGATTAAGATCCCAGCATCTAAACAACCAAAATTCCGTCCAGGTAAAGCTTTGAAAGATGCTGTTAACAAATAATTTTTAAATTTTTTGTTGACATTCGATAAAAAGGGCTGTATGATTGCTTTACTTTTTGAAAAGGATACAGTCCTTTTTTTATGGGCGGTTAGCTCAGCTGGCTAGAGCATCTCGTTTACACCGAGAGGGTCAGGAGTTCGAATCTCTTACCGCCTACCAAAATTAAAACGCCGTTTTTTACGGCGTTTTTTTGTAACCTAAAAGCAAATAATAAAAAAGCCGTCTTCATTATAAAAAGACGGCTTTTTATTTAGTACTAAGGTTTATTTTCTAAATTCAAACTCGACCTTATTACCATATATTTCTTTAATTGAAACAACGTAGTTAGATCTGTCAATCAATCCTTTACGGATGTTTTTTTCTTTAATTATCGGTGTTGTAATTTTAAATGTTTCATCATATCGACCTGCAGCAGAAACAATAAATTCTCTTGCATTTAAAGAATTCGGTGCTTGTTTATACGGTAACAAATCACTGCAAGTACTTTGTTGAATAGAATATCCATCATCCTTTGTTTGAGCCACAATAGAACACTGGGCTACATAATCTAAAATCTCGTTTACTCTATGCCTGTTCATTGCCATTGAATAACCAGCAAGTCCACCAATCGAACAGGTTGGAATAACTAATAAATAGCTCAACAAAACAATTATACCAAAAACCATACATACTGTTTTTCCATCCTGCCTCATCAATCTTTTCTTGCCATCTCTTTTGGTCAGCAATAAATTCAAGCCGATCCAAAGTGGAGCAACAAAAATATAAATGATTAATAGGAAGCCACCGATTATAAAAATGCCCTTTTTTAAAAAAACGGGCATCACTCCTGAAAAAATAAACCCAATTAACAGCAAGGCCCAAACAAAGATTTGGAAAAAACCTTGAATTTTTCGTCCCAAATAAAAATTATGGATACCAAAAAGGCCTAAAAAGAATCCCAACACACCATAAACTGTCCTGGATTTTGGACTGGTTCCAACATCCGCTGATTTTAAATTACTTGATAATATGGATTGCTTTTTTTGTTCGAATTCATCCTCTGTGATAATTCCTTTTTTCTTTAATTCATTTAATTTTTCTAAGTCTTCTATTTGTGACATTTTTGTTCTCCTTTAAGTTGTTTTTGACTAACTAGAAGGAGGTTAACACAATATTCCATACAAAACAAGCAAAAATATCCGTTGATGAAATGCTACTTATTTTTAAATGATCGCGCAACCACCATTGGTGTAAGTATTGCCAGCCGGACAACAGAACTCGTGATATTCTTGAACATCATTGCCATTTTCGTCTTTCACCGTAACAAGTCCACTTGAAACAGCACCATCACATTCGCACGGATTCTTTGTCATATCATACCCGTTTTGTGTACAATGTCCGGCAGTCGCGCATTGTGCTTGATAAACTTTTCGGCAATTTCGACCAAAATAATCACAATAATGTCCACATTCCTTATTATTATAATAGCAAATTATATTACCGCCATTACTTGCACAAATCGGAGCGTCCGGCGTTTTATTCTTACAATCATACCAACCAATATTTCCTATAGGACCATATTCTGTTCCCTCCGGACAACCGGATGCTGCTTCGGGACACTTTCCCATTGCATAACCATGCCCCAATTTATTGGTGTAAACTAAACATGCACGATCGCTCCCCACATAACAACTTTGCGTAGTATATACTCCGGAAGGCGATGCTGTCGTACAGCTGACCGTTTTTCCATCCACTTGATATTCACATCTATTTGTCTGACTGTTGTATGTCCCCGTAGCATAATTTGATACTTTACAACTGTTTCCAGAACAACATGTACCACTTTTAATTTCTTCTTCAGTACAATCGGCACAATAGTACCCGTTTTTATAACATTCCCAAACTCCACCATTACCATATTGACACTTCAAACCATCAGAAAAATCACACGCATCTCCAGATATAGTGGAATCAGCTTTTATATTCTTGCAACGGTCTTCATCCCCACATAAACCTCCCATACATTCGAAGGTGATTGTATTGGTCGTATTACAGCAGTAATTACCATTTTTATAACAATAATATCCCCTATTGTTAAATTTGGGATAGTAACAATCGTACCCATTTCTAACATGTTTTTTACAAGAATAATTATACGCGTTTCCAGTTACGTTCTTTTGCACAAATTCTTCACCAGGTTTACACTCACTGGCATAACAAATACCAAGACCACAATTATGTCCTGTTGAATCGCAGTTCCAGCCACAACTCAAATTATTAATAAAACATTGAAATGTATTTCCTGTTGATCCGTTTCGACAATCCATTCTTTTGCAACTACCACCTACAACGGTAAATCCCGCATCCACGCAAGTGCAATAACCGTTGACCAATGACATCCGTCTTCCGTTTGAATCAGTCGGACATTTACATCCTCCCTTCCCGTCTGATTCTAATCTCATTCCCGCTGCATCTTTTCCGCATCTGCATTCACATGCGTTTGAGTCATACCTTTGATTTTCCGGACATTCTACCTTCTCTATACATTCTCCTGCACAACAATCTTGTCCCGGCTCACAACAATTTGATCCGCATCTT
>JAGCVC010000009.1 GCA_017962565.1 Alphaproteobacteria bacterium | reverse complement strand
CTTTATGTTTTTTAATCGCTTTAAAAATCTTTTCATTCGTCAGTAATTCCAACCCATTTGTATTAATGAGTATGCGTCCGATATCAGCTTTTAAAGCAATATCCAACATTTTTAAGAACTCAGGATGAATCAAACATTCTCCCCCGGAAATTTGTAAAACGTCCAAATGACCTTGCTCAACCTCTAATAGTGTATCTAAACGATTTTTAAACTCATTGACTGAAATATGATACGCTGATTTTTTGCCAAAATAGCAAATTGGACAGGCCATATTACAACTATCTGTAATTTCAATTAAACCGGTGCAGATATGTTGCCGATGCTGGTCACACCAACCACAATCACGACCGCATTTACCATTAAACTGACAAACAGGTTGAAATTCTTTCCCTTTCACATCGAAAGTTTTATCCAAAAAGCGTTTGGCATCTTTGGCAATATGCGTGGTAAAGCTCCCATGTTCAGGACATTCTTTTTGTAAGAAAATATCCTGTCCTTTTTTAATTTTGACTGCTGGAATCGTTTCCAAGCAAATCGGGCATAAACCTTCAGTTTTTATTTTCATATCACTATACTAGCAAAAGTAAAACGATATAGCAAATATTTTCTACCATCCGGGTGATTTTTGAAAGGTTGTCCCTATATTATCCAATCGGGCAAAAAAAATAACATCGTATGCATGTACATACAATGTTACGTAAATGGTCGGGCAGACACCCCCTAAATCAGGAAAATGATACCACCAAAAACAACCCACAAGTTTAATGTGGGGTTGTTAAGTGTCTTATGATTTTACTTGATGCTTGTTACGATATCGCGGTCAAGCGTATATGTCCTTGTATTAACACTTTCACCGTTTGCGGACAAGCTGGAATAACTGATGATTTCGGTATCGTCATTCATAAAGTATCCTTTACTTGGAATACCTTTTTTATCAATCAACCGTTCTTTGCTCATACCATATTCACCAATTGTAGTAACAGGACAATTATCCTTGAAGAAATCAATCATAGCCCAATAACGTTGTGTTTTTTTGGAAACAGTTTGATTCTTTATAAGGAACAAAGTCGCTTCGCAATTTTCACTGTTATTCATTGGTTTTGCCAATTTATTTTTGGCATACATAAAGTCTTCAAAAGTCTGACCCTTTTCCGCCACATACAACACATCTTTTGCGGTAGTTGTTTTTTGTGCTTTTATTTCCCCAAAGCGACAAGCATATGTTTCGCATTGCCATTTTGTTATAACGTCCGGACTGGTCGGATTATAAATCGCTAAAGCAGCTTCTTTTAATGCTGATTCACTGGCTTTTTCTCTGGTTCTGGCAAACCATTTATCCATTTCAATAAAAAGTGCTGGATTGTCATCAATATAATCGTTTTCAACATACATAAATGGTCCAAAAAGCCATGACGTTGCTAAACCTCCAAACCAATCGCCGTATGACATATCAATCGGACTTAAAATCATCATTCTGCCCGTTTCATGATCGTGTAAAGTCGGATTAACCGTAAATGTATGCGGACCGCCATAAGCCGGAATAACCGTAAACAAAGTCAAAATACTGGCAACATTCCAAGGAAGCATTGTCCAAAACTTCCAACCTTCTTCACTACTACCACGATACGGTACATAGTAATCTATACTATAACGACTGTTTGTATCACCTTTGATAAAATAATCCGCTAAATAATCTTCATCACATGTTGAGCAGTCCATCGCTATTTTGCGTGTGACTGTCGGTTCTGTTGTCAATTTACGCGTTCCGTCAATACTTGGGCTTGTACGAAACTCACACGCCATTAAAGACAATGCTAAAACCGAACATAATACTTGTTTAATCATCTTGTTTTCTCCTTTATTACCAACCGCTTCCACCGGTCATAGTTTTGGCTTTATTATAAGTTGCGCTATTGTTTGGGTTTGGCGCACTATAACTGTCCTCATCACGCGAATAGACGGTATCTGCATAACCTCGACTGCGATAAACTGTGGGTTCGGAACTGGTATAACCGCCACTACTTCCACCTTGTTTTTTGGCGTTCTTCGCATCAATATGACTGATGGTTGCATTCATCATACCATCCGTCAGTATACCCGCCATAGCGGCTGCTTCAGCATCTTTTTGTGCTTGTTCTCTGGCAAGACGAGCCTGCTTATTTGCAATAGCTTGTTTTTGCAATGCAATATCACTTTCACCACCATAACTGGAGGCGCCTCTGCGTCCAAAACGGCTGTTTCCGGATGACGTTCTTTCGTATTTACTATCCAAAGACCTGTCGCTTGCAAACGGATCTTTTTTCTTCCACTTACTCGTATCCATTTTTTTTATTTTTTTTGCAGATTCTGACTTTTCATATATTGGCTTGAATTCAATTTTTTTATTGGGGTCAAATTTTTTTATTACCGTTTTTTGTTCATGTTCCTCCTGCTTTTTCGGCTTCTGTTTTTTGGCTTTAGGTTTGTCCGCTTCTTGTTGTTGATCCTGTGTTTTTTCTTCCTCGATTGATTCATCTCGTTCCGGATATTTCCAATCATCCTCTTTCAAAGGTTTCGTCCATCTTCCCGCACTTTCATTTAATGGTTTTGATTTTTGAATTGCATTTCCTTCGTGCAGTTCAAAAATTTCATGCGCACCGGCCACCCTATCCGTTATAGGTTGTTTAGCCGGTTGTGTTACACCCTTATCAACGTTCAAAGGTTCTTGTCCCGGCAAAGGCATTTCTTTTGTCCGAATAGATGGTCCGGTCGGCAGATTCGGATCCACAGGATGTGGTTTTGCCACAACCGGTTGAGCCACAGGTTTGGATTGTATATCCGACTTTGTTTGTGGTTCAACAGGTTCTTGATTTGTCGACTGTACAGCTTTCTGTTCCGCAGGTTGCTGTGTTGCCGCCGAATCTTGTTGTTCCTGTTTTTTCCATTTTGGCTTAATTAAGCTTGGATCCCTTATAACCGTGTTTTCTTGTATTTTTCGCGTAGCTGGTGTCGGTTCGTCTGATTGTGGTCCGAATTTTGGCACATCTTTCCATGGTTCAAGTGAATTGGGTTCCGGCAAAGCTTTTCCGGACGGTTGACCCGGTATTTTTGGTAAAACAGAAACCGGCTTTGTTTTTGGTGGTGCATAATCTATACCACCGCGGTATCTTTCCGGCTTTTCGGGAAATTTTGGCATTTCCTTTTGTTTCAAAGAAGGCATGGCAGTATTCTTTTTATCAATAATATCCACGGTATGAGAACCACCGCCCAAATCAACCGTATTTGGATCATTATTTATAACTTTTGGTGCGGTCGGTACGTTGTTAATCTTATTGCCAGTAGAATCACATTCATAATCAAACCCACAGCCAGCTAAATATCTTGCTGCCGTTGCCGAATTTGTTGTTGTCATTGTTTGAGCATACGCAGAAATACTTACTGACATCACTAATAAAAAGATTGTGCTTTTCATTTGAATACCCCTTCTGAACCATACCTACTTATGGATTATAATTTAGAAAAATAAAAATGCAATTATTAATTTGGTGATTTTTGAAAGATTGTCCCTATATAATCCAATCGGGCAAAAAAATAACATAGGAGGTAACGCTTCCTATGTTATATAGTTGGTCGGGGCGATTGGATTTGAACCAACGGCACCTTGCTCCCAAAGCAAGTACTCTACCAGGCTGAGCTACGCCCCGAATGGGTATCCTTATATACCTAACCAAAAAACTTGTCAAGAAAAATTTTGAAAAAAGATATATTTTTCTTGCCTGTCTTGACAGATTATGATGGCATGCTATAATCCGTGGCATCGTGTAGATTATTTGAAGATAAAGGGTAGGGCTATGATACTTTTTTTAATTGCATGTGTTGCTTTAGTTTTGGGATACGTCGTTTATGGTACTTTTGTTGAAAAAGTGTGGGGTATTACCAAAAATCCAACACCGGCCATGAAGCATCCAGATGGAGTGGATTATGTCCCATTTCCAACGTACAAGGCTTTTTTGATTCAGTTTCTAAACATCGCCGGATTGGGTCCCGTTTTTGGTGCAATTTTGGGAGCAGTGTACGGACCTGTATGCTTGTTATGGATTGTTTTCGGGTGCATTTTTGCCGGCGCAGTTCATGACTATTTGTCGGGAATGCTTTCTTTAAAACACGATGGAAAATCCTTGATTTATTTAATGGAAATTTACTTTGGCAAATATGTAAAGTACTTGGCTTTATTTTTATTGATTGCTATGTTGTTATTGGTTGGTACTATTTTTGCAAAAAGTCCCGCTGATATGTTGGGGCAGCTAACAAGTTCATCTGTATGGATATGGCTTGCCATTGTATTTGGATATTACTTTGTCGCGACTTTATTACCGATAGATAAGTTAATCGGGCGCTTTTATCCTTTATTTGCGCTGTGTTTGTTGGGATCAAGCATCTGTTTGATTGTAGTCTTATTTTTAAAAGATGTTCCCCCCTTTTTGAATTTTGAATTAGCTAATCAACATCCAAAAGGATTGCCTTTGTTTCCGTTGGTTTTTGTAACGATTGCTTGTGGTGCAATCAGTGGTTTTCATGCTACACAATCTCCAATGATTGCCAGATGCTTAACCGATGAAAAATACGGACGACCTGTTTTTTATGGGGCTATGATTACAGAGGGTGTTGTGGCTTTAATTTGGGCAACTTTGGGCATTTGTTTTTATCCGTCAACGACGGCCCTATTTAATGCTGTCGGAGAAGTACAACCCGGTGGTGTTGTATCTCAAATAGCCACAGGCTTGTTAGGAAATGTTGGTGGAATCGTTACTATTGCTTCCGTTATTATTTTGGCAATCACGACCGGAGATACCTGTTTCCGTTCTGCTCGTTTAATTTTGGCTGACTTTTTAAAATTACCGCAAGAAAAAATAAGATGGAGATTAATTCTTTCTGTTGTTGTTTTGTGTGGCGGAATTTCCCTATCTGTTATGAATGTATCAAAAATTTGGCAGTATTTCGGTTGGTTTAATCAAACATTGGCAATGTTCACTTTATGGCTGACAACCGTCTATTTGTATAAAGAGAAAAAGTTCTTTTGGATTTCATTGGTTCCGGCATCTTTTATGACTGCGGTATCCGTGGCCTATATTGTTTACGATAAATTGTTTTTGAATTTATCAGCCGACATTGCACAAAAAGCCGGACTTGTGGCGGCTATAACCGTCTTTGCCGGCTTTTTAGTATTTACTAAAGTAAAAAACAAAAATTAAGATTATCTGCCAAAGCGGCCTTGAAAATAATTAAAACTCCAAGTGCAATATCTGGCAATGGTTTCTTTTTCTTGTAATGATACTTGTTCTCTGGATAACTTGTCATCATATTCGTACTTATTGGATTCGTAATTTTTACTACGATAAACACACGGAGTTGCAACTTTTGTTTCAAGCAGATTTGATATATTTTCCATCTCAGATTGGTTTTTCTTTTTAGAATTGAAAAGATTACCTAAAATTGAAAAGAACGGAATGCTATGTTTACTATCCAAAGATGAATTTTTTTCTTGACTAAGAGCATAGACAACCTTGACACCTGCTAAATCAGCCAACATTTGTCCAGATCCTAACTCTACTGTGTAAGGAGTATCTCTACCATTTCTATCACGGCGACCGTAATTACATTCAAATTTTTCACCGGAAAACAAAACTGCACAGATGTTTTCTCTTTTTAATTGAATGTCCGTACATAATTCATCGATACAGTCGGCTGCTTGACGAATATATTTATCATGAGTTTCTTGGAAAAAATACGAAGAAAGCATTTCATGATATGTTTGATTTTTTGAATCTCTTTTTAATTTTTGCATATCTGCTTGTAAATCAGGGGTGTAATGACGAAAGCTTGAATAAGCGCTTGTTACGTTATCACCATTAACTTTTGACACGCGTATATCAAAAGCATCATTTCTTATATTAGACGTAAGAGTTACCATATAGTATATCTCATTATCCATTTTAAATTCCTCTTTCAATAAATTTAATAAAAAAGGAGAGTATATCACTTTTAATAAAAATGTCAACTTTTTTCTATAACTGTATAAAATAGTGTAGAAAATTTCCTTGACAGGTTGAAAATAAGTGAATAAAGTCAAAGAAATAGCATTATAAAAAAGGAAAAGTCCCCATGAGAAATCCCAAATTAATTAAGCACATCTATATCCTCCATAAAATTAAACGACAGTTGGGTCGCAGTACGCTAGAAATGTTGGGAGTATTAGCGATAGGAGGGTTATTGATAATCGGATCGGTATGGGGGATAAGTATTCTGCTGAATAATCATCGAGCAAATGCAATATTGGCGGACGTGGCTACGTATCATATGACG
>JAGCVC010000008.1 GCA_017962565.1 Alphaproteobacteria bacterium | reverse complement strand
TGATAAATATGTGGACATTTGAGCAATCGCGGCCATATCATGAGCTTCTTGCACAGAATTGGATGCCAACATGGCAAAACCTGTTTGACGACAAGCCAGCACATCAGAATGATCACCAAAAATAGATAAAGCATGTCCAGCAACAGTACGAGCAGCAACATGCATGACAAACGGAGTCAATTCACCGGCAATTTTATACATATTTGGGATCATTAATAACAAACCTTGGCTTGCTGTATAGGTTGTTGTCATAGAACCAGCTTGTAATGCACCGTGAACAGCACCAATAGCGCCGGCTTCGGATTGCATCTCTAAAACTTCTGGAACTTTACCCCAAATATTTGTTTGTCCAGCTGCAGCCCATGTATCAGCCCATTCACCCATAGGACTTGAAGGCGTAATTGGATAAATAATTGATAGTTCATTTAATTTATAAGCAACCATTGCGGCAGCTTCATTTGCATCTAACATTTTTGTTTTTGACATGTTTTCTCCTTTTGTACGAATAATATTTTTATACACCAAAACAATATAAAACGCAAGAGAATTTGTGTTAAAAAATGTAAAAAAACACTCCCAGAGAAAAACCTCCGGGAGTGTTTAGGTGTTATGCCTTGAATTCTAGGCCTTTTTAGCTTTGACAGCGGCTTGAGCTGCAGCCAAACGTGCCAATGGAACACGATATGGAGAGCAAGAAACACCCTTCAAGTATTTATTCAAGAACATAATGGACGCAGCGTCACCACCGTGTTCACCGCAAATGCTCAAATAAATATTCGGGTTTGTTGCAGCACCGTCTTTGCAAGCCATAGCAATCAGCTTGCCAACGCCGTTTGTATCCAAAGATTGGAACGGATCACGATCATAAATGCCTTTTTCAACATACTTCGGCAAGAATGATCCGGCATCGTCACGGCTCATACCCAAAGTTGTTTGAGTTAAGTCGTTTGTTCCGAATTCGAAGAAGTCTGCGATTTCAGCAATTTCGCCAGCCAATAAAGCAGCACGTGGCAATTCAATCATTGTACCGACCAAATATTCAACTTTTTGACCTTTTTCAGCAAAGACTTTTTCAGCTGTTTCATCGATAATCTTCTTGCAGATTTCCAATTCTTTCTTTGAAGAAATCAAAGGAACTTCAATTTCAGGAACAACCTTAATTCCTTGTGCGGAAACTTCCAAAGCAGCTTCAATGATTGCACGTGTTTGCATTTCACAGATTTCCGGGAATACAACAGCCAAACGGCAACCACGTAAGCCCAACATCGGGTTGGCTTCGTGTAATTGAGCAGTACGTGCTTGAATTTCTTCAACAGTTACACCCAATTCTTTTGCAATTTCTTCTTGTTCTGCCAATTTGTGTGGCAAGAATTCATGTAAAGGCGGATCCAACAAACGAATTGTTACAGGTAAGCCTTCCATGATTTTGAACAATTGTACAAAGTCATTGCGTTGATATGGCAACAATTTATCCAAAGCTTGACGACGGTCAGCTTCTGTTTTTGCCAAAATCATTTCACGCATGTGATTAATACGGCTTGGATCGAAGAACATGTGTTCTGTACGGCACAAACCAATACCTTCTGCACCAAACTTACGAGCTGTATCAGCATCTTTTGGAGTTTCAGCGTTTGCACGAACAACCAAATGTTTGATTTCGTCAACCCAACCCATGAATTCGCCAAAGTCGCCAGCCATTTCCGGATCACGCAAAGGCAAAGCACCTCTCATAACTTGACCGGTTGTACCGTCAAGAGAAATCATGTCACCGGCTTTTAATGTAACACCACCGGCTGTCAATGTTTGAGCAGCGTAGTCAATTCTTAAATCAGAAACACCAGAAACGCAAGGAATACCCATACCACGAGCAACAACGGCTGCGTGAGATGTCATACCACCACGAGCAGTTAAAACACCTTGTGAAGCATGCATACCGGCAATGTCTTCCGGAGAAGTTTCAACACGGACTAAAACAACTTTTTTGCCTTCTGCGGCTTGTTGTTCAGCATCAGCAGCGTTGAAAACGATTTGACCGACAGCAGCACCAGGAGATGCCGGCAAACCTTGAGCCATTACATCACGTTGTGCTGATTTATCAAACATCGGGTGCAATAATTGATCCAAATGTCCCGGTTCTACACGTGTTACGGCTTCACGTTTTGTAATCAAACCTTCGTGAACCATATCAACAGCTACTTTCAAAGCAGCTAAACCGGTACGTTTACCATTACGTGTTTGCAACATGAACAACTTACCGTTTTCAACAGTAAATTCCATATCTTGCATATCTTTGTAATGTGTTTCCAATTTCTTACGAATATCGCAAAGTTGTTTGTAAACTTCTGGGAATTCTTCTTCCATGCAAGGCAATGTCAAATGACGGCGTTCATTTCCGATTTTGGAAATTTGTTGCGGAGTACGAATACCAGCCACAACGTCTTCACCTTGAGCATTCTTCAAATATTCACCGTAGAAGTAATTTTCACCGGTTGCAGCGTCACGGCTGAAGCAAACACCTGTTGCAGAATTGTCACCACTGTTTCCGAATACCATGGTTTGTACGTTAACAGCTGTACCCCAATCGGCTGGGATGTTGTTTAATTTACGATAGAATATAGCACGTTCACTCATCCAAGAACCGAACACGGCACCGATAGCACCCCACAATTGTTCATAAACATCTTGAGGAACCGGCTTACCTTCTGCAATACCGATTTTTTTGTATTCTGCAATGACGTCTTTTAATTGTTCAACTGTCATCTCATTATCGTGCTTATAACCATTTTCTTCACGAACTCTGTCCAAAACAGCTTCAAACTTGTGAATATCAACACCCATGGCTGTATCAGAGTACATTTGAATAAAACGACGATAGCTGTCATAAGCGAATTTCGGATTGCCTGAAGCTTTTGCCAAACCTTCAACTGTTTGGTCATTCAAACCTAAGTTCAAAATTGTGTCCATCATACCAGGCATAGAAACACGAGCACCGGAACGAACAGAGAATAATAACGGATTTTCGGCATCACCGAACTTTTTGCCCATAGAAGCTTCAACACCTTTTAAACCATTCAAAACTTGTTCTTTCAATTCCGGAGAATAAGCTTTGTTATTTTGATAATAATAAGTACAAGCTTCTGTTGTAATAGTAAAACCAGGAGGAACAGGGCAGCCAATAGAAGCCATTTCGGCCAAGTTAGCACCTTTACCCCCTAACAAATTGCGCATATCGGCACGACCTTCGGCTGTACCGTTTCCAAACGTATAAACCCATTTTGTCATGGATAATAATCCTTTCTTTAAGTTAACAACTACAAAAAACATCCCAAAAGGCCAAAATAAAGTAACTTTTTAGCCCTTTGGAAATGAATTCTTCTAAAACAGACGATTATTAGCACGTTTTTATATATATTGCAAGATATTTTTTTAGAATATTTTCAAAATAATAGAATCTTAAAAATACTTGACAAAATATATTTTTTTTGGTATCATATTATTGATTTTTTAAGAGATTGATTATGAGCAACATTAAGATTCATTTTATTATTTCTCCACAAGATTATGCAAAGGATTTTGCTTTGCGTTGTATTGAAAAATGGGGGCAAACAAATATTTTCCAAGCTTCTTATATCGTATCTTTGGGGGGCGATGGGACAGCATTATTTGCTCAGCAAGCAGCTTTATCAACATATTTATCAAGTGGAAAAATAATACCAATTTATAGCATAGATTGTTCTAATTCAAAATACCATCGTGGTGTTTTGACCAATCATCGTGTTAAACGGCCTGATGAAATCGAAGAAAGTATTTTAAATGCCAAAAGAACAAAAGTTTATCCTTTGAAAGCTGACTGTGAATTATTAGAACCTCAAAATGGATGGCCTTATCAAACATACTACGGATTTAATGAGATTGCGATTAAAACATCTGATTTTCAAATGACGCATTTGGAAGTAAAATTTGATGATATAAAAACAAAAACAATTGAAGGTGATGGTTGTATTTTAGCTACACCTATCGGGAAGGGTGGTTATTATTACAATTTGGGCGGCAAAGATTTTAAAGAAGGCCATTTAGGATTTCAAACTATTGCATCGCGTCAAGTTATCAATCGCATTATTCCGGATAACTCATCCGTTGCCGTCAAAGTTATTTCTCACCATCGAGCACCATCAGTTATGAGAGATTGCAACTTGGTATCTGAGCCGATTTTAAGTGCGATTATCAGAAAAAGTAATGTCCCTTTAATTGTCTTGAGAGACAGACAGCGGGGAGAGTAAATTAACCCCTAATCACTTTTGCAAAATTATTTAAAATAGCATTGACTAAAGCTATTTCTGCACCATCGTAGAAAGAACGCGTAATATCAGTGTACTCATTGATAATGACAGGAGCATCTAAATTCGGATTTACAAAAAATTCTGCTAATCCTGCTCTTAAGATGGATTGCAATAAGATTTCTATACGGTCGTTTTCCCATCCGGAAATAACAGCATCTAAGATAGTTTTATCCAAATCTGCTTTGCGCAAAGTTGCTTCCTGAACAATTTTTGAAAACAATTCATGATCCATATCCGGAATGGTAATGAATTCTTCTTTTCCTTTTTCATTTTCTATAATCAGTTTTTCACCGATTTCTCCATTTAAAAATTGAAAAATAATCTTTGTAATCGGCTTATCACTGAATTCGGCAGCATATAATGCTTGAATTGCATTTAAACGAGCATTTGTAAATTTTTGTGTTTTGGATATTTGTTGTTCTGTCATTTAATTTTCTTCTTCCAATAAAGGCTTGATGAAGTCCTCAAAATCTTTTGTTTCATTAAAGTTACGATAGACGGAAGCATAACGAATATAGGCAACCTTGTCAAGTTTTAAAAGTTCTTCCATGACAATCTGTCCGATTTGGGTTGAAGAAATTTCACTTTCTCCCAATTCTTCCAATTGCCGTTGAATTTGGTTAACTAATGTTTCAACCTGTTTACTTTCAACAGGACGCTTACGAGTCGCAATATACAGTGATTTGGCTAATTTATCTCTGTCAAAAGGGACTTTTAAAAGATTTTTCTTAACAACAGTCAATTCACGTAATTGGACACGTTCGAAAGTCGTAAAACGAGCCCCACAAGTCTGACATATTCTTCGCCGACGAATAGCTGAACCATCTTCGGTCGTTCTGGAATCTTTGACTTGACTGTCTTCAGCGTGACAAAATGGACATCTCATTTTTATTCCTCATTTATTTGGATAAATAGGAAAAGCGTGACACATTTCAAGTACTTTTTCACGAACCACGTTTTCCATAACTTCATTTTCTCCGTTGGTTAATTTTATACCATCAATAATATCAGCAATCATATCACCAATGTCTTCAAATTCATGAATACCAAAACCACGTGTTGTTCCTGCTGGAGTTCCTACGCGCAGACCAGATGTTATACTCGGTTTTTCCGGATCATTAGGAACAGCGTTTTTATTACAAATAATGTTTGCACGAGCCAATGAATCACAAACTTCGTTTCCTTTTAATCCTTTTGAACGTAAGTCAATTAAAATTAAATGTGTATCAGTTCCGCCGGTAACCATATCGACATCACGTTCCATTAAAGCTTTTTCCAATGCTTTTGAGTTTTGAATAATTTGTTCAGCATATTCAGAAAATTCAGGTTTCAATGCTTCACCAAAAGCAACGGCTTTTCCCGCAATAACGTGTTCTAACGGACCACCTTGCAACCCCGGGAATACAGCAGAATTGATTTTCTTTGCAATATCAGGATTGTTTGTTAAAATCATACCACCACGTGGACCACGCAAAGTTTTATGCGTCGTCGTTGTTACAACATCAGCAATCGGTAATGGAGAAGGATATTGATTACCCGCAACCAAACCTGCAAAGTGAGCCATATCAACCATCATGTAAGCACCGACTTTATCGGCAATTGCACGGAAACGTTTAAAATCAATAATGCGTGCATAGGCAGAACCGCCGGCAATAATCAATTTTGGCTTATGTTCAATAGCCAATTTTTCCAAACTATCATAATCAATTATACCTTTATCTGTTACGCCGTATTGAACAGAATTGTAAAGTTTTCCGGAACTGGAAACCTTTGCCCCATGAGTTAAATGCCCTCCGGCATCTAAGCTCATACCCATGATGGTGTCGCCTGGTTGCAATAAAGCCATATAGACTGCCTGATTTGCTTGACTTCCTGAGTTTGGTTGTACATTTGCATAAGCGCAATTAAATAACTTTTTGGCTCGTTCAATAGCCAATGTTTCCACGCCGTCTATATATTCGCAACCGTGATAATAACGATGTCCGGAATAACCTTCCGCATATTTGTTGGTTAAAACGGATCCTTGAGCTTGCAAAACAGCTTCCGAAACAATATTTTCAGAAGCAATCAATTCAATATGATCTTGTTGACGCCATAATTCTTTTTGGATTAAACGGGCAATTTCCGGATCCCGTTCTTTTAAAGTTTCATAGAAAAATTCCTTTGTTTCACAATGATGAGTACAATTACATGTCATTTCATTTCTCCTAATTCCAAAACGCGTTTTTCATGGCGTCCACCATCAAAAGGTGTTGTTAAAAAAATGTCTGTTAACTCTTTTGCCGTGTCAAAGTTTGTTGTACGTCCACCCAAACACAAAACATTTGCATTATTGTGTTGACGAGCAAGCAAAGCCGTTTGCTTATCATAAGCTAAAGCACCGCGAATAAAAGGATAACGATTGATTGCTATGCTCATACCAATTCCCGTTCCGCAAATCAAGATGCCGCGGGCTTTTGGATCATCTTTTAAAATGTATGCTAAATCTTGAGCTTTTAACGGATAATCTGTTGAAACCGCATCTGTATCAACACCCAAATCCAGCACATCATAATTCAAAGATTTCAAATAATCACTTAGTTGCTTTTTAAGCAAATAGCCAGCATGGTCTGAAGCAATAACAATTTTATTATCTGACATCCTAATCCTTTCAATTCGAGCCAAGTGAAAGCATTTTAGAATAAAAAATGGATAATTTCAAGAACTTTGTTATAAATAAATTTTGACAGATTATAAAAAAATGCTAGAATAAGCCTTGTTCAGTATTAGTTGAAAGAAGTAAAATGTCCACGTATGAAATACCAATTGATTTTAAAAAACAAATTCAGCCAATGACACAATTGGTCGGTATTGATTATGGAACAAAAAGAATAGGTGTTGCTATATCTGATCTGATGCAAATGACGGCAACTCCCCTAAAGATAGTGTCTTCGATGGACGAATTGGAAAAATTATTAATAGACAGAAAAATTGGCGGATTTGTTATCTGGCTTCCTAAACAAATGAACGGGGAAGAGGGCGAACAAGCTAAAATAACGCGTGTTTGGGCTGAAAAGCTTTATGAAAAATATTCATTGCCGATTTTATTTTGGGATGAGCGACTTTCATCAGCAGCCGTCTCTCGCATATTTATTGAACAAGCGGATTTATCACGAAAAAGACAAAAAGAAGTTATGGATAAGGTTGCTGCTGCGTATATTTTACAGGGTGCTTTGGATTTAATCGGTCGTTTATGATTATTTGTTTAAATTCCACAGTGTTTCAAAGCGATTTACGTATTTTTCTGTATTTGTGTTTGTGAAAAAATAACAATTTTCAGCATTTCTTTTGCTGGCTGAATTTGTCCAATTATAAGAACCGGTAACAACTTTTTTCGAATCGAAAATGGCAAATTTATCGTGTTGAATTCTGTATTTTTTATGTCGTATGACAGGGATACCAAATTCTTCCAATTCACTTACCTTTGAACTTTTCTGTCCGGCTTGTACCCGATCAGTTAAAATGCGAATTTTAATACCACGTCTGTGAGCTTTTTTTAAAGCATCTACAATGGCATCATTGTTGATTGCGTAAACAGCAGCATCAATTGTATTATGGGATCTTCCTATCAGTTGAATAATTTTGTTTTCGCAATCTAAAGAAGGTGTAAAATAAGCTTCCGACTTTGCAAAAACAAGGCAGGGGAAAAATATCATAAAAACGACAAAAAAGCACTTCATATCTATCCTTTTGTTAGTCTGATAAGAACAAATATAGAACATTTTACTTTTTATAGCAAGTACTATTGGAAAAATTATGTTAATTTATTTTTCTTCTGGAAATATTGGAACAAGGACGATTTTCTTTGGTACACTTTGCAAAACCGTATGAACATTCTTTCGGATTATCTGGTAAGCAGTTAGCCTTCATAAACGGTCTGTTTTCCTTAAGATTTTTTATTCCGTTTCTTACTTCCAAATCCAAACGAGCTTCCAAAGTTTTAGCGGCACCTTCTTCGCCATCATTAAAATATGCCGTGACAGTTACTACACACAAATCTTTTGAATTTTTTAAGATTTGACATGTCACGTTTCTAGGATCATCACAGTCATGACAGCCGGTTTCTGTATTGGAACCACAGCCACAGATACGATTAACTGTACAAGAAGATAAAACAGAAGGAGGATTTGCTACAATCCTCTCACAAGGAATTCCAATAGTTGGATCCTCTGAACTAAGTCCAAGAAAACTGTTGCCGAAGCTTTTTCCCCTTGCGGTGGAATAAACTTGATTAATATAGTCCAGCATGGCATTCGCTTTGTAGTTATAGGTTACTTTTCTGAAAGAAGCAATTCCGGAAACCATCAGTACAACACCAAGAGAAAGAACAATTAACATTTCTAACATCGGACGTCCAAGTTGCATTTTATTTTTCATTGTATCAATCTCCTTTTTTAAAAATAAACCTTTTTTATCACTGTAAAAAAATAAGGTTAAAATAAAGTTAAAAATACTCCATGCAGACCTAATCTGCCAAAATTCTATAAGAAGGATAGTTCAATGTCAAATACTTTTTATTAGAAATAACATACACGTGCTAATACCAAAGCCTCTACACGTTTTGCGCCAGCCTGTCGTAAAACTTTTGCACATTCGTTTAATGTAGCTCCTGTCGTGTAGACATCATCTATTAAAACGATTGTTTTTCCTTTTATTTTCTCCGGATGACGAACACAGAAGGCGTTCTGAATATTTTTAATTCTTTCCTCACGATTCTTATGTCCTTGAGATTGTGTCTTTTTTATACGAAGCAAAGTATTTAAAAGAAATGGTCTTTCAACAAGTTTTGATAATTTTACTGCCAATAAGGCAGATTGATTATATTTTCTTTTTACTAAGCGTTGCCAATACAACGGAACAGGAATAATGTAATCTGCATTTTTTAAAACACTCTTTCCTCGATAATAAAGCAATTTACTTAGAAAAGGAACTAAATCAGTTCTGTCGGCATGCTTAAAAGGCAATATCAGTTTTTTCGAGTAATCATCATAAGCAAAGACAGCTTTTAATCCTTGCAATTGAGGCGGATTAGATAGGCACTTTCCGCAAATAAGTTCGCTTTCTTCTACCGGAAATGTATAGGGCCTGCCACAAACGGGACAACTTTGATCAGACAGAAAAGAAATATTTTTAAAACACTTGTGACACAGACCGTTTTCTTTGTACACAACATCATGGCAAATTACACAACGTGGTGGTAAAAACGTATCGAAAAGAATTCTAAAGATGTTAATTGCTACTTTCTTCATTTTAATGTTTTCTTTTTTTATCTTTTGCAGTATGCTACAAATCAAAATAAATATCAAGTGTAAGGTTAAAAAATGACAACAGAAATATTTAAACGTGAGGATGGTACTTTTTTAAATGTCGAATTTATACCGGGAAAAGACGCAACAAAAGCGGGAATAGTTTATTTACACGGTCTTCTTTCATCTATGAAAAGTAAAAAAGGACAGTATTTAAAAGCATTTGCAAAAGCCCACGGACTTTCGTATTTATCTTTTGATTTTACTGCGCATGGCAAATCATGGGGAAAACCATACGATTTTATGATTAGCCGTTGTTTAAAAGATGCCATTGATGTCTTAAATAAATACGTAAAAGTTCCCCAAATTATAGTCGGAAGCAGTATGGGCGGATGGATTGGTTTATTATTATGTAAACATTATTCGGAAAAAGTATCTGCCTTTGTCGGACTTGCAGCCGGAGCAGACTTTATGAAATTTGTGTGGGATAATTTATTAAACGAAAATCACCGCATTCAATTAAAAAACGGTGCAATTTTCGGTCCTTCAGAAGAAACAAGGGGGTATTGTTTTACTTATCAAATGTTTGTAGATGCTGCAGAGCATTATATTTTAACGGAAAAACTTGATTACTCCGGCTCTGTGCGCTTGATTTGCGGTGACAAAGATCAATTAGTTCCTTTCCAAACAACATTTCGAATTAAAGATGTCTTGACTTCCAAAGATGTGCAAATTATTTGTATCAAAGATGCAGGGCATTCTTTGTCCTCTCCAGAGGAGTTGAGTGTTATCGGATATACTTTGGAAGGGATTTTAAAACAAAATGACAACATCAATTTTGCAATCAAAGCGACAAATCATTAGGCTTTTTTTTCTTTTATGTTTAACCTATGGCGTTGGTTTTTTCATTACGGCGTTTTTGCAAACACCGGCGCAGATGGAATGGTATGACACATTATTCCATTCTTCTTTAACACCACCACCAATTACTTTTGCGCTGGCTTGGACAGTTTTATATGCTTTGATAGCTATATCTGCCGCATTAGTTTGGAAGAAGGGCGGTCATTCAATATTTTTTGTTCAATTACTCATTCAGATTATTTGGAGTTATGCTTTTTTTGTTGCACACGCACTTTGGTTTGGCTTTGCTATTTTGATATTACTTTGCTTGGTCGTAGGGCTGATGACTTTCGCATATTTAAAATATTCTAAACTAGCCGGCTTGCTTTTATTACCGTATTTTGTTTGGTGTATATTTGCCGCTTATTTGAATTTAATCAGTGCGTTTTTAAATTAATATTCTATTTTAAAATTTGCCCAGTTAAAATGGTCAGCTGACGGATAGGATTTAATTTGCATTAAAACAGGATTTGGAACTCGTTTAGCGTAATCTTTTGTTAAACTAAGTGGAATTTGTTTATCTTTTGCGCCGACCAAGTGAACTTGTGGAATATTAGACAAGGAAAATCCTTCCGAAGCAGGGTTTAAAGTTTCTGGATGCAATTTTTCATCTGTTAAAAGTGCATATTGCGCAGTATCTAAAATACCGGCGATTGTATAGACTTTGATAGGCATATTTTTTATTCTAGTTGCTAAAAGCAGAGCAATCGCAGCACCACCGTCATACCCGACAAATTCAAACTCCGGAATGCGATACTTCATTTTGATTTGTAACAAAGCTTGACGCATTTCTTCTATAATTTCAGGTAAGTACCGACCAGATTCCCATGCTTCCGGAGTGCATCTTTCGTCATCAACGAAGTAACAAGGACGATTCAAATATAAAATGTATGGATATTTATCCTTTTGAGCCAATTTAGCTGCAACAGGATAATCCAAAGTTGCTCTTTTTTTGAAGAAGCCGGTAGTTCTTGCATTACCATCGATATAAACGCGGAGTTTTTCTCCATGCTTTATTTCTTTAACCTGACCGGACAACTGAATGTCGTTTGCCAAGAAAGTCTCAGAAGAAAAACCTTTGATTCTGGGTTCGGATGGTGCACAAGCCGCCAAGATCAATAAAGTAAAAAGAACAAATAGTTTTTTCATTTTATCTCCATTAAAGTTAGAGTCGCCGTCCATAATAAGAAACATTTTATTTTTTTACCATCAAAAATATTTTTTAGCAAGTCTTTATATGCATTCATTTGCTCTATATACGCCAAAGGAATATCTTTTTCTGTTTTTGGCGGGAATCTGTTTGTCTTGTAATCAATAATCAAAACTTCATCATCACAAACAACTAAACGATCAATTTGTCCGGAAATTGCTTTTCCATCAGATGTTGTTCCGACAATAGGCACTTCAGGTAACGAATCGGCCTCGAATAATTTCTTCAATTCAGGTTTTTGTAATAAATTCAGCAATTCAAACGGCGGTTGAATATCTTTCGGGGTCAGTTTTTTGATGAAACTGCGTCTTGCGGCCGGTTCTATATTAGGCAAAAATTGTAATAACTTATGAATAAATGTTCCGCGAATCATTGCCTTTTCCTGCTCTGGTGTTACCGGAGAGTCAGCAGCAGGCTCTGTTTGGGTTAATCTAGATGGGGACAATGGTCTGCTTGGCACAGGTTCTGTCGGTGCGTTATTTTTAAACCATTCAGGTTCTTCAAAATCTGCTAATAACTTCTTTACTTCCTTTTTTTCTTTTTCCATAGCTTCTGTTTGTGTGGATAGTAAAGTCGCACCTTCCGTTACATCAAATTTCGGAAGTGATTCGGCTATCATATTGTACCAGTTATTTTGTGGCGGTTTTCTGCCGGTTTCAAATCCGCAAATATACAGTCTGTCCTGAGCACGAGTCAAAGCAACATAAAGCAAACGATTATATTCATCTGTTTCTGCATCTGCTATTTTATTTAAAATCCTTTCACATTTTTGTGTTCTTAAATCCGCGTAGGGTATCCAAATCGGTAAATTTTTATTCCAAATAAAACTTGGTTTTCTTTCGATTTTTGAAAAAGCGTCAGGCAGAAAGACTATGTTTGATTGTAAACCTTTGGAGCCATGTATAGTCATAATACGAACGGCATTAATTTCTGAATTGTCCAAATCGCGTTTGATTTCTATATCATCATCCTTTAAAAACTTTAAAAAGCCTTCTAAACTGATGGAATGATTTTGTTCATAACTTAAAGCTAAATTTAAAAATTCATCCAACATTTCATTTGTTTCATTACCCATACGTTTTAAGAATTTTTCACGCATATGCAGAACATCCAATATATAGGAATACAACTCAAACGGCGGCATTGCATCCACTTTACTTAGTATGTTTTTTAAAACTTCATAGATGTCTTTACGCTTTAATGCTACTTGTGACCATAAAGAATTTTCGCCTCGGTTATATGCTAAATCAAGCAATTCTTTTTCTGAAATATCAAAAAGAGGACTTTTTAAAATTTCAGCCAAAGACAAATCATCATCTGGCAATAAAAGGAAAGAAGTCAGCGAAATTAAATCCATTATAGCTATATGTTTATTCAGGATTAATCTGTCTATATCGGCAACAGGAATCTTTTCTTTCTTTAAAGCTCGTAGCAGTTCGGACACAATTTCCTGACGATCTCGACTGCGAACCAAAATCATAATATCTGACGGACGAATAGGGCGATTTTTGGAAACTAATTTTTCTTTTCCGAAGATCATTTTTGCAATTCGTTCGGCAATTCTGGCCGACAATCTTGCTGCTGAAGAAGCCTTCAAGTTTTCAATATCAGATATTTCCCAAGCGTCTTCTTTTTCTTTTTTGTTATGTTCCTCTAATGGCCAAACCTCAACTAATCCGGCCTGACCGGTCCGATAAGCAAAATGTGTGCCGTCTTCTTTTGGATTTAAAATTCCGCGACAAGCGGTTTTATTTCTCAATAAATAATTGACCATATCCAAAACTGCTTGTGTCGAACGGAAAGAGATGTTTAAAGGAATATCTTTAAATTCATTTTGAGAATCGGGTATACGTTTTGCAAAAAATTGGCGCATACGTTCAAACTCTTCGGCATCAGCACCTTGGAAACGATAAATTGATTGCTTTTTATCTCCCACGGCAAAAAGTGTTCTGATTTTATCTGTTTTACGACCTTCACCGGAAAAGAATTCTTCTGATATAGCACGAACGATAGCCCATTGATCCGGACTGGTATCTTGAGCTTCATCCAGCAAGATATGATCTATACCGCCATCCAATTTATAAAGCACCCAAGATGCCATATCTTTTTCTTCCAATAAAGCACGTGTTTTTAAGATTAAATCTGTATAATCTAAAACATTAGCATTTTGCTTTAACATATCAAAATTACGTAATATTTCGAAAGAAACACTTAAAAGAGCAGAAGTGGCTTCGGCAACTTTCAAAGCCTTGATTTTATCCAGGACGGCTAATATTTCTTTTCCAATTCTGAACTTTTCTGCATCACCCATTATATTATCGCGGATTTTCTTATCATCCTTTGTCAAATAATGCATTCTAAAAGACTTAAAATCATCCCCCTGATAAACCGTTTTAATCAGGTCATCTTCTGTTTGTCCGAATTTGACATCCAAACTTTCATATATTTTGATTTGAAGGCTTTGCAATCCCATGTGTTCATCAAGTAAATGCTGTAATTCTGTTTGATTTTTACGAATATCCTTCAATACTTCCAATAATTTTTCTTCGTTCAAATACAACGATAAAATGTTCATTTGAGAAGAAAGAGCAGGGTTCTTTATTGTTTGCCTGATAGCCATATTAAGCATTTGTGCAGCTTCATTTTCTTCTACTACTTCAAAAGACGGAGAAACACCGGCTTCTAAAGGAAAACGTTTTAAAATGCTTTGGCAGAAACTGTGAATTGTCATAATCTTCATTCCGCCTTTTGTATCCAACACACGTGCAAAAAGGCTTCGTGCAAATTCAATTTTGTCGGTTATCTCTTTTGCCTTATCTCCCGTTAGTTTCTGTAACTTTTCGAACAATTCTTCGTCTTTTAAACTCATCCATTCACGCAAAGTTTTTGACAAACGATTGGCCATTTCTGCGGCAGCGGCCTTTGTAAAGGTCAAACACAAAATTGTTTCCGGTGCATTTCCGACCAACAACAACCGCAAAACTCGATCGGTCAAAACCTTTGTTTTTCCGGAACCGGCAGAAGCAGAAACCCATGCGCTGATAAACGGATTTGATGCCTGTCTTTGAGATTCATTAGCCTGTTCGGATAAGGTTAAATCTTTCATTCTTCTTCATCTCCGTCTTTTACTTGCCATTCTGCTTGTCGTTCCAAATGGGCATAATCGTTATAGGTTTGTTCTCGTCCTACCTGCGGATGAGCCGAATAGGGGGTATTTTTGTCTTGATAGCAGGATAATAAATAACTTAATCTGTCTAATATTTCTTTCCAAAAATTCGGAAGCCACACTTTTTTTGGATCAGGCGTAACATTTAAAATTTCTCCTCCGTTTGCTTTTCCAATCAAACGCCAATAACTGATATTATTCACAGAATACTCCTCATCTCTGATTTCTTTAAAACAACCTTTTTCCAACATTATGGCTTCTAAAGGTAATTGTGGCGCAAACCCGGCATGAACCTGGCTTTTGGAAGGTAATGAACCTGTTTTATAATCAATGATAGATACCTTTTTGTTGCCAAATACATCAATTCTGTCAGCACGTCCCGTAATTGTTATTTCTTTTTTATTCAAGGGCAATGTCATCCGAGCAGGGCATTCTACAAAACTTTGATGCGGATCTAACAGAGTATTTTGCAAAACAAACCAATTGGCAATTCGTTTAAATCTTTCCATAATGAACGGATTTTCTTCTAAGTAAATGCCTTCTCTTGCAAAGGCTTTTTCTCCGATTTCCAATAACTCTTCGACTTTTTTACCGCCTTTTTTCACGTATAAAGCAAGTGCATTATGAACGGCATTTCCAAAATCAATCGCTTGAATAGAATTGTCTAATTCATCTAATTTAAACAACTTCAGAATTTTTCTTGCATAAATGGAGTAAGGATCTTTCATCAATGTTGAAATATCCGAAACAGAAAATTCGGTTGGTCTGATTTCAACAGGGGGTGTCGGTTTTGGACATTTTGCCGGATTAAAGCTTTCTTTTATTTCGACTAAAGATATAAATTTTTCATCTTCTATCGGGCATGAAATATTGGCGCATTGTAAGACAGCATCTAATCTTGACCACCAACGAGAAGGTATTGTCGGACTTCCGTCAACTTTCAAAGAACGAGTTAAAATAACTTGTTTAGCCTGCATTAGATGCATAAAATCTTGTGCTGAAACACCGATTTTTTCTTCCGGTGCAGGTAAACCGCAAACTTGGCGCATTGGTCTGTTAATCCAAGCATCTGTCTCCGGTAACTGTGGAAAAGTTCCTTCATTCATACCCGCAATAATGATAACATCCGGTTGCTGTAAACGTGCTTCAATAGGCCCTAAAATGTCCAAACGAGGATGCATACCATATTTAGGACGAACACTGACAGAATTTAAAACTGCCGTTAAAAATGCCGGATAAGTAATTGGCTCAATATCTCCAATCAAATCAGCATAGGTTAAAAGTTCTGTCAATAATTCACTGGCGGTACTTCCTGCTTCTTTATCCCACAAACGTTCTGCACCGGTTCTATCACTGCTGGTTGCCAAACTTTGTGCCGTTTCCAAATGTGTTTGTAAGATCAACCTTAAAGATTGCCGTACCGGATTAACAAATAAGTTCATAAACGGAGTTAAGTCAGTTTTCAATCTTGGACTAAAAGGAACTTTATCCTTACGAGCCTGCTTTTCAGCTTGATGTATTTTTTTTCTGAAAGTTGTAAAATCATCTCCGTCCAAAGCCAGGGGATGCTTTAATAAAGTCAATAAATCCGTGCTTTTCTGACTGACACCTGCTTCTGCAAGCAAAATCAAAAAAGTACCAACCGGAGTTCTGGCCAAAGGTGTTCCGACTGAATCATCCAACTCAATTCCCCAACGAGTCATCTGTACATGAACGCGACGCGCAAGAGAACGATCCGTTGTAACCAAAGCAGCTGTTTTTTCCGGGGTTTCCAAAACTTCGCGTAAACGACATGCTATTTCAAAAGCCTCTGTTTGTGGATTTTTACACTCGATACGTTCCAAATTTTGAATACAATTCTTTTTTAATTTTGGTGCATCTTTATACCAGTTGGCGCTGGACTTTGCCGGTTTCAATAGCATAGATAATAATTTAAAACGATCTGTTATTTCGTCTTTTGCTACAATTTGATTGCGTTTGACGTTTAACGTTTCTAATAATTTCTTTAAATAAAATTGCGGATGCGTTGCATCTAAACTTTCCCATTCTTCATCAGTTAGACATTTATCAAGATTTGGAATATAAATATCACCGTTTGGCAATTCATTTACAGCTTTCAAAAACTTTTCAACAATCGGTAAACCACCTGTAAAACCAATAGCGATTATCGGATTTTTGGGCGGAGATACTTTCCATTGATGAATTAAATTTTCAACCAAGCGTATTTGCCGCAAAGCCGGATCTGTTTGATTGCGTTCTTTTAAGATTAAAGGCCAATAGGTTTCGACAATTTCCAAAAAAGAAAGTGTTTGTTGCCAATGAGATGCAAAATTATCAGGCACGATGTCTTTTAATTTTTGAAAGTCCACATCATAATCGTGCAATTGATCAATTAATTCAGCTAAAGATGCAGCCAACGTATAAGCTTTATCTTCACTCATAGGCTGTTTCTTTTGGACTAACTTTGATAAAAGTAATTGACGTTCCAAAGGTGAAATTGCTTCAGGAACATTTTCCATTAAAAAGTCAATATTTGAAAAAGAAATTATCTTCGGTAATAAAAGTGTTTGGCCACCTGATTGACGTAAAAAGGCTTCTTTTAATGTCTTTGCTGAACGAATTGTCGGAACAAAAACCGTAATATGAGATAATCCCCATATATTATCTTTCTTTTCGGCTTGCCATTGCTTTGCCAATTCATCACAAAATGAAGTCGAAGAAGAAAGAGTGTATATCATTTATAATTCCTTTGAATTATTGGCGATTTCTAAACCTTCTGGTGTGCCGACATGATAAAAATATCCATTATGAATAACATATCCTAAGCGTCCGTTTTTTTCCGCTTTATCAAACAAATCACGGATAGTGAAGGGCGCATGCGGAGCACCATCGAAAACTCGTGGATGAACAATTTGTGTTCCAGCATATAAATAAGGGATATCCTTTTCCCCCGGTTTTTGACGATGTGGTTTCCCGTTTTCGATAAAGTAATTTCCGTCTTCCGGTGGCAAAACGTTTTCTTTTGGTTCAAATAATAACATGATGTCTGTTGTCTTCGAATTGAATTCAGACAGCATTTTTGATAAGACGGAAGGATTCGTATCTGTCCAAATCGTATCGCTGTTGAAAACCAAAAAACCATCCGGTGCAAGAGGGCGTATTTTATCAATAACTTGTTCGATGCCACCGCCTGTTTCTAAGCCGGCACACCAATCCCAAACAAAACGAAAATCCATTTCGGGATAAGTTTCTTTTAGGTGCTTTTCTATTTTCTCACCTTGATAATACAAATTGACAAAACAGGTTTTTATACCCAAAGCTTTTACTTTTTCAACAACGTAATCAATTAAAGCTTTACCTTTAACTTGAATAAGCGGTTTTGGACAATCATCCGTTAAGTGTGCCATACGTTTTCCACGTCCGGCAGCCAAAATAAATGCAATTTTAGGAGTGATAGACATTTGTTTTTCCCTTTTCTAACGAGAACGATTGTTATTGTTTATTTTTTGAATTAATAAGCGTTCTGGCGTTTTTCTTAATTCGTTTGGAACAACTTCATCAAGCCAGTTTTTCAATGGTAACATATACGGTTCACTTAAATGTTCTTCCAATAATTTCCATACACGTGGAATATGTTTTAAATACTTATCTTTTCCATCGCGGGCCTTCAAACGTGTGAAAACGCCGATAACACGTACATGGCGTTTTGCTGCAACAACGTGATAAGAACGCATGAATAAATTTTTGTCCATATTTGGAAAGGCTTTGATATACATATCCAAAATTTGTTTGCGAATTTCTTTCGGTACATCACGTCTGGCATCCTCAACCAATGAAGCTAAATCGTATGCAAGCGGACCAACTTTTGCATCTTGGAAATCCAATAAACCACAAGCTTTATAACTGGCTCTATCTTTCAAGTGCATCATGTTATCGATATGATAATCAACTAAAATTAAACCTTTTGGAGCTTTTTCAATGGAAGCATACAAATCGTTCCAAATTTTGTTGAAAGAGTTTTTTTCCTTTTGGGTTAATTCACGATTTAATGCGTTTGGAATAAACCAATCAGTAAAAGCTGTTAAAGCGTAATTGAGCCATTTGTCATCATACAAAGAAACTCCTTCGAAATCTTTGATTTCAGCAATCTTGACCAAAGAGGATAGGGCGGTTTTATATAATTCCAACTCATCAGCACCTTTTGCCAACATACGCGCATAGGTATCATCACCAAAATCTTCCAATAAAAGAAAACCGTTTTCAAAATCAGAATCATAAATTTTCGGAACACTTAAACCGTTTTTATCCAAGATTTCATCAATAACAACAAACTGCTTTGGATTTTCCGGTTTCGGAGCATCCATTAAAATATAATTTTTATTAGGTGTTTTGATGCGGGCATAGTGGCGGAAAGATGCATCAGAAGGCATCCATTCAATCGGTATTTTATCCAATTTGTTTTTCTTTAAAAAATTCTCAATTAAATCTGCTCTTTCCATTTTTCCAACCTTTCAGTCCATTTTGGATTTTTTGAAGAAAAAGTAAACGTACGTACTTCATCCTGACAATCAATTTCTACTCTTAAAACTTTTTTTTCTGGTAAATAACCACCCATTTTTTCCGGCCATTCAATCAAAGAAACGCCATCATAAAAGGCATCTTCAATTCCTAGCTCCAATACTTCATCTGCTTTTTTCAATCGATAAAGGTCAAAATGAAAAATGGGAAAATCTTCCGTTTCATAGGTTTGCAATAAAGTAAATGTCGGACTTGGTACTTCTTCTTTTTCTCCGCAAAAAGATTGAACCAAAAAACGCGTGAAAGCCGTTTTGCCTACACCCAAAGTGCCATATAACGCTATGATATCTCCAACTTGTAGCTGCTTTGCTAAACTTTCAGCTAAATGTTTTGTTTGTGCCAAAGTCGTTACTTTAAATTGACTCATTTTCCGAAAAATCCCATCAATTTTTGAAAAGGTGTTTCGACACCAGAGCCTTTTTTTTCTTCATTATCGGATGGTTTTTGATGTTTTGCACGCCATGTCCATGGAGCTTCAAATTTGCCGGCCCATAAACCGATTTTTTTGTCATGCGCGTATTTTTCCTTTTCGACATAGTCGTTTGTCATTGAACGATCGGCCACGGCCCAGCCGGAAGCTACCATCAATTCTGCAATATCTTCGCCGTTTGCGATACATGTGACAACTTTTTCTCCGCGATGATTTCTTCCTCTGTTTTCACAGGAAAGTTCATTATTCCCGATAATTTTATTCAGCTCTTCTTTTGCGAGTATTCCACAGTCATATTTGCTTCCAAACCGTGTTTTACATGATTGCTTGACACTTGGTGCATCTATGCCGTAAAGTTGAGCCGGTTCTCCTGCAATGTTCAAGTAACTTCCTGAAACTGCCGGAGGTGCTGTTACGGTAAAAGCTTGATTTGGTTGAACAGCTAACTGTACTTTGTTTAAAGTTTCTGTTACGTCATCGCTAAGTGTTTCGGCTATTTTTTTTGTATCTGAAAGGCTGATGTCACCTTTCAAAAAGGATAAATCCCATCCCATTGTATAACAAATAGCATAAAGAATAGATGAAAATATCGCTAATTTAATTAAAAAGCCTAGAATTTTCGGAAAAGTAAAGATAAGAAGAAATATGACCATTAAAACAACACTGGCTGATGTTTTTGGATTTTCATTAAGAAACGGAATATCATAATAAGCCTTGACAGATGCTATTACTACAAGCCCCATTAAAATAAAATTCATCAGTAAAGAAAGCATAGCACATCCCTTTCGTTTGGTATGTCTTTATTTTACAGCTTTTTTCCATGTTGTCAATTTAATTATTTTTATTTGAGTAATTTAGCAAAAAATGCTTGCATTTGACGTAAAATTTATTACAATAGGAACGTTTTTATTTTTTTATTTTGAAAGAGGATATTATGACAACATACAAAGAGACTAAAAAATTGGACGATAAGTTCAATTCGGAAGCGATGGAAAAGAGATGTATTGATTTTTGGGAAGAAAACAAGGTATATGCCTATGATAAGGATGCTTCACGTGAAAATACTTATGTTGTCGATACACCGCCTCCGACAGTCTCCGGTTCTTTGCATATCGGTCATATAATGAGCTATACGCAAACTGATGTAACCGTGCGTTATCAACGTATGCTGGGTAAATCCATATTTTATCCAATCGGATGGGATGATAACGGGTTGCCAACGGAACGTCGTGTACAAAATTATTACGGTGTTGCTTGTAATCCGGCATTGCCTTATGATCCGGACTTTAAACCGGAACATAATCCGGATGCAAAAGAATTAAAAGAGGTTTCCCGTAAAAACTTTGTGGAAACTTGTGAATTATTAACTACATCAGATGAAAAAGCCTTTGAGGATATTTTCCATCGAATTGGTCATTCTTATGATTGGTCTTTGAAATATACGACCATTTCTCCTTTAGCAATTAAAGTTAGTCAGGGTTCTTTCTTGGATTTAGTCAGAAAAGGACTGGCACATACGATTGAATCCCCAACTATGTGGGATATTGATTTCCAATCTGCTATTGCTCAAGCTGAGATTGAAGACAGAGAAATGTCATCATTTTTTCATGATATTCGTTTTGGCGTAGAAGGTGAACCAGGTACATACTTCACAATTGCAACAACTCGTCCGGAATTTTTGCCAGCTTGTATTGCTGTTGTTGCTCATCCGGATGATGAGCGTTACAAAAAATATTTTGGTAAAAAAGCGATTGTGCCTTTGTTTGATATTCCTGTTCCAATCGTTCCGTCAGAACATGCCGAAATGGACAAAGGAACAGGTATCATGATGGTTTGTACCTTTGGTGATGCTGCCGACGTGGCTTGGTGGAAGCAATCTGGTCTGCCAATTAAGCAAATTATCGGATTAGACGGACGCATTATTAAACAAGAATATGGGAAGGGCAATTTTGTTTCTTTGAACGTTGAAAAAGCCAAAAAATACTATGATGAAATTGCAGGATTAAAGGTTAAACAAGCGCGTGCAAAAATTGTTGAATTTTTACGTGAAAGCAAAGACTTATTGGCAGAACCTAAACCGTTAGTTCATCCTGTAAAGTTCTATGAAAAGGGTTCTCAACCACTGGAATTTGTTTCTTCTCGTCAATGGTTTATTGACATTTTGAAATTGAAACAACAATTGTTGGAGCAAGGACATAAAATTAAATGGTATCCTGCTCACATGCAAAGTCGTTATGAAACTTGGGTTGATGGATTAAATCAAGATTGGTGCATATCTCGTCAACGTTTCTTTGGTGTTCCAATACCTGTTTGGTATAAGTTAGATGAAAATGGTAACAGAGATTATGATAATCCGATTTTCCCAACGGAAGATCAGTTGCCGATAGATCCTATGACTGATGTTCCTAACGGTTATACGGAAGCACAGCGTGGTCAACCCAATGGTTTTGTTGGGGATAAAGACATTATGGATACATGGGCAACTTCGTCCGTAACGCCGCAAATAGCAATGGCTTTTGCTCCAGAAGGACACCATTTGTCATTACCGTTTGATGTTCGTCCTCAAGCACATGATATCATTCGGACATGGGCTTTCTATACAATCATGAAAGCTTATGCAAACAAAAACACATTGCCATGGAAAGAAGCGCATATCAGCGGTTTCGTTTTGGATCCAGACAGAAAGAAAATGTCAAAATCCAAAGGTAATGTCGTTACACCTATGGCATTACTTGAAAAATATTCTTCAGATGCTGTTCGTTATTGGGCTGCTCGTGCAAAGTTAGGTATTGACGCTTTATTTGAAGAACAAGTTATGGATCAAGGTAAGAAGCTGTGCATGAAGATATTCAATGCTTCACGTTTTGTGTTTAATATTGTTGAAAATTCTGGTATAGACGTGAAGGCGGACTATGTTTCCAATATTACGAATGATTTGGACAAAGCGTGGATTGCACGGATGTGTGATGCAATTGATGCGTCAAGACGGGCTTTTGATGCAAAAGATTATTCATTTGCTTTGGAAACAACGGAACACGCATTCTGGGATTTCTGCGATAATTATTTGGAAATTGTCAAAGGTCGTGCATACAGTGATGATTCAAAATCTGCTGTGTCTTCATTGATGTTGACAATCGATTTGTTTGCAAAAATGTTTGCGCCATTCCTTTGCTTTATTTCAGAAGAGGTATTCCAAGCACGTCCTTGGGGTAAGGAAGTTGATTCCGTCCATGTCCAATTTTATCCGACATCCGAAAGTTATTCTGCAGTAAAGGGTGATATTGAATTATACAGAAAAGTCGTTACGATGGTTGAGGCAGGGCGTAAAGCAAAAGCGGACGAAAAACGTTCCTTGCGTACACCGATTATGACTTTGACTGTTTCTGCAAACCAAAAGACAATAGACGCTTTGAATAAGGCTTTGAGCGATATCGAAAATGTTTTGAATATCAAGGATCATAAGGTGTCCTTTGAAGCGAAAACAGACGAATTGCAAATAACCAACTGTATTTTGGGTGAAGATGAACCCAAAAAGCCGAAGGTTTAATGGAAAGTAATAATAAAAAGCCCCGAACAAATCGGTGCTTTTTATTTATTTAGAAGCTTTTTGTTCTAAATCGAATTCCGGTAATTTATCGACTATTTTAAGCAAAACTGGATACTGTCGTACCATCTTTTCCGTTTTTGGATCAATTTCAACGACGGCGACTCCTTTTGCTGTTAAAAGCATCTTTCTTGCACGATTATCCAGATAATCTAAAATAACAGTTTCTTCTTCATTACGATGAAATAAGGCGTGCTCGCCACCGGCATAAAGAATAACGGGTGTTTGCTCCTTTGTTTTACGAGCAGTAATGGCAAAAGCCAGTCTGCCACCTTCATAAGGAATAACAAAATAGTTTTTCTCTTGTGTTATCATCTCTGAATTTCTTGACGACGTCTATTAATTGCTTCTTGATGTCGTCTGTTAATCACACCCTGCAGAACACTCTGTACACTGTTTAACGTAGTGCTTGTTACATTAGTTACCCCACAAAGTATTGCATCACCGACTGGAGTAGAAGTATCTGCGTTGGAAAAGTAGCCGGCTGTACTATTTGCTAAGCTTAAATAGGCTTTTGTAACATTCATAACTTGGCCGAAAACCATACGTACACCGGAAATAGCAGTGTTAACCATTCTTAATGTTAAATCCATTTTCTTACATCCTTTCTTCCTAATCCGATGGAATTATTATATCAGAATTTTTTGAAAAAAGCAAGGCATTTTTGTATATATTTTCTGTAAATCGGAATAAAATACAGGTTGAAAATCAGAAAGCACTCCACAAATAAAAAAAGGCCTTTTTAACTTTAAAAGGCCTTTTTATTAGATTGTCTTTACCAAAGAATTATTATTTTTTACTTTTTAATTCCGAAGTACAATGTGGACAACGAGTTGCAGCCAAAGGAATTTTACTGCAGCAGTAAGGACATTCTTTTTCAGTCGGAGCAACTTTGGCAGCTTCTTTTGCCTCAGCTTTTTCCATTTTGGTACGCAGAGTATTGATAGCTTTAATTAACAGGAACACTGCAAAAGCTACAATGATAAAGCTGATAATGTTATTTAAAAAGATTCCGTAGTTGATGGATGCTGCATCCGGTTCCGTACCCAACATTATCTTCAAACTGGAGAAATCAACTTTTCCCAACAGCATTCCCAAAGGCGGCATCAAAATGTCTTTGACTAAACTGTCTACAATCTTTCCAAAAGAAGCACCTATAATGATACCGACTGCCATATCGATAACATTACCGCGCATTGCAAATTTTTTAAATTCACTAAGTACATTTTTCATCATGTTTATTCTCCTTTTTTATTAATTAAATTAAATAAATCAATATAGCTGAATGACAAGCCAATCATAAAGTTACTACCGGCGACATCTGCACTACGGCTGCGTGCCCGTCTGTATGAAATATACGGTCCGACAGTCAAGCTGCTGTAAAGATTAACATCCATACGTGCTGTTATATTCATATCATAACGCAAATCTTCTGGATTTTTGTGGCTGGCCGAAAAATAGCGCCTGTAGTAACCGTCAGATGAAAACTTAACACCTTCCTTTATGTCTTTTTCAATACGGAAACCTGTTTCACCTGCTGTTTTTGAAGCATCCGGATTATAGGTCATATCATATTCGCCAACACCTGCGATGTACAAATCTTTGAAAACTATACCGTCAAATAACTTCAAACCGGCTTTTCCACGCAGGATTTTGGTTCTTGGAAGACTTTGGTTTGTTATAGGATCTTTATTTTTTGTGAATTCCGTTTGATAGGATCCATCAACAAAAGGCCCGATAGAACCATCCTCAAAATCCCAAATTTTTTGTGTGTAGTTTGTTGAAAATAAAATCTTATCCGCCGATTCGTTTGTGTCAGCCGGTTGGTCGGCAGGCTTTAATTTTGTCTTTGCATATTCTGCAAAAGCGCTGTTATCCCAACGGAAAGAATTTGTTTCATATTCTAAAACAAAATCAAAAACACCTTTTACAACAGTTTGACTATCCGCATTTAATTGGCTAACCGGTGAGTTCGCATATTGTTGTGCATGTCTGACTTCCGTTGATGATAAATCCAGTCCAATACGTCTGAAATTTGCATTTAAAACTTTTGGAGAGAACGTTCCTTCTTGAGCTTCTTGAGCAACAGCTACAGCTGGTAACAAAAGCCCTAAAATCAGCAATAACCTTACGTAAAACATTTTCTATCCTTTTCTGCTAAAAGTTATACACTTACGCTAGAATAGCATGTTTGTCCGAAATAGCAATACATTTTTATGTATCAAACAGATAAAAGAACAACCGGATCATTTGTTTGCAACAGCAGTGTCGTTTTCTTTTCTTGATAATCGAAGCTGTAAATAGCGAATCGGTTGTCTTGATTTCTTGCATACAAAATTTCTTTTTCAGAAGCATCAAAACAAACTGCAGTTAAGTTTGTCATCGGAAAGTTTGTGATTTCTTTATGTTCCAGTAGAGAGTAAACATAAACTTGGGTTTCTGTAAAATAAACAATCTTTGTCAATGAACTCGATAAGGAAAAATTTTGTATATCATTTGCTAAAATCTTTTTCTCTGATATTTCAGGTATGTAGTGAACCAGTCTGTTTTCTTCATCAATAAAAAACAACGAATCGTCCAATGAGGATATAAAAGGAGCTTTCATCCGTGATTCGAAACTTACTTGTTGATACCAGTGTTTAATTTTGCGCTTATAGAGTCGAAGTTCCCCTTGCGGGCGCGGTTTCAATAAATCTGCTTCAACTACAGCCATTTTTCGCCCATCTTTGGATAAGCAAGGATAGTAAAAATAGCCAAATAAGGATGTTATTTCCTGTGGTTTTGCTAAATCAAATCCAAAAGGTATGGATAAAATATGCGTATTTTCTCCATCAAATGAAATACCGGATAAGATTTTTTTATCGGAAGAAATGTTTGAAAAATAAGGGGTTTGCTTTATTTTTAAAGTACGTCCGTCCTTCATCAAAGCATAAAGAATTTCACCTTGGGTGATAAAAAAAAGCTTATATGGTGTTAAAATTTTAATATTATTCATTTGCTTTTCCTTTTTTTTATTTTATATTAACAAAAAAAAATGTATAGTATTTTTTTATTCGAGGAGATAAATTATGTCGCAAGTACAAAATGATTTTTTGAAATTACGCCAATATATGAATACGGAAATTATCGGGCAGGGCAAGTTAATTGACCGGATGTTAATAGCTTTGCTTTCTGATGGCCACTTGTTGGTGGAAGGTGCTCCCGGTTTGGCGAAAACGAAAGCTATTAAGAAATTGGCAGCAGCTATTGAATGCGACTCGCACCGAATCCAATTTACACCGGATTTATTGCCGGCAGATATTACAGGAAGTGATGTTTATCGCCCGGAAAATGGAACATTTGTTTTTTCAAAAGGCCCGGTTTTCCACAACTTCATATTGGCCGATGAAATTAACCGTGCTCCGGCCAAGGTACAGTCTGCCTTATTGGAAGCAATGGGTGAACGTCAAGTTACAGTTGGTGCAACGACTTATATGTTGCCGGAGCTTTTTTTGGTTATGGCAACCCAGAACCCGATAGAAAATGAAGGAACTTATCCTTTACCGGAAGCCCAAATGGATCGTTTTTTGATGTATGTTAAAATCACTCATCCGGACGCAAAAGCAGAACATGAAATCTTGAAAATTGTTCGGGGTGAATCAAGGCAAGAGGAAAAAGCAACAGTCAACAAGATTACTCAAAAGCAAGTTAAAGCGGCGCGAGCAGAAGTTTTGAATGTACATTTATCAGATAAGTTGGAAGAATATATTGTTCAATTCATTATGGCAACGCGTAATCCGGGGGCTTATGATTCTGTTTTGAAATCTTATGTAGAATACGGAGCAAGCCCGCGTGGTACAATAGCATTGGATACTTGTTCAAGGGCTCGTGCTTGGTTGGATGGACGTGATTATGTCGTTCCGACAGATATACACGATATTTTGCATGACGTGCTCCGTCATCGTGTTTTATTGACTTATGAAGCAGAAGCACGGGGTATTACGCCGGATTCATTTATTGACGCTTTAATACAGAAGGTTCCTTTGCCGTAAGAGAAAAAATGGTTCAAGAAGTTAATGATGCTGTTTTTGCGAGTTTGGAAAGTTTGGTAAAAGATAAATATCAAACCTATCGTTTGAACTCTGTCGAAGGGAAAAAAACTTCAAAACATGATATTGGAGAAGCTCGTTCCATTTTTAAAGGTCGAGGAATGGACTTTGATGAAGTACGTGAATATCAACCGGGTGATGATGTGCGTTTAGTTGATTGGCACTTGACTGCTAAGATTGGCAAAGTTTTTACTAAAGTTTTCCAAGAAGAGCGTGAACGGCAGGTTTGGTTTTTAATAGATTTGCGTTCAGGTATGAAATTCGGCACAAAACAAGCTTTTAAATCCGTTATTGCAGCGCATATTATGGCAATGCTCGGTTGGTTTTTTATTCAGAAAAAGGACAAAGTAGGTGGCTTGATTTTGTCAGATAGTCAAATACAGGTTTTCCATCCATCTAAATTAAGAAAAAAGATTATGTTCTTTTTTAATTCTGTCAGTGAAAATACCAAAAAGGAACAGCATTTTGATAAAATAGATGAGGAAATATCATTAGCTCAGGCTACACTGAAATTAAGACGGTCTTGCCGTAATGGAAATATTGTTTTTGTGATTAGTGACTTTTCTGATTTAAATGAGGAGACTTTAAAGTGTTTGGCTTCACTTGCCCGAACCAATGAAGTAACATTTATTAATGTTTATGATGTGTTGGAAGGAAGATGCCCATCACCGAATCTTTATGCTATTTCTGATGGTAAATCTAATAGTTTGTTGGATACACGATCAAAAGATATTCATGATGCTTATATTTATCATTTTCAAAAACGTTTGCTTCAACTTGAAAACTTCGTTACAAAATATCATATAAGATATATTCCTGTTTGTTCAGATATGAATTATTATGACGTAGTGGCCAAAAAACTAATTTCACAAGAAAAAAAAGGACGTTAAATGCCAACAAATATAGCTGTTGATCTTTCCGGATTGAAGGGATTGCATGTTCCAACAACCCCGGATGTATTTCCTTTAGCAATCGGTTGGTGGCTCGTTATTATTTTATGTTTTCTTTTTATTTTAGGTATTTACTTTATCACCTATGCATGGATGCATTCTTTGCGCAGGCAAGTCAGTAAAAAAATGACAGAAATAAGAAAAATTAGCAATACTAATGAAATGTTAAAAGAGATAAATCAACTGGCCAAACAGCTTGCAATCAGCCGATTTGGGCGGGAAAAAGTTGCTCCTTTGTACGAGGATGAATGGGTCTGTTTTATGAATAAATCAGCAAAAAAAGAAATTTTTTCAAAAGAATATGTAGACCTTTTGCATAAAAGTATGTATTCTAAAAAAAGTAATATACCGGATTCTAAATATCAGTCTATTTTACAAGACTACGAAGAGTGGATTCGTATTATTTTGAAAAAACAGGAGAAACACTGATGGCTGTTAACGAAACTTTGATTGATGCGGTTACACGCTTTACTAATACAGATGTAGACGATTTTCGCCGTGAATGGAATGCTCAGTTACAAGGAAAGGCAGAAACACCCGAAAAACAAGCTATTTTTGAGAAAAATCAAAAAAAGGTTCAATCCAAAAATTTGCTTGCGGGCGGGATTTCAGTAAATGTTATTATGAAGTATATTTCTTTATCCGGTGAGCAGAAACAAAGAGACGTTGTAATTCGTAGGGTTTTTAAAAACGGTAAAGGTTTTTTGGTTGATGCGTTATGTCTGGATATCAAAGCTCCGCGTTTGATTAAAATGGATAATATTGAACAAGTAATAGATAAAAGAACGAAAAAGACATACTCTTATAAGGAATTTTTTAAAGATATTCTCGGTTTAAAAATAGATGAAGAGAAGGATCACTCAACGCCGGTTATGAAGTCTTCTTTCAAAAACGGAGAGTTGAAAACAGCTATCGACAAAACGCGGCATGAAATTACAGCATTACTTTTTATGGCTGGTGTTGATGGTCACAGAGATGATCGGGAACTGGCAAAAATTGTTGAGTATGTTCATAAACGCTGTCCGGACTTGACATTTGAAGATGAAGGATTACTCGATTATTTTAAACTTAACTATCCGGATACACAAAGTTTTTATTTTTCTTTGGAACGTATTTTGGGTAACGATGGGTGGATTGTTAAGATGTTCCTGGAAAAGATGATGGCTTTGATTGTCGCAGATGGGCGTATTGACAGCAAAGAAAAAATGTTCTTGGCTGATTTCTTACGTGTTTTAGAAGAGGAAGGCTTTGAATTAAAGTTTAAGACTTAGTAAAATGGAAAAATTCATACGTTCTTTCTTACGAATTCTTTTTAAGACGTTTAAAATTGATGTTGTTTGGCTGAAGAACCCGCGGCGTTATCCTAAAACGGTTTTGTATATTGCCAATCACGTATCGACTTTAGATGTGTTATTTTTGTATGCTTTCTTGCCGGGACGTCCATGTTTTGCTATCAGTAAAAGGGAAGCAAAAGAACGTAAGATAAAATATTTAATGCGTTACGCTGATACGGTTATATTCAACCCATTTGATACAACAGTAGCAAAAGAGTTGGTTTCCAGACTTGAGAAGGGGCAATCTTGTGTTATCTTTCCTGAAGGTAAAATCACGGAAACCGGTAATTTAATGAAAATTTATGAAGCATCCGGCGTTATTGCTGACAGAGCCAACGTTCCTTTTGTTCCCGTATGGATTGAAGGGGCTCAATACGGTTATTGTTCGCGTTTGGAAAATAAAAAAGTCAGACGTCCTTTTCCTAGAACAACAATTACTATTCAAAAGCCAATCCCTTTTAAAATCTCGGAGCAGGGGCGAAAAGATCGTAATTACATCAGCCATGAAATTTATAATTTGATGCAAAACGTCGCCTTTAAGGCAACTTTCAGACCGACAGCTTCTTTTTTTGCAGAACTGATGAGAGCAGCAAAAAACAATGCTCATGAAGGGTTTTGGTCAAGGCCGCAAGTTGCAGAAGATATCGAAAGAGTAACGTATTCATACAAAGACTTGATTATGAAAGGGTATGAATATGCAAGATATCTAAACAAACTTGTAGAACATCAAGAAACGGTAGGTGTTCTTTTAGGTAACAATATTCAAAATTTATATATTTTGATTGGGTTATTGGCTTATGAACGTGTTCCGGCTATGATTAACTATACATCCGGTGTAGCAAATGTGTTATCGACTTTACATACAACAAAAACACGCATTGTTTTGACATCTAGGAAATTTGTTGAACAAACTCATCTTGAAGCAGTTGTAGAGTCTATCAAAGTGCAGGGGATTTCCGTTATTTATTTGGAAGACATTAAAATTCGTATCAGAGATGTCATTCATGCTTGGTTTTTATATAAACGTAAATATGTTCCATATCCTTTCAGCGGAAACAAGCGTGCTTTGATATTGTTTACATCCGGATCGGAAGGACATCCGAAAGCGATTGTATTGTCACACCAAAACATTGTTGCAAACGTTCATCAATTTGCATCGGCTGTTGACATTAACAGAACAGATTTGTTGTTTGCGTGTTTGCCAATGTTCCATTCGTTTGGTTTGGTTTTGGGGGTGTTTGCGCCATTATTATGCGGCGGACGAATATTTATTTATCCGTCTCCGTTACACTACCGCAACATTCCTGAAATGATTTATGATACGGGGGCCACAATATTGTTGGGAACGGATAGTTTCTTGCGTGCTTATGCTCGTGTAGCGCATCCTTTCGATTTTAACACATTACGCTTTGTTGTGGGGGGCGCAGAACCTGTACAACCGGAAACACGTTATCTATGGATGGAACGCTTTGGAATTCGCCTGTTTGAAGGATATGGATCAACAGAATGTTCTCCTTTGTTGACTATTAACAATCGTATTTTCTGTAATTTTAACTCAATAGGCAAGATTGTTCCAGGTATTGAGTATAAGTTAAAGAAAATAGAGGGTGTCAATGAAGGGGGATCGTTGACCGTTAAAGGACCTAACATTATGTTGGGTGCCATGTCCGCTTCCAATCCGGGAGTAATTGTTCCTCCACCGGCAGGTTGGTACGATACCGGAGACGTTATGACTTTTGATGATATGGGTTTTGCCTATATGAAAGGCAGATTGAAACGCTTTGCTAAGATCGGTGGAGAAATGGTGTCTTTGCCGTCTTTGGAAAATCTGGTGAAAAGAGCATATCCGAACAAAGATTTTGAATGTAATGCTGTTGCAATTCCCCATGATACAAAGGGTGAGCAGATTATTTTGGTTAGTACATCAAAAGAAATTACGTTGGAAACGTTAATTCCATTTATTAAACAGCAGGGATTTACAGAACTTTATATTCCACGTAAAATTGTTTACCGTGAAGAATTGCCGATTTTAGGCAGTGGTAAACGTGACTTTATTACGTTAAAGCAGCAAATTGAAGCAGAATTTGCAAATAAATAGATAAGAAATCTTGATTTTTTATTCTAATTCTTTTATGATACTCAAAAGTTTGTATATTTTTAATTTTGAAAGAGATAAAAATGAGAAAAGAGATTATTGATTTAGTATTTCCTAATCCATTACCTTCAACGGAAGAAATTGAAGCAAAATATCCGCCACGTCAATTACCTGATGGTGCTATCGTAACTAGAACGGCTCCAAGTCCGACAGGTTTGTTGCATTTAGGAACTTTAATGGCTGCATTATTACCGGAAAGAGTGGCTCATCAATCCGGAGGCGTATTTATTTTGCGTGTGGAAGATACGGATCAAAAACGTCAAGTTGAAGGCGCAAAAGATTTGTTATTACATGCTATGAAAGATTATGATATTCCTAATGATGAAGGTCCTGTTTTAAATGAAGCGGAGAAGGGTATATATGGCCCTTATGTCCAAAGTGCCAGAAGGGAAATTTATCAAGCATACGTAAAGAAATGGCTGGAAGAAGATAAGGCCTATTTGTGTTTTTGTTCAGAAGAAGATAACGAAAAAACACATGAAATGCAAACAAAAGCAAATATCCGTCCGGGTTATTATGGACCTTTTGCAAAATGCCGTAAACTGACAGAAGATGAAGTATTGGCAAATTTAAAAGCCGGCAAACACTTTATTGTTCGCTTTAAATCACCGGGACATTACAGCAAAAAGATTTTAATTGAAGACCTAATTCGCGGTAAAAGAGAGTTTCCTGAAAGTGATCTAGATATTCCTATTATGAAAGGTGACGGATTACCAACTTATCATTTTGCTCATTTGATTGATGATCATTTAATGGGAACAACACATGTTATTCGTGGTGAAGAATGGCTTTCTTCCTTACCTTTACATACACAATTATTTGCCGTCGCAGGTTGGAAGGCACCAAAGTATGCACACATCTCTCATGTTCAAAAGTTAGATGAAAATGGCAATCGCCGTAAACTTTCCAAGCGTTTGGATCCGGAAGCAAATGTAACCTATTTTGATGAAAAAGGTTATCCTAAAGACGCTTTGATTGAATATTTGCTTAATTTGGGGAATTCCAGTTTTGAAGATTGGCGCAGACAAAATCCGGACAAATCATACAAAGAATTTCCTTTCAACATCAAGAAGATCGGCTCTTCCGGCGCATTGTTCGACTTTGTTAAACTGGACAGCATTTCTCGTGACGTTATTGGCCGTATGAGTGCAGAGCAAGTTTATAATTATGCGCTTGATTGGTGTGAAAAATATGATGTTCCTTTTGCAACCGTTATGAAAGAAAATGCTGATTATATGAAAAAAATCTTGGATATAGAACGTAGCGGTGTCAAAAAAGTTCGTAAAGATATTACGATTTGGTCTGATGTCAAAAAAGAAAGTTCTTTCTTTTTTGATAACCATTTCACATTAACAACCGGAGAAGCGTATTCGATATTAAAACCTTTATCTGTCAATGAGATACAATTAATAGTTAAAGGATTTAATGAACTTTATAATCCGTCTGATGACAAAAATACTTGGTTTGAAAAAATCAAACAGGTTGCAACAAATATCGGCTTTACATGTGATATGAAAGCATACAAAGCTAATCCGGAAGCATTTAAGGGAAATGTTTCAGATGTGGCAACCGTTTTACGTGTATTCTTGACTGGAAAAACACAAACTCCGGATTTGTATGCAATTATGCAAGTACTTGGTTCTGAACGTGTTACAAAGAGGCTAAGTATAGTTTAATATGTTGAAGCAGAGCCCTTTTTACATTAACTATAAACGTATGTGGCCCTTTGTTAAACCATATTGGGGCAGGGCTTTGCTTGCGGCATTGATTACAATTCCTATTGGTTGTTTAGATGCTGTGATTGCTTTAACGCTAAAGCCTTTTATGAATATTGTTATAATGGGGGAGGGTAAGGAAAGCGGATATCCCGTTCCTTTGTGGGTTATACCTATTTTCATTATTCTTTTTACTTTATTCCAAAGCTTTTTGGACTACGCTTCCAGTTATCTAAATACGTGGGTTGGCTCTAAAATAACAATAGATTTAAAGAAGAAGCTTTATAAAAAATTAGTTTATTTTGAAAGTGCATTTTTTGATAAGACTTCTTCCGGTAATATTGTTTATCGTTTTGACACTGATCCCAATTTAGCATGTTCGGGATTGTTAAACAATTTAAAAGTCTTTGTTTCCCGCATATTTTCGACTATTTCATTGGTCGGAGTTTTGTTATATACTTCCTGGCAATTGGCAATTATTGCTATTACAGTTATGTCTTTGTCTTTTTATCCGTTGACACATATTCGCAGAATGATAAAGGATGTTGTAAAGAAGACAACCGAAACAAGTGGAGAAGTTTTAACCGCATTTAATGAAACATATGCCGGAGCAAAGACAATTACTTCCTATAATTTGCAAAAGTATGAAATGGGATTGTTTGAAGCAATTCAGAAAAAACTTTTTAAATTGACAATTAAACAAACACAAAGAACGGCTTGGCTTTCACCAATGATGCACGTAATTGTTTCTTTTGGTATTGCCGGTGTAATTTGGACCGGTAGTTATTTGATTACCAGCGGACGCATTACGGCCGGTGATTTTGTTGCTTTTATGACGGCTATGTTAATGCTTTATACGCCGGTAAAAAACATCGGTAAGAACTTTAATTCTGTTCAGCTTTCTTTTATGGCAATCGAACGAGTATTTGAGATTTTGGAAGAAAAAGTTAAGATAAAAAACAGTAAAGATGCCGTTCCAATGCCGCCTCTTAAAAAATCGATTGAATTTAAAAATGTTGATTTTGAATATGTAGAGGGTACTCCGGTTTTACAAAACATAAATCTGACTTTAAAAAAAGGACAGACAATTGCTTTTGTTGGTAATTCCGGTGGTGGAAAATCAACAATTATCAATTTAATTCCTCGTTTCTATGATATTACAGCAGGCCAGATTTTATTTGATGGCGAAGATATTCGTCAATTCGATTTGGAAAGCTTGCGTTCTCAAATAGCAGTTGTTTTTCAAGATAATTTCCTTTTTTCAGGAACTATTCGCGATAACATTATGTTGGGCAAACCTGACGCAACAAAAGAAGAAGTGGAAAAGGCCGTTGAAATGGCTTGTTTGTCAGAGTTTGTTGATGAGTTGGAATTGGGATTGGATACGCCGATCGGAGAACGTGGTACGTTGCTTTCCGGTGGCCAAAGACAACGCGTGGCAATTGCACGGGCTTTTCTGAAAAATGCGCCGATTGTCATTTTAGATGAGGCAACTTCTGCTTTGGACAATAAATCAGAGGCAGTTGTTCAACAGGCTATTAATAATTTGATGCAAAATAAAACTGTCTTTATTATAGCACATCGTTTGTCTACGGTTCAAAATGCAGACAAAATTATTGTTTTAAACGAAGGAAAAGTTGTTGAACAGGGTACTCATGAGGAATTGTTGAATAAAGTGAATGGTGCATATAAGGCTTTATATATGGTTCAATTCAACGGAAAATAATTATTTTTAGTGGTAGAAAAAATGGCTGAATTTATTTATACATTCGATACAACGTTGAGAGATGGATCTCAAACAAATGGGGTTAATTTTTCTTTACAGGATAAAATAACCATTGCCAAGTTATTGGATGATTTTAAAATTGACTTCATTGAAGCAGGTTGGCCGGGGACAAATGTTACAGATACAGATTTTTTTGAAAATCCACCGGATTTGAAACATTCTAAAATAGTTGCGTTTGGTATGACAAAACGTTTTGGAAAAAAAGATGTTCTGTTTGAAAATTTGCTAAAGGCAAAAGCTTCTGTGATTAGTGTCGTTGGTAAAACATGGGATTTCCATGTGTTGGAAGCTTTGAATATTTCATTGGAAGACAACTTGAAATCAATCAGTGAATCTGTCCTGAAAATCAGAGAAAGCGGAAAAGAAGCTATTTTTACGGCAGAACACTTTTTTGATGCATTTAAGAATAATCCTTCTTATGCACTTGAATGTGTGAAAACGGCATTTGATGCCGGTGCACGTTGGATTACTTTATGCGATACAAATGGTGGAACAATGCCTGATGAGATATACCGCATTGTTCAAGAAACAACATCTGTTATTCCGTCAGAAAATTTGGGCTTTCACGCACATAATGATACAGGAAACGCAGTTGCAAATTCCTTAATTGCCGTGAAAGCCGGTATAAGATTAATAAACGGAACAATCAATGGTTTGGGAGAACGTTGCGGCAATGCTGATTTAACGACAGTTATTCCGAATTTAATTTTAAAAATGGGATATAAAACGTCTATACCGGAAGACGGATTGAAAAAACTAACGCGTCTTTCCCATTGTCTTTATGAAATATTAAATGTATCACCGGAAAAACGACAACCATATGTCGGAAGTTCTGCTTTTGCCCATAAAAGTGGTTTACACGTTTCTGCTATTAGCAAAAATCCAAAGTCCTACGAACATATTGATCCAGAAGAAATCGGAAATGTCCGCCATGTTTCAGTTTCTGAACAATCCGGAAAGTCTAATATTTTGGTGTTATTAAAACAAATCGGTATTGAAACCGAAAATTCTGATGCCAGAGTAGAACAATTGTTAGATTTGGTTAAAGAAAAGGAAAAAGAAGGTTTTACCTATGATGGAGCAGAAGCTTCTTTTGAATTGATGGCAAGACAGTTTTTATATGGTTTGCCAGTCTTTTTCAGGTTAGAGGGTTTTCGAGTTGTTGATGAGCGCAGATATAATGCAAGGGGTGTTTTACAAACTTTATCAGATGTAACAGTCCGTTTGACAATCCAAGATAAATACTTCATTGAAGCTGCGGACGGATGTGGCCCGGTTGATGCTTTGGCACATGCTTTGTTTAAAGCCTTGTTGCCTATTTATCCTTCTTTAAAAACGTTCAGATTATATGACTATAAAGTTCGTATTTTTGCCTCTGAACGTGGAACAGGTGCAGTTACACGTGTTATGATAGAGGCGGGCGATGTAAACGGAAAACGTTGGTCTACAGTTGGAATTTCTCAAGATATTATTGATGCTTCATTCCAAGCATTGTATGATAGTATTATTTACAAGTTGATACAGGAATAAAAAAATGATGAATTATATTTGGCTTTTCTTTATTTTTTTCTCGGTTGTTGTGGGTATCATCAACGGAAAAATGAAAGAAGTTTCTGACGCAATAATAAGTGCTTCTTCAAGTGCGGTAGAAATATCTATTGGATTGATTGGTATTATGACGTTATGGCTTGGCTTGATGCACATAGCACAAAAAGCCGGATTAATTGATCTATTGGCAAAAGTATTTTCTCCGATTTTACGACTTATATTTCCTTCAATACCGAAAGACGATCCTGTCCAAGCTGATATAGCCATGAACGTAACGGCCAATGCTTTGGGATTGGGAAATGCTGCTACACCCATGGGCATTAAAGCAATGGAAGGATTGCAACGACTTAATCCGAATAAGAAGGATACGGCGTCCGATGATATGTGTACTTTTTTAACTATCAATACTGCCGGTGTACAGTTATTGCCTGTTTCCGTAATTGCTATTTTGGCATCCCTTGGGTCAACAAATGCAACAGACATTATTTTACCAACAATTCTGACTACATTTGGTGCATTGGTTATCGGTATCTTATTTGTTAAACTACTGATTAAAATTTCACCAGAAAGTAAAAAAGGAGGAAAGAAAAATGTTTGAACAGATTTCTTATGCTCTTATTCCTTTGTTGATTGTCTCTATTTTGATTTATGCAACATATAAGAAGGTGCCTGTTTATGAAGAATTTCCAACCGGAGCAAAGCAGGGGTTTGATATATCAATCCGCATTATTCCTTACTTAGTTGCTATGATGGTAGCTGTTGCTATGTTCAGAGCTAGTGGAGCCATTGATTTGCTCGGCACACTCTTAAAACCCGTTTTGGAGTTTATTGGAATGCCTGTTGAGTTATTGCCTTTAGCGTTGACACGTTCTTTGTCGGGTAGCGGTGCAAGGGGAATTTTTGCTGAAATAGCCGCAGCAAACGGGCCTGATGCTCCGATTACAAAGACTGCAGCCGTTATGTTGGGATGTTCGGAAACAACTTTTTATGTTTTGGCTGTTTATTTCGGCGCAGTCGGGGTGACAAAATTCAGGCATGCCATAACTGCCGGAATCGTTGCCGATTTAGCCGGAATTGTTCTTGCATTAGTAATTTCAAAGATGATGTTTTATTAATTGCTGTAAATACCTTCAATAAAGGCTGAATCTAATACGTGTCCTGACATTTCACGGTTTAAATCTTCTAATGTAAAACCGTTTTTCAAATTCAATAAGCAATCTAAAGCAAATACACGTAAAACATAGGTATGTGGACAATTCGGTGGTGCCATCCCGCCGTACAGATTTTGTCCCCAACTATTTTTACCTTGAACGAATATAAGTGTATTTATGCTCTCATTATCGGGAATACCTTCTTTGCACAAATTTGCACCCAACCAATGAATCCACTTAAAACCGGCTACGGGAACAGAATCTGGATCATCTAAAATAAATGCAAAGGAAATCGTTCCGCTTGGAATATCTTGCATACGAAATCCCAAAGAATAAGTTGGCATAGAACCTTTGAATTGCGTGCCACGCTTACCGTACTTATCAGCAATAATTCCATTTTGAATACCGTCACATAAAATTAACATTTTGTTAACCTTTTATTCTTTTAAAATCAAACAGTTGTATGCATAAGTAAATTTAAAATCTTAACTAATTCTTCACGCATTTGACGGCGATCAACAACGGCATCAATCATACCGTGTTCCTGTAAATATTCAGAACGTTGAAAGCCTTCCGGTAATGTTTCACGAATAGTTTGTTCAATAACACGAGCCCCGGCAAAACCAATTAACGCACCCGGCTCCGCCAAATGAATATCACCCAACATAGCAAACGAAGCTGTTACACCGCCGGTTGTCGGGTTTGTGAAAATTGTAATATAGGGTAGACGCTTTTCTTTTAATAATTTAATTGCCAAAGTCGTTCGTGGCATTTGCATCAATGACAACATGCCTTCTTGCATACGAGCCCCACCGGAAGAGGGGATTAAAATTAATGCGGCTTCTTTTTTAATTGCCAAATTAGCTGCCTTGATAATGGCTTCTCCAACGGCAGTTCCCATAGAACCACCCATAAAGTCAAAATCGAAAACACCGACTACAACCGGGCAACTGCCGATTAAACCTTCTGCAACAACAATAGCATCTTCCTGTCCCGTTTTTTTGCGTGCATCTTTAACCCGATCAGTGTATTTTTTTACATCTGTAAAATTTAAAGGATCTAAAGGAACCTGAGGTAAATCAACCAAGTTATATTGACCTTCGTCAAACATCATCTTTAAGCGCTCATTGGTAGCTAATTTGAAGTGATGTCCACAGGAAGGACAAACAAAACTGTTTTCTTCTAATTCTTTACGGAAAATCATCTTCCCGCAGGAAGAACAACCAATCCATAAATTGTCCGGAATATCTTTTTGTTCGACCAATTTACTGATTTTGGGACGAACATAGTTTGTCAGCCAATTCATTTTTTATCCCTATATATTGATTCTTTTTTTCAAAATTCTTCCGGCTTTAAAATAAGGAACGGATTTTTCTTGAACACTAACGCTTGCTCCGGTCTTAGGATTACGAGCGACACGAGAGTTACGTTTTTTAGTTCCAAAGACACCAAAACCGCGCAATTCAACACGGTTGCCGTCAATCATAGCTTTTTTAATGCGATCAAAGATTGTAGTTACTAAACGTTCCACATCACTGGCATACAGGTGAGAATTGTTCATAGCAATACGTTCTATTAATTCTGATTTTGTCATTTTCTATGTCCTTTTCAATATATAACTGATAGAAAAATGGCACAAAAAATCATATTTGTCAATAAGAAAAGTAAAAAATATATCACAAATTTTTTTATAACAAAAAACTTGACAAAAATAACGAATCATGATAAAATATTTGCGCAATAAAGGTTTTAGGGATGATCTGGATCATACAGGGAAAATAAGATGAATAAAAAAAGTATATGTAAAGCATTACCGCTTTTAGTAATTTTAGGCACGTTAACTTCTTGTGCATGCTCGGATTTTCAACAAAAATTTCCAGAAAGAAGAGCATTCAACGCTAATATAACAAAGATTCGTAAAGTTGATACTCTAGCAGCAACAACACCTGAACATGCTGTTGTTGATAAAGCTGACGCAGAAGAAAAAGAGAGTTTAAAAGAAAGTTTGGCTACTGCTGCTGGAATTGCCGCTGGATTGGGAGTTGTTGGATTTTCTTTCTGGGTTGGCTTTAATAGTTCTGAAATGGGCTAAAAGTCATTGCAGTTCTGATTACGCTGGTAAGGAGAAATTTAAATGGAAAAACCTATCCCAACAATATTAAAGGTGAAATTAGTTTGTAACGAATCTTATTCGAATGATGATATACATGACGGCATATTAGATTCAGATCGTGAAATACTAAATAACGATGCGGAAGTATTGGATGTTATTAAAAAAAGTGGAACGAGGGCGGCTGCGACAGATTTAGCAATTTTATCCGGTGCTTATATTCTTTCTTTTCAAAGAACCAATGATGGAGATTTTGCATGTGATTTCTGGGCGGTTTCTTCCTATAATGTTCAATCTATTGTGGAAAATCCTGAGACATATGTACCGATTGTATCCTGTTATGGAAATATTTCCAAAGCCTCACCTTTCAGTCGGGACGTTTCAATTCGACCGGCTTTACTTGAAAATGAAGCAGCCAAAATCACTCCGACTGCAGAGTGGAGAAGCTATAATGGTATTCATATTGTTGAGTATGGAGAATATCCTCAAACAGTAGTGGATGAAAATACGGAAACTATACTGGAAAGTTTGTACAACACAGGAAAACTGGAAACTACCGGTAAAAGTTATACATTCGATGGAACTCCGTTAAAAGATGAAGATTCAAAATTTAAACCTGATCCTCATGCGGAATATATGTATCAAGGTAAAAAATACGTCCGTGTTGTGGCAAAACCCGAAAATCAGATGAACAGATTATCTGACGGAAGAGAGGTAAAAGAAGGTAAAGCCTATTGGGTTGAAGTGCAGCCTATAGAATGGATGAAGGATAAAAAAAGCGGTATCTTAATTAGCAGAAAATGCTTGATTGCGGGTATTCAGCACGATACAAAACCTAAATATGCGGGTAATTTTGCTGCTACTTTTATCAGGTATTATTTAGACACTTATTTTATGAACGAAATGCAACCGTCTGGAGCAAAAGAACAAGAAATTGGCCCCAAAACAATTGGCCATCAATATCAAATAACCCCGGAAGCATTAAATTCGGAAATAATTTTACAACATGAATAATCAGTTGTGATAATGCATAAAAACATCCCTAAACTTTCGTTTAAGGATGTTTTTATTTTCTTTATTACTCTCTACCACCATGACCGCCAGGTATATTAGAAGGATCAGTGATTTGACCATTTTTAGAAATAGACAATCCTGCTTGTCAATATAAAATATGAGAAAATGTATACATATAAAAACAAGTGGAAAAAGCGTTTTTTGTTATGACGATTGACAAAAATAAAGAAATATGCTAACATTCCGGGAAATTAGGTGCTTTTTCATTTGATATAAAAAGAGAAAGAAAATCGAAAAGGACAGATAGTATGCCAAATTATTACGAAACCAGATCTTATCGTGAAGCGGAACAAGCAAAAAAAGAAAGGTTGAAGAATGGGTTTAAACAGGTTAGCCATATTGCATTAAAAACATTGGTTTATTTAGGTGCAATTTCTCTTATTCCGGCAGGATGTTATGGTATCTTAAAGGCTTCCAAATATTTAGATGAAGATGGAGATGAAAACGTAGAAACAGTAGCTGTTAAAGTTATAGAGGGCAGAACAAATTTGCACCATGCTGCTGTGAGTAACGATCCACAACTTGTGACAGATTCATTAAATATAGGCATTGATATAAATGCAAAAGACGAAAATGGTGATACTCCGTTAATGCTTGCTGCTAAAGTAGACCATACGGAATTATGTGGGGTTTTAATTGATGCCGGTGCTGATATTAACCTGCAAAACAATGCCGGGGCTACTGCATTACATCAAGCCATTGACGAAAACAGAATAAAAACAATCAAGTTTTTAATCGAAAACGGCGCTGATTTGACTATAAAAAACAATTTTGGTATGGCTCCATTGGATTATTCCCAGCGATACGGAAATTCAGAGGTTTCATTATTATTGCGTCAGGCCGAAGAGAAGCAAAAGGCCGACAAAGACGGCATTGAAATAATTGAAAAGAAAAATATTAACATTGAAAATTTCATTGAACCAAATCAAAGAAATTAAGCTTAGATTGTCTAAATATTCCACTTCGAAAAAAATACTTGACAAAATATCAAAGATATAGTAAAATGCCTGAATAATTGGGACTTTTTATCTATCCCAGTATAAAATAAAAGAGAAAGGAAAACAAAAATGAAGGAATTAGATAGATTATTACTTATCGCAGCCGAAAATGGTAATACAAAACAAGTTGAAGCATTGATTAAACGTGGTGCTAATGTAAATGTCAGAAATAGTAGAAATGAAACTCCATTACATTTAGCATGTGCCGGCGAACATAAAGAAACAGTAATGGCATTGTATAATGCTAATGCTTTTACCGAATTATATGATAATCGAGGCAAAAAACCAATACAAAGAGCCCATTTTATGGGTACTACTTACAGAGCATTGTATAGTGCTTTGGAAAACGAAGATTATTGGTGGGGCATGTAATAAAAGCAACACATTAACAAAATCCACTCCTTGATAGCTCTTGGGGTGGATTTTTTGATAGAACAGGGCATTTTTGTAAAAAAACGCTGTCAGCGACCAAAATTTTAAAAATCGTGTATTTATACGTTCAGGTCGCTGAAAAATCGTTTTCGATAAATTTTCACAAATTTGGATGTCAAAGTAGTGTCGGAAAAAATTTTTGCCGATTTGAGTGTCCGGAGAGCCACTTATCCAAAATCTTATGCACAAAGTTATCCACAGGGTAGTGAACAAACAAAATAACACATTGAATAATAAAGATAATTTAAGAATTGCGCCCATGTATTTCCATAAATAATTGTCGCATAATTTATATTATGTATAGTAATGGATTTTAGGAAAGAGGTAATGCAATGAAAATTATTAAATTACAAATAGTTATAATAAGTTTAAATTCGGTAAAAATGCTTTGTTCTCATCGAATTTTGGGCGAAATTCGGCTCACCTCGATAAATTCATCGAGTGTCAAAATTTTCATTTTTGAAGTTCTAATTCGTCATGATTGCGTTTTTAAAATCTTCGCCACGTTCTTCAAAATTTTTATAAGCGTGATAACTGGGCGCTCCCGGCGATAATAAGACAACATCGCCCGCTTCTGCCATTGATTTTGCTATTTTAACGCCGTCAGAGACACTTTTTGCCTTTATAACGTCCAAATCATCAGCTTGCTGCGCCACAGCGTCTCCTGTAATCGGTAAAGTCACCAAGGTAATCTTATCGGCATTTTCAGCTGTATACGAAAGTAAAACGCCATAATCTTGCTGTCTGTCATAGCCACCAACCAGTAAATATATATGATTTGCGTCAGAAAACGCTTTTAAAGCAGCTACAGACGTTTCTGGTGTTGTAGATATGCTGTCGTCAACAAAAGTTACGCCATTCATCACAGCAACTGTTTGTAAACGATGTGCCAAAGGTTCAAAAGATACAATATCTTTTTCAATATCCTTCAAATCTATATTAAGTTCCTTTAAAACGGTCAACACAGCACATATATTTTCTAAGTTATGACGGCCTTTCAAATTCATAATAAGATCCGCAGAAAATAAGGCTTTTTCACCATCTAAGATCCATCCGTCCTTTATATGAAAACCGGTAGGATTATTAAAGAAAATCAAATCATTTTCGCCCTGCGTTCGCACCAAAGTTTCCGTATTTTCCCAATTCACAACGGCTTTTTGCGCCGGTTTGCGAATACGAAGCAAGCGCAGTTTATCTTCATAATAACGTTCATGTGTTTGATGCCAATCAATATGCTCCGGATACAGGTTCAAAATGACGGAAATATCAAAAGAATACATCAAATCCGCACATTGATAACTGGATAATTCAGCCACAATAAAATCGAACTTTTGCCCGACAAAATCGACTAAAGGTTGGCCGATATTACCGCCCAATCCGACTGAATAGCCCTTTTTCTTTAAAATATGTGCCAACAATGATGAAGTTGTGCTTTTTCCTTTTGTTCCGGTAATGGCAATTGTTTTTGTTTCAGCTGGTTTTTGTTGCATAAAGATATTTGTACCGGACCACAACTCAGCGCCCTGCTTTAAAGTCTTTTGCAAGCATTCATTATAAAGGCTGACACCGGGACTTTTCATAATAATATTAAAACCGGATAAATCTATATTTTTTCCTTCAAAAACAGTATGTTGTATATTATTCTTAATACAATAATTTATTAAAGAATTTCCCTCTTTACCCCTTCCCCAAATTGCAACTTTTTTACCTTCAAACATTCTTAAAAGCCTCCGGGATTAAATCTGATTTTCCTTTTGCCAAAACTGTTTTTTCCAATGAAGTACGTGAAAAGTCTTTTAACAATGGTACAATCTTTTGAATCAAACAATCGTTCTGCCATTCTTTCTTTTCTGCTAACATCAAGAAAGCCAGGCGACATTCATCATACGTACCAACACATTCAAACGGCTTGTTTTGCCCTATTCCAAGCAAAGCTAAATAGCCTTTCTCCTGATCAATATCATTTAGCGGATTGCGACCGATTATTTCAATTAGCTTTTTTCGATCCATAAAAGGCGCTAATATCAAAAAAACAAAGCGACACTTATCACAAATACCGCACCAACGTTCCAATCGTTGTTTTTCGTTAATATGGAAGGCATGATTGCAACTGGTAAATACATCAAAGTATTCCGGGCATTTTGAAGCAAATTCAGCGGCTATCTGCATTTCGCTTAACGGACGTAACAATGAAAAATAGCAAATTTCGGGTACAATTTGATTTAACATCTGATTGAAAGAAGATTCAAACACGGATGATTTACTCCATTGATGATTGACATCATCAAAATTCGCTTCATCCGCCGAACCTTCACAACTCATAACAACGAATCGCTTGTCATAAAGAATGCACGCTGCGACAGCAATAAAGGCAATTATGCCGGAAATAGGTACATGTCCATTTAAGAAATGATCATTGTTTTCCAATAAAACGGGGCTGATTTCGCGTTTTATTGTAACTTCCGGTAAACCTGAAATTCGCTTGCAATCCGCAATCGGCCGTGCCGTATTTACCGAAAAAAGTGTCGGGTGCATACCGGCATTTTTTAAGCGATTGATAGTAACACAACTGTCCTTTCCACCACCGACAGGGACAAATGCTTCATTTTTTAAGCCTAATTTAAAAGCCTTTTCTTCGCCTTTTGTAGAAGGAAAATCAACTTTTAATTTCAACCCGTTTTGTGCTGCAAATTGCCCTAATCCCAAACGATAAAAGTCATTAAAAAACGAAGCTTGTTTATTTGATAACTTTCCGCTTTCAATCTTTATTTCAGGATTGCCAAAGGCCTTATAATAACTGACACCGGCAGCGATATGTAACAAAAAGAAAATTTTATCTAATGCTTCTTTTCTTTTTTCACTTAAAGAAAAGGGGGCGCCGGGAAAAGAAATTTTTTCTTCAAACGCATAATTACCGCATTCGAAGTTCAATGATAGAAGCCCATTTAAAGCGTTCCAAGACCAGCTTTTAAAATAAAAAGGCTTATTCATAAAAAAACTCCTTTTTTTGTTGATGTTTTATTTAATATATCTTATATTATGTTTATATTTCAAGTTTTTTTTAAAAAGGAGCTCCAAAATGTTTTCATTTCTCTTTTCAAAATCAAATTCAAAGAAGAAAAGCAATCCCAAGCCAATTCGTTCTTTATTTTGGATTGGCGCATTTTTATTATTGCTATTGTTTATAGTTGCTTTACCTATCTACAAAAATGCAAGGATGTCACCGGAAGAACACTGGCAGGAAGGCTTGAAAGCTTTGGAAGAAGAAGATTATCCTAATGCAAAAACGCATATATTAAAGTCTGCACAAGCTCAGAATGCTAAGGCTTTTTATACTCTCGGAATGATGGAAATAGAAGGAAAAAATAAAGATAAAAAGGCAAATCCTGTTGAAGCTGCGGCTTATTTTGAAAATGCTGCAAACTTGGGTTTGAAGGAAGCGCAATACAAATTAGCTTTACTGTATGATCAAGGTGAAGGTGTCCCGGAAGATAAAGAGAAAGCATTGAATTGGGTTCTGCTCGCTGCTGCACAGGATGATTTGGAAGCTATATATGCCGCAGCCGTATGGTTGGAACGCGGATATCTAAACAAAAAGGAAGAACCTTATTTGGCATTGTCGTTTTATGAAGATGCTGCAAAGAAAGGTCATCAAAATGCAATGACTACTTTGATATCTATTTACGCAGGGGGTACAGAAATCCCGGCTAATAAAGAACGTTCAATGTACTGGAAACAGCAATTAAATACGATAAAAGCACCGAAGAACAACAGTAAAGTATCAAACAAAAAGAAGAAATAGGATAAAAAAATGAAGTTAACTTATCGCAAGGATTATGTGGCGCCTGCATACAGAATTTTGACAACGGATTTGGATTTTACTTTAGAAGAAGAAAAAACTATTGTCAAAAGTCATTTGAAAATCGAAAAAATCAAAGATGCCGACTTGGTTTTAAATGGTGTCCGTTTGAAGTTGGAAAGCATTGCTTTAAACGGTCGTAAGTTAGATAAGAACGAATATGTATTATCTGAAAATTCTTTAACTTTGAAAAATTTGCCCTCTTCTTTCGAGTTAGATATTCAAACGCAAATCAATCCGAAAGCAAATACTTTTTTGAGCGGACTTTATATGTCAAACGGTGTGTTCACGACGCAATGTGAGCCGGAAGGTTTCAGAACAATTACTTATTTTATGGATCATCCGGATGTTTTAAGCACTTACACGGTGACCATTCACGCTGACAGAAAAAAATATCCGGTATTACTATCGAACGGAAACAAAATCAAAGATGAAGGTGATGTTGTTGTTTGGCATGATCCATTTCCTAAACCATCTTATTTGTTTGCTTTGGTAGCTGGTGATTTAGGCCATATTGAAGATTCCTTTACAACTTGTTCCGGCAAAAAAGTTGATTTGCGTATTTATTGCGAAAAAGGAAAAGAAAATCGTCTGTACTATGCGATGGACAGTTTAAAACGTGCAATGCGTTGGGATGAAGAAAAATTCGGTCGTGAATATGATTTGAATTTGTTCAATATCGTGGCTGTTCCTGACTTTAATGCCGGTGCTATGGAAAACAAAAGTTTGAATATCTTTAACGACTCTTGCCTATTGGCTGATGAAAAAACAGCCACTGATGCAACTTATGAATACGTTGAAGGCGTTGTCGCACATGAATATTTCCACAACTGGAGTGGAGACAGAGTAACAGCGCAAGATTGGTTTAACCTGTCATTAAAAGAAGGATTTACTGTTTATCGTGATCAAGAATTCAGTTCTGATATGCGTTCACGTGTTGTTAAGCGTATTGATGATGTTTCATATTTAAAACTATATCAGTTCCCAAGTGATGATGGCCCATTGAAACACCCTGTTCGTCCTGATTCTTTCGCAACAATAGAAAACTTTTACACGACAACGGTTTATGATAAAGGCGCAGAATTGATCAGAATGCAAGAAAAGATTGTCGGAAAAGACGGTTTCCGTAAAGCAACTGATTTATATTTCTCCCGTCATGACGGACAAGCCGTGACAATCGATGACTTTGTCAAATGCGTTGAAGATGCCAACGAAATTGATTTAAAACCTTTTATGAATTGGTATTCTGTTGCAGGACGCCCGATTGTTGATGTAAAACAAGAATATGATGAAAATACAAAAACTTATAAGATAAAGTTAAACCAAAATATTAAAGATTCAAAAGCGGTTTTTATGATACCCTTGAGCATTGGTTTAATCGATAATAATGGCAAAGACATTGTTTCAAAAACAATCATTTTTGATAAAAAAGAACAAGAATTTGTTTTTGAAAACATCAAAAAATGCCCTATTCTTTCAATTAACCGAAACTTTACGGCACCTATAACATTGAATGTCTCTTATACAGATGAAGAAAGTTTGTTTTTGATGAAGAACGATAACGATTTGTTTAATCGTTATGAAGTCGGCCAAGAATATGCTTTAAAAGAAATTTTAAAAGAACTGAAAAATGATGAGCCGCAAGTTTCTTCAACATTAATCGATGCTTATTCTTCCTATTTAGATACGGCAGATACAGATCCGGCCTTTACGGCAAGAGCAATTGTTTTCCCGGCATCCTCGTATATTGGAGATAAAATGGAAACCTTTGAAGTCGATAAGGTGTTGGATTTGCGTAAAGCATTACGTATTGCCTTTGCAAAGCAAAATGCAAATAAATTAAAAGAGATTTATGATAGGTTCAACATAGATGAAGCATTTAACAGCGATTCGAAACAAGCCGGCAAAAGAGCTTTAAAGAATGCGGCATTAGTGTATTTATCTCTATTACCTAAATATGCAGATTTAGCAAAAACGCAATATCAAAACAGCAAAAATATGACAGATAAAATGGCTGCACTTTCTGCTTTGGTTCATAATCGCCTGCCCTATGCTAAAGAAGCATTATCTGATTTTTATGAAACATTTAAAGATGATGCTTTGGTTATCAATAAATGGCTGGCTTTGCAGGCTTCTGTTGAAGATGAAAAAACGATTGACAATGTCCGTGCTTTGTCCAAAACAAAGGACTTTGTTATTACAAACCCAAACAAAGTACGTTCTTTAATAGGTGTTTTCGGCCGCAATTTGAAAGGATTCCATAATCCAAACGGAGAAGGATATCGTTTAATTGCCGATTACGTTATTCAATTAAATGCTATTAACCCGCAAATAGCCGAAGGTATTATTCATCCGCTTTGCGATTGGAAACGCTTTGATAAGAAACGCCAAGAGCTGATGAAGTCCGAATTGAAACGAATTTCAGAAATACCGAATTTGTCGGTTAATTTGAACGAAACAATCACAAAAGCACTTGCTTAAACAGAAATTTTCATGCCGTCATAAGCTAACTCCATTTCTTTTGGAAGTTGAGCCATGATGGTATCATAATCCATTCTTGCACCTAAATGCGTTAAAATAAGCCGCTTAGGTTGTACTATTTCAAACCATTTCAATGCTTTTTCTAAATAGACGTGTTTATCATTGGATCTGTTGGAAACACAACCTAAGATCCACAGATCAATGCCTTTTAATTGATTGATGTCGTAATCGATAAAGTCAATCAGATCTGTATTGTATGCTACTTTGTTGTTGATTTTGAAGCCTAGTGTCTCGCAACTGCCATGATCTTGCAAGATTGGCAGAATATCTAAAGAACCGATTTGAAAAGGTTCAGCCGGTTTGATTAAATGTACATCAAACGGAGGTTCTTTTTGCTTTATATATTTAAATGGTTTTAAATAAAAAGGAAAGCGTTGTTTGAATTCCTCAAAATCTTTTTCATTCATGTAAGCCGGCAGAGGAATAACCTCTTCGAACGCTGAAATTTGTGTTCTCGTATAAATGCGAACATCGTCAATTCCCATTAAATGATCTGCGTGCATATGTGTCCACATAACAGCATCTATGTTTTTGATCCCTGCATTGTAAAGTTGTAACCGTAATTCAGGTGGCGTATCAATCAATAAATCCGTTTTACCGTCTGAAACAAAAATTGACGAACGAGTCCTTGCATTTTTGGGATTATTCGGATTGCATTGTCCAAAGCCAAATTTAGCCGTTGGAATGCCATAACTGGGGCCACATCCTAAAATCGTTATTTCCATTCTTCATTTTCCTTTTTTAGTTTGTCAAATAGAGTATAAAAATTACTTTCCAAAGCTTCTTCTAATTTTTTTTGAGGCACATCCTTTAATTCAGAAAGCATTTTAAATGTTTCAACAATGTATGCAGGTTCATTACGTTGTCCACGATAAGGAACAGGTGCTAAAAACGGCGCATCTGTTTCTACCAACAATCTGTTTAGTGGAATTTTCTTAATTATTTGACGTAAATCATCCGCTTTTTTAAATGTAACCATTCCGGAAATAGAAAGGTAACACCCTAAATCCAATGCTTTTTTTGCCAGTTTTTCGGAAGATGAAAAACAATGTAACATAGCTTTGAATGGGTGATAAATCATTGCTTCTTGTAGTATGGCAGCCATATCATCATCTGCATCACGTGTATGGATAATCAGCGGCAAGCCGGTTTGACGGGCAGCTTCAATATGAATCATTAAGGATTCCTGTTGATACTTGCGATCAATTGTTTCATAATGGTAGTCTAATCCCGTTTCTCCAACTCCGATTATTTTTAAATGGTGCAACAGATCCAATAATTCGTCTATTTTGATCATATTGTTGGGTTCAATTGAATCAGGATGAATTCCAAAAGCTCCGTAAATAAATGGATATTTTTCCAACAAACCGACCATTTGCGCATACTCATCTTTGTTGGTGGCAACATTCAAAATCATTCCAACGCCCTTCTCTCGTGCGTTTTGGATAACTAAATCCATATCGTCTTCGTAATCACCGAAAGTTAGGTGGCAATGGCTGTCTATAATCATTTTTTCATTCCTAATCTTAAGAGAATTTGAATAATAACACTTTTTTTATCTAAGTAAAGATTTTCCATGTCTTTTAGTAATTCATTTACTTGTGTCCATTGTTGCAGGTAATATTCTCTTTCTTGACTTGGTAAATTTGGTTGTTCAACAAAAGAAAGCAGAATAAATAGTAACAAATCTTTCACCAAATTGTACAATTTTTCATCCTTTGCTACGGCATCGGCAAAGTCCATAATTGCTCCGATTTGAGATGTAGCATCCTGCGTAAAAGTTAATAATTTTTGATAAACTGAAAGACCGTTATTTTCAAAAAAAGTTTTGCATTTTCCGATACTTCCATTGAAAAATTTAAGTAATTCATCAATATTTGAAGCGTCAGGATAGTTCTCTAAAATAAATCCTTTCATTTGAACATCAGTCAATGGAGATACCATTATTTGTCTGCAACGTGAACGAATTGTCGGTAATAATTTTCCCATGTTGTGAGAAATTAAGAAAATAACTGTATGTGCCGGTGGTTCTTCCAATAGTTTTAATAAGGCATTTGCTGCATTTTCATTCATTTCATCGGCGGAATCAATAACCATTATGCGCCAATTTTCATTGGCTGATGTTAAAGATAAAAACTGTATACCAGAACGGATATCATCAATGGTAATTTCGGCCTTTTTAGCACGTTCTTCTTCATTGTCTAATGCCCTGCCCGCATTTAACGTTTGAATGATGTCTTTTTTCTCTTCCTCTGTATAATCGCGTTCAATCCATTTTAAATCAGCATGAAAGTCAATAGCTGTTTCCTTTCCGGTTAATAAAAAGGAAGCAAAACGGCGTACTAAGGTCGATTTGCCAACGCCCAAAGGCCCCGTAATCAACCAAGAACCGGCCAATTTTCCAGAATTTAAAATTTGTTTTAGCTGTTCGAAACTTTTATCAGCTGGCATTAACATTTGAGTAGGCGCTCCTGAATAACTTTAATAATGTCGTTATGTACGTTTACAGGATCTTGATTTGCGTTGATAACCGCGCACCTGGTTGGTTCTTTCTTTGCTATGTCCAGAAAGGCATTACGCAGATTGTAATGAAAAGATAAATCCATTCCTTCCATTCTGTCTTTTGCACCGCGTTGAGCAACCCTTTGCAATGCTTCTTTTGGTTCCATATCCAAAATGATTGTTAAATCGGGCTTGAAATCGCCAGCAACCAGTTTATACAAGGTTTCAATATCATTCTTCGTTAAAAGCCCATCACCGCGTCCATAACCTTGATAAGCCATGGTTGAATCAGCAAACCTGTCCGAGATAACCCACTTTCCCTGCTCAATAGCTGGCCATATTTTGTCAACTAAATGGCTGCGTCTTGCAGCAGAAAACAACAATGTTTCAGATATTGAATCCCATTTTTCTTTATTGCCGGATAAAATAATATTCCTGATTTCTTCTGCGGCTTCGGATCCTCCGGGTTCCCTTGTCATAATAAAATTAATGTTGTTTTGTTTTAAGAAGTCAAGCAACATCTTGCATTGAGTTGACTTTCCGCAACCGTCTCCACCTTCTAAAGTAATAAAAAATCCTTTTTTCATTCTTTTTGCCCATATACAACAGAAGAAACAGCCTTCTTCATACGTCCCCAGTAGCTTATTTCACCAACATCTTTAGCCGCAACCAACGGGAAACGATAGGTTTTGCCGTCAGGTAAGGCAATATTTAAAGAAGCAAGTACATCGCCTTTTTTTATCGGCGCTTTTGCCCAAGTATCATAGGTGACACTTACCTTTGTCTTGGGCTTATCCAATCTATGAAGTGTAACCAATACATCTTTCTGTAAAACAACAGGAACGTTTTCTTCCATACCTAACCAAACAGGAATTTCCGTCACGGTTTGTCCGTTTTTAAATAAACTGTAATTTTCGAATTCTCTTAATCCCCACTCCATAATTTTCTTTGTTTCGGAATTTCTTTCTTTCATTGATTTTAAACCGTTGACGACCAAAATTAAACGCCGTTTACCGTCTTTGCTTTTAGCAGATCCGACAAGCGCATATCCCGATTTTTCGGTATGACCCGTTTTTAATCCGTCAGCTTGATCTGGCATAGAATAAAGCAAAGGGTTTCTATTGTCTTGCTTTATGCCGTTATATTTAAAGCTTTTCTCCGAAAAAATAGGATAAAAGTCCGGAAATTCTGAAATCAATTTTTTTGCTAAAATAGCCAATTCCCTACTGGTCATTAAATGTTCTTTGTTTGGCCAACCGGTTGAGTTTTTGAAAGTACTTTTTTCCAATCCGATTTCGCGGGCACGTAAAGTCATTTCTTCGGCAAAGTTTTCTTCAGAACCTGCAATATTTTCAGCAACTGTAATGCAAGCATCATTTCCAGATTGGATAATAATTCCTTTAATTAAATCTTGAACTTTTACTTTTGAATTAGGTTTTAAGAACATAGTGGAACTGCCACTCTTCTCTCCGCCTTTTTTCCAAGCATTTACGCTGACTTCAAATGTATCATCCAAATGGACCTGTCCATTTTTGATTTTTTCGAACAAAATGTAGACGGTCATCAGTTTACTCATGGATGCCGGTGCCATTAATTCATCAGCATTTTTTTCCAATAAAACCGCACCAGTATCATAATCGACCAAATAAGCATGAGATGCTAATGTATCAAAAACGGGTGCAGACAAACAAGTTGTTGCCGATAAAACCGTTAACAAACAACCTAAAAATAACCGTTTCATTTTCAACTCCTTTTATTTTTCTTGTACTAAGCGAAGATCCGTATATCCGCTACGTTCAATTTCTTCTATTAAATCTGCGGCTTCTTCACCGGTTTCAAAGCTGCCCAAACGGACACGATAAATTGTTTTTGATTCTTTCTTTATTTCCTGAATAGAGACATGACCAAAGGAAGAAAGTTTCTTTTGAACCGCTAAAGCATTTTCTTTGTTAGAAAAAGCACCTGCTTGAATGTAATAATTTCCAACCGATGATGGTATGAATTTTTTCTTGGGAGAATAAAGCGTATCTGTCGGAACTTTTTCTGTTGCGGCAACGGCTGCAGTTTCTTCTTCGACTGCAACTGCTTCAGGCGCTAATACAATTGGCTCTGAAAAAGATGGCGGTTCCTGTGAATCCGTTATGGGGGCTCCATCTACGATTTTTCCCCCGTTATCTAAAATACTTTTTTTCAGTTGTTTGCTTTCATCTGCTAATATTTCAACGCGAACTTTCGCTGTTCCGGCCTGTGTAAAGTCCAACTGTTCGGCAGCAGCTTTTGACAGGTCTATAATACGATTGTTTACAAAAGGACCTCGGTCATTCACACGAACAACAACTGATTTTCCGTTATCTAAATTTGTAACCTTTACAATAGACGGTAAAGGCAAGGTCCTGTGCGCTGCGGATAATTCATACATGTTATATGTTTCGCCGTTTGCAGTTATACCCTTGTGGAAATCAGGTCCATACCATGAGGCAATACCAACTTCTTTGTATTTATAATTTTCTTCTGGACGATACCAAATATTGTTAATTTGATAAGGTTCTCCGATTTTATATACACCATTTTTATCGTGTGAAACGTAATTTTTTCCATTTGATCGGAATAATAAACCATTATCCGTACAGCCAAAAACAAAAGCAGAAAGAAGCATACATAATAAAATTTTTTTCATCGTTATTTTTCCTTTTTTATATACATCTTACCTTTTACATCATTTTTTAAAAATTTCAAGTAATTCTTTTGATAAAAAGCCATCAGCGGGTAACTTATGTGCCGTTTGATACTTCTTTAAAGCTTTTCTTGTCCCGCTTCCCATTATTCCATCGATATTTCCATCATAAAATTTTTCTTTTTTCAAAACTTGTTGAACGGCTTTAACATCATCTTTTGATAAGTTTGGAAGAACTTTTAAGGATTTTACATCCAAAGTGTGTTTTTGTGCAATTTTATCTGCCAGTACGCCAATTGCAAGTGCATAAAAATCCGATTTATTCCAACGTTTTATTACATCAAAATTTTCATAAACCAAGAAAGCTGGTCCATTCATTCCTTCCGGTAAAAGCAGTTCAGCTTTACTTGGTAAGTCGACCGGATTGTATATCTTGCCATCTGTTCTTTTTACACCCCACTTAACCCAATCAGATAAAGGATGTTTTTCCCCTGCTTTCAAATATAAGTTGCCGGACAAGATGACTTCACGTCCCCAAGATTGACCTCTTTTCCAACCGATTTTGTTTAAGTAATTTGCCGCAGAACCTATAGCATCTTCGAAAGAATTTAAAATATCGCGTTGTCCGTTACCGTCTTCATCAACTGCATATTGGTAAAAGGTTGTCGGCATAAATTGAAAGTGTCCGAAAGCTCCGGCCCAAGAACCGACCGGTGAATCAATTTTTTCTTTTTGCAATATTTTCAATAGTGTCATTAATTGTTCCGAAAAAAATTCAGAACGGCGTTCATCAAAAGATAATGTAGCCAAAGCATTTAAAATATCTGTTTTGCCTTTTATTTCCCCAAAGTTCGTTTCAGTAGCCCAAAAAGCAACTAGATAATGCGCCGGCACGCCATATTTCGATTCAATTTTTTGTAGGAATTTTCTGTGTTCTTTTAAAAATTCACGTCCTTTTTTTATCCGAAAATCAGAAACAATGCGTTGCATATAATTTCCGAAAGAAAGTGTGAATTCGGGTTGTTTTCTGTCCGATTCTATAACATCCGGTAAGAAAGTTGTTTTTACAAAATACTTGTCTAAAACTTCATTTGAAATGTTTTGTTTTTGGGCTTTTTTATAAAATGAAGCTTTCCAAGAATCAAAATCCGTTGCAGCAATTGCTTCAAAGGCGCAGAAAAGCATACAAAATACAACAAAATAATGATTCATTTTCTTCATGGCATACACTTTACTCCATTATCTGATAAAAGGCAAAAGAAAAAGTTTTTATTTTTTTACTTGATTTTTATTTTTTTTCATATATGATGAAATGGTTTTCAAGAGGATGGGTGGCAGAGTGGTCGATTGCGGCGGTCTTGAAAACCGTTGAGGGGAGACCCTCCGGGAGTTCGAATCTCTCCCCATCCGCCAAACATAAGCCCTTCGGGGCTTTTTTTAATGTCTGGAGTGATAGTGAATGTTAATATCAAAAACAAATGTAATGCGGGTGTTGGAAAGTGCGAGGATTCCTTTCACAGCCTATAATTATGATGCCAAATTGGGTATTGACGCGCGTTCAGTTGCAACACAGTTAAATAAAATGCCAGAACAAGTTTTCAAAACCCTTGTTACGCAATCGCCAACGCAAACGCATTCATTTGAACATTTTGTTTTTGTTATCCCCGCGGCTAATGAACTTGATTTAAAAAAAGCCGCCCTTGCCGCCAAAGTCAAGAATTTGGAAATGCAACCAATGAAAAACCTATTGCCGTTGACGGGCTATATCCACGGTGGTTGTTCACCGATCGGCATGAAAAAGCCGTTTCAAACTTTTATTGATGAAACGGCAATTTTGTTTGATACAATATGCGTCAGTGGTGGCAAAATCGGTGTGACGATTGAAATTAATCCCAATCAATTGTCCGAATTTATCCATGCCCCCTTTTGCGACTTGACAAAAGGTATTTAAGATTTATCTCATCCGGATTGTTTTTTCAATTAGGCGTTTATAAACCGGTTTCATGTGTTCTTCGGTAACCGAGTTCATCACATCATGAAAAGCAATCCATTTCACAGCGGAATTTTCAGCTTCTGCAATATGTAAATCTTGATTTTCCGGTGCTTCTAACAAATATGTAACGTTGTAATGAATATGTGAAGGAATATGCACACCACGTTTAATATGCGGCTTGACAAACATTCCGACAACATCAATAAAATCATTTGAAACAGGTTTTACATTTGTAATACCGCTTTCTTCTTGAGTTTCTTTCAAAGCAACGTGCAATAAATCTTTGTCCCCGTCAGCGTGTCCACCCAACCAAGCAAAGCTGTCATAAATCTTGTGATAAGCCATTAAAACTTTTGTTTTTTCGGGATTGACAACCCATGCGGAAGATGAAATGTGTCCGACCATATTATCTCGTGTCCAGACATTATCACCAAAAGCATCCAAAAATTGTAAAAAGGATTTTACATTTTGTGCTTCTTCTTCATCAAACGGTTTGTAATTTTTCAATTTTTCATACAGTTCTTTCATAATAATCTCCTAAGAAAATCAAAAACTGCACGTCATTATAACATATTTTTTTGAAAAAAGATAGTCTTTTTTTCTTTGACTTTTATTGTAAAAAATTGCATTCTAAAAGAAAAGAAAGGATTTTGCTATGCCGAACAAATGGAATTTATCAAAAGGATTCATATTAGCTTCTTGTTCGCCTCAACGCCAACGATTGCTCCGTGATGCTGGCTTTGAGCCGGATTTATGTACGGGTGCAGACATTGATGAAAGCATCCTACCAAACGAAAAACCAAAAGATTACGTTAAACGTGTGGCAATTGAAAAAGCTTTATTCGTTGCAAAACAGCATCCGAATTGTTGCGTTGTTTCTGCTGACACAGTCATTGTTGCAAAAGGAAAGATTATCCGCAAGGCACCGAATGAAACAGTTGCCCGGGAAAATTTGGATTTGCTTTCAGGAACAAAGCATTATGTTTTGACCGGATACAGCGTTATTGACTTTGAAGGACGGCAAAAAAGCGGTGTTGCAAAAACGGTTGTTTACATGAAAAAAATCACAAATTCGGAAAAGTATGCATTAATTAATTCAAAGGAATGGGAAAACGTTGCAGCTTATCGCATTGAAGGTATGCTTTCGACATTTGTTAAAGGAATTAAAGGATCCTATCCAAACATTGTCGGTCTGCCAGTCTATGAAATCGGTGAAATTTTAAAGGAAGTGTTGAAGTGATTTTAGGGTATCTTTCGTGTGGTTCGACCATCTTCACTTGATATAATTTCCATTTTACTATCTTGAAAGATAATAGCGGAACAATTATCCAATGCCCAACCGGAAATGCCCTTCCCTTTGAGTAAAAAGTTGATTTTCTCTTTTTCTTCTTCAGACAGTTCTTCATAATGAGGAACGCAGAAACCTTTTATAAATGAAAGTCCCGGAACCAACGCCAATTCATCCAAAGTTTCTACGTCATCCATATTGTCATACCAGTCGAACCAACAAATCGCACCAGCAGAAAGTCCGGACAAAACAGTTCCTTTTTGGTATGCCTTGCGCAAAATTTCATCAACACCCTTTTCACGCCAAACTTTCAACATATATGTCGTATCACCTCCGCCGACATAAATAATGTCTGTTTCCATAACTTTCTTTAAAATGTCGTCATAGGATAAATCTTCTGTTTCTAAATTTAATATTTCAAAGGATGCACAACCTAATCGATTAAGATATTGCCTGCGCACAGTATCTGCATAAGCCGGATTGTCATGAGAAGCTGTTCCAACGAATAATACTTTCGGATGAGCCTTTTGCGTTAAACGAATAATCGCGGAATCTATATGCGTTGTTTCAATGGATGTTTGATATTCCACACCATTTGTATCTTCTAAAATCCGACCCATTTCTCCGCCACCGATTGCAACAATTGTTCCCATTTGTGAATTCCTCCTACAAAAAAAGCCGCTATTTAAGCGGCTTCAAATTGGCGACCCCAGCGAGAGTCGAACTCGCGTTACCGCCGTGAAAGGGCGATGTCCTAGGCCTCTAGACGATGGGGTCATCATCCAAAAGTAGGCTTATTTATACACCAATCAAAAAATAAATGCAAGTACTTTTTTAAAAATTTTTATAATTTTAATAAAATACCCATTACAGCACCCAACAAAATAAAGAAAATCGGGTGACATTTATAACGCAAAATCAGTAATAAATAGCATACAAACAATCCGGCCGAAATTATCAAACGATTAAAATCAGGAGTTAATTCAACAATAACCATACACACTTTAATGATGAAAACGGTTATCATCATAGAAACAGCCGGTCTTAATCCATAAAAGATAGATTGTATGATAGAGCTATCTTTAAACTTTTCATAAAACTTGCCGATAAAAATAATTACAAAAAATGCCGGCATTACTAATCCTACGGTCGCGATTATACCACCCAAAACTCCTCCACCCTGAAAACCGGCATAAGTTGCCATGTTAATACCAAGTGGACCGGGCGTTGATTCTGATAAAGCAATCATGGACACTAATTCTTCTTTTGAAAACCAATCAAACTTATTTGTTAAGTCAAACAAAAACGGAATGGTTGCCAAACCGCCACCGACAGCAAACAGCCCTATTTTCAAAAATTCATAAAATAACGTCAAATAAATCATTGGGCTTTCCTTTTTATTAGCTTACACGATATTCCCAATATTGCAGACGAAATAATAAGGTAAATAGGTGATAAGACCTCAAAAAAACTGAGCAAAAAGGCAAAAAACAAAATGCCAAAAGTAAATTTATCAAAAACACTTTTTCTTATCATTTTACTCAAAATCGGTATAATCAGTGCTGGAATAACTAAGCGGATACCGGCAAAAGCATGACGCACAACCGGATAATCCCACAGATATTTCAAACCACTGGCAAACAAAGTGATAATAATCACGGACGGTGTAATTATACCTAAAAGCGTACAAAGTGCCCCCAACCAACCTTTTGTCTTATATCCGATGAAGGTTGAAACATTAACAGCAACAATTCCCGGAGTGACCGGTCCGATAGCGTAGTAATCCAAAACTTCATCTTCCGTGGCCCAACCACGATTGACGACTTCTTTTTGCAATAACGGCAACATGGCATAGCCACCACCGAAAGTAAACAATCCGACCTTAAAAAACGAAATAAACAACTGCCAATATATTTTCATTTTTTACCGATACCCGTTTGAATTTTCCACAATTTAGCATAAGTTCCCCGTTTCTTTAAAAGTTCTTCTGGAGTTCCCTGCTCTATAATTTTCCCTTTACTCATTACAATGATACGATCCATTTTTTGTAAGGTTGATAATCGGTGAGCAATAGCTATAACCGTTTTACCGCGCATTAAAGATTTCATACTTTTTTGAATATATTCTTCCGATACACTGTCCAAAGCAGAAGTTGCTTCATCCAAAATCAATATAGGTGCATTTTTTAAAATTGCACGTGCTACAGCAATCCTTTGCCTTTGTCCACCGGAAACCTTAACCCCGCGTTCGCCAACCATGCTGTCATATCCGTTTGGCATTTCGGTAATAAATTCATCAGCATATGCCTTTTTTGCAGCATCAAATACAGCCTTTTTGGTAACGTCTGAACGGCCATAAGCAATATTTTCAAAGATACTTCGATAGAACAAAGCTGTATCTTGTGGAATAACCGCTATGGCATTGTGCAAACTATCCAATGTCACATCACTAATGTTTTGTCCGTCAATCAGGATAGCACCTTCATGAACTTCATAAAAGCGTTGTAACAGATTGACAAGTGTACTTTTCCCGCTTCCTGAGATACCGACCAAGCCAATCTTTTCATGTGACTTTATCTTTAGATTAAAATTTTCCATTACCTGTTTTCGTGTTGAATATTTAAAAAATACATTCTTAAATTCAATTACGCCACGTTTTACTTTTAATTTTTTAGCATTCTGTTTGTCCGTTATTTCATGCGGTTGTGACAACAGTTTTAAGGTATTTTCGGCCTCTCCCGTGGATCTGTTCCAATGTAATAAAGAAAAAACAAAAAATTGGAAGGTCGAGATTTCACTGGAAACTAATAAAAGCATAAAAACAACATTTCCGGTTGTAATTAAACCACAGTACCACAAATAAATAGCAAGCAAAACCATGCTAATTTGAAACAAGGCAACCGCAATAAATTGGATAAATCTGGCATTTTCCATTTTATTAAAGGATTCGGATAATGCTTTGCGTTCTTCATCTAAAAATGGAGCCAATTTTTCACATTCGTAATTAAGAGAGGCAAAGCTTTTCAAAAGTGTATGATTAGATAAGATATCGACAATTCTGCTTGTTGTTACCGATCTTCTTTCCGCACGATACTCAAAGCATTCTTTTAATTTTTTGCTTGATTTTCCTAATAAAAAAGCCAAGACAATTAACCAGAATAAAAAAACAAGTGCAAAAAAGTAGTTTACCCAAAACAGCATACCAATGGTTATCAACATGACAACAGCTGCTGTGTAAAATTCCCATAATGAAAGCATAAACATATCACTCATTTGATCCGAAAGCTGACCAACTTTAGCACCTAAAGATGCAGAGTGTTGCTCGTTAAAAAAGCGTTCGGAGTGACCTGCCATATAAATCATAGCATTTCTTTTTGTTTTTATTCTTAATCCTGTTTCAATTTTTTGACATAAAAACATGCCAAATCGTCTCAGTATATTGAATAAAAAGATTGATAAAATAAATAACCCGAAATATTTAAAAATGAGTTCCAAAGAATCTTTCTTATCACCAATATTTCCTGAAAAAACATCTATTATTTTCGAAAAATAATAAGGAGCTAATTTATCAAAGAAAAGAGCTATTGCAATAGAAATAAGTAACAGTAAGTATATCCTGCGATACCCTTTCAATTCTTTCAGAAAATATGAAAATGCTTTTGCTGGATATTTGTCCATTTAACCCTCTTTTAGAGAGAATACCATTATACACCGAAAAAGTAAAGAAAAAAAACGTTGCATTTTGGTAAGGCTTGAGTATAATGTGCTACACGTGGAGATAAAATATGGCAAAAATATCTGTAATTGTTCCGATTTATAATGTTGAAGAGTATGTGTTAGGCTGCTTAAAAAGTGTCGCTGCGCAAACATTTAAAGACTTTGAGTGCATTTGCGTGGATGACGGCAGTACGGATAATAGTGGAAAAATTGCGGATGATTTTGCTTTTTCAGATAAACGTTTTACTGTTATTCATCAAAAAAACGGAGGATTATCTGACGCACGAAATACAGGTATGAAAAATGCCAAAGGAGAATGGATTTATTTTTTGGATTCTGATGATTATTTGCATCCGCAGGCTTTGGAAATTTTGTTTGTCACAGCTCTAAAATACGGGATAGGAGTTGTCAGTTGTTGCGCTAAAAATACCACTGATAAATATAAAGAAATACATGAAAATATTGATTTAACTAATTGTAAAATATCAATAATAAAAAATGCATTGAAAGTTTTTTTAACAAAAAGAGCTCTTAAAACTGGCGCTTGTTTTAGATTGTATAAAAAGACTTTAATTCAAAAAATTCCGTTTATAAAAGGTATCCATTTTGAAGATATTCCATTCACCACTCAATTAATGAATGAAATTGACCAAATAGTTCTTGTTGATGCTCCTCTTTACTACTACTACAAGAATCCGAATTCGATTATGCGTTCAAACTTTACGAAAGAAAAAATTGCCAGTTATGATAAAATCATTCGTTATTTAGCGGAATATTTCAAACGCATATCACCAGATAAATTTGCGTTTGTTCAAAAATATCTGTTCAATCAGCGTGTTAAGATGATGCTTAATCAGTGTATTAGAAAGCAAAAAGACAAGCAAAAACAGTTAGAACTGTTCGATCATGCACAGAAAGTTGTGCAAGCTCTTTATTCGGAAGGCCTTATTTCTTATGACGGATTGAAACTGAAACACAAGATTACTTTATGGTTTCTTCTGAGAAATCAAACGCGTCTTGCATTGAAATGGAAAAGGTTAGTTAAGTAGTATATTCTTTTTGCTGTTGTTCATAAAGATTCGGGGAAAGTATATCCCAACGAATGTTGTGCTTGATAATTTTTGCCGGAGTTCCGGCTATTAAGGCATGTGGCTCCCAAAAAGCATGAGTAATTATACTGGCAGCACCGACTATACATTCATCATTTACAACGGAATTTTTTAATATTTTACAACCAGGCCCAAACCACACGTGTTTGCCTATACGAACAAAAGAGGCCTTGTTTAACAAATTACCCTCATCATCGACAACAGAGTGCATATCTGATGCTAAGATTTGTATTCCCGGTTCAAAAACACTTAAATCTCCGATAGAAACTTTTGTTTCGTCATCAGCAAGTGTTATATGAAGATTTTCTGAAGCATGAACATTTTTACCTATTCTGAGAGAACATCCTTCGGCTTTGCATCCGTAGGATGAAGCCGGACTGCCTATTTTGATTTTACCATGTAAAATAGTTTCCTCATCAATTTGGATAATATTTTCGTTACCATAGACGGAAATTTCTCCTTTTATTTTTGCATTTGGAGAAATAATTATTTTGTTGTTATTACCAAAAACAGCAAATTTACAATTGGGAAAATCTTGATTGTTGACGATATTATTCGTCCCATTTTCTTTCAGATTTGAAGAAAAAACACGTTTAAGAATTTGAAACATTTTACCTCTCTTTCCAAAACTGTTTTGGTCATCTTAGCAAAGAAAAACTGTTTTGTCAATTTTTGTATTGCAATTTTGTTGTTTTTTACCTAAACTGACATAAAACAAGCAAAGGAGTTTTCATGAAAAAAATATTTTTTTCTTTAATATACATTATATTTGCGACAAATGTGGCGCAATCTGCGGAACTCAGCAATCCCTTTTACCTTTCTCCAAAGGGAAATTTGACATCAACAACGCAATTGTCCTTTCAAAAGACACACACACGAAAGGAAATTTATGGAAATAATTTTAGAACTCGTAATAAATATTTCGAGCAACGTTTGGAATATGGAATCTCTGAAAAAGTTGCAATTATCGGAACGATTGCAAACACATGGAAAAGGAATCGTCTTGATACGGGGCTTTTGACGGACAAAACAGATACAAATGTTGACTGGTCTGCCGGAGCAGTTTACGATTTTTATAATAAAGATGACGCACATTTGCAAATGGAATTGGTTTATTTACAAAAAGAAACCCATCATTTTGGCGGAGCATACAAAGCGCTTTATGCCAACGCACGAACCGGTTATGATCTAAAGTATTTTTTGCCTTACATCGGTGGACAGATTGAATTACCGATTGCACAAAGAAAAGATGCGGACAATGATTTAAAATATGATGCTTATGCCGGTTTTTATAAAAGTTTCTTTGATGTAATTGCCGCAGATATGACACTGCATTACAATTACAATCACTTTTTTAAATCCACCGGATTGGATGGACGTGCTGATTTAAGCTTATTATTGGGTGAAAATATCGCAATAGGTGGATTTTTTAATTATTCTTTCTTTAATCGTGCTCAAAATCATGCGCATACAGATGCACATACAATTGGCGCAACAGTCAAAATTCAATTTTAAAGGAGTAGGAAATGGCAAAATTACATTGGAAACCCGGAACACTTTTATCCCCTGTTCCTCCTGCACTTGTTTCCAGCGGAACAATGGATAAACCAAATGTTATGACAGCTGCTTGGACAGGCATTATTGCCTCTGAACCGGCAATGACTTACGTTTCCATACGCCCTTCCCGCTATTCGCATCAGATAATCAGTAAAACAAAGGAATTTGTAATCAATTTACCGACTTTGGATTTAGCCGATGTTACCGATTGGTGCGGTGTTAAAACCGGCGCAAAAGTTGATAAGTTTAAAGAAACCGGATTGATTGCAGAAAAATGCCAATTTGTTAAGGCTCCGGCAATTGCTCAAAGTCCTGTTTCAATTGAATGTAAGGTTGTCGACATTCAACATTACGGTACACATGATATGTTTGTTGCGGAGATACTTGGCGTTAATGTTGATGAAAAGTTTGTGTCTGATGACGGTAAAGTCCATTTTGAAAAAATGGGTATTTTGGGCTATATGCATGGCTTTTACTACACAATGGGCAGACAGCTTGGCAAATATGGCTATTCAGTGGAAAAAGGTCGTAAGACACCCAAAATCAAAGAAACTGCTGAAAAAACAGTGAAAAAGGCAAAGAAATAATCATCTTTCTGGATTTGAACGTTTCAGTTGTTGCCTCTTTGCTTCTTGTCTTCTTTTTTGAAACAATTGTCCTTTTATTTGTCGAATGACTTCAATTGAAGTACTTTTAAAAGCATCATTCTTACCTAAGTTTGCCAATGTTCTTAATAATGTCTTTCTTAACATCCCTGCTTTATCTGATGTTATTGTGAGTTTCCATTTTTCTTCATTACCTCTGTTTTCTAGATCACAATAATAAAGGGCAAGATCTTTATCGAAACACAGGTCTCTACAAACTTCTCTAAAGAGAGAATGGCAACCTTCTGGTATTCTTTTATTTTTTCTTATTGTAAAATTCAAATGGTCTAATTTAATACTTTGATAATGAGTTTTATCCGGAAGTGTTCGAAACGGAATTAATTGTCCATCTTTATGTTTTTTTGGAATAGATGCTAATTTTGAACTTTCTACAAGTTTCTTTAATTCTTCAAAAGAAATTGGTGCTTTGATATACAAAATCAGGTTCTCAGCTCCGTAAGTGGCTAAAGCATGTTTTTTTAGTTCCTCTTCACTAAAATCGGCTACATAATCGGCTTGTCGATTAAGAAAATGAAAAGCCTTTTCTTCTGTCATGTTTTCATCGATCCTATCCCACTCTGTTATAGAGACAGGTAAAAATGCTCCGCCTATATATTTGAATTTATCTATTTTTTCCGAAAAACCTGCTAATTCTTGGAAAATACGTTTTTTTTGAGTCTCAATATTTCTCAGATTTATATGCGAAAAATTATCTGCAATTAAATTAAAACTATCTAGTATTTCATTTGTATCTAAATTTTCTTTCAAATCATATCTTACCATATTGAATCTGGTTTCTTTTCTATTTGAAAAATCCGTTTGAATGCAATGTTCTATTAAGTGATTGGCCGCATAGTTTAAGAAAAAAGAAGAGCCTTCCTCAAAGGGCATTTTGGCATAAACTCCCCCCCAAAAAATATCAGCATGCTGATATCTGATTTCTAGTCCATTTTCTAAGAAAAATCTATGTTCTAAATCTTCATTTGTTTTTTGCATATGCTTCGATTTCCTTTCGCATCTACCATTTTATCACGAAATATTGAGAGTGTCAACTTTACGGATATTTTTGAAAGATTATAAAATTCCCCTTGACATTTAATTTAAAATTGAGTAAAAGTACTTTGTTTTGTGCCGCTGTGGCTCAGTGGTAGAGCGTTCCCTTGGTAAGGGAGAGGTCGTGAGTCCGATTCTCACCAGCGGCACCATGTTTTAAAGCCCTCAATTAAACGGGGGCTTTTTCTTTTGTTTACAGACTGATAGCTTGATTGTAAAAAATTACTGACTATTTGGCCCTTTACGAATAAAGTTAAGCAATTTTGGGAGATTTCGCCATGCATTCCCTACTGGGTCTGATCTTTTTAAACCTTCATATTCACCCTTGGCTTCTGATTTTGATGTCGCATTACTATATTTTTGTAAATATTGACGTAAGCCCTCTCTATCAGATTTTTCTTGTACTTCAGATTGTGATTTTACACTTTCCATGAAAGAAACCAACTGTTCACAAAAAGGGTGCATCTTTGTTTCTGACTCCTTTTGGTAACGCTGTTGTTCTGAATATGCTTGATGATAAGCAGGGCTATCTTTTGCGTTTGGATCAGATTGACGATAACCATTTTTATTAATTGGCATCAATATGTTTTTTAATTTCAAATCATATTCACTTTGTCCCGTTACACGCTGATGTGCTTGTGCATATATCAAGGAAAAAATTTTTTTTGCTTCTGGACTAATCAATGAATTAGAAAACTTATCAACCGTCTGACTATGTCCATAAGTATGTGCTAAGACACTCGGATATAAATAATTTTGGAAAAAACAATTTAATAAAGGAAGTTGTTTTTTGAACTCAACGGGATCTTTTAATCGCTCTTCATGTAATCGAGGAAGCAATTCATCGTATCTGTTATCTTCCGTATAATTTCCTCCACTTATTTGATAATCCATCGCGGCATTTAGTCGACTTAAAATATCGGACGAGTGGTTAGCGCGTTCCACCTCTATGATGGTCTTAAATAAATCCGATTGCCCATAATTTATCAAAGTAAAACAAGCATTGTGTGTCAGCTCATGAAGCAATACTCTATCGTCTGAATAATCCATTGAGCTATTAACAGAGATGACAGGGAAAGCAGTCAGTGTCTGCCCTCCTTCTGTGTGATGCTCTGTTGGAAAGTCTCTTTTTCCGTTCAAACTTTTTATTAGATCGTCAGCACCGCCATCCTCACATAAAGCTAAAAAACCACCTTGGCTTTTGAATAATTGCCAAACTGCACCTTCTTCGCTCGGTAAGGAATCCAATTTCTTGATATCTTCACGCAATTTTTTATAGGTATTTTGAGCCCATGCAAATTCCGGATGTTTTCCAAAATCAAACTGCGTTTCATCCAGCAGTATATTTTGACCATTCTTAGAAACTAATAAAACAGGATATTCTTGTGATGCAGGACCAAAAGGTACCAAATCATATAAGGTTTCACCATTTTTAATATAAGTACACACTAAATCATATTGATTAAATGTTACACCCGCAAAATCTTTTGTATCGATATTTTTTCTTTCCATGTAGCCCTCTTTCTATTCTTTTAGAATAGCAGAAAATTTTATAAATTACAATTGTATTTTTTTCAATTTTTTTCAAATCAGTTGCAATTTGTGTCCAATAATCGCAAAGTAGTGCGTACCATGTATTATACTCCATCAAAAAGGTTTCATTGACAAAAACATAAAAAAGTGATAAAATAAACCCGTGTATGTGAGAAAAAAGGAGAAGAGGATGAAAGAAAGTTTTGAACAATTGGGAAAAATCGTTGCTCGAGGAGGATGGCAAGATGAAGATTTGTTTGCATTTGTCAATATAGCAAAAAACGCTCCTTTTTTGAGTAAAGATGATGATATTGAAGTGTATCTAAAATTCGATCAAAACAGAATTGGAATAGACACTAATATTCAGGATCTGGCTGATTATGAGAAAAAGAATAAAGGTCGTAACGAAGGTAAAGCAGCGCGTGGATTAATGCAACAAATAGCTGATAAAGGATATCCCTTTGCACAGATAAAATACGCTGAAATATTGATAAATGATGGCAAATATGACCAAGCACGAAAATATTTAGATATCCCCCTTAAAAACAAAAATACTTACGTTTCTTATGATGAACAAGGCTTGGCCGAAGATCTATTGCAAAAAATACCAGAGGATCAGCCGGCAAAGCAATCTGAAAATAAGATAGATATTAGGGATGCGTTTAAAAATAATGAAGATTTTAGAAAAAAACAGGAAAATATTTCAAAAATTGAAGTTTCAGGGCATAAAAATGAACGCCGTTTAACACCAAAAGAGGAGGCTCGTCGTAATCAGTTTAAACAAGAAATATTGAAAAATAAAGGTAATCACCTTTAAAAAAGAATGTTTAAGGAAGAAAGTGTGATGAATACAGACGAAATATTGGAATTATTTCAAAAAGATAAATTATTGGTAAGGGCTATGGATTATTCTGATTTATCCAGAAAAGATGGGGATAAGTCGGCATATTATCGTAATTTTGATGTTTGGGCAAAGGAAGTTGATATGTCATTGCATAATAAGCTTACTTCTATATCATCAACTCTGTTGGTTGCAGGAGAGAGAATTCCGACATATAAAAACATAGGCTTTATAATAAACAGCGACAAAGCAGAAATTCTTCATGTCTCTGATGTAGATAGTGGCAGTTCTGGAGATGCTGTAAATGGTGATTTTTATGCCATAAAAAGCGATTTATCCACATTGTTCGAATTGGCAGATAAAACCAGAAAAGAAAAATTAACGGATATGAATGAGGTAAATGTTAGTATAGGTAATGATGCTATAGTTGGATTATTTGTTGATAAAGCGGTGTCAGATCTCCCAAAGTCCCATATTTTGTTGGCACAGGAATATTATAAAATGCATACAGGAAAGGAATTACCGATCTTTGTATATGATTCTCAAAAGGGAGATTTACAACCATTGAAAATGTCAGAAGAGGATAAAAAAGACTTTCTACTGTCGATGGAAAGTCGTTTGAAAACACTTACAATAGGTTATGAGCTGTATAATACGCATGAAATAAAACAGAAAACTTTATATAAAAATACAGGCAGCTTGAAAGAAACACTTTCAAAGCTGCTGTCTAGTACTGAAGAAAAACCGCAAATACAACCGACGTTACGAAGTTTTTCCAAAAGATTTCTTTCTGAGGACAGATAAATTTTTTAATGTTGGCGTAATTTTCAGTCCGATAATCGCAAAGCAGCGCGCACCATGTATTATATCCCTCTTCTAAATGAGGGCTTTTTCTTTTGTTTGCAATACATTCGGCAAGTCCGATAATTGACCTTTCAAAATTGGCTAAAAACCGCAAATTATCGGACTTTTAAATAGGTTTTTTTTATAAAACAATACGTTATACTTGTTTCTATATTATCTTTTTTATTAAAATATACGAAAGTTATAAAAAGGAGAAAAAATGAGGAAGATCGAAAAAGCTGTTTTCTGCAACTTATTTGAAAATGTTAGAGGATAAATTTCAAATAATGGCTTCGCATCATAAAAACTGATAGCTCGAAAGATGTAACTATCTCATTTTTATTTGAATTTTATTCTTGACATAGAATTTTATGCTTGATAGTATGAAGCCATACAGATTGTTAAAAAAATTATTAAAGGAGAAAAAAATGAAAAAATTATTGATTTCTGCAATTATTGCGTTGGGATTGACTGGATGTACAACTGCTCCATTTCAACCATCCGAAGGTATTATGTATACCGATACAAAAGCCCCTCTTCAAATAGAATACAATAATACTGATTTAGGACACAAAGTCGGTTCTGCTTATACAATTAGTGTTTTGGGTTTGGTTGCTGCCGGGGATTGCAGTATTCAAGCGGCCGCAAGAGATGGAAACATCAAAACAATCAAACATGCTGACTATGAATTTACAAACGTTTTGTTTGGTATCTTTACAAAAACAACTGTTTATGTATATGGGGATTAATCCAAATGAAGAAAGCGTTTGCAATTTTCTTTGTGATGCTATTTCTACAAGGGTGTTCCTATATGACCCCGACAGCTCCGTTTAAACCATCTGATGGGATTTTATTTACCTATTATGAAGCTCCATTGACGATAAACTTTGATAAAGCTAAGCAAGTTGAAACAAAAGGTGAAGCCAGAACGGCACATGTAAGTTATTATATTTTCAGATTTGCTATTGGAGATGCGTCGTTAGAGGAAGCTATGGAAGATGGTTTATTGAAAGATGCGTTGTACGCGGATTACAGTTGGTTGAGTATTCTCGGGATTATTGGGCGGTTGCAAGTCCATACATATGGTGATAGAACCTTTGCTGAGAACTGAAAAAAGGGACATATAAAAATGGATTTTGAAGCTGAAATCAAAAAAATCCAAGAACGTAACAAGAGAGTTGAATTAGATAAAGCTTGGGAAACAAGTAATGCCAGAAAAGTCAGTATTGCTCTTTTGACCTATTTTACAATGGTATTGGTTATGTATTCACTTGATATGGATGCTCCTTTCATCGGCGCTATTATTCCGACATTGGGCTTCACTTTGTCCACTTTCAGTCTTGATTTTATCAAAGAGATTTGGAAAGAATTTTAATACTATTTATTTGCAAGTATAAGATTTAGCATTTTATCCCAAAAAAACCTTGACTTTTGTATGAATTTGTGTTCAAATGGTGCAATCATTTGGATAGTAAAGTTGCCAAGCATCCTAAGTGTTTGGCTTTTTAGTGCATAGAAAGGAAAACTTAATATGAAAAACTCAAAAACAACAATTCGTGAATTAACTGCAAAATACAGATCCATTTTAAAGAAATGCGCGTTTATAAATGCTTTGTGCATTTTGGCTGTTGTTGGAACGGCAAATGCTACTGTTACTCCTTCAACGATAGATGATTATCCTTATCCGACGGGCGATAAAACAGAAAAGATTTATACCGTTACCGATACAGATGTTTTTCCAGCAGTCACCATGACGGATGATCCGATTGTTAATATAGGTTCCGGTGAAAACACAGCAACCGTTACGGAGAGCGGGAATATTTCATTATCAAACTATGCTCAGTTAAATATTGGTTCGGGTTCATCTTTAACAATTGCAGGCAGTTTAACAAATGAAGCTAAGACATATGTTGTTGGAGATGTCGGTTTGGAATATGACGGACCAAGATATGTTCAAACGTATTATAAAGAAGGTGTTGAAACAAGGGATGTAAATGCTTACTCTATTAATAACTTTGGTACGATTACAGCTACAGAACTTCGAAATAAGGAAATTATCATAAATTACGATGGCGCTACCATAGATGCTAATGTTTACAACGTGTTGACCGTTGATGTCAATGGTAATCCTTTAACAATGCCAACCTTTGAAAACCGTGGAACAATTGGTATAGTTAGTGATGATCCAGCGACATATAAAACAGTTTCGAATTCCGGTAAATTCTTTAACCTTGGAAACGGGGTGATTTATGGAAATGTTTCAAATACAGGTACCTTGACATCTGAATTGGGTAATATTAAAGGAACGATTGATAATGCTAGCGGTATCCTCAATACATGGGGAACGTTAGATAGAGACTTAAACGGAACTGTTGAACTACAATATGATACCACACTAAATGCTGGAGATGCTCACTCTATTGATGGTATTGTTACAAATACGGGAACATTTGCTGTTTTAGGTGATTTAACAGTCAATAATGCTTATTCTAGCTTTTCTAACTTAGGAACACTTACAATAGCTAGCGATGGTTCTGTTATAAGTAATATTTCAAATACCGGAGTAATAGATAATCAAGGAATAATTGATGGAAGTGTAACAAATAACGCCAACGCGACATTAACAACGGCTTTAAGTAGTATTACAGGAACTTTGACAAATGAAGGTTTCTTGAATACTTACGGTAACTTTAATCAGTCTGTAAGCAGTTTTGAGGCAGGTAAAAACTTATTTGGTGGAACAGTTAATATAGTTAATACTTCAAAAGTAAATGATTCAGACATCAATCTTGCAAAGGTAAATTTATCATCTGACTTGCAAGTTTCAAGAAAAATGAATGTCGAGGAATTGGTTGTGACTTCAACCGGAAATTTGGATATAAAAGTCGGTGGTAATGTTGACGGTAACGTCACAAACAACGGGACTATTCAAAATGCTTATAGCTTTGATGCAGATATTGTGAATAACGGAAGTTTTGACAATCAAGGAACAATTAACAGTACTACATTTGTGAACAATGGCACTCTGACTACTGAAATGAGTGGTATTGCCTCAACAACTGCATTAACAAATAATGGTTCTATAAACACACAAGGAGATTTAGATAGAGATATTGGGGGAACAGTTAATTTGATTGGTTCCTCCCACTTAACAACGGACGTTACTTTAAATGATGTTAATTTGTCAAAAACTTTAAGCGTATCTAAAAATTTGACGGTCACAAATCTTGTTGTTTTATCTGGCACTGGGAACCTAAATCTTACCGATACAGGATCTATTTCCGGAGCAATTGTTAATAACAGAAATATTAATAACTGCGGTACATTAGAAAATGGAACTGTCACAAATAATTATGTTTTAAGCAACAGTAAAACAATAAGCTCAACCGTTATAAATACGAATACGGGGATGTTTGTAAATTCTTCTACTGCTACGGTGAGCGGTGATATCACGAATAATAGTAGCTTAACAAATTCTTTCACAAATAATGGTGTAATTAGTGGAACTCTTACAAACAACGGTAATGCTACAAATAATGCATCTATTACCGGAAACGTTACAAACAACAGTTTCTTGTATAATAATGCGGGGGCAAGTATTACCTCTGATGTTGTAAATAACGGTTCTATACAGAATGAGGCAACAATTACCGGTAACTTGACGAATTCTGGTATTATTTATAACCAATCAACTGCGGCAGGTACGGGAATTGTTGATAGTGAAGTTATTAATAACGGAATCTTAATTAACAATGGAAATGTTATCAATACAGTTACGGATGATCCAAGTACAAATTCGTCCATTTCAAATGCGCATACAATTATGAACTATGGTAACATTCAAACCAAAAACTTTACAAATTCGAACATTGTTCATAACTTAGGTATTATAGGTGACAATACGGAAAATGATGGTACGATTGCAACTATTTACAGTACTCTTAATAATACGTCAGGACATATTTATAACAACCGCTTAATTAAGGTAAATACCGTTACAAATAATGGTATTATTGAAAACTATGACCTCATAGCAGCAAAAACATTAACTAATGATAATAAAATTCGTAACGAGGGTTATATCGGAGTATATGGTAATGAAATTGCAGTTTACAATAATGGTTCTCTTTATAATGGCGGTGTGATTTATGGTGATGTCACAAATAATGCCGGTGCAGATTTGACAACAACCATTTTTACAGTTACTGGAACGTTAAGAAACAACGGAACATTGAATACTTGGGGTAACTTGGAAAGTGTGAACGGGATTTCATTAAACGGAACAACAAATTTGATATATGATTCTTCCTTAAAACAAAATGCAACAATGAACAACGTTCATGTTGGGGATCCGGAGGATTTGAGCAAGAAAGTCACGCTTGACTTGGAAACAAATAAATTAACGGCAAATTCGTTTGATGTTGCTGATAATTCAGGTGTTGCTCTTAGAGTAAAATCAAAGGATACTTATGGTTCTGTTTCTGCTCCCAACTATACTATCGGTACAGGCACGAATTTATCCTTTGTGTTAGATAGAGGTATATTAACAGAGGGTAATACAATCACCCTTCCCGTCTTTACTGATGGCAGTGGTAATGTGGCTAATGTTGATTTTACAACAATTTCAAATAATCGTTACCAAATTACAAAGGAAGACAGTGGTTTATATACAATTTCTTATAAACCATCTACAAGTGGCGATGTACTTGCTTATGGTGGCGATCAAAATGTCATCAATGCATCTGTTGCATGGTTGGATGAAGATGATATGCCGGAAGGTACAAAAGCTGCTGACATCCAAAATACTATGCATACATTGGCTCAAACAGATATGAATGCTTTTGTAAAAGAAATGCGCTCATTGATGCCAGAAACAGCTCCTGTTGGCTATACGTTATCAAATTTAATTAACAACAAAATTGCAGAAGCAGTTGAAGGTCGTTTCATGTCACGTAGAAGAGTGAAAAAAGAACAACCACGTAGAGGACGTAACGGCGGTGATGTTGTTGCAAACGGAACAACCGGTTCAGTTTGGGCAAAAGGCTTGTACAGTAAGGCAAAACTTGATACGAAGCTTGGATTTGATGCTAAAACAGACGGTGTTGCTTTTGGTATAGATGGAAAGGCCAACGAACATTTAACCATTGGTGTTGGTTATGCATATACAGGTTCGGATGTCGATTCAAAGAGCCGTAAGACAGATGTTACTACTCATACCGGTATACTTTATTCCGAATATTTGAATGGACAATGTTTCGTTAATGGAGTTGTTGACTATAACCGTTCTGAATATGAAGAAAAGAGAAATGTTTCTGGTTCTGCTGTTAAAGGCGATTATACATCTGATGTTGCATTTGCTCGTGTTATGGGTGGTTTCCATATTCCAGTTGATTACTTTATCTTTACACCTGAAACAGGTTTAAGATATTTGTGGATCAAGATGAATGGCTATACAGACAGTATTGGACAAACTGTTCATGATGAAAGCGCTTCAAGTTTGACCGGTGTTGTCGGATTGCGTGTCGGAGCAAAAACAAAATTAATTGGATTAGATCAAGTTTTGTTCTGGCCAGAAGTTGCTGTTCGTGGAACATATGATTTTGTCGAAGCAGATAACGACATTGTTGTTAGCTTACCAAATGGCAGTAATTACACTATGAGAGGAGAAACATTGGAACGTCTTGGTGTTGAAACAGCTGCTAAATTAGGTATGTTGTCAGGTAATGTTGAAGTTTCTTTGGAATATCTTGGAAAATATAGAAAAGATTACTATGATCATACAGGATTGGTCAGTTTTAAATATCGTTTCTAATACGTATTCCAAACAAAATGAAAAAAGGTCGGTTGTTTGCCGGCCTTTTTTATATGGTATAGATTTGAGTTTTTACCCTTCCCCTTCTCCTTTTTGACGACCTGGTTCTCGTTGCTCAGGCGTTGAATGATGAGTGCTGATTTTTTCCGGAAATTGTTTGTCGGCATGATGGGAAATAACCCGAGGAGATTGAGGAGCTTCAGAAGTTGATTCAACCTGAGTATCATCCGGAGAGTCAACTTTGTTTTCTTTCTTTGAAATTTTATTTTTATGGATGCGTTCCTTCAATTCTTTTCCAGTTTCCTGTTTAAAACATTTTTTAACTTCTTCCAATGCATTTTTAGACTCATGTAATGCAATACTAGTTATACCGGCAGCAGTTTTAACTTGTTCCAGCAATGGCCGTTTATTTCCATTTTCATCAATAAAAGTCGCTTTGTTTTGAAACAAGTTATATAATATTTTTGTTGCTACACAAGTAGTTGTTGAGTACTCTTTAACTAACTCTCGTATCGTTAACATTCCATTTCTGATTTTAACGGCAAATAGACCCGGATGTAACTCTTTTAATTTTTCTTTTGCTTTCGGAGACTCATGCAACGCGGGCGTAGTTTGGGTTCCACTTTTAACCAATTCTATCAAGGGGCATTCATTTCCGTTTTCATCAATAAAAGTCACTTTGTTTTGAAGTAACTTATTTAATATTTTTGCCGCTGTTTTATGGGTTGTTCTGTATTTTTCAGCTAAACCTATTGACGTTAACATCCCATCTCTGATTTTAATAGCAAATAATTTCGGATATAACTCTTTTAATTTTTCTTTTGCTTTCGGAGATTCATGCAACGCAAAAGTAGTTTCAGCCCAGGTTTTAACTTCTTCTACTAATGGAGCTTCATTTCCGTTTTCATCAATAAAAGTCACTTTGTTTTGAAGTAACTTATTTAATATCTTTGCTGCCGTAGATGGATTTATTCCGCATTTTTCAGCTAAACCTGTTGACGTTAACATTCCATCTCTGATTTTAGGAACAAGTAAATTGTGATATAATTTTTTAAATTTCTCTTTTGCTTTCGGAGATTCACGCAACGCAGGGGTAGTTACAGGGCCATTTTTAACCCATTCGACTAATAGCTGTTCATTTCCGTCTTCATCAATAAAAGTCGTTTTGTTTTGAAGCAACTTATTTAATATCTTCGCTGCTGTAGCCGAAGTTATTCCGTATTCTCCAGCCAAGCCTGTTGATGTCAACATCCCTTCTTTGATTTTAATAGCAAATAACTTCGGATATAACTTTTTTAATTTTTCTTTTGCTTTCGGAGATTCATGCAATGCGGGAGTAGTTAGTGTTCCACTTCTAACCCATTCTACCAATGGGTATTCATTTCCGTTTTCATCAATAAAAGTCGTTTTGTTTTGAAGTAATTTATTTAATATCTTTGCTGCAGTTCCCGTGCGTATTTCGTATTCTTCATTTAAGCCTGTTGACGTTAACATCCCATCTCTGATTGGCAGAATAATATGAGATGCTTCATATTCCTGTGCTTCCTTTTGTAAAAGAATTAAATCGCGTACTCTGGAAATAACATGAAAATATTCTAATGGCAGTAACCTTTCTGCTTGAATGGGTTTATCCTCTATTTCCTCTGAAGTGACTTTCTCTTGAGGAGTAGCTATTTCTCCATTTTCTAAAAGTTCCACTCCTTGAGGGCTATTTCCCTTCATTTCTTCTGAAAGTTCTTCTTCATATTTTTCCTGCCTAATAAAGGGCGACTTTAAAATATCTTGATACAAAACCTGTCCATTCTTATAAATAGCAACAATTTCCCTGTTTTTTGAATCATAATCAGGATGCAAAAAAGCTATATCAACAACCAAAGCCATTTTATTTTTTAAATTATCCGGTCTTCTGAGTGTACGACCACTCCTTTGCGCTTCCCAAATTTTTGAACAAGTTGGATAGTTAATACACATTTCCAATTCCGGCATATCAAATCCCTCACCCAAACGTCCGACCTGACAAATAATAGGAAACTTGCCTTCTTGGAAATCTTTTAAAATATTTTCATCCTTTGTATCGGTAGTCCATACTTTTGCAACTTCTCTTCCAAATAATTTGTTTAATTCTTCGGCTTGAATTCTTGCTTCTTTTTGAGTGCGACAATTTATCATGCACGTTTTCATATGATTTTTTTCATTTAACGCACCAACATCCTCATCTATATAAGACTTATAAAATTTAGCAACTTGCTCTGAAATCAAAAAATGAACATCATTCCATTCATCTCTATTTATATCTATAGTTTTACGTCCGGAAGTAAGCTTCTTTATACCTTCGCGTATAGCTTCTGTATACTCTTCTTCCTCATAATCACCATTAGTATTTTTTCTAACTTTTGACAAATCAACCATAAAGTTTGAAACCAATAAAATATTCTTACAACCTGCTAAATCTCCTTCCTTTATTGAGATTGGGACACTAACCCGTGCAATTGTGTTTCCTAATAATTCTGAAACTTCTTTGGTCATGGAATACCAAGGTGTTCCTGTCATTCCATATGTCGCAGCATTTGTAAATTCTTTCACTGCAGATACTTTTTTGTCTGTAACAGCATGATGAGCTTCATCCAATAATAACAAGCCAACTTCTTGTAGTTTTTCTTGTTTTTTTAATTTGTTCTTAAATTTTTCCAAAGATGCATAAGTTGTAATGATTACTTGATTTTTTGTATCTTTACGATCTTTATAAAAGAAACCTATATCCAACTTTTGGGAATTCAATCTTTCATTATAAAGTTGCATACTGTTTGCAATCTGATCAATAAGGTTTGTTGTTGGAACTGTAATAAGAATACGTCCATTAGGATTTTTATTTAGGTATCCTAAAGTTAAAATTGTCATAATACGTGTTTTACCAAAACCGGTTGCCAAATCAAAAACCCCGGTTTCATATTTATTGGAAAGATACTGTTCTAAAACATCTCTTTGAGAAGGTCTTACAAAACTGTTTAGTTCCTCCTCGGATATAATACCTATTGACTTGTATTCATCCAAGTCTTTCAAAAAATCTCTTACTCCGTCAGCTATGATTTGAGTGTTTTCCTGACGTGTTGTTTTTTCATCCTTTTTAGATTTTATTTCTTGTTTTTTCTGATTTGTTGTCATGCTTTCCACTCCATTGCGGCATTCTATCATAAACTTATTATTTTGTCAAGTATTGTTATATTTTTTATTTTATATTGATTTTCATTTACTTATTTTTCAAAAAAAGTTGAAAATAAAATAAAAATATGTTAATATGAAAAATACGTTAGAGAGGACAGATGGCAGAAAACAAGAAAAAGAAACCACAAAAAAAGAGATTGAGCAAAGAAGCCAAAAGAGAAATGGCAGAAGCAGAACTTCTTTTTATTTGTCGTGGTTATTACGGCTTCAATTGTGGTACAGAAGACAAAGGCATAATAGCCAAGCATCGCAGAGAAAAGACTTGGGAAGAAGTCTGTAAGTCCTTTCATGAACGCGAAGGTGATTAAAACTATTTAAATTTATTGCTGCGTGGAAAACCAACAGGTGGGAACTTACCAACCTGCGCACGTTTGCCCATCCATCCAATTAAATCACGTTCTATACGCGTTCCGTTTCCAAAGGCAAATGGCATGCCTTCAGCTTCATTGAAGAATTCAATATCACTTGTACAGCTGCCCTGATATTTCTGCAACATTACACCACTACCACGCGTCATAGTCGGAATTTCCGATGTTTTAAATACCAACAACTTACGATTTTGACCGATAATTGCTACCATGTCGCCTGTTACAGGAATACAGAATTTGGCTTCATCAGAACCGACATTCAACACGATTTTACCAGCTCTTGTCTGTGCTATTACTTCTTTTGCCACAGTCAAAAAGCCCTTCCCTTTGTTTGTAGCAACCAATAATTGTTGATCCGGCGAGCAAGTTAGCATTCCGACAATATCATCCTTTTCCGGTAAATCAATACTTAAGCGAATTGGTTCCCCGAAACCACGTCCGCCAACGATCTTATCGCCCATAATCGTATAAAAACGACCATTTGTTGCAAAGAACAGTATTTTGTCGGTTGTTTGTGCTTTGATGGCAAACTTCAAATCATCGCCTTCTTTAAATTTGGCCTCAGCCACATCAACATGTCCTTTTAAAGCTCTGATCCAACCTTTTTTAGATAAAACAACAGTAATTGGTTCTTTTTCAATCATAGCTTCAATCGGTACTTCAACACTGCTTGGAGTATCAGCAATAATTGTTCGACGAGCACCTAATTTTGTTTTTTGACCAAAGCGTTTTTTCATATCAACCATTTGTTCAGCAATTTTTGCCCACCGCAAATTTTCATCAGCCAACAAAGCTTCCAAACTGATCCGTTCGGCATCTAATGTATCATATTCGTTCTTGATTTGCATTTCTTCTAACTTACGCAAAGAACGCAATTTCATGTTTAAAATGGCTTCCACTTGAACTTCTGTTAAGTCAAATTCCTTCATCAAAACAGGTTTAGGTTCATCATCGCCACGGATAATCTCTATTACTCTGTCCAAATTCAAATAGGTAATTAAGAATCCTTGTAATACTTCCATACGATGCAAAATTTTGTCTAAGCGATGTCTGGAACAACGCGTCAAAACAATCATACGATGAGCTAAAAAGGCTTGTAATACTTGTTTTAAGCTCATTACCTTTGGCGTACTGTCCGCATCCAAAACGTTCATATTTAAATGGAAAGTGCTTTGTAAATCTGTGTGTTGGAATAAGTATTCCATTAAATATTCTGCTTCAACTGTTCTGTTTTTAGGTTCCAAGACTACACGAACATTTTCATCCGATTCATCACGAATGTCCGTCAACATAGGCAATTTTTTGTCATTTAACAGTTTAGCAATTTTAGCAATTAAATCTGATTTGGGAACACCATAAGGGATTTCAGTAATAACAATTTGATATACCCCATGTCCCAGATCTTCTTTTTCCCATTTTGCACGAATTCTGAAAGAACCCCTGCCCGTTTCATAAGCTTTAACAATGGCATTATGACTTTCCATCAACAAACCGCCTGTTGGGAAATCAGGTCCTTGAACAAAATCCAATAACTTAGAACATTCACAATCCGGATGTTTGATCAAATAGGATAAGGCATCACACAACTCACCAAGATTATGAGGAGGAATATTTGTTGCCATACCCACTGCAATACCGCTTGAACCGTTTGCTAACAGATTAGGAAAAGCGGCAGGCATAACAGCCGGTTCATCTTCAGAACCATCATAGGTTGGAATAAAATCGACAGCATCATCATCCAATCCTTCCATCAGCGCCATCGCAGCGTCTGTCAAACGCGCTTCCGTATAACGCATAGCGGCGGCTCTGTCTCCGTCAATGTTACCGAAATTGCCCTGTCCTTCCACCAAAGGATAACGTACAGCAAAATCTTGCGCCAAACGCACCATGGCATCATAAACAGCTGTATCACCATGCGGATGATATTTACCGATTACATCTCCGACAACACGTGCACACTTTTTAAATCCGGCAGTCGGATCCAATTTTAAATGACGCATAGCATAAAGCAAACGCCGGTGTACCGGTTTTAATCCATCGCGTACATCCGGCAATGAACGAGAAACAATGGTTGACATTGCGTATGCCAAATATCGTTCGGATAAGGCATCCGCCAACTTTGCACTTTCGATTTTTTCTTCTGTTTTAGCTTCTGTTGTCATATTTTCCTCTTCTTTTTCTTCACAATAGACACTTTTGAAAAAAAATGCAACAATTTATTGTTATTTTTGCAAATACTTGTTGCAAGTATTTTTTTATCAGCTAGAATGAAAGAGTCGTTTGACAGAACGACAAGATTAACGTTAATTTTTTAAGGAGAAGACTATGACTGTCGGAAAAGTAAAATGGTTTAATTTCAAAAAAGGATATGGCTTTATCGTACCGGAAGGAGAAGACAAAGACGTATTTGTTCACATCACTTCTGTTCACGCATCCGGATTGCGTGGCTTGCGTGAAAATCAAGTGGTCGAATTTGATATGGCAACCGATGAAAATGGCAGAGCTTCGGCTTCGAATATCGTAGTCAAAGAGTAAAACTACTTTTCAAAGAAAAACCGCAGATTTTAAAATCTGCGGTCTTTTTTATAGTCTTGTTTAGTTCATATACTTGCGACCGGATTTCCAATAATCATAACCGGTAATTATTGTTAAGATAGCAGCTACCCACATAAAGAAGATACCTGCATAAAGAATCAAGTCAAAATGTTCAAAGCCAATTAGATGCAAATGATGATGTGCAACCATCATGATCGGTAAAGCCAACATTTGAATCGTTGTTTTCCATTTTGCCAAACGTGTTACAGGACAACCGACTTTAATTTCTGCTAAATATTCACGCAGTCCGGAAACCAAGATTTCACGACACATAATAATTACAGCAGGAATGAAGCAATAGCCTTCATTTAAACGACCTGTATAGGCCAACATCACGATTACTGCTCCGACCAACAACTTGTCTGCAATCGGATCCAAAACGCGACCAAAAGAGGAACCTTGATTCAAATGACGAGCCAAATAACCATCAAAAAAGTCTGTTACTCCGGCCAAAGCAAACAACAACACGGACAACCATGACATCCAAATGTTATCCTTAAAATAAAGAGCAAGCACAACAAGTGGAATAACCCAAATTCTGCCAATTGTTAAAATGTTTGGAATATTAATTTGTTTTTTGACTTTCTTTGTTGTCGTTGCGACTGTTTTTGCTCCGGAAACAGCAACTTTTTTTACTCCGGAAGCGACTTTTTTAACCACTTTTTTAGGTGTTCTTTTCACTTTTTTTCCAGATGTTTTTTTTGATTTTTGTACCATTTTAAGACTCCTAAGATTTTATCTGCTCTCTATAATAATCATTTATGAAAAAAAGTATAGACTTTTTTTGCAATATTTTCACTTATTCCTTCAACCTGCATTAATTCGGGCAATCCGGCATCGGCAACAGCCCGAGGAGAACCAAAGTGTTCTATCAATTTTTTACGCCGAAAAGCCCCTATTCCTTCTATTTCATCCAAGGCATTTTTCAACATGTTATGTCCGCGTTTTATCCGGTGAGAACCAATTGCAAAACGATGGGATTCATCACGAAGCCTTTGAATAAAATGTAATAATGGCGAATCGTGATCTAAAATAATCGGTGTATTGCTGTCCAATAAATACAATTTTTCATTACCGGCATTTCTGTCTACCCCCTTTGCGACACCTAAAGTCGGAACAAACACATCCATTTCTTGCATTATCTGACGGACGGAAGTCAATTGACCGATACCACCATCAATGATAAATGCATCCGGCAAATTGTTTTCGGCAATACCTCTTTTCAATCTGCGCTTTAATACTTCACGCATCATATCAAAATCATCATTAGTTTGTGCTTGTTGTATATTAAAGCGGCGATAATTAGACTTCTTAAAGCCTTTTTCATCGGCTGCAATGCAAACGCCAACGCTTGAAGTCCCTTGAATATGGCTATTATCATAAACTTCTACTGTTTCAATTTTTGGTAAATTCATCAATTTTGCCAATTCTTGTAACATTTGGGATTGTAGACCAGTTTCTTGACCATAACGTACCAAACTTTCTTTTGCATTGACTTTGGCACGATCCAACATTTTTTGACGAATACCCCGTACATTAGAAGTAATTTTCACAATATGTCCCGATTTTGAAGAAAGTGCCTCTTCAATACTTTTTTTGTCCTTAATTTCTTCAGATAAAATAATTTCATGAGGAATTGAAACATCATCATAAAACTGTCCGATAAAAGAAGATAAAACAAAACTGGCATCTTCTTCTAAATTATTCAAAAAAACTCTATGCGTTCCGCCATTTTGTCCATGTCTAAAAAAGAAAACCTGAATAGCAAATGTCTGCCCTTCTCTTGCTAAAGCAATAAAGTCCGCATCAATAGAAGCACTTAACAAACCGTCCGCATATGATTGCATTTTATTTAAAGCTGCTATCTTATCACGCAAAGCCATGGCTGCTTCATATTCCATCGCATCGCTTTTTTCTTTCATCCTTTGCAATAATTCTTTTTGAATATCTGCGCTTTTACCATTCAGAAAATCTTTTGCCGCCTGAACTTGTTTTGCGTAATCTTTTTTTGAAATTAAAGCAACACAAGGCCCCGTACAACGTTTTATCTGATAAAGTAGACAAGGACGAGAACGATTGGCAAAATTTGTGTCTGTACAAGTACGCAAACCAAATACTTTTTGCATTATATCCAAACTTTCACCAACCGCATCTCCCGAAGCATAAGGGCCGAAATAATCAGCTTTATCGCTACGCGCACCTCGGTATTTTGAAACACGTTCAAAACCGGTTTGATGAAAATCCGATAACATAATGTATGGAAAACTTTTGTCGTCTTTTAATAAGATATTGTAAAAAGGTTTATATTTTTTTATCAGTTCGTTTTCAAGCAAAAACGCTTCTGCTTCACTGGCTGTTTCAACAACAACCAAATCCGCAACTTGAGCCACCATACGTTGCAAACGAACAGGCAATTTTTCAAAATGTGTATAAGATGTTACACGCTTTTTTAAAGATTTTGCTTTACCGACATAAAGGACCTTTCCGTCTTTGTCCAACATACGATAAACACCGGGACGCAAAGGCAGCAATGCCACCTTCGCTTTTAATACTTCAAGTCCCGTTTGAATACTCATTTTTTCTTTGTTTTACTCGCAACTTTCTTTGCTGTTTTTACCTTCTTTACGGATTCTGTAACTTTTGTTTTTTTGCTGACTTTCGTTGCTTTCGTCTTCTTCACAGTTTTTGCTGTTTTACTTACAGCTTTTACTTTTTCTTCGCAAGGCAATGTCCATCGTGTATTAGAACGAACTAAACGCAAGAACAACAAAGATACTTCATGCATAAATTCAGGTGGTAAATGTTTTTCAAATTGCTTAAAATATTGAAGAATTAATAAAGCTTCATTAAGTCCTTGAACTTTATCAACAGCCATTAAATTTTCAAACTGATTTTCCGAAAAACCAAGACCTTTAAAATCTAAGTCAGCATAAGTTGGCATCATTCCAAGCGGGCTTTCAACTGCACCGGCTTGATTTTGTGTACGTTTAACAATCCACTGTAAAACGCGCATATTTTCACCGTAGCCGGGCCATATAAAATGACCTTTTTCATCTTTGCGGAACCAATTGACACGGAAAATAAGTGGCATTTTCTTCAATCTACGTCCCAAATCCAACCAATGACTGAAGTAATCGCCCATGTTATAGCCACAGAAAGGCAACATAGCAAACGGATCACGGCGAATTTCACCTGTTTTACCTTCGCTTGCTGCTGTTTTTTCAGAACCGACCGTTGCAGCTAAAAACACCCCATGAGCCCAGTTAAAAGATTGATAAACCAAGGGTGCATTTGTTGCCAAACGGCCACCGAAAATCATCGCAGAAATAGGAACACCCGCAGGATTTTCCCAATCTTTATCGATTGTCGGGCATTGACCAGCAGGTGCAGTGAAACGACTGTTCGGATGAGCTGCCGGACGACCGCAATTCGGGGTCCAATCATTTCCTTGCCAATCAATTAAATGTTTTGGTTCTTTATCCGTCATTCCTTCCCACCAAACATCGCCATCATCAGTTAAAGCGACATTTGTAAAAATGGTATTTTTGCGACAACTTTCCAAAGCATTTTTATTTGTCTTTTCACTTGTTCCCGGCGCAACACCAAAGAAGCCGGCTTCCGGATTAATTGCGTATAAAACTCCATTCTTGGGTTTTAGCCAAGCAATATCGTCACCGACCGTCCATACTTTCCAACCCTTAAATGATTTCGGAGGAATTAACATAGCCAAATTTGTCTTACCGCATGCTGATGGGAATGCAGCCGCTATATATGTTTTTTTGCCATCTGGAGATTCAATACCAGAAATCAACATGTGTTCGGCAAGCCAACCTTCGTCTTTTGCCATTTTTGTTGCAATACGTAAAGCCAAACACTTTTTACCAAGTAAAGCATTTCCACCATACCCGGAACCAAAAGAAATAATCTCACGTGTTTCGGGGAAATGTGTAATATAAGTATTTTCCGGATTACACGGCCAAGCGACATCCTTTTGTCCTTTTTTAAGTGGTGCGCCAACGGAGTGCAGACAAGGAACAAAGAAACCTTTTTCACCCAAAACATCCCAAACTTTTTTGCCCATACGTGTCATAATTTTCATGTTACATACGACATAAGGACTGTCCGTAATTTCAATTCCGATTTGCGCAATATCCGATCCTAAAGGTCCCATGGAAAAAGGAATCACGTACATCGTCCGACCGTGCATACAGCCTTTCATCAACTTTTCAAGTTTCTTTTTCATTCTCTTAGGATTTTCCCAATTATTTGTCGGACCGGCATCCCCTTTCTTTTCAGAACAAATAAATGTTCTTGCCTCTACACGTGCAACATCTTTCGGATTAGAACGCGCCAAAAAACAATTTGGACGTTTTTTTTCATTAAGGCGGATAAATGTCCCCTTCTCTACTAATTCATTACACAAGCGCTTGTATTCTGCATCGGAACCATCACACCAATGGACTGAATCCGGTTCGCACAATTTAGCCACTTGTTCAACCCAAGCAATAACTTTTTTATTTTTTGTTGGAATATCGTTTTTATTCATAAAAGCCCCCATTTTTAAATTAACTTGTTTCATTTTAAACAGCCTTTTTGGAAAATGCAAGATTTAAAAATAATTATTTTTGCCGCAAATAAGAGTAAAATAAAAAAATTAAAAAAAATCATTGCTTTTTAGAAAAAAAAGGTATATAAGAGGAAAATCGCTTGTCGGAGTGTAGCTCAGCCTGGTAGAGCACTACGTTCGGGACGTAGGGGTCGTGGGTTCAAATCCCGCCACTCCGACCATTTGAAAAACACCCATATGGGTGTTTTTTTTATGCTTTTTCTCTTGCTTTCTTTTCATAAAAAAATAATATAAACAAAACTGTTGACAAAATGTCAAAAATGTGATAAAGTGGCTGAATATCTGGGACTTTTTTATAAAACTGATAAAAAAAATGAGAAGGGAAGAAAATGTCTGGTGGTCGTTTATATAGTTATGAAATGTATGGTTCTGATTCATGGAATAGAACATTTGGAAAGCTCGATTGGGGCGGTTCAAAAGATTACTATGGAAATCCAATAAAAGCAGATACAGAAAAATTTTTAAGGGGTGTCTTAACTTTGCTTGCAGATAAAAGAAATTATAATAAGTATTTTGCTTGTGATTGCAATGCATTGCTATATAGCGCCCTTTGTGATGAAGAATTTGGTTATTCTTTAACCGAAGAAGCAAAAACGGGATTAATTCTTTCATTGATTGCATGCGGTGCAAATGTTAAAGATGATCATATTTTTTCTGACGCGGCACGCGCGGTACATGGTGGTCTTTGGTTGAATGATATTAAAAGAGGTTATTCTTCCACACCCTCTCGTTGTAACATGCCCGTGATTAAATGTATGATTGCCGCCGGAGCAGATGTAAATGATTATCATAAATCATACAGTTATTATGCAGAAGGATATGGTGAGGCGTATTGCGATGCTTGTCCGCTGATAGATGATATTATTCTTCATAGAAGGGGAGATGATGAAGCAGTAAATTTGTTAATCGAATGTGGTGCAGATATGGATAAAGAGTATTGGTACTCTGTTTACGATGATGAAAATGATGAAAAAAGGAAATTTCGAGAAAAGCAAACAGAACTTCGCCGAAATTATTTAAACGGCAACAGTCCGCATCGCGAGGAAATGAGCAAAGCTGAACAATTTTTATGGTACTTAAAAAGAAACATCGAAACTGGTCGTATAGATAAGGCTTTGGTACGGTTGCATTTTTTTACAACGTCAAACATTCTTCTTGACCAGTGGGAACATATAGCTAAATCCGATAAGGAAATGATGCAAAAACTATATGAATTAAAAAATAAGTTCAAAAGTTTTGATCTAGATTTGGAAGATTCCTATGGTGGTACACTTTTATCCACAGCTATTTACCACAACTATATGGAAACGGCAAAAACTTTGTTTTCACTTGGTGCAGATGTTAAAAAAAAGGAGGTATTGCGTAGCGCTGTTTTTTCCGGGAATATAGAAATAACCGAAAAATTAATCAATCTCGGTGCAGACATCAATAAATGTAAGGCATTGAATGCAGCAGTTAATAGTGGATACATTGAGATGGTTGAAAAATTAATCGATTTTGGTGCGGATGTCAATGGAAAAGCTGGAGATGATAATTGGACTCCATTACATGAAGCGGTTTGTTGGTTGGGAAAAAATAATGTTCCAATGGTTAGGATGTTGATTGAACGTGGGGCAGATGTGAATATTCAAAATAAGTTTGGTCAAACACCATTGGATATGTTAATGGACCCAAGAAATGAAATAAAACATAGAGAAGAAATGAAAGAACTTATCCGAAATGCGGCTAAAATTCGTGCTGATTATTTAGCAAGACAGACACAACCGACTATCGTTGCAAAACGCAATCATGAAAATACCGATAGTGGCAGACAATATTCATAAACTTTTTCATTTTTCATGATTCCACCACCCCTTAACGAAAGTTTTGGGGCGGTATCTTTTTTCTGATTTAGGGGGTGTCTGCCCGACCACTAAACACAAAGCATCAGAAATGATGCTTTTTTTCTTTTGTTTTCAGCAGCTTGTGCGGGTTCGAATGTCCAAGTGCCAAAATTGGCTATTTTTTTTTAGATTTACGAACTCTGGCAGTAAAAAATCCTTTGTTTTCAACACTCGCCCTCTGGGAGCCTAAAATTGGCATCCCAGAAAATAGGGCTTGATTTCCCCTTCTCTTTTATGTAGAATAACTTCACTATGAAAAAGATAGATTGGAAAAAACTTATTGCCTTAGGAAGTGCCCTCTTAATAGCCGGATTTGTCGTTTATTCTAATATGAAAGAACAAAAATCCTTGCAAGAGTTAAACAAACGTAACGTATATGCACTCTTGCCTTTGAGCGGTTCGGTTGCAACTGTTGGCAAAGATTTAAAAGCTGCAATGGATGCTTGGCAAAAAATAACGCCCGATAGGCCTTTTAACTTGATATATATTGACTCCGAAAGCCAACCATTAAAAGCTGTTACGGCAATCCAACAAGCCACCATAAATAAAAAAGAGCCTTTGGTAATTACTGCGCTCAGTCCTATCTCTGCAGCGGTTATACCTGTTGTTGCAAAACAAGGTGGTTTTTCCTTTGGCATCAACACAACAGATGCCAGCAAATTGGAACAAAATGGTCGTTTCCAGTTAGTTGCCAGTGGCCTTGCAGAGGATGAAAAAACTTTGTATCCTTACATCGCCAAAAATTTTAAAAAGATTGCTATTGCTTATACAAATGAAGAATTAGGCAAGTTGAGTTTATTACAAACAAAAGAATTTATGAATAAAAATGGTGTGGAAATTGTAGCAGAAATACCTTTAGAAATGGGCATGCTGGATGTCAAAATCGAAGCATTAAAAGCAATCAAATCTGGCGTGGATGCTATTGTTGTTTATGGACAAGCCACTTTATCATACGCAAATTTCTTTAAAGAATTGAAAAAATATGATGAACATCCTGTAATATTAGCTGCCATTCAATTTTCTGTACCATTTGTCTTGGATGTATTGGATGATGATCGAAATGATATCATTTTTGAAAGCATAGATTTAACCGATATGTCAAAAGACAAATTTAAACAATTTCATAAAGAAATGGATAGAAAAGGATTACCCGTTTATTTGTGTTCTGCCTATGCCTTTAATGTGTTAGAAGTTATCAAATATGCCTTGGATAACAATATGACTTTAAGCCAAGAGGCCTTCCAAAAACTGAACACATTTGATGGCCTTGGTGGCAGAATATATTTTGTGGGTAAAGGTGCATCTCAATACACTTATCATTTAACACAGTATAAGGATGGTAAAATTGTATCAGTGGAAAGTGAGTCAAAATGAAGAAATTAAGTTGGAAAGGATTTATTGCTTGGGGAATTGTAATACTGACAATCGGATTTGTAATATGTTTCAACATGCAAAAACAAAAAGCCTTACAAACTCCTGATAAGCGAAATGTATACGCTATGCTACCCCTAACTGGGGAATTTGCACAGTATGGTAAAGACATTCAATATGCAATGGAAATCTACATGCAACAAAAGGATTTACCATTTTCTGTACGATACATAGATTCCGAAGGAAATCCTATGAAAGCAGTGACGGCTTTACAACAAGAAACGCTCAACGATCCATCTCCTATTGTTATTTCTGTTTTTACACATGTTGCAGCTGCTTTGGCACCTGTAGTTGAACAGAAAAATGGCTTTTTGTTTGCAACCGCATGTGTTGCTATAACAACAAAATCACATAGTTATCAAAGAATGAGCCAACCCGCTGAAGCAATTATGGATGTTATTTCTCCTTTTATCATCAAAAATTACAAAAAAATCAACATTGTTTATACACAAGATGACCACGGATTGGAGGAATTAGAGTCTTTAAAAAGAGCATTTAAAGGTACATCTGTGGAAGTTGGAAAAGAAATCCCTGTTGCTTTAACAACAAGAGATGTTCGAATAGAAGCATTAAAATTAACGAAAGAAAATCCGGAAGCCATTATTGTTATTGGCAGAACAACACAGGGTTATATCAATATCATAAAAGAAATAAAAAATTTGGGTTACAAGGGAAAAATTATTGCTGACAGCGGACTTTCAAATCCCCCTATTCTGAATGCTTTAGGTGAATACGCAAATGACCTGATCTTATCTACAATGATAGCAGAAGTAGAAATGCCGCAACCGGAAAAAGTAATTGCACTAAAAAATGAACTGGCACGGGATGGCAAAAAAATCTATTTTGTTTTAGTCGAAAGTTTGGATACATTGGATTTAATTCGATACACACTGGATCACAATTTACCTTTTGAACAAGCAACGTATGAAAATTTGAAAACGTGGAACGGAATATCGGGTAACATTAAATTTTTGAAAAATGGTGACTATCTGTCATCGGCATATACTATGGCCACAATCAAAGATGGTAAAATTGTACCAATAGAAGAATAAAGTGAATTGTATTAGTTAGGAGATTATAATGTTAGGTGCCATAATTGGAGATATTATCGGTTCACGTTACGAATTCCATAACATAAAAAGCAAAAATTTTGAGTTGTTCACCGACGCAAATTGTTTTACGGATGATACTATTTTAACTTGTGCCACAGCGGAATGGTTATTATCCGACAAGAAACCGGAAGAAATATTAAAAAAATGGGGTACCCTGTACAAAGAAAGAACTTATGAGAATGGAAAGATAGGTGCCTTTGGAAGTGGTTTTACCAATTGGCTTGAAACCGGCAAACCTTACAGAGCAAAAACAAACGGTTGTGTTATGCGTTTAAGCCCTATTCCGCTTATGGTTGATGATTTGGAAATAGCTTTGAATAAAGCCGTTGAATTAACATCAATAACTCACAATCATAAGGAAAGTATATTAGCCACAAGAGTGTATATTGAAACAATGTATATGGCTAAAAAAGGAATTGATGTGCCAGTTATAAAAAATTATATTACGCATAAATACGGATATGATTTATCAAAGAGCGTTGATGAAATACGTCCAAGTTACAATAAATTTTACACGTCCTGTAAAAATTCTGTTCCACAAGCTATAATTTGCGCATTAGATGCGAACTCTTATGAAGATGCAATAAGAAATGCTGTTTCATTAGGGGGTGATAGTGATACTCTTGCCTGTATGGCAGGTGGCATTGCGGAAGTAAGATTCGGCGTACCTAATGATATAAAAAAACAAGCAATAGTTTATATGGATAATCGGGTACTAAACATTGTTAACAGATTTTATGAAAAAATTAATTCAATAGATTAACTCATTTACCAAAAAAAGCTTGATTTTTCTTTTCTTTATTGATAGAATATTGCCTATTACGTATTTTTAAGGATATAAGAAAATGAAAGTATTTGTTTCTGGTTGCTTTGATTTGTTACATAGCGGACACATGACCTTTTTAAAAGAAGCCGCTAAATTGGGTGATTTATATGTTTCAATCGGATCGGATAAAACTATTCGTGAATTAAAAAAAAGAGATCCCATTTATACCCAAGATGAACGCAAGTTTATGTTGGAAAATTTAGGTTGTGTTAAAGAAGTTTTCATTGGATCTGGTTCCGGTATTTTGGACTTCACACCAGAACTAGAGAAAGTTAAGCCGGATATCTTTTTTGTTAATTCAGATGGAGATTCTGAAGAAAAAAGAAACTACATAAAAGGAAAAGGTATTCAATACATTGTTATGGAAAGAGTACCGGAAATGGGGCTTCCTGTTCGTTCAACAACTGATTTACGTAAAATTATAGCAAAAGATGAAGATAGTGAGTATTCTCCGCTTCGTGTTGATTTTGCTGGTGGCTGGTTGGATACACCGGGAATGCATAGGACAAATGGTTTTGTCGTAAATTGTTCTATTTCTCCATTGGTTTCCAAGAAAAATTGGCGTTATTCACAACGTAGCGGGCTTGGTGGGTCGTCTGCATGGGCCTTTATAAATGCTCTTAATCCATTTAAATATGATATGGAGCATGGCAATGGTTGGCAAGATTCTGCTATAGTTCTTGAAACAGGTTGTTGTGTTTGGCATTCTGGTGATAAACCTGTTTTGGATTTTAAAAATACCGGTGATTTTTTAAAAGGAAAAATGGCCATTTGGGATACAAATATTCCTCATGACACCCAAAGCCTCTCACAAAAAGAGCGGGATATAGAAAAAATTAAGGAAATCAGCAGAATTGCCAGAATTGGAGTTCTAAATAAAGATGTGCATATTCTATCCCTTGCAGCCAACTTGACATATCAAGAACAACTGAAGGAAGGTATGCAAGAAGTTCCTTTTTTAAATGAAGACGGTGTTTTAGGCGCTAAATATTGTGGAAGCGGTCATGGTGGATACGTTCTGTACACTTTTGAAACGGAACAGCAACGTACGAAAATAATCTCTAAACATAAAGGTTTTATACCAATTGAACCCTATTGTAGATTGTTTGGGCAAAACCATCGTTAACAATGTCTCTGCCATTATACTTGAATAAAAAGCACGTGTAGCTAAAAAAACACTTGACTTGAAGTTTCTTTTGTGCTCAAATTGCCGAGCTTGAATACATTGGGAAATCAAGATTAGATGCTTAGTTTAACAAAAGGGATGTGTAATGCCTAAAATATCTGTTTTAATGCCTGTATATAAAACACCTCCTCACTATTTAAAGGATGCAATAAATTCAATTTTGAATCAGAGCTTTTCTGATTTTGAATTGTTGATTCTGGATGACTGCCCGGAAGATGATAGAGAGGAAGTTATAAAATCCTTTCAGGATAAGCGAATAAAGTATTTTAAAAATGATAAAAATTTGGGAATCGCATCTTCTCGTAATAAGCTGGTCGAATTGGCAAAAGGAGAGTATTTAGCAGTCATGGACCATGATGATCTGACTATACAAAAGCGTTTTACAGAACAAGTGAAAGTTTTAGATTCTCATCCTGAAATTGGTGTTGTTGGCTGTTGGATAGAAAGATTTCCTCTTAAAAAGGTTGCTAAATATCCTGAACACAATAAAGAAATTGAAGAATATCTGATGCAAGGATGTGGCATTCCTCATACAGGTGCAATGATACGAAAAACTGTTTTAAAGAATGTACGATATGAAAAAGAATTCTCTCCATCAGAAGATTACGCCCTTTGGTGTCGGTTGTTGGGAAAGACAGAATTTTACAATATTCAAAAAGTATTAATGAAATACCGTAGTTATGAAGGAAATACCAGTAAAAGACAAGCAGATAAAATGATAATAGCAACAAAAAAAATTCAAGCATTTGTACGTGGAAAACATCTTGATATCTGGCAAAATGTTTGTGATAATGCTCCCCATATGGTACGAATGAAACTATTTGGATTAATCCCTTGCGGTAAATTTGTTCAAAAGGGTAGTAAACGCAAAGGAATTTTAAGGTATTTGCCCTTTATTACAACAAAAATGAAGTTGGAGATAAAATGAAAGGAATTATTCTTGCCGGTGGCAGTGGCACACGCCTTTATCCGCTAACGAAAGTTATATCAAAACAATTATTACCGGTATATGACAAACCGATGATATATTATCCTTTGTCAACATTAATGTTATTTGGAATTAAAGACATTTTAATTATTTCAACCCCACAGGATACCCCAAATATTGAACGGCTATTCGGTAAAGGAGAAGAATTAGGATTAAATATTCAGTATGCTATTCAAAACGAACCTAAGGGTATTGCACAAGCTTTTACAATCGGTGCTGATTTTATTGGAAAAGAAGATGTTTGTTTAATTTTGGGAGATAACATCTTCTATATGGGTGAGCAATTTCACGCTTTCCGAGATGAAGTGGAGAAAAATAGAGGCAAAAAAGCAACCATTTTTGCTTATCATGTCAATGATCCGGAACGTTATGGAATTGTGGAATTCGATAAAAATAATAATGCCGTTTCCATTGAAGAAAAACCCACTCACCCAAAATCAAATTACGCATCAGTCGGGTTATATTTTTATCCGGCTGATGTTGTCGAAAAAGCACGTACTTTGAAACCATCTGCCCGTGGGGAATTGGAAATTACAGATTTGAACAACTTATATTTAAAAGAAAATCGTATGAGTGTCGTTCCGATGCGTAGAGGTAACTCTTGGTTAGATGCCGGCACACCGGACAGCTTGATAGAATCAGGTGTTTTTGTGCGCATTATAGAGCAACGTCAAGGGCTTAAAATAGCCTGTATTGAAGAAATTGCTTACAGACGCGGCTTTATTAATGACAAACAAATGCAAACTTTGATTACACGACACAAAAACGGTAATTATAGAAAATATTTACAAAAAATATATGAGGAGTATCATGAACTTTATTAAAACAGCCATAGACGGCGTTGTTATTGTTGAACCGAGAATCTTTAAAGATGAACGGGGTTATTTTTTCGAAAGTTACAATGAAGCGGAATTCACAAAAAATGGGATTTCAAATCGCTTTGTTCAAGACAATCAAAGCAAATCATGCTATGGGGTTGTACGCGGACTTCATTGCCAATTAGGAGAACATGCACAAGCCAAATTGGTACGTGTTTTGCGTGGAACTGTATTAGATGTGGCTGTTGACGCACAACCAAATTCTCCTACTTTTGGAAAATATGTGGCCGTGGAATTATCAGACGAAAATCAACGCCAATTATTTATTCCACGCGGTTTTTTGCATGGTTTTTCCGTTTTAAGCGAAACTGCAATTTTTGCTTATAAGTGCGACAACTTGTATTGTAAAGAATCAGAATTCGGCATTCGCTATGATGATCCGGAAATTGGTGTTGATTGGCGCATTCCACCACATAAAATTATCACATCTGAAAAAGACAGAATGGCACATACATTAAAGGATTTAAAAACACATGTCAGATAGGATTTTAATTACAGGCTCTCACGCTCAATTGGGGACAGAACTAGGTTGGAAGGCCGACGAAACATTTGACACCGGCATTATTAAGACTGTGGAGTGGTATTTGAAAGGATAACTGATGAAACTTTGGAAAAAAATTAAGTCTCAATCTGGAGATAAATTCGTCCGAAAGTATAAATTATTCGGTATGACTGTTTTAAGAAAGGAAAAATCCCCGATTAAAAAGAAAATAAAGGTATTTGGAATTCAAGTTTATCACAAGAAACAGAAAAGTTATCAAAAGAAAGAAAAGAAAAAGCCCGTTGTTTTTCCGAAACAAGCCGTATCATTTGCCTATCAAGCAAATAATAAGCTTAAAAAGCACGGCCGAGTGGCCATTTTTGCTTCCTTTTCGGACAACGGTAAGATTGCTGACTATGTGGTGTATTACCTAACAGAATTAAAAAGGGTTTGTGACAATATCATTTTTATCGCAGATAACCCAATTATTCCGACCGAAGTGGAAAAAATTAAAGACTTGGTTATTTACGCTCAATTTAAACGGCATAAAGAGTATGATTTCGGATCATATAAACGAGGATATTTATATGCTCAAACCAACGGGCTTTTAAAAAACTGTGATGAATTGGTAATTTGCAATGATTCTTGTTATGGACCAATCTATCCTTTTTCTAAAGTATTTGATATCATGGATAAAAAGTCTTGTGATTTTTGGGGACTTATTCAGAATGATGATATGCAATATCACTTACAATCCTGGTTTTATGTTTTCAAAAAGAATGTGATTGATTCAGGATATATCGGTCAATTTTTAAATAAGATAAAAAAGGAAAAGAATTTTTGGAAAATCGTAATGAAATATGAATTCACTATGACCCAATTTTTGATGGATAAAGGATTTAAAGTGGATGCTTTCTTACCACTAGAATGTCCCCTATTAGAAAAAAAAGCCACAAGAGCGGGACATAGAAACAAAACAGTTTCTCCATTGACCTTAATAAGAGATTATCACTTTCCAATGATAAAAGTCAAATGTTTTACAAACGGTTATACATATTTATTGGAAGAATCCCCCCAATCTGTTTTAACCTTTTTAAAAGAAAAAAATAATACACTTTATCGGTATATTCTGTCGGATTTGAAAGATAAAAAATTAACCTACCATTTAGAAAAAACTGTGGAAAAATTAGTTGATAAAGCAAAAGTTGTATCATTTGATATTTTTGATACGCTGTTAATTAGGCCTTATGTCAAACCGACTGATTTATTTTTACATATGGAACAATTTTACCATGTCGATGGTTTTCATGATGAAAGGGTCAATGCAGAACTCAGAGCCAGAAGAAACCATCCCCATCTGAATGATATTACATTGGATGAAATATATCGTCAAATTTTGCCAAAATTTTATTCTTATAAAGAAAAAGAATTAGAATGGGAAAAGCGTTTATTAATGCCCCATCCTTTAAATATGGAAATTTATCGCCAAGCCGTCAAAAAAAACAAGAAGATTGTAATTGCATCCGACATGTATTTACCTACAGACTTTTTAAAGGAAGTTTTAGGTAAAAACGGATATACGCGCATCGACAAAATCTATGTAAGTGGTGATTGTAATAAAACAAAATGTTCCGGTGATATGTTTCGACAAATAATCACAGACTTTAACGTTGAACCAGTGGACATCTTACATATAGGGGACAATGAATATAGTGATGTTAGTGTTCCACGTAGTGTGGGATTAAATACATTTTATGTTAAAAAATATTATGATTGTTTTATTCAGTATGGCGGGAATCAGAAGTATATCAATTTTTACAATAATGGACAAAGATTGGAAAAAAGTATTATTGTCTCACAAATTGCTCGGCATCAATTGATGCCCGAATCATCTTCCTATTGGGAAGAAATCGGATATACTTTGGGTGGACCACTAGCTGTTGGCTATATCCAAAAGGTTATAAAGGAATGTCAGCTTAATCAGATAGATCATTTATTATTTGTGGCACGAGATGGGTATTTGTTACAAAAAATATATAATAAAATTGCAAAAGATCCACTTCCAAATACATATATCTATGCTCCGCGTATTTTAAGTTTAACATGTTTTGGGGATTATGGGGAACAGCCTCACTATTTAAATAGTTATATTTCACTGTTAAATAAGGTATTTTCTGAAATACCTGTTTCTTCAGACTATGAAAAAAATAAAAAAACATTGGTAAAGTATGATAATCTTATCCAGCCGTGGTTGAAGAAAAATAAAAAAGATTATGATGACTATATTCAAACCTTAAACATCCATGGAAAAAGAATAGCGTCAGTTGATATGACAACAGGCGCCTTTACGTCAGAACGATTTTTAAAAAAGATTTTCGGTTCAAATTATTGTATGGGCTTTTTTAGTGCCACTTTCCGTAATGATGTTGATTTGAGATATGAAACATATATGGAAGGTTTAATTAATCCGAAACAACAGGAAAGTATTTTTGAATTAAGTGAATTATTAATTACAAGTCCTGAATATCCAATCGTTGGCATTAAAAATTTAAAACCGGTATATAAAGAATCTGCCCATGATAAATATAGAACAGAAGTGGTGCGACAGATTGAAAAAGGAGTGTTAAAATACTTGAATGATTATTTAAAAACACCTGTATATCCGATTCAGATTAAAATGGATATTGTTATGGATTTATATAACAATTACATAAATTATTTGACCCCATATGATATATCAAGCTTGAAAAAAGTATATCATTCAGCAGATATGACAAACGAAAATTTTATTTCTTTATATGATTCGTTTCAAAAAAGGAAGAGTGGAAAATAAGATCATGTTTTTAGATTCTGAAGTAAAAAAAGCTATAAAATCTGCAAAGGTTGTTTCTTTTGACATCTTTGATACTTTACTGTTACGTCCGTTTTTGTTACCGACAGACGCATTTGAAGTATTGGAAAAAAAGGAAAATCTTGCCGGATTTTCTGCATTGCGTCAAGCTGCAGAACCAAAAGCATGGAAAGGTCTTGTTTGTGAGTTAAAAGATGATGTAACATTGGATGAAATCTATCAGGAAATGCCGGATGAAATCCAATTTATGAAAGAAAAAGAAATTGCGTTTGAGAGCACTCACCTTTTAGCTAATCCTGAAATGTTGGAAGTTTTGCAATATGCATTATCAGAAGGAAAAAAGATTATTATTACCTCTGATATGTATCTGCCACCTGACGCATTACGAAAGGTTTTAATCAATCAATTAAAAACGGAAGAATTTGAATTGTACGTTTCTGCTCCGCTTGGCATGCGTAAAGCGACAGGACGTCTTTATGATTTCATTTTGACGGATTTGCAAATTAAACCATCCGAAATGGTTCATATCGGTGACAATAAAACATCTGATTATAGAATTCCAAAGGAAAAAGGTATTCAAGCTTTTTATTATCTCAAACCATCGGATGCCCTTTTGCATGATTCGCATGTTTCCACCTTTTATAATACACATAACACTTATGAAGGGCGGACATTCTTAGCTATTTTGTCTTTACTTTACCAGTATGCCAAAAAGAAGATAAATTCTGAATACTGGAAACGATTTGCTTTTTTGTATGGTGGTCCCGTTGTTTATACTTATATGCAATTTGCCATTAAAAAAGCAAAGGAATTGGGGTTAACAGACTTAGCTTTTGTTGCTCGTGACGGATATTCTTTTGAAAAAGTTTTTAACTTAATCAACAAAGATGAAAACCTTAAAGCACGTTACACATATGCTCCAAGATTTACAAACTTGCTTTCTTATTTGGATTTTGGTCCCTCATTTATCGTTGCAGAAAGACGAAAAATTTTGTCTGAATTTTTAAAAGAACAAGGGGTTCCCATCAATTCTGCAGATGATTTGGAAAAATTTGATGCGGAGTTAAAGAACTTTTCTCAACTGGAGAGATCTGAATATGAAAAATACATTGCATCTTTAAACTTTGGTAAAAAAATAGGTGTTGTTGATTCTCTTTCACTTTCTTTCTCGGCTCAACGCTTAATAGCAAAAAGTGTGAAAGACTCTGAAGTGGTTGGAATTTACTGGCATTACGATCCATTGACCGATTCTGTTTTACCAAAAGAAGCATATGACACAAACGCAGCTTGGCCGATGTTTTCAGATATATTAGAATTGCTGATGGCTGCTCCAGAATCTCCAATTCAACGCATTAAAGATTGTAAACCAATTTATAAAAAACCGATTTCAAAGTATGAACAAATTAAGATCGATCTTTACCCTACTCTGTCGGAAATGATTGTGGAATTTGCTCGTTTGGTAAAAGAATTATCGTTAGGCATCCCAGTTTCCAGTCAGATGATGGTTGATTGGATGAATTCTTTCGTAGCGGGCGCAAACAAAGAAGATTTCAAAAAATTTAAAAATATTAAAAATAGTAAAGATCAGGGGCATAATATATATCACAGCATTTTGACTAGAACATCCGACAATTCACCATTTTATAAAAGAAAAAAATTTATTGATTTTATTTATCAAAAACGTATTAACACAAAAGGTGTCTTAAAGATTAAAATCTTTAGAATTCCTGTTTATGCAAAAAGAATAAAGTAAGGGGTAAAAAATGATTTTTATTTCGGTTGTTCGTGATGAAAAAATGTATCGTAAACTGGTAAAGAATAACCCGTTTAATAAAGGTGCAACTTTCATAGCATATGATAACAACAAAGAAAATATTCCTATTCCCAAAAGATATAATGACTTTTTGGATCATTACGATTATTCAAAACCGGATTGGTTTGTTTTCTGCCATGAAGATTGGGAAACAAAACAAAACTGGTTTTCTGCGTTTGCTCGACTGGATAAAAAGTCAATTTATGGAACATTTGGTACAAAGCTTAAAATTAATGGCGATAAAGCAAAAAAATTATATATCGGTCGAATTGAAGCATCTAATAAGGACGGAACCGGTTGGGCCGTTATTGGAAAAAAAGTTCCTGTTGGAACACAAGTAGAAACCTTTGATTGCATGTGTATTATCATTCATTCATCATTAATTCAAAAGCATCATATTCGATTTGATGAACAATTGGATTGGCATCATTACGCAGAGGAATTGAATATTCGCCTAAAAGAAGAATACAATATCCCTTCCCGTATTTTACAAATAAATTGTCGCCATTGGTCGTACGGAGTTTCTTTGCCCAATGCAGGTTTTACAAAAGCATTCAATTACGTGAAAAAGAAATTTCATAACACGAAGAATTTTTATTCCAATACAACGATTGATGAAGCTATCGGCCCAAAGTCATTAAAAATTAAACGTATTTTATGTCCGAAATCATGTAAATTTATGAAATGGCTATATACCAATAAAATTACAAAATCAAGTAGTCATTTAATCCGAATCTGCGGTATTCCTGTTTATCACAAAAAAATAAAATAGGAGGTAAGTATGAAAAAAGTATTTTATCAAATTTGTGCAGCTTTTATTTTTAACAAAAGAAAAAGGAAAAATTTTCGCCAAAAGCATATTACACCTTTAAAAAAATCCACAGTTGATTATAAATACAATTTGTTGCTGGAGAGTTTAAACAAGACGTTATTTAACAAATTGACAGAGTTAGAGGAACGTATTAAATTGATGGAAAATTCTTTATCATTAAAACTTCCTGTTGATTACAGAACACTTAATCGTCTTATGCAACTAAATTTATCAACTGCCTTATTACATCAAAAAACTTTTTTACCATTTAAAAATAAACATCAAGGAAAAGATATTGTTATTGTCGCAACTGGGCCATCAGCACGGAAATATAAACCTATTTTGAATGCTATTCATATAGGAGTTAATAGAGCTATTGATGTTGGAGTTGATTTAGATTATCTTTTTATTCAAGATTATTCTGGTTCAAAGGAATACCTTCCGAGAATTGATAAATATAGAAAGGGAAAATGTATTAAATTCTATGGATTAACAACGGAATATGAATCTCAGTTTCATCGTGTGATTCCAGAAAGTAATGCTGTTATTGCTGATGCATTACGTTATCGGACAGATTGGGTAGATATTCCCTATTTTGAACCACAATTTGCTTATGATATCAGCACTAAACCCTTAGGTTGCTTTGGATCAATTGTTTTCCCGGCCTTACAGTTTGCTTTATGGACAAATCCAAAACGAATATACTTAGTTGGGTGTGATTGTACCAGTGGAGTTGGCTATTTTGATAAACAAGAAACAGGAGGTAATTCTTTGACTGACACCATTATAGATACTTATAAGAAATTCAAAGATTTTGCACACATCTATTATCCAGATATTGAAATTATTTCTGTGAATCCGGTTGGATTAAAGGGGATTTTTAAGGATATCGAAGGAGAATATAATTATCAGAAAAATATTTGAATAGCTAAAAAAGCCCGCCATTTTATCTGGCGGGCTAAATTAAATTCTATCCTTTAGGATATTTAGCTTTAATTTCTGAAATTTTTGATTGCCATAAATTGGTACCATTAACTTTGTCCCAATAAATCATATCCAATTGTTCGCCTAACGCAGGATATTCGGCCAACCGTTTCTCAATATATGATTTTTCAGGTTCTGCCGGGACATATCCGGCAACATACCAATTGCCGTCATAACCTTGTTCAACATCCATTTCTGTCATTCCCAAAGACTGATAAAATTCTATATCCGTTCCTAAGCCAACCTGACAGACTTTTGTTTCTTCATTAATTATTTTTGCATATTTAATTGTCATGCGCTTGCTCCTTTCAATTTATAGTAAACAGTTTCGTGTGTTGGAGTTGTTCCTGATGCTTCCACCCTAAAGTAATATCCTTTTGGAACAAAGGCTCCAAGTATTGCAGAATATCCATAACTATAGGCAACTCTAACATAGTTCGTATCTGTGTTAGTCAAATTGACCCTTATTTCTTGTGCAATATTAGACCCAGAAGTAGCTCCACCAGTTACATAACAGTCATAGGGAGCTTGTACCCAAGTTTTTCCAGTAAATGATACTCCGGTTGTGTAATTAGGTACACATAAACCTGTTATTGTCTTTTGCCCTAGCGTCGTTAGGTTATCCAACGTTGTATTAGCTTTGTTAGATAAAGCACTGGCAACCTCCGATGCTTTTGTCGTAGCAATACCAGCTTGCGTAGTTGCAATGCCTGCCTGAGTGGTTGCCGTTTGAGCTTGCGTTGTTGCAATTTCAGCCTTACTTGTGGCGGTTGTTGCAGCTGTCTGGGCTGTTGTTTTATAACCGTTTAAAGTACTTTCCAGAGCATTAACAGATACAGTGGAATTTTCCAAATTTGTACCGGCACTATTCCACACAATCGCTTTACCGGCACTTGGAGTTGGCAAAGTTAAATCCAACCCGCTATCCGCTGCGTATGGCGGCAAAACCATGGAACGATTCAAATTGTCGGCAATTTGTTGTTGACAAGCAATTTGATAATCCAACTCATCATTCAAAGTCTCTGCCCGTAAAATTGAACCTTCTTGAAAGTCGCTGGTGCGTTCAATGGATAAATTTCGAATGATTGTAATAGTTGTTCCGGAAGTTGGAGTTGTCCCAAATGTTATCGTGCCACCATTTGAATAATCATCTCCTGAAACTGTATAGGCAGATGATTCTTGCAAAACATCAGATAAATAAACATCTAAGTCTGCCGGTTTAAAAATAGCAAAAGGGAAATCGTAACTTGTTGACGTTCCGTCTGCCGTATATTGTATTCGCGGTTTAACACCGTAAACTTTAACATGATTAGTCATAAAATTATTCTCCTATTATTAATAATAAAACAAAAAAAGCCCTGCTATACAGCAGAGCTTTTGATACAGTTAACAAAAAAGCACCGGATACACCAGTGCCGTTAACTGATTGTCATTATAACATAATTAGCTTTTAATGTCAAGGATTATTTTCCTATTTTTTCTTTTTTTTCTTATTAAAATATTCTTATCAAAAAAATTTGCAACTTTCTTCTTTTTCGTCTATATTGATAGCATTCATTTGGAAAGGAAAACTAAAATGGCAGAAAAAACAAAGAAAAAGAAAAAATTTTCATTTATTCGTTTAATTTTTAAAATTTTGTTTTGGTTAATTTTACTTTTAATCGTTGCTCTGATGTGTATTTACTATTATCTTGGAACGATTGTACGTGAAGGTGTTAACCGCTATGTTCCGCCAGTTACGGGGACAACTGCTTCTGTCGGCTCTGTGAATTTAGCGCTTTTAAAGGGTGAAATTGAAATCAAAGAATTACAAATCGGTAACCCGGAAGGTTTCAGTTCAAATGACATCATAAACCTTGAACGTATTTATGTTACATTTGAACCAAAATCTGTCTTTACTGATAAGATTATTATTAAATCCGTTCTGATTTCCGGGACAAAGGTTTCCGCTGAAATGAAGAACTTATACAGCCTTGACAGCAATATTTCCGTACTTCAGGACAATATTAATAAGTATCTGAAAGCGGATGCTGCGGAGCAAAAAGCAGAAGAAAAAAAGAAAGACATAAAAAAGTCGAACGAGAAAAAAGTTATCATTAAGGATTTAAAAATCAAAGATACTTCCTTATCTTTGGGTGTAAGTGGTCAAACGGTTACCCTGCCCCTACCGGATATTCATAAAACCGGCATTGGCGAAAATAAGAAAGGAAGATCAATGGCAGAAATTTTTGCTGATATTTTAAATATGATTTCGCTTGAATCTGTTAAGGGGCTGGCTACAGCTGTTAGTGATTTAGCTAAAAAAGGATGGGATGGCGCAAAAGGCGTAATATCTGATGGTGCCGATGCTGTCACAGGTGCTGCGAAATCAGTATCAGAGGGTGCAAAAAATACCTTTAAGAGTATTAAGGGAATGTTTGAGTAGGAATATCTGAAATGGGAAAATTCATTCAAGAACACACTGTCCATAGTTATGAATGCGATCAAGAAGGTAAATTGCGCCTTTTAACGTTGTTCAATTTGCTCCAACATATTGCCGACTTACATGCCGAAAAATTGAATCTGGGTTATAAATTCTTTGTTGAAAAGCAAATGGGTTGGGTGGGTGCAAACTATGTCTTGCATATTAATCAACGCCCTAAATGGGGTGATGAAATATCATTTCAAACTTGGCCATCCGGTGTAACCCCTGTTTCAGCAATTCGTGATTTTAATATCCTCGACAAAGATGGCAAAAGCCTGTTTACGGCCACCAGTCAATGGGTTTTGATCGACATGAATACAGGTCGCCCGCAACCGATTAAACGAAATATAGAAGACTTGGATTCACTTACATCACAAGAACGCGCTTTGGAAAGTAATTTTCCGGCTGTTCAACCACCTACTCGCATTGACTTTGAAAAGCACTTTTATGTCCGTTATGACGACATAGACATTAACAAACACGTCAATAATGCTATTTATCCTGTTTGGGCAAGCGAAGCTGTTCCAAACGATTTTCGCGAAAAGCACGAAATTAAAGATATGAGTATTTCTTTTAAAAAGCCCTCTTTCTTTGGTGACGAAATACTTGTACTAACACAAATTGACGGTAACCAAACGTTACATCAAATTCTTTCATTGGATAAAAGCAGAGAGTTTGCGCGTGTTCAAATTGTTTGGGAAGAAAAGAAATAGCTTATTCAGCCTGAGCAACGTCATCTACAATCAACTGCACTTTATTTTGGCCATTCCATGTATCCAGGCGCAATTGACCGGCAACGTGATAGTGTTGCCCCGGACGATTGGACAATAAAACTTCCCCTGTATGCGTATTTTCGCCTCTGAAATAAACAGCGTCTAAGTAACCGCCACCTTTACCGGTAAATTTACAAATGATATGCCCGTTTTTCGTTAAGATTGTTTTCGATAATAAAACATCCTGCACAACAAAAATAGGTTCATTATTTCCTTCACCATAAGGTTCTAACATACTGATTTTATTTAAAAGTTCTAAATTAACAGCGCCAATATCCAATATGCCGTCAATGATTAATTCTTTGGGTGCATCTGCTTCAACTTTACAATGAGTAGTAATATATTCTTTTAAGAAATTTCTGAATTCATCGATCTTATTTGCATCCAAAGAAAAACCTGCTGCCATCGGATGTCCGCCACCACGCGATAAAATTCCTTTTTGCATAGCCGTAATAACCAAAGTACCTAAATCAACACCAGGAATAGAACGGCTTGATCCTTTTGCATCATTTCCTTCAACACTTAAAACAAAGCATGGCAAATTAAAACGTTCTTTCAAACGACCGGCAACAATACCAACAACACCTTGGTGCCACCCTTCTCCGCGAACCAATATAAACGGATTTCCTTCCTCTATATCTTTCTGAGCTTGTTCAGTTGCTTCTTCTAGGACCTCACTTTCAATTGTGCGGCGTAAAACATTCAGCTCTTCCAATTCATTAGCGATCATAGCCGCTTCTACTTCATCAAAGGTCGAGAGCAATCGCATTCCCAAATCAGACTTTCCGACACGTCCACCGGCATTAATACGTGGCCCCAAAATGTACCCTAAATGATAAGAGCTGATTTTCTCATGTATTTTAGACATCTTTGATAAAGCTTTTAAACCAATGTTTCGATTGGCTAGTACTTGCTTTAATCCGCTTTTTACAAACAAGCGATTAACACCTTTTAATGGCACAACATCACAAACCGTTCCAAATGCGACCAAATCCAACCATTTACGCAAATCCGGTTCTTTGATTTTATTGTCGTAAAAGCCACGTTCACGCAAAATTTTATTGATTGCTACAACGACCAAAAAAACAACCCCGACAGCAGCCATAGAATGACACGGGTGATGAGGATCTTCATCAAGCCGTTTCGGATTAACAACCGCATAGGCGTTTGGCAACATACGTTCCGGCTCATGGTGATCAATAATAACAACGTCCAAACCCAACTTTGTACCGAAATCAATCGGTTCAAATGCCGTCATACCACAGTCAACAGTCGCAACCAAACGAATACCGGCATCATAAAATTCCTGCATTTTTTTGGAATTTGGACCATAACCGTCATCCCGGTCCGGAATAAAAACTCGACTTTTCGTACCTGTACTTTGCAGAAATAATTTTAATAAAGCACTGGAAGTAGCACCATCAACATCATAATCACCCATGATACCGATTACTTCCCCTCGCTCGATAGAATCAGCTATTCTTTCGGCTGTTTTTGTAACATCCTTTAATGTTTCCGGATTTGGTAAATCGTTTCGTAAAGTTGGAGATAAAAATGTTTCTAAACTTTCAGATTCAATCTGACGAGAAACTAAAATACGAGCTAAAACTTCAGGAAAATCATACCGCTGAGCAATCTGAGCTATTAACTTTTCGTCTGCCGGACGATAAACCCACTTCTTCTTTGATAAAGACTCTTCAACACCTAACACAACCATTTTTACTTCCTTTTTTCGTACTGACAATTTTATTGTATGCCTAAAAAGAAATAAAATGCAAGGATTTTTTCATATAAAGCAAAAAAAACACCCCTTGACTTTCATCAAAGGGTGTTTTTATTAGGATTTTTAATCCCCGTATTGGTTATTCTTTATATTTGTATTAGGTCCTTTACCAGAATCATGATGTTTTAATTTCACAGGTTCTGTCATCTGTGTCACATTGTCAAAACTGTCTTTCAATAAGTCTAACATAAAAGAATAATAACGATTGTCATCTGATTTAACAAATTTTTCTTCCATGGACGCTAAATATTCTGCTTTTCTTTCTCTTTCAACAAAAATTGGCGGATACCCACGTTCCATCAGATATAAATTCATCATTAAACGAGCCGTTCTTTTGTTACCATCAGAAAAAGGCTGAGTTGTTAAAAGCGTATAGTGAATATGAAGAGCAGTATCTAAAGTCCTCTGATTGGGAGTATTCACATCCGCTTCTAATTGGTCCATAATAAATGGAATTTTTACGTAATTTGGAGGAACAATTGCAGTAGAAGCCATAAAAGCTCTTGCCGAACGATAAGAATCCGCACCAAAAATTAAACCTTCCATTAATTCTTCATGCATATTGCTTGTTAAACTGGTAGAATAAGGTGCTTTCTGACTAACTTTATCAAAAAAATATCGCAAAGTACGTGTATTATTTTCCTTTTCTTTCGCTAAGAAAGATGGAATATTTTCTTCAGCAAGGCCCAAACGTCTCAACATTTCCGGTGTATAGTTAGGTTTTGAAAATGCTCTGTCTCGAACATAATCATAAAATTCTTTAGAAGTGAAGACCTGTTCTCCTGCTTTTCTAAAAGCATCTCTACGTTGTTTTAATTCTTCTATTTTTCTTTTATTTTCATCCGATAACATTTCCCCAACCTCCTTAAAAGAATAATTTATTATAGCAAAAAATACCCATTTTGTCAAGTATTCTTTGTCGTTACATCCCCTTGATCCTCGTCAAGATTGTTTTACTAAAGTTATTAACTTCCGTACTGTCTGCTTATGTCATCAACTTTATTGTCTTTATGCGTTGCGACTGGCTGTGGTTGAATTTGCTGACTAGCCAAATAATCCGCTCGAACCTTAGCGGCATTTTTAATAAGTTTTTTTATTGCTGGTGTACGTGCTTTTTCAATTACCAATTCATCGTATTCGTTTTTAACATTTACATCCACACCACGTTCAATTAATATTTTGATCATTTCTTTATCATTCACCATCACAGCCCATTCCAAAGCTTCATTTTCGCCTGTCAGATCTTTGTTGTTTCTGACCAATAGTCTGATTATATTTCCATCGTGCCAGTTGGTTTTAACAGCATACTGCAAGGCTGTCTTTCCGTTTTGAGTTCTCATATTCAAACCAGCATGGTTATCAATCAAATATTGAACCATATTTTCATGTTTATAATATGCAGCATAATGTAACGCTGTCCAACCTTGATTATTTTTATCGTCTATTAAACGCGGATTATGCTCCAATATAGCTTTGACAATATCTGTTCTGCCGTAACGAGCAGCTAAATTTAATGCTGTTCGTCCCCACTTATCCCGTACACCTTCAAGTCCAGTCACACCATATTTAAGCAAGAATTTAACATTCTCCACTTTGTTACCAAGAACGGCCATATGTAATGGAGTCATCAAATCATCTCTGGTTTTTAATGCTGTAAGAGCTCCGTACTCTATCAACAAACCAATTGCTTCCGGAACAGAGTATTCGGCAATATAATGTAATAGAGCTTTGCCATTTCTGTCGTCTATTATATTAAACCTGACATGAGCTTCGTGTAAGGCTTTTATATTTTTTTTGACCTTTGTCTTACAGTCTCTTTCCCAATCATGTTCATAATCATTCCAACAAGCTCTATGCAACATCTTTATGCCTTTACAAGTTGTTTATCCGTTCCAATTTTTGGGAGCTGTTCTGAAACTTTTCTTGGATAGTTCTTTAAATAATCAGCACGAATTTTATCTGCATTTTTAATAACTTCTTTAACATCGGAAGAAAAATATTTTAATGCTTCGTTAGTCTGGTATTTGCTTACATCAGCACCACGTTGAATAAATACTTCAATTGCTTTTGTAGATCCGGTAAAAAGAGCATTTTCCATAGAAATATCAAATGCTGTCTCTTTACAGTTATTTTCTTCTTTCATTAAAGCCGGATCATAATCAAGAAGTAATTTGATTGATTCGATATCATCACTGCCGGCTGCATCATGTAAAGGGGTATCCCCATCTTCATCTTTTAATAACTTCGGGTTAAAGAAAAGTAATGTTTCAACTGCTCCGGGTTGTTTTTGATTCGCAGCATCATGTAATGGAGTTCTTTTTTCTTTATCTTGTGCATTTATATTCGCATTAAGTTCAACAATCAACGATTCAATCGTTTCTAAACGTCCAAAAGAAGCTGCACAATGTAAAGGGGTTCTGTGTCTTCTGTCCCAAACATCCACATACATACCAAGATTAACCAGGTTTTTAATAATTCCAGTATGTCCATACTCAGCGGCTTCATGAATATCTTCATCCATAGATGGTTTTGGTTCAACTGTATATACTGAATAATTTTGTTCAGCACAAGAGAATTTTTTTACTTTACGCATTTTCTTTTCCTTTTCTTTAATTAATACCAGACTATCTTTTGACAGCAATCAAACTGTCAACATGCCACAAATTTAATCTTTTGTCAAGTTTTTATTTTAATTTTTTAATAAAAAATCCCCTTGATTCTCATCAAGGGGTATTTCTTATTATCCACGTTGCATTTCATTTATTTCTGCGATTTTAGCTTCAGAAACCCTTTGATGATGTTTTTTAAAATAAGTATAATTAGAACGAAGTTTAGCCGCATTTTCAATAATATTCACAATTTCCGGATAATCTTCTGGATAATCTTTCATATATTCGTATTCAGTTATATCTGCTCCACGCATAACCAATGCTCCAACAGTTCTTACTATCGAGTCTAATTCCTTAGAAGCAGAAATGGTATAGTTTGAAACAACTTCTTTTTTTACAAGACGATAAACTACCATAGTAAGGTCAAGTACTCCTTGATTATTCAATTTTTCTTCTAGTAGTTCCGGGTTGAGATTAAATAATTGTCTAACTCTTCCTACATTTCCACAAAGAGCGGCTTCCCCCAAGGCAAACCAACCATTAATACTTGCACCTAATTTGGACAACGTTTCAACTGTTTGAGCACTAGCTAAATTATTTTTTACAATATGTTGAAGTGGAGTATTATTTTCTTCATTTTTGATATCAACAGGTACACCTTTTTCTACTAGCGCTTTAATTTTTTCTATATTTCCACGCTCAGCAGCTAAATGTATATCATTATCAGAATCTTTTTGGGAAATATTGTTACAATCTTCGTAAAGACAATTACGCATCTTATTCTTTCCTTCCTTTATGGTTTATATCAAAATCACTCTTCAGCTTTAATTATCCGGGATTGTAACACTCTCTGATTGTTTTGTCAAGTATTTTTACAAAATAACATATATCTGACACGATTTTGTTGTCTTTCACATAAAAATCCCCCACTTTGAGTGAGGGATTTTATTTAAGCAAAATTTCTTATTCTTTTACGTCAGCAGCAACTCGCATTCTGACAATCTTATCAGGGTTGATGACTGTACCGTTTTGGCGGGAATCACCTTTCTTAATCATATCAACATATTCCATACCGCTGACTACCTTTCCCCAAACAGTATATTGTCTGTCCAAAAATCTGGCATCATCAAAGCAGATAAAGAATTGGCTATCAGCTGAATCCGGATTGGAAGCACGTGCCATAGAAACCGTGCCACGAACGTGTGGTTCGTTATTAAATTCAGCGTTTAAATTTTTACCGCTACCACCCATACCGGTTCCGGTCGGATCACCTGTTTGAGCCATAAATCCGTCAATTACACGATGGAAAACAATACCATCATAGAAACCTTGACGTGTTAATTCTTTGATACGTGCGACATGATTTGGTGCAACATTTGGCAACATTTCTATAACCACACGACCATAATCCAAATCCAAATATAAAGTATTTTCTTTATCCATAGCTTTTGCTCCACTTGCAATTAAAATTAAACCAATAACCAAACTAATTATTTTTTTCATATCAAAATCTCCCTTTAAAATTAACAGAAATAACCTTGCCTTCCAAGCTAACAGGAGTTTCCTCCCAAGAATTTTTATCAATTATATACTCTATTATCTCAGAAGATAAACCCTTTGTCTTTATTATAAAAGAATTACTTTCTCTGTCAACAAGAATATCCGCCTCTTTTAAAGAATAAGGAAAATCGTTTTCTAACAAAATCTTACAACTTTTTTCTCCGGAAAAATCTTCATCCATAGCAACAACAGAACAACGATTTAAATAATCTAAAATTACACCCTTTTCCAGATTTTCCTCTAAATTAGATTTCACTGTATCACTGCTTTTTATTTCACTTGAATCCATTAAATTCTTTATTTCGAAAACAAACGAAGAGTTCTGATAAGAAATATTTCCCATACTTAATAATGGTGTCATTTTTTCCGATAAGAAAGAATCTATTTCAGGGGATATATTCGAAAAAGTAGCAATTAAAGAATCTCCTTCTTTCTTAAAACGGCAATCCATTTTTGCTATCTCATTCATAGAGTCTTTTATTTCTTGGCAAATTGCTCCCACAACTGACTGTTCATTTTCACAATTTTCTTTTATCTCTACAAAAGGAATTTGAACAAGAGAAGAACAATCAACTTCCTCTGTTGGATAATCAGAAACAGGAACAGCCATAAAAAGCTTAACTGCATATTCTGCTAGAAAGCGAGCCGTTACAGAATCATTTGCTAAACAAGGTGTTGCAATTACCCCTAGAGAAACAATTAAACTAATTATTCTCTTCACTTGTTTCATTTTCCCCAATTTTTGCTTCAGTTGTTTGTATTTGTTCCTGTTCCGGTTGTAAAGCTTCATCCGAATCAGAAGCTTCCTCTTCGCCATAATCTTTTACAGCAGAAACGGAAACGACCTTTTCTCCATCAGCCAAGCGGAACAAAATCACACCCTTCGAATTACGTCCGACAATACGAATATCACGGACACGCATACGAATTAATTGACCACCATCTGTTACCATCATAACATGTTCATCATCCGTAACCGGCATTGAAGCCACAACCTGTGCCGGCACCTTTATTGTATCAATGTTGGTAACGCCCTGTGTTCCACGTGATGTAATACGGTATTGATAAGCAGAAGAACGTTTACCCAAACCGGCCGTTGTTACAGTCAAAATAAACTGTTCTTCGGCTTCCATTTGTGCAAATTCTTCATCTGTTAAAGTTACATCGGATGTGCTTTCTGTTTCAACCGTATCTTCTCCATCATCAACAGCTCCCAAAGCTTTGCGTTTTGCAATTGCCATTTTCAAATAAGCATCACGTTTATCAATTTCAGCTTTAACGTGTTCCAAAACGCTCATAGAAATAACTTTATCGCCCTTTGCTAACTTCATACCACGAACACCGGTTGAAGAACGAGATTCGAAAATACGAACGTCTGTTACAGGGCAACGAACACATTTACCACCGGCAGCAGCCAACAAAATGTCTTGGTTTTCGTTACAAATCTGAACATCAACCAATTTGTCACCTTCATCCAACTTCATTGCAATCTTACCATTGCTCATAACCTTATAGAAATCATCCAAACGGTTACGACGGATATTACCGGAAGCAGTTGCAAACATTACAGACAATCCTTCGCAATCTTCCTGTTTTTCCGGCAAACGTAAAATAGTTGAAATCGTTTCACCCTGCTCTAATGGCAACAAGTTAATCAAAGCTTTACCCAAACTTTGCGGTGTTCCCTCAGGTAAACGATAGGCTTTCATCTTATACACCATACCTTTGGAAGAGAAGAACAAAATCGGATCGTGCGTGCAGGCAACAAATAATTTTGCCACGGCATCCTCTTCACGTGTGGACATACCGCTACGACCTTTACCACCACGGTTTTGAGCACGATAGGTATTGACCGGAACGCGCTTAATATAGCCCGTATTTGTCACGGTAATAACCATATCTTCACGCGGGATTAAATCTTCCATATCTTGATCGAATTCACCCTCTTCGATTGTTGTTTTACGTGGTGTTGCAAAGTCATTTTTAACTTGAACAAATTCTTCACGCATAATCTCATATAATTTTTCATGAGAAGACAAGATGAACAACAAATCTTTAATTTGCTCACTTAATTCACCGACCTCAGCATGGATCTTATCACGTTCCAAACCGGTCAAGCGTTGCAATTTCAAATCCAAAATACCCTTGGCTTGAGCTTCGGACAGCATATAGTGACCATCAACAATCTTTCTGTCAGGTTCATCAATTAAGTCAATCAAAGCTGTCACGTCAGCAGCATCCCATTTTGTTTCCATCAATTGAGCCTTTGCAATGGATGGATCCGGGGCTGTTTTAATCATTTCAATAACTTTATCGATATTTGCAACAGCAATTGCTAAACCGACCAACAAATGTGCTCTGTCACGTGCTTTACCCAATTCAAAGATTGTACGACGACGAATAACTTCTTCACGGAAAGAAATAAATGCAGAAATGATATCGTGCAAATTCATCACTTCCGGACGACCGTTGTTCAATGCCAAAGAATTGACAGGGAAACTCGTTTGAAGCGGAGTGTATTTGTAAAGTTGATTTAATACAACATCCGGCTGTGCTTCACGCTTTAATTCGACAACAACACGAACACCTTGACGATCGGATTCATCACGCAAATCGGAAATGCCGTCAATAACTTTATCTTTTACCAACTCAGCCATACGTTGAATCATTGCGGCTTTATTGACTTGGTATGGAATTTCCGTAATAACAATCGCGTTTTTGTCTTTTTTAATTTCTTCAATTGTAGCACGACCGCGCATAATAATTGAACCACGACCGGTCAAAGCAGCACTTCTGGCCGCTCCACGGCCCAAAATAATACCACCTGTCGGGAAATCAGGAGCCGGAACAATTTCATACAATTCTTCAACTGTAATGTCCGGATTGTCAACCATGGCAATACAAGCGTCTAACACTTCGCCTAAATTGTGCGGAGCTATGTTTGTTGCCATACCAACGGCAATACCACCGGAACCATTGACCAACAAGTTCGGAAAACGTGCAGGCAAAACAACCGGTTCAGCACATGTTTCATCATAGTTCGGACGAAAATCAACTGTTTCCTTATCAATGTCTTCCAACAACCAATGTGATGACAAAGCCAAGCGGGCTTCCGTATAACGCATAGCAGCCGCTTTATCGCCATCCATAGAACCAAAGTTACCCTGTGACGAAATCAACGGCAAACCCATTGAAAAGTCTTGAGCCATACGAACCATTGCATCGTAAATAGCAGCATCACCATGGGGATGATATTTACCCATAACATCACCGACGATACGAGCGGATTTTCTGAAGGGTTTATTGTAGTCATAGCCATTTTCATGCATTGACCACAAAATTCGGCGATGCACCGGTTTCAATCCGTCACGGACATCCGGCAAAGCACGTGAAACAATCACGCTCATCGCATAATCCAAATAAGATTTCCGCATTTCTTCTTCAATTGCAACAGGAACAATATCTGTCGTCAATGTCGTTGTATCAGTCATAATTCACCTTTATTTTAATTAAATCTTTACTTTCGTTTTATTATATAACTAATTGAATTAGAATGGAATTTCATCATTGAAATCAGCCGGAACAGCACTTGCATCAGCTCCCGCCGCACTATCCCAACCACTGTCTGGTGCACCTGCAAAAGATGCATCCGAACTATCTCCACGAGGATCTAACAAAATAATTTCGCCTTTGAAATTACCTACAACAATTTCTGTTGTATATTTATCTTGTCCACTGTTATCTGTCCATTTACGAGTTTGCAAAGAACCTTCCACATAAACTTTTGAACCTTTTTTCAAAAACTTTTCTACAAAGTCTGCTGTATTGGAATTAAAGACAACAACACGATGCCATTCTGTTTTTTCTTGACGTTCCCCGTTTGTATCTTTCCAAACATCAGATGTTGCAAGTGAAAAACTTGCCACTTTTTTACCACTGTTTGTATGACGGATTTCCGGTTCACGACCTAAATTACCAACCAAAACAACTTTATTTACACTTCCTACCATTTTTTTATCCTTTTCTAACTGGTTTATACATACCGACAGCATAGCCTTTTTTTACAAAAAAGAAAAGCTTTTTTTGCATTTTTTTCAATTTTTTTTATTAAAATTTATTTATAAAAAAATCCCTCCTGCATTTGCAGAAGGGACTTTCCTGAACAACTTATCAAAAAAGGACATAAATAAAGGGGAATCCTCTCTTGACACAAACACTTTAATCTATTTTTTATTTTTTGTCAAGTATTTTTTACTTTTTTAGCAATATAGAAATACCTTTTATCATGAACATTTTCATCCGAACCATCTTGCATTGGTTGAATTGACTGAATTTCAAAACCATTCTTCAACAAAGAATTTCTGACATAATTTTCGGAAAAAATGTATAAGAAAGGCGGGTATAAAAGAACATCATCTTTTGTTAATGTATTACGCTTTATTGAAAAGAATAACATTCCACCTATTGTTAATTTTTGATTCAAAATCTCAAATGCCTGTTTTAAATCTTTAAAATATGAAAGAGTTTCTGATGCGATCAAAATATCATACGGATACATCTCACTGGCAATATCAGCTAGCGCATCGGAAAGGATCGTTTTGGAGTAAATATTCTTTGATTTTGCAATTTCCAGCAAATTAGATGAAATATCAACGCCGACTAATTCACCAAATCGTGTGTACTCTCGTAATGGCTGAGCTCCCATTCCTGTTCCGCATCCAACATCCAAAACACGTAAATCATCGCGCCCGGAACAAATTGAATATAAGCTGTTTTCAAGCATATTGATAAAAGTAATTGCCGTATCTTGATTCACATCATCATAAATAGCAGAAATCGAATCAAAGGCCTGTTTTAAACGCTCTGAAGTCAATGGAGTATAATTCATCTCATGACGTAACAAAATCGGGGCCACTTCACCAACAATTTCATTATACCCGAATTCTTTTTGCCAGCGAATCACAAATTCATCAACTTCTTTTAACATAACACCGTTTTGCATAAAGAAAGCCAATGTAACAGCCATCTGCAACTGTAATGCAGCATTTTCCGGATAATTCTTCAATATTTGCATCAACAATTTAAATGCATCTTCCGGCTCATTATTCTTTGCATAAAGTTCCGCCACGTAAGAACCCAAACCATAATTAGATGGCATAAATTCATAGGCATGATGATAAGCATACATTGCTTGTTCCGGAAAACCCAATATGGACAAAACATTTCCAGAGATTAAATAAGGTTCCGGAAATTCAGGGTTCATTAAAATGGCCGCATCTGCCGCATTTAAAGCACCAACATAATCTTTAAAGGAATACAGGATAGATGCGTAATTTGTTCTTGCTGCAATATCATTCGGATTGTACATAATAGCCCAACGATAAGCTGTTTGAGCTTCCTCTAATTCGCCCTTTTCACGCAAAGCATTTCCTTTGAACAAATACAAAGAAGCATATTCCGGATTATCTTTCAAATAATAATTGGCTTGATAAAGTAAGTCGTCATATTGACCTGCTTCCTCTAATGCAATTAGCTTATCAATTAATTCCTCTTCTGATACCATCTTCTTATCCTAACTACATAAAGTTAATAAAATACCCGCTGCTATTGCAGAGCCGATAGAACCCGCAACATTTGGCCCCATTGCATGCATCAATAAATAATTCGAAGGATCTTCCTCTTGTCCTAATTTATTAGAAACCCTGGCAGCCATAGGAATAGCCGAAACTCCTGCTGAACCGATTAATGGATTGATTTTTTCTTTGCAGAAAAGATTCATCAACTTTGCCATCAAAACACCTGCTGCTGTTCCCAAGGAAAAAGCTATAACACCCAAAAATAAAATAAACAAAGTCTTTGGAACCAAAAATGAAGAAGCAACCATTTTTGATCCAACAGCCAACCCTAAAAAGACAGTCACTGTATTTATCAAAGCATTTTGGACTGTATCACTTAATCTATCTGTCACTTTACTTTCACGCAACAAATTACCAAACATTAACGCACCGATTAATGGAGTTGCTGTCGGGAAAAATAATGCACAAAGCAATAAAACAAGGATCGGGAAAATAATACGTTCTTTTTGTGAAACTTCCCGCAATTGCTTCATTTTAATTTGCCGTTCTTTTTTAGTCGTTAAAGCGCGCATGATCGGCGGTTGAATAATCGGAACCAATGCCATGTAAGAATATGCGGCAACAGCAACAGCAGCTAATAAATGAGGCGCTAAACGTGTCGTCAAATAAATTGAAGTAGGTCCGTCAGCTCCACCAATAATACCGATAGAAGCGGCCTCTTGCATTGTAAATTTAGCAAACGGGAAAATATCACCCAACCACAAGGCACCTAAAAGAGTACCGAAAATACCGAATTGAGCTGCCGCCCCCAGTAAAAATGTCTTTGGATTCGCAATAACCGGAGAAAAGTCCGTCATTGCTCCAACCCCCATAAAAATCAACAAAGGAAACAAAGTATTCGCTATTCCCATATTGTAAAGAACATTTAACAAGCCCGGGGGTGTTGTAGCTGTAGCAGAATCCGTTAAACCGGCAAAAGGAATATTTGCAAGTAAACCACCAAAGGCAATAGGAACAAGCAATAAAGGTTCAAATTTCTTTGCTATTCCCAAATAGAGCAATAATAAGCAAATTAAAATCATAATCAATTGCCCTATTCCCACGGGAAGGAAACCTCCGATAGTATTTTCCCAATCACCGAAAAAGCCATAAAGTCCGGTTTGTTCAAATAAAGAAGAAAATTTTTCAAACATGTCTTTTTTTTCCTATTCTAAAACAATTAATTTTTGACCGGCATTTACCTGACTGCCTTTTGAAGCTAAAATTTCCTTAACACGCGCATCACAGGAAGATTTTATCGGATTTTCCATCTTCATTACTTCCAAAACCAACAAATCTTGTCCTTTTTTAACTAAATCACCAACGCTTACATTTACTTTTGTAACTGTCCCTAACATCGGTGCAGTTAATACTTTTTCCCCTGATGAAGAAGTGCTTACCTTAACTTCTTTTACAGGCTTTTCTTCCTGTGTCTCAAAGGTATAAGTTTTTCCATTGACAACAGCCTGATTGCCATTGATATCGACATCAAATGCTGTTCCGTTCAAAATAATTTTCTTTACTTTACCTTTTTCTTCTGCCTTCTTCTCGGATGTATTATAACGAACAGCAATTTTGCTTTCGCCCTTCAAATAAGTAATTCCTTTATCTGCACAGGTTGCTGCAATAAAGATATTTTCATCGGTTACCGGCAAATCATTAGCTTTCAACTTTTCCGTTGCCGCTTTAATGCCTTTATTTTCATTCTTATCATTAAGCAGACGCGGAGATTCTTTTGTCGGTTCTAATCCCAACTGTTCGGATGCAATGCGCACAACCTCTTTATCCGGGGTTTTAGGTGTCTTACCAAAGTATCCCAAGACCATTTTGCCATAACCTTCTGCTATTTTCTGCCAAGGACCGATTATGACGTTATTGAATGCTTGCTGGAAATAAAATTGAGAAACCGGTGTCACGGAAGTTCCAAAGCCACCTTTTCGAACAACTTCTTCCATAGCTTTTATGATTTCACTGTATTTATCCATAATACCATTATCGCGCAGCATTTGAGTATTTGCTGTCAAAGCACCACCGGGCATAGGGCTCCATGGAATACGCGGTTCAACACGGACAGCTTCTGGTGGCAAGAAATAATCTTTCATAGCTTCTTTAAAAGCTTCTTCCACTTTCATAATCGCATCAACATCCACGTCCAAATCATATCCCGTTTCACGCAATGCATGCCACATTGTCGCTATATCCGGTTGACAAGTTCCACCGGAAACAGGCGACATAGATAAATCAACAATGTCTGCACCTGCTTGAACGGCAGCTAAATAACATGCAACACCAACCCCTGCAGTTTCATGAGAATGGAATTCGATTGGCATTTTATCACCAACCAGCTTTCTTGCGCGAGTAATTGTCTCATAGACCACGGAAGGAACACTAGTCCCTGAAGCGTCCTTAAAACACAATGAATGGAAAGGAACTTTTGCTTTTAAAATATTTTTCAGCGTTTTTTCATAAAACTCAGGTGTATGCGCCCCTACACAACCGGGAGGCAATGACATCATTGTAACCGTCACTTGATGATGTAACCCGGCATCTACAATACATTGACCACTGTAAGCCAAATTATCCGGATCGTTTAAAGCATCAAAATTACGAATCGCCGTCACACCGTGCTTTTTAAATAACTTAGCATGTAACTTGATAATATCTGAACTTTGACTGTCCAATCCAACAACATTGATACCACGTGCCAAAGTCTGCAAATAAACATCTTTTCCGACCGTTGAACGGAAGGTATCCATCACATCAAAAGCATTTTCATTTAAATAAAAGAAAGCAGATTGAAAAGAAGCTCCACCGCCAGATTCGAAACGTCTGATACCGGCATCTTTTGCCATTTTTACAATCGGCATATAGTCTTTTGAGAGCACTCTTGAACCATAAACAGATTGAAAACCATCGCGAAACGCAGTACATAAAATTTGTATTTTTTTCCTAGATGTACTCATTTACTTTCCCCCTTACTTAAAGCAATTGCTATCGTAGCAGCAACTTGTGTCAAATCCGCGTCTTCTTTTTGAAGTAGACGTGACATCAATTGTACAGCCCACACTAACAGGAGTAAGAATGCAAAAACTGCTCCCATTCCAAGAACTGTTATCAATACGCCGTTTATCAGCATTTTAATCTCCCTTTACAGAATCCTGTAGTTATATGTTATTTCTAACACTTTTTCGAAAAACGTGCAACTAAAAAGCAAAAATATTTATAAAAGAAAACTCTGGAGAAAGAAAATCTTTATTTTTTCAAAGCTTCTACTAATTTTTCATACGGCATAACGTGCTTTATCGGTCCTAAACACGATAATGTCGGCTTACCGAAAAATATTTTTTCTGCAGTCTGCTTTAACATATTTTCATCAACAGCATTGATGTTTTTAATGATTTCCTTGCTGTCAAGAACGCGTCCATATATAACTAAGTGACGAGCGTTACTTTCGGCACGTGCAGAAGTACTTTCTCTTTTCATCAATATGTGTGCACGCAATTGAGCTTTTGCACGTTCTATTTCTTCTGATTTCAAAGTTGAAGCAACTTTTAATATTTCATCGCAGACAACAGGCAATAATTCAGATACCTGTTTCTCCCCTGTTCCCGCAAAAATACCAAAATCCCCCGTATCCTGATAAGAAGAAGAAAAAGCATATATAGAATAAACCAAACCGCGTTTTTCACGAATTTCTTGAAATAATCTGGATGACATACCTCCGCCCAAAATTGTTGCCAATATATTTTGAGCATAATATAAAGGGTGATCGTTGGCTATTCCTTCAAAACCTAAAACTAAATTTACTTGCTCAATCTTTTTATTTTCCCGATATTCACCACCGACATAGGATGCGCGTTGCATTTTTCTTCCGCCCTTTGTTTTTAAGGACAGTAATGCTTTTTCAACTTCCTCAACTAAGTAATCATGCGTAATATTACCGGCTGCAGAAACAACGACTCGCGGTGCTGTATATTCGTCTCTCATATAAGAAAGCAAAGTTTTACGGCTGATGGATTTAACCTTCTCTGCACTTCCTAAAATAGAACGCCCAAACGGTTGTTTTGGATATGCAGTAGATTGATAATATTCAAAAACAGCTTCATCCGGTGCATCGTATGTTTGCCCTATTTCTTGAATAACAACACCCTTCTCTTTTTCCAATTCTTCTTCTATCATCATAGAATTTTGAAGAATATCTGATAAGATTGACAATGCAAGAGGGACATCTTGTTTTAATACTTTGACGTAGTAAGCCGTCACATCTTTGGATGTATAAGCGTTGATAACACCACCGACATTTTCAATTTCTTCTGCTATCTGAAGTGCAGTTCTGGACTTTGTTCCTTTAAAGGCCATGTGTTCTAACAAATGGGAAATCCCGTTTATCTGTTCTTCTTCAAAACGAGAGCCGACAGACACTGAAAAAAACAATGAAACTGTATCAACATCTTTCATGGTATCCGTAACAACACGAATCCCGGATTTTAATTTTGTAACTTTGACCATCTTTTAATCCTAAAAAGAAAAACTGCTCCCGTTAAGGAGCAGAAAAAAACTTTTTTTATTAATTATCCCAAACGGACATATTGCCAACTTCATCTACAGAAGTTTCATTTTCCACATCCAAAACAACCGGAACACCGACTTTCAAAAACTTTTGATTATATGTTGGTTGGACCGGAGCCTCTGAAATCACAGGAACATTCGGAACATCAACGCCGTTAATACGAACGCTTTGAACTTGTCCGTCTTCAATTGGAGCCTTTGTTTTTACAAAAACTTCAATCGGAGCAACTTCATATTGTTTCACAACTTTTTCTTTAACAATTGTTTTCACTTTTGGAGGCTTTCTATCGCAACCGCATTTAGAACTGCCACCTTCTTTTTTACCGCAATTCTTTTTACAGCCACAATCTTCTTCTTTTGCTTCATTAGTACCATTAGAAGAATTTTCAAATCTTAACAAGGCATAGCCTGTTTGACCACCGCGGGAAACCTGACCGGCTGCAATTGTATAATAAGCGCCCAAAATACCGTAATCAAAATCGATATAATCAATTTCGTAAGAAGCATTCAAAAGTGTCATACCATTTTCAGTAAAGCGGCATTCAAATCCCGGTGTTTCAACATTTATTTCATCTGTAGATATAATTTGCATTTGGTTTAAAGCGGCTTGACAAGTCGGATAAGTATTACCCAATTTGATGCTGTAATCTAAAACAAACTGCTGAGACATATCATTCGGAAGGGATTTTGCATCAACAACCAAAGCCGATGGAATCCGGACAGTTGTAATTGTTGCACCTGCTCTTGCTTTAAAAGCAAGCGCGTTATTCAAACAAACATGCACAGTCGGATCTGCATCACATAACAACATTTTCTTATTTACGTTGTTCTTTAAAAGAGAGCCAAGTTTATTGTATAAAAACTCACGTGTCATTGTATCGCGTGCGCTTTTACATTGCTTTGATCTACAAACAATAATCGCATCGTTACGAACAATCAAAGGTTCTTGAGCAAATGCAGGGAATGCAATCAAAGCACCTATGCAAGCTATCATAAAAGTTTTATTTTTAATCATATTACCACCTTATTTTTATCCTTTCTTTTCTTGTAAAACATTTTTATTTGTATTGCAACATTTTTTTCATTTCCACCCACATAAATGATTATGAATTGCCAAAACAGAAATGCATGCTGTTTCAGCCCTTAAAATTCTTCTGCCTAAATGCACGGAACAAGCATCTTTTAATAAACCGATCTTCTCTATTTCTTGCGGTTCAAAACCACCTTCTGGGCCAACCAAGTAAGCGACTTTTTTCTTTTTTTCAAAATCTTTGCCTTCACCACGTTCATTCAAATAATACAAAGTACGCCCTTTTTCCCATTTATCAAGTAACAGATCCAAAGAAACAGGCTGTCTTATTTCGGGAACAGATAACCTCTCACACTGTTCAGCGGCTTCAATTGCCTGTAACTGCATTTTATTTGCATTTATGTGTCCAACAACAGTTCGGCGTGTAATTACCGGTTGCAAAACATCAACGCCCAATTCAGTTGCTTTTTGTATAATAAAATCCATTTTATCTTTTTTCACAGGAGCAAAGCAAAGCCATACATCTGACTTTTTCTCCTCTGATTGCAAACGCATATTTTTAACCAAACGCAACTGTACTTCTTTTTTAGAAATCTTTTCAATTTCACCAGCCCATTCGCCGTCTTTTCCGTTGAACAGTAAAACAGTCTCACCGACAACAGATCTCATCACATGCACCAAATAGTGATGTGCATTTTCCGTTAAAATCACTTCTTGTTTCAGTTTTAAAGGAGAATCAACAAACAATCTTACACTCATTGATCATCCTTTCGTTCTAAATAAACAATCGTTATGTCATCAGGTGGTGGTGGCGGTGCAAATTTAAAAAAGTCCTTAATAACGGCCGAGACAACGTCTTGAGGGGACTTATTTGATTGCAAAACAATCTTTTCTGCCAACTTTGAAAAACCTTCTTCCCCTAATCGTTCTCCATCATCGCTTGGAGATTCAGTTAATGCATCTGAATAGAGCATAAATTTTGAACCTTTGGGAAAATCTAACTGATAATTGTGATACTGCGCCTGCTTGCTGATACCAAGAGGCATACCATCTGCATTAACTAATTGTATTTTGTTGTCACAAATCAAGAATGGCTTAGGAACGCCTGCAGCCGAATAAACCATTTTATCTTTTGCCAAATCAATCACGGCCAAGAAAAATGTAGCAAATTGTCCGCGTGGTAACAAAGTTAACAATTGGGTGTTCATTATGGTCATCGCCGATGCCGGAATTTCTATGTTAATGTTATCCATTTGAGTAATTAAAGCATGCAAGCGGAAAGTATTTAATGCAGCAGAAACTCCATGACCGGAAAAGTCGCAAATATAAACCGCTAATTTTGTATCCGACAAAGGAATAACTTCCCAGAAATCCCCTCCCAAATGCGATGAGGGTTCAAAGTGGTGCGCAAAATGTATGCCATATTTATCCCCTATATTTTTAAGCATTGTTTCAGTCGGCAATAACGTTCTTTGCATTCGTTGTGCAGAATTCAACTCATCATTTAATTGATTAAGTTGTTTCTCTAAGTGTTTGATTAACATACGATTTTCAAGATGAACTTTAATGCGAGAGAAAAATTCCAAGGGGTTAATCGGTTTCGTAATAAAGTCTGTTGCACCCGTGCGGAAAGTTTTATCACGTGCCTCACGTGTATCACTGGCTGTTTCGATTAAAACAGGAATATCTTGTGTTGCCGGAGAAGATTTTAAACTGTGCAAAACTTCATATCCGTTCATTCGCGGCATCGTGATATCCAAAATAATCAAATCCGGTTTAAAAGAAAGGACCCTTTTTAATCCCTCTACACCATCCGTTGCACATTCAATCATCGTAATGCCAATAACATTCAACAAACGGTAAAGCATGGTTTGGTTAGATAAATTATCTTCTATAATTAACACCCGACAACCTGCAACAGAAGGACGAACATAAAGAGAAGCTTTTTGTAATTCGTTGTCCTCCTCTTCATTTTTATCTTCTATATAAACACTTTCAGATTGCGTATAATCATCTTTTAATCCGAAACTTAAATTTATTTCACGTCCGAAATCATCTATTGTACAAGAATCCGCAATACCGGCAATAAACAACAACCCCCGTCCGGTTTTGTTTTTAGCCGAAGCCATAGACCGACTGGAAAAATTATCTCGAATAACGTATCCGGCTCCTTCGTCACGAATTTTTATACGCAATTTTGTACTATCCCATGCTGCAGAAATAGACAGGCTCTTCTGAGCATAAGCCGGATCGTTCAAGCGTTCAGACAAAATCTTACCATATTCAACAAACGATCTGGCAGATTGACGATATTCACTACCAATGTCTAAATTTCCATGAATTAAGCCGTTAACGATTGCCTCATGCAAGGCCAGATGAATTCCCGCAAAACGATCTGTCGTAAAATTCAATTTTTGATTAAGCGCATCAACAAAAATCCTTGATACATCGCAATTGTACATAACCGGACAAGTCAACAAGAATGAAAGACTGTTAGGCAACTCCTCTTTTGCGGTAGTTTCGATAAAGTCACGAATTGATTCATCAGTTGCCTGTGCATCTATAAGTCGTTCGGCTCGTTGAGAAAATAAATATTTCAGACGTTCATCTTCAAAATTATCAGCAAGCAAAGTCAAATGCTCCGGGCGTTTTGCTCTACTCTTTAAATTTTTTAAAAAGGGCTCTTCTTCAGATGGATAAAGGGGAAAAGAAAGCATACGAGACACTTCTTGTGCTCGTTCTAACGATACCGAATCGGCGATTAAATAGTTTTCCATTTTAAGCCCCTTTTTTTTACCATTTTGCACGCTTTTGGTTAACAAAATGTAAAGGGATTAAAATATTTCTTACTTAAAACAAAAGAATTTTATAAAAAATATAAAATAAACCTATTCTTTAGGTTGATGATGCCAGAAATGCTCATCCAACAGCGTTTCCAAAGCTACCGTTATCGTTCTGCCGTTACCACCATGTTCTTTTAAGCGCACATGCATGGGCGCAGGAGAGAAATCCAGAATTTTTTCGACAATAAAAGTGGACGGGACACAATCATTTTTAACAAAAACACTGCCCGGTTCCAAATTTAAATTTTTTGCATTATTCTTTTTCTTTCTAAAAAACATCTTAATAGTCCTCTTTAAGCATCTAAAATAACATTTAACAATCGTTCCTTTTGCTCTTCTTGACTTAGAATCTGTTCCAGTTCACGAATTCCGGCGTCCATAAAAGCATTTTTTTCCGACTCCTTTAGTGGATTTTGCAATATTTCTTCTGTTGTGTCAACAGCAATTGAAACAACTTTTTCTTTTAAGTCCCTTAAACCTGACTTTCTGATTAAACGGACTCTGTCCAAAATTTCTTCTTTTCTGTTCAGGAGCCTTTCTTCCAATTCCTTGTTTGAATTTTCCTTTAAAGTACGGGCATCTCTTAATGCGTTTTGCAGAATTCTTTTTCTTTCTGTTTCCTTGTAGAAATTTTTATGCTGAATATCTTTTAACATTTTTTCCGATTCGGTACGTAACTCCATAGCTTTTGTCATTCGTTCGGATATTTGCTTAGATTGGCTTAAAACAATTCCCACTAAATAATGGTAAATTGGCAGTGCTATAACACCCACAGCAATAAGGAAAGCAACACCTTTCCAAAGTTCCGGATTATCAAGAGCTGACCAAAAACTATACATCTTTCTTTTCCTTAATCAAAAATGAAATTTGTTCCTGCGTATCCTTTTCAGACAATTTCAAAGAATAAAAAACTTTCAAAAATATTTTTACAAAATGGTATGTAATATCTTCTATACCACCCAACAAGTTTTTCTTTTCTTGATTTATATCATCTTCTGCTTTTTGAGTATCAGTCTTTAAAATTTGCAATAAATTTTCTTCTTGATTTGCATAATTTGCAGCCACTTCATCATGAGCAGTTTGCAAAACACGCGTAGAATATTGTATTGCTTCATCAACATATTGTTGATATTCTTTGCCAATACGCTCAGCCTCCGCAGACATTTTATCCGCCTGACGTAAAATCTTTTTAATCTTTTCTTCCCTTTGCTCAATAACATTTGCCAAAGGCGGTAACAACCAATATTTCATAGCCAAAAATAAGATGCCAAATGAAATTATCAGCCAGAAAATTTGAGCAGGATAAAAACTAAAATCAAGTTGCGGCATTATCTGTCCTTTTTAAGAAAAAAGCATCATGAACGCCAAAACCAAAGCATACAAAGCAATTGCTTCAGTCATACCGGCGCCGATATAAGCAAACAAAGTAATATCATTTTTAACTGACGGATTACGGCTGACCGAAGAAATAATATTGATCCAAATTTCGGCAACCCATCTTGCAACAGAAATCATAACCAAAGAACAAATACCTATTGATAAAAACTTTGCGGCATCTGCAATATATTTCATTGAATCTACTTCCATTTTACTCTCCTTTCCTAATTTTCTTCACCTTCGAAAGCTTCACTTAAATAAATACAGCTTAAAATTGTAAAAATATAAGCTTGTAAAATACCAATAAAAACTTCGAACAAAATTAATAATCCCGTGAAAATCAACGGAACAAAACCGGCCAACCCCAAAGCAAAGACAAAACCGGCAACAACTTCTAGCATAATATGTCCAACTGTCATATTCATTACCAAACGAACCGTTAAACTGAACGGCTTTGATAAAAAAGAAATTATTTCGATCGGAATCATCAAAGGCGCTAACGCCCAAGGAACACCTTTTGGCAGAAAAACTCTAAACCAAGAAAGCCCCTTATGAAAGACGCCCAAAATAATTGAAACCAACAAACCAATAACAGCAATAGTCCCTACAACCGATAAGTGACTTGTATAAGTAAAAGCAAACGGGAAAAGTCCCAACAAATTACCAAACAAAATAAAGATGAACAAAGTAAATATAAACGGAAGGATCGATAATCCTTTTTTCCCAATAGTATCTTCAATCATTCCTTTAATAAACATGTACAAAGACTCTGCCACCGTTTGTCCTAAACGCGGAATCAAATGCATATGCCGTGTTAATAACCACATTAAAAAGATTGCAAAAACGGAAACCAACAACATTGAAACAGATGCATTTGTCAAAGATATATCGACAGGCCCTATTTTTATAGGAACGTAAACATCTATATTGAATTGTTCCAACGGGTTATGCATTTTCATTTGCTTTGACCTTCCAACTTTTTCATTGATCTATAAAGATTCAATAATCCGGCAATACCCCCCAATAAATGAATATTGCAAGAAAAATTTTATGCGCACCTAAATACTGCACCAACAAATATCCCAAACCGGCTCCGACAAACAATCCTCCCAACAAATCAGAGAGAATCGTAATGATGATGTTTAAAGGGTTAGAAACAGCCGAACGTTTCTTAGACGAAGAAAAGGCATCCTCTCTGAAAGCATCAATCTTTTCTTTCATTTCTTGCGGTGTTTTTGTTTCTGCCATACTAATCCCCTATTTTAAACGTGTTCCGCCCCATTCGACCACAACAAATCCCCTACGCTCTGGTACAAGCGGAAAGTTTTGTGCCATCACCTGTTCTGTTCCATTTGCCGGTTTGAATTCCATCATCACTCGGATAACCGTATCCGGTGCCGGTTCTATACTAAGTGGCATACTTGCATCTATTTCTGATTTTGTTTTGAATCGAACAAAATTGTATTCGTTACTTTCCAATTCCGGCAACCAGTATACGATAAATTCATTTGCTTCCCGTTCCGTTAAACCCAACAACGCCAACTTTTCTTCCAAAAAGGGTATAGTATCCACACCTTTAACGATAAATCCGTCCTTAGCTTTCAATTCGTTTAAATTTTGCCCTTCCCAGTAAAGTGCATAATAATGACGTCCCTTATCATCCGTCAAATCACCATTCGGTTGAGCAACAATTTGCCATTTATCTTCATATTTCGGATATGTATGCGTTAAATTTTCCGGCTTTCCAAATTTTACCAAAACATTCGTTGTCTGTTCCGGATATAAGTAGATGATGGGTTTCTTTGCAATAATCCATGCGTCATTTTCTACTTCTCTCCTTATTCCCATTCTATTCAATAAGTTCATTAAAGTGAGTAAAATAACGCACAGAAATAACAAAATAATAAAAGACATCTGAAGCTTTTTGGATTTCGACTTTTTTTCTTTTGTCTGGGACACGTCCAAAGCCTCTTTTTTAGGCCTATTCATCCTACTTTTCTTTGATGTTTTTACCTTTTTTACCATTTTTTCCCCTATTTTGATGCTGTATCAAAGATTATTTCAACATCTTATTCAAAGCATTTTCCACAGCTCTTTTATTTGCCCCCACAATAACTTCTGATTTATCTCCTTTAAAAACCAATGTCGTTGGTGTACCGGAAATTTTATACTCTTTAGCGTACGTATCACGATTTTTAATAATAGATTGTTGCAATACCTTGTCCGACAAACAAGCTACCACATCACCTTTTGACATACCTTGTAGAGCTGCATATTCTGAAATAACTTCCTGCGAGTTCGATTTAAAGGCCCATCTTTTTTGATTCTCAAACAACACATTCAAAAAAGGAAAATATTTTTCTGTCGGAAGACAACGTGCAACCATAGCACCAGCTAATGCACGACTATCAAATGGAAAATCTATATACGTAAAAAACACCTTTCCCGTATCAACATATTTTTCCTCAATTTCCTTCAACACTTTTGTATGAAATTCAGCGCAATGAGAACAAGTCAAAGAAGAAAAAACATACATTTTAACTTCGGCATCTTTATTACCGATTGTACGAAATGCTGTTCTTTCATTTTGATAATCAACAGCTTCAGCGGCATTTGCACTTTTAATAAAAAACGCTTTTTTTGTATTTGATGACAAATCCAAAGGTTCAAAAGCGCTTTCAGACGGAGTCGTGTTAACTGGAGCTCCAATATCAACCTTTTGCCCATTCGCGGTCAACCCCGGCATCGGTGTTGGAGCAACTTCATTCATATAAAAAATAATTCCAAAAACAATAATAGCTGCTAAAATTGTTAACCAGATAAATTTCATTTTGTCTTCCTTTCATCTATGTTCATCACTGACGTAATCTTAATTTGTTTTTTTACAGTTGACAAGTATCATTTTAAAAAAAGTTTTTTACCTATTTCATAAAGTTGTTTTTTTAAATTCTCATCTGCTATTCCGTCTGTACTTTTCTGAAGTAATTCTTCTTGATTATCAGTTAGTTGTCTCTCTATAATCTTTTCTACGGGCTTTTCAAAATTGACTTGAACATCTTGTTGAATTTTGACATTACTCAAAGCACTATACCCTAAAAATGTGTTGATTTTATCCAAAATAATGTTTTTTTGATGTTCGAATAATGTCGCAAAAGCACCACCCTGTACTCGAACATACAATGTTCCATTAATCCGATCATTTTTGGGATAAGTAATTTTATCCGGTTTTACGGCTTTTGCAAGATTCTCACCAATAATTTCAGGCCAATGCGCAATTAAATCCACATTTGAAAATCCTCTTTTTCCCAAAACATTTTTAGCCAACGAACGCATATCCACCCCAATAGGTGTCAATCCGCTTGTTCGACGTTCTTTTTCAAGTTGTTCAGGTACTTTCTTTGTTTGAGACATTTTATAGAGGCCTTTTCAATCCAGCATTTTTTTCAAAGAAGGCATTAGCGAAGTCTTCAAAACGACTTTCTTCCAATGATAAACGAATTTCTTTCATCAAATCTTCATAATACTGTATATTATGCCAGGTCAATAAGATTGCCCCCAGCATTTCACCTGCTTTAAACAAATGGTGCAAATAGGCACGCGAATATTTTGTACAAGCCGGACAAGAACATTGACTATCCAATGGCGACAAATCATCCATGTGGCAGGCATTTCTTAAATTAACTGTCCCTTCTCGTGTAAAGGCCAATGCATTACGTCCGGAACGGGTTGGCATAACACAATCGAACATATCTATTCCACGCGCGACAGAACCAACTATATCAGAAGGACGACCGACACCCATCAAATAGCGCGGTTTATTTTCCGGCAATAAAGGAGTCGTAACATCCAATGTTTCAAACATTAACTTTTGCCCTTCTCCAACTGCCAAACCGCCAACGGCATAACCATCAAAACCAATATCCGTCAGCGCCTCACACGATTGCTTACGTAAATCGGGAAAAACACCTCCTTGAACAATACCGAAAATGCCATAACCGTCTCTATCCGTAAAAGCATCTTTTGAACGTTGTGCCCAACGCATAGAACGTTCCATTGACTTTTTAACATCTTTTTTTTCTGAGGGATAAGGCATACATTCGTCCAACACCATTGTAATATTACTATCCAATAAGTGTTGTATTTCGATTGAACGTTCCGGAGTTAAATGATGTTTTGAACCATCCAGATGCGATTGAAAAGTACATCCGTCTTCTGTAATTTTGCGAATCTTAGATAAACTCATTACCTGAAAACCGCCCGAATCCGTTAAAATAGGTTTAGGCCAGTTCATAAATTTATGTAAGCCACCCAAACGGGCGACTCTTTCGGCTGTTGGACGCAACATTAAATGATATGTATTACCTAAAATAATCTCTGCACCGGTAGATGCTACATTTTCCGGTAGCATACCTTTTACCGTTGCACAAGTACCAACCGGCATAAAGGTTGGCGTTTGAATATCTCCGTGAGCTGTATGTAAAGTTCCCCTACGCGCATTATTCTCTTTTTTCTTTAATTCGAACTGAAGCATTTTTATTACTATTTCCTATTGCTATTTTTTTTAAATCATTTATGATTGTGTTCAGTTTAACAAAAAAGAAAAGATTTAACAATGCAAAAAGATAAAAAAACAAATAAAAAAGAAAAGATAACATTCAAAGAATGGCTGAAAGATAATGCAAAATCTTTATTTTGGGCCATTTTAATTGCCTTAACCGTTCGTTCTTGCACACTTGAACCGTTCAATATTCCATCCGGTTCTATGGTGCCAACGATGTTAATCGGCGATTACTTATTCGTGAATAAATTTTCCTATGGATATTCACGTTATTCTTTCCCATTTGGAATTCCATTAGTCCCCGGACGTATTTTTTACGAACAACCAAAGCGTGGCGATATTGTCGTGTTCCGCCTGCCCACAAATACATCCATTGACTACATTAAACGAGTCATCGGATTACCAGGAGACAGAATTCAAGTAGTTAACGGCATTTTACATATCAATGGAAAACCGGTCAAGAGAACCTTTAAAGAAGTTGTTATGGAATATCGTGGTAATCAACAAGTGGAACATCGCCTATATGATGAGGAACTACCGGAAGGTTTAGTCCATCCTATCTTGGAATTTTCCGATGATGAACCACAAGACAATACCATCGAATTTGTTGTTCCGGAAGATCACTTTTTTATGATGGGTGACAATCGGGATAATTCACAAGATTCAAGATGGCTTGATATAGTTGGCTATGTGCCTAAATCTCATTTGGTTGGTAAAGCACAATTTATCTTTTATTCCAACAATGGTTATGCACCTTTCTTGGCCTTTTGGAATTGGCCAAAATCAATTCGTTGGGAAAGATTGTTTAACGGAATAGGCCCTTAAAAATGGAAAAATTACAACAAAAAATCGGATATCAATTCAAAAATCAACGCCTTTTAAAAGATGCACTCACGTTGGCGCATGGAAATAAGGCAGCAACTTACGAAAGGTTGGAATTTTTGGGCGATCGTGTTTTGGGATTAATTGTAGCAGATATGCTGCTTATTCATCACAAAAATGAAAAAGAAGGCGATATTGCAAAACGTTTTACTGCACTTGTTCGTGAAGAAACGTTGGCTGATTTGGCAAAGCAGATTGGAATTCCGGATGCTTTGATTACAGATGCACCTGAATTACGTGATAATGCTTCTGTTTTATCCGATGTTATGGAAGCTTTAATTGCTGCTATATATAAAGATAGTGGTTTTGAGACAGCAAAATCCTTTGTAGAACCTTTATATGAAACCATGCTTGATATAGATGTCACTCCCCCTGTCGATTCAAAAACAGCCTTGCAAGAATGGGGGCACAAACACAATATTTTGTTACCCGTTTATAAAGTAATATCTCAAACAGGACCTGCTCATGCACCATTGTTTAAAGTATCCGTCAAAATGGGGGACTATGATGAAGTTATTGCTGAAGGCACTTCCAAAAAGATTGCTGAACAAAATGCCGCAGATGGCTTTTTAAAATTACATGCAAAAGGTTTCAAAAAATGAAAGATACAGAAACACGTTGTGGATTTGTAGCTGTTTTAGGCGCGCCAAACGCCGGCAAGTCGACATTGGTTAATTTGTTAGTTGGAGCAAAAGTTTCTATCGTATCACCAAAAGTTCAAACAACGCGTTCACGTGTTCGTGGTATTGTTGTCGAAGGAAATACGGAAATTGTTTTGGTGGATGTCCCCGGAATTTTCAAGCCTAAACGCAGATTAGACAGAGCCATGGTCGCTACAGCATGGACTGAATCAAATGATGCAGATGAAAGAATGTTGCTGATTGACGTAAAAAAAGGATTGGATGATGACAGCGTGCGCATCATAAACCAATTAGAAAAAGACAAGCGTCCAACCATTTTGGTGTTGAATAAAATTGACACTATTGAAAAAGAAAAGTTATTGCCTTTAATCGAAAAATTAAAGGATTATTCCATATTTAAAGAAACTTTCATGATTAGTGCAAAAACCGGAGAAAATGTTAAAGATTTACTGGCCTATCTTGTTAAACAAATGCCAAAAGGTGCATTTATGTTTCCATCCGATAATTTGTCCGATTTGCCAAACCGTTTGTTTGCCGCTGAAATTACCCGCGAAAAACTATATTTGAATTTGCAACAGGAATTGCCCTACTCCGTTGCCGTAGAAACAAATAAATTTGAACGCAATGAAACAAAGGGTGATATTCGTATAGAGCAAACCATTTACGTTGAACGTGAAGGACAAAAAGCTATTGTCATTGGTAAAAACGGCAGTATGCTGAAAAAAATCGGTTCAGCCGTTCGTTATGAGCTAACACAAATTTTTGAATGTCCTGTTCATGTATTTTTATTTGTCAAGGTGCGTGAAAATTGGGTGAATGATCCAGAACGTTATGCAGAATGGGGGTTAGACTTTAATGCCTGATTGGCAAGACAAAGGTATTATACTCGGCACTCGTCGTTTTGGAGAAAACGGAGTTGTCTTGTCGGCTTTAACATGCGAACACGGGCGACATCTTGGCTTAATAAGAACGCGTACCATGCCGCTAATCGGGGCAGTTGCTGATTTAAAATGGCGGGCGCGTTTGCCGGAACATTTAGGAACATTTACTTGCGAAGTAATTAATCCCTTATCCGCATCATTTATGGATGACAGAGGACGTTTGTCCGCTATCAGCAGTCTTTGTGCTTTACTGGATGAAACTTTACCGGAACGTGAACCTGTCAGCGAATTTTATACTCTTATTTATGATTTTTTAAATCACCTAAATGATGATAATTGGCGCGAAAACTATGTACGTTTAGAAGTTGATTTGTTATCTGTCTTAGGCTTTGGATTAGACCTGTCAAAGTGTGCCGCCGGTGGAAGTGATGACTTAGCTTATGTATCGCCCAAAACCGGACGTGCAGTCAGTCGTGAAAAAGCTCAACCTTATAAAGAAAAACTGCTTCCCTTACCCGCCTTTTTGATTAAAGATACGCCTGCAACGGAAAAAGATATCAAAGACGGATTAAAATTGACAGGATACTTTTTATCACAACACGTCAAAAACCTGCCCGTTATGCGCAGTTATATTTAAATCTTTTTCATCTTTAAATCAGAACATCAATGTTGCACGCATACTGACAACTGTTGCATTGTGCTTATTGTCATCACTTTCTGCTGGATTGATATAAAATTGAACATCCGGTGTCAAAATCAAAAAGTTTGATATTCCCAAAGATAAATATCCTTCCATTACAGTTTCAACTGATCGTGAAGTCGGGCCTGTTACTTCTTTATTCACTTTGTTAATCGCTGTTGCAAATCCGATTTGATCCAACGCATTACGATTAAATGGATTATTCACAACACCGCCCAAAACATAGGATTGAGAAATAGAAGCAACATCACCTGTCGAACCGTTAATCCGCCCGAAAATCGTCAATTTTTCATTTAAAGCTTGCGATAAGTTAATCGACCAACCGTTACTTGTTTCCGGTTGATTAATTGTCCACGGTTGATTATACAACAAAATCGAGTATTGCCCTTCTCCCCAACCTTCTATTGTCGGCGTATAAGAAACTGACGCGAAGGAAGTGTATTGCTTACGGTGAAAGGTAGAAGTTTCTATCTGAGAACCAGAAATGTTATTGGCATCTTGCATACCAACAGAAAAACTCCACTCGCTATTCGGAGCCAAAGTAACATATCCACCTAAACTGGCTGTCGGATAACTGGATGAAGCGTTTTGCGATAAAGCAAAGTTCACAAAATTGATTTGCTGATTGGCATCATAGGCCGATCCGTCAAAATTATACATCGGAAATTGTCCTATCGTTACGGATAAAGGACTTAAAATACCGGGAAATTGATGTGTATAGCTTAATTGGTCAAAATAATACGAATTATTGCTGTAATCGTTGATATCACTTACAACACCGATATTGTTTCCAACTGTCTCGGCACTGTTACCCCAATAATGAACATAGGTATATGCCGCTTGCAACGATCCCGAACCGATTGATGAAGTGTACATATTCCAATTTGCTGATCCATAATATTGCGTTTGCCATGCCGTTTTTTCACCATTTGGTGCCCCTCTTTGTCCCAGAAGAGACATATCAAAAGTGTAGGAAAGTCCCATTCTATTATTCAACCATTTTTTGAAATTAGCATACTTTTCTTCCAAACTTTCCTTTTCTGCCAAAGCATGACGTGCTTTATCAAAACGACGGCGTGTGTGAACACCCTTTGTGCCGACCAAAGCCGGCTTTATATTGTCTTCAATTGTTTCATAAACTATTTCCTCTTCAACATCAACTATAACCTCTTCGGCTGCAGTGCTAAATAGCGGAAAAAGACAAACACTTAAACATAAAGCTGTTTTTAATAACGATTTTTTTTGCATAGTTATCTCCTTTCTATAAAAACTAAGGCTGTTCTAGGAACTTTTGTCGACAAAATAAAGAGATTGAACAAAAAAAATATACCCCCTTATGCTTTTTACACTTGAAAGATATGCAATTTTGTGAAATGATATGCAAAAGTTGCAAAAATGTATGGATTTACTATTTATTTAAATTAAAGGAGTTTGAAAATGATCAGAGAAAAAATTAAAGCGGAATTGGTTGCCGCAATGAAAGAACATAACGAAGCAAAAGTATCCACTTTACGTATGATTGGCGCAGCATTAAAAGATAAAGACATTGCTGCACGTCCATCGGGTAAAACAGATGGCATCAGCGATGATGAAATTTTGTCCATGTTCCAATCAATGATTAAACAACGCAAAGAAAGTGTCGAACTTTATGAAAAGGGCGGACGTGCCGATTTGGTTGAAAAAGAAAAAAAAGAAATTGAACTTATCTCTTCTTTCCTGCCGGCTCAAATGGATGATGAGGCCATCAAAGCCGCTATCCAAGAAGCCATTGCCACAACCGGTGCTTCTTCCATGAAAGATATGGGAAAAGTAATGGGTGCATTACGTGGCAAATATGCAGGACAAATGGATTTCGGAAAAGCATCCGGCTTGATTAAATCATTGTTGGGATAAAAATCAATGGCCTTTCCGCCACGCTTTTTGGATGATTTACGTTTAAAAGTATCATTGGCCTCTGTCGTTGGTAAAAAAGTAAAGCTGACAAAACGAGGAAATGAATATATTGGTCTGTGTCCTTTTCATAAGGAAAAAACCCCCTCCTTCACACTCAGTGAAGAAAAAGGATTCTATCATTGTTTTGGATGCGGAGCACACGGTGATGTTGTTTCTTTCTTGATTAACAACGAGCATCTGTCATTTATGGAAGCGGTCGAAACTTTAGCTCATATGGCGGGAATGGAAGTACCAAAGTCTTCGCCACAAGAGGAACAAAAAGCAGCACACCAAAATTCTCTTTATGAAATAATGGAAAAAGCGTGTTGTTTTTTCGAAAAAAAACTTTATGAACCGGAAGGAAAAGAAGCTCTTGCCTATCTGCATAAACGCGGACTGACTGATGAAGACATTCATCATTTCAGATTGGGTTACGCTCCTCAGAATAATCAGTTACGTACAACTCTATTAAAACAAAATTATTCCGAAAAGGATTTAATTGCCCTTGGTTTAGTGCGCAGGAGTGCACAAGCAGGCCGTGAAAATCATGATTACTTTTATGACAGAGTTATGTTTTCCATTGCAGACAGGCGTAATCACATTATCGCTTTTGGCGGTCGTGTAATGGTGAAAGCCGAACCAAAGTATTTAAACTCACCGGAGAGTGTTTTATTCCATAAAGGCGAAAATTTGTATGCATTACCTCAGTCATTAGAAACAATGCGCCAAACACGAAAAGCCGTTTTGGTTGAAGGTTACATGGACGTTATTGCCTTACATAAAATCGGAGTTACAAATGCCGTTGCACCGTTAGGAACAGCACTGACAGAAAATCAGATTGAAATTTTATGGAAAACATCTCCGGAACCAATTATTTGTTTTGATGGTGATGCTGCCGGTATGAAAGCAGCAGAACGCGCTTCACGCAGAGTTCTCCCCATATTGAAAGAAGGTTATTCGTTGAAATTTGTCTTTTTACCTGACGGATTAGATCCGGATGATTTTGCAAAATTAAAAGGGAAAAAGGCTTTTGAAAAACTTTTGGATGGAGCAAAACCGCTTTCTTGGTTACTTTGGCAAACGCTTACCGTAGGTAAAAAGTTTGAAACACCGGAACATTTTGCTGCTTTGGAGAAGGATATTCAAAATTTACTACAGAACATCAAAAATACAACCGTTCGCAGTTATTATGAAAAAGAATTTAAAATGGAACTGAAAAAATTTACAAAAGAAACTATGTATCAAAATAAAAACAGTACCCGCAAACATAATACACCTACATTAAAAGTAAGTGTAATTCCGACATTATCACCCTATTCCAATGACATCAAAATGTTGCTGACCTACTTGATTTTATTTCCGAATCTGTATGCACATTATATGGAACGCTTAAGTTATTTAAAAATTAAAGACAGAAAGGTATTGCGACTGTTAGAAATTTTAAATAATGAATTGACTGAAAATCCAGGAATAAACGCAAATGATTTTAAAGAATTGTTGCAAAAGAAATATTCAAAAAATCTGTTCATCTATTTAGCGCAGGAACTGGAAACCTTAAGCAGAGCCAAAAAAACGCCCGAAGAAGCAAAAGCCGAATTTGAATTAAAAATAAAAGCATTGGAGGGAAATTTATTGGATGAAGAAATTAAAAGTTTGATGGAAGAATTCAAGAAAAATCCGACAAATGAATTATGGACGCATATCTTATCTTTAAAACAGGAACAGGAAAAAAATAAAGAAAATATATAAAAATTACAATAAGCTTGACAAATACATAAAAAAAGTGTAAATAATGACAATTCAATTAACTTTGATGAAAGAGTGCTTAAATGAGATCCATAGACGATGAAAATGATGAAATGGAAGATTTGGATGACGAATCCTTATCTTCTGAAAATTCGTTAGGTCCTGCTTTTGACAAATTGTTGGAAAAGGCAAAGGCAAAAGGAATTGTATCCGTTGATGAGCTTAACATGGCCATTTCTGCTGAACAAGGGCCGGAAGCTATCGAAGAAGCAATGTCTATTTTATCCAATTTGGATATCCGTGTTGTCGATAAAGCGGATGAAGAAGATGACGACAATATTGTAAATAGCAACGATGAAGAAACGGAAGATGATATGTCTTCTTTGGGGCGTACAAATGACCCTGTCCGCATGTATTTACGTGAAATGGGAATTGTCGAATTGTTGTCACGTGAAGGAGAAATTGCTATTGCAAAACGAATCGAAGCCGGAAATAATGTCATGATCGGTGGATTGACAGAAAGCGCTATGACAATGAAAGCCTTAATGAGTTGGCACAGTGCCCTATTAACCGGTGAAATGCAATTACGTGACATTATCGATTTGGAAGCAACTTATGAAGCGGATCCGACAAAAAAAGCTTTGCTTGCATCCATTGAAAAGCGCGAAAAAGAAAAAATGCTTCAAAAAGATGATGAAGAATTGCTCGAAGAAGAAAAGAAATCTAACGAAGATGATGAAGATGAAGACATCGATGATTACATTTCGGAAGATGATGATGAGGAATTGGTTGATGAAGACAGTGATGATGAAGTTGATGAAGATGTAGAAGAAGAGGAAGAAGAACAAAGCACTGTTGAAGAAGAGGAAGAAGATGAAGCTTCCTATTCTATCAGACAAATGGAAGAAGCCATCTTACCGGAAATTCTTGGCATTTTCGAACAAATAGCTAAAAGTTATTCAAAACTCAAACGCGCACAAACCGGACGTTTAATCTATGTCGTTACCGGTGAAAAAATTCCGGAAGATGTGGAAGCAAAATATCAAAAGATCCACATGGAAATGATTGATTTGTTAAAACAAATTCATTTCAATCCGAATCGAATTGAACAATTGATTGAACAAATCAATGAAGTCAATAAACGCTTAATGATGTTGGAAGGTAAACTATTGCGTATTGCAACTCATTCCAAAATCAAACGTGAAGACTTCTTAAAGTTCTATCATGAAACAGAAATGCAACCGGATTGGCGTTCTGCAGCTTCAAAGCGTTCCGGAAAAGCATGGAAAACCTTTGTGGAAAAGTATGGTAATGAAGTGGATGATATTCGCTCTGCAATTGATACTTTATCCAAAGAAACTCAAATGCCGATTATGGAATATCGCCGCATAGTTAACACAGTTAAAAAAGGCGAACAAGAATCCAATCGTGCAAAACGTGAAATGATTGAAGCAAACTTGCGTTTGGTTATTTCTATTGCTAAAAAATACATCAACCGCGGTTTACAATTCTTGGATTTGATTCAAGAAGGAAATATCGGCTTGATGAAGGCTGTTGATAAATTCGAATATCGCCGCGGATACAAGTTTTCTACGTATGCAACATGGTGGATTCGTCAAGCAATTACACGTTCAATTGCAGATCAAGCTCGGACAATTCGTATTCCGGTTCACATGATTGAAACAATCAACAAGTTGGTTCGTACAGGCCGTCAAATGCTTCACGAAACAGGATTGGAACCGACACCGGAAGAATTGGCAAAACGTTTGAATATGCCAATTGAAAAAGTGCGTAAAGTTATGAAGATTGCCAAAGAGCCTATTTCTTTGGAAACACCGGTCGGAGATGAGGAAGATAGCCATTTAGGAGATTTCATTGAAGATAAAAGCACTCTCCAACCATTGGATGCTGCTATCCATGCAAATTTACGTCAAGCATGCTCATCTGTTCTGGCAACTTTGACACCCCGTGAAGAACGCGTTTTACGTATGCGTTTTGGTATCGGTATGACATCTGATCATACATTGGAAGAAGTCGGACAACAATTTGCCGTTACGCGTGAACGTATTCGTCAGATTGAAGCAAAAGCTTTGCGTAAATTAAAACATCCAAGCCGGTCGAAGAAATTAAGAACTTTCTTGGAAAACAATTAAAAAAATCCCCTGCAAATGCGGGGGATTTTAATTTTCGCTAATCTGTTACGGTTGCGGACCGTACTTATTTGATCCTTGTTGCGAAGGCAAACACGGGAAAACAATATACCAAACAATACTGACAACGAGCATAAGCAAAACGGATATTATAGCATATCCGGCACCCACAACATCCGGTACATCTATTGAACCAGACAGTACACCAATAAATAAAAGGATAGTTAAAAGAAGCCATCCCAGAAAAATAAATAGTCCGGTGAATGCAAGCCATGCTGATTTACCAATATCATGGAAACGTCTGACAAAAACAGCCCAAGATGGTAAAATAGCCGCTATTGTATAAATCCAAGAGCATATATTAAATGGCAAAGCTAAATACGGACTGAAAAATCCTAAAAAGCCGGAAATAAATCCAATAATAAATCCAATCAAAAAATTAAACAGATAAAAATACCAATACTCCGAACGGCTAGCTCTACCGGAAAATTTAACATATTTTCTCCAACATAATTTGTAATATTCCCAGCCACTTTTCTGATTTTGAGAAGTTGCACCTATACCATTCAAAAAAGCCTGCTTCTGCGCATCAAACTCTTCCTGAGTAATGATGTGTTTCTTCTTTAATTCTGCCAATCTTTCTAAATCTTCTAAATTCATAGTTTCCTCCTTTAATAAAAAAAGACCCTTTTTTCTTTTTAATTTGGTTTAGGTAAAGAAAAAGTTAATATCAAAATATATCTTGCAAAAGACATCCGTTTTGCTAACATATTACAATGCATCGATATAAAGAAAGGAAAATCATGAACGCAGTTTTAGAAGCCATAAAAAACAGACGGAGTATCCGCAGATTCAAACCGGATATGGTGGAACAAGAAAAAATTGAGCAAATTGTTGAAGCCGGTCTTTATGCGGCCAGCGGTATGAATAAGCAATCAACAAAAATCATTGTTGTCAAAAACAAAGCTTTCCGTGATAAATTGTCCGCTGAAAAAGCCAAGATTGATGGTTGGCGAGATGGTGATGATCCTTTCTACGGAGCACCTGTTATTTTGATTGTTCTAAGCGATAAAAGTCAAGGAACTTATGTTTATGACGGATCTTTGGTTATGGGCAATTTAATGTTGGCTGCTCACTCTGTTGGTGTAGGAAGTTGTTGGATTTGTCGAGCAAAAGAATTTTTCGAACAACCGGAATATCAGAAATTTTTAAAATCTTTGGGTATCGAAGGCGATTGGGAAGGTGTTGGTTACTGTATCTTGGGTTATGTAGACGGAAAACCGCAAAAAGCCCCTAAACGTAAAGAAAATCGAGTTTATTATATCGATTAGAAACATAGAAAATAAAAAGGCCGCCAATTAAATGACGGCTTTTTTGTTGGTAGGTCCGGAGGGACTCGAACCCCCGACCAAGGCGTTATGAGCGCCCCGCTCTAACCAACTGAGCTACAGACCCACGCTAACGGTTGCCTATTTTACATAATATCGAAAAAAAATCAAGTCCTTTTTATTAAAAATTTTATTATCTTGTGCAAACTTTTCTTAATAGAGAAATTTTCGCTATCTTTAGCACCTTTTTTTATACTGGAAATATAAAATCACTTATTCTTCTAATGGTACAATTTGACCGTCTTTGACTTTAATCAAGACATAGGATTTAATAGAACACTTCCCATCCTTCAAAAACAGAATGTCCCCGGAAACACCTTTCCATCTTCCCATATTTTGATACGTTTCTTGGGTAAATGACAGATTGTTGTTTAAAGTATAATTGATTATTTCCAATGTTTCAAATGCTTCTAACATTATATAGTAAAGTTTCTTGTTATCTTTTTGAAATGCTTCCTGTAATTGTTGAATTTGTTCAGACTGCGGAAGTGTTGTTTCTGCCAACATAGCCGTTGATATAACACCCTCTGTTGCATCTCCAATCACGTTAAAAATGTGAGGATTTGTGAAACCTGAGTCGGATAAAATCTGCCCTTTATATTCATGGCTCTTTAATTCCTTAAAAATATTTATATAAGCAGGAGTTGTAGATCCTAAGACAACAATTGCTTCCGGATTAACATCTATTAACTTTAAAACTTCAATTCTTACGTCAGGATTTCTTGGATTAAATGTTTCCTCGTATATTTTTCCAGAAAATTGTGACTTCATTAATTTTGTTTCTTGGTGTCCATATTCATCATCAGAGTGAATTATCGCAATATTCTTGAAATTCTTTTGAATATATGGAAGTAAGATATCGATAATATCTGACGAGGACCTTGATATAATCTGATAATTTCCTAAATCAGAAGCTATTCCTACAGTTGATATTGAAAAAAGAAAACCACCCTTTTCTTTAACAACTGGAGTCATAACAGCCGAAATAGGCGAAAAAACAGAAAATACAATCGGTTCTTTCGCATAAATGGCTCTTTGTTGAAAAGCCGTTACTCCTTTTGCTGGTTCACCTTCCGAATCCATATATACTATCTCAAAATTTGGTTTCTTGTTTTGAATGTACCATTCTATGATGCTTTTAACGTCTTTTCCGTATTGCGCATAAACACCACTCAAAGGCAAAACAGCATATACTTTTGTTTTCCCTGTCGTGGCCTGTCTTTCGGATTGGTACGCATTATATCCGACCACAAGCAAACATAGCGCGATAAATAATCCGATCAATACTTTTTTCATTTTTTCTCTTATTTTCAGAATGTGTACTTGATACCTGCCTTCATGTTTGTATGATTATCATTTTCCATAAAGTGTTGGACTTTACCGTAAACATTCCAGTCATTCAGGTCATAGCCGAAACCAAACGATGCGACACCACGATATTCTTGTCTATCATCGTACAGGTTGAATGTACCTTCCATTCCGTTCATACCCATCTTGACGTTATACGGATCTGCAAATTCACGATACATCATTAAACCGGCATTGAACTTCATGTTACCTATTGCCTTGTTTGCATATACACCTAAACCTGCTTCAACAGACAATTTGTTGTCAGATGGCATCGTCAGTGAATATTCTCTGTTGTCTTCACTGCCCTTTTGGTTATAAGCAATTGCATTGAACTCAACCGTTGGCGATACTTCAAAGCCACCCATTTCCATCGGATATCTTGCTTCGTTCATTAACGCAAGTATACGTTTTTCAATTACACCTTTATAGGATGTATCATTAAATCCTTTACGTGTGTAATGACCACGAGCAAATCCGATTTGCGGTGTCGATATCAACTTGATACCGCTGTTTTCATAACCAATCGGGGCAAATACTTGGAACACTTGGTTACGACGTGTCGTGTCGTTGTCATTGTCCGTGTTGATGTTGGTATTGCTCATAGCATAACCGACTTTCCAACGCGGAGCTATACGCTTTGTTCCCAATGCATATTGTCCGACAGAGTTATTATCGTTCTTGAAGCTAAATCCGTTCACAACACCTTGCGTTTCAAACATTTGTTTGTCACTGTTTGTGAACATGGCTTCGTTCATGGTGAAGTTGATTTCACGCATAGCTGTCAAATCTTCATGCGCAAATCTTGAAATAGTGTCTTGACCGGTTAAACTATCCATCGTTGATTTAAACGCAGAAGCATTACCAATTGATTTGATTTCGTTAAAGAATGCTTCATTGTTTCCTAATGCATAGTT
>JAGCVC010000007.1 GCA_017962565.1 Alphaproteobacteria bacterium | reverse complement strand
TATTATGAGGAAGAAGGCGTTTTGGTATGTATCGATGGTACCGGAACTGTCAAACAAGTTTCGGAAGATATCAAAGCAGCAATAAATATTTAGCCTAATTATATAATCAATCCGTTTTTATCTGCAGAAATTTCAACAGTGGAATTGTCTTTAATATCTCCGTTTAATAATTTAATTGCCAGTGGATTTTCGACTTCTTGTTGAATCAATCGTTTCAAAGGTCGAGCGCCAAAGTTCACGTCATAACCGTTTGAAGCCAACCAATCCTTTGCTTTATCGTCTAACTTCAACGTAATGTGTCTGTCGGCCAAACGATCTTGTAAATGTTGCAACTGAATATCGACAATCGAACGGATATGTTCTTTTTTCAGCGGATTAAAGACGATAATTTCATCCAATCGGTTAATAAATTCCGGACGGAAGAAAGATTTTAACGTTGCCATCATATCTTTTTCATTTCCGACAACCAAATTGGAGGTCATAATCAAGAAAGTATTTTTAAAGTCAACTGTTCTGCCTTGTCCATCGGTTAAACGTCCGTCATCCAAAACCTGTAATAACACATTAAAGACATCCGGATGAGCTTTTTCAACTTCATCAAATAAAATAACTTGATAAGGTCTGCGCCGTACTGCTTCGGTCAAAACACCGCCTTCATCATATCCGACATATCCCGGAGGGGCACCGATTAACCTTGCAACAGAATGTTTTTCCATGTATTCGGACATATCAATACGCAAATAAGCACTTTCTTCATCAAACAAAAATTCGGCTAATGCTTTTGCCAATTCAGTCTTGCCAACACCGGTTGGACCCAAGAATAAGAATGATCCAATCGGACGATTAGGATCTTTTAATCCGGAACGGGAACGACGAACAGCATTTGAAATGGCTGTAATGGCGTTATCTTGTCCGACAACACGTCTTGCAATCGTTTTTTCCATATCTAATAATTTTGCTTTTTCATTACTCATCAACTTATCGACAGGAATTCCCGTCCATTTGGAAACAACACCGGCAATGATATCCGGAGTTACTGTTTCAACGGTTGTATGCGTCTGATTATGCTCGTTGATTTCATTTAATTTCTTTTCCAATTCGGGAATTTCTTTATATTGCAATTCACCGGCACGTTCATACAATCCGTCACGCAAAGCCTTTTCAACTTCAATACGGGCTTTATCCAAAGATTCACGCAAACGACCGGCCTCCTGAATACTGTTTTTATTGGTATTCCAAAGTTTTGTTTCTTCAGCCGATTGTTTTTCCAGTTTTTGAATATCTTTTTCGATTTTTTCCAAACGTTCTTTTGATGCTTGATCTGGTTCTTTTTTCAAAGCCTCTCTTTCGATTTTCATTTGAATTAAATGACGATCGATTTCATCCAAATGTTCAGGTTTGGAATCAATGGCCATTCTTAATCTGCTGGCGGATTCATCAATTAAATCGATTGCTTTATCAGGCAAAAACCGATCTGTAATGTAACGATTTGACATGACTGCGGCGGCCACCAAAGCGGCATCCGAGATTCGAACACCGTGGTGTAATTCGTATTTTTCCTTGATACCACGTAAGATTGAAATAGTTTCTTCAACACCCGGTTCACCGACAAAAACAGGTTGAAAACGACGAGCAAATGCCTGGTCTTTTTCAATGTACTTTTGATATTCTTTTAAAGTCGTTGCACCGATACAATGCAACTCTCCACGTGCTAATGCCGGTTTTAATAAGTTTGAAGCGTCCATTGAACCGGAAGTAGCGCCGGCTCCGACAACCGTATGCATTTCGTCAATAAACAGAATAATTTGTCCATTGGCTGCTTCGACTTCCTGTAAGACGGCCTTCAAACGTTCTTCAAATTCACCACGATATTTTTCACCGGCAATCAAAGCACCCATATCCAATGCCATCAAACGTTTATGTGCCAAACTTTCCGGCACATCACCGTTGACAATACGTAAAGCTAAGCCTTCTACAATGGCTGTTTTGCCGACACCCGGTTCACCAATTAAAATAGGATTGTTTTTGGTGCGACGGGACAACACTTGTATTGTGTGACGGATTTCTTCATCACGTCCGATAACAGGATCCAATTTGCCTTGTTTTGCACGTTCCGTATAATCCATAGCATACTTTTTCAAAGCATCAAAACTGTCTTCTGCTGTTGGACTTTCGGCTGTACGTCCTTGTCGCATTTCATTGATAACTTGATTTAAACGGTGTACATCAACTCCGTAAGATTTGTATGCCAATAATGCTTGTAACAACCGTTCTACCGTTACATAGGAATCCTTTGCTTTTTCGGCAATTTGTTCGGCACTGTCCAATACTTTCAAGAAACTCTGAGAAGCGGATGTTTGAACAGAACTGCCTTGTACCTGCGGTAGATTATCGACATCTTGTTCAACTTGTCTGCGAACAAAAGCAACATCTGCTCCCGCTTGTGCCAACAAAGAAGATGCCATACCTTCTTTATCATCCAACATCACTTTCAATAAGTGCTCTGGCATCAAAAATTGGTTCGAATGACGCACTGCCAATGATTGAGCCGATTGAATAAAACCTTGACTTCTGTCTGTTAATTTTTCGTTATTCATGATTTTTCCCTTTCTTTTTCTATACATAGGAATATATTCCGAAAAATTCAAGAGCCTGCATAAAATTTAATTTGACATAAAAGCGTAAATACTTTTAAACTGATTTTGGAGGATGGCAAATGTTAAAATTAATTGAATTAACCGAAAAAGACTTGGAAAAGATAAAAGAAGGTATTAGGGAAATAAAAGAAAATCCGACACCTTATGACATTCGGCAATCAAAAATATTGATTGAATTTATGGAAAAGGATTTTAATGGTCTATTGGAATATTTGCTAGAAAGAAAAAAAGACAAACAACCTGTTGGTTGGGTTCCCGATACGACTTTGTTTTTATTTGATGATGATACTTTTATCGGTTTCTACAATGTCCGTCATCGTTTGACAGAAGCATTGATGAAAGAAGGGGGAAATATCGCTTATCAAATTATTCCTTCACAAAGACGCAAAGGATATGTCAAAGCTGGCTTAAAATTACTTTTAACATGGTGCCATGATAATTTAGGATTGGATCAAGTTCTGCTGTGCTGTAATGCAGAAAATATAGCTTCCGACAGAGCAATGACTTCCGTAATGAATGAAGTCGGGGGGGAAAGGGGGGAAGATATTCCACTTGACGGACATATTGAACGTCACGTTTGGATAAACACAAAGAAGGTATAAAAATCGCTTGACAGAACATGAAGAATAAAGCTAAAGTGGCGGACGAAAGGCTTTAAAATGAAACACGTTGATATTTTTACAGATGGTGCATGTAGCGGTAATCCCGGCGTTGGTGGTTGGGGCGCTATTTTGCGCTATGGAAAAAGCGAAAAGGAAATATCCGGCGGGGCTGACTTGACGACAAATAATCAAATGGAAATGCAGGCAGTCATAGAGGCTTTGAAAATCTTGAAAGAACCTTGCGATATTACTTTAACGACAGACAGTCAATATGTTGTTCGTGGTATGACTGAATGGTTGAAGGATTGGGTCGTTAAAGATTGGAAGACGGCATCTAAAAAATCGGTCGCTAATCAAGAACTATGGCAAGAACTGAAGAAATTGTCAGAAAAGCATAAAATTACTTGGAAGTGGGTAAAAGGACATGCAGGACATCCGGAAAACGAACGATGTGATGCTTTAGCACGATCCTATATTGAAAAACTATCGAAATAGAGTAAATAACAGCATTATTCCGAATAGAAGCGTATCTAAAAGGAGCGAAAAGCGCAATTTATATTGTGGTTGTTTTTCAAATATTTTTCCTATCTTAACCAACCAGTACGGCTTAAACAAGAATATCACAAAAATCAAAGCGTTCAATCCCGTCAATGTACAGAAGAAGTAAGTTAATTCCGTAAACGTAGCCGGTATTGAAATATCGTTATTTTTTAAAAAGAAAAAGAAAGGAACTATTGCATTTAAGACACCATAGCCAAAATGTGTGACCGGATATGGAATGGCACTTAAAAATCCGAATAATAAAAGTCCAAATGACAACCATAAAACACTGTTTGACAACACGCTGTAGGGGATAAATGTGTAAATAAAAATACCACATAATGTTCCTAAAATAATGCCTAAAATATTTTTTTTGGTTGTTTGCTTTGCTTCAATTTCATTTTTCGGAGCTTGTTGAAGCAGTAGGTAAAGGCAAGGAGAAAGTACCAAAAAGATAATCCATAAATGAAATGGTGGAAAAAAGTTTTTTCTGTCTGCTAAGAACAAAGGTACAGATGCCGGCTTAAGATCCGTTGTTTGGGTAAGAAGCTGTTTTTCATCGCTGAAATATAAGATAATCTTTTTATTTGCAATACATTCTTCTGTTCGAAAAACAACAAGTGCACGATTGTCATCAAGATCGGTTTGGATAATAGAATAAGGAATAGGAGATAACGTTTGATTGTCTAAAAATAAAAATTTAGGATTTTGAATCTTTTTAGACAATTGCAATATAACCCAAAATGCCTTATCTGATAATCTTCCGATTTGAATTTGATCCGCCGTTGCCGGAACAGGGATAAACCTTAAAGAACTATGTATAAAATTCGAAAAGGGTGTGAAGTAATTATATCCGCCTGAAACATAAAGAGAAGTTTCTTGTGAGTCTGGTTGGCAAACTTCTTTGATGCAATATTGGGTGTCGAACTTGACTTTAATTTGTACCGGAAAACTATTTTTTTGGAGTGTTAAAAGAATAGGAAAGACAACTTCTTTTTCATAGATTAATCCGTCTGTTTCATTCAAAGGCAGAGAAACTGGTGTGAAGAGTTGATATTCCTTTACATTTTGTGTTTGAGACACGTTTAATGCGGATTCTTTTATGGTAGTATCTGGATCGATTTTCACTTCTAATGCCATCAAAATCTGATCCATGTCTTTTGTTCCGGATTCGCGACTTAATAAACGAATCTTGCCATAACTTGTTTTTACCCAATCGCCGATTCCCTTCTTTTCAGATAACGGGCTTTTGCCATCCATTCCGTTTTTTAACAATTCAGTCAGATCAGAAGACAAAAATACACCTTTATCCGAAACTTCCTCAGCATTTAAGGAGGTAGTTTGGGGACAGAAAATAAGTCCTATACATAAAAAAATTAAAAAAAAGTACCTCATTTGCAACAAGTATATATAAAAAGTGTTGCTTTTGTCAAAAAAAATTTGTATTGTATTCGGCAAGGATGCAATAGGTATCCGAACTTGTAGTAATAATTAACGGAGGTTTATAATAGTTATTGAAAATAATTCAAGGCCTGAACCAAAAGATGGTCCAAGAGCCAATGAAGCCATCAATGCCAGAGAGGTTCGTTTAATCTTGGCTGATGGTCAGAATGTCGGAGTTGTTCACATAAAAGATGCTTTATCTAAAGCTCAAATGGCCGGTTTGGATTTGGTTGAAATATCACCGGGTGCCGTGCCGCCTGTTTGCAAGATTTTGGATTTCGGTAAGTATAAATATGAGTTGCAAAAGCGTAAGAATGAAGCTAAGAAAAAACAAAAAGTCGTGGAAGTTAAAGAATTAAAACTGACTCCTATGATTGATACTCATGATTACGAAGTAAAATTAAAAAGTGCAAAAAAATTCTTATCTGCCGGAAATAAAGTTAAGTTTACATTGAAATTTCGCGGACGTGAATTGTCTTACCAACAACAAGGTTTGGATGTTTTGCTGAAAATCAAAGAAGATTTGATGGACTTTGGAAAGGTAGAACAGGAACCTAAATTGGAAGGCAAGATGATGGGAATGCTTGTCGGTCCGATTGTTGCAAAATAAAAAAATCACTTTTTTTTAAGTTTTATCGATATTTAGTTGACGTGCTGCTTAAAAAGCGGTATAATATTACTATATGCAATTAATATTATGTAAAAAGAGGGGCGAAAAATGAAAGAAAATATACTTAAAGTTTTATTATCGTCGGCGTTGTGTGCATCTGTTGCATTGATGCCTGGGCTTGTTATGGCTAGTATGGATATTCCGGCAAAGACAAATAGCAATACAGGGAGTACTGCTGCAACTGCGGTAGCAGGTACTAGTCAAAAAAAGATGACATCAAATGATTATGCTGTTGCTCAGAAACAGAAGGAAAATGAAGTATATGAGCTGGAACAAAAGGCAAGAGGATTTGAAGAAAAAGCCAACAGGGCAAATGAAGAGATACCTGCTCTTTCCCAAAAGATAGAGAAAACAAAGAAACAGCGTGATTTGGCTAGGGCACAAGGATTAAATGATTTAGCTAACGATCTTAATAAGGAAGTACAAGATTATCAAAAAGAACTTAAAAGCTATAACACCGCAGCACAAGATGCAGCTAAGGCTCGAGCTGCAGCTCAAGAAGCCGAAAAAGAAGCAAATAACTTTAAGAAACTGAAAGTAGAAACTGCAGTAGAGGAAGAAGGAAGTGCTGCTTATAACAGATTTCAGAAGGAAGAAGAGGCAAATGCAAGAGAAGCAGAGAAAAGAGCTAAGCAGCTTAATAAAGAAGCAGACGAGTTAGAAAGGCAAGCGGAAGAATATAGAGCGGAGCGTGAGGCAGAAGAGGAAAGAAAAAGATTGATATATGAAGAGACTGGACAAGATTATGAGGCATACGATCCAGATGAAGATGAGGAGTACAATAAGTATCTTGAACGAGCAGAAAGAAAACGCATACAAGCAGAGTCGGAACAAAAAGAAGCTGATGTAGCAAAAGCTGCTGCACAATTGTATAAAAACAGAAGATCAGATCAGGCCATAAATGAAGGTGGAGTATTTTCAGATTTGATGTGGCGTTTCAAAGATATGGATGAAGAAGTTGCACGGGGCGATTTGTCGCAAAGTGCAAATTTGGCAGATAAAAATAGAGATGCTCAGAAGAAGTTAAAAGAGTATGATGCTGAAGTTAAAAATAAAGGGTTAGCACAAACTGAAAATTTAGAACAAGAAGACAGAAAAATTCAAGAATACATGAAGCTCTTGAATACAGACGAAACATTGC
>JAGCVC010000006.1 GCA_017962565.1 Alphaproteobacteria bacterium | reverse complement strand
TTAACTTGTACACATTATATATAATCTCTTATACATAATCCGTCTATGCACAAAACACTTACTGCCCGTTTTCTCTTAACTCAGCAATAACTGCCCGTGCATCTATTCTATTTCTTTATTATACTAGACTAACAACAAATGTTCCTCGGCGGAACAGTTTTTGCATATTATACTGATTCGCATTCTTTGTCAATAGATTTTTTAAAAAATTTTTAACTTTTTTTCATTTTTCCTTTAAGTATTTGTTTTTTATCAAAAGAATCAGCAATTTTTTTACAAAAACTTTTATTTTTTCACTTTATAATTTCATTATAACATAAAAATTTGTGTGTTTCTATACAACTTTAGATTATAAAAAAACGTCCTCTAAGCAGAGGACGTTTAAAATATAGGGAAATGCTTTTATTAAAGGTGGCTGTTAACCCAATCTGTCAATTGAGATTTTGACATTGATCCGACTTTTTTATCAACCAACTTACCGTCTTTAAAAATAAGAAAAGTAGGAATTGTTTGAATATCAAACTGAGCCGGTGTATTAGGTGCATCATCCACATTCATTTTAACAATCTTTACTTTGCCGGCCATTTCTGAATCCAATTCACCGACCAAAGGCAACATTTGACGACATGGGCCACACCATTCTGCAAAGAAATCAACCAAAACCGGTCCTTTATTATCCAAAACTTCGGCCTTGAATGTATCATCCATAACTATATTCATTGTTGTATCCTTTCTTTTTTGTTGAACGTTTATTTTTTCAAGATAATGCTATTCTTCCATTTTGTCAAGAGGCCAGCGCGGGCGCGCTTTAAAATCCATTGAAGACGTTTTCCCCAAACGAAAACGCTCTACTCCGGCCCAAGCAATCATAACACCATTATCCGTACATAATTTTAAAGGAGGAGCTGCAAAAATCATTCCGTTTTTCTTTGCTAATTCTTCGATCCCCGCACGTAAAGAAGTATTTGCTGCAACACCACCGGAAACGACCAAATGTTTAGCATTAGGGTATTTCTTTTTAAATATTGCTATTCCATTTTTTAAACGATCCGTAATAACGGAAACAACTGTTCTTTGAAACGATGCGCTCATATCCGATTTATCTTGTTCTGACAAAGACGCTATTTTTTCCAATTCTTCAATTTGATGACGAACAGCAGTTTTCAATCCTGAAAAAGAAAAATCGCATCCAGGCCGCCCTTTCATTGGATAAGGCAGAATAAAACGTTTCGGATTACCTGTTTTTGCTGCTCGTTCGATATTCGGTCCGCCGGGATAACCCACATTTAACATCTTTGCAACTTTATCAAAAGCTTCCCCTGCCGAATCGTCAATAGTTCCACCCAATCGTTCGTATTTGCCGGGTGCTTCAACGACTAAAATTTGACAATGCCCACCGGAAGTCAACATCAACAGATATGGAAATTCTACATCATTTGTAAAACGCGCCATTAAAGCATGGCCTTCCAAATGATTGACCGCTAAGAAAGGCAAATTATGAGCTAAAGCAATTGCTTTTGCAGTTACAACACCGACCATAACACCGCCAATTAAACCAGGTCCACCGGCAACGGCAATTGCTGACAAATCTTTAAATCCGATATTTGCTTGTTTTAATGTTTCTTCGACAATCACATCAACCTGCTCTAAATGTGCACGTGCAGCTATTTCAGGAACAACTCCACCAAAGCGGCGATGTTCGTCGTATTGCGACCAAACAACAGAGGATAATAATTCCCTTTTATCTGATACAATAGCACATGCTGTTTCATCACAGCTGGATTCAATTCCCATAACCAGCATTTTACTTTTTCCTTTGCTTCAAAATTAACTCAAAAGCACCACCGTCATTTAATAAGGGACGTTCTGCTGTTTGTATTTTTTCTTTTATCAGACTATTTTCTAACCACTTTGGAAATTCGTTTTTTAAGAGTCCCTTACCTTCTTTACCCTTTCCCGTAATCACAATAACCTTTCGTGTATTGTTTTCAAAATGATAGTTCAAAAAACGAACAAATAAAGCATAAGCTTCTTCCAGAGTAAAACCGTGTAAATCCAATATATTTGGCACTTGATTTTTTTCTTTTTTCCTAAAACGAAAAGTCCCGACCAGTTTTCGCCCAAACGTTTTCAAACGCGATTCTGTTTTAACATTTCTGAGTGGTGTCACCGTTTTAGTATAAGCTTCCCACAATGCTTTATCTTCATCTGTCAACATCTCTTACGCCTTTTTAAAACGCAGTGGGAGGCGTTGCCCCCTTTGGCCATAAAATATAATATTTTCCTTCGCTTTTCATACGACCAGCTTTTTGGAAGGCATCTTCACCATAGCCCCAGAAAAAATCACCACGAACAGCACCCTTTATCGCACCGCCCATATCTTGCGCAACAACCAACTGACGAATATCTTTTCCATCTGCATCAGACGTTGACAAATAAAGCGGCGTTCCCAAAGGAATAAAACGTGTATCAACTGCCAAACTGCGCTTTGGTGTTAAAGGAACACCCAAGGCACCCAATGGACCATCTGTTTTGCCGGCAGTTTTGAAGAAAATATACCTGGGATTTCTATCCATATACTCAACAGCCTTTTTGGGATTTTCCTTCAGCCATTTACGAATATCCGGCATAGAACATTTTCCAGCTTCCAAAACACCATCTTCTTTTAAAATTGAACCTATTCCGACAAAATCGTGACCGTTATTTCCTGCATATCCGACATGATAAATCCCCTGCGGAGTTTCAATACGTCCAGAACCTTGTATATGCAAAATAAATGCATCTACTTGGTCATCCACCCAAAACAAAACCGGAGCTTTAAATGTATCTTCTTTAATTTCCGAACGCGTCAAATAAGGTAAGAATTTGCCGTTTTCGATTCGTCCGACACGCGTTCCCGTATCATCACCAGATTTACATAATGTTTTGGTATCCAACGCAACCAAATCTTCCGGCAAGCCGTAAATCGGAAATTTATTTTTTTCATCTTTATCTAAAGAACCGTTCAAAGAGGCTTCATAATAGCCAGTAAACGTTCCCGTCTGACTGCCATAAGAATAAACCTCATAAGGTGTCATTGTACTTTCAATAAATTTACGAATTTGTTTTGATGAAGCATCTTTTAATCGAACAACGCCATCACAAAAAACTTTCCAATCCGGTTTAGTTGCCATCGCTTGGCAGTTATTGATTAAAGCCGGTAATGCTTCTTTTAAATCATCCTGTTTCCAACCCGGTAAAGAAGAATAGGAGACACTTCTTATATCAAAAGCTTTTTTGTTTGAAACGCCACACCCCACTATGCAGCCAATAAAAAACAGCCCGATTAAAGCGTAGCATTTTTTCATTAAATGGCCTCACTCTTGGTCGCAACAACAATCCATGAAGAACGCAAACCTGTTTCTTTTTGAAAAGTCCACGTATCTTTAACTAAAGAAATTTGTATTGGATCCCCCTCTAAAACAACACCGTCTTTATCGCGCAAAACATTCATTTGTTCTGTCACCAGTTCAACAGTTACACGCGTTGGTTTTTTCTCATCATTTTTTGATAAGATTTTTGAGGAATTAATCGCAATCAAAGAAAATTCCATCTTTTCGCCATTTTCTTCCCGCTTTTGAATATCATTAAAGAAAGCTTCAAAAACTTTGCGAGATACCAATGGTTTCAAAGTTTCTTTATTACCGCTTGCAAAGGCATCAACCACAGCATTAAATGCCATCTTTGCACCCATCAAAAAATCTTCCTCATTAAATACATGAGGATCTTTTTTTTCGGGTTTGGCGGGGCCTCCCGTAATTGTCATTTCGACTATCTGCCCTGTTCCGGGTAAAACACCGCGAAACTTTTCTGTTTTTACATTTTCTTTACCTAAAACAGAAAATAATTTTGATAAAATTACAACTGCTACAACAGCTAAAAAAATCCAACCTGCGTTCATTTTAATCCTCTTTTCATTTCACTTATAATATCAATTTCAAAAAAAAATACAACTTTTTTTCTTTTTTTAATGACAGAAACTTTTTTTAAGGTATAATCCTTTCTATATGATATAACGTTTGTGTAAAATATTCAATATTAAGTAAAGGAAAAAACTATGGGAAAAGAAGATAAAAAAGAAACTGTAATAAAAGAAAAAACCGAACAAATGGCAGCTCCTGTACAAATAAACATGCAATATATTAAAGATCTTTCTTTTGAAGCACCTTCAATGCCTTTCATGCCTTCTGAAATTAAAGGGGCTCCGAAAATTGATATAGGTGTCAATATTAATGCTGGTTGTGTTAACAAAAAAGAAAAAATCTTTACAGTAGAATTAGAATTAAAAGTCAATGCAAAAAGCGATGACAAAGTTGTTTTCATTTGCGAATTAACTTACGGAGCTTTGGTTACGCTGAACGTACCTGACGAACACGTCCAACCGTTATTATTGGTCGAAGTTCCTCATTTGATTTTCCCATATATTCGTTCAATCATAGCAAATATAACGCGCGAATCGGGCTTGGTTCCGTTGACATTGTCACCAATTGATTTTGCCGCTCTTTATCGTGCTCGTATCTTAAAAGAGCAGGAAAATAAAGCAGCTAAAGCAAATTAGATCTTTATATTTATTCTAAAATCCCCCGACTTTCGGGGGATTTTTTATTCATAGCGAACTGATTGAAAATATAGGCCGCATGCGGGAGCTGTTGGTCCGCCTTTCGTTCTGTCGCAAGCATGAAGTGCTTCATGAAAATCGTCCACAGTCCAATAACCCAATCCGACTTGAACCAAAGAACCAACCATATTGCGGACTTGATGATGTAAAAAAGAACGAGCTTTCACCAAAAAGAAAATATAATCACCGCGTTTTGTTACAGTCAATTCATCTAAAGTTTTTACAGGGCTTTTTGCCTGACATTCGGATGCTCTAAATGTTGAAAAATCATGTTTTCCCAACAACAACAAAGCCGCTTTTTGCATGGACGGAACATCCAAAGGCAGTCCGACATGCCAAACACGATTAGCATCCAAAACAGGTGGTGTTCTTCGATTTAAAATTTTGTAAATATATGTGCGTTCAATAGCACTGAAACGTGCATGAAAATCATCATCAACTTTTTCCACATTTAATACACCGATTGCATGCGGACGAACCAGTGCATTAAAGGATGCTTGCGCTGCAAATGTATCTATTTCTTTTGATAAATCAAAATGGGCAACTTGTCCATAAGCATGCACACCGGCATCTGTACGTCCGGCTCCGAAAATTTCAACTTTTTCATGAGCAAAAACAGCTAATGCTTTTTCCAATTTTTCTTGGACAGAAACACCATCCTTTTGCTTTTGCCAACCGCAAAAGTTTGTTCCATCGTATTCGATTGTCATTTTATAGCGCGGCATTAAAATTTTTCTCCTCTGGCAATGGGATAACCGCACAAGAAAGCATCTCGTGACAAAACGCCCTTTCCTGCCCGTTGCAATTCATCAAGCTGAATGACCGTTCCCAAACCGCAAGCAACAAATAAATTATCATCTAAAACCGTTCCGGGAATTTCTTTTGTTGATTGATGAGGAATATCGTGAGCCTGCAAGACTTTTATAGCTTCATCTTTATAGTTAAAATATGCTTTCGGATAAGGCGACAAACCTCTAATCTGAGCGCTGACAACCGATGCCGGCTTTGTCCAATCAATCAAACAATCTTCTTTTGTAATTTTATGTGCATATGTAACTCCGTCAAATGATTGAGGTACCGGTGTTGGCATTTTTTCCAAAACTTTCAAAATCAATCTGGCACCAATTTCGGATAATTTATCGTGTAACTCTCCTGCTGTTGTTTGGGGTGTTATAGGAGTACTTTCGGAAAGTAACATATCACCCGTATCCAATCCGGCTTCCATTTGCATGATTGTTACACCACTTTGCGAATCGCCCGCCATAATTGCACGTTGAATAGGTGCTGCGCCACGCCATCTGGGCAACAAAGAAGCATGTACATTGATACAACCTTTTGGACAAGCATTCAAAATTTCCACAGGCAAAATCAAGCCGTAAGCACAAACGACAGCTATATCCGCGTTCAACATTTCAAATAATCTTTGTTCTGCTTCACTTTTCAAAGATACCGGATAACGTACCATAATATTGTGCTTTTCCGCTTCTACATGAACAGGAGAAGGAGTCAATTTTTGTCCTCTTCCTGCCGGTCTTGGCGGTTGCGTATAAACGCAAACAACATCATGTTTTTCAATCAAAGCTTTTAAAACCGGCACACTGAAATCCGGTGTTCCCATAAAAATAACTCGCATTAATTTTCCCCTTTTTCTGATGCTTTTCTTTTTAATTGTTTTTCGTGACGCTTCAGTAGCATCTTACGACGCAATGCAGATATATGATCAATAAAAATCACACCATCCAAATGATCCATCTCATGTTGAACAGCAACGGCCAAAAAATCATTCGCTAACAAATTCTGTTGTTGTCCGTTTTCATCCAAATATTCGATTCGAACAGATAAATAGCGTTCAACCGGAGCAAACTGATTGGGAATAGACAAACACCCCTCTGAACAAGTCTGCATTTCGTCAGAATGCCATACCATCTTTGGGTTTATCATCTTCAACGGCTGCTTTTCTTCCTCTTTCGCAGCAATATCGATTACCAGCATTCTCTGTAATAAACCGACCTGCGGAGCCGCTAACCCAACACCGTTCGCATCGTACATTGTTTCCAACATATCATCCAATGTTTTGCGAATATTCTCGTCTACCTTTTGGATTTCAACACTTTTTTGCCTTAAAATCGGATTAGGTAATTCTAAAATTTTCATTTTCATCATTTTTTCCTTTTCTTTTTTTTCATTATATCCTAAAATAAAAAAAAATGAAAGGGAGATTCTTAAAATGGTAAAAAAAATAATTCTTACTTTAGTTTTTGTGTTTTCCTTGATTATAGCATCAGGCACACGTGCACAGAGTGATGTAGAAAAATTTCACTTAGTCTTTTTAGGCGATAGCATGGCTTCCGGGTACGGCCTACAAAAAGGTGAAGGCTTTGTCGATTTACTACAAGATATTCTTGCCAAAGACGGACTGGATAACGTTGAAATTATCAACGCGGCAGTTGCCGGACAAAAAACATCGGATGGCGTGGCAATGTTAGATTCTATTTTGGAACAAGATCCGCATGCAGCAATTGTTGAACTTGGAATAAATGATGCTTTAAATGATGTCCCTGCGAGTATGATTAAACAGAATTTAGAGATTATTATAAACAAATTTTTGGATAATAATGTTCCCGTTATGTTGATATGTGTCAAACCTCCTGCAACATCCGAAATGAGAGAACGGGATGTACTGACAAAAATTTATAAAGATTTAGCAAAAAAATATAAGTTGACTCTTTACCCGCAATTCTTGGATGGTGTTTTAATTGAAAGATTGGGAAGCAATGATTTTAAATACATTCAAAATGATGCTTTACATCCAAAGGCAGAAGGTGTACGGATTATGCTTCGAAAAACTTACCCGGTTATCAAGAAATTCCTGACAAGTTTATAGAGAGAACTCTTATGATACGTTTATTTGTTGGACTGGAACTACCAGAAGATATTCAAGCGCACATTCACACCTTACGCGGTGGGGTTCCGATGGCGCATTGGGTCGACAAAGATAAGTTGCACTTGAATTTGTGTTTTATCGGAAATGTTCAAGAAGATGTTGGTGAAAACATTCATGACAAGTTATGTCAACTGCGTTTTCCTTCTTTTAATTTAGGTTTCAAGCAATTAGGTTATTTTGAAACATCCGGAATACCCCATCATTTATGGGTTGGAGTTGACTATTATCAGGCTTTGGATGACCTGGCATCCAAAATCAGCACAATAGTCCGTGACTGTGGAGTTCAAAACGATCGTTTTAAATTTCATGCTCACGTCAGTATTGCCAGTTTGAAAGGTTCTTCTATTGTTGACGTCATGAATTTTATTAGCGCAAATAATTTATTTAAAACGCGACAATTTCAAGTATATTACTTTACATTGTTTTCCAGCCATGCCCGTGAAAACGGTGAAGGAAAATATTATCGTGTAGAAGCACGTTATCCTTTAGTCTTGGGTTAGTTCTTTTGAATAAACTCTATCATTTTATTTACGCACGAATTATCAATTTCATGTCCCATACCTGAAACAACGTGCGTTTGAACTTCACAACCAATATCTTTTAATGTATTTTGGTTGATTTGCATTCCGAGATAAGGAACAACATCGTCGGCAGTTCCATGTGTTAACAAAACATTTGGCTTATTTTTTATTTCATTAATCTTCAAAACGTCATTGATCGCTACGGGAATCGCTGAAGATCCTATAATTCCTAATAAATTATCTTCATATAAAAGTCCACTCATCAAAGCCATCAGACCACCTTGCGAAAATCCCATTAATGCAATTTTATTTGAGTTTAATTTGTGTTTTTGTGCTATAAATTGAATAAAATTGAAAACCATTGGCAATATTGGTTTTGCCCGTTCCATCAGGGTGTTCAAATAATCAAAACGTTCATAAATTGTACCAAAAATGTAATCTTCCAAGTCAAACCATTTATAAACGTCTTCTTGCACTTCCAACGGTGCATTTGGCGCATAAAAAACTGTATTCGGTAAAGATTTTGCCATATATGGAGCCATGGAAATCAAATCATTTCCGTTTGAAGAATATCCATGTAACATAATAATCGCCTTTTGAATATTTTCTGTTTTGGGCGGAATATAGAAAATTGAATCAGACAACATTTTGAATTTCCTTTTTTAAAAAGCTTGCCAAATAGGTTTGCTATTTGTATAATATGTGAAAAATATGAATGGAGTCAATGATGCGCAAGATTATTTTTATTTTGTTTTTCTGTATACTGTTTTGTGAAACGGCAAATTCTCAAACATTAAAAGGAATGAACGATGCACAACAACTTGGCTCTATGGCCGGTTTAGCATTGGCATGTAATGCAGGTAGCCGTTTAGATGATTTTCAATTAATTGCCAGTTATATTATCGGAAACCAAAATCCAACAAAAGAAAAACGCGAAAAAGCGTTTAAAGCATTTGCTGCAGAAAAATTACGTACTTACAATTTACAAAAGGACTCTCCAGCTGAAGATTGTCCAACCATTTTAAAACACTTTTACAACTTAGATATTTTTAATTGCACAATTTATTCAAATGGAGATGTCAAATTTCCAGATGGAAAAATTTTAAGAGCCCCGACAAAAGAGCAAATTAATAAAGAAACAGCTATCGAAAAAAAGAAGAAATCAGAACCTAAAAGAAATTATTTGATACCTGCAAGAAAATAAAAAAGGAATACTATGCGTCCCCCTGCTCTTTATCCCATATTTAACAGTATAGAAAGCATCAAAGGAATTGGTATTAAAACTTCCAAACTTTTCAAAAGGCTGTTGGATGAAGATAAACTGATTTATCTGTTGTACCATAAGCCTGTTTCTTTACTAAACAGACCGCGCATGAGCGATATTCATTCAATTCAACCGGGTGACAGACCAGTTTTCAAAATCAAAGTAATTTCCCATATAAAACCGCCATCACGCAAATCTCCGTACCGTATTTTATGCCAAATTCAGAGCTTTAAAGGCGATGAATTAGAAATTGTTTTTTTCAATTATCACAAGGACTATTTAATTAAGCAATTGCCAGAAGGTACTGTTTGTTGGATTAGCGGTTCAGTAGAATTGTTCAATGGTCATTTGCAAATGTCACATCCAGATTATATCACGTTTGATGAAGAAAAAATTCCGTTGATTGAACCTGTTTATCCTTTAACACAAGGATTAACGAACAAAATGGTTGAATTTGCGGTTACACAAGCCATGAGAGCCCTACCTAAAAACATCCCTGAATGGATTGATGAAACTTTATTAAAACAAACCGGGTGGCCAGATTTTAAAACCGCTTTATACGAATTGCATCACCCGAAATCAGCAATTGATTTAACCAATGAATCCAAAGCCAGACAACGATTAGCTTATGATGAGATTTTGGCAAACCAATTAGCATTAGCCATTACCCGTTCAAGATTAAAAAGGCAAAAAGGGAATGCCTTAAAAGGAACAGGAGAATTAACCGGTAGACTGAAAGAACTTTTACCTTTTGAACTAACTGGTGCGCAGAAAAGAGTTATTAGTGAAATCAGCATGGATATGGCTTGTGATTTTAGAATGGGCCGTCTGTTGCAAGGTGATGTCGGTTCCGGAAAGACAATTGTCGCTGTCTTTGCTATGCTACAAGCAACCGAAAGCGGCGCGCAAACAGCCCTAATGTGTCCAACGGACATTTTATCCCGTCAACATTACAAAAAAATTAATCAATTGGCTGAAGAAATAGGTGTTCATGTTGTACTTTTAACCGGGCGAGAAAAAGGAAAAACACGAGCTCTTTTATTAAAAGAAATTGCAAATGGTACAGCACAAATTGTTATCGGCACACATGCGCTTTTTACTCCGGACGTTATTTTCCAAAACTTGAAATTGGTAGTTATTGATGAACAACATCGCTTTGGCGTTGAACAACGTTTATTCTTAACGCAAAAGGGATCTGCCCCTGATTTATTAGTCATGACCGCAACTCCAATTCCACGCACTTTAGCATTAACTTATTACGGTGATATGGATTTATCTGTCATTGATGAAAAACCTGCTTCCCGTCAAAAAGTAGATACGCGTGTCATTCCCGCAAAAGCCAGAGAAGAAACTATTTCAAAATTAAAAACTTTATTGCAAAACGGGCAACAGATTTATTGGGTTTGTCCTTTAGTGGAAGAAAGCGAAAAATCAGACTTAGCAAATGCAACAGACCGTTACAATGAATTAAATGCACTTTTTCCAAATCGCGTGGGCTTAATTCACGGAAAAATGAAAGGAACAGAAAAAGATGCTGTTATGCAAGCGTTCTTAAATAAAGAACTGTCTGTTTTGGTTGCAACGACTGTTATTGAAGTTGGTGTAGATGTTTCATCTGCCACAGTTATGATCATTGAACAGGCAGAACGCTTTGGATTGGCACAATTACACCAACTGCGTGGACGTATCGGACGCGGGGCAGATAAATCTGTTTGCCTTTTGATGTATGATTATCCTTTGTCGGAAGTTGCAAAACGCCGTTTGGAAGTAATGCGTCAAACAGATGATGGGTTCATTATAGCAGAAGAAGATTTAAAATTACGTGGTGCCGGAGAGATATTGGGAACACGTCAAAGTGGACTTGAAAATTTGCGTCTAAGTAATTTTGAATTGCAAGCAGAACTGATTTCAACGGCACGTCAAGATGCCCTTAATATTATCAAAACAGATACTATGCTTCAAACACCACGAGGACAAGCATTAAAAATGCTGATGTACTTATTTGAAAAAGATGTCTATATTTCGACTATTTCAGCAGGATAAGGAGAAGATAAATGCCCGTTATTTTTACACGACAAACATCCGAAAAAACACATGAATTACGCAGTGCATTCAAACGTGATAATGTCACACGAGACTTTTTGATTTTCTTATTGGAAAATGGCTATCTTGACAGATTAGAAGGGCTCTTTAATCCTGAAAGATTGAGAAAAGGAAAAGTTCCAAAAGGTTTTGACATTCATCATATTATTCCTTTATCCGGCGGTGGATCCAACAGCTTGTCAAACCTATGCTTGATAGAAAAATCTTTTCACAAATTTTTAAATCGTCGTTGTTTTGACCCTGCATTGAAAAATATCCAAGAAGGTGAAACAGTTCAAATAGATATTCCGGACTTACCACCCGTTGCACTTTATAGCGATTTCAAACCGTTTATTCATTCAATATTATCAAAAAGAGAACGTCATGCATCCTTCAGACGCATTATTTTACGTCCTTTGTTAATTCACATACCCTTTTTCAAAGATTGGCAGAAATAAATTTTTTACTTTAATTTCTGTTTTAACCAATCTCTTATGCTATAAAGAGATTCTTTTGGGACCATAAGAATCAAGAAAATCAAATTTAAAATAGCGCAGAAAATAACTGGATTCATATACCTGATTAAGATAATTGGAGAAAATGCAGGGATAATTATGCAACTCATTACACCGGATAAGGAAGATGAAAACAACATAAATCCCAGTACATTTTTCTTTCGTTTAAAAAACAAAATGCATGCAATGATAAAAGAAATAAAATTCATACAAACAAACCAAAAAATGTTAAATGAAGGGTAATACTTTCTGATAATATTATCTGTACGTTTATGTTTTTCATCCCAGCGAATACCTAATTCATTTTCTGGCATTTTTTCTGCCATTTCTTGACGAAATTTCATTTCACGTTCGCTGGCAGGATTCCAAAGGTTAGCAATATAAATCATACCATCTTTCTGATATTCTCTCATGAGTTCCCCTTGAGTTACAAGTTTTGGCTTGGAAAACCAAAATGCTTGATAATATCTTCCCAAATGCCGCATATAGTTACCGGGATATTTTGTTATTGCGTAAAGCCATTTAGAAAAACGTCCCTTCAAATCCGTATAAATCCTAAACGGACGCCAACCATAATTAGCCAAAATAAAACTTTCAGAATTTAATTTATTTCTTTCATATCGTTTTTTTAAATCATTCATTCTATCTTTGTTTTCGCTCCAACCTGCAGTCCACCATTCTTTATTAAAACAGCTTTCATCCAATTCAGGCGCACAGGAAGCCACAATTTGATGCAAAATCATTTGTGTCGCCGGATAAACATTTCCGTTATCTGCCCTGGTCAAGGCAGAGTTTAAACCATAAAGCAAACTAATACAAAAAATACCACTTAAGAAAGAAAAAAAGCAAAAGCGTTTTAAATAATTCCACAAAGATAATTTTTTATTGGATAAATAGCATAAGATCCAAAAAAGCGTTATTGGCCAAACTTGTATAATTGCATTATGTCGGCTCAATAAAGATATTACAAAAACAATACCGTAACACAGCCAAAAGAACCATTTTTTCTTATTAATTTCAATTGGTTTTAAAGCTGCATATAATGTCATTGCATAAAGTAAAATAGTCCAAGACATTGAAAAAGAACTACATCCCATTTTTACTTGTGCATAAAAAACATTACCGACAAAACACGGAAAGAAAAATAACAGTGAAAACCAAGATTTTGTTTTCATATATGCGGTATTAACAACAATCATTATGCCTAAATAAAAAGGTATAAGCGTCAACAGAAACAAATGATAAAGATGATAGCCAAAGAAAAAGTACATCCATTCGATCAACCACGCCATTATTACAGGATGCCAATTAATCTTTACCAATAAAAAGGTTGTTTGTGAATCATCTTGAATATAGCCCGGCCAATATAGCCAAAACTGAAAAGAAAATAAAAGTAAAGTAATTAAAAGTGAACATAAATAAAATGGTTTTACCTTAAAAAAAGCCCCTCTGCTTGAGACATCTTTTGTCTTATTTTTCTTCATGATAGACCTGCTCCGTATTAACTTTCCAAATTGTTTCCTTTGCCGGGCTTCCATCAACAATACAATCCACCGTTTCAAGGGCCGTTAAAGTAGAATGATCCATATTGTTATATTTATGCATTCCGTTTCTTCCAATCGGATAAAGGTTTGAAATTGAATTGATGTATTCTTTTACCAAATCAAAATCCTTGTATGTACCGAAATAAACAGGATAACCTTTTTCCACTTTAAATGACTTTTGTGAAACAAAGTCTTTTTCATCAACAAATCCCATCTGAACCAATTCAGATAAAGCTAATCGACAAAAAACATCGTCCGGCATTGTCCACAAATCATCTGAATCAGAACAAAAATACTCTACCGTTATACAAACCTGATTCTTATTATCTTTTACCATGTATGGCGAAAAATTATTCATAATTTCCAACCGACCGGCAAGGACATTTTTTTCTTGAATATAAATCCATACGTCAGGAATTAAATCATTATAGGTCTTTATCCCAGTTGTATTTTTCATTTTCAATTTTTTCAACAAAAAGCCGGCCAATCTGACGTTTCTATACATTAGACCATCGGCCACTTGTTTTACTTTTTCAGGCACATTTCCATCTATCTTTACAATCAACTCTGCAATCGGCATAGAAGAAATGAAATTATCTCCCTCGATCTCTTGCAAAACACCATTTGTATTAACAATGATTGAAGTAACTTTATTATCCCTAATTTTAATTTTCTCTACGTTTGTTGATAATGAAATTTTTGCATTATTTCTTAAAGCAGTTTCATACATTTTATTGTACATTTGTCCCGAACCGAACTTAGGATAGTAAAAAAACTCTATCAGACTTGTTTCTTTTGTTTGGAACTTTTTACGAAGAAATACTTTTCCCAAAATTTCTTTTAAGATTTTACTAATAGAAATTCCCTTTACTCTCTGAGCTCCCCATTCGGCAGAAATTTCATTGCATTTTATGCCCCAAAGTTTTTCCGTATAATCCTTAAAAAAAGTTTTGTATAAATGTCGTCCAAAACGATTGATAAAGAAATTTTCCAAATTTGTTTCTTTTTTCTTGAATATCAAGGTCCAAGAATAAGTAAAACCGATTTTCATCATATTGATAAAACCCAATCCTTTAATTGTATCCCATGATAATTTAACGGGATAATTAAAGAACTTTTTACGATAATAAATACGGGTTAAGCGCGGCCGTTTTAAAAAAACATCATCCGTTTTTTCTGGATCCGGTGCGTCTGGCTTGTTCGAAAAAGGCAAAGTGTGTTCCAACTCAATATCGTCTATTGTGGGTTTCCCCTGTAAAGGTAAAATATTTTCCCAAAAGTCTTGGACACGATCAGATTTTGTATAAAAACGATGCGGACCCAAATCTACTTTATTCCCGTCAAAATCCAATGTCGCCGAAATACCGCCTATGAAGTCGGATTTTTCTACCAATTCAATTTCCATGTTTTTTTGCTTTGATAATTGGTATGCAGCAGTTATACCTGCCGGCCCTGCACCAATAATAACATTTTTCATAGCATAAAACCTTTCAAAATTTAAATAATTGCGCAACCACCGTTAGTATAAGTATGACCAGCAGGACAGCAGAACTCGTGATATTCTTGAATATCATTACCGTTTTCATCTTTTACTGTTACAAGACCACTTGAAACAGCACCGTCACAAGTACACGGATTGTTTGTCATATCATACCCGTTCTGTGTACAATGCCCTTCTGATGCACATTGTGGAAGATAAACTTTTTTGCAATTTCCTCCAAAATAATCACAAAATTGTCCACACTGTTTTCCATCATATACACACATTATATTGTTATCGCTATACATACAAACAGGAGCATTCGGTGTTTGATTTTTACAATCATAAATACCATTCCATACAAGATCATACTTTGTTCCAGGGGGACAACTGGATGCAGCTTCTGGACACCGACCAGAAGCATAATTCGGACGATTATAATAGGAAGTATAAATGCCACATCTCTTTTCACCATTGACGTAACACGTCTGTGCTGAAGAACCGACCGCAGTTGTCGAACAACTGACTGTATCATCTCCTACTTTGTACTCACAACGATCTGTTTCACTATTGTATGTAGCCTCAGTAGTACTCGATACGTGGCATTTATTCTCCGAACAACAAGTCCCATTACTGATTTGTTCAGCTGTACAAGTGGCACAGTAGTATCCATACTTATAGCAATCCCATTTTCCAGAGTTATATCCACAAGTCAATCTATCTGAAAAATCACATGAATTTCCGTTCATCGAAGCACTTGGTTTTACATTTTTGCAAAGACTCTCATCTCCACACAGACCAGTCATACACTCAAAAGTGGTTGTATTTGTTGTATCACAGCAATATGTACCATTTTTATAACATGCATAGCCGCCCCATTTATGATAATAACAATCATATCCATTCCTAACATGTTTTTTACAAGCATAGTTATACATTCCATTATTATGACGCGCTTTTTTGACAAATTCTTCCCCTGGCTTGCAATTACTCGGATCACAAATACCGCTACCGCAAGTATGACCTGTTGAATCACAATTATAACCACAAAATACATTATCAATGTAGCAATTAAAAGTATTTCCTGTTGTACCGCCACGACAATCCATTCTTTTACAGTTACCACCAACAACGGTAAATCCTGCCTCTACGCAGGTGCAATAACCATTGACTAATGACATTCGTCTTCCGTTTGAATCAGTCGGACATTTGCATCCTCCCTTTCCGTCTGATTCCAACCTCATTCCCGCTGCATCTTTTCCGCATCTGCATTCACATGCGTTTGAGTCATACCTTTGATTTTCCGGACATTCTACCTTCTCTATACATTCTCCTGCACAACAATCTTGTCCCGGCTCACAACAATTTGATCCGCATCTT
>JAGCVC010000005.1 GCA_017962565.1 Alphaproteobacteria bacterium | reverse complement strand
GCAAATACATCCTTTTGCCGAAGGGAACACCAGAACAACAGCTGTGTTTATTATTAAATATCTTTATACGCTTGGCTTTGAAACCAACAACGATATGTTCGAAGCACACGCTAAGTATTTCCGCAACGCTTTAGTGCGTGCCAATTATCAGAACTTAGAAAATGATATTCCTTATACATTGGAATACCTAAATAAGTTTTTTGGAAATCTTTTATTGGGACAAAAGAATGTTTTAGATAATAACCAAATGCAAGTTCAAATTGAAAAAAGTTCACAGAAAAGTTCACAGAAAAGTTCACAGAAAATTTTGGAATTGGCAAAACAAAATCCAAATATAACTACAACAGAGATGGCAAACATACTGGGAATTTCAAGAAGAGCCATAGCAAAACAAATTTCTATACTGAAAGAAGAAGGAAAGCTTCACCGTATTGGTCCTGATAAAGGTGGACATTGGGAAGTTCACAGATGTAGTTATGAAAACATCTCTATAAACTAAAGGGATAAGTTCACAGAAAAATTTTTAAAAAAGTGCAATTTTAGATCTTGACGCTTTTGTAAAAGTGTGTTGATCGATCAATCGTAATGGACCAAAAGAAAGGAAGACATTATGATTGATGAGAAAAAATGGAACTTATTAAATGCGATGGCTCTTTGTTACGGAACAGAGGATTACCATACAAATCCCAACCTATCATTTGACTATACAGATGGAGTAAAAACATTTTGTGAAAATGCCGAGGCATATTGGCTATTAGACCTTGTTGAAAGTGTTGTGAAAACTAAACCGGAGATGGATAAAATCCTTGTGGGTATTAAATTGAAAGTAAAGAATGACAGTACAGCCGTTATAACATTTAAGGATGGTCTGAAACTTTTTTACAAACAAGAAATTCCCTACACAGATTGTCCGCAAGGGGAATGGAAATTCTTTTACAAAGACAAAGTATTCTTTTGGTGTGATGAAAATTAAATGAAAGGAAAACAAAAATGGATAAAGAACAAATTAAAGAAGCAATATTAGGCAAACCAAATTGTAGGAATGAAGAAACGCCCCTATGTAAATACGCAACATTTGAACCAGACATGGAGATGGTGGAGATATTGTTGAAAGGGGGTGATATCCAAAAGTCCTTTAACAACCAACCACTCCCATGGGTTCATCAATTCTGCCAACCGAACTGGGACAAATTATTGGTGTTGCTCTTCAAATACAAATACTATGGACTACACTTGGATAATAGAAGAAATTTTGGTTCTTTGCTACGAATGCTGGCGAAGGTTAAACCCTCAACACTTTTCTTTGTTACAAAGACAATGAAGAAGCATAACTTTAAGTTATCAGTTTGGCAAAAAGATATGATTAAAAGAGAAAACTATGTAGAAATTCAAGAAATCTATAAAAGTGTTTTTGATTTATAAATGGAATCTGAAATGATAAATAGAGATATGGAACAATTAAAAAAACTTTTTAATCACTTGGATACTTTGTTGAAGAACAGAGATGAACTGACAAGAACTCTCCCGGATGTCTGGAACATACTGATAAAGGAAAGTGGAATCTTTACAAGAAACCACATTCCTTTTGAAGTTGGTGAGTTAATCACTCTCTGGACGAATGGTTCAAACTGGAAAGTTCGCCAGAATGGAGATACCATTTATATCTTTGCCATTAAAACGCCAGACCTTTATGACATCAAAATAGATGCTTATGGTTGGAGTAAAAAGCAGCAAAAGATTGTAGTTATCAAGGGTTTGTCCTTTACTCGTATGACAGACCAAGCTGCTCGTGTGGGAGTTCGTCCTCAGTCAAGCACAAAAGATATTGACACAGCCGTCAATGATTTCAAAGAATACTTGAGTAAAATTAAACGAAAATGACTTTTATTTTGTCGTAAAAATCAATCTTTTTTACAAATACTTCATTTTACAAAACTGCTTTAAGAAGCATTTTTGTTAAATATATTTTACAAAAAGTGTTGACATGAAATTTTATTTTGTTATAATATCTATAAGAAAGGAGATAATTATGGCAAAAGAACACTTGATTGAAAGACCATTTTATTTAGAGAAGTTAAAGGCATGGAAAGATAAAGAGGATTTGGTAAAAATTGTAACGGGTGTCAGACGTTGTGGAAAATCCAAACTTTTTACATTGTTTCAAGATTATCTTCTGAAAACAAAAAAAGTTCAAAAATCTCAAATCGTAGCAATTAATTTGGAAGACCCGCTACAAGTACGCAAAATTGGTTTAACTTTGAATGATAAGCTATTATTGTCAGATTATAATACCCTGTTGGATTTTATTCTTTCAAAGTTGGTCAAGGGTAAAATGTGCTATGTTTTCATTGATGAAGTCCAGTTAGTAGAAAATTGGCAGCAGGTAGCAAATGCTCTACGATTGCAGGAAAATGTTGATGTTTATTTAACTGGTTCAAATGCGTATATGTTTTCAAGTGATTTAGCAAATTCTTTTGGAGGTCGTTATGTAGAAATCAAGATGCAGCCATTTTCTTTCAAAGAGTATCATACGGCATATATGCTCAGTCATAAAGATGAAGCTCTTAACGAAAATGCTGTGTATAATCGTTACATAACAGAAAGTGGATTTCCGCAAACATTGGCATTTAACGGAGACCGTCAATTAATCAGCGATTATTTGTTAAATACGGTTTATCTGAACACCATTCAAAAAGATGTAGTAAAGCGTTTTAATATTGCACAGTCGGATAAATTGGATGTCTTTGTTAATTACTTGTTTGATAATATTGGAAATGAAACTTCCTTACGAAATATTGAAAAAGTGCTAAAAAGCAGTGGACGGCAAATATCTGTACCAACGATTGATTTATATATCAAAGGGTTGATAGACAGCTATCTTGTCTATAAATGTGACCGTTATGATATCAAAGGTAAGCAAATGCTGAATGGTAATGCCAAATACTACGTATGTGATTTGGGACTTAGGTCCGTATTACTTGGACACGAAGATAGGGATTTAGGGCATGTGTTAGAAAATGTTGTATTTTTGGAATTGTTACGCCGTGGTTATAAAGTAAATGTTGGAACGATTACTGTTCAAAGCAAAGGTGAACGCAAGGACATAGAAGTAGATTTTGTTGCTCAAAAAGCAGGCGGAATACTTGAATATTACCAAGTTGCTTTGTATACCTTGGATAAGGACAATTTTGAAAGAGAAATACGTCCATTAGAGCAAATCCAAGACAATTATCCAAAATATCTCTTGTCTTTAGATTTTGGTGAAGGTAATACAAATGGGATTAAGCGCATAAATGTTCTTGATTGGTTGCTAAAGGGTGACATAACGTAATCAGACGAAAATGACTTTTATTTTATCGGGATTGGATATTTTTTTCTTAATTCTTTTAACTTTAACAAGTCATTTTTTCTGAATGCTTCAAGTGCTTCTAATGGATATAAAATTTTTCTTCCTTGCTGAATAAATGGCAAAGATGTTCCTGTAATTTGTTTTTTATCTTTTGCCCTTTTCATATTCAAAGAAGTTCTTTTCATGTTTAGATATTTTGCTGCTTGTGCCAAATCTAACATTCCTTCTTCTTTTGCTTTTTGATATTTATAATAGTCAAAATCACCTTTTTCTGTTCCTTCCTTTTTAATGAGAATTTCCAAATCATTTGCTTGTTCTTCATAACCACTTTTTAGCAGAATTGCATATAATTTTTTGCGAGCTGTATTTATTTGAGATGAAGATAACGATGGAAAACAAATATTACTTATTTCAGGCAGATGTATAAATTTTTCTGTTTCTATGTTAAATGGCTTACAAAAAGCAACATTTCTGATGTGTAACTCAGGATAAAAAACTTGTGTTTGAATGCTAAAAATTCCATTTATTATACAATTTTCAAGTGTAAAATGTAATTTATTAATCTTTTTGTTAAAATCTACGTTTTCAAGTAGTAAAGAACTTTTCTCTTTAAAAATGCAGTTTATGAAAGAAATATCGGCTGTAATGAAGCATTCGTTTAAATTTATTTCTCCTTCAAAAATACAGTTTTTAAATTCAACACTTCGCCTAATTAATTCATTTAAGTTGAAGGTGTTCTCAAAAACACAATTTTCAAAATGCAAAATAATGTTACTTTTAGTTTCTGAGTTTGCTTTGGTGAAAGAAAAATGGCAATCATGGAAAAATACCTCATGTAATAATCTCGATTCATCAGAGATAGTTTTTTCGAATAATTGTTCTGAAATGTTTAAATGTTCATATAGAACACTCGAACCATGCCCATAAGGATGTATTCTGTATCCGTTCTTATGGTGTTTTTTTGCTGTGCATTTTTCTTGTTTAAATTCAATTTTCTCTAGAAGATTTGACAGCTCATTATTGGGAAAAAAGCCAATCAATTCGTCAAAACATGATAAAAAGTATCTTTTAAAAGCAGGTATAATTGATGTTGGTAAAAAAGATTTTATTTTTACAGAAGAACCTATGCAATTTAAGAAATCTAAAATTTCTATCAGTTCTTCTGTGCACAGGTTCTTTGGACGTTTTAAATTTGCTAACAGTGATAAAATTTTTCCTTTTTGTCCATATTCTTTAATTTTTTCAATATAATTGTTAGGATTAAGATCTAATACCATATATGGTGAAAAAGCATAATTCGCATCTATATAATTCTTTAAGATAGGCAAACTTCTATATAAACGACAAATTCCTGATATGATATTTTCTTTTTCTTGAAAAAATTTTTCTCCATGCATTGGAATGTCATTATGTTGACTTTCTAAGAAGTTTTGTAAAATTTGAGGAAAAACATCTTCTTCATAAGATATATTTGCATTGTTGTAACGATTTGCAGAACCGTACAAAAACTCATTTGCCTCTTGTTCATTTTGGAAATAATACAGTTTTGTTGATGGCATTGCCTAAACCTCAAAATTAAAAATGTAGAAGCATAGTATCACAAAAATGCTAAAAAATCAACGGAAATTCAGAATGTTAAAAAATGTGCATTTTTTAACATTATTTCTGAATGGCGCAGAAAAGCAGGAATCTTGGAAAAGCAGATTTTATGCATCATTTCAAAATGTTAAAATTTATTCATAAAAATCACTTTTTTTAACATTTTTTCATTTTTCGATCTTGACGACTTTGTAAAAGTGTGTTGATCAGATCGTGTCGCTTCAAAAAGTAATTTTAACGAAAGGATTGTAAAATGGTAAACCAAGTTTTTATAGATGATAAAAAAATCAAAGATATTTTAACTTACATCTCTGGGATGAGACATGCCGAACAAATCAGAATGATGTTCTTATGTTCTTTGAATGGTATGAGAAGTATTAACTTTGCTTATCTTCAAGTAGCAGATGTTTATACGCCAGATTTGAAGGTAAAGGATGTTATTTGTTTAGATTCTGACAAGAACAAAGGTAAGTTCGGGTGTTCTTATTACCTTAACTCACAAATGAAGAAAGAATTTAAGGAATATTTGGTGTATTTGAAGAGTAGAAATGAAGAAATTACCCCTGAAACTTACCTTTTTACTTCACAAAAGTTAGGAAAACCATTCAATAGAGTGTCAATCTCTCGGATATTTTCTACAATTTACAAGAAGTTCAACATTGAAGGAGCAAGTCATTTAGGTAGGCATTTGTTTGTAAGTCGTTTAATCAATGCTGGCACTAACATCTGTTTAGTTCAAAAACTTGCCAACCACCGCAACATTGCTACTACGCAACGGTATTTCAACTATAATGAAACCATGCTCTCAAATGCTGTGGAGAATGTAGTGGTGTAATTATTTTTTCTTGAGGGATTGGTTTATATTCATCAATTTGAATTTGATACAATTCTTCGGGCATTTGCACATACATTGCATGCAGTTGATGCAATTCGGATGGCGTAAAAAGTTTGTTCTTTCTACACAAATATTCATCGGGCATACTTTGTCGCACAGATGACAATGAATACACTTCTTTTCATCCCTGGCAATACCAAACGGACGAAGAACACTCCAAACGCCCAAAGAAGCACCTTTCATACAAAAGTAGTTGCAAAATGGACGGTCTGTAAACAATGTTAGAATTAGAAAGGTAATCATAACTGAACCATTTACCCAATCCCACATACCTTTCATCGCACTATGTCCAAAAAAGAAACGAGCGTTCAAAAAGCCAAGTGTGATGTTCATCATACTGAGTCCATACAGAAAGTATCTGCATAGTTGCACATATTGTTGATATTTCTGTGGTATCTTAAATCTTGGCAAATGAATCTTTTTTGCTACCCATCCAATCCAATCTTGCAGTGCACCAAAAGGACATATCCAACCGCAAAAGAATACACCGACAAACAGAATTGAAATCCAAATCTGTTGTCCCACTTTGTCCGCAAACGGTAAGAATGGTAGCAAAAGTCCTACCATAAACAGAACTTGTACCAAAAAGCGTATCGGTTGGATATACTTTTTCATTTAGAATCCCAACTTTTCCAACCAAGAATCCACTTTGATTTTGGAGTCTTCTCTTTCGTTTTGAGCTTCATGTCCGTAAAGAGAAAATCCTTTTAATACTTCGGCTTTGGTCGTTTTTTCAATACTGCTTGGAATAGAAGACAATCCGCTTCCTTCATGTGTCACAAATGGAGCAACTTTCTTGCCCGTCCAATCATATTGTTCCATAAAGGTATAAACTGCCATTGGCATATCACTCCACCAGTTTGGGCTTCCGATAAACACAACATCATAATCGGCAAAATTATCCACTTTTCCGATAATTTCAGGACGAGCATTTGCTTTCTTTTCCTGTTTTGCTACTTCTGTTAAAGGATGATATTCTGTTGGATAAGCATCGTTTTTGAGTTTAATTTCAAACAAATCACCCTTGGTTTTCTCGGCAATCATTTTTGCTACAATGGCAGTATTACCTTCGGTGATGTTCCCAACACTATATTGTTCACCAGTTCTTGAAAAATAAACCACTAGTACTTTTGCATTTGACATATCTGCCCCCTTTGCTGTTGCTGTTAATCCTGTTAATAAAATCATCAATGTTGCAAATAATTTTTTCATGATTTTTCCTTTCTTTGTTGGTATATGTTTGGATTGTAGTTTAGGATTCTAAATGAGTCAAGAAATTTACAGCATTACTGCTTCTTGTTAAACCATTCTTCTGATTTTTCGGCAGTGTTGATTTGCCACAGATAGTTAAATCTGTTCTGGAATTCTCCAACTACCTTTTCATCTTCAGAAAAGAATACGCAATTCTCACTGTTCTTATCAGATGCTGGGTTTGTCCAGTTATATGAACCTGTGCTTGCCTTCTTGCCGTCAAATATAGCAAACTTGTTATGTTCTATCTTGTTTCTGGTATGAACTCGAATGTTTATGCCATAGTTGCGCAAATCTTTAACGGCAGAAGAATTCCCAGCTGCTTGTAACCTATCCGTTAAAATTCTGATTTGAATACCTCTGTCATGTGCTTGTTTCAAAGCATTGACGATGCTTTTGTTGTTTATAGAATAAACCGCAGCATCAATGTTTTTCTTGGATGCGTTAATTCTTTCTACAAGGGCATTCTCGCAATCTTTGGATGGAGAAAAATGTACTTCCACTTCTGCCTTCGCAGAAATGCTCAAAAATAACAGTGCAATAAAGAGTATCTTTCCCATGCGATTACATTACATAAACATTTGATTATGTAATGCCTTTATTTTCCTTCTTTGAAGTTTCCTTTTACTACTGTATTAAATCTCGCCATTTTATTGGTTTTTCAATATCTCCAAAGGAATAGATAAAAAATTTTAACACTTTCTTTCATCTCAAAAAGTGTTTGCATTTTATCAAATGTTTAAATGCAAATGTTTTTCCAACCGAAAGTCCTTTGATTTTCAATAAATAAAAGAAAAAGGATTGATTATGATTTACGGATATTGTCGGTGTTCTATGGAGAAAAAGCAAACTTGTTCCAATCAGCACTTTGCTATTAAAGAGTATGCAAAACGCAACAAATTGAAGGTAGATAAATGGGTTGAAGAAAATATCAGCTCTCGCAAACCTTTATCAAAAAGAGAATTAGGTGTCTTAATGGGCAAAGTTGTTGCCGGAGATACCATTATTATTACAGAAATCAGCCGTTTGGCTCGTAATCTATATGAGTTGGCTGGTATTTTACAAGATGCTATCAATAAAGATGTAAAAGTCATCAGTATCAAGGAAAACTATGCGTTTAAGAATGATTTGCAATCAAAGATTATGGCTTACACGTTTGGTTTAGCTGCTGAGATTGAAAGAGATTTAATCTCAAACCGTATCAAAATGTCATTGGATAAACTTAAAAAGCAAAAGGTTAAGTTGGGCAGACCGCTTGGTGCGCAATCAAAATGTTTGAAACTGTCCAAAAATCGCAGGAAAATCAAAGAACTTCTAGACAAGGGTCTCAGCCAAGCCAAGATTGCAAAAATCCTAAATGTCCATCCAACCACTATGTGTCGGTTTTTGAAGCGAGAGGATGTGTGGAAGGAGTAGCTATACTTATACTTCCATCACATTGTCTGTCCAAAGTTCGCATTGAGTCATCACAGTTTCGACAGCGTCATCAACTCCTTCGGGTGGATATTTGTGTTTTTTAAGAAGCTTTTTGATAAGCATGCGCATTTTGGCTCTAGCAGTTTCACGCTTTTGCCAATCTATGGTTTTATTTTTGCGAAGCGTTTCAGTTAGCTCTTTTGTAATTGCTATTAATTCATCATTTTCATAAAAGTCCTTGACTGCTTGTGGCTTTGTTAAAGCATCATAGAATGCAACTTCTTCCGAAGTTAATCCCAAGTCAGCACCTTCTTTTTGAGCTATGACGATTTGTTTTGCAAGTTTTAATAACTCTTCTATAACTTGTTCATTAGTCAACATACCATTCAAGTAACGGTTCATTACAGCTTGTATCATTTCACTAAATGTTTCAGAACGTACAACATTTGTTCTACGATACACAGAAATTTGTTCTGCAATTAATCTTTTCAACAACTCAACAGCTAGGTTCTTCTGTTTCATTTTGGATATTTCTTCTAAGAAGTTTTGGCTAAATAGATTGAATTCTTCTTTAACATCCGAAAACAGATTGATAACACCATCACTTTTGATACTTTGTTTTAAAAGTTCATTGATGCGTTCATTCATTTCCTTTAATGAAATCTTTTTATCACCACCTGCATTGGTTAGGCGTACAATTAACACACGAACAGCTTCCATAAAGGCAGCTTCTATACGTTCTTTCTCTTTAACCAAAGACGAACAAAGCGATAATGCTTGATGCAACATCAACGCTTGTTTAATAAATTGATCCTTTTTCTCTGCCGTTCCAATAACAAAGTTCACGGCATCACTGATAAGTCCGGCACGAGTTAAGTTATTTCCAGTCATAAATTGTTTATAATCAAAGCCATGTAATAAATCACGGCAAACTTGCAGTTTTTCTTCAAACTGTTTTAGTGCCGTCTTAGTAATATCCATATCGCCATAGTTCTTTTTATCACGAACTGTATAATCGTTCATGGCTTGTTTCAAAGCACTTGCAATTCCGACATAATCAACGACAAGTCCACCTTGCTTATCTTCGAACACACGATTGACGCGGGCAATTGCCTGCATCAGATTATGCCCAATCATTGGTTTATAAACATACATAGTTGCCAAAGAAGGCACATCAAATCCGGTTAACCACATATCCACAACAATTGCTATTTTCAGAGGGTCTTTGTTGTCTTTAAATTTACGTGCTAATGCTTCTTTATGAGCTTTGTTTCCAATAATTTGTCGCCAATCTTCAGGATCATCGTTACTAGAAGTCATCACAACCGCTACTTTTTCTTTCCAGTTTGGACGTAATTTTAAAATTTGCTCATATATCTTCAATGCGATTGGTCTTGAATAAGCGACAATCATTGCTTTACCGGTTAATAAGTTTTCTCGATAGTTTTCATAATGGTCTATGATGTCATCTACTAATGAACGAATGGTGTTTTCATTACCTAAAATGGCTTCCATTTGTCCCAGTTTCTTTTTGCTGGCTTCGATAACAGCAGGATCTGCCCTTTGTGCCATTAAATCATATTCATCATCAATTTTCTTTAAGGTTTCTTTATCCAAATTTAATTTAATAACACGGCTTTCATAGTAAACAGGTCGTGTTGCACCATCTTCAACAGATTGTGTCATATCATAGATATCAATGTAATTGCCAAATACTTCGCGAGTATTTCTATCCTTTTTCGAAAGAGGCGTTCCTGTGAACCCAATATATGTTGCATTTGGTAAGCTGTCACGGATAATACGTGCCGTTCCGACCTTGATTTGTCCGTCTTTGGTTATTTTTTCAGCCAACCCATATTGTCCTCGATGTGCTTCATCAGCAATTACAACAATGTTTCTACGTTCAGAAAGCGGTTCTTCTGCCTCTTCAAACTTTTGCATGGTTGTAAAGAAAATCCAATTGGCTTTTATACCATTTAACAAATTTTTCAAATCTTCTCGACTTTCTGCTTGAATGGGGTCTTGTCTTAAAAAGTCCTTACATTTTGAAAATTGTCCGTATAGTTGGTCATCCAAATCATTACGGTCGGTTAGCACCACAATAGTTGGACTATCTAAAGCAGTTTGCAATAAATGTGCATAAAATACCATAGATAAAGATTTCCCGCTACCTTGTGTATGCCAAAACACACCCCCTTTGCCATCTGTTTCGGTTGCTTTTTGAGTTGATGCGATTGCTTTCTTAACCGCAAAGTATTGATGATATCCTGCTAAAATCTTTATACTGCCTTTATTTTCAACGGAAAAGCAAATAAAGTTCTTCAAAATATCTAATAACCGGTCCTTTTGAAATATCCCGTTGAAGAATGTATCAAACTGCGCTTGTTTTGTATTTTCGTATTGACCATCCACAGTTTTCCATTCCATAAATCGAGCTTCATCAGAAGTGATTGTTCCTGCTTTGGATGTCAACAAATCACTCATCACACAAATTGCATTATACACAAACATTGATGGTATTTCGTGTTTGTAGTTTTGAATTTGACGATATGCTGCCGATACATCCGTTTCTTCACGGGAAGGAGATTTTAATTCCATTAAAACCAAAGGCAATCCGTTCACAAACAACAAAACATCCGGACGTTTCTCGCTGTTTTCTATAAAAGTCCACTGATTTGCCACAATGAAAGAGTTTTTATCGGTGTCGTTGTAATCTATCAAATAAACAATGGTATCTTTTGCTTCACCTCTTTCAGTATAGTGAACAGTAATTCCGTTTTGCAAATAATCCATAAAAATGGTATTTTTCTGCACCAATTCCGCATTTTCAAAGTTCTTTAATTTTGCATAAGCTTCTTTAATTGCTGTTTCCGGTAATTTGGGATTCAAACGATGCAACGCATCAATCAACTCATCCTCATATAAAGGTGAATAAAAATCCCGATTTTCCAAATCCGGTCCATAGACATGACGATATCCCATTCCCTCAAACAACTCTATCACAGTGTTTTCATAAGCTTCTTCACTTACCGGATTGATGAAAGTATCTGTCATTTTGCATCCTTTCTTTTAGTATTAAGAAATTCTTCTATTCTTTCTTTACGTTCCTTATTATCTTTAATCAAAACACAAAATAAAAGCAACTGATAAAGTTCATCATACCATTTTTCTAATTCTTCATTTGTTAGATTGGTAACTAACTCATTTTTCTTTTTCCCAACTTTATTGTTGTGACGAATATCCAAATTGTTTAATAAATCATTAGCTCTTTTAAAATAATCATTAAAACCATTAACACCATTATCTAGTATAGGTTCATACTCTTTTGCTATTCGTCTCAAAAGATCCCTTTTTTCTTCTATTTGTCCCTTTAATGATGCGTGATGATATTTCAATATTGCCATAGCTGTATCTTCAGATGAAATCTCTGCTACAGCAGTTGCAGCAGGATTTTTGGGAACTAGTATAACTTTTTCCTGATCTTTAAAGCAATATTGATCATAATTAAGGTGATCTAATAATGTGTCCATATTGGAATTCAACATATGAAAACTATTGGTATATTTGTAATTTTGTAAAACAGGTTTGACTCTGTTAACAAACAAAAAGTAAATATTTTTATAGTATTCCAAACAACAAATAATATCATCCGTTGGAATTTTTCCAAATTTTTTAAAAATCTCATTTATCCCCAGTTCGTTTCTCATATCTTCACAGCTTATGCACGTACCTCTACTTTTCCAACTAGAAAAAATATCATTAACTTTTTCTTCTATAGAATAGCGATTTGTTACTTCTTTTCCTAACAGCATGGTAAAAGTATGTATAATGCTCTTGTCCCCAAAAAGAGTTGCTATTTTAAATAATTCATTGGTTGGATTGTATTTACTTTCTAATATTTCAAAGATATTTTTACGGGTCATGGGGTATCCTTTAATTGTGAAATATCTACATTATCAACATTGATTTCGCCGGACATGAGTTTGGGTAATAACGTGTCTCGAAGTCCAGATAACCTCATATTTTCTTCAATGTTTAACGCAATTTTCTTATACAAATCTTCAAATAAACATGAAATTTTATCTAAAATCTTTACATCCTTTGGAAAAATTAAACCATATTCTGGTAATGCTCTTTTACTGAGATGTAACACCGTTGTCCCATTAACATATCCCAAACAATGCTGTTTAAAACGAGAATCTTTCAAAATTGCTGCTAATAGATATTTAGAAATTCCATTTTTAGGCATAACTTTTACAACATCCATTGATATTATAATATCTTTATATTTTCCCTTAGTTAAAAGCATCTCTGCATTACCAATTACCTCTGCATTTTGGGTTAAATCTGTGTGAGCTACTAACGTATCAAACAACTCAACATATTGATTTCGTTTTAGCTTGGCAGATGGTTCAATTTCCTTATAACCATCCAACTTAAATCCCCCATTTCTATCAAAATTTTTTATTGTAGCCATCGCGGTTAAGGATTGTCGTAATTCTGTTCCTTTATACGAATAACCACCAATAAAATCAGCTATTTCTGACAATTGTATTTCTTTCCAATCTGAGGGCTTTGTTCCGCCAAATGGTTCAAAATCTACGAACCAGGATTTAAAGAGGGCTTGGGCTTGGAGTTCTAGGTTTTGATTGATTTTGTTGTTCAGCTCTATCTTATCATCCAGCGCTCCCAACACCCCCGCAATCTTCTTCTGCACCTCGCCGTTAGGAATATTAACTATTAAGCTTTCTATATCACTCTTATTTACAGAACCAAATATTGTCCCACTTTCTCTGTTAAGCAACGAAGTGTTATTATATTTCATTAGATAATACAAGAAAGCTTGATCGCCATTTTTCATACGCAAGGAACAAACTCCTCGGCCTAGACATATTTTTTGAGGCGTTATATTTAAATCTCCGACAGGGGCACGGACACTCATAATAATATCCCCAGCTTCTGCAATTTTCGTTGGATTAGTTGTGTATGTATCAAATGTTGGATATTTCAGCCCAAATGTTCTATTACCTTGAAGAAAAGGCAACCCTTTACCCGTTGAATTGTAAAATTCAGATTTGGGAGATTGACCCATCGTAATAGTTGCAATATCGCCTAATTTTACCTCTTGCCAATCAGTCATTGCTACAATCCTTTTTTTCTTTAGATTTGCTGTGTTCTTGTTGTGCTACATCTAGATCGACAATGTAATCGCCATTAAAATCGTTATAATTCGTTTCTTTTGCTTTATTGAAATAATCAATTGCTTCTTCAACTTTGTTGAGTTTCAAGCAAGCATAAGAACAATGATAGTAAATTTCACCAAGAAAGTATTTATCACCATCAATAAATTCGCTTATAATACTTTTAAAATTATGATATGCCTCTTCATATTTGCTTGTATCAAGTTGCAGCATACCTCGGACATTAATAGCCGTTGCTTCAGATACCATAGATAAAACTTCATCAACAAGTTTTTGTGCTTCATCAAATTTATTTAATTTATAAGCAATATAAGCTTTATTAGCTTCTATGTGATAAGATCTATCATTACTAAAATTAAGATAATTATCCATGATTTCATATGCTTTAAAATAATCTTTTTTTAATGCTAAACAATAACACTGTACATCAACGAGTAAACGATAACGTTCATCATTCTCACTAATTTGGGTTGGATCGATTTTATCTATATACTCTAGGCACTTATCAATATCATTGCACATATAATGATACGTTAATGCCATGTTAAATAAAATATCGAAATCATTTTCGCTGTATTCCAAAGCTTTATCAAAATATCCCATAGCATATGGAATATTGTTTTCTTCTAAATAAACAGCAGCTTGCATATTATAACATCTGTATTTCATATCAGAAGAAAATTCTGGATTATTTTTCATTTCTTTTAATAAGTCATAATTTTCTTTTTTAACATTTTCAAATTTATTTTGTTTCGCATAGGCTACCATTAGACTGTAACGAACTTCCAGATATAAACGATATTCTTTTGAGTATTTTTTTACCAATGGAATAAGTTTTTGTAAATTATCAATTATATCACTAAGATATTGATCGTTTTCATATTCAAGGTATGTGTAATAAAGAGTGAATCTGCACAAAAATTCTATTTTTTCATTTTCTGTTGTTTTCAATTTATCTCTTATTTTAGATATAACTAATTCATACTTACGTTTTTCTATACATTTAAAAATTTCTTCTAATTCTGCATCTTTTCTATTTCGTGCTTTATTTTTAATTTCTCGAACAGTTACTACGGATTTTTTTTGCGGAATCACAATGCGTTCCTGTAATTTTTCTAATGTTTCATTCTTTTTTGTTTCGGGTGCCTCTAATCCTTCTTGCTGTCTTTTACATTTTGAAACTAAATTTATAAATAAATAACCCAAAAGAGCTAATAAAATAAGCAAACTATCAGGATGGTCTTTAAAACAAATTTTTATTTCATCCATCGAAAAGTCAAAAATATACCCAAAAGTTAGTAGTAATAATAAGATTCCTAAAATTAATAAAATACGTATCATCATTTAACCTCCCATCCAATCTGTTTCAGTTTGGTTTTGATTTCTTCTTGGAGGGTGGAAGATTGCTTAAACATCTCGGAAAGTTCAGAAGTCAATCGTTTCATCTTATCTTCAAACGGTTCACCATCATCAGCTTGTTCCTCTATCCCCACATAACGACCAGGGGTCAAAATGTAATCTTGTTTGGCAATTTCCTCGGTTGTTGCTACAGCACAGAAACCTTTTACATTTTGTAAAGTTCCGTTTTGAAATGCTGCAAAAGTATCAGCTATCTTTTGAATGTCGGTATCTGTAAAATCACGATGCTTTCTGTCTACCATATAACCCATTTTGCGGGCATCAATAAAAACTGTACGTCCTTTTTGTTGCTTATTCTTACTAATGAACCACAAAGTGACAGGAATTGTAACGCTGTAGAACAGTTGTGTCGGCAGAGCAATAATGCCCTCAACCAAATCTGCCTCTATGATTTTCTGCCGAATATCACCTTCGCCACTGTTGGTAGAAGAAAGTGCTCCGTTTGCCAAAACCAAACCGATTTTACCATTTGGTGCAAGGTGGTGTATCATGTGTTGTATCCATGCGTAGTTGGCATTGCTTGCCGGAGGAATTCCATATTGCCAGCGCACATCATCCAACAATTTATCTTGTCCCCAATTTGACAAATTAAATGGTGGATTTGCCATAATAAAATCAAACTTTTCATGCTGATGTAAATCGTTAAAGAATGTATCTGCTTGATAAGGACCTAAATTGGCATCAATTCCACGAATAGCCATATTCATTTTTGCCATTTTCCATGTGTCTGCGTTGGATTCTTGACCATAAACGGAAATTCGGTTGCGATTACCACTGTGCGCTTGCAAGAATTTAACGGATTGCACAAACATACCACCCGAACCACAACAAGGGTCATACACTCGGCAATTGTCAAAAGGTTTTAAAACTTCTACAATTGTGCGAACAATACTGGACGGTGTATAGAATTCGCCACCTTTTGTTCCTTCGTAAGCGGCGAATTGGGCAATACAGTATTCATAAGTTCTGCCCAGCAAGTCCTTGTCTTTGTCTGTTTCAGACATATCGATATTGTTTGTAAACAAATCCACGACATTACCCAGGACACGTTTGTCCAAATCTTGGCTGGCATAGTTTTTAGGTAAAACATTTTTCAATGATTTGTTTTCTGCCTCAATAGCCCGCATGGCTTCGTCAATTACCATTCCTATTTCAGGAGTATGCGCAGCTGCAGCTATTTTACTCCAACGAGCTGCTTTCGGAACGTAGAAAATTCCTTCCTCAATATAGGCATCTTTGTCGTTTTCAAAACCATCGCCTTCGGCAACCAATTCTTGATAACGCTTTTCAAATGCAAATGAAATATAACGCAGAAAGATAAGTCCTACGATAACCTTGCGATAATCTGCTGCGGGTATATGTCCCCACAGTTCGCAAGCAGCTCCCCAAATTTGCTTTTCAAAACCTATATTTGCGTTACTTTTTACTGCCATTTTCAACCTCGTTTGATAGAAAGTTTTACATGGCTTTTAGTTTATGTAAGTTTTTGAAAAGAATCAAGAAAAATGTTCTTTTTTTCTGTTTTCTTCAAATTGTTTAACAGTTTCCATCAAATGTTCAAATTTTTCTTTTAATTTTACTTGTTTTTGAAAGAAAATACTATTTGGATTCTGTGCTACTACAGCAAATTGATGTAAAAGAACCATACATGTTATTCCTAAAACAATCATCGCATCATTTTCCGGAGGAGCCCCAAATTTTCTGGAGAGTAAAGTATAAGGCCCAGAATGTTTATAGGAGCATAGTATATCGTAGTTAAACTTTAAAGATTTAATATCCTCATCTCCTTTTTTTACAATTTGGTCTACCATTGCTTGAATATTTTTCCACGGAGCGATGTAATTATTGGAATCCAACAAATCAATTTTTCCCTTTGTCTTCCTTTGTTTTAGAAATCTTCTTAGGTTATGCGTTTCTATCACTTCTAAAGCTTCTTGTTGCAATTTCGGATTTTGTTTAATCATTGGAAATGTTTCTATACAATGGAAATCGACAAAATCATCTATTTTTTCATACACAATCAAATATTTTACTAAAATGAAGTTTTCAGCTAAAGATGATGCTAAAATACAAGCATCATAGAATTGTTTTTTTCTCAATAGAATTTCAATTGATTTTGCCAATGATATTTGTCGTTCTAAAAATACAGAATAAATTTTATTTTCATTAGTGTCGAATTGTAATTTAATTGTTTTTCCGTGCATAATTAAATCATCTAATAATTTTTTATGTGCATTTACTAACGAATTAATATTTTTGTTTTCTTTATCCATTATTTTCCCAATTTCTTAATAGTCCATTCATTTACATATGTATGTTTTGCCTAAAAATCAACCCTTTACCCACCCAATTTCACGACTTGTTTGCCGTATTTCTTTTCCAAATCGTCTATCAGGTGAGAAAGTTTGTCATCTTCTCGTTCAATTTCTTCAAAAAGTGATTGTTGCTCTACTTTTCCAAATACCAGATTCCGTAATGTAATCCCAACAGAACGATATAAAGTCCTTGGTTTGTAAATTACTTTGATTAACTCATGTGATTTGCGCAAAAGTGTTTGTTCTGAATTGGTTGGCTTGTCCAGTTTGATTTCTGTTTCAACGACCTTAAAATCCTTTGTCCGCAGCATTACCGACAGAACGCCACAATATCCATCCCATTTACGCAACTTCCGAGATGCTCTGTGGACATGATACGGCAAAGTGCTTTCCAAAACAGCCAAATTGTCCGTGAAATCTTCTAAAGCCCTTGTATCCTGTATGGATTGTGGGGCTTCTTCTACAGGATTAACGGGAGATACAGATGTTCCAGCCAACTCATACCGTAATCTTTCCCCATTGATGCCAAATGCCTGACGCACCCAACAAGGTTTTTTGGATAAAAAATCTTCCAAAGTGTAAACACCTTTTTTCCAAAAGTTAATAGCTGTTTGATGGTTGATGCCGCAGATTTCTTCCAATTCAATGCCTTTTAAGATTTCCATTACATTGTCTGGTGGAATAATAAAGATGCCACCTGTCTTTTTGGCTTTGTCACTTGCAAGTTTTGCTAATGTTTTGCTGGTAGATAAACCGATTGACACAGGAACTTTTGTTTTCTCTAAAACGGTAGAGCGTATCTTTCTGACCAAATCTTCATAAGTCATCCCGTACATCTTGTCCATTCCTGTTAAATCAAGGTATGCTTCATCTACTGATACTTCTTCAACATCAGGTGTAAACTCCCGCAAGGCATCCATAACCTGCTTAGAAATCTCTCCATAACGTGTATGTCGTGCAGGAATGTAATGCACATTGTTATACTTTCCTTCCAATTGAAACATAGGGGCACCCATTTTGATACCAAGTGCTTTGGCTTCATTAGAACGAGACACAACAATTCCTTTGCTGCTTGCACCTGTTGTAACACACACGGGTTTTCCATTTAATTTAGGATTATCCACTCGTTCACAACTGACAAAAAAGCAGTCACAATCAACTAATGCAATAATGTGTTCCTTTAGCATCGTCATTATAATGTTCTCTTTTTGTTCTCATTTTAATGACGGGTGTTTTAGTTGTCAAGGGGAAAGATGATTGTTTTATTAATCTGTCCATCTCTCTTGTTTTACAAGTGTACATTGCCGCTTTAACTGTTATCGGCAAATTCATAGTAGCGATTTGCTTGTATATCTCAGCTTCACGTTTTTTGCAGTAATCGAACAATTTTTGCATTTTAATCTCCTTTAAGTTAAATTATAAACAAACCTAAAAGAGAGCAAAAAATAAACCCATCAGTTACGATAGGTTATTATCTTCCCCATCGTTCAAGCATTAGCACCTTTTCCTATTCGGAAGGTTGCTGTGTGGTCATTGAGCTTGTCTCTCGCACACTCTTTATAGGCAATTATTATAATACACTTATTTTTCTATTTTTCAAGTGATAAATGTTAAGAATAGATATATTTTTATTTCATCAACTTTGTTCATACAATTAAAAATACCCAAATCATGTATGCAGTTGGTACTTTTATGTATGCTCTTTGCACGTCAAAGTTATCAAACCCGAAAACTGGGACACAATGGAAAAGAGAAGATAGAATAGAGCATTTTTTGACTTTTCATCTACTCGTCTTCTGTCAGCTCGCGCATTAAGGTTTCTAACGTTTTCCCTTGATACGTCCATTTGTCTATTCCCCAATAAGCTCCTGATTTTGTTCGACGATTTTTTCTGGTTTCAATTTCTCTTGTTAATGGTGATAAATGCCATATTTCCCCCTCAAATCTTACTTCTTTATCTCCGATTACTTCTGCTTGAATCATGGCATCATCAAAATAGGTTATTGTTTTACCTATTAAATCGACCTCAGCGAACGAGAATCTAGAAGATCCCTGTTTCTTTTCAATTGAATAGTTATTAGATGTTTTTAATTTCTCTGAAACGGGAATAATTTTATCAACTAACAAATTGATCAAATAACTAGCCCTGCCTTTTATTTGATCTTCACTCCAAACGTTTTGATCAATTATATAATTTTTAGAAATTTGCATGCCAGAATTATTAATGTAAACATCTTTCTTATAGGAAAAAGATTTATTTCCAAGTTCTTGATTGTGCCTAATAAGTGTAAGGTTTCCTATATTATTGACATAACCATCATAAATGCGTTGATATTCTTGCCCTAACATATTTTTCCATCCCTCATTTAACGTTTGAGGCATAATATGTTCAATTTGCAAGTTCATATCATTTATTGGTCGACTTTTAGTAATATTTTCTTCTATCAAAGTAAATATAAATTTACAAATTCTCAAATTGTAGAAATTTGCATCAACTCCAAGCAAATATGAAGATATTTCATTATCATTTGGTAATCTTAGAGCATATTGTTGATCAGAAAGTATAGACAACATTTTATCTTTTTTATCTGCGCTTTCTATTAACTTATCAAAATATTTAACCAATTGTGGAGCATTTTTATTTTCTGCTTGGGTTAAACGTAAAATACGGCGTCGTGTTATATAAACAAAAATAGAGTCCAAAATTGACAAACAGTCCTCTGATGTTAATTTTTTATCAGTATATAAGTTCAATATTCCTAGGATGAATGAGTAAAACCCAGATGCTTCCACAATTTTCAAATCTGCAATTTTTTTATCTATTCTATCATTTCCAGAAGATTTGTATCCTGCTAGAACAGAGTAATTCTCCGAATAAAGAGCCAATTTCTGTATAAGTTCTTCTGCATCAACATCAGCGAACAGATCTTTAAAGTTGCGGTAAAGTTCTTTATAATTCGTCTCTGTCGCTTTTTTATAGCAAGCGGCAGCTTCTAATTGCATATAATCTCTTATAAAAGATGAAACGGAAAAGCTATCATTATCTCCAACCAAGTTCTTTTCAATTCTTAGCCAATAGTTATGATATAGCACATTTTGTTTAGAGGCAGATTTTCCAAGAAGTAAATAATTTCTAACTAGATCTGCAAGAGATAATGGTTTCCCTAGAGAATTCATAGATTCAAAAATTTCTTGTGGCTTTTCCCATTTATTACGCTCTGGCTCTAATTGAATCGTAACAATATTAAAGTTTACTAACCCATTTATAATCAAACTATTTATTTCGGATTGTTCTAACTTCTCTAACTTTGATTTAAAGAATGAATAATTCGAGAAAACAATAGATTTTTTTTCTGTTTCAGTTAATGGTTCTTCAAGAACCAGCTTTTTATATGCGCTCCAATCACTCTCTACTTGTTTAAGCTTTATTTTATATTCGACATCGTCTCCCGAAACATTATTATTTCTAAGATATTTTACATCGATTGTATTTTTTAATGAAGCATCTTCTATTACATCTCTTGCAGCAATCAAAAACAGCATAGTTGTTGTTAATCGTTGTTGTCCGTCAACTAGAATATATTTACTTGGTTCGCCTAGTATCTGAGATTGTTCAGCGTAATAAATTACAGTCCCGAAGAAATGTTTTATATCGTGACTCTGAGCTACCTTTCTAATATCTCTATAAAATGCTTCACACATTTGTGTATCCCACTCGTAATTTCTTTGATAAGGCGGGATAAAAAAAGTTACATCATTATTCGATAATAGTTGCAAAATCTCGTTGTCATTACTTTTCATTTTTCCTCACAAATTATTTAAAAGCATTTTTAGATATTTTTATCTTTTATTATATTTGCTCATCATACCTGTTTATTTGCATACGAGTCAAGCAAAATCAATTCGCTCGCCAAAAGGCGGCTACATCAATTTCTTTGTTATATGTATAATGGCTTTTGGCGGTTTAATGTATCAATTTGTTATAAACTCCTTAAAGGGCTCTATTGTCATATAAAAAGAAGAAATCTGGTGTCTAAATTTACTTATACAATAGTATTGTCTTTATCTATTATAATACTATTGTAGCAGTAAAAAACACCTCTGAACGCCTTGTATTTGCTGGATTTGCTAATTTTGTGGTGGAAACAACCTTATCCGTTTGTGGAAACAACGCTATCCTTATACGGCAACAACACTATCCAAAAAGGAAACAAAAGTATCCCAAATACCACTTTTGGGCAACAACGCTATCCACCCCCTGAAAAAGTGGAAACAACGCTATCCCTGAAAATTTTTTTTGTAAAAAGAAAAATTCATTTTCTTCGGCAATAAATACTTTCGTAATTGAGATTAAAGGAGTAAAGAATGCCAAAGAAACAATCAGATTTATCTATAACAAAGCGTGTGTTGTTAAGTTATATTAAGTTCAGAACACGCAATAACTTCAACTTTTATGAATCAAATGACTATATTGCTCGGGCATTGGATATTATGGCTTCATCGGCAAAAGTGTTTGTCAATGAGTTGATACGAGATGGTTATCTTTATAAAGAGATTGATAAGAAGGGCAGGCGTGTATTGTCTTTAACTGGTAAAGAATATCGCCCATTATTTGAGGATATGAATAACATTGACAAGAAAGTGTTAAAAGAAGATAGGGATAATTATGAAAGGGACAATCTGTACTTAAATGAACAACTTTCCATAGAAACTGCGCATGCTGAACAACTTTCCCATCAAAATACAGAGTTGGTTCTATCTAATTCAGAATTGACACAAAGGGTTCAAAAGTTAGAGGAAGAGCTTGCTGCCTTAAAGAAACGAGTATCCAGTTTGGAAAACATCTTCTATCAAAATGGAGTAAGCCCAGAAAAGTTAGAAGAGTTAATTGGCCAATCTACTCAATAAATTATACAGATTGGTTAAGCCCTGTTTAATTATTCTATTACTTCTTCACAGTTCTCATAATAGAACAAGTAACCATATGAATAGTCGGAAAAATTATTCGTTTTCATCTCTATCATTTTCTTTTCCTTCGGAAAATATGTCCATATTTTAGTTCCTCCATGAGGAAAAAGGTAGATAAAGGAAATTAGTTCTGACATATGGGATACATTTGGGCTATATGGATTGTTTTCCCCCGTCCATACCATCAAATCTGTCTTTTCAGCATTTTTATATTCTTTTGTATATGTTTGAGGCCAATATGCTACAGCCTGATTTAGGCCTGTTTTATTTGCATCATAAACGAAAACGCTCACACCTTTTGGCATTGTAGAATCTTCATATTGCTCTTTGCTAAGGTCAAAATTCTTTCCTTTACAATAAGGATCACATTTACATATGATTGTATTTGCATAGATATTCTGTGAGAATAATAAGAGTAATAGAAATAATATCTTTTTCATGTTTGCTCCTTTCTGTATATGGTTTGATACTAAATGAATATTTTAGAAAGAACAAGAATTTTTTACCAATACTTCTTCAATTCTTCATTTATAAACACATCCATATAAGGGTTTCTGTTGAACCATGCGTAAGCAAAGGCATTACGACCATATTTGTCTGTGTGGTGAATATCTGCTCCATGCTCTAACAAATACTTCACAACTTCTATATCATTAGTAAAAGCACAGGCAAGTTCTAACAATGTTCCACCCTCATTACCAATTTCAGTGTTTATATCTGGCAATTCTTTCAGTATTTTCTTTACTCCATCCAGAGTATCAATATAAATTGTTTCATTATTTTCCATCTTCTGCTTCCACCCATTCTGTCATCCATTTAATCATTTTTCCAATTCTCTCCTTCTCTTCTATCTCTTTATCTCGATGTCTTTGTATTTCTGCTTTAATCACATCAAACCCAACTTGTTTTCTTAATGATGGGTCTTCCTCTGGGAACATTCCTGTATAGTGGCATATAACCTTTAAGCACTTCAATGCTGCTAATGTATTCTTATTCAAATCCACATAGTGCCTACAATCATGCCCATTTATATCCAAATAATTTGGGTTAGCATTTTGCTTCAAAAGATATTTTACAACCTTATCATCTTTGGCAAATTGACAACATACCTGTAAAATACTACTCAATTGCGTATTTAGTGGTTGGTCTATGTATTCCAATGTGGAGATAAAATCCTTAATTTTATCCACATCATTAAACATCTCAACATTTTCCATATCTGAAATCACGATTTCAACATCCATTTTCTGCTCCTTTATATTTCTATAAATGTATTTATCTGCTTGTGATTCAAAAATGGAATCGAACACTTTTACGATTCGCATAAAATTAACTCATTTTTATGTGGTTTTGGAAAAATCATATCAAAAATCACTCAAAATCCAACTTTGACTAAAAATAAAAATTATACCGTAATATACCCTAATATACCGTAATATATCCAAAATGACCAAATTTGAGGGTTTGTCAATTTTGGGTGCATTGACATTGTTTTTTCGATTCATATTATATTGCTCACCGATGTGGGATGGTCTCACAAAGGTGTTTAAATTCTAACTTAAATGAAAGGAAAATTAAAATGTTAGAAAATACAAATGTAATGTCGGTGGAAGATTTCATGAGCAGTTTTGGAATTGTCCCGATGACAACAGCAAAAGATGAAGGTTTATTGAATTTTGATACATGTAAACAACGTGTTTTGGACTTGATTAAACTTAACATCAAGAACTTTAAAGAAGACCTTTGGAAAAAGGAAAACCGTATGTTAAAGTTACTAGTAGATTTGGATGATAAGCGTAACAAATCTATTTTTACCATGCGTTTAGGTGGAAAAAGGATCTATCGTTGCAATACACAAAAGTTGCAACTTCCAGAAAAGATAGATTTCTTAAACAAATTCTACTCTGCAGTGGCTCAAGGTATGTTAGATAAGCACATCGTTAATTTTTGTGAAAAAGAAGTCAAATTAGCCGAAGCTCGTAAAGAGAAACAAAAAGAAAAACGTAAAGCTAAAAGACAAGCCGAGAGAGAAGAACAGGCAAAAAAAGAGGCAGAAGCTAAAAAGTATCTGCCTCAGGTGTAGTTTAATTTTTAACTGGTTGGGGGACTGGTACTCTCCCAACCCAAACTAACAAAAGGATTATAAAATGACAAAATACGAAAGTCAAACAAAAATTAAAATGCGTGAAGCATTAAGAAAAATGAAGCAAGAGCCCCTTTATGTAGAATATGTGAACAGTTCTGATGAGGATAAACAATTCTTAGAATATGTTGTGGATACAATCTTAACCAAGGGCTATATGCCAGCGTAACGAAAGGAGGTAAAAATGCCAAATTGGTCTGAAAATACAGTAATTATGTATGGTGATGAGAAATCCCTACGGGAATGCTTCGATAAATTCGGAGGTAATGAGGATACCATTGATTTTGATAGAATAATCCCAATGCCAAAAGAATTAGAAGAAGTCAGGGAAGTTGGTAGCTTATCAGAAGATATTCAATTGGTAAAAGATGAAAAAGAAGGCAAGGAAATATCTGAAAACGATAAAAAAAGGTTAGATTCAATAATTGAAGATAATATATCCTATCGTCAGAATGCAGAAAAATCCTTGTTCTGTTTAGAACATTATGGTGCTAAAAGTTGGTATGACTGGAGTGTTGAACATTGGGGAACAAAATGGAACGCAAATACAGAGGATTTTGGTTTTCCATGTCGGTGGTCAACTTACCATAGAAAACCTTCTTGTCGTTTCGTATTCTATACGGCTTGGGCTGCTCCTCTGCCAATTATTGAAAAACTATCAGCTATGTATCCAAAACTTACATTTCGTCTTCATGAGTACGAATGTGGAAATCTCGTAGATAATACATATGTTTTTCGAAATGGTTGCCTAATAAGAGAGGTAAATAGGAATAATTTTTAAGTAAGAGTAAAAAAGAGCAAATTCTACAAATACGATCTTGACATGTTCAAAATGTCCGATATTTAGATCGAGTTGAGGCACAGAATATGTCATATCATTACCCAGGACTTGTTGCGAGAGATAGATTGTTTTATTTCAGATTGAAAATACCAATGGAGCTAAGAGAATTAGCCCGTTGTACAGAATTGGTGTATTCACTAAACACATCTGTCTATCAAGAAGCAATTGAGAAGTGGCGTGTAGAATTTGCTCATTTACAAGCATTTTTAACTTTATTTAAGGATATAATTATGAAAGTAAATGAACAAAAACAAATAACATTGACAGCAACCGATGTGGATAAATTACTTCTCCATCGGTTAGAGCAAATCCAGTCATTTTTGGAAAATAATACTGAAGAAATTCAAAGCAAACATAAATCAGAGGCAAATATCATTTTATTCCCAAACGGGAAGAAAGAAGCAGATATTCGCAAACTGATGCAAGATATGATATTGGATTACCTGAAGGGATTGGTCGATAAAAATAAAGCAAATGTAACTTTGCGGACGATTTATCATCAATTACGAGATAAAGAAATTGAATTGGGTATTGTAGAAAAAGATGCAAAATATGATTGGTTAAAGGCGTTTTCAACACATATTAGTCAACTTGACCATTATGCTAAACAATCCGTAAAGGCAATACAAAAGGATAAACATTATTCTCCGACAAATCCTAAAGTAATAACACTGTTAAGAACTTATGATGATATGAAAACCGATGAACGCATCCATAAATCTATGTCTGCGACACATTGGGAAAAGTTTTTTAAACGTTTTGCAAGGATGAAAAAGGATATGCGTGGAACTGATGAAAAACGCATCCATACTATAGGCGTTATTCTTCAAGCATGCTTTACTTTAATGGAAAGAGAATGTATTGAAGATGTGAACAAACAAGATTGCCGAACATTATGTGCGAGAATTTATCGTGTTCCTAAACGTTGGACTGAAAAAATATCCAAGAGAAAAACCTTGTTGAGTATTTTAACAGATAATCCAGATGAAGCATTGAGCCGGAAGAGTGTTAAAAAATATCTGACAACATTTAAAGAGTTCATGAGATATGCCGTGAAGGAAGATATTATTGAAAACAGTTTGAATGAATTTGTGGATATTCCGCCAATGAAAGACGGATTAAAGAGAGTTGGTTTTGAAACTTCTGAATTAAGAAAGATATTTTCCTTACCAACTTATCCAAATCCACATTTAAGAAAAAACCAAGCAAGGTTCTGGATACCAATAATTGCTTTATACCATGGCTGCCGTTTGAACGAAATATGCCAATTAGATGTTAATGACATAGTACAGGAAAAGGGTGTCCCTTGTATCAGTATTAATGACAATGCTCCGGATAAATCAGTAAAGAACAGAAGTTCTGTCAGAATTGTTCCATTGCATCCTAAATTAATCGATATGGGTTTCTTGCATTATGTGAACTATCGAAGAAAACAGAGCAAGACAAAACTTTTTGAATTAGAACGCATCAAAAATGGAATGTATGGTCGCCCAGTTCAATCTTGGTTTGCAAGACACTTGGATAAACTTGGTATCACAGATAAATCAAAGGTATTCCATTCATTCCGACATACATTTGAAACAATGGCTGTGGAAAAGAAAATACCCGCTGAATATCAGAATGCCATTTGTGGTTGGACAGACCAGGGGGTAGGTCAAAGAATTTATGCTCATAAAAAGGACATAAACACCATGAAAGAAGAAATCAGCAAAATCAGTTATCCAATTAACCGAGAACTGAATGAACTGAAAAAAGAATTTAGAAACTGTTATGTAATGCACGGATGAGGGTAGAACATATCTGCTTTTTACGACATTGACCTTGTTGGATTTTTCAAATGTCTTACAAGGTCAATTTTTTATGCTGTGTTACATGGATGAACCTGTTAAAAAAAGCAAATGGAGAAATCTTTAAGAGTGCTTCTCGGAGTAAATGTCATCAGAAAGCAACTTTTGTTCAAAAGTGTTCAGAAAACAAATGCCTAAAAGGTTGGAAAATCCTTTGAAACCAAAAGGGTAAGATTCCAAAAATAAATCAAAATCAGTTCTGTAAAAAAATTGCAAAAATGTGTTCCAAAATTGATGTAAAATTCACCTTGTTTTTGATGCTTGGTGTTACAGTTCGGTGTTACACCCCGGTGTTACACCTAAAAACCAGTGATTCAGGCATAAAAAAACCCTTTGTTTCCAAAGGGTTATTTCAAAAGTGGTGCGGAAAGCCGGAATCGAACCGGCACGGGAGCAAGTCCCAACAGATTTTAAGTCTGTTGCGTCTACCAGTTCCGCCATATCCGCATAACAAATCTGATAGAATACTCGATAGCATAGCGCATTTTTTAAAAAAGTAAAGACTTTTTTTAAAAATGTTTGTCTTTTACACTTTTTTGTTTTGTTTAATATCCTTCGGATTGACTTTTTTACACGGTTGATGAAGAACCTTCTTTAAAGTCGGAAAGTTACTTAAATAGGTTCTTGAGATTCTTTCCTTTTTATCTTGCATCTTTATTGACGGGACGTTATCCCAAGAAACAGGTGCTAAATAAAGTTTGCCGTTATTTTTTGAAATGACAACGAAATAATCCCCTTTATGCGCCTGATAAGTATATTTCTTGGGTTTATTTACCCAAAAAGATACATCCTTATCCAGTTGCTTAATGGATAACAAACCGGTTTTGCTTTTTCCATCAGATTTATAGGCTTCACGTGAACATAAATCAATTGCAACCAGTGTGCTGTGACAAATCGGAAGCATGGGCAAAAGGCTGATAGAAACAAGATTATTAGCCATTTTTTCTTCTTCTAAAGAAGTATTAAACTTATCTTTTAAAATTTTATCAATTTCATTTAATTCTTTTTCATGTAAGGGAGCTAAATACAAAGCATTCGGACATGTTTTAGTTTTTGGTGTTTTGTATGCCGCTATGTAATTGCCTTTTTTTAAATGAATAGACTTAACGTTCGGCTGTTCCAAATAAAAGTTTTGGTTAACACGTAAAATCTTTTGCGGAACTCCGTCACGACCATAAGCTTTAAATATAACTTCCGTACCTTCTTGCATTTCCAATATATCAATCAAAGAAAGATTTGGATTTGCTGTTAAATTAACTTCTTTTTGTTTCATTTTTATTCCTTGAATTCAAATTCCAATGTGTCGGGCATAATATCACAAAAATATCAAACTGTCAATATTTTGTTTAATTTTTTGTATAAAATTAAATAAAGACAAGAAAACAAAGTTCTGTTATAAAGGAAAGAAGGAGTAAAAAATGATATTGAAAGTAAAATATTTACCAAATTATGATGTTTCCTGGAACCGGTTGGGCTATGCCAAAAGCGGTGATTCAGGTATGGATATACGTGCAGCCATTCCTCAAACAATCGTTTTGCAACCAGGCCAAAGACAAGTGATTCCGAACGGTATTGTTTGTGAAATGGAAGATGAAAATACAGATTATGAAATACAGGTTCGTCCGCGTTCGGGGTTGGCGGCAAAAAATGGAATTATTGTTGTCAATACACCGGGAACAGTTGATTGGGGATATCGCGGAGAGTTGATGACGATTTTATTAAACACAGGGACAGAACCTTTTACCATCAATCCGGGTGACAGAATTGCACAAATGGTTGTGTGTCCGATTGTCAGACCGCAAGTACAAACAGTAGAAGAGGTCGGTTCTTCCGAACGTGGTGCATCCGGTTTTGGTTCAAGCGGTGTTTAGTTTTTCTTTTTGCTTTTAATATAACCAATTAAAGCAGTTAAAGCAGCCGGTGTCATGGCTGGCAATCGTGCCGCTACACCGATTGTTTCGGGCATGGCTCTTTTCAATCGTTGTTGCATTTCGATGGATAATCCACCGATTTTTGAATAGTCAATATCGACCGGAATTTTTAACGCTTCATCCTTACGTAATGCATCAATGTCACTTTGTTGTCTTGCTAAATATCCTTGGTAACGTCCTTCAATAGCAATCAATTCTGCTACATCTTGACGAATTTCTGCCAGATGCGGAAAAGAACGAACCATTTTATCCCAAGAAACATCTGCAAAACTTAATAATTCATATAAACTGCGTCGTCCGCCGTTCATATTAACTTCAAATCCTTTTTGCGATAATTCTTTGGGAGCAATAAAGGTATTTTTTAAATCAGATAAAGCTTGTGCATATGCTTTTTCTTTTACTTTAAATGTTTCCGCACGTTGTTTGCAAATAACACCTAAATCAATTCCCATCGGTGTTAAACGCATGTCGGCATTATCGGCACGGATGCTTAAACGATATTCTGCGCGAGAAGTAAATAATCGATAAGGTTCGTCAACTCCGAAAGTTGTAATGTCGTCAATCATCACACCGATATAACTGTTAGAACGATTTAAAACCAATTCTTTTTCTGAACCGATAGCACGCAGACCGGCATTTACGCCGGCGACCAATCCTTGTCCGGCCGCTTCCTCGTAACCGGTTGTGCCGTTAATTTGTCCGGCTAAAAATAAATTGTGAATTTTCTTTGTTTCCAAAGTGCGTTTTAATTCGCGCGGATCAACAAAGTCATATTCGATTGCGTAACCGTAACGAATAACCTTCACATTTTCAAGTCCTGGAATAGTGCGTAAAAAAGCATCTTGTACATCAACAGGCAAACTGGTCGAAATACCGTTTGGATAAATGGAATTGCCGTTACGCGTTTCCGGTTCCAAAAAAATATGATGAGAATCACGTCCGGCAAAACGCTTCAATTTATCTTCTATGCTTGGACAATAACGTGGGCCGATGGATTTAATTTGTCCGGAATACATCGGTGCACGGTGAAAATTGGCTTCGATAATTTTGTGTGTTGCCGGTGTTGTATGTGTGACGTAACACGGAATTTGTTCTTGTTCAATTGTTTTTGTCATATATGAAAAAGGCTTCGGATCTTTATCGCCCGGTTCTGCAACGGTGACGGACCAATCAATACTGTCTTTGTCCAATCGTGCCGGCGTTCCGGTTTTTAATCGTCCCAAAGTTAATCCCATGGCTTTCAAATCTGGTGTGATGCCGGTACATGAAATATCACCGAAACGACCACCGATGGTTTTTGTTTCGCCTTGGTGCATTAAGCCGTTTAAGAAAGTTCCTGTTGTGATAACAACAGTTTTACTGTTTAGTGTTCTTCCGTCTGCTAATTTTACACCGTAAACAATGGATTTGTCGGCATCAAATAAAATGCCTTCACAAGCTGCTTCTACAACCGTTAAATTCGGGTATGAAAGCAAAGTTTCTTGCATGATGCGTTTATATTCATCTTTATCGGCTTGTGCACGCGGACCTTGAACGGCAGCCCCCTTTGATGAATTAAGCATCCGAAATTGCAAACCGGCAGCATCGATGACGCGTCCCATAACGCCATCTAAAGCATCAACTTCGCGGACAACAGTTCCTTTTCCTAATCCGCCGATTGCCGGATTGCAGGACATATCTCCGATAGAAGCAATTTTATGCGTAACCAATGCTGTTTTTGCGCCTGTTCGTGCAGCGGCAGTACACGCCTCACAACCGGCATGTCCTCCTCCGACAACAATAACGTCAAAATCTGTTTGCATTTTTACCAGGCCCTAAAAGTTCTATTAAAAAACCCGCCGGTTGGCGGGCGTTTCAATTATTTATGTTTTGTCGGCTTGCCCTGACGCGCTTTATAGCGAGGGTTTGTTTTGTTAATAATCAAAACACGACCTTTACGACGAACCAACTTGTTGTTTTTGTCGCGTTTCAAAGCGGCTTTTAAAGAATTTAAAATTTTCATTTGTATCACCTTATATATTGTAGCTTGTCGAAACTAGGAAAGCACATTACACCTTTTTTTTTACTTTGTCAAGTAATAATTTTATTTTTCATGCGGATAAAGTTCGGGTAATTTCTTTTTGTGAGCATGTTTTTGGTGTAACAGGATAATTCCGAATATACCGAAAATTAATCCAAAGCACAAACCCCCTATAAAATAAAGTAAATTATTTTCTTTTCTAAATGGTTCTTGCTGTGATATTGGGGCTGGTGTTTCCTGTTGGGCAGAAGTTTTATCTTTCTTTTTTTGAACGGTGGAAGCGTACTGCGGATTGGGTTTGACAGTGAATGTCTTTGACGGTAGTGTAGTCATTTTTATTTGTCCGTCATTTACGTCAAACCAATATACCGATAGAGCAGGTAAGGTCACTTGTCCGGCATGAAGCGGAATAAATGCAAAATTTTGTGTTTCATAGGCAATCAAACCGCTATCTTTATCATATATTTGATTTTTTTTGGCTTCTTCCGGATAGACTTTAAAATCATCATTATTGGTAAAATGTAAATCCGGTAACATACGATTGGACGCACCATTTGCGCTTAATTCTATTTGACGCGTAATAGAATCGCCAACTTTAATTTCCGGTGAAACGTTCCAATCTTCAGTTAATGACACATTATTTGCCGGTAACCACCAGTGATTTTTTGTGTTCGCCGGTTGCGGTAAAACCGTTATTTGAACAGGTTTTGCACAAACAGAGACCTCTTTTCGTACGGATGTTCTGGGTTGATAAATAAAAGAATCCGACAATCCGAAAGGTAACAATTGTTCCGTTGAACGCATTTTGCGGTAATATCCTTGAAATTTTGCCGGTTCAATGGTTAAATTTTTTCCGGCATCTTGCGGAAAAATAGCATAATCTTGTGTCAATACTTGATATAAAGATCCATCTTTTTGTTCCTGTGATAATGTATAAGGCCCTAAAGCAAGAATTTCAGCATTTTGCAAATAAGGAGGTTCAAAGTCCCCGTTTATCAATCCAATTCGTTCAAAAACTTTTGCGCGATAAATTAATCCGGCGCCTTGATAAACTTCATTTGATAAAAGTTGTGCTTCGATAATAACGGCATTTTCATTTTGCATTTGAACAGTATCTGCGGTTTGCTTGACTTCTATTTGCAACGGATCTGTTTTTTCTTTTCCCCACGTTATTGAAGGGATCGTTAAAATACCGGTTCTTTTAGGTATCAGATTTAAATTAAGAGAGTTTCTGGAAATATGGTTTCTCCCATCAAATTGGTAAGATTGACTTGTTCCTTGTCCGACAATTTCAAAATCAGTTTGAAGAGCTGTTAGATCCGGCATATCTTGAATATTGGCATCGGTTTGAATTTCCAATTGAAAAACATCCGTTTCAGAAATGCTGACTTCACTTGTTTTAGCTCTTAAAAAAGCAAAAGCATTTGTTGCATAAAAAAACATCAATAAAATAAGTATCTTTTTCATTGTTGCTCCTGATATTGTCTAAATAAACGATAACGTAAAACGCGGCCGGCATCCGGTTTAATTTGATCCAACCATTCTTTTTGTTTTTGATCTTGCAATGAAACCGGTTTTGGGGCGGCTTGTTGTGCATTCGGATCGTCAGATGCTTGAGCTGCAATGGTTGTTTGTTCTTGTGTTTCGGTTTTATCTGTCTCTGGCGATTGTTGTTTATCTGTTTGACTCTGTGAAGATTGGTTTTGTTCTGTGTTTTTATCAGTTTGGTTGCTGTTTGATTGTTCTTCTTTTTCCTCTTCCGATGTGTTTTCATTTTGCGAAAAATCATTCGATTGCTGTTCACTGTTTTGCGAATCATCATTGTTTTGATTATCAGAACTGTTTGAATCGGATGAAGAATCATTTTCTTGATTTTCGTCGGATTGATCTTGATTTTCAGAATCCGAATTATCTGAGTTTTCATTTTTATCTTCGTTTTGTTGCTGATCTGAATTTTGTTGTTTGGAAGAAGATTGTTGTTCTTGTGGTGGCATTTGTTTTTTTAAATATTCCAAGTTATATGCCGCATCTGTATGATTTGGATTTTTTGCCAGTACTTGTTCATAAGTGGCAATTGCTTGTTGGAAATTTCCGGCATAAGCTTGTGCCGTTCCTAAATTATAAAGTGCTTCAATGTCAAAGGGAGCAACTTCACCAAATTGTTTTTGTGATTGTTCGTATTGCCCAAGATTGAAATCGGCGACACCTTGCATTTGTTTTTGATAAAGCTCTTGTTCTGTCCGCCACCAAAAACCGGCATAACAGGGTGATGTTAACAAACAAATCAAAAGCAAGAACAAAACACCGCGTCTGAACAGTAATGCCACCAAAGGTAACAATAATAATACACCGTAAATGCCTAAATTTTGATATTGTTCAGTTGATTGTTCTGATCGTTCTATTTTATCAATGGAAGAATTACTCAACAACATTTCGATGTCGCTGTCATCTAATGAAGCATAATTGTATGTGGATATATCGGTAAGAGATTCCAATTCGACTAAAATCGGTGTTTGACCGCCCCAAAATTGTCCGTTTGGTAAAGTAACAGGATGTTTTTGAGTTTCCGTTCCTACCCCCATAATGTAGACCGGATGAGAAGTTTGTTGAATGGCCTGTACAACTTCACTATTATCTGTTACGCCTGCGGTAATCAATAAGATTTGACCATTTTTAAAACCGCTTTGATTTAACAAATCTTCTGCTTTTTTGATCCCCGCTTTTATATTTTGACCAACCGTTGGCATAATCGGTTCTTTTAAAGTTGGGATGATGTTTTGAAATATAGCCTTATCTTGCGTCATTGGTAATGCGGTATAAGCCAGTTTATCCGTTAATATCAATCCAAATGAAAAATCATTTTTCTTTGTCGTTAAATCGTAAAGTTTACGAGTCATTTGTTCGCTTGCTTCTTTATTCATTGCCGGCGACATATCAATGACAACGGCTATTCCGTTTCCGACAAAAGCAGTAGATAAATCCTTTTTTAAAACGGCAGGACCTGCCATACAAATACACGCCAAACACCATGTGGCGATCAATAAGTGTTTATAGAAAATATTTTTTTTATTTTCTGTTTGAATTATTAAGAAGGGCAGCAAATGAGCATCGCAAACATTAGCCCAAGAAGTATGTTTTCGTGAAAGGTGCTTAATCAGCAACAGAACGAACGGGACAAAAAGCAAAAGTAAAAAATAAGGATAAAGAAATATCATTCGCTTTTCCTTTTAAAATAAAGACCAACAAAAAATAAAATCATTGCACAAAACAGCGGTATCCAAAACAACTCTTTTTGGGGGCGAATCATCTGTCCGTCCATTTGAGTCGGTTCAACTTTGTTTAATTCATCATAAACTTTTCTTAAATCTTCAGATTTTTTAACACGGAAATAATTTCCACCGGTATCGGATGCTATTTTTTTCAATAAAGCTTCATCCAAATCTGCAGAAAGATTTATTTGACGCGGAAAGAAAAAATCATTAACAATTTTTCCATCCGATCCCATACCGATTGTATAAATTTTAACACCCATTTGTTTTGCCATTTCAATGGCTTCTTCCGGATGGATAATTCCGGCATTTGCAGATCCGTCAGATAATAATATGATAACTTTTTTATCGGAAGGAATGTCTTTCATTTGTTTTAATGCGACCAACAAGGCATCGCCGATAGCGGTTCTGTCGCCGGCTATACCGACACCGATTTCCTTTAACATTTGTGCAACCGTTTTTGTATCCAACGTCAAGGGAGCATACAGATATGCTTCTGTTCCGAAAATGGTTAATCCGACTGCATCACCGGTTCTGTTTTTAATAAAGTCAAAAGCCATGTTTTGGACTGCATTCAAACGTGTTGTTTGTCGATTGTTCCAAACAAAATCTCTTTGTTCCATTGAACCGGAAACATCTAATACCAACATCAATTGACGACCGTTAACGGGTAGATCAACAACATCTTCATAAGTGACGGGACGCATGGAAGATATAATCAAACAAAACCAACCTAGGATAAATAAAGAAACAGCAAAACCGGAACGAGAATAGATGTGCGCCGTAGATTGATTTTGAAAAACTTTGAAAAAAGGCACGCGTAAGGCTTGTTCACCGTTTTTTGGTGGTAAGGGTTTCATGAAATACCTTACGATGAACGGTAATAACAGTGCAAAAATGTTAAAAGGCCATAAAAATTCCATCAGAACTCCTTGTTCACATAATATAGGACTTTTATATGTGTTTGTCTATGGTGTTTTTTGTATGCAATAAAAAAAATCCCTTCATTTGATTGAAGGGATTTTCAGGAAGGAAGGCTAATTACTTTTTATTTTTCTTTAAAACTTTTTTTTCTTCTTCAACAACTTCTTTTTTCTCCGTACCCGCGATTAATTCGCATGCCAAACGGAAGATTAAGAAAATAATAATCAAGATAAGCCATGTACCTAAAATGGTCATTATTCTGAAAGAAATGAAACCGAGTATCGCAAAAATAGCTAAAATAATCAATCCAGCAAAATAAACTTGATTAATATGTTTTTTTAAGAAAGGTTCAACATGCGGTTTCAGCATAAGCTTATCCAAATTTCTGTATGGCCACAAAAATTGCAGGATTGCAGCCCATATTTTCTTTAGTTCATCCCATACTTTTTTGAAACTTTTTTTTGTGCTAGCTTTCATTTTCTTCTCCTTTTTTATTTTTTACGCATTGTCGGGAATGCAATTACATCACGAATGGTTGGTGAATTTGTCAAAATCATAACGATTCTGTCAACACCCATACCTAATCCGCCTGTTGGCGGCATTCCGTGTTCCAGAGCGGTTACAAAATCTTCATCCATCATATTGGCTTCCTCATCGCCGGCTTCACGCGCTTTGACCTGTTCTTCTAAACGTTCACGTTGATCAATCGGGTTTGTCAATTCAGAGTACGCATTACCGACTTCCCAAGTATTGATATACGGTTCAAAACGTTCAACTAAACGTGGATTTTTCCTGTGCGTTTTGGTCAAAGGTGAAATATCTTTCGGATGGTCAATAACAAAAATCGGTTGAATCAATTTGTGTTCGCATTTTTCTTCAAATACGGTTGAGACAACTGTTCCCCAGTTGGCATTATCGTCCACAGGAACACCCAATTCTTTTGCCTTAGCAACAGCTTCTTTTGCAGTAGCAATTTGGTCAAAATCAACACCGGTTTCTTCTTTGACTAAATCAAGCATACTGCGGCGTGGCCAATGTCCGCCCAAATCAATTTTAACACCGTTGATTTCACATTCCGTTGTGCCGTTGACTTTCATTGCGACATATTGAACCATTTGTTCAAATAAATCCATCATGTCATTATAATCTTTGTATGTCCAATAAAGTTCCATGATGGTAAATTCCGGATTATGACGAGTATCCATACCTTCATTTCTGAATACACGACCGATTTCATAAACCGCAGGCATACCACCGATGATTAAACGTTTCAAATAAAGTTCCGGTGCGATACGCATATATAATTCCATATCCAATGTATTGTGATGCGTAATAAACGGTTTTGCATTTGCACCACCCAAAATCGGGTGTAAAATCGGTGTTTCCACTTCCAAGAAACCCAAGTTGTTTAAATATTCACGCATAGTGGAAATAATTTGACTGCGCTTGCTGAGTGTTTTCAACGTCTCATCATTTGTAATCATATCCAAATAACGTTGACGATATTTTGTGTCCGTGTCAGTTAATCCGTGAAACTTCTCCGGTAATGGTAGTAATGCTTTTGACAAAACAGTCAAATGTTGCGTGTTAACAGATAATTCTCCGCGTTTTGTACGGCGGACTGTTCCTTCTACACCAACGAAATCACCTAAATCCAATAAAGCTAAAATTTCTTTTTCCGATTCGGGTAAATTTTCCAAAGATGAGAAAATTTGAATTTTTCCCGTATCATCATAAATGTCCATAAACATGCCGGAATTACGAATAGCTTTAATTCGTCCGGCAACCTGAACGACATCTTGTGTTTGTTCTTCATTTGGTAAATCAGCGTATTTTTTATTCAAAGAAGCCGAATTGAAATTTGGACGATAGATGTGTGGATAGGCATTTAATCCCTTGTCCTCAATCTTCTTTAACTTTTCCAAACGCATGGAACGCTGATCTAAATTTTGTGTATTTTCAGGTGTACTCATTTTATTAAAATCCTTTCTCTTTTTACGAATTTTAACATTTTTTTTGAAATCGTCAACATTTTATTTGAAAAATTAAAAGCTTTTTGTTAGTATACTTCTGATGGTTCAATTTTTATTTACATATAGCGGAGAATAAATCGTGCTATCTTATTACGACACATTGTCATTCTCGTTCCAAAAAAAAGGCTTCTTGATGGGCTTTTGTTTGGCCTTGGTTATGCTTTTCTTTTTTGTTTTAATTGGTTTTTCTTTTGAAAAACAATATATGATTTTCAGTAATTTCAAAAATTATTTGTTGACTGGGGATAACATTTCCGCCAGTGCAATTATATTGACCCTTCATGATCCATTGTTCAACTTTGCACTTACAAGTAAGATTTTATGGATGTTATGCCTGTTTATTTTAGCTGATTTATTGTTTTTTTCTTGGCAAACGATTATTTCTAAAAAAGATTTGTTTAAACAAAAAACTGATTCAACACCGGCATTTTATGTTATTGCTTTAGCAAAAATGCTGGTTTTATTTTCACCGGTTCTATTTGTTTTATACAGGGTTTTCAGAAGAATTTTATATCCTGTGGTTGTGTCTTTTACGGAAGGAAAGAGGTTTATTTCTCCGTATACGTGGCAAGAAAGTGCCCTATGTACTGTCGTTTTGTTTATTTGGGTGGTTTACGCCGTTACGTTATTCTGTGGCCGTTTTTCGTTTAGTTCTTTGTTAAATGTAAAATTATTTTTTAAAAATTTAAAGGTTGTTTCGGAATTGGTTTTACAAATAATAACGACAATAGTCTTTTTCTGTGTAAGTGTCGTTGGTATAGGTTATTGTTGTTTTATAATGGATCCGATTTACGCTTGTTTTTGTGGCCTTTTGGTTTATTTTATATGTACTATCATGTCTTCATCTCGTTGGGTATTTATGACATTCTTTTTAATCATTGCGGGGTTGGGGATTTATTTAGGTCATTCCTTCGGATATACCTTCTTTGCCAGGAATCTTTTGATTGCATACCTGATTGGTGTTTTGATTTATTTTTCGTTTTTCTTTTTTACGGGATGTCTTTTCAGTTCATTTGCATATTCTTTTGCTTCAACATCTTATGTATTCCGTTTCAACAAAACACCTGCAAAAGATGTCAAACAGCAAGCTCCTGAAAAATTACGCAGGATAGATGAGCTGTATAATAAATATTTAAAAGAGCATAAAAACGATGTTCAAGATAACTTTTTTCATCATATGGAGGATTAAAAATGAAAACAATTATGCAATTATTTAGAAAATCAATAGGTTGGCCTTTGTGTTTTTGGATGGTGATATTTTTACTATGGCATATGTTGGAGACCTATTGCCTGTATGAACCTATCAAAGAGGCAGAAAATTTAAAATATTATGTATTAGTCGGATTGGACCTTTTGGGATGGGTGCTTAAGATATGGTTCCTGGGATATTTCTTTTGTATTGCAATACGAACTTCGAGAGGAGAACAGTTCCCTTTATATCCATTGGGTTTAAAAAAATCTTTTGTGATGGGTGTACATACTATATGTCGTTTTATTTTCATTTGTTTGCCATTAATTATCATTTTCTGGGTAACTCTTTTGCGCGGTGGGGAAGATGCTGATAACTTCTTTAATGCGTTCTTGTTGGTTTATACTGTTTTGGTATTTATTCCGTTCTGTGTATTTTTTGTTGCAGATGCAGAAGAATTACCTTACTTTTTAGGTTGGACTTTTTTCAAAAAGAAACTGGATTTTTGTCTTTTGTTTTTGCTTTTAAGTTCACTTTCTTATCACATTTGGATCATTTTTGCACAATGGTTGTATAGCTTTGTAAGAAATTTTTCAGTCCTTTCATGGAAAGAAGCCAGTTTGTTACTTTTAGGGTATTTGTCATTATTCTATTTAATGTCATTTAATGCTGTTTTGTTGGGACTTATTGCCAAAAAGGCAAAAATCGTTCCTGTCGAACCAGAAGTTGCTCCGGTTGCACCAAAAGCTGTTGATGAAAAAGAAGCTCCTGTAGTACAGAAAAAGCAATCAACCAAACAACCGGTCAAAAAAACATCGGCAGAAAAGGTAAAAACAGCAAAAAAAGTAGCTGCTAAAAAAGTAAAAACAAAAAAATCAGTAGCTACTAAAAAGGTAAAGACAAAAGTTACTCGCAAAAAAGGTAAAACTGTTAAAAAATGAGTGACATTTGTCCGTATTTCAAGTCGTGTGGCGGGTGCCGTTATCAAGATTTATCCGCCGAAGATTATCGTGCTTTGAAATTAAAGTTTGTTCAAAACGCATTATCTGCGGTTGGTTTGGATGCTGATATTTTGCCAATAATTGAAATAGGTGCACATACCAGAAGACGAGCTACTTTTGCATATCAAAACGGTGTGTTGGGTTTTAATGAAAAGCAAAGTCATAAAATAGTCCCGATTCAATCTTGTTTGGTTTTGACACCGGCATTGGAAAAGTTATTGCCCGCGCTTCATCAATTGGCAAAACATTTTTTCGGTAGCGGTGATGTAGCTGTTTTAATGACGGATTTTGGTGCGGATATTACGGTTATTCCCGAAAAAAATAAAGTAAAACGTTTTCATTCAAAAGTGCATCATAATTCAGTACAAGATGTAGCTTTTTTGGAAACTGTGACCGAATTTTGTCAGAAAAATGCTGTTGCACGGTTTGTTTATGACGATGATATTTTGTTTCAATTATGTCCTTTGCCTTTTCCGGTAAATGTTTTTATGCAACCCAGTGTGGAAGGTGAAAAAACATTGGTTGATTTGGTCTTATCAGCATGTGGAGACAGCCATAAAATATTGGACTTGTTTTGTGGTTTAGGGACGTTTACAAAACCGTTGGTCTTGTCTGGTAAAAAAGTTCTAGGTATGGACATTACAACCGAATCAATTGATGCCTTGACCAAACAAGGTTTTTCGGCAACTGTACGTGATTTGTTTCGTGCACCCGTGCTGCCGGATGAGTTGGATTCTTATGATGCTGTTGTATTAGATCCGGCAAGAGCAGGAGCCAAAAGTCAGTGTGAAAAATTAGCTTTATCAAAAGTTTCCAAAATTGTAATGGTGTCATGCAATCCGATAACCTTTGCCCGTGATTGTCGTATTTTAACAGACGCAGGATATCACTTTAAATGGATACAACCTGTAGACCAATTTGTTTACTCTGAGCACTTGGAAATAGTCGCTTTTTTGGTACGTAAATAATTCATTGGACAAGTCCGTTTTTTTGTGTTATGGTCAAATCCGAAAGGATGATTATTCAGATGAGTGAAGTTTCTTTTGTCGAAAGAATTGTGGCCCTTACCAGATTGACCTATAACCTATTTTTGATCGTGGTGGCAGGCGGTTGTTCTTCTATAATCGGCGGTGGTGCGGGGGCCATTGTTGGTGCGTCATTAATGGGATTTTCACTGTCAGCAGTCATCGCAGAAGATTGGAACAGAATTACTTATAATTATAATCCGTCCAGTACGAAAACACGTTATCCCAGGAGTACGCCAAGAAGATATAAAGCCCCAACAAGAAACTTTCAAAGTAACAGAAGTATTCAAAGACAGGCACGTTTTGTTCCTGAATTTGCTCAAGCTCAGCCGTCTATTCAACAACGAACTGTTCAACAACAAACACGAAAAAATAAGAATTTGAGATTCATAAGAAAACACGTACTTCCCATAATACTTTTAAGATGGAAAAAGAAAACACCGACAGACGACAGAAAGCTGTTGGAAATGCAAAAATACAGAAAATGTATCGAACGTAACGAAATCTTTTTTGGCAGACTTTCCGATCGGCAAAGATTCTAATTTTACAATATATCTGAAGCTTGAATCAGCAATTGCATATCCGTTGGCATGGGTGCTTTAATCAAAATGTTTTTTTCTGTACGCGGGTGAATAAATCCCAATTCGGCAGCGTGTAAAGCTTGTCGTGGAAACAATCGCAAAATTTCCGGTGTTCCTTTTGGTGCATTTCCGTACGTTTTATCGCCCACCAAAGGGTGTTTGATTGATGTCATATGAACACGAATTTGATGCGTTCTGCCCGTTTCCAAGCGACATTCTATTAAACTTGCTTTTCCGTTGAACAGCGGCTTGATTAACTTAAAGTGCGTAACGGCAGGTTTGCCACCCTGCGTTAAAATGGCCATTTTTTGACGATTTGTCGAGCTGCGTCCGATGTTACCGCGAACTGTGCCGGAAGGTGGTGTAAAACCGTAAACAATTGCTTGATAAATACGATGAATAGAATGGACGGAAAATTGTTCGGATAATTTTTGATGTGTTACATCATTTTTAGCAACAACTAAAACACCGGAAGTTTCTTTATCTATACGATGAACAATGCCAGGACGTTTAACTCCGCCTATACCGGATAAAGAATCGCCACAATGTGCCAGTAAGGCATTGACCAAAGTACCGGAAAAATTACCGGCTCCGGGATGAACAACCATACCGGCAGGTTTGTTTAATACAATTAAATCATTATCTTCATACAAGATATCTAAAGGAATTTCTTGAGCGTTCGGAACAGCATCTTGTGCTGGTGGTAAAATCAAATCAAAAGATTGCCCCAAAACGACTTTAAAATCAGCTGGTAAGTTCGGATTCAAGTAACCTTCTTTTATTAAAGAAGCAATGCGAGTTCGAGATAAATCCGTTTTTAAACTTAAAAACTTATCTAACCGTAAGCCGACTTCGGACGGATTGATTACTTGGATATGTAATTTCTGTGTTTCATTCATGTTTTTAAACTATCACAAACAAAATAAAAAAGAAAGAGCTTGTTAACGAAAAATTCACTTTCTTTAATCATAATGATTTTTGGTAAATGACGGTTAAGGTAAGCAGCTATGACTATTAGTGCTAGAAACAGTAGGCTTTTTATGTGGGTTCTGATGATACTCTTATCATTGGGACTGGCTTTTTTATTACCGTCATTAATACCATCCAATTTATTTAACCGTTCCGATTTACCCGCTCAAGATACGCACGAAATTTTGTCTTTAGAAGGTGCGCGTTCTTCTTATGAAAATGAAATTCAAATGTCTGTTCAAAGTATGTTAGATACTTGGTTGGGCGCTGATAAGACAAAAGTCAGTGTTCATGCTGATTTGGATTTTACGCAAAATGAACAAAAACAAGAACTGTTGGATTTAGATAATCCCGCTTTATCAAAAGCTGCCGGAGATGATGTAGAATATACTTATTCTAAACAAACAATCCTGTCTTCTTTTAAAAGCGGACAGGTCAAACATTTATCCATTACTGTTTTGGTAGATAATCAAAAGTTATCTGTTTCCGACAAAATGCGTGCCGATATCCAAAGACTGGTAGAAAGCGCAGCCGGTTTTAATTCTAAAAGAGGCGATTCGTTAGAAATTATAGAAACGTCATTTGCTCCGACTCCGTTCTTCTCAAGTGCGGTTTGGCAACCGTCTTTGTTTATATTTGTTTTGATTTTATTATTTGTTTTGTTTGGTGTTTTAATGACCAAAAATGGTCAATTGGCAGGACAGATTGAACCTCCGCCCGCTGTTTTACCGGCATTTACCAATCCGGCGGTGGTCAATTCTGTTGCCATGCCTTCGGCTGTGGAAGGTCAAGTAGCCCCGAATGCATTGAAAAAAGCACAAGATTTGCTTCAATCAAAGCCAGATGAAACGCTGACTTTGTTGCGTGGATGGTTGTGTCAAAGTGAAGGAGAAGGGCATGGATCTTAATAAAACCTTGACTTTTTCCGAACTGACGGGGGTACAAAAAGCAGCCATTTTCCTGATGGCAATGGGCGAAAGTGTTACAAAAAATGTCTTTGGTCGAATGAATAATGATGAGATTCGGGACATTTCTTTGGCTATGGCAAGTTTGGGAAAAGTGGATGCACATTTGGTGGAACAAGTGCTGAATGAATACAGTTCGCGACTGACATCACCTTCTCCTGTAATTGGGACTTTTGATATTACGGAAAAATTTCTATCTCAAGTTTTACCGCCTGAACGGCGTGCAGAGATTATTGGCGAAATGCAAGGTCCTGCGGGTCGTACAATTTGGGATAAATTGCAAAATGTTGATGAAGAAATTTTGGCCAATTATCTTAAAAATGAATATCCGCAGACAGTTGCCGTTATTCTGGCTCGTGTGTCACCGGAGTATGCGGCAAAAGTGATGGCATATTTGCCGGATGGATTTGTTATGGACGTCATTATGCGTTTGTTGCATTTGGAGAAGGTGCAAAAAGAAGTATTAGATGAAATCGAACAGACAATTAAAGATGATTTCATGTCAACTTTAACGGCCGGGGATACTCAAGATGCTTCCGAACGTGTTGCCGGGATTTTCAATTGTTTGGATCGACATACCGAAAACCGTTTAATGACTGGATTATTTGAGCGTAACAGGGAACTGGCAGAAAATATCCGTGCACAGATGTTTACTTTTGAAGATTTGATTCATTTAACAAGTGAAAGTTTACAAAAAATCTTGCGTGTTATTGACAGAAAGAAGATTGCATTGGCTTTAAAAGGTGCTTCAGAAAGTTTAAAAGCGATCTTTCTGGAAAATATGTCTGAAAATGCCAGTTTGATGCTGATGGAAGACATGGATGCTTTGGGGGCTGTTCGTTTAAAGGATGTTGACGCAGCGCAATCTTTGATTGTAGATACGGCAAGAAAAATGGCACAAAACGGTGAAATTGAAATTTCAGCACAAGCGGATGAAAACGAAGAAATGATTGATTAGGAAAGGGGAAAACAATGAATGAAAAACAAAAAGAAGCTTTCTTAAAAATGGCGGAAAAAAACTTAAACGGAGTACGTGGTGGGGAACAATCTTCTGCAACGCGTGGTATGGAGATGGTTTATGATATTCCGGTAACGGTGACGGCGGTTTTGGGTAAGACAACTTTGACAATTCATCAATTATTGGGAATGAACGAAGGATCTGTTTTGGATTTGGATAAACAGGTCGGAGACAGTGTTGATATTTATGTTAATAACAAGATGATTGCAAAGGGTGAGCTAGTTGCTCAAGGTGACAGATTGGGCATTACTTTGACGGAAATTTTAAAGGTTTAAATTATGCAAAAAAAAGTACTTCGATCAAATCGTTTTGATTTTTCAGTTTTATTCGGCTTGCTGGGTGCATTTGCCTTTGTCGCAGTCGGTATCGGATTATATAGCTCAATTGTGGCTTTTTTAAATTTATCTGCATTGATGATTGTTTTCGGGGGTACTTTATGCGCTGCAATGGTTAGTTTTTCCCCATCAGATGTTTTTCGTGCTTTTGCCAGTATTTTCAAATTGATTTTCGGTGTGTCCGGGCAAAATTCAAATATTGGTTCTTTTATTATGCGTGCTTCTGATATTGTTCATACAAATGGTTTGTTGTCTTTGCAAAAAAATTATATGAAAAGCATACCGGCAAAATCTTTTTGGGCAGATGGTTTAAACTTGATGATTGACGGAATGACCGGTTCGGAATGCGAACAAATTATGCGCAGTCGTATGATGAACATATATGCGACTCAAATGAACGGTGTTTCTTTTTTAAATAAAATGGCGGAAATTGCACCGGCCATGGGATTGATAGGAACTTTAATCGGTTTGGTTCAAATGCTTTCTACATTATCTGATCCGTCAGCAATCGGACCGGCAATGGCTGTTGCGATGTTAACTACCTTCTATGGTGCTTTATTTGCATATTTATTTTGCTTGCCTCTTGCTTCAAGATTAGAGCAGGTTGCAGAAGCAAATTTGGCACAAAATCAATTGTGTTTGGTTGGTTTTAAGGCTGTGGATAGTGGTCAAAATCCGCGTAAGACACAAATGGAATTAAATGCTTTATTGCCAATAGAAAAGCAATTAAATTACTTTGAGGGATAGTTTATGCGGATAAAAACATACATAGCACCGTCTGTTCCTGAAGCGATGAATAAAATTCGTCACGATTTTGGTAATGGTGCTGTTATTTTATCTAACCATAGAACTTTAGAAGGTGTGCGTATAACTGTCGGTTTGGAAGACAATGACGCTGAAATGCAAATACAAGACGCGTTATTCGGAACACCGGCGGACCAGCGTGCCGAAAAGATACAGAAGGCTTTGTTAAATGCAGGCGTTCCGCCTTTATTGGTTGAAAGAATTTTGGATGCTTTGCCGGTAATGTTAGAAGGACAGGAAACGGAATCTTTGGAAAAAGCGTTGGATAAGATTTTTCAATTTGCCAATCTGCCTGTTAATTCGACAAAACGCGCCTTTATGTTAGTTGGGGCTTGCGGATGCGGAAAAACAATTGTGACTGCAAAAATGGCAGTTAAAGCAAAAGTTGCCGGTAAGAAAGTTGCTGTTATTACAACGGATGTTAAACGTGCCGGTGCTATTGAACAATTAGAGGCATTCACGAAGATTTTGGATTTGAATTTGATTAAGGTCAGAAAGGCCGATTTACTGAAAAATGTTGTGGAAGAATGTCGGGCAAGCAGTGATTTAATTCTTATTGATACGCCGGGTGTAAATCCGTATTTGTCAGCGGATATGAATTTGTTAAATGATATGTTGAAAGATACTCAAGGTATAGAACCGATATTGGTTATGTCAGCCGGAATGGATGCATATGAAGCTGAGGAAATAGGCGGTATTTTCAGAAAATTGGGTTGTCACAGATTGTTGGGCACAAGATTGGATTTATCGCGCCGGTTGGGTAATTTGCTGTGGGCAGCACAAAGTAACGGATACGCATTAACGGATGTTGGCGCCAGCCCGCATGTTTCTGAAGGATTGTGTCCTTTGAAAGCTAAATCATTGGCAGAATTATTATTGTTAGAAAGTAAAAAAGAGGTTGTTTTATGAATATTTCGCATATTTTATCTTTACCTACACACTTATCAATGGCTTCCAAAAATGCATTACCTGTTAAAGGACGCAATATGATTGCAGTTGCTTCCGGAAAAGGTGGTGTCGGTAAGACTTGGTTGTCTATTTCGATGGCTCATGCGTTGGTTAAAAAAGGCGAAAAGGTATTGCTTTTTGATGGTGATTTAGGTTTGGCAAATGTGGATATTCAATTAGGTTTGGTGGCTCAATACGATTTAGGTTCTGTTATTACGGGGAAAGTACCGATGACACAGGCAATTTCAAAATCCGAATTGGGTTTTGATGTGATTGCCGGACGTTCCGGTTCGGGTAGTTTAGCCAATATACCGCTTTCACGATTGCAATTGATTTTTGACGATTTGCAGTTGCTTTCCAGTCAATATGATCATGTTATTATTGATTTGGGGGCCGGTGTTGAAAAAGCTGTTCGTTTGTTTGCACAAAATGCGGGGACTTTGATGGTCGTTTGTACAGATGAACCGACTTCTTTGACAGATGCATATGCTTTTATCAAGATTGTTTCAACAGAAAATCCCGCTGTTGATATTCAAATTGTTGTTAATGCCGTTGGTTCGGTAAAAGAAGGTGAACGCACTTATGCAACATTATTGAAAGCTTGCCAGGGATTTTTAAAGATTACGCCAAAGCTGGCAGGTGTGATTCGTCGTGATATGCGGGTTAGAGATGCAATTCGCGCACAAACATCCATTTTGGAAGCATATCCTAATGCAGATGCCTCTGCGGATGTCCAAAATTTAGTGTCACAAATATAAAAGAAAATAAAAAAGCACCAAAGTTGGAACTTTGGTGCTTTTTTTATTACGTATTTTTATTATAAAGACGAACTTTCAGAAGATGGAACATCGCCCTTTAAAATATTTTGAATTTTTGTCGTAGCTTCTTCAATTCCAATACCACAACATGCAGCATATTCGTGAACTAAACGTCCGAAAGCATGTTCAAAAACTTGGCGTTCACTGTATGATTGTTCACCTTTGTCGGCCGGCTTATTTAAATCACGAACGACTTCTGCAATTTGACACGGATCGCCGGAATTGATTTTAGCATCATATTCTTGACTGCGACGGCTCCACATTGTTTTTTTGATTTTGGGTTTGCCCTTTAAACATTCCAACGCACTTTCCATAATATCGCGTGACGATAAAGGACGTAAATTTGTTTTTCCTACACTTGTCATCGGAATACGCATGGTCATTCTTTCTTTATCAAAGTTGACTGCAATGAGCTCCAACTTTTGTCCACCGACTTCGGATTGCGTGATATCAACAACTTTGCCAACACCATGTGTCGGATAAACCACAAAATCCCCCGGATTGAAACGATATTCTTTACTCATTTACTTTCCTTTTCTGTTCTAATCATGCCTTTATATATAGCACATTTTTTTCAAAAAATCAAACATAAAAAAAGCTAACCTTCCAAAAAAAGTTAGCTTTTTGAATTTATTTGTCCGCAACCGGCCATTCTTTTGCTTTTTCAGCGTTAAAAGCAACCCACTTTTCATCCGCATCATCGGAATTAGCGATTGCGCCTTGCGGGCATTCGGAAATGCAAATTCCGCAATCAATGCATGTATCCGGATCGACAACAACTTGTGTATCACCTTCGTGGAAAGCACTGACAGGACAAACCTCTACGCAGCTTTTGCACAAAACGCAAGAATCATTTACTACTGATGCCATTTTATACTCCTTTTAAATATTAAAAAAACACTTCACTCATAGACTAAAAAAAAGAAAAATTCAAGTCTTTTTTTATTGTGCTTGCTTTTTTCTTCATTCCATACCATATAATGATACACATAAATGATTAAAATGGAGTTAAAAAATGTCGAAAACCGAAAAATATGAATTTCAAGCCGAAGTCGGCAAAGTATTGGATATCGTTGTTAATGCTCTTTATTCACACAGTGAAATTTTCTTGCGTGAATTAATTTCAAACGCTTCTGATGCGGCGGATAAACTGCGTTACAGTGCGTTGACTCATCCGGGTTTGATGAAGGATCACGGGGCTTTTGAAATTATTTTAAGACCCGATAAAGCGCAAAAGACTTTGGCTATCGTTGATAACGGAATCGGTATGAATAAAGAAGAATTGATTCAAAATTTGGGAACAATCGCCAGATCCGGATCCGCTGAATTTGCAGCGCATTTAACGGGTGATTCCAAAAAAGACATGAATTTAATTGGTCAATTTGGTGTCGGTTTTTATTCCGCTTTTATGGTTGCATCAAAAGTAGAAGTATTTACACGCAAGGCAGGCGATTCGACAGGATGGCACTGGACCAGTGAAGGTGCGGGCAGCTTTACAATTGATGAAGACAAAAAAACACCGACCGGAACAACAATTTTGTTGCATTTAAAGAAGCAATTTGAAGAATATTTAGACCCAATGCGTTTGCGGTTTATAGTTAAACAATATTCCGACCATGTCTCGATTCCTATTATTTTGGAAAATGGCAGGGATAAAGAAACTTTGAATTCCGCATCGGCTTTATGGACACGCCCGAAAACGGAAATTACGGAAGAACAATATCGTGATTTTTATCGTTCTTTGACTCATAATTTCGATGAGCCATGGTTAACTTTGCATTATAATGCTGAAGGTATTATTGAATACAAAGCACTACTTTTTATTCCATCAAAAGCTCCGTTTGATTTGTTTCAACCGGATAAAAAACGCGGGCTGAATTTGTATGTTAATCGTGTGTTTATTTCCGATGAAGTGGAAGAATTATTGCCACATTACCTGCGTTTTGTTAAAGGTATTATTGATACAAACGAATTGCCATTGAACGTCAGCCGTGAAATGTTGCAACATACACCTGTTTTAGCAAAGATTCGCAAGGGCATTGTAACGCGTTTGTTGGAAGCCATAAAAAAGAAAATGGAAGAATCCGATTCTTATAATACTTTTTGGAAAGATTTCGGAATTGTTTTCAAAGAAGGTTTATACGAAGAGCCTGAGAATGTCAAAAAAATTGCGCCTTTATGCCGATTTTATTCCAGTAAAGTTGATGGTTTAACATCTTTGGATGAATATATCAAACGGATGCCGGTCGGACAAAAAAATATTTACTATATTACAGGAGATGATTTGGCTGTTTTGCGTAATAATCCGTCTTTGGAAGGATTTACGGCCAAAGGAATCGAAGTTTTATTGTTGACCGATCCGATAGACGAATTTTGGCCTCAGGTATTTAATGAATGGGATGGAAAAAAGATTTTATCCGTGACACAACCTGACAAGGATTTCGAAGAAATTAAAGCTTTATCGGAAAATGATGCTGAATCTTTGACGGACAGTTTGCAAACACTATTAATTACCAAAGTGAAGGAAATTTTGAAAGATCAAGTTAATGATGTTCAAATGACAAATCGTTTGAATAAATCTCCGGTTGCTTTAAGGGCCGCAAATGGTCAAATGAGCATTCATTTGGAACGGTTAATGAAACAACACGGACAACAACAAAGTTTTGCTTCTACTCGCATTTTAGAGCTGAATCCGCGTCATGCCTTAATTAAAAAATTAGGACAGGCTGTTTTTGATAAAGCTCCGGATGAAAAAATTGCCGATGCCGTATGGATTTTATACGACGAAGCCAGAGCAATTGAAGGAGAACCTTTGGAAGATCCTGCAGGTTTTATGGAAAAAGTGAATGCCTTTATGGAAAAGGGATTTTAAGAAGTTTGAAAAATCATTTATCCCTTGGCCTTTTTGACTTTTTTTCATTTTTATGATATAATAAAAGAAGTGATTTGAAAAAAAGGAGGTTAAAGATGGGAAAGTGGGGCAGAAAACTTCTTTTAGGTACAACAATTTTAGCTGGAACTTTTGCTTATGGACAAGAAAAAGCGCCAGAGAATGAAATTTCACAGACAGATAACCGCAATGTTTTTGAACGCATTGTTCACGGTGCAACAAGCATTGTCGATACAGGTGTTCATTATGGATTAGAAGGTGCGCTTTATCCAGTTCGATTGATTACCAGTGGTCTGGCAGAAGGAGGTCGGATTGCAGCAAAGGAATTGAACGATTTGGGTGATTCTACAGGTGCATCATCTGTTACGAATTCTTTAGGTAAAGCTGCCTTTTATGCGACTGCATTGCCTGCAGCTACTACAAATATAGTGGCAAACGGGCTACAAAAGACAATTGAAGGTGGCGTTGGTTTACTTGGTGCAGGAGTTGATGCGGGAGCAACGGCAACACGTGATTCAGAAGAAGCGGGAAGGCGATTCTTTAAAGAAGCATCGTTTTTAGGACCTGGAATGCTGGGTGTTGGTAGCGATGCAATAGAAAATGCAAATTTGGTCGCTGCGGCTGGAGCAGACATTGCCCTTACAACAGTTAAAGGTGCAGGGAGTTTGGGTGCTAAGGCGGTTGGTTTAGTCGATTCCGGTACTGGAGAAAAGATTCAAGAAACGGTTGATGCAACAGATGGTACAGCGAGAGCTGTAACTGGATTAGGATACGCTGTAAACGGGGTATTACCTACTCTACCTTTTACATTAGCAAGTGCAACACCTATGTTGGATAATGATCTTCGTCAGGCTACTTTAGAGAAGGTAAAAGAAAATCTGCAAGAGAAGCAACAGGATAGTATTGGAGAAGATATCGGAAAGATCAAGGAAGATGCGGTCGAAGCGTACAAAAAAGGTGGTTTGAAGAGTACGCTTGCACAATTGAGCAAAGGATCAGAAGAAGCTTTCAAGAAAGTTATAGGGCAAGAAAGGGAAAGTGTTGTACCTGGTTTTAGAACTCAAGCCGAGCGAGAAGGAGTTAAAGAGGTCGTTGATAGATCAGAAAAAATACGCCGGAAACGTTTAGAAGATAAGCTTCAAAAGGAATAGAATTTTACTTGCAAATAAGAAAAAAGTCCGTCGTGATGGCGGACTTTTTTTATATTTAATTTTCTTTTATTGATCGCTTGAACATTTACCGTTAGAGGCTTTATCACCCTTTGGACAACAAATGTATTTGTCACCATCGCCGACATTCTTAGTTTCGACTGTTCCGGCCGGACAACATTCAAAATCGTTCCATTTTTTGCCAACCCAACGTGCATCAGTTGTTTTGTCTGGACAGCAAATGGAATCACTGCGCGATGGAATAACGGTTGCTTTCATATTTTTACCGCAACATTGAAATTCTTTTCCATCCCAGGCCAAAGAATTTGCATTTTTTGGACAATAAGCTTTCCCTTTATTTCCAAGAGCGGTCATTAATATTTTATCATCTTTGACAAGATTACTTTTTACGATGCATTCACCGTCTTTTCCAATTTGTCCTTGTGGACAACAAATGTATTTATCACCTTCGCCTTCATTTTTAACTTCGACTGTCCCTTTTGGACAACATTCATAATCAAATGCACTTTTTCCGATCCATCTGGCTGATGAACTTTCTTGCGGACAGCAAAGAGAATCTTCACGAGATGGTACAACAACACTGTTTAGTTCTTTGCCACAGCATTTAAATTGTATACCATTCCATGCCAAAGAACCGGCTTCTTGTGGGCAATAAGCACTTCCTTTTTCATTCGGAGCAGTCAAATAAACAAAATCATCAGGAACAATTAAGAGAGTTTGTGGTGTACTTTCTTCTTTTGGCGTATAAATATTATTCTGTTCTGTTTGTACAGGAGCTTTTTTTTCTTCTTCAACGCACATACCATCAACTCCGGTTGTACCATAAGGACAACAAATCAAATCCTCCCCATAGCCGATATTTTGTGTTTCTTCAAAGCCTTCCGGACATAATTCAAATTCTGAACTTTGGCAGGCTGTGAGTGCGCCGATAGTAATAATTCCCAGTAAAATAAAACTCAGTTTATGTAAACGATTCATAATTTTGCTCCCTTTAAAACTTAACTTGTTGCCAGTATAGGATTTTTATTGTTAACAAACAGTAAAAGCTTTTATAGTAAAATCGATAATGATTTAGAAAAATTTTAATTTTTTTTTAATAAAGCTCTTGTATCATCGAAGAAAATTAGGTATGCTTGGAAAAAAGTAAGGGAAGAAAAAGTGAAAGAACCAATTTTTAAAGCTGTTGCAATGCCGCCACGTTTGTTTTGGGCACCTATGGCTCCTGCAGGGGCAAATATAGGTGTTCAATTGCCGATGATTTTTATTATGCAGGCATTTGATTCCTTTAACCCTTTGTGGATTGTTGCAACGTTAGTTTTGGTTCATATCGGTATTGTTATTGCTGGGGTTAAAGAACCGCATTTGTCCCAGATGATGCAATCACAGGGACCTTTCCTCCGTACTTATTATAACGTTTATCCGGAACACGGGAAAAAATTGTCATCATAGGAAGAGATCAATGGAAGAAGTAAATATTTTGGCAATGATTGTGAATACGGCGAGCTCAATATCAATGTGGCTTGTCGTAACCGGTGTTTTGGCTGCAATATTTTTCACGGCTGCGCTGGCTTCTAAGTTTGGCGAATGGGTCTTACCGCGTCCGAAAGAAACACGAGTTGCTGACTTTTTGCCTTTTTCAAGATTGGATAAAGACGGATATACGATTCACTGTAAAAACGGTTCTTTAGCTCGTGTATTTGAATTAAAGGGTGCGGATACAACTTTGTTGTTGCCCGAAGAACGTCAAGCTTTGATGGAATCGCGTAAACAATGGATTGACAGTTTAGCCGAGTTGGAAATAACAGCGCGTTTGATTACCGTTCGTGAAAGAATTTCGTTGAAAGAATATACGCCGCATAAAGACGAAATGTTACGTGAAATAGCTGCCCGTTGGATACGAAATTTGCGCAGAATTTATAAAAACAGACATTATATTGTTTTGTCTGTTCCGGAACGAAAAAATGCGGAAAAGGATTTATCGCAAGCCGGTCAAGCTTTGATTGCTATTTTGGAACCTTATCAGCCGGTTTTGATTTCAGAATTGACTCCGAATAAACACGAAGATAAAAGTCCTTTCTGGTTATTTGCCAGATTGGCCAGTCCTTTAACTCGTCCAAAACCCGTTATCGGTTCTCAGTTGGGGGATGAATTAAATTCTTTACTGACTTCCGACTATGTTATCTTTACAAGAGATGAAGGAATTGTAAAGTTTAAAGCGGGCGATAAAGAAAAATTGGGTATTGTTATAGGTATTCGTAAGCCCGGTGATTTCATGGATGAACAAATGGTTGTGGATTTACTTTCAATTGATATGGAAGTTAATTTGGTCCATAACATTCAACCTATGAATTACATAAAAGCAAATGCACTTTTGGCACAACAACGCCGTATGGCACGTTTGACAAGTCCATCCGTAAATGTGCAAGAACAGTATATGGAAACTATGGAAATGTTGGATGCATCTGATGCCAACGCTCAGACATTGAATAAGTATGCAATGACACTTTATCTGTTTGCAGACAGCAAGGAAGAATTGAATTTCGGACAAGAAGAAGTTGAACGTATTTGTCGTTACTATAATGTGACACCAGTTCGTGAAGGTTGGGCAGCTCAATCAACGTTCTTCTCACAGTTCCCGACATATGAAGTTTATCCTAAAACATTCCTTTATTTGTCGCGCATAGTTGCCTGTGCTTTGTGTATGGATAAAACGGCAGAAGGTTTGCAAAAATCCGATTGGGGTGACGGACCTATTTCTTACTTCAGAACAATAACCGGTACGGCTTATGCTTTCCAATTCCACGTATCCAGTGAAGCTTATGCTGTTGCACATACGGCATTGATTGGTCCAACCGGACAAGGTAAAACAACAATGTTTTCTTTCTTGGCCGGTCAAGCTATGCGTCATCCGGATTTGAACGTTTATTTCTTCGATAGAAACAATGGTGCGAAAATTTTTGCGTTGGCTTTGAATGCACCTTATATTCGATTTGATGGTGGGGAAGGTTCAACGACATTAAATCCGTTTGCAACACCGGACAGTTCTGATAACCGTGCTTTTTTAAGAACGTGGTTGCGTGATATAACGGGTTGTACAGATGCTCTGTCAGAACAAGAAATTGCGCGTTCCGTAACAACGGCTTTTGAATATTTAAGACCGGAAGAACGTTTATTAAAGAATTTGTATAAAGCTTGTTTCTCTCAAGCAGGTCGGATGCGTCGTGAATTGTTCCGATGGATTAACAACGATCAATACGGACGTATTTTTAACTCTGTCGAAGATACGTTGGATATGACCGCCAATCAATATATGGCATTTGACTTTACAACTATTTTCCAGGATTCTTTGTTGTCACCGGCGGTTATCAGTTACTTGATGCATCGTATTCATACAGTTGCAGCGGCACAAGGAACTCCATCAATGATCATGATTGATGAAACAGCACCTATGTTGGAACACCCGATGTTCCGCGAAAGTTTCATTGTCGGTTTACGTGAAGGACGTAAAAAACGTCAAGCCTTCTTATGCGCTTTCCAGCAACCAAACTTTTTGGAAGCTGCCGGATTGGGTGATGTAATTCGTGGTCAGTGCCAAACAGTTATTTTCTTCCGCAATCCGCAGGCAACAGAGCAAGACTATGCCAGCTGGAATTTAAGCCCGCGTGAGATGAATTTCATTTTAGGTAAAGAGTTTGCTGATCGTAAATATGCGATTTTGGTATCACGCCCTGCAGTACATGAATCTGTTATCTTGGATGTCAATTTAAGCGGTTTAGGTCCTTATTTGAAGGTTTATTCATCCGGTAATAAGCATGTTTTATTGGCTGAGCAGTTGAAAGCTCAATTTGGAGATGATCAAGCTGCATTCTTACGTGCTTATTTGGAAAAAGCATAAAATGCTTGCAAGGGCAGTTCTCTTTTTATATAATGCAAAATAATAAAAGAAAGGTTTAAGATATGTATTCAGGAATTCCGTTTCCCGACATTGATCCGGTTATTTTTCAAATTGGATTTTTTGCTTTGCGTTGGTATTCGTTGGCTTATTTTGTAGGCATTTTGTTGGCTTGGTGGTTAGTCCGCAGAATGTCTGTTTTTTCAAAATCTACTTTTACTGTGTTAAAGGTGGATGATTTTTTAGGCTATGCCATTTTGGGAATTATCTTAGGTGGGCGATTAGGTTATGTACTGTTTTATAATTTGATGTACTTTACCGAAAATCCGTTGGAGGTTTTTGCCGTTTGGAACGGCGGAATGTCTTTTCATGGCGGATTATTGGGTATGATTATTGCAACAATTACTTTTTGTAAAGTTAAGAAAATCAATTTATATATGGTGTCGGATATGCTGTGTGCTGTCGCTCCGATTGGCTTGTTTTTAGGGCGTTTGGCCAACTTTGCAAACGGAGAACTCTACGGACGTGTAACGCATGCGGTTCCATGGGCAATTATCTTTCCTATGGGTGGGGATGAACCACGCCATCCATCACAACTATATGAAGCTTTATGGGAAGGTATTTTCTTGTTTGTTGTGTTAAATTGTGTTTGGTGGAAAAGTGAAAAGTACCGTAATCGTTATGGTTTTACTGCCGGTTTGTTCTTTTGTTTGTATGGAGCGGGGCGTTTCTTCTTAGAAATGCTGCGTGAACCGGATGCGCATTTGGGCTTCTTTGCACATTATTTTACAATGGGACAATTGCTGTGTGTTCCTATGTTAATATTGGGACTATGGTTAATTTACAGGTCTTCTCCCAAAGTTCAATTAAGAAAAATAGCAAGGAGTAAAAATGAATCCTGATAAAAATTCTTTATTTCGGCGTTTTTTAAGATTATTAAATTTGAAATTGATTGTGCCTTTAAAGCGCAGCCCGCATCCACCGGAATATACGGCAAAAGGTGTTTTGGTCGGTATGATGTGGGCAATGACACCGTTGGTTGGTGTTCAAATGACAACGGTTTTTTTGACTTGGCTGGCAGCTAAAAAAGTTTTTAAATGGAATTTTTCGTTACCGGTTGCATTAGCTTATACGTGGGTAACAAATGTTTTTACCATGTGGCCGATTTATTATGTTTTTTATGTAACCGGCAAAGTAATGATGGGCGATTTTAATATCAGCGCCTTTTCTGTTTTTGCAGAGGCCGGACGACAGGCTTTTTCTGTAGATATTTCATTTTGGGAAATCAGTAAAGCCATTATGGTTTTTGTCGGGTTATTGATGAAAGAGTGGGGATTAGCAATGGCAATCGGCTGTATTCCTTGGTCAATTTTCTTCGGTTGGTTTTCTTATCGTCTGACATTGAAATGGTTGTATCGTAGAGCAGAAAGAAAGAAAAATGCAGGGGAAAGACGTGCTTATTGGCATTCTAAGATATCTTCCGCTCTTCATATTAAAAAACGCAAAATGTTGAAAAGTCAAAAATTGGAACGCTTTTCAAATATTGAACATGGTTTTTGTAATCGTTTTAATACGGATGCTCAGAAGGATATAGTTTCTTTTGAAAAACAGTTGCATTCCATCGTGGTAATAGATCCGTCAAAAACAGGAACTTTGAATTTGGAAGGCGATGCTTTTGTTACAACGGCGACAGATTTAAAAATTGCGGTCAGAACGGCGGATTGCGCTCCTGTTTTAATGACAGATGGGAAAGTAATAGCAGTTGTTCATGCAGGTTGGAAAGGGGCTGTCAGTGGTGTTTTGGAAGCTGCCTTGTTAGAAATGTTGCGGCAGGGTGCAGATTTAAGTCGAATAGTTGCTGCTGTCGGGCCATGTATTCATGAAAGCAGTTATCCAAATCCGGATTTGAATAAGTTTTTATCAGAAGATGTTATGCGATTTTTACCGATTTATCCGGACGGTGTGCCTCATTTTAACTTACCGGGTTATGTTATGTACCGTTTGGACAGAGCCGGAATATCGGATATAGATTTGATTGATATAGATACCTACATTGATGAGGATTTTTACAGTTACAGAAGGGATCCTGAAAATCCAGGTCGGCAATATACTTTTATTGAGCTAAAAGAAAAATAATCAAATCGATGGGCAATAAAAAAAGGGGCTTATTCAGCCCCTTTTAAAATAGTCTTTTTAACCTTAATCCATACCCAATGCAGCTTTATATGATTCCAATAAAAATTCTGTTTCGGCACGATCGGCAGGATTCATTTTACGCAGACGCATTACTTGGCGCATTACTTTCGGATCAAATCCGTTGCCTTTTGCTTCTGCATAAATTTCACGGACATCGGCACGCATTTCTTTCATTTCTTCTTCGATTCTTTCAATGCGATCAAAGTAGGAATTTAATTGATTGCTGTCGATTCCACCGACTTGTGTTTTATTTTCTTCTGTCATTTTTCTCCCCTTTATTTTTTCTTACCTTCAACCGGAATGATTTTGACTGCAGTTGCAACAGCTTGATCTAATTCCTTTTGAGTACAAAGACCCGCTAAAACAGGATTCTTTGGTTCTAATTCGTCATAATTTTTATGTTTTTTTGTACGAATGGATTCAATAGCCGGACGAGTCGTGCGAATCAGTTTGACAATTTGCAAATCGCTGAGTTCCGGGTGTTTTGATAATAACCACATAACGGCGGCAGGTCTGTCTTCACGTTTGGCCATTGGGGTATAACGGATACCTTTCTTTCCCAAATGAGAAACATCTTCGTGTTCATTCATTTTTAAACGTGCATTTTCATCAGCTTCGCAACGTTTGATTTCTTCTTTTGTTAATTGACCGTTTGCAACAGGATCCAGGCCCATAATATGTGAAGCAACTTCACCATCTGCGATAGCTTGAATTTCCAATGTATGCATTTCACAAAAATCTGCAATCTGATCAAAAGAAAGCGTTGTATTTTCTACCAACCAAACGGCAGTCGCTTTCGGCATTAAAGGACGTGTCATAATATATTACCTTTCATTGTTAAAATTGATAGAGCCATCATACTCATTTTTTCCGAAAATTCAAGTAAAAAATGTCTTTCGATAAAAAAATCCCCACCAAAGAAGGTGGGGATTTGTATTCAACACAAGTAAGGAAAATTATTTTTTCGCATTTGCTTGTTTAATGTAGTCTTCCATTTGTTCATCAGAGAAAGCACCTACACGGACATCTCCATTAACAACAAATACTGGAACACCATTGATTTTCAATTTTTCGATGTATTTACGGTTTTGAGCTAATTTGTTTTTAGCAGCATCAGAATCAGCGTCTTTAGCAAGCTTATCAACATTTAAGCCCAACTTTTTACCGATTTCTTTCAAACCTTCTTCATCTTTCTTGTCTGCATCACCTAAAGCTGCATGGAATTCAGCAAACTTGCCTTGTTTAGCAGCAGCAAAAGCATAGCGAGAGATGATTTCAGATCTTGGTCCGAAAATTGGAGCATCCATCAAAACCCAACGAATGTTGCCGGACTTTTTGATAGCTTCTGCCATCTTCTTGTTCATCATTTTGCAGTATCCGCAGTTGTAATCAAAGAATTCAATTACAATGAAAGAACCTTTTGGATTACCTAAAACGTTATTTGTTTTATCTTTCAAGATTTCATCGATAAGTGCTTTGTCAGCAACAGTCGGAGCCGGTTCTTGAGCGGCTTGTTGTTTTTGATAATATGCATTCAAAGTATCAATGATGAGCTTTGGATTTCTTTTGATGTAATCAGTGAAAGCTTTGTCATCAACACGAGCAGCACCTTTTGTTGTAGTTGTAACAACGGCTGTTTCCCCACCACTTATTGCAGAAACGAGTCTGTCAGATAAGAACATGATAGTACCAGCGATAAATAAGCATCCGATTAATACCAAAATGCCATTAACAATATTTACACCGCAAGAAGGGCAAGATTTGCAGCAGCAAGAGCATTCTTTACCTTCTTGGCAACCGCATTTGCAGCATTCTTGTTTTTTTGTTTCCACAACAGCCGGTCTAGCCATTGGATGATTTGTATGTTTACGATTATTTTGCATCATTTTTTTCTCCTAATTTTAAAATTAAAATGTTTTGCGTTTAACAATCTTGCATAAATAAAAATAAAAGGCAAGAACTTTTTTTACTTTTTTTTAACTTTTTTTATTAAGTCAAAAATATGACAATTTTGTCAAAATTGATAAAAAAATTTGCACACCCGTATATGCTTATATATAAAGGAGGCGTAGGTCAAAAAAAGAAAGGAAAAAATATGTTTAAAAAAGCTTTATATATTATATGTGGTACTTGCATTGCTACCGGAGCTATGGCTTCCGGATATCAGGTTTCTGAATATTCTGCAACGGGAATTGGACGTGCATTTGCCGGTGCCGGTGTTGTCGGAGATGATTTTTCATCTATTGCATATAATCCGGCCGGTATGTCATATAATAAAACAAACGGTGCACAATTGGGTGCAGCTGCAATCGTGTTGCATTCTGATTGGAAGGATAATACTCCGGGTGGAACGGGTGTAAAAGGCAGTTCAAAAATGGCCCGTGTGTTGCCAAATTTCTTTACTCAATACCGTTTTAACGAAGATTTGACGATTGGCTTAGGCGCTTATACACCTTATGGTTTGATCACAGATTATGACAATAACAAATGGCCACAAGGTTCTCATGGTTTGTTTTCCGGTTTGAAAGCCGTTGATTTGTCAGCAGGTGCTTCATATAAACTTCATTCAATGGTTGCTTTGGGTGCAGCTCTTAACGCACAATATGCCGATGCTCACTTGACGGCTACAGGTCAAGATTTGGATGGTCATGATGTCGCTTTGGGTTACAGTGTCGGTATGACGGTAACTCCGCGTGAGGATATTCGTTTGGGTGTTTCTTATCGTTCAAAAGTCAGTCATGATTTACATGGAGGAAAACTAAAAACCGGAATGGGATCAACACCGATTCACGCCAAAATTACAACGCCTGAGTATGTGTTGTTTTCCGGTGCTTATGATGTGAATAAACAATGGACTTTGTCTGCTTCTGCCCGTTGGACACGTTGGAGCAGATTTGAAAATCTGAATATCATAACAAAAAAAGCATTCTTGGTTTATCCTGCAGGAACTACTATTTCCTCTACTCATGAAAATTGGAAGAATACATGGTTTTTTGCTTTGGGGGCTGACTATAAAATTAATGAAAATTGGACAGTTCGATTCGGTGGTGCTTATGATGAATCAGTTATTAAAGCTCCTGAATACAGAACAGTTCGTGTTCCGGACGGACGCAGAATATTTGCTTCCTTGGGGGCATCTTACATGACGGGTAATTGGCAATATGACCTTGGCTATACACACGTTTGGATGCGTGGCGGTGATGCAACCGGTGGTGATGAAAGGTCAAGAGCTATGAATAAGCTTCCAGATGTTCACTACAATAATGCCGGTGCTTATATGGCCGCTTTCAGTGTTCAATATAAATTCTAAAAGAATAAAACAAATAAAATCCCCGATGAATTCGGGGATTTTTTATTGCCAAAATTATTTTATCATGGTATGTAGAAAATATGCCAAATTTTGATTATGAAAAACAATATAGCGGTTTAGTCGCAGGAACAGATGAAGCAGGGCGAGGTCCTTGGGTTGGCCCCGTGGTTGCTGCGGCAGTATGTTTTCCGGATTTGAAAATTTCTGAAGAATTAGCAAGTCAATTAAACGATTCGAAAAAATTGTCTGCTAAAAAGCGCGAAAAATTATTTGATATGATTTATCAAAGCGGTGCTTTAATCGGAGTGGGTCAGGCATCTGCTGAAGAAATCGATAAAATCAATATTTTGCAAGCTTCTTTTTTGGCTATGCAGCGTGCCTTGGAGCAAATCGAACAAAGCGGTCGTCAAATTGATTTTGTATTGATTGATGGTAATCGACATCCACGTGATTGGAAGTGGCCAAGCCAAGAAATTATTAAGGGAGATGCTCTCAGTCTTTCTATTTCAGCGGCCAGTATTATTGCCAAGGTGACAAGGGATAGGCTGATGTGTGTGTTGGCCAAAGAATATCCTGGCTATGGTTGGGAAAAAAATGCCGGATATGGCACAGCAGAGCATATTGCGGCATTAAAAGAAAAGGGAATAACGCCGTATCATCGCAAATCATATGCACCGATAGCGGCGTTGTTGAAAAAAGATTAATCTCTTCCGTTTTCCAAATTTTTATATTGTTGAGCTGCGTCCCTGATTTTCTTCTTAGGATCTGCCAAAGTTGAAACCGGTGCATCTTTTTGCAAATAGGTCGGCAACATTTTATCGAATTCTTCCGGTGTTAATTCTTTTGATAATAAGGCTAAATCTTCAAAGACCAAATGAACCTTTGTTGTTTCCGATAAAGGAGCATTAGGATTATATTTCGGATGGAAAAAATTATCAGACGGATATATTCTTTCAGCTTCTTGTACAGCCTTTTTTTCGGCTTCACGCAACAAGTTGTAAACAGAAGTTCCTTTATCATTTTCTCGAAGATCCTGATAATTTTTTACCATTTCTCTTTTTGCCCAACGCAAATCTTCAGGATGTGCATTTGCTTCATTTACATAAGGTTGATGTTCTCTGTCGTCTATTTCTACTACTTTTTCATAGAAAGCATAGGTAGTAAAAGCTGAAACAATAGTAATAGCAGCAAGGGCTGTATAAGAGTTCAAAACTTTTCTTATTGCATCCATTTTGTCTTTATTTTCTGAGGATGCCGTTTCTCTTTTCTTTTTTGCTTCAAACATTTTTGCCAATTGTGGTTGAGTTATTTTAGCAGCTTCTTGTTTTTCTTTTGCAGCCTTTAAAATATGTTCTAATTGTGATTGAGTTATCTTAGCAGCTTCATAATCTCTGCGAGGAATAGGTATAAAAGAAGGCAATATTCTTATGTACCAAGGAGCCTTTACGGTATTTGCTACAATACCGGATGCCATAGGTTTATTCATATTCAATTTTAATTTTTGTTCTGTTTTTACAATGCTGTTAATGTCGAGTTCCATTTTTTTATCTCCCTTTTTAATCAAAATATGCCATATTTTATCACAGTTTCATGTTTTTGTCAACATTTTTTTACAAAAAAAATAAATAAAAAAACGACTCGACTCAATATTTTGTTAACTTTTAGATTTTAGATTGAAAGAATAATGAAGTGAAAAGGGGTTTGAAAATGAAGCTGGATACGATTTATCAAGGTGATTGCATAGAGGTAATGAACTCATTACCGGAAAAGTCGGTTGATGTTATTTTTGCCGATCCCCCTTATAATATGCAATTAGGGGGAGATTTGTGTCGTCCTGATGCTTCACATGTTGATGCCGTTAATGATGAATGGGATCAATTTGAAAGTTTCAAAGCTTATGACAAATTCACGCATGATTGGATGAAGGCCGCACGCCGTATCTTAAAAGATAATGGTACAATGTGGGTAATCGGTTCTTATCACAATATCTTCAGGGTAGGTTGCCAAATTCAAGATATGGGATTTTGGATTTTGAATGATATTATTTGGGAAAAAACGAACCCGATGCCCAACTTTAAAGGTACACGTTTTACCAATGCGCATGAAACGTTAATTTGGTGTGCAAAGTCTGAAAAATCCAAATATACGTTCAATTATGAAAGTATGAAAGCATTTAACGAAGATGTCCAAATGCGATCTGATTGGCATTTGCCGATTTGTACGGGACATGAACGTTTGAAAGATGAAAATGGTAAAAAAGTTCATACAACACAAAAGCCGGAAAGTTTGTTGTATCGTGTGTTATTGTCTTCTACAAATCCGAATGATGTTGTATTGGATCCGTTCTTTGGAACAGGAACAACGGGTGCAGTTGCAAAAAAACTCGGTCGCCATTACATTGGTATAGAGCGTGATGAAAATTACATTAAAGCAGCAACAGAAAGATTGAAGAAAATTAAAACTTTGGACAATGAATTGTTGGAACCTGTATGCAAAAAGGCTGAACCCAGAATTCCTTTTGGCTCTGTTATTGAACACGGCTTACTTAATCCGGGAACGCACTTATATGATTCAAAACGCAGATTCTGTGCAACAGTTAAAGCAGATGGTACTTTGATGACGGATACGGTTAAAGGTTCGATTCACCAGGTCGGTGCAAAAGTACAAGGATTGCCCAGTTGTAATGGTTGGACTTTCTGGCATTTTGAAGATAATCGCAAAAAAGAATTGGAATCCATTGACAGTCTGCGTCAACAATTAAAATCAGAAATGTTTGCTGTTTAAAATTTCTTTTTAACTTGCTTTTATGATAAAAAGCATTTAAATTGATGCGAATGAAAGTGAGTTAAAATGAAAAAATTGAATCCTGTTGTTATTTCCGGAAAAGAAGTATTGCCTTTGGTTGAAGGCGGTAAGGGTGTTGCCGTTTCTGATGGCAAAACAAGTGGCGCTTGGGCAGCGTGCGGTGCAGTTGGTACTTTGTCCGGTGTTTTTGCTGATATGTTGGATGAAGATGGAAAAGTTATTCCAAAAACGTACATGCGGCGGACACGTCCAGCTCGTCATGATGAGTTGGTTGAAATGTCCATTAAAGGCGGAATCGCACAAGCTAAGTTGGCTCATGAAATATCGGGCGGCAAAGGCCGTATTCATATGAACGTGCTATGGGAAATGGGCGGCAGTATTCCTATTTTGGAAGGCGTTATGGATTCATGTGAAAATATGGTAAAGACATTAAGATCGCATATTCCCGACAAATTTCAACCGAAAATTGATGCCTTAAGTGAAAAAGTGCATGGGACTTTGGGTGCTTTGCGTTTTAAATATCAAACGAAAATACAAAATACTTTACCGGTTGTAGACGGTGTTTTGGATGAAGTTAAAAACTTTATCCACGGAGTAACTTGTGGTGCAGGTATGCCATACCGTTTAGCTGAAATTGCATCAAAACATGGGGTTTATTATTATCCGATTGTTTCCAGTGCACGTGCTTTTCGTGCGTTGTGGTTGCGTTCATACAAGAACTGTAAAGAATTTTTAGGTGGCGTTGTTTATGAAGATCCTTGGTTGGCCGGTGGTCATAACGGTTTATCTAACAGTGAAGATCCTTTAAAACCGCAACGACCGTATGAACGTTTGATTGAATTGCGTCAAATGATGAATTCTTTCGGATTAAATCAAGTGCCTATTATTATGGCCGGTGGTGTTTGGAATTTGTCCGAATGGGAAGATTATATTGATAATCCTGAAATCGGTCCGTTGGCTTTCCAGTTGGGAACACGTCCGTTGTTGACAAAAGAAAGTCCGATACTTGCAACTTGGCAAAAAAAGTTGATGAGTTTGAAAAAAGGTGATGTGATTTTACAACAATTTTCACCAACCGGTTTTTATTCTTCGGCTGTTCGTACTCGTTTTTTACAAGAATTGATGGACCGAAAAGAAACGGAGATGCCATATAAAGTTACCAAAGAAACCATCTTTGTACACCCGTTTAAAGTATCTGAAGCACATACGGTATTTTTGACCGCACATGATTTAAAACGTGCTTTGGATTATCAGAAAAAAGGATTTATTCCTTTACGGACACCGGATTCATCTTTGATTTTTGTAACAAAGCAAGTGCGTCAAAAAATTGATGCCGCACGTGCAAAATGTGTCGGCTGTTTATCACAATGTGCCTTTTCAGGTTGGAGCCAAGCGGATGGCCATACTTCCCGATTACCTGATCCGCGTTCGTTCTGCATTTGCTCAACGTTGGAAGACGTTGCTCATGGAGGTGATGTGGAAGATAATTTGATGTTTGCCGGTCATATGGCTTATCGTTTTGCGCAAGATCCGATGTACAAAAATAATTATGTGCCGACAGTAAAAGAATTGATAGATGCTCTTTTGAAAGGTCATTGATTTAATTTTCTATTGACAAAAAGGTATATAGGAATTTAAACTGAACCAAAACATAAGGAAAGGAAAATATGATGAAAATGCAACCGATTTATAAACGTGTTTTGTTAAAACTTTCCGGTGAAGGATTTGGCAGTTCCAAAGGTGCGCTTGATTGCGAAATTATGTCGAATTCGGCAAAAGAAATAAAAACAATCCATGATATGGGTGTTCAAGTTTGTTTGGTTGTCGGTGGCGGTAATTTTTGGCGTGGTGCAAAGGGTGTCAGCAAAGGTGTTGAACGCGTTACCGGTGATTATATAGGTATGTTAGCGACCGTAATGAATGCGTTGGCATTCGCGGATATTTTGGAAGAAAATGGCATGCCGGCACGGATCATGACGGCTTTATCCGTTGAAGGAATCGGTGAAGTTTTTAATCAAAAAAATGCGTTAAATCATTTACAAAACGGACGCGTTGTGATTTTTGCCGCCGGTACAGGCAGTCCGTTCTTTACAACAGATACGTGCGCTGTCTTACGGGCAACAGAAATGGCGTGTGATGCTTGTTTAAAATCAACACAGGTTGACGGTATTTACGACAGCGATCCGAAAACGAATCCGAAAGCAAAACGTTATGATGTCATTGATTATGAAACGGCTTTAAAGAAGAAGTTAGGCGTATTGGATTTAACAGCAATGGCAATGGCGCAAGATGCTTTATTGCCGATAGTTGTATTTAATCAAAAAAGTAAAGGTGCTTTGGCAAATGTTGTTTGTGGTAAAGGCACATATTCGATTTTAAAGAAAAAATAGAAAGGAAGTTATAAAATGGGTTTTAGCGAATTAAAAACAGATATGCAAACACGTGTCCAAAAGACAATAGATTCTTTGAAAAAGGATTTTCAAGGATTAAGAACAGGACGTGCTTCCACTGGATTATTGGATACTATTATGGTTGATGCTTACGGTTCAAGTGTTCCTATCAATCAAGTCGCAACGGTCAGTGTTCCGGAAGCGCGTATGTTATCTGTCAATGTATGGGATAAAAATTTGTTGAAGCATGTCGAAAAAGCCATTCGCGAATCTTCTTTAGGTTTGAATCCGATGAATGATGGTGTCGGTTTGCGTATTCCTCTGCCTCCTTTATCGGAAGAACGTCGTGTCGAGTTGACCAAAATTGCCGGACGTTATACAGAGGATGCAAAAGTGGCGGTTCGCAACATTCGTCGGGATATTTTGGATAAAATCAAAAAGTTGAAAAATGACAATGAAATTTCCGAAGATGAACAAAAACGTTATGAAGATGAAGTTCAGAAAATAACGGATACGGCAACAAAAGAAATGGATGAACTTTTGAAGGCCAAAGAGGCTGAAATCAGGCAGGTGTAAATGACTGATAAGCCGTTGAATCATATTGGTTTTATTATGGATGGTAATGGTCGTTGGGCGCAAAGACGCGGTCTGACACGTTCTGATGGTCATAAAGAAGGTGCTAAAAATTTAAAGCGTGTTTTGGAAGCATGTCAAAAACGTGGTATTCATTATATGACTTTATATGCTTTTTCGACAGAAAATTGGCACAGACCGGAACCGGAAGTTCATTTGTTGATGACTTTGTTTCGTCAATATTTAGCCGAAGCAATTAAAGAATTTAAACCGGAAAATGATGTGCAATTTCGCTTTATCGGTGATCGCAAACGTTTTACAAAAGATATTCAAGAACGTATGGCAACTTTGGAAGGTTTGTGTAGCGGAAAAGAAAATTATCATTTAACGGTTTGTTTAAGTTATTCCGGGCGTGATGAAATCAAACGTGCTGTTCAAAAAATGATGCAGGATGCAATTGATGGCAAGATTAAACCTGAGGATGTTACGGAAAATACAGTTTCAAATTATTTGGATACGGCTGGTTTGCCGGATCCTGACTTAATTGTTCGTACCAGTGGTGAACAAAGATTGAGCGGATTTTTGTTGTGGCAAGCTTCTTATGCTGAGTTTTATTTTCCGAAAGTACATTGGCCGGAATTTTCCGAAGCCGATTTGGATGACGCTATTGAGGCCTATAACACACGCGATCGGCGCTTTGGTAAAGTGAAAGTAGCTTAAAATGACTTATGAAGTGAAAAAATTGGCCGTTATTCTTTTGATTAAGAAAGACGGAAAGTATTTGTTTGTGAAAAGGGCGCATACAGGTAAATGCGACGGATATTATATGTTGCCGGGCGGGCATGTGGATGAAGGAGAGCCCGTTTTATCGGCTTGTTCTCGTGAATTGAAAGAAGAATTGGATATTGACATCAAATCCGAAGATTTGGTTTTTCGTTTGGCCGAACCCACACAAACGCATACGCATTTCTTTTTCGAAGTATTGCATTATGAAGGGGAAATCAAAAACAATGAACCGCAAAAGCATGAAGACGTTGCCTTTTTATCTTTAGATGATGCACAGATTCATCCCGTAACGGTTAATGAAATTAAAGCCATAGAAAAGGGAATAACTTTTTTTGAAAGTAACCAATTAAATTTTTAAAATATAGAGGTAAGAAATGAAAAAACAAATTTTTAAATCCGTTGCTATGCCATCGCGTTTGTTTAAAGCTCCAATGGCATTAGCTGCTGCAAACATAGGTGTTCACTTACCTATGATAACACTTGCTTCTTTTAACCCTTTGTGGCTGATTATAAGCTTACTTATTGTTCATGCAGGGCTTATTATTGCCGGAATTAAAGAACCTCATTTGTCGAACTTATTAAAAATAAAAAACAGAAAAGCGGAAATACTTTGTGAAAAATATGATTATGATAATTCAACGATTTTGTTTGAAGATAAAACATTAGCTTGTGTCTTTAAAATGAATGAAAACAGATTTTCTTTTAAAAATAAAGAAAAGTATATGGAAAATATTTGCGGAATGAATTTGCGTTTATTCTATTTTAAAAATGATTTGTATTTGATTATTTCCGGTCCTCAACATCCAAAATTAAATATAACTTCCATTGTGCAAGAGACACTTTCAAGTTTTCCTTGTGAATTGTTAACAAACGCATCCGACACGACTGCGGCAGATATATTCAAAGCCATTTTGAACCCGGTGGATGAGAATGTATTTTTTGCCGATTTAACTTTGAATAAAAAAAGTTTATTAACGAATAATCGTACACAAGTTCAAAAGGACATTATGTGCTTTGAACAGAATGGTAGAAAAGTTTATACCAGTGTTTTGGCTTTATCCTGTTTCGATGATATGGCTGATTTTGAATTTATAAATCGGTTGCCTGATGCAAATGTTTCAATTTTATCGTATTTTAATCCGTTGCTCTATGTGAAATTGATGATGATGCTAGAACAACGTCGTCGTATGGAAAATTTGACCCTTAAAAATTCATCAGCTCAGCGGCAATATGTACAATCGATGGAAATGGCAGAAAATGGTGATATATTCTGTTTTTATGGAGTAAACATTTATGTGTCTGCTTCATCTGTTCAAGAATTGGAAAATAAAAGACAGCAAATTATTAAAAATGCCAAATTATACGGATTGCACTTTGTTGTTGAAAAATGGAATTTGCCGTTGACTTTTTATTACGGCTTTCCGCAATACGAATTGCCAAGACGATTCCTTTTGCCATTATCTGTCTTATTTGAATAAATTATTTTTTTAAAAAACACTTGCAAAGTTATTTGCATTGTGGTATAAAGAGTGCACTTTTTGAAAAAGGGTGTGTAGCTCAGGTGGTTAGAGCGTTACGTTGACATCGTAAAGGTCAGAGGTTCGAGTCCTCTTACACCCACCATTTAATGCAGTCACCTTGAAATGGGTGGCTTTTTTTATGCTTTTTTACCATAAAGATTATCTTTTTGAATGAATATGAAAAAGAGGTGTCTTTTTTAATAAATTTCTTGACGGCTTAGGACAATAAATGTAGAATAAAGTCACGAAAAAGGGCTTCAAGGGGTTACTATGGAAAAAGAACAAGATGTCAAAACGGTTTCATCGCGTCAATTATTAAAACAATTGCGCGAAATAATGTCTTCCGGCATCGTCGTTCAAGAAAAATTGAATCAAATAGTCAGTGTTGTTGCAAAAGAAATGCATACGGACGTTTGTTCTTTTTACCTGTTGCAGCCGGGCGATATTTTGGAATTGTTTTCAACTTACGGATTAAAACAATCAGCTGTTCATGAAACCAGTTTGCGTTTGGGTGAAGGACTGATTGGTGAAATTGCTGTTCAAAAAAAAGCATTAAGTTTTGAAGATGCATGGCATCATCCCAGTTTTGTTTTTAAACAGGAAACAGGTGAAAAACCTTTTCAAACTTTGATGGGCGTTCCTGTTTTGCAAGGATCAAATTTGTTGGGCGTTGTTGCGGTTCAAACCGAACGGGAACACGACTATACAGAAGATGAAATTGAAACTTTGGAAACAGTGGCTATGCTGATTGCTCAAATTTTGGTTTCCGTAGCTTTTGAAAAACAACAAAACACCTTGGTTAAAGTACATAAAGATGTTCGTTCCCGTATGGAAGGCGTACGTTTAATGTCCGGTATGGCATTGGGTAAAGCATTTATACATTCCAGAACAAAACGTGTCGAAAATCTAATTTCTACAAATAATGAAGCGGCTGAATTAAGTAAGTTGACAAACGCGCTGACGGAAATGGATAAGGTATTAAGTGATACGTTGGCTGATGCTGAAATATCCGAAGAAAATGCCGAAATTTTTGAAACTTACCGAATGTTCACAAAAGACAAAGGTTGGATACAAAAAATGACGGATTATATCCATTCCGGTTTTACAGCAGAAGGTGCTGTTCAAAAAGTGACGGATGATATGACCGAACGGATGAGTATGATTACGGATCCGTATTTGAAAGAACGTATTCATGATTTTCAGGATTTGGCAGATCGTTTATTACAGCATTTGGCTGGCAAGGATATAAAATCCAAAAACAATGAATTAACAGATAATACTATTTTGGTGGCTCATTCCATGGGCCCTGCGGAATTGTTGGACTATGACAGAGAGAAAATAAAAGGTATAATTTTGGAGGAAGGTTCTCCCACTATGCACGTTGTCATTGTCGCCAAGGCAATGAATATTCCTGTTATAGGTGGGGTGAAAGACGTTGTCAATACCGTTGTCAAGGGTGATACGATTGCTTTGGATGGTGATAACGGATACATTTATATCAATCCTGTTGAAGATATTTTAAATGATTTTAAAAAGAAAATTGACAGCCGTGAACGTATCCGCCGGAAATATGAAAAGTTAAAAGATGTTCCATGCCAGACAAAAGATGGGATAAAAGTTTCTTTAAATCTTAATGCTGGGTTGTCTTTAGATATGCTGTCTTTGGGTGAAGGTTTTGCGGATGGTATCGGATTGTACAGAACGGAATTGCCTTTTATGTCGACAGCACAATTACCGGATACTCAAAAACAAACGGAAATTTATCGCAGAGTTATTTCAAATGCGGCGGACAAACCGGTTGTTTTCAGAACATTGGATATTGGTTCGGATAAAGTTTTACCCTATGTCCAACGTAAACCGGAAGAAAATCCGGCAATGGGATGGCGTTCGATTCGAATTACTTTAGATCGGCGAACATTGTTACGTCAACAATTACGTGCTTTTATTCGTGCCGTAAATGGTGGGGAATTGTACGTTATGTTCCCGATGATTACAGACACAGACGAATTTGTTCAAGCAAAGAAAACATTAGATATTGAATTGGCTCGTGAAGAAGAAAAAGGTCATATATTACCATCTAAAATTTATGTTGGTACAATGTTGGAAGTACCATCTTTAATCTTTCAATTAGATGAATTATTGCCTCTGGTAGACTTTTTATCGGTAGGAACAAATGATTTGTCTCAATTTTTGTTTGCAACGGACAGAAGTGATCCGACTGTTTGGGAACGGTATGACGTATTATCGGCTCCGATGATCAGAACATTAAAACATGTTGTTGATTTGTGTGATAAACATAAAGTGCCTTGCTCTGTTTGTGGTGAAATGGCAGGAAAGCCATTAGAAGCGATGGTTTTGGTTGCTTTGGGTTTCAAAAAGCTGTCAATGAATCCGGCATCTTTGGGGGCTATTAAGGCAATGATTTTAAGTATGGATACACGTCAAGTAATTGATTATTTGAATACAATTCTACCTGTGCCGGCACATTCGTTACGTGAAAAATTACGTTTATTTGCGCTGGATCACGATATTGTAATTTAAAGGAATAGTAAGATGAAAAAAGCGATTATATTGGCTGCCGGAAAAGGAACTCGGATGAAATCTGATACATTTAAAGTTTTGCATCCGATTGGCAACCGTTCAATGATCGGACATTTGTTGGATACTCTGAAAAAAAATCAAGTGGATGAAACGGTGGTTGTGCTTGCTCCCGATATGGAAGCAGTTAAAAAAGAAATTGATCCGGTTCCCTTTGTTATTCAAGAACAAGCACTGGGAACGGCACATGCTGTGTTAGCAACAGAAAATTACATTCAACCGTTTGATGGGGCTTGTTTGGTTTTGTTTGGCGATCACCCTTTATTTTATCCGGAGACTTTTAAAAAAATGTTGGATAAATGTGAAAGCGGAACAGACGTTGTTGTTTTAGGCTTTACACCGGCAGATCCGGCTCGTTATGGCCGTTTGATTATGGGCGCAGACGGATTGGATGCTATTGTGGAATACAAAGACGCAACTGAAGAACAACGTAAAATCGGGTTATGTAATTCGGGGGCTATGTGTATAAACGGTCGTTACTTGTACGAATTGTTGAAGCAGATTGATAATAATAATGCTGCTAAAGAATATTATTTGCCGGATATTGTTAAAGTTGCAAAAAAACAAGGTTTGAAAGTTGATGTCGAAATGGCGGATGCTGATGAAGTTGCCGGTGCAAATTCGCGAAGAGAATTAGCAATGGTTGAAGAAGTTTTTCAACAACGGATGCGACAAAAAGCATTTGAAAGCGGTGTGACAATGCAAGATCCGAACTCCGTTTATTTTTCGTATGATACAACGTTTGAAAATGATGTGTACATTGAACCATGTGTTTACTTTGGCCCGAATGTACACATAAAGAAAGGTGCGCGTATACCAGCTTTTACACGCATTGAAAATAAAGTTATTGAAAGGAAGTAAAATGAAATTTAAAATGAAAAAATCTTATTGGATTATATTGATAATCGTTATTGTCGCCTTTTTAGTATGGGTTTTAACGCGTTCTGCTTTTTCTGATACTTGTTCAGCAAAGTTGAGTTTTTGTATGTTACCAGGAAAAACACAGTCTTTCTTCCCACGGATGTGGACAAATATAGTTTGTACTGTGAAAAATTTGGGATGCTTAATCGGACAGTTATTTTAAAAAAGGATGAACATGTTTTTAATGGCTGATATGGGCGGAACGAATATTCGTTTTGCGGTGTTTGACGGTAAAAAAATCGGGACTATAACACGTTATAAATGTGCTGATTTTCCCCACTTTTCCGATGTTTTAAATGCTTATCGTGATAAAGTAGGGCAGTTACCGGATTCGTTTATATTGGATGTTCCCGGTCCATCGAACAGAAAAGAATATGACTTTGTGAATAATCCATGGCATTTTTCAATCAAACAATTAAAAAAAGAATTTGCTTTTAAGAACGTGTTTATCGTTAATGATTTTGAAGCCGCCGCTATGGCAGTTCCTTTTTTGACGGCCAAAGATGTTGTTCAGGTAAAAAACGGAACTGCACAGGCTTCGTCTCCAAAGTTAATTACGGGTGCCGGAACCGGTTTGGGTGTCGGTATTTTGGTTCCTTTGGAAAAGGGAAAATATAAGGCCGTCCATTCGGAAGGTGGTCATATTGCCGTTTGTGACACAACAGAGCAAGAAACGAAGATTAAGAATTTTATTGTGAAAAAGTATGGGCGCGCTTCTGCTGAACGCTTTATTTCCGGACAAGGATTGCAAAATATATACCAGGTTTTGACCGGAAAAACCGAAAAGGCTGAAAAAATTATTCAGAATGCTACAAATAAGGATGCCTTATCGCAAAAGGCATTGTTGCAAATGTTTGCTTTTTGGGGTGATGTTACCGGAGATTTGGCTTTGATGGCCGGTGCTTGTGGTGGTGTTTACCTAAGCGGTGGTGTGATTCAAATGGATGGTGTTTTGGATTTATTTAAAAAATCAGAATTTTTAAAACGCTTTGAAAATAAAGGGCGTTATTCGAAGATGATGAAATTGGTTCCTGTGAAGGTTATTGTTAAAAAAGATACTGTATTTAGGGGCCTGAAAAGCATAGGATTGTCAGAAAAACAAAATTTTTAAAAAAAGTACTTGCATTTTGATTTAAAGTTTGATATAAATACATCCACGTCCTTGGGGGTGTAGCTCAGCTTGGTTAGAGCGTCTGCCTGTCACGCAGAAGGTCGAGGGTTCGAGCCCCTTCACTCCCGCCATTATTAAAATAAGTCCTTGAAATAGGGACTTTTTTTATGCCTAAAATCGACGAGAATTAACTAATTTAAAATGCTTTTTTGTGGGATATAATCTGAATTAGATAAAGAAGATATATCAATGATTGTATGTATAACATCTTCCAGCTTATAAGGGGTGTCCAAATGCGTTGCCCGTTTTTTAATATCCGGACGGACTTCATTTAATTTACTGGAAAGCCATAATCTTAGAGGTATGGAAGTCATTGGCTCATTTGCTAACTCTGAATGTCCTAATAATTTTTTATTGTCAGTGTCGAAAACATCTTCCCCATGGTCCGAAAAATAAAGCAAATAATTTATATTGTTGTTCTTTTTAAGCGCTGAAATTATTTCGGATAATACCCAATCCGTATAACGAATAGAATCATCATAACTGTTTAGAAACTGATAATTTGAGTCTGTCAACTTCTTATCGGGTATTTTATCTGAAAAATGAATAAAGGAAGATGGATATCGATTGATGTATGCAGCATGCGATCCGATCAAATGTACGAAAATTACTTTCTTTTCATCATCGTTGTCAATAATTTTTTGGATATCCGGCAACATATCTTGATCCAGACCAGCCTTTTCAAATCGTTTCATCCCGCTATAATTAAAACACTTACTGTAGTCAGCATGAATGGTCATAGCAGTAATAACGGTATCATCCAAGGCGTATTGATTAGATAACCAATAGGTTTTAAAACCGGCTTGTTTAAAATAATCAATTAAAGAGCCTTTGGTATAAACAAAATTAGGGTGTTCCGTATCAGCAAAGCTGATTGCTTTTTCTAAAGAAGGCATTGTTTGAGCAAATTGAGAACGAACTTTGGAAAATGAAATGATTTCATTTTTAAAGGCATCTGTAAACTCATTGGTGTTTCTTGGATAACCATAGCAAGAAAAGTGCATGCTGTTGGCACTTTCTCCAATAACAATAACATAGGTTTGTTTACCCGTAACTTTTGAAGAAATTTTATCGAAATCAGGGGCTTTATGTTCTGAAATCTTTTTTCTTAAGGCAGTATAACTTTTACGATAAGCAATATAATGGTACACCAAATTGCTAAACGGATTTAAAACATAAGCTTCTTTAAATTTAGGCCATCTTTTGAATAAATTTCGGATAAACGGAATACTTAGAAGAATTGCTATAACAACAACGCTAATTTGCGTTAAAGCAGAATCATAAGAAAAAGTCGGAATAAAGGACAGAAAATAAAAAGGCAACGCATAAAAGAAAAACAATCCAATGTATAAAATAAATGGGATGTTTTGACTGATAAACTCTCTTGTTTCACGAATATTGGAAACGAAAAAGCTGTAAAAGGTATTAAGTCCGATACGAGTACCGAACAAGTAAATATGCCCCAATTCTAAAAACATTAAAGGCATAAAAACGGTCTGAATAAACATCAAATAAGGTTTTGTTATAGTCGGAGCTATTAAGAAAGGAAGTGAAAACAAAGCGCAAACAGGCACGGTGCGAAAAAAATCTTTTAGAAGAAATTTTGTAAAAGTTTTATTTTTTAATTTTTCAAATGAAAGATTTTTTAGCATTAAATAGATTAAAGGTAAAAAGCCTATAAATGCAATATACAACACAGCAAAAAAGCAACCCATATGTATTCCTTTTTTTGTTTATCAAACGGTGAATACTATAATATTCAGCCTTTTTTCTGTCAAGTGGAATATTTTGATTTTAAAGTCTTCTGATAAAGTACAAAAAATAAGTATCTTGTTCATGGACTTAAAAAGATGAAAATGACGGGTTTTCTCACTTTCGCTACTATTGAAAAATTCTTCAAAATTTTTAACTGTTTATTAATTCTTTTGTTTATATCATACACTGCAGTGTATTAAAATTAAAAGAATACTTTAAATACAGGGGGATCTTATGCTGAGAAAAATTCTTTACATCTTTTTTTGTTTGGGGTTAATTATCAATGGAAATATTTCTGCTTATGCTCAAGCACAAGTAACAAGAACAGTTAGAAGTGCTGCAGCCAGAAAAGTGACACCACGCGAAGCAATTATGGAATATGCAAAACGTGGTAATATTCAAAAGTTGCAACAAATGAAAGCAAGAGGCTATAACATTGATTTGGCAGATGCAAAAGGAAATAGTTCTTTATGTGAAGCCGTATGGAGAGGTGAAAGAAATGCGGTTGCCACTTTAATTCGTATGGGAGCCAATCAAAATAGTGAATGTATGAAAAGAATCCCCCAAAATTATAAACAAGCGGTTGGATTGAGACAGCAATCAACCTATGCTCAGCGTTCAAATCAACAACAATCCAGATATGCACAAAAACAAACATCTCTATCTTCACAAGGAAGTGCAGACAGATACTATGCTGGAACAGAAATGGCCGAAGAGGAAGGCCTATCAACCGCTGCAAAAGTCGGAATTGGAGTTGGGGCTGTCGCATTAGTCGGTGGCGGTATTGCTTTAGCTGCTAGTGGTGGCGGCGGTGGATCTTCATCAAAGGATTCTTCACCGAGCGATGGTGGTGGCTCGACACCGACACCAACACCAACACCAACGTCTTGTGCTGGTGTTGATTGTGGAAGTCACGGATATTGTAGTTCTGGTGTATGTATTTGCTCAGGTGGATACTCTGGGCCGCATTGTGAATATGGACCATGTCCAAGTGGCACTCCAACAGGAGCAGATCCTGCAACTTGCCAATGTCCAGTCGGAACAACAGAAGTAGGTAATGTTTGTGTAACCAATGAGTATGCTGATACATCCGTTGTTGCATTACCGGAAGATACTACTGTAAACTCGACAAAGGTAGGTTCCACGACAACTTATGAGGATGATGTAACAGTCTCAACGAATTATACAACCTCTGATCCGACTAGCCCGGCAATTTATGCTTATGGTGGTAGTTCTACTACAGAAAACACCGTAGCGGTCAATGGAAACACGACTGTTTCCAACACACAAGGTATGGCTATTTTGGCATCGGAAAATTCAGCATTAACCAACAGCGGAACAGTTACGTTGGCACCTTTTGGATATGGTATTACGGCAACAAACGGTGCTTCAGCATCCAATACGGGCACAGTAACAAATGATGAGACAAACGGCAGTTCAGAAGTTGTTGTTGGTATGATTGCAGATGGTCTTTCATCAGATACATCAACACCTTCATCAGGCATGTCAATAATGTCTTTGCCTTCTTCGTTATTGCGCAGAAGAGCGACAGCCTATAACCGTCATTGGATTCATTTCTTCTTAGCACATCCATCATCTATCTATTATGGAATGAGGGCTTTACATGGTGGTAAAATTGTAAATGACGCAACCGGTGAAATATCTTTCGAATTCGAACCAGGAACGGCAACAGGAGTAGAAACAACTCTAGTCGGAATGAATGCAGACGGTGTCTATACGGGTGAATTGTCAGAAACAGAAGTGGCAGAAGAAGATTTCGGCAGATCTGTTGCAACCAACAACGGAACAATTTCGCTGCTCGGAAAAGGATTGAAAACGCACGATTTGAATATGTATGGTATGACAGCAACAAATGGTGGTAAAGTTGTCAACAACGGTAATATTTATATAACGCCGGATAATTTAACAGCATTAATAGACCAAACACGTTATCGTAGTGTTTTTGCCAATGGTATGGTAGCCAAAGGAATCGGTTCTGAAGCCTACAACAAAGGAAATATTTTGTTGAGTAATTACAAGCGCTACTACAGTGGAGATACAATTATTGCTATGTACGCACTAAACGGTGGTAAGATTGTAAATGAAAGTACAGCTACAATTGGTGCAACTGAAACAAGTTTATATACCTTTATGGCATCAATGTTAGCAACCGGAACAGGTTCAACAGGTATTAACCAAGGAACGTTAAACACTCCGTTTGCTGTATCAGAAGGTGCTTCCATATTAAATGATACAACAGGTGTAATCAACTTGAATTCAAATACCACTTCTAACGGAAATCGTTATGGTATGTATGGTTCTGATTCAACCGAAGGAACGCATGTTTCCTTACAAAATGATGGTACTATAAATATACCGTTGACGGTAGATTCTTTAGGAAAATATTATGGTATGAGGGCAAATTCCAATGGTTCTACATTAACTAATAACGGAACAATTGCCATTACCGAAAGCGGTGGAGCACAAGCTACACCATATGCTATGTATGGTAACATCTTGGAAAACAATGGTTCAATTTCATTGACGACCAGCTCTGTTGCAGCTTTAGGTGGTGGTGATTTGATGTACACTTTTGGAACGAATGATTATCGTGGATCAGCAGTCAACAACGAAAATAAAACCATCTCTATATCCGGTGATCACATACGCGGTTGGTTGATGGCCGGTGGTGACTATACGGATTTAGTTAATAACGGGACATTGTCTTACGGAGATTCATCAAATTACGGTAAGGTTGAAGGATACAATTTGGTTGCAATGTCTGCAAAAGGTGCTTCAACTGTATTGAATAATAATGTTATTGAGGCATACGTTGATAATGTTGTTGCAACTTCGTATTCTAGCAATGGTGCTATCGTTTGGGGAATGAGTGCGGATGATTCGTCGACAGCTAAGACGACTTTAACCAATGCGAAGACAATTGATATCAATTTGACTAATCAATTGGGCATAATTAGTGGTTTGGGTATGGATACTAATTATGGTCCTCTTACCAACAATGCGGGAGCAACGATTACCGTAACAGCAACAAAAGATTCAGAATCTGCAACTTCAGGAAATGGTGGTAGTTTGACAGGTATGGAGACCGGTTACGGAACGATTGTCAACAATGGTACAATTACAATAAACAGTGATTATACCAATTCCACTTTGAAGGGTATTAATAAAACAGGTTCTGTAAATGCGACACCAAATTCAACAAATAATGGAACAATTACATTAACGGCTTCCGGCAATGGAACGGATTTGTATGGTATGTATGGCAGTGACACCAATAGTGTAAATGAGGAAGATGCCACAATTACAGTATCTACAACTGGTAAAAGTGCCGAAGTTTACGGAATATATGGCCATCACGGTCTTACAGATACAAACAAGGGGACTGTTACTGTAAGTGCAACGGGTGGAGAATCTGCTGTCTATGGTGTTAAATCTGGATTTACTGACTCTTATTACGGAACAGCAAATAATACAGAAACGGGTACAATTACAGTGACAGCTTCAGGAAATGGCAATAGTTATGTTTATGGGTTGTGGGGATCTCCTATATATAGTACTAACTCAGGACAAATTACGGTTAATACTGCAGGTGGGTCAGCAAGTTATGTTGCCGGTGCACGTATAAGGACTAACGATGAAGGTGGTAATATTTCAGTACTTGACCGTCAATCTAAGAATGGAAGTAGTACGGTTTATGGAATGTATGCAAATAATGCGCAATATTCGTACAATCGCGGAACAATTGATGTTAATTCAAACTTTACAGCGAAGTATGTTTATGGAGCATATAATTTAGCAAACAATGAAGGGGATATTTCACTAACATTGGTCAGAAATTCGAGTGTTTCCTCTGTTTTTGCACAAAATCCTTTTGCAACAATGTATGCCGGAATTAATTCTAATTTAGAAACTAAAACAGTCAATAAAGGAACAATCACAGTTATAGCAAATAATGAACTGAATGATGTAACAGATGATTTAGGTAATTCTATTACTAGCGGTTGGGGACTTTTTGGTATATTAAAGTTGAACAATTCTCCTGTTGAAAATTATGGAGACATTAGTGTAAGTAAGTTGTCTCCTTATAATTTGCAATTGGCAACTGGTGTAGCAATTACTTATTCTGCTTCGTTCTATAACGGATTTAAGGATGAAGGAGAAACCCAACCAGCAGAAATTAGTGTCGTATCAAATGGTGCTGGACCTGCATACGGCGTATACGTTGCTAGTGACACTTATACAAAAGAAATTATTAACGATGGTACCATTTCTGTTATTAAAAATAAGGGATTAACATCGAGCGGTGCTGTCCGTGGCATTACAAATGGAGGAGATCCGTTCAACGTTGTAAATAATGGTACAATTATCGCAACAAACAATGGTTCGGATGGTGCCTCTGGTATTTTCTTAGATTCAACTTATGATGCAATTCCATCTCAAGTTGTCAATAACGGGACAATTACCGTAAATGCAACTGGTGGTGGTAAGGCTTACGGTATACGTGTAACGGCACCTTCTTTAAGCAGTAATGCTATTGCGCTTAAAAACATTTCCAATACCGGTACGATTACAGTAAATGCGACTAATGCAGATAATACAAGCGTTGAAGCGGGAAAAGCATATGGTATTTATGCTTCCGGTCGTGATGTTCGCGTTTACAATACAGGTACAATTACTGTTAATGGTAACAGTAAAACAGGCTCTGCCGCTGTTGACGTTTGTGACACAGGAACTTGTTATTATGTAAATGGTCCAAAAACAAAAGTGTATACAAATCCAAGCAAATATGTAAAAGGCACTGAAAATGGTAATGCTCTTGAAGGATCTGCGTACTGGTCAGCACCTCAAGAAGGTTATTATACAACCTTTACCGGTTCTGGGACATCTGAAGATCCGTATGTCTTGAGTGGCTTTGTTACAACTTCTTTGTCGGCTGACGGTTTCAACCACATTTATTTAGAGGATGGTGCAACATTTATTGATGGCGGTTTTACAAGCATGGGAACAAGCTCTGTGAACTTCGATGCTTTGACCAATAACAATGAAGGTAATTATGCCGTCACAACCGGATTCAGTATGCAAACTCCGGCAGCAAGTGGTTCGTTACAAGTAGATTCTTCTGCTGTTGAAGGTAGCAATGCTGAGCAATTTGTGATCGAAAATGCGTTTATTTCAGATGATCTTTCCAATTTGAATTTGGTTTCTAATTCTTATCTGTTTGATGCATCGTTACAAGCTAGGTCCGATACGACACATGATATTGTCATGACGATGAAGTCATTTGACAGTGTGACGGATAATAAGTCGTTAGCAAACTTCTTGTCGAATAACTATGCATTAGGAAACAATGAAGCATTCTTTAACGAAATCAAATCAATTGGTAATGCTTCTGCGTTTAAATCAACGATGGATAGTTTAACCGGTCAAGACACTATTTCAAGATTTGCGCATGAAGATTTGACAGCTATG
>JAGCVC010000001.1 GCA_017962565.1 Alphaproteobacteria bacterium | reverse complement strand
GTTGGTAGAGCGACGCGTTCGCAATGCGTAGGTCAGGGGTTCGACTCCCCTTATCTCCACCAAAACAAAAAAGGACGGGATTTATGGATGGAATTATTGCTCTTTCAATTTTACTTGCCCCGGTTATATTTTATGTAATATATTATTGTAGACATTCGGACAAATCCGTTTATAAAAAAAATCTTTTTGACTGGATTGTTTATATTTTAGCGTGGCTTGCTATCCCTTTTTTTATTGTTTCGGCTTTTGCTTTTGTACATCGCCCACTCACTTATGACTTTGTACATCGCTCACACGTAGTTAAGTGTAAAAATTGGGAAGAACTCAGACGATTAAACTTATACATGGTTGTGCTTCTTTGTGTTATAGGTGCAATAGTTGGTCCTTTTATTTACCTCTGCCAACATTTAAAATCTATCGGTTATATCAGCGACAATCCAAATGATCTTGTTGCTTACTTTTTTATATTTCTTATCTGTTTCATCGTTATTTTTTTTCTGTGTTTTACATGGAAACTGATGGAAAAATATGAAAAATATATTGAAAGCAAATCATATATTCCCGAAACCCAAAAACCTATATCAATCAAAAAATCAAAAAAGGAAAAAGCAAATGCGCCGTTCCGCAAGAGCCATTTTAATCACAAAAGAAAATAAGTTGTTGCTGATGAAACGCACAAAACCGAGCGGTGTATATTATATCACTATCGGTGGTGGTATTGAAGAAAATGAAACCCCAAAACAAGCACTTTTACGCGAATTGAAAGAAGAAAGCGGAAGCATTGTTGAAAATCCGACTTTTATGTTTCATTATGAAGATCCTAAAAGGCAAAATTCATTTGATTTCTTTGTTTGCAGAGAAATTGAGCGCATCAAACCTACCGGAACGGAATGGACGGTATGGAATTCACCTGACAACCAATATGCTCTTGTTGAAGTTTCGTCAAAAGAAGCAAAAAAATTACCCATCAAACCGGATGATATTAAAGACAAAATTATAGATCTTTATGAAAAAGCAATAAACGAAAGTAAAGAGCAATAATTATTTACACCGATAAAACGCTGTATTTGGATAAAATAAGGTGCAATTAAAATATACCGTATCTTGATAAACAGCATCTTTTGGTGCGCATTCTGCCAAAGCCAACGATTTCAATTCATCCTTGTCGGAAAAAACAGGATTATAACAAACAGCAATATTGGGAGCATGACTTTGTCCGATTGTTTCAATTTGACCGGCTTGGCGTCTGGAATCAATATACGGTGTACAGGCATTCAAAACAAACCCTAAAATTACACCACAAAAAATATATAAAAATTTATGCATTTTACTGGACAACCTCTAAAAATTGTGCAAATATAAATCTAACTTGTTATTGTGATATCTTACACAAAAATAAAAAAAATAGAAAGGCCTTATTAATGGAAAAAAAATATCGTTTAATTACACGCAGTGATTTTGACGGTTTTGTTTGCTGTTTGCTGTTAAAAAAATTGGACTTGATTGATGATATTTTATTTGTTCATCCGCGTGATATGCAGCAAAAAAAAGTAAAAATAAAAGAACGTGATATTTCCGCTAATTTACCTTATGCTCCGGGAATTTATATGGCCTTTGATCACCATGAAAGCGAAAAGAAGCGAATCGGTCAAAAATACAAAAATTTCGTATGTAATGCAAAAAAGCCATCGGCTGCACGTATTATTTTTGAATACTTTAAAATAGCAGAAAGATTTCCGGGTATGTTCGAAGAGGTTTTGAATGCTTTGGATAAAGCAGATACTGCTCAATTTACAAAAGAAGAGATTTTAAATCCGACCGGATGGGCTTTATTCAACTTCATATTGGATCCGAAAACAAGTTTCGAACGTTTTCATGATTTTTCCATGTCGCATGATGATTTATGTCTTTTGTTGATTGACAAATGGAACGGGCAATCCATTGATGAAATGTTAAAATTACCGGAATTACAAGAAAGAATTTTACTTTATCACACATATCAAGAACATTTTATTGAACAAATCAAACGTTCCGCTTTGGTACACAAAAATGTTGTTATTGTTGATTTAAGTAACGAAGAAGTTTTATATCCCGGCAATCGTTTTATGGTTTATGCCTTGTATCCGCAATGCGATTTATCGTTGTTTATACAAAAAGAAAACAATGATAAGAAAGTGACTTTTTCAATGGGAAGATCTATATTGAAAAGAACCAGTCCCGTCAATGTCGGTAAATTATTGTTAAAGTACAATGGCGGTGGTCATGCAGGCGCCGGAACTTGTCAAGCAAAGATTTCTGATATGGACAAAGTAAAAGCCGAGCTGATGGGAGATATTTTTACAATATATGAGGGCGCTTAAAAAAGGGGGCTGCTGTGCAAATTCAAGAATACCAAATAAAGAAGATTTTTTCAAAAGCGGGTATTCCTATTTTAAAGGGAGCTGTTGCTTATACGCCTAATGAAGCGTATGAGGTTGCTAAGCGCTTAAATTGCCCTCGTTATATCGTTAAAGCACAAATTCCGACTTATTTACGTGGAAAAGGGGAATTTGTCGAAGCAGATCAGAAAAAGAAAAGCGGATTACGTAAAACAAGTTCTTTAAAAGCTGTTAAAAAAGAAACGGCAGCCATGTTGTTTAAACATTTAAAAACACCTTTGACCGGGGATAAAGCTTTCGAAGTGAAAAAAGTCTATATTGAAGAAATTCGAGAATCTGCCGACCGGTATAAATTAGCCATTTATATCGACTTTGAAACACAAAAAGTTTTCTTAACGGCTCAAAATCTTCTGACAAATACAAAAAAAATATTCAAAACAGAAGTGAACTTAAATAAAGAAACGCTTCCGTTATCCAAAGCAACTCAGATTGCAACAAAATTGGGATTACAACACGGCTTACAAAAAAAGATGGTAAAAATTTTACAATCTTTGTATGAAGTTTTTGTCACTTATCAAGCCTTTGAAGTTAATATTGATCCTTTAATTTTGACACCGGATAAAAAATTCTTTGCTATGGCGGGAAAAATAGCATTTGATCCGGATGTTGCCGTAAGTGATAAAAACATTGCATGTATGTCAGATTTGGAAGAAGAAACACCCAACGAAACACGTGCTCGGTTAAACAATTTCAGATATACTAAATTGGATGGTAATATCGGATGCATCATTAACGGATCCGGATTGGGTATGGCCACTTTGGATTTATTCCGTTTACACGGTGGAAAACCGGCTTGTCTTCTTGATATTGGGGGAGAACCGACAAAAGAAATTATGGCTGCCGCTTTCAAAGCCGTTTTGTCCGAACCGGATGTAGAAGGTGTTTTTATTAACATTTTTGGTGGCACAACCCGATGTGATGTCATTGCGGAAGGATTGGTTGCCGCTGCAAAAGAAATTAGTGTCGGAATTCCCATTGTAGTGCGAATTGACGGAACAAATGAACAAATTGCAACACGTGTATTATTCGAATCCGGATTACCTTTTATTGTTAAAAAAGGTATGGATGAAGCTGTTTGCGTAATTATTCATGCTGTACAGGAGATTATGTAATGAGCATTATTGCCAATTCAAAAACCAAGATCATTTGCCAAGGCATGTTGACTCCTGCCGGTTTAATAAATGTTGAACAAGCAATTGCTTACGGAACAAATATTGTGGGTGGTGTTGCCCCCGAAAAAGGCGGTCAGACGGCATTAAATGTTCCCCTTTTCAATACGGTAAAAGAAGCTGTACAAGCAACAAAACCCCAAATCAGTGTTATTTTTGCATCGGCTCAAAAAGCCGCCAGTGAAATTGAAGAAGCGTTGGATGCAGGCATTAAATGGATTGTGTGCACAACAGAACGTATTCCCGTTCACGATATTTTGCGCATCAAAGATAAATTAATAAAATCAAAAAGCCATTTGATTGGTCCGGCTTCGCCCGGTTTAATTACCGCCGGTGAATGCAAGGTCGGAACAATGCCGGCTCATTTGTTTTTACCGGGTAATGTCGGAATCATATCGCGATCCAGTTCGGTTTTATATGAAGCCGTTCAACAATTAAAAAACAAAGGCATTGGTGTTTCATCGTGTGTTGCTTTGGGCGCATATCCTATGTTAGGCACGGAATTTACTGATATTTTGGATTTATTCAATAAAGATAAAAAAACTGAAATTGTTCTGTTGATTGGAGAAATAGGCGGTTCATTTGAACAACGTTTAGCAGAACATTATCAAAAATTGAAAAACAAAAAACCCCTTGTCAGTTATATTGCGGGGCATTTTGTCCCCGAACAAACATATATGGGAAATATAGGAGCTATTGTTACCAATCCGTTTGAAACAGCCGACTATAAAAGCGCTTGCTTACAACAGGCGGGCTCTGTAATTGTGTCATCTCCGGCAACTATCGGTGATGCCGTATTTAAAGTGTTGATGGAGCCCAAAAATGAATGATTTAGCATTAAGTCAATTGATTTTTACACGAATCAGCCATGATTTATCCGGTGCAATGGGGGCTGTTTATAATGGAACGGAATTATTAAAAGATGATCCGACTTTTGTACAGGAAGCAACTGATTTAATTCATAACAGTGCAAAAGATTTAATGGCTCGTACACGCTTTTTCCGTCAAACATTCGGGCTTCCAAAAGATACTGATGATACAACAAAGGAATATTTAAAAACATTTTCTTTACCTTTTGAATTAAAGGGCGTTTGCACAGATAATTTACAACGATCACTAATTATGACTTTGACGGATTATTTTTATAAAGGGGCAATCTTCGAAATCCGTAACAACAAAATACTTGCAAACGGACAAGCTTTGAAAGATTTTTCGAAATTAAATGATTTATTGCAAACCGGCGAAGGCGAACAAACAGCCGCAAATGCGCCGGCATTTTTTGCTTATCATTTAAGCTGTCAATTGCAAAAAAATATTAAAATAGCTTCAAAAGAACTTCAAAACGGCTTTTGTGTCGAAATAAATTTATAATTTTTTTCCTTGTCTTTTTTCGTATTGTATGACATATTATGCAAAAGAAAGGGAAATTATGCAAACAGCTTTAGTCGCTTTTGATTCAAAACAATTATCCGCTATCATGGAAAAGATGTTAGAGGATTTAGGGTTTGATTGCTTAATAGCAAGCGATTTTGAAGAAGTATCCCAAATTTTAGCAGAAAGAAATCCGGCTGTTTTATTTTTAGATTGGACTTTAAATAACCAGGATGTTTCGGAATTTTTATCCAAGCTGCAAGAAAAACCCATTCTGATTTTTGTTTCTAAAGAAAAAGATCCAAAACAAATTCAAAAGGCTTTGGATTTAGGGATAGATGAATACATTATGAAGCCTTTTGATAATGATATTCTGCAAAGTAAACTTTCTTTAGCGGGGTTGCTATGACACCACAAGATTTTGATTTTATAGCCGCTTTGTTAAAAAAATATTCCGGATTTTCATTAATCCCAAGTCAACTTTATTTGTTGGAAAGCCGCCTTGCTCCCGTATTAAGACAAAATAACCTGGTCGGCTTGGAAGAATTAGTTACATCTTTAAAATTGAATGATATTGAATTGCGCAAATCTGTTATAGAAGCAGTCAGTGTTAACAATACGCGTTTTTTCAGAAATAAATATGTCTTTAAAACCATTGAAGATTTTTTAAAAGACAAAATGGAAAGTTCATCCGGTATTGCTGAAACACGTATTTTGTCTGCCGGTTGCGCCAGCGGGCAAGAAGCTGTATCTGTTGCCTTATTATTTCATGAAATGTCTGTATCCGTTCCCAAAAAATTGGAAATTTACGGTTTGGATATGTCACGAAAAATTATTGAACGCGCACAAAAAGCTTTTTATACACACTATGAAGTACAAAAAGGATTGCCTATTCGTTTATTGTTAAAGTATTTTACGCCCATTGAAAAAGATTATTGGCAACTAAATCCGGAAATTTCAAAGGATATTCATTATCGCGTTCATAACTTAATGAACTTGTTTGATCAAAAAGATTTTGATGTTGTTTTATGTCGTAACATGCTTTCTTTCATGACTCCGGAAGCACAACAAACAGCTCTTGAAAATTTAGCGTCCATTATGAAACCGGACGGATTGTTAATTATAGGCGCATCAGAAGTTTTATATGAAAATTTCTTCTTTGAAAAAATACCTGATAAAATCGCCTGCTATCGATTGAAAAACAATCCTTCAACAAAAGACTCCAGACATAAGAGTCTTAATGGGCTTTTGTCGAAAAAGCCTCGTTTTAAATCCGCTATAACCAATAAATAAGCAAATACTTGCGTTTCCTTATAAAGTATTTTTTTAAAATCCTTGACTTTTTTGTAAAAATGAGCATACTGGAAAATACTTTTGCAAAAGGAATTTAAAAATGAAAATAGATAAAAATACAATTAAAGAAATGGCTTTTTGGGTACGTGTGCGTATTCCAGATGAAGAAGCCGAAGTAATGGCGGGTGAATTTACCGAAACATTAAATTGGATTGGCGAAAGATTAAAAAATCCGGAAATAAATACAGTACCGCCAATGGTATCCCCTTTTGATGAACCGATTACTTTGCGCAAAGACGAAGTGACGGATGGCGACAAAGTAGAAAGTGTTTTGAAAAACGCGCCCGAAGGTGCAACAGAAGAATATTTCAGTGTTCCGAAGATGGTGGAGTAGAAAATGACAGATTTAACTAATTTAACTTTAAGTGCCACTTTAAAGGGGCTTGAAAACAAAGAATTTTCCAGTGTTGATGTAACAAAAGCTTATTTACAAAAAATGGAAGACTTGCGCCGTTTAAATGCGTTTATTACCGAAACACCGGAACATGCGCTTGAAATGGCAAAAGCATCTGATGAACACCGTGCTAAAGGTATTGCCGGTAAATTGGAAGGCGCTCCAATTGCTATTAAGGATATGTTCTGTACAAAGGGAATTCGCACAACAGCCGCTTCCAAAATTTTATCAAATTTTGTACCGGAATTTGAAGCCACAACAACAGAACGTTTATGGCAAGCCGGTGCTGTTTGTTTGGGTAAAACAAATACCGATGAATTTGCAATGGGTTCTTCAACAATCACCAGTTATTTTGGTGTAACACACAACCCGCATGATGAAACACGTGTACCGGGCGGATCTTCCGGTGGTTCTGCTGCTGCGGTTGCTGCGCATATGTGTGCGGCTGCTACTGGAACGGAAACAGGTGGTTCAATTCGTCACCCTGCTTCATTTTGCCAAATCTCCGGTTTTAAACCGACTTATGGACGTTGTTCCCGTTACGGTGTTGTTGCTTATGCATCCAGCTTGGATGAACCGGGTGTATTGGCACGCACAATTGAAGATTGTGCCCATATGATTGAACCGATGATGGGATATGATCCAAAGGATTCTACTTGCTCAAAACGTGAAGTACCGGACCTGGTTGGTGCTTTGGATAAAAACATCAAAGGCATGAAAATCGGTATTCCAAAAGAATATACCGAATTAGTTCCGGACAATTGGGAACCGGCCTTGCAATTTTTAAAAGAGCAAGGTGCTGAATTAATTGATGTTGATATGCCTCATACGGAAGAGGCCGGTATGGTGTATTATGTTATTTCACAAGGCGAAGCAACAACTAATTTAGCACGTTATGACGGTGCGCGATATGGTGTACGTGTAGAGGGTAAAACATTGGATGAAATGTATATGAATACACGTATGGAAGGCTTCGGACAAGAAGTGCGTAATCGTATGATTTTGGGTACATTCTTTACATCGGCAAAAGGCTATAATGATTATTTTGTTCCGGCACAAAAGATGCGTTCTTTGATTAAGCAGGATTTTGATAAAGCATTTGAAAAAGTAGATGTTTTATTCAGTCCGGCTGTTCCTATTAAACCGTTTACAATTGAAGAAGCAAAACATGGTGCGGCAAAGGGTCGTTTCAATGATAATTACTTAATGCCGTCTTGTTTGACTGGTGTTCCGGCCGGTTGTGCCAATAACGGATTACAGGTTATCGGTCGTATGTGGGATGATGCAACGGTTTTAAAAGTTCTTGATGTAGTGGAGATGATGAAATGACATATATTATCAAAGGAAAAACAGCCGATTGGGAAATGATTTGCGGGTTGGAAGTCCACTGCGAAATTTTGTCTAATTCAAAAGTGTTTTCTGGGGCTTCTGCCGAGTTTGGTGGTTTGCCAAATACGCATGTTGCTTTTTTGGATTGTGGTATGCCGGGGCAATTACCTGTTTTAAATGAAAAATGTGTTGAGCAATGCATTAAAACGGGTTTTGGATTGAATGCTAAGATTAACAAACACTCTGTTTTTGACCGAAAAAATTATTTTTATGGAGATTTGCCGACAGGCTATCAAATTACACAATTATTTTATCCGATTGTTGGTGAAGGTTATGTTGATGTAACAGATGAAGATGGCAATATCAAACGCATTGGTGTGGAAAGATTGCATTTGGAACAAGATGCCGGAAAATCTATTCATGATATGCACCCGACACAATCATATTTGGACTTTAACCGCGCCGGTGTCGGATTGATGGAAATTGTGTCCAAACCGGATATTCGTTCTCCTGAACAAGCTGGTGATTATCTGCGTAAGTTGCGTTCTATGGTGCGCTATTTAGGTACTTGCGATGGTAATATGGATGAAGGATCTATGCGTTGCGATATTAACGTTTCTGTACGTCCCGTTGGTGAAGAAGGTTTCCGTCATCGTGTAGAAATTAAAAACGTTAACTCTGTTAAGTTTGTAATGCAAGCAATTGATTTGGAAGTTCATCGTCAAATCAATTTGTATGAACAAGGATTGGATTTTCCACAAGAAACACGTTTGTTTGATGCGGTTAATATGGAAACACGTGCAATGCGTTCCAAAGAAAATGCTTTGGACTATCGGTATTTTCCGGATCCGGACTTGCCACCTTTAAATCTGACGGAAGAATATATCGAAAATATTCGTGTAAATCTGCCAGAAATGCCGGAAGCAAAGAAAAAACGGTATATGGAAAGTTTGGGTTTACCGGAATATGATGCACGTATTTTGACTTCCGATAAAGATACGGCAATTTATTTCGAACGCGCTTTACATGGTGGTGCAACACAAAGGGATCCTAAAAAGGTCGCAAACTGGGTTATGGGCGATTTGTTTGCCGCGTTGAACCGCGAATACATCGCAATTGAAGATAGCCCCGTACGCCCCGAAGATTTAGGTTCTTTAATTGATTTAATCAATGATGGCAAAATTTCCGGTAAAATTGCAAAAGAAGTCTTTGAAGATATGTTCACAACCGGTAAAAGTGCAGCTGCTATCGTTGAAGAAAAAGGCTTGAAGCAAGTTTCTGATACAGGTGCAATTGAAAAAATGATTGATGAAGTTATTGCTGCCAATATGGATAAGGTTGCGGAAATCAAAGCCGGTAAGGATAAATTAAAAGGTTGGTTTGTGGGCCAGATTATGAAAGCTTCTCAAGGAAAAGTTAATCCCGGACTGGCAAATCAATTATTGGAAAAGAAATTATCCGAAGTTTAATTTATTATAATTGCAAATGAATAAAGAAAGGAGCTTTTAACAGCTCCTTTTTTATAATCTATGATTGCACAGCGGCGGATTTCTTTTTCTTTTTTAAGACCCGCTTATGCACAACCAACAAAGGTGGTACATGCTCCAATAAAGCATCATAAACATTCTTTAATTGATTTGTATATAAATGATCTGCCTCTGGCAACATTACGTAATCAACCTGAACTTTTCTGAAAGAATCCAATCTTTCCGCCATTGCAGCAACAGCCGGTTCCGAAACAATCGTATCCATGCCACCTTGAATAATCACACCAGATGCCGGACATGGTGTTAAATACGAAAAATCACATACATCAGCCGGTGGAGAAACAGCAACAAATCCGTCAATATCCGGTCTGCGCATTAAAACAGACAGCCCCACCAAAGCACCATAAGAATACCCGGCTATCCAAGTATGCATAGCTTCCGGATTTTGGTTTTTAATCCAATCCAAAGCAACCAACGTATCGGCCAATTCTGTTTCCGGTTCGCCATCAAAAACACCTTGTGATTTTCCTACTCCGCGAAAATTAAAACGTAAAACGGAAAATCCCATTTTCACAAAAGCTTGAAACAATGTGTAAACAACTTTATTATTCATTGTTCCGCCCAACTGAGGATTGGGATGTAATATTAAAACAACAGGAGCATCAGGTGTGGCACCTTTTTGATAAACACCTTCTATACGACCGGCAGCACCGGTAAAAAAAACATCTGTCATATATAAATTCCTTTCCTTTTTCGATAAAATAATCATAACACAAAAAGGGGGTTAAAAATCAAGAAAAAAATTTACTTTTTTCAAAAAAACTTTTAAAAGTCGCATATAAAAATTCTTTCAAAAACAAAAAGCTGTTGACAAGAGTGCAAGAATCGTTTATAAAAGGGTTTATCCGTTGGCAAAGTAGCTCAGGTGGCTAGAGCAGCGGAATCATAATCCGCGTGTCGGGGGTTCGAATCCCTCCTTTGCTACCAATAAAAAGACCGGCCTTAATGACCGGTCTTTGTTATTTTGAAATCATCGACTTGTTTATTCTGCAACATCCATATAAGGTTTAAATGTTTCATCAATGACTGCTTGATTGATTTTAACACCTTCTTTTTGACCGTAGTATGTTAAAAGCTCTTCTGTAAGAGTGTCGGTCATTTTTTGTTTTAAATCAATTGTAAAGTTCATTTGAGCAACCTCATCTGTCTTATCGGCCGGTTGAACTTTTTTAATTTGAGCAACCCAATATTCATCATTTGCTGAATCATCAAGTAATAAAATATCGTTTTGCTTTGCATTAAACAGTTGTTCAACTGCTTTGGCGGGTAAATCAGCAAAATCACTGCGTTTGACTTCTTCAAGATCTTCTTCCGTTAAATGATAAACCAAAGCAACGGTCTTCAACAATTTATCATGTTGTGCACCGACTAAAATCTTTTGAGCAAAGTCAGGCATTTCTTTTTTCTGTTGATCTTTTACCCATTCTGTTTTTAATTCTTCCTGAACTTCGTCAAAAGGTCTTAAGTAAGACGGTTCAATTTCTTGAACTTCAGCAACAATATATCCGTCTTGATAATCGTACAAAGCCGTTGAATTGCCCTTTTTAGATAAGAAAACTTCTTGAACTAAAGAAACAGGCAACCCGCTTTCTTTTCCCTTTTTATCAACGCCGTTTGCATCAATCCATATTGATTCATCCAAAGTCATTTGAATACGTTTTGTTGCATTTTCCAAAGGAATACCTTCACCCAATGCTTCATCCAACGAATTGGCTTTTTCGACCAACAAATTATACGTTTTTTCTGCTTGGACAATTTTAGTCAATTCTTCTTTTGCTTGTTCAAAAGTTGTTTGTTCAGCCGGTTTAACTTCGCGGACAATCAAGATATGATAACCAAAAACCGTTTTGACAGGTTTTAAAACTTGACCAACCTTTGCATCAAATGCGGCTTCGCCAACTTCTTCAACAACGTTTTTCTTTTCAATCCAACCTAAGTCCACATCATCTTGATCGGCTTTTTCCTTTGCAACAGATGCAAAATTATCAGCCGTCAATTCGGAATAAATTTCATTAGCCTGTTGTTCATCTTTCAACAAAATTTGTTCCACATGGCGTTGTTCTGCCTTTGTGTAATTGTCTTTACGATCTTCATACATTTGTTTTAATGTTTCATCATCAACGACAACGTTTTTCATAACCTTATCCATTGTCATTTTTAACAGATTAATTTTTCTGTATTCCGGTGCATATAATTGATCTTCCATTGAATCATAATAAGATTGCAATGTTTCTTTATCCGGCTTTGTCTTTATTTCTATCGAGTTAGGGGATAATAAAAGCATATTTACATCCCGTGTTTCATACAAATAATCATACATTTTATCTTTTAACAATTGAGGTGGTATAACAACCGCTTTAATTGCTTCGGTTAAATGTTTGCGGGCCAATTCTTCCCTTAAACCACGAACAAAAGCTTGCTCTGACATTTGCATTTGTTGTAAATAAGCCATCATATAAGAACGATCAAAGGTGCCTGTTGCTGTTTGAAAAAGCGGATTATTTACGATGTAATTGCCAACGGCTTGATCAGAAGCTACCAAATCCAAATCATCCTCCATGGATTGATATAACAAACTGTTTATATCGTTTTTAATAACTTTATTTAACATACCGTTTGAAACAGCATCTTTGATGGTAATTTGTGCACGATTACCAGTTAATTTCATAAGATTATTAACTTCTTTTTCCGTCTGTTGCAATAATTCTTTTCCTGCGATGGAAGAAGAACCAACCACAATAGCAGATTGACTACGTTCCAACAGAGCGGATATAGTTGGACCTAAACCCACCCCAAAGAAACCAATAATGATCAAAATTGCTAAAATTTTTCCAATCCAACTTTCGCCGATTTTTCTGAATAACTCTATCATTTTTACACCTTTTAATTATGACAAACTAATATGTAAGAGAGCATACGCGATTTTTTTTATTTTTTCAACCTAAAAATAAACTTTTTAGAAAGCTTTTTTTAAAACAAGCGCATCGGATTTTTGACCGGCTTCATCATAATAATTTTTTCGAACGGATATTTGTTCAAAACCTGCCTTTTCATAAAGTTTTCTTGCTGCTAAATTATTGACATTAACATCCAAAAAAATTTCTTTTACACCCGCTTTTTTTAATTCATCAAAAGAATGTTTTAATAAAGATGATGCCACACCTTTTTTTCTGGCATCCGGTACAACACCCAAAGTTAAAATTTCCGCTTGATTATCACAAACGGAAAATAAAACAAAAGCACAATCATTTAAATAACCAACCGTTGTCGGCAAACACAATAAATCGGCAAATGCTTTTTCATCCCATGCTTTTTTAAAACAAAGACTATGCATTGTCGATAAAGCATTAACATAAAGGGATGTTGCTTTTTCAAACGGTAACATCGGCTTCTCTCATATAAAGCGGGTTAGGTGGCATCGGATCATCCAATCTGGATAAAGCAATCCGTGCGGCAGCAACGGCAATTGGTGATATTTTTACCACCGCTTCGCATCCGATTTCTTCGGACAAACTTGCCGCACCCGTACCAACAGCAACAAAAGGTAATTCACTTTTTAATGTTTCAACAGATTGAATTGCTGGTTTGTTGACAGCCTTGCCTTCGGCATCAAAACTTTGAACAAAATAATCATCCCGCTTGGAATCTAAAACCACCTTGCAAGCACGACCCAAATGGTAAGCCCATACTTCAAAACAAGTAACACCAAAAACGGGAATTCCCAAAGCCAAACCAAAAGCGCGTGCAGCGGCTAAACCTATGCGCACCCCCGTGAAAGATCCCGGCCCGACAGTTACGGCAATTCCTTGCACATCAGCCATTGTTTTTTTTGCTTTTTGCAAAAGGCTTTCTATCATAACCATTAATGATTCAGCTTGTCCGCGTTCCATTTCTTCTTCAAAAAAAGCAAAGGTGCGAACTTCACTGACCAAAGCAACCGAAACATAATTGGCGGATGTATCTAACGCTAATAACAACATTTTTTTATTCCTTTTTTCCACATTTTATATCACAAAAACCCTCTTTTGAAAAGAAAATATTAAAGATTGGCAAAAATGCTCATCAAAAACACGCCTCCTATCATCATCAAACAAGCCACGGGTGAATCATAGTCTTTATGGTTAATCACGTGGTTATAAAACATAATCCAAAGCGGTGCAGTTAAAGATAAAGCATTCACATATCCGGTATTTGGGGTATAGTTTAAAGAAATACTTTTACTGACAATCAATAACGCACTGAACAAAACGACTAAAAAACCAACGTACATTACTTTTTGATTAAATACCTGTTGCAAAAATTGTGTTCGTGTCGGATGAGATGTTTTTAAGTAAAAAAACAGGTTATAAAAACCACTGATTAACGTCACGTAAAACAGGTAATAAACAATACCTTCCGCCAATGTGTGCTTTTGCATAATAATTTGGGTTAAGGAACTCATCAAAGACCACACCACAACGGCCGGCATCATGTAAAAAAATAATTGACGAGTTATAGAAGTTTTCAACATAAATAAATAACTGCCCACCGTCAATAAAACCGAAAAGAATATACCGCTTAAAACAAAATGTCTGTGCCATAATTCAATAAAAACACTTGGATGCGTACTCCACCAAAGGGCCATTGAAATCAAAATAGATAAAACCAAAATTCTGGATGTTCCGGCGGCACCGAAACGCGCCGAAGAAAAAAACAATCTGGAATCATAAAACCCCGTCAAAAGACCTTGCACAAACAACAAAAGAAAAAATAAAAAATCTACCTCAAACGGTGTAATTAAAATCAGCGGAAAACAAGCAAAAGCCACACCAAATCCGCGCCACAAACCCAATATATATCCGTTTATTTTATTGTTTTGATTGATGTAAGTATAAAAACTCATAAACAAACCATAAAATAAACCGGTGATTACCCACAACATTTATCCTCCTTTTTTAAGGGAAGATAGGCATTCCGGCGACTTTTATCAACAATTAAAGAAAATACGCTATCAATGCTAATACAACGATATGCGCGGGATAATACACATAGAAAAACCACCAATGATGCAACAAACGCGGCTTTGATTTAATTTGTATTCCCAACAACAAAAATGCTGTTACGAGTAATGATATAATCGGACCGCAAAAATCAAAATTAATTAAATAGGAAAGCAACAGACTTAAAATCAACCAATCCGGTGTTTTTTTCAAAAAGTAGAAATATAAGCAAAAACAAAACAAAAATCCTAAAAAATTATATGCAAAAGGTATGGCGGCTACCGCACACAAAATAAAGAGCGGAGAAAACAAAAGTAATTGTAAGAATTTATTGCATTTCAATTTTTCTATTTTGTGATAAAAGCATAAGGCTGCGACAACAAGCCAAAACCCCAACAAAATGTTAAAAGTAACGGGAACTTTAAAAATAAATTGTATCGGTATACATAAAAAAAACGTGATTATTCCAAAAAATCCTAATCTTTTTAAATACTTATCAAAAATTTGATATTTTGCCAAATTCATCATCAATAAGTATGCAAAAAGGGGATAACTGGCGCGACCTATTAAACGACATGTTTGGGCGCATAAAGATGAGGAAAAAAACATACCAACATGATCTACTGTCATCAACAGCAAAGCCGCTATTTTTAAAACATCTTGATTGATTGAAAGTTTCTTCATTTTTTCCTCTTTAAAACAAGACTAGCTCAAAGTAATAAAAAAGTATAGATTTTTATTTTTTTTATGTTTATATTAAAAAAAGTGGCAAACAACAGAAAGGGAAAGAATATGCACGTTTTAGTCATCGGCGGAGCCGGATATATCGGGTCTCATGTAGTAAAAGAATTGTTGAAAAATAATGTAAAAGTAACGGTTTTTGATGATTTATCAACCGGACAGGAAATCAATTTATTTCCATCTGCCCACTTTATCAAAGGGACTATCTTAGACACAGATGCTTTGGGACGTGCTATGTGTCAAAACGTTGATGCAGTTATCTTTCTTGCCGGTAAAAAAGCGGTTGGAGAATCCATGCAAAATCCGGCAAAATATGCCAATACAAATTTAATCGGTGTTATTAATGTATTAAATACGATGGCAGAATGCAGTGTTAAAAAAATTATTTTTTCTTCATCGGCAGCTGTTTACGGTACTCCGTCTTATTTGCCAATGGATGAAAAACATCCGCTTAATCCTTTAAGTTTTTACGGTTTTACAAAATTGGAAACGGAACGCTTGTTGGAGTGGTATGATAGGTTGAAAGGCATTCGTTTTGTTGCCTTGCGTTATTTTAATGCTGTCGGATACGATGCTGACGGAGATATCAAAGGATTGGAAAAAAATTCACAAAATCTGTTACCGATTGTTATGGAAGTTGCTTGCAAAAAACGTTCGATTTTAAATATTTTCGGAAATGATTATGATACGCCGGACGGAACATGTATTCGCGATTATATCCATGTTACAGACTTGGCTACCGGACACTGGAAGGCTTTACAATATCTGAATGACGGTGGAAAAAGTGATTCCATTAATTTGGGAACGGGTAAAGGCATTTCCGTAATGGAAATGGTACAAAAAACCGAAGAAGTTATAGGTCATAAAATAACAACGGCTTTTGATTCACGCCGTCCGGGTGATCCGGATGTTGTAGAAGCATCAGCCAAAAAAGCCAAAGAAATTTTGGGTTGGGAAGCTGAACACAGCAGTTTGGAAAACATTATTCAAACAACTTGGAATGTTTACAAAAAACAGATGTTAAATAAGCATTGATTTTAACGATTTAATCTGCAAAATTTTTTGCCGCCTTGACAAATAGAGGCGGTAAAGCGTGATAAAACCAAATTATCCGGTAATCCGGATTTGCTGTTTTTTTCGGCTTCTATGGCCATTCTTTGTGCTTCTATTGTAAAAGATGTCGGCCAAGACAAAACAATTTGCTTCCATAAATTTGCGTATTTAAATGATATAAAAGGCGGTGTTTTTTTGATGGCTTCATCTACACCCATGCCTTGAGCAATCCACCCTTGAACACGCAACAATTGGTTTATTTTCATCAAAAAGGCACGTATAATGGCAACAGAAGTTGTTCCTTCCTGTACAAGCAAAGTCATCTTTTTTTGTGTTGTTTTAGCATCCCCGGACAATGCGGCCATTAATAATTCGTCTGTTGAAGCAGGTGCGCTGCCTGCAAAACAAGCTTGTGCATCATCCAATGTAATTTGCTTTTCTTCACCTTTATAAAGCATTAACTTTGACAATTCCGATAAGGTTGCCCCCTTATCTGCCCCTAATGATTCAGATAAAAAAGCCATTGCATCCGGCATAATTGTATATCCGCCGTTTGATAAAACACTTTGTATTGTTTGACGCAAATCTGCACCTTCTTGCAAATAACTGCCCAAAGCCACGGCAACGGGTGATTCACCTAATAAATTTACCGTTTTGGATTTGGTATTAAAAGTATCGGAAGTAATAATTAAAATCGGCGTATCTAAAGTTGCATTTGTTAAATAATCATCCAATTCGTTTAACAAATTATCCGGTGGATTTTTAAGCCATAAAATACGTTTACTTGCAAACAAAGATTCGCTGGCGGCTTCTTCTTTCAAACGCATCGGATTTTCTTTTAATAAATCAGCCGTTAAAACATTAACTTCCAAATTCGGATCTTTTTTTTGACAAGCTGCTATAACTTGTTTGGCATTATCTTGAATTGCACCCAAATCCGAACCGTAGAATAAGTAAGCATACACATTTTTGGATGCTTTTGAAATGCTATCATTTAATTGTCCGGCTTTGATTTTCATTGATTGTCCTGATGCTTTTTAAAATAGACCGTTACACGTGTTGCAATTTGATCTGCTAATGCTTCCAATAAGCGATGGCGTGTTGTATCTTCCGTTGTCACGGTCGGATATGGCAACATTAAAATGTTGTAACTGGAAACAGCAAATGTGTTTGTATTTAATAATTCTTTTCCGTTCTTTCTTAATATGATTTGAGCGTCCAATCGCATAGTAGCACGCGTTGCCGTATTATCGCCCAAAATACCTTGATCAGAATCAATTCTTTCTTTTAAAATAATTTGCAAAGTATATTCTTTTTTTACATCTTCTTTTTCGGGATTGAGCAGATCTTCTAATTTAGATTTTAAAAAACGACCCGTTTCTTCCGGAATGGGTAAAATATCAATTTTTTCCGTCTGCACGCTTTTGTCGGAAGAATTGCTATAATAAACAGGTGTCCAACCACAAGATGCCAAAAACAAAACCATTAATGCAACCAAATATTTTCTAAACAACAAAATTTAAACCCTTTCCAGAAATGTTTATTACCTTTTGAATTTCTTTGTCTTTTATTTTATTTTGAACCAAAGGAAAAGACAAGGCTTCTTTTTGAATTTTTTCAAAATCTTCTTTATCTGACGGATAAAAATCACAAATACGCTTTCCGTTAATTTCAACAAAATAGCAAGGTGGCAATTTTTTATGCTGAATGAAGTCAAAAAAATCATACATTTTTAAATGAATATCCGGATACAAACTTTGTACTAAATGCGGCATAAAAGGATATACACCAAAAGCCACACCGGCGGGAACTTTGTCCATATTTAAAACCGTTTTTAGGCAAAGCCATGCTTCTTTCCAATTCTGATTTTGTAATGCGTTAATAACGGGATAAAAATCCGGCGCGTCCCAATTGTTTGAATTGCCTAAATCGGTTTGCTTTAAAATATGCCATACTTTATCAGCCAAACGCCAACCGGCCACTTTTTGATTGTGTGATAAAGGTATTTTGCTTTCTAATAAAACCGTTCTTAAAGCATCTGCACCATAATCGGCAACATCATCCGACAAAGCTTGCAAGGATTTATCATCTTGCAAAACACGAATTCCAAACTGTGCCAAAGGGGCTTCACCATCTGCAAAAGGTAAACCTTTAAATCGTGCACAAATATCTGCTGTTAAAGGATTATCGCCTTTCAAATCGGCAAATACTTTGTTTTTTTCCCTTTGCCCAATTAAAAATTCAGTATATCGAAAAGCATATCTTTCAGTCATGGCCTTTATATAGCATACTTTTAACTTTTTATAAAGGAAAAAGCGTTATTTTGAGCCTATGAAGAAGAAAATTTACATTATTGCCGGTCCAACGGCTTCCGGAAAAACTCGATTGAGTTTAGATTTGGCATATCGCACAAACGGACAAATTATCAACGCTGATTCTATTCAAGTTTATGAAGATGTTCCTTTGTTGACGGCGCGTCCAAGCCCCGAAGAAACAAAAGATATTCCGCATCACTTATTCGGTTATTTGGATGCTTTTGCTGTCAGCAACGCACATGATTGGTTGCAACGGTTGCCTGCTTTGGTAGATTCGATTGACACACCCATTTTTGTCGGCGGAACAGGACTTTATATTAAAACTTTAATTGAAGGGCTTTCCCCTATTCCCGATATTCCCGATGAAATCCGGCAAAAAGTTCGTCAAATGACGGTTGAAGAATTAAAATCAATCGTCCCGGATGCTAAATTAACAGACCCGCAAAGATTAATGCGGGCAGCAGAGGTTTTGAAAGCGACCGGAAAACCACTAGAATGGTGGTATAATCAGCCTAAGACACCTGTTTTAAAAGATGTAGAATTCTTTATAATAAACGTCTTACCGGACAGAGAAAAATTGTATTCACAATGTAATTACAGATTTGAACAGATGCTGGAAAAAGGCGCTTTGCACCAAGTTATTGATTTATTGCAAAAAAATCCCAATAAAACCGGCGGTGTTTTTCAAGCTCTTGGTGTTAAAGATTTAATCGATTTTATTGAAGCGCGACAATCTTTGGAAAAAGCAATTGATCACGCCAAACAACAAACGCGTAATTATGCAAAAAGGCAAATGACATGGTTCCGCCATCAATTAAAAACTGACCTTTTATTAAGCGAGCCCAAGTTACCAAAGGATCTGAAATGAAAATAACATTAATTGAACCACGCGGTTTTTGCTTTGGTGTTTGTCGGGCGTTAAAAATGTTAGATGATTTGTTGCCGGAACACCCGTACGTTTTACATGAAATTGTTCATAACAAACAAATTGTCGGTGACTATCAGCAAAAAGGTGTTTGCTTTGTGGAAAATTTGGATCAGGTACCACCCAAAGCACATTTGGTTTTATCGGCTCACGGAGTTACCAAAGAAATTGAAAAAAAGGCACGTCAAAATTTTACTGTTACGGATACAACCTGTCCTTTTGTTAAAAAAAATCATCGTTGGGTTCAAGAATTAGAAGCAAAAGGCATTCCCGTTATTTTAATAGGTAAAGCCAGCCATGCCGAAATTATCGGGCTGTTAGGACAATTAAAACAAAAAGCTTTTATTATCAGTAATGAAAAAGACGTTGATGCCTTACCAAATTTTGATTGTGTCGGAGTCGCAACTCAAACAACCTTAAGTGTGGATGATACACAACAAATTGTATTAGCATTACAAAAAAAATATAAAAACATTTTATTTCAAAACGGTGTTTGTATGGCCACACAAGAACGTCAAAAAGCCGTTAAACAGGCCGCCTTAACAAATCAATTGATTATTGTTGTCGGTGATAAAAAATCATCTAATGCGAATCGGCTGGTTGAAGTTGCAAAAAGCGCCGGAGCCGATTCCGTATTGGTAGAAACAGTTGAAGATTTAAAAAATATGTCCTTTCCGGACACAATTGCCATCACTGCAGCAGCCTCTGCACCCGAGCGGATTGTGGCAGAAATCCTTGACTTTTTAAAAAGATATTAATTTTTTATTAAAAACACTTGACAAAAAAATTTTTTCTGTTATTATCCATTACTATACGACATACTTTATGTTGTAACATGGATTGTTTCTCCCTTATTTGAAATCCATGCATTAAAAGGGATTTTTTCTCCCCCTATAATAAACATCCCTTTTGCGGGTTCTTTGCATTTCAAAGAACCCGATTTTCGTTTATAGATACATAAAAACCCCAAATCCGAATCGGTATAACCTTTTCATCATCGGGGTTTAATTTCAGCACTAAAGCTTATTTATTCCACCACCCTTTTTTAGGGGCTTCCGTTTGTGTTTGTGGTGCTTCAGCTGTTGTCTCTTTTACAACAGGCTCTTCAACTGCAACAGGAGCTTCCTGTGCCGGAGTCGAATCGGTTTTTTTCGATTCTTTTTTCTTCGGCGAATCTGCTTTTGTTTTTTTACGTGTGCGTTTTGGTTTTGCAACTGCTTCCACATGCGTTTTTGCCGGTTCAACAGCAACAACTTCGCCCTTTTCTTCTTGTGGAACAAGGCTGTTTACATGAGAATCATACAAAACCATCGCTTCCTGATGAACAACCTTAAATTTTTCTTCGCCGGTTGTCATCGGTGTTTTATCTTTTTTGTGTTTTTTTGCCAAACGTTTCGATTTTTTATTCTTTTCAGGAGCAACAGTTTCTTTCTTTACTTCTTGAACAGGTTCTTTTTTAACCGGTTCAGAAACTTCTTCCGCTTTGCTGTTATTTGGCAACAAAGACTCTATTGTGCGCGCAAAAAATCCTTTTTTTTCTTTAACTGGCAATTGATTATATTCCAATCTGAAATCGGTTGGAGCAATTATTGAATCGTCCCCATTGACTTTAATTGTCACATCATAGCGATTTTCAATGTGTGCCAACGAGTCGCGTTTGTTATTCAACACATATAAAGCCACTTCCAAAGGAACTGTAATATTGATTGCGTGGTTTCTGTGTTGTTGACCGGTTTCTTCCAAAACATGCAAGACATGCATTGCACAAGATTGAGCAGAACGGACAAAACCTGTTCCTTGACACATCGGGCAAATATGATGTCCTGTTTCAAGTAAACTGGAACGCAAACGTTGACGAGATAATTCCATCAAACCAAAGCCCGTAATACGTCCCATTTGGATACGTGCACGATCTTTTTTCAACGCTTCTTTCATTCTGCGTTCAACGGCATAGTTGTTTTTTGGTTCTTCCATATCAATAAAGTCAATCACAACCAAACCGGCCAAGTCGCGAAGACGCATTTGACGAGCCACTTCATCGGCCGCTTCCAAGTTTGTCTTTAATGCTGTTTCTTCGATGTTACGTTCACGTGTTGCACGTCCGGAGTTTACATCAATAGCAACCAAAGCTTCCGCTTGATCAATGACCAAATAACCGCCCGATTTCAAATTAACATTACGTTGCAACATTTCTTCCATTTGTTTTTCAATATCGTATGCTTGAAACAAAGGAATTTCTTTTTTGTATTCTTTAATCTTTTTGACTTGCTTTGGCATCAATAACTTCAAAAATGCTTTCGCATTTTTGTAAGCCTCTTCACCTTCAATAATGATTTCTTCAATATCATCCGTCATTGCATCACGTAAAGTTCTTTTAATCAGATTTGCTTCTTCGTGAATTAAAGCCGGTGCAATGGATTGCATTGTCTTTTCAACAATGTCTGACCAAGTTTTATTTAAATAATCAAAATCACGTTTGATTTCTGCCTTTGTTTTTTCTTTTCCGGCTGTACGAATAATAACGGATTGGCCTTCCAAAACAGGCAAACTTTCAACAATTTTTTTCAAACGCTTTCTGTCAGCAACGTTGGCTATTTTACGTGAAACACCACCGCTGTTTGCGTTTTTAGGCATCAACACGCTGTACCGACCGGCCAACGACAAGTAAGTCGTCATGGCAGCACCTTTGTTACCGCGTTCTTCCTTGGTAACCTGTACCAACATTTTTTGACCATGATGAATTACTTCTTGAATCCGATATCTGCGCATAGAAAAACGGCGCGGGCGATAAAGAGCATCATCATTATCCGATTCACTGACTGTTTCAACATCATCGTGTGATTTTGTATCTTTGTTTTCCGTAAATTCTTCCGATTGATTTTGAGCATCAGCTTCCTGCTGCATTTCTTTTTTCAGCTTTTCCAAATCTTCTGTCGGGATTTGATAATAATCCGGATGGATTTCATTAAAAGCCAAAAAACCGTGACGGTTTCCGCCATATTCAACAAAAGCCGCTTGCAAAGAAGGTTCTACACGGACAACCTTTGCAAGATAAATATTACCCTTGATCTGTTTCTTTGTGGATGTTTCAACGTCCAATTCTTCCAAACGTGCGTCATCCAAAACCACAACACGCGTTTCTTCCGCATGCGTAGCTTCAATAAGCATCTTTTTTGACATAATCTATTTAACTCCAAAATATTCTGATTGTTTTTGGGTGAAAAAATATCACCGGAAAAAAGAAGTGCTAAAGGATTTGCTTTTTTTGTTTTTAAGAAAGCAAGTAAATGTTTCCAAAAATTTTTAAATTGAAACAACATCTTAAATCCTTTACTTCTTTCAAATCTTTTTGTTTAAAGCACCGCTATTTAAAATACTTATAAAAAAAGTTTTACTTTTAAACGCGTATTTATTATAACTGTAATAAACGGTTGCTATGATACACGAATCGAAACAAAAAAACAACTATTTTATTAACTTTTTTTATTAAGCATAAGATGGCACTTTTAAAAAGATATTTTTTTATTTTTATTTGTTTTTGTTTTTCCTGTATTATTCTTGGAAAAACAGCCTGTGCGGATACCATAAAAGTATCGCAGGTTCGTCTTGGCAAACAAGATGAAAAAACTATTCGTGTTGTTATCCATTTAACTGATAAAACACCCTATCGTGTTTTTACTTTGCAAAACCCATCTCGCGTTGTTATAGATTTCGAAAAAACAACTTTGGATAAATCCTGTTCTGAAAAAATGCCCTCCGCAATGGGATTTATCAAACAAATTCGCGCGGCAGAACCCATTCAAAATCAAACACGTATTGTTTTGGAAGTAACGGAAGTTCCGGAACATTCACAAGGTCTTTTTTTAGCTCCGACAAAAGATGAAAAAAATTGGCGATTTTTTGTGGATTTAAAAGCAACCGGTACACAAAAAGAACCAGTGAAAACGCCTGAAGAACCAGAAGAACCTGTTGCAAAACCAAAAGAAACTTCTGTGTTGCAAAAAAAGCCTTTGATTGTATTGGATCCGGGGCATGGCGGAACGGATCCGGGTGCCATCAGTATTTCCGGAAAGTACGAAAAGAATCTGACCTTAAAAATGGCTTTGGAAACTCAAAAAGCATTGGAAAAAACCGGTAAATATCGGGTAATGTTAACACGCAGTACAGATAAAGCGTTGGCTTTGCGTGACAGAATACGTTTTGCACATAAATACGAAGCCGATTTGTTTATTTCTATTCACGCAGACAGCGCGCGCAACAAAAATGCAAAAGGATTATCTGTTTATACCATTTCGGAACGTGCTTCGGATAAAGAAGCTCAAATGTTGGCAGAACGTGAAAACAAAGCCGATATTATTTTGGGTATAGACTTATCCAACGAATTGCCGGAAGTCAGTAATATTTTAATTGATTTAGCCAAACGCGATACGATGGATAAATCGGCTCACTATGCCAATTTATTGGTTCAAAAAATGGCAAAAAAAGTAACTTTGGTTCCAAATGCACACCGTTTTGCCGGCTTTGTGGTTTTAAAGTCACCGAGCATTCCGTCTGTTTTGATTGAAATAGGTTATTTATCTAACCCGGTAGAAGAAAAATTGCTCCAAAAAAGTGATTATCGCGCTAAATTGTCCGATTCTATCGTACAAGCGGTTAATGCTTATTTTGATACAATTTACTACTAACTTAAAAGCTGTTTTTAAAATCTTCCATGAAAGATTGTATTGCACGAGCACGATGACTGATTGAATTCTTTTTAGCATCAGATAATTCGGCAAATGTTTGTGTGTATCCGTCCGGCATAAAAATCGGATCAAAACCAAAACCATTATTCCCGTCTTTTGGTGAAACTATTTTACCGTCCACACGACCTTGATAGACTTTTGTTGTTCCGTTTGGAAATGCCAAAACCAAAACGCACATAAAATGAGCACTTTTATCGGATTGATTTTTTAATCGTTTTAACACATCTTTGAAAGCATCCGGATAACCACCCATTTTTTTTGCATAACGCGCGGAATAAACACCCGGTTCATCATGCAAAGCATGAATGCACAATCCCGAATCATCGGCTATTGCCGGTAACCCGCTGGCTTTTGAAGCGGCAATTGCCTTTAATGTAGCATTTTCTTCAAATGTAAGACCTGTTTCTTCAACATCGGACAAATCCAAATCATCAGCGGATAATACTTCCACATTTAATTTGGCCAACAAAGCACGTGCTTCTTTAATTTTGCCTTGATTATGTGATGCAAAAACAATTTGTTTATTTGCCATTTTATTTTCCTTTATACCCAAGAACAGACATTTGCAAAGCCTTTACTTCATTACATCCTTTTTTTGCCAAATCCAGCAATCGTAATAATTCTTCCGTTGAAAAAGGAGCTCCTTCTGCTGTGCCTTGCACTTCAACTAATTTTCCTGCTCCGGTCATTACAAAGTTTGAGTCAGTTTCCGCTGATGAATCTTCCGAATAATCCAAATCCAACAAAGCTTCTCCATTACAAATACCGCAAGATATGGCCGAAACAGTATCTTTAATCGGATTTTTAGCCAACTTACCGTCTGCAATCAATTTTTCAAACGCTTTATATAAAGCAACAAATCCACCGGAAATAGACGCTGTACGCGTACCACCGTCGGCTTGTAACACATCACAATCGACTTTAATACAAATTTCGCCCATAGCCTTTAAATCCACCACAGAACGCAAAGCACGACCGATTAAACGTTGAATTTCATGCGTACGACCGCTTTGACCTTTTTTGGCTTCTCTGTCCATACGTGTTTGAGTTGAACGCGGCAACATACCATATTCGGCCGTTACCCAACCCGAACCCGTGTTTTTTATCCAAGCAGGAACTTTTTCTTCCAAACTGGCCGTACAAAGCACGTGCGTATTTCCACACTTAATTAAACAAGAACCTTCTGCATATTTGTTAACATCCGCTTCAATAGTAACGGGACGAAGTTCATCCGCTTTTCGATTGTTATATCGCATTTTTTATTCCTTAAAATTAAAATTACTCTTGCAAAATTTATATCTTTTTCCTACATATAGGTATATCAAGTTTTCACATAATATGTCATAAGGATAGAAAGATAATGCAAAAAAATCAAGCAAAACCAGAAAAAAAGAACGAAAACATACAAAATCATCATCCTGAAAAGCCGCCTGTACCCAAACAACACGAAAACGAAAGGTTAGAGGCTTTGGAAAAAGAAGCGGCAGAAATGCGCGATAAATTTATGCGTACTTATGCCGAAATGGAAAACATTAAAAAGCGTTGTCAAAACGAAATTGAAAAAAATGCAAAGGTAGCTATTGCCGATTTTGCTCTGGACTTATTGCCTGTTGCGGATAATTTGGAACGTGCGTTGGCTCAAGAAATTCCTCCGGAATTAAAAGAAAATGCTTTTTTGAAAAACTTGCGTGCCGGTGTTGAAATGACGCAAAAACAATTATCTGCGGCATTGAGCAAAAACGGGGTAACATTGATTGAAAGTGTCGGCAAACCGTTTGATCCGAACACTCAAAAAGCTATTCAACAAATTGTCGATGAGCAAAAAGAAGAAGGCACTGTTGTTCAAGAGTGGCAAAAGGGCTATTTAATTGGCGGAGACCGTGTTTTACGTGAAGCAATGGTCATCGTCAGCAAAAAACAATAATGTATTTACTTTGTAATTACTTTTGACGTTTTTTCAAATATCCGCCAAAAACGTGCAAAATCTGGCTTGTTCCGACAATAGAAGAAGAATGTGAATCAAAACAAAAGTTTTTGGGGATAAAGTTACCATCTGATTTTTTATCTTCCTCAATCAACCATTCTATAAAAGGCATTATGGTTAGCCCGTTTTTTAAACAAAAATCAAAAGAAATTTCATCGGGACAACCATTTTTAGATACATATTCTATTGCTTCTGCTGTATCATGAACCAAATCCCAAGAAGCGTCCGGAGGCCGGCGCATATCATCAATATAAAGCTTTGTCATTACATATTCCTTAATCTGCGGATTCGTTCATTGATTGGCGGATGAGTAGATGTTAATTGCGACACCTTTGCAAACGGACTGGCTATACAAGCAACCGCCATATTTTTTTGTTTATCCAAAACTTCAACGCGGCTGTCAACGGATATTTTTTCCAAAGCGTCTGCCAACGCTTTCGGATTGTGTAAAATTTTGGCTCCTGTTGCATCTGCTGCAAATTCACGTTTCCGCGAAATAGCCATATGAATCAACGGAGCAATAAGAAAATTAAATATCAATAATGCAATGGCTATAAAAAGGATCAAACCGCCCGAATTTTTTTTGTTGTTGCTTGAACGAGCTTCGGAACGTAACAAACTTCGTCCTAAAGATTCAAAAATACCCAAACCGGTAATGATTAACATATTCAGTCTGATATCCCGATTGCCTATATGTGCCATTTCATGAGCTATAACACCTTGCAATTCCGTTTTTTCCAGATGATTAATAATGCCGCTTGTTAAAGCAATTGCTGCATCTTTTGGCTTCATACCCGTTGCAAAAGCATTTAACGAATCGTCATCAATAATATAAACTTTCGGCATGGGAAGCCCCGCCATTATTGCCGTATTTTCAACCAAATTATACACATCCGGATTTTCTTTTTTATTCATTGGTTTTGCTTCGGCAAAAGCCATCATCATTTTTCCGCCGAAAAAGTATGATATGGTCATCCAAATGACACCCATTATAAACGTTGGTAACAGAAAATCCCATGCAAAACCGGTTGCAGCACCTAAATAACCACCCATTGAATATTGCCATTTTTGGGGTAATAAAGAAACGCCAGCATCTACAACATCATTGCCGCACAAGATAACAAATAAAAGGCATGCAAGCCAAACCAAAACCGTCAAACTGATTGGAAATAACAGCACAAGCAACCACGTTTTGAGGTTGTTTTGTTCAATATGATCATAAACTGTTATTGCTCGTGCCATTATTTTATTTCAAAATTAAAAGGAAACTTTTGGAACTTCTTTAACCGCTTCTTTTTCAGCTTCATCCAATTCAAAAAACGTTTGCTTTTTAATACCAAAATTTCCGGCAATAATATTGGAAGGAAATGTATCAATTTGTGCGTTTAAAGATAAAACCGATGTATTATAGAAACTGCGTGCAGCTTGAAGTTTATCTTCTGTATCAACCAATTCTTTTTGTAAATTTAAATAATTTTCATTTGCTTTTAATTCCGGGTAACTTTCAGACAAAGCAAAAACACTTTTAAGAGCTCCCGACAAAACATTTTCATCTTTAGAACGGGTTGTTGTATCTGCAGATTGATTGTTCATAGCAGAATTTCTGGCTGCTATAACTGCTTCTAAAGTTTGAGCTTCATGTGCGGCATAACCTTTGACCGTTTCAACCAAATTCGGAATCAAATCATAACGCCGTTTTAAATGCGTATCAATATTGCTCCATGCTTCGTTGATTTGTTGTTGTGTTCTTTTCAATTTATTATAAACCATAATAATATAAAGAACCAAAGCAATTAAAATAATTATAGCAATTACCATTTTATATCTCCTTTTTTGATAAGTTGTTCATACTTTTTTATATCAATCAAAGGTTAATAATGTATTTATGATATAAAAAAAGCGGTCTGTAATAAAACAAACCGCTTTTTATAAATCTAAAGTAAATTAATAGAATACAATTTCAAATACTGAACCGTTACTACTACAACTCGGGTTATTATCTCCTTCTACAAGATATTCGCCCCAATCCATATCGTCACTTGACAAAGCTCTGCAAGCATCGGAAGGCAGTCCATTTAATCTGATTGTTATTGTTTGATTGATGGCATCGGTTTCAACCATATAATCTCCACCATATATATTTCTGGGCATATCATTGTTTACACCCAAACAACCATCCGGAAATACGTTATTTCTGCACATTTCAGCTATATCTGTAGCCGGATATCTTCTTTTCCAAGCATACAATTCAACAATTCCCTGATTGATAGAAAGAATATCATCGTGTGTTTTACTGATACGGAATTTGGACATAGCTTGATCCAAACCGGCAATGGCACTAACGGTTACCACGGCAATAATAGCTAAAACAGCTAACATTTCCATCATGGTCCGACCAAATTGACTTTTTATTTGTTGCATTTTGAGCTCCTTTTTTATATTTTTTTTTATTCTAACCTAATATTTTTTTAAAAACAACTTCTTTTTTTGCGGGACGGTTCATTTTTAACCAAAAATCTTCACAAAGTTTCAATTTTTCCCCTAAATCCTTGCCTTTTACATTAAAAATTTTAGCAACATCTTTTGCATTAAAAGGTATTGTTGGCATAATTAAACCGGAATAAAAACGAAAAGAGGTAAAATTTATCCTTTCTTTTTTTAATAAAATCATATTTAAAAAAGCTTCTTTTCCCAACTTATAAAGAGCGGTATAAAAATCTTGTGTTGTTTTAAAGGCCATCTGACTTCCCTTTTTCCAAAGAGATGCTTGTTTTTTTTGATTTCGCGTCATTGGCCATACGGGCAATTGCTTTTTACACAAAACCCATAAACGAAACCACGAATCCGATTGAAAACCGGCTTGTTTTTCTTTTTTCAGTAAGCCTTTTAAAGCCATTAAGTCATATTCTCCGACTATTTTTTTCAAAACACCGGTGCGTACCATAAAGTGCAATGCCTTTTGAGGATCAGATACACTCAGTAATTTCAACATTTCATCGCGGATTCGTTCTTTGGATAAAACGTCCAATAAATCTCTTTTTTTACGACAAGCTTTTAAAGCAGATAAATCGGTTTTTTTAGGGTTTATCTGTGCAAAAAAGCGAAAGTAACGCAAAATACGCAAAGCATCTTCTTCGATTCTTTTTTCCGGATTACCGATAAAGCGCAAACGTTTTTTCTTTAAATCTTTCAATCCACCGACAAAATCCAAGATTTTTCCTTGTCCGTCCATATAAAGTGCATTGATTGTAAAATCTCTGCGAAGTGCATCTTGTTTAATATCTGTTCCAAACATAACTTTGGCGTGACGACCGTCTGTTTGCTTATCGCTGCGAAAAGATGTTATTTCAACCGTTGTTTTATCGGTAAATGCCAACGTTAAGGTACCGTGCTCTATTCCGGTTGGATAAATTCGTATATCTGTATTTTTCAAGCAATCCATGACTTGATCGGGTGTCAATGGAGTCGTTAAATCCAAATCATGCACCGGACGGTTCATTAAAACATCCCGAACAGCGCCTCCGACAAAACAAACTTGCCCGTTTAATAAATCAAACAGGTGTTGTAAAGTCGGAGTCGTCAAAGTTTTTCTCATCATAAATTCAATATACTCCTTTTTTTTGAAAAATCGAGTCGTTTTTTTTCCCCTAAAAAAGTGTTTTTTTGAAAAAAATTATATGCTAAAACCCAGTTTTTTCAATTATTTGCATAATAAATTAAAAAAAGCTGGACAAAAGGTTAAAAATGTGTTAATTATAATTCTTATATGATATGAGTACCTCTGTTTTGTTAAAAAAAATTAGAAAGGTCATAGCATGTTACGAACTAAACAACTTCCCTTATCTTTTCGGATTATACAATCCGGGTGTCTACGACTCTCCGAATCAACACAATCTCGTGTAGATGAATTATGGCAGGCGGCTTTATCCCATTTGGACAGCCGCCTTTTTAATGGCCGAATTTTTTCTGCCACACGTATTGAAGAAGATGCCATCATCGGTTCTTTTGTTGAATATAAATATTTAATTGCTCAACATATGGACCCCAGGTTAAAATTAGAATTGAATATCAGACCAGTCTCTATTTTAGGACTGTTGACCTGTCAAGACGGTGTTTTATTCGGTAAGCGTCAAAATTGGGTTGCTACCCGTCCAAATGAATGGGGTTTGATGCCTTCAAAATATATTGGCACAGACACCTTTTCGCATGACGGTAGTATTGATTATGTAAAATCTTTTTTGATCGCTCTTAAAAATGAAGTCAATATAGATGCTCAATTTTTGAATAAATTAGAACCTCTTGTTTTGTTGGAAGAAAAAAGCATGTCCGAAGATCATTATTCGATTGTCATGCATGCCGACATTGATTTGTCTTCCTTTGCCATCAAGCGCGCGCATTTAACGGCGTTGCAAGATGAATACGGACAAATTGAAGTTTTTCCGATGAAAGACATTACACCATTTTTAACTGATAATGTCGGACACGATATATCTGTTGCATCTACTATTTTAGGTGAAAAAGGTTATTTAGCACTTGAATCTGATTGCGCATAGGCGTATAAAAAGAATATAACTTTTTATATGGACTTTGGTATGGTGTTAAAAATTGAAACGAATGGTGCATTAAAATCTTTTTGTGCCGAATTAAAAAAACAGCCCTTTATTGCGGTAGATACGGAATTTATCAGACAAAAAACTTATCATGCTATTTTATGTTTAGTTCAAATAGCCACACCGGACGGAACAGCTGCGTGTATTGATCCTTTAGCTCCTGATTTGGATTTAAAACCCCTTTTATCGATCATGAAAGATAAAAAGGTTTTAAAAGTTTTTCATTCAGCACGACAAGATTTGGAAATTTTTTATGACTTAATGGGTAATTTACCCAATCCGGTGTTTGATACACAAATCGGTGCTATGGTTTGCGGTTTGGGTGAAAGTATTTCTTATCACAACATTGTTCATCATTATTTGGGATTAGATTTGGATAAATCTTTTCGTGAAACAGATTGGTCTGCTCGTCCGTTGGCCGAAAAACAACTTTCTTATGCTTTGGCGGATGTAACGCATCTGGTTAAAGTTTATGAAAAAATGATGGTAGAAATAAAAGAAAAAAAACGTGAAAGTTGGATTGAAGAAGAAACAAACACCCTGCTTTGCCCTGATTTATATAAACCACAACCGATGGAAATGTGGAAAAGATTAAAACCAACATCTTCCAAGCCGGAATATTTAGCGGTTTTACGGGCTTTATGTGCTTGGCGAGAAGAAATGGCATTAAAGAAGAACCGTCCGCGCCGTCATATTTTACGTGACGAAATTATTTTGGATTTGGCTGCCTTATCACCCACAAAGGAATCGGATTTTGAACATTTTAAATCCAAAAAAGAATTTTCAGCTCAGCACGAATATGCCCAACAAATAATGGAACTTATTCAAAAAGCATTGTCTTTACCTAAAGATCAAATGCCAGAGTTAGAAAAAGAAAAACCCTTAACATCTTCGCAACATGCAGTCAAAGAAATGTTACGTTTATTATTAACAATTGTCAGTGATCAATATGGTGTAGCACCCAAAATTATTGCTTCATCAGAAGATTTGGATGAATTGGCGCGTTCAAATAAAAACTCACGTATTATGTCCGGTTGGCGTTATGAAATTTTCGGAAAAAAAGCGGAAGCCTTTAAAAAAGGTCTTTTGGCTTTGACATTTGATCCGGCCACAAAACAAATGGTTTTTATTGAAAACTCCAATTGAAAAAAAGCCTTTTTTATGGTATAATAAAGGGGTGTTTTAGGTAAAGAGGGAAAAGCTAAATGAAGTCTTTAAAAAATACTTTAAACAAATATCTTGCCGGTGTTGCACTGCTTTCTGCGGGAATGATGGCTTCTGCCGAAGATGATTCGTCTCAAACAACGGAAAAGACTCAAATAGAAGTCATGGATATGAGTAAAATACAGAAAAAGAAGAACAGTGCGGACACCATTTGCCGATCTTTAGCAAAAATGAAATTAGTAAAACACGAAGGATGTATAGACCATTTTTATTTTGATACAAGAGGACTTTTAACAACAGGGGTCGGCTTAAACGTTGATAGTTGGGATAATTTTAATAAGCTTGATATAATGGATTTAGAAGGTAATATTTTAACGGAAGAACAAAAAAAAGAAGCTTATGAAAAAATAATGGCTACCAAAGCGAACTATGCCGGTAAATTTGCTAAAACAACAGCAGATAAATACAAAGATGCTTTTGGTGTTATGCCAACACCGGCATCATCGGGTGAAATGTTTAATAATATGGTGGAAGTAGCCCAAAATTTATCACTTTACTATTGTGGTTTTAATTTTTATAACTTGCATCCGCGTGTTCAATCTGAAATTGTTTGTTATTGTTACAGTTTATCACCAACAGTATTAAATCAATTTAAAAAATTCTTCGGCGCTTTAGATGAATTGGATTATGAAACAGCAGCAAAAGAAAGTAATGTTATCGGTTGGGGACAAACTCGCAAAAATGATGTTTTAGCAGAATTTAACTTGGTTCCTAAAAATTTCAGTATGAAGTTGGGTGATGCGATGGAAAATGCTTTTGTAGATGAAGTATTGGCTGATTTTCCGGAAACATCCAACACCATCAGACGGGGGGTCTGGGAAGGAAAACAATGTATTGTTGTCGGCCCGGGCATTCCCGTTACTTTAAAAGATATTCAAAAATTACGTTTGTTCGATGAGTGTGGTGAAAAAAACGCAGACACCTTATACAAGGCAGTCTTTAACAAACGAGAAGTTAAAGAATTATCAGAAGAAGCCATACGTAAGTGCGTTAAACATTATTATAAAGAAAATCGTAAAACTCGGTATAATTCTTTATGTAAAGACATTAATTCCAAAAGTATTATAGAACAAGCCGCTATTTTAAGATTAGCTTGCGGAACGGCGGGAAGAGAAAAATCTTATAAAGGCTTTGGAAGAGAAATTAATAAAGGGAATTTAACGGAAGCAGCAAAGGAAATATTTGTTTCAGAATCCGTTTTTGCAAGAAATCATCCCTCTAGTGATCCTGAAGTATTAAAGGCAAATTGTAAGAAATTTAATGATTATTCTTATAATATGCTTGCTAATATGGAAAAACCGCAAATGTTTGAAGTAAGTCAAGCGGTTGCTGCAGCTTTATTTAGAGGTTCTTCGAAGTAATTTTTCCAAAAGTTGTAAAACTCATTGAAAAATAATAAATTTTATGGTATAATACTTACTATTGAAGGGAGTTTTTATGAAAAAAAGAGGAATAAAAAAATCGGCTGCAGATGCGTTTCTTTCCAAAATTGCTTTGGGAGTTGTTGGATTGACCGCTCTTGCCTGTTTAGCTGAATATAATTGGGTAAAACAACCTGTTCCACAAGTAAAATCTATCAGAAAAAAATTAACGGCGGCTACATCTGTGGATTTAACATACAACTATATTCATGAAAATTATAATGTTCTTTTTACCAGATTGCATTATGGTTTGTACAATAATTTTCCTTGCGTTAAGATTGGTCCGGGAGTTCCCATCTCTTACAATCAATTAATGGCTTTACCTTTTGATAAAAATGATCCGAAAACGGCTGATTTTCTTCAAAATGCTGAAACAATTTATTTTAATGTTTTAGATAAAGAATGTATAGATGATAACAAACTTTCAAATGATGTTATTCGGCCGCAAGTTAAAAACTTCCTAGGAGAACGTGAAGTTTATTATCAAGAATTATGTCAAAAACACGGTTTTGATTATAAAGATGTGCCTTATGAAGTACGCGCGGCTATGTTCTTAGTTGATATGGGAACCGGTTTTCAAAATGACGAAGATGGTAAAGCACACGGAATTGGAACCTATAAAAAATTACTAAAAGCAATTGGAATTCAGGATTGGGAAACAGCTATAAAGGAATCAATCGTTACCGAAGAAACAGCATTTAAACACAATCCTTTTTGGTCGAAAGGTATAGTAAAAGATCTGAATTCATCAATAAAAAAACTATTTTTGATTTCACTTGAAAAACAACAAAACTGGAAACGCGTACAAACACGTTTAAACCGACAAGGTAAATCCCTTTAAAAATTGTATTTTACAATTGACTAAAAATAAAAGGTTTGATACAATATCAAGGTCTGTCACTGTGGCAGACCTTTAATTTTAACAAAAAAGGAAAAAATAAAAATGATTAAAATAAAACTACCTGATAATTCCATAATGGAATTTGATGCGCCTGTTTCCGGTATGGATATTGCGCAAAAAATTAGTGAACGTTTGGCTTTGGCTGCTTTTGCTGTGACAGTGGATGGAAAATTAACCGATTTGACAACGCCTATTACAACGGATGCGGCTGTCACCATTATCACATCAAAAACAACTGAAGGCGTGGACATTATGCGTCACACTTTGTCACACATTATGGCTCAGGCTGTTCAAGAATTGTTTCCGGGAACGCAAGTTACTATCGGACCAGTTATTGAAAACGGTTTTTATTATGATTTTGCAAAAAAAGAACCTTTTGCTTTGGATGATTTAGCAAAAATTGAAAAACGTATGGCTGAAATTATTGACCGTAATTTACCGATTGAACGTATGGAATGGCCGCGTGAAAAAGCTATTGAATTTTTCAAAAACAAAGGTGAATCCTATAAAGTTCAAATTATTGAAGATTTGCCGGCAGACGCTGTTATTTCTTTGTATCGTCAAGGCGATTATACAGACCTTTGCCGTGGACCGCATTTACCATCAACAGGCAAGGCTGCAAAAGCTTTCAAGTTGATGAAAGTTGCCGGTGCTTATTGGCGCGGCGATTCTAAAAATGAAATGTTGCAACGTATTTACGGTGTTGCTTTTGCAGATGAAAAGCAATTAAAAGCACATTTAACTTTATTGGAAGAAGCTGAAAAACGTGATCACCGCAAAATCGGTAAGGCGTTGGATTTATTCCATTTTGATCCAACAGCTCCGGGTTGTCCGTACTTCTTACCAAAAGGCTTAAAATTATATAACTTATTGCTTGAATTTTGGCGTCAAGAACATGATAAAGCCGATTATTTGGAATTTACGGGACCGTTGATGAATTCTCGTGTTTTATGGGAAACTTCCGGTCACTGGGATCATTACAAGGATGATATGTACTTATTAACAGCAAACGAAATGCCGGAAAATGAAGTATATGCTTTAAAACCGATGAGTTGTCCGCAAACAATGATTTTATTTAATATGAAAACACGTTCTTATGCGGATTTACCTATTCGTTTTTCAGATGTTGATATGATTCACAGAAACGAAGCTTCCGGTGCTTTGAATGGTTTATTCCGTGTTCGTGAATTTCACCAAGATGATGCACATATTTTTATTACAGAAGAGCAAATTGAGGAAGAATTTTCACGTCTTTTTGCTTTGGCTGACAAATTTTATAAAGTTTTCGGTTTGAAATATCAAATGAAGTTTTCAACACGTCCGGACGATTTTGTTGGCGATATTGAAACTTGGAATAAAGCTGAAGCTGCTTTACGTAGAGTTTTAGATAATCACTGCGGCAAAGATAATTATCAAATTAAAGATAAAGATGGTGCTTTCTATGGTCCAAAGGTTGACATTTCAATGACAGATGCTTTGGGACGTGAATGGCAAACGGGAACTTTCCAATTGGATTTCCAATTACCAGACCGTTTTGGTTGTAAATATGTGGATAAAGACGGCAATTTAAAGATGCCACCGGTTATTCACCGCGCTTTATATGGTTCTTTGGAACGTTTTATAGGTATTTTAACCGAACATTTTGCCGGTGCTTTCCCTGTATGGCTTTCACCTGTTCAAGTACGTGTATTACCCGTTTCCGATAAACATCGTGAAGCCGGAGCCGCTTTGGTTGAAAAGTTAAAAGCAGCTGGTATTCGTGCCGAAATGGAACGTCAATCTAACACAATCGGTTATCAAATTCGTGCAGCACACGAACAAAAGATACCATATGCCGTTATTTTGGGTGACAAAGAGTTGGAAAGTAATACAATTTCCGTTCGTGATCGTCAAAACAACCAAAAGAACGGTATGAGTTTAGATGACTTTATTGCAAACGTAAAAGAAATAGATTCTTCTAAATCATTAAATCTTTGGAAATAAAGACTTTTTTATAAAATAAAAGCACGGATGTTTCAACGATGTCCGTGCTTATTTTGTAATTACATTTAAAATTTGTTTTCTTCTATATATTTATTGAACTCTTCTAAAACACTTGCACTTTTGTAAAGAGAAAACGCGTCATCAAAAGTAATGTCTTCATTTTTTATATCAATCCATTCTCTATGATTAAAAGGAAAAAGCCCCGGTAAAAAACCATTTATGCCATCTTTCTTTATTTGTAAAAAAACATGTTTATCACTTATTTTAGCTCCTTCTCCGGAAAAAAGAGGAATAATTTGTTCAATTTGTCTTCTGAATTCCGGTGTTATCCATTCTAAATTTTCATTTTTGTTTTGAGTAAAAAATTTCCAATCATCTATAGTATCAATACAACATAGAAGAGAATTTTTTGAAAAATCACCAATAAAAATATCATCTTGTACAGGTAAAGTCATATCTACATGAAAAATAACGCCTTCAAAACTATCATCTATAAATTTAAACTTTCCAAATTCATATATGTTTTCCATAGCTTTTTTAAAATATTCATCAGATAAAAAATTTGCATCATCAGATATTATTCTAACTAAAGATGTCGGCATAGGAAAATCATATTTAGAAATACGTCTATAACCGACAAACTCCAGTATTCTTGCTATATTTTCATTTTCTTCTTTTTCTATTTTTTTCATTTTATTAACATATTCGGGCGATTTTTTTGTATCCAACACACAAAAAACAAAAAAAATAAAAAGAATTATAAGTGGAATTTCTTTTGAATAAGGATTATCCCAAAAAAAATATATAAAAAAACTTAATATAAAACAAATTAAGATAATAGGAATAGAACGCGTATAAAAACTTTTGCTGCTTTCTTTTTTTATTTTTTTATACTTTTTCAGTTCTGCAACTTTTTTTGAATATATTTTTTTATCTATCATTTTTATAACTATTTGATTTTAAAAAATTATTCTTCTACTTCGCCGCCGTTTGTTAAACGTTGTAAAACAACGTCTAATTTTTCCAAAGAATTACATTCAATGGTAATTTTTCCGTTTTTACCGGTCCAACGAATAGTTACAGCCGTCTTTAATAAAGTGGATAATTCCGCTTCCAAAGCCATTATATCCCCATCTTTTCGACCACCAACAGAAATTTTTCGCTCTGCCCTACCCTTTTTTTCTCCTTCGGTCATAGCTAACTGTTCTGTTTGACGAACACTTAACCCCTGCTCCACGACCTTTTTAGCTAATTTTTCCGGATTTTTAGCATTTAATAAAGCACGTGCATGACCAGCTGTTAATTCACCTTTATCTAAATATGTTTTAACTGCGCTCGGTAAATCCAATAATCTCAACATATTAGCAACATAACTGCGGCTTTTACCGACAACACGAGCCAATTCTTCTTGAGTACGTTTAAATTCATCTAATAAACGTTTATAACCTTGTGCTTCTTCCAAAGGATTAAGATCTTGACGTTGTAAATTTTCAATTAAAGACACTTCTAAAGTTTCTTCATCATTAAAATCTTTAATGATTACAGGTACTTGCGTCAATCCAGCTTCTTTTGATGCACGCCATCTGCGTTCACCGGCAATAATTTCATAGCGATCATTTCCAATTTGACGCACCAACAACGGTTGCAACACACCTTTTGTTTTAATAGAAGCAACTAAGTCATCTAAAACATCTTTTGTAAACACGCGCCGCGGCTGAAATTTACCGGGCTGCAATGATTCCAGTGGTAAAAAAGTAATGCCGGAAGTGTCTTTTTTTTCAATTAAAGCAGAAACTTGACTGGTTTCTTCGTCAATTTCACCTAAAATAGCACTTAAACCTTTACCTAAACCAATTTTATTTTTATCCATTTTTCAATAATTCCTTTTCTCTTTTCAAAAATTCGGCAGCTAAACGAATATACGCTTGCGAACCGGTGCATTTATAATCATAAAGTAATACGGGTTTTCCATGTGATGGAGCCTCTGGAATCCGCACATTTCTGGGAATAAATGACTTATAAACCTTTTCTCCAAAAAAGCGGCGAACATCTTCGGCAACCGAATAAGAAAGACGGCTGCGTCCATCAAACATTGTCAACAAAATACCATGTAAATCTAAATTTGAATTAAAGTTTTTCTTTACTCTTTCGATGGTTTTTATCAGATCTGCAACACCTTCCAAAGCCAAATATTCACATTGAATTGGTACAACAACAGCATCTGAAGCTGTTAAAGCATTAATGGTTAACATACCAACCGCCGGCGGACAATCTATAAAAACATAATCAAAATCCAATTCCGGTGCCATTAGTGCTTTTTTCAAGAAAAACTGCGGCTTTTCAACACCTGCTAATTCAATATCCAGTCCTAATAATTCCTTACAAGACGGTAAAACATAAAGATAAGGAATCTTTGTTTCTTTCATAGAATTTTTAATATTTTCCTGACCGGTTAAAACCGTGTAAGCATTATTTGTTTTTCCTTGACGAGAAACACCTAAACTGACGGTAGCATTACCTTGCGCATCCAAATCAATTAATAAAACTTTCTTACGTAAAGCCGATAAAGCAGTTGCTAAATTGACCGCGGTTGTTGTTTTACCGACACCGCCTTTTTGATTAGCAACAGAAAAAACACGGACTTTCTTCATATTTTTCATTTATGTATCTCCATCATTTTTAAAATATAACTCCCCTTTGTTAAACTGGGTATTTTTTCTACTAAAAAATTATATTCATTTGTAGCCCAATTCAACTCTAAATCTGCATTTTCTCCCTTTAAGAATAAACAATAAGTATCTGTTTTTAAAAAAGGATATGCATAAAAAAGCAAGGTTTTTGTTTCTTTTAAAGCGCGCGCTGTTATTATATCTACTTTCATTGGTTCCATATCTTCAATTCGACAATTATGAATAATTGCATGAACCTGGCACAAACGTAGTATTTCACGCATAAAAACACACTTTCGAGTATCTGATTCAACTAAATGAACAGCCCAATTACCCCTTCCCTGTGTTTGATTTAAGATAGCCAAAACCAATCCGGGAAAGCCTGCCCCACTCCCTAAATCAAGGATTACTTGAGGTTGTTTTGAAATTAAAGGGTAAAGTTGGGCACTATCCATAATATGTCTATTCCAAATATCAGGAACAGTTGATGGACTTATTAAATTGATTTTAGATTGCCACTTTTTTAAAGTTTCCTCATAAATTTTCAATTTTTCTATAGTTTTTGGTGAAAATTCCATAAATTGTTCCACGTGAAACACTCCATTTTGTATTTTTTATTGTTTCACGTGAAACATTTTTTAAATTTCACACTTAATTTTGTTTCACGTGAAACATTTTTCTGTTTATTTTTCATTTTTAAACTAAAAAAAACAGAAAGTCCATATAAAAATTTTAATTTTTGATAAATTTTAAGCTTGACAAATTAAAAGGTTTTATTTACTTAAAAATCAATGCAAGACCGGTCACACCATCACAAACACCACTTTTAGAGCGGATTTGAGCCGGAGTATATTCCTTACTTTTACCATTAGTTACAAAACGATAACTAACAACATTATCGATTCTGTTACTTAATAAAGATGAACAAAGTGATGATTGTATAGAAGGAATAAAAGCTTCAAAATTCTTTCCATTATTTACAGGTTTAAATATAACTTTAACATTACCTATAGTTGCGGATTGAGTTGACATTTTTTGGTAGTTTCCAAAATAAGTTGTTGATATATCAACATTTTTCATCTGTAATTCATTTATAAATTGCATTGAATGTACAGACTTATTCATTTGATTAACTTTCTTTACATCATTAATTGTTTGGGTACCACTAACCCCCATAGATCCCATCAAATCAATCATTTGAGATTGAACAGAAAAAGATGAAAAACATAATAAGATATTGATAAATAAAATTTTTTTAAGATTTTTCTGCTTCATTTAAAACATCACCTTTATTATCTGCCATCCATAAAGCATCTTTGATTTTTTGCAGAAAAGCATTATGATTTTCTAACTCATTTTCCGGTATTTCAAAATGTCTTGCCGGATAAACCTTTTTTGTGAAATTTGACTGTAGCTCTTGTGTTTGAGTATTTTTTAAATCAGTATTTTCTGATAAAAGTCCCGGTTCATGCCCACCTAATAATTCCAAATAAACATCAGCTAATAATTGAGCATCCAATAATGCTCCATGAACAGTTCGTTTTGAATTATCTACACCAAATCGGCGACATAATTCATCCAAATTAACACGAGACCCCGGAAATTTCTTACGTGCGATCGGAACTGTATCTATTACACGTGAATCATCAATTTGTTCTTTATTTAACTCTCTTAATTGGCAATTCAAAAATTTCATATCAAAAGGTGCATTATGTGCCACAAGATAAGAATCTGAGCCAATAAAAGCTAAAAAATCATCACAAATTTCTTCAAAAGTCGGCTTGTCAGACAAAAATTCTTCTGTTAAACCGTGTACTTTTACGACTTCCTCGTCAATAGAACGCATCGGATTGATGTATTGATGATATTCTTTTCCGGTTGGAATATGATTAATTAACTCAACCGCCCCAATCTCAACCAGTTTATCACCGGAAAAAGGATCCAATCCTGTTGTTTCTGTATCAAAAACAATTTCACGCATATATAACCTCTTTGTTTTTAATATACAAAAATTTCAGAAAAAATCAATAAAAAAAGCACTATTTCCCCAAACAGAATAGTGCTTTAAAAAAATAATTTAAAAACTAATCTTCAAAAGTGTATAAATTATCAAAACGTGCTGCAAACATAACGTCTTTAATACGTCCAGTAGCTGCTTTAATAATTAAATTCATATCTTTTACAGAAGCTTCATCACTGGCAATAACAAACATACCCAAAGCAGCACTGTCAATAAAATCACAGTTAGCTAAATTAAATGTTAATTGCTTATCTTTTGATGATTTAATTAAGGAAATAATTTCAAAAAACGTATCATGATCCCGAAAAGTAAAGGAACCTTCCATTACAATTTCTTGACCGTTTTTTCCATCTTCAATACGATATTTCATTTCTTATATCTCCATCTAAGAATGTCTATAGTCACAGCATAATGCTTTTTTTTCGACACGTCAAGAGTTTATTTTCTAAATAAACAAAAAAGTTTTATAAAGTTATCCACAACCTTTAATTTATTTGTGGATAAATGGCTAATTAAAAGTATTTAAAGACAAGTTATACACATTATTCACATTTCATACACGTAATTATCAACAAATAAATAAGATCAATTGACTTAATTGTGAATTATGTGGATAAACAGCTGTCAAATAAATAATATATAATAAAGAAAGGTGAGGGGGTTTGTGGATAAGCTTGTGGATAAAATTAAAATCAAAAGTTATCCACATTATCCACTGTTTATAGAAGAATAAGAATATTTTATTTATATATTAGGGAAAGAGATCTTGTGGATAAAAACCGCTTGACAAATTTTAAATTTTATAGTACAATGCAAAGCATAAAAATCAAAAAGTATCTTCTTTAAAAAAATAATCTTAACATTTTTAATAATAAAAAGGAAATCTGAAAATGGATTTAAAAGAGTTAAAACAAAAATCTCCGGTTGAATTGTTATCTTATGCCGAATCTTTAGAAGTTGAAAATGCTTCCGTAATGAATACACAAGAATTAATGTATGCTATATTAAAAAGAATAGCAGAAACAGAAACAACCCTTTATGGTGATGGTGTTTTGGAAATTTTACCGGACGGATTTGGTTTTTTACGCGCACCTGAGTCTAATTACTTAGCAGGTCCTGATGATATTTATGTTTCACCTAATCAAGTTAAACATTTTGGTTTAAAAACCGGTGATACTATTGAATGTGAAATTCGTCCGCCAAAAACCGGTGAAAAATACTTTGCAGCCAGTAAAATCAATACAGTAAACGGTACTCAGCCTGAAGAATTAAGATATCGTGTTAATTTTGATAATTTAACTCCTTTATTTCCAAATGAAAAATTAAAAATGGAATATGATTTACCGACAGGCGATAAACCAAAAGATTTAACAGCCCGTATTATTGATTTGATTTGTCCACAAGGTAAGGGTCAACGCGGTATGATTGTTGCGCCGCCAAGAACCGGTAAAACCGTGATGATGAAAAATATTGCACATGCAATTACTGCTAATCATCCAGAAATTCACTTAATTGTTTTATTAATTGATGAACGTCCTGAAGAAGTGACAGATATGAAGCGTTCTATTCAAGGTGAAGTGATTTCTTCGACTTTTGATGAACCGGCAACACGTCATATTCAAGTGGCTGAAATGGTAATTGAAAAAGCAAAACGCCTTGTTGAACATAAACAAGATGTTGTTATTTTACTTGACAGTATTACCCGTTTAGCTCGTGCTTATAATACAGTTATTCCTTCATCAGGTAAAGTTTTAACCGGTGGTGTTGATGCAAATGCTTTACAAAAACCAAAACGTTTCTTTGGTGCCGCAAGAAATATAGAAGAGGGTGGTTCTTTAACAATTATAGCAACTGCTTTGGTTGAAACTGGATCCCGTATGGATGAAGTTATTTTTGAAGAATTTAAAGGTACGGGTAACAGTGAAATTATTTTGGATCGTAAAGTTTCTGATAAACGTATATTCCCGGCTATTGATATTACTAAATCCGGTACTCGTAACGAAGAGTTATTGGTTGATAAAAACGAATTACCGAAAATGTGGGTTTTACGCCGTGTATTAATGCCTATGGGTGCACCGGAAGCAATGGAATTTTTAATTGAAAAATTAAAACTTTCAAAAAATAATCACGACTTTTTTATTGCGATGAACGGATAAAAAATGAAAGGTGAAACTTTTTGGATTGTGGGAATTGGTTTTTCCGCTGTTCAAATATTTTTTTATTTAGAAAAGTGGTGGAGTTCTTTACTTTATATTTGTTTTAGTATTTTTTGTTGGTTTGTATGGCTTAAAATGCCGCGTGAACTTTTGCTTTTGTATTATATTATAGTCACGTTAATATATACAGTATTATATTACAGTTTACGTCCGGAAGGTACTACTACTTTATTTTAAAAGGATTTATTGATGACAAAATTAGGTTGGTTTTGGACTTTTTTAATTGTTTTAGTTTATGGATTAACTGCATCTAAGTTAATTCAATCTAATGAAACTATTATATCTAAACATCCATTGTTTATTTATTCGGTTGTTGTATTGATCTTTTTAATTATCTCTTTCAGAATGGAAGGGAAAAAAACAAAATCAATTTTACTTTTCTTTACTTTATTCTTTTTATTATTGTATTACATCAGTTTAATGTATACATCTTCAATGGCGGTATTATAAAATGTCAAATGAAACAATTTTTGCTTTATCAAGTGCAGCCGGTCAAGCAGGTGTTGCTGTTATTCGTATTTCCGGCGATAAAGCTTTTGATGTTTTTAAGCAATTAACCGGTAAAAAGAATATAAAAGAAAAATATATACAGTGTAATTACATTTATGATGAAAAAGGTTCTGTGGTAGATCAAGCAGTTACTTTATTTTTTAAAGGTCCTAAAAGTTTTACTGGTGAGGATGTTTTAGAAATTCAATGTCATGGATCCCGTGCCGTTATTCAAAAGATTTTGTCTTTACTTTCAAAAATAAAAGGTTGTCGTATGGCAGAAGCCGGGGAATTTACCCGTAGAGCTGTTTATAATAATAAAATGGACTTAACGGCGGCGGAAGGTTTGATTGACTTAATTCACGCAGATACGGAAGCACAAAGAGCTTGGGCTGTTCGTCAAATGGGTGGAGAATTACAAAACCTGTATGACGGTTGGCGTAAACAATTAGTTGAATATATGGCTTATTTAGAGGCTTTTATTGATTTTCCGGAAGAAGAAATTCCACCCGAAAAAATGGCGATTATTAATGATGGTATCCATACCTTAATGCATAAAATAGCTGCTCATTTAGATGATAAAAACCGCGGAATAAATTTAAAAGAAGGTTTTCAAATAGCAATTATCGGTGCGCCAAACGTTGGAAAATCCAGTTTACTCAATGCGTTAGCTCATAAAGATGTAGCTATTGTTTCCGAAATTGCCGGTACAACGCGTGATATTGTGGAAATTTATTTAGATATTGCTGGTTATCCGGTTGTTATTGCTGATACGGCCGGTTTACGTCAAACGGAAGAACAAATTGAAAAAGAAGGTATCAAACGTGCTTTAAAACGCGCTGAAGATGCTTCACTTTTAATTGCTATGGGTGAAGCCGGCAATAAATTAGATAAAAAGACAAAAGAAGCCTTTGAAAGTCATCCAAATGCATTATTGGTTTGGAATAAATCCGATAAAGTAAAAGGTAAAAAATCAGACGGATTAGTTATTTCTGCAAAAACAGGGCAGGGGATTGATAAACTTTATCAAATAATAAAAGATAAAGTTGTTGAACAAATGGCCTCTGCCGATGGGATGATGTTAACAAGATTGCGTTATAAAACATCTTTAAAAGAATGTGGAGATGCTTTGGGACGCGCATTAGATGAAACAGAATTAGAATTAAAAGCAGAAGAATTACGTCTGGCTGCACGCGCTTTAGGTAAAATAACGGGTTATGTTCGTACAGAAGAATTATTAGATGTTATTTTTTCTTCTTTCTGTATAGGAAAATAGCTATTTTTCGCTTTTAATATCAATAATAACGTATTCGGACTTTGTTCCTGTTTTAAATTTAATAGCCCAAGCGGAAATACCCGATGTTACAATAAAATCTGTTTTATTTTGGTGTGTTAAACCATAAATCCAATTATTTGCACCAATCCATTTTCCAACTTGATTAAAGGGAAATAATTGTCCGCCATGTGTGTGACCGGATAAAACTAAATCCACTTCTGCTTCAGCTTGATTTTTATAGTCTGTCGGTTGATGATCTAATACAATCATATATTTGTTTTTATCCAAATTTTCAGTCAATTCAGACATAGACAGACGCGTTCCTATTTTTTCATGAATTTCTGAATAGTCTTTTCGACCGATTAAATAATAATCATCATTTAGGGAAATGACTTCATCAAAAAGCACTTTTACGTTATTTTTTTTCAATTCATCAATTAATTCTTTTGAAGAAAAAGCCCTAAATCTGTTATAACCTTTATCATGATTACCAAAGACCAGATAAACGCCGTATTTTGATTTAAAATTTTTAAGAATTTCACAAGCTTTTACCATATCTTTTTTATGTGTTTCATCATCAACAAAATCACCGGCAATTACTAATAAATCCGGATTTTGTTCTTGTATTTTTGCAATATGTTTTCCAAATCCGTCACCATTAAAAGTTGTTCCTAAATGGGCATCGGCAATCAAAGCTATTTTTAAAGGTGAAACCTTTTTGTTTGTTGACAGATGATAATTTGTTTGCCATACGTTATAGTCCAAAAAGAAACCAATAGATAAAGATATGAATGTAACAGCAAACGCGATCCATCCGGAATAATAATATTCAAAAGATAAATCAAATATTTTTTGAAGTAGATAGAAAACAAAGTCACTTACAGCCCAAATTAGACCAAAATAAATCAAACAAACTGCCGCACTGGCTAAATTAATAAAAAAAGTAAGTAAAGCACCTAAGATTAAAACAACAGCTAAGCCAAATAAAAATTGCTTCAGTTCACTGTTTGAAATAAAGCTAAAATCAAATAATTTTGGTAATTTATTTGCTAAATAAATAACAGATGCCCATAAAAAAGCAATTACCGTCCATATAATAACAATCCACATAGCCATTTTTTAATTCCTTTATCTATCTACATAATAATACTTTTTGCTGTTTTTTTATAAAAGTCAATATTTTTTTGCAAAGGTTGTTTTTTTGACAAAATAATGCTTTTATGCTACAATAAAAATGTGTATTGAAAAAGGAGAGAAGGTAAGTATGAAAAAGGTATCACCTATTAAGAATACAAAAAGGGAATTAGCTCTTTTGGGCGCTGTTGTTGTAACGGCGTTATCTCCTATGAAATCAGAAGGTTCCGTTGAAAAACAAACCAATATAAAAGACATTAAAAAAGAAGTTGTTTTAGATAGATCAGAAATGATGAAAGAAGATCTTCAGCAAGAAAGTAAATCTTTGGTAGATGCTATTGAACGCGGTGAAAAAATAGTTCATGGCAGCATCGTTATTGATATACCCAAATTAAAGCAATTGCAAAGACCGGGTGGAGAATTTGAGGATTTTGAAATTGTTTTTGAAGGGGATAATATCGGTTTAAAGTTTCATGATGACGGAAAGCGAGGTTTATTTGAAAGAAATGAAGAAGCAAAAACATATACGGTTTTAATGCCTCGAGAAAAATTTGAAGATTTTTTAGCTGGTGTATTAAGGAAAGAAATAAAGAAAGATATAAAATTAGAAAAAATGCAGGAAGAAGATCCGAGAAAAAGAGGTCCCAAAAATAATTTTGCTGGTTATTTTATTGAAAAAAACGGTACACGTACAGCATTAACTGAAAAAAAAGATGCGATGAATTTATACGATAAAGTGGTTGACGTAATTTGCAGAATGAATACCTATGCTGTTATAAAAGTTGGTGAAATTATAGGTGGTTTTAAACAAGAAATAACACAATTTGGTGGAAAAATAGGTAAAGCGGTAATCGAGTGGGTTGGCGGCACAACCTTTGGACAAAATAAAATGATAAAAAATATTCTTAAACCTTTTTTTAAGGATGATTTTACAAATTTGGTTTTAACTAGTGCCGAAAAAAACAAAAGGGCTATTGAAGAATATGAAGCAGAAGTTAAAAAATATTTAGAAGATCATGATCCTGAAATTATAGCTCAAAGAGAAAAGGAACGTATAGAAAATCTGATTTTAATTGATAAAATAGATCAAGTTTTAAAGGTTGAAAACAAAGATAATGAATCAAATTTAGTTTTTTTATCGGGCGATAAAAGATTTTTTATATCAACACAAAATGGAAAAATTACAAATCAAGCCGTCAATTATTTTGCTTTAGGCGGTAAGTTGAGCTGTTGGAAATATGAAATATATCCTGAAGAACTTCAACGAATGATACCATTATTGGATGAAAAATTAACTAATGAACAAAAAGGCGTATTAGGCGAAGATTTCTTTAAAACTATTCAACAAAAAGCCGGTGTTCAGATAGCGGGTAATTCCCCTAATTTAAATGTAGCTGTTGTAGCGGCATTAAAGGAAAATACAAAGTAAAAATATCTTGATTTTTCAAATGATTTTGATTTAATAGGCAATATGACAAAAAAAGTTTATTTTTTATCTGTTGCCTTTTTATTGGTTACATTTTTATGTGCGGTTCATTGTTGGTTGGGATGGAAAACATTTAATTGGACCGGCGATACAGCTTCCATTGCTTTGTTAAACATGTGTGGATGGCATCCGGCAATCATTTCTTATATGCTGAAAATAGCATACTTTTTTTGGGGTGTTCATATATATCCTTTTTTATTATTACAAGTTATACCATTTTATTTGGCTATATTTATTATGGTATGGGCTGTTTTTCGGCGATATAATACCTTTTGGGCGTTGGCGTTAATTTTACCGTTTTTTACCCGTCAATTTTATTTATTACCGCTTGAATTATTATCATCGTCTTTTTCGGTTGTATGGACTTTTTTATTATATTCTTTAATACTCTATGGTGTTTTAAATCCGGATTTTAAATCAAAGTGGGTTAAAAGAACTTATTATACAATAACGGTAATTGTTTTTTGTATTGCTTTGGTTAGTCGTCAAAATGCCATTATCCAGGTTTGGCCGGCAATGTTGGTTTGGATCGGATTATATTTAAATAAAAAAGATTTTAAAATAGGGGCTTACTTAGGACGTTTTATTATTTTTTCTGTTTTCAGCGCTGTTTTTTGTATAGCTTTAAATTTAGGGTTGACGGCTTTATTAAACCATTCTGATAAAGGCAATATTTACCCGGCGACACCGACATTTGTTCATCAAATTGCAGGGGCTTGTCTGCCGGATATGGATACCAGTTGTTTTGATGAAACATGGTTTGATCCGAAATGGGCAGAAAATTCCGATAAATGGGAAAAATTAAAAGAGGTGTATGATAACAACCGACTTTATGCGGATTCTTTTGCTGCTTCTTGGGTAAAGGAAAAACCTTTTCCGCATTTTACAAAATTGGACGGATTATATCAAAAATGGGCATACGCTTTGATAAAACATCCTTATAATTTTTGGATTCATGTCAAAGATTTTTATTCGGTTATGTGGTTTCAGAAATGGTCGGGACAACGTATTTTAAAAGTAAAATATATGCCGGATGAAGAATTTGAAATCAGTTCATATCATACACATCCGTTGTCTGATGAAGAAAAATTACAAAGACAAGCGTTGGCAAAACAAATGTCACCGGAAGAAATGAGAATTTTTTGGAATACACCACGCAGAAAAATAGGAAAGTTTTTGGAAAAGGTTCTTCCTACCCCAAACACCATTCTTTTTGTAATGGAAAATTTTGTTTTCTTTATCATTGCACTCATTTTATGGTTAAGACAACGTAAAAATAATTTACGGTTGTTCTTTATGTCAATTTCCTTAGCGGGTGTTTTAAGTAATATTTTAATTCCGCTTTTTACACCAACAGTTTGGCACAGATACATGTATTCAGTCTTTTCATGTGCCACAATTTCATTTTGTGTTTTTATAATTTTAATAAGTCCGAGTTTGTATAAAATAAAAAAACTTTTTAATTAAAACCATTCTATTGTAAATATTGAATTATTCTCTAAAACAAGCAAAAACATTGGACAAATCAATGAATTTGTGGTACAATGTTTACATTCTTTAAAAGGAGAGTTTTAATGAGTGGTGAAGAAAAGGTTATAGAACTGGTTGAAGCCGTCAAGAGTTTGATGGAATCAGATAGCGGTTTAAGAGAGTCTCAGAAAAAAGCCCTAAATCAATTTATAAACAGCAAGGAAATACCTTCCCGCGGAATATTTAACCTTGCGACCGGTGTTGGAAAAACACGTGTTATGTCTATGTTGACATTAGCTCATTTACAAAATAATCCGAATTCTCAAATTGTTGTTGCTGTTCCCAATAAGGATTTATGTGACTATGAAAGGACTGAATTTCAAGCTTATAGGGGATTTCAAGATAAAGAACGAAAAAGGTTGGGACTTTCAGCGTTAAACATTCCCGAACAGTTAGATATAGGGGTTTTTAACGAAGACCATAAAGATACAAAAAATTCAATCATTTTTACGACCTATCATTCATTGGACAACCTATCAAAAATAATGGACAGAAGTAAGGTAGGTTTATTGTTGTTGGATGAAGCCCATCACGCTGTTTCGGATATGCGAAGAAATGCCGTCAAATCCTTTACAAATGCCATTCCTTATGGTATGACAGCTACCCCTTGTTATAGTCCTGAAAAAAATGTTGAAGATGTTATTGGAAAAATTATAGCAAAAGTTGATATTGTAAATGCTATTAAAGAAGCGGATTTAGCAGAATTTAAAAATGTATTGATGGTTTCTGATGTCTCTGTGGATTTATCTAATGTTTCCAAAAATAATAACGGAGATTACAATGAAGAAGATTATTGTAGAGCTGTTTTGCAAGCAATACGCGGTAATTCGGTTAATTCCGGAAATGAAGAAAATTGGAAAGAAGCACACCGTTATATTGCAAGAGATGTGGCAAAAGCTTACCGTGATACTGTAGATGAATATATAGGGCCATGGAATGGTAAAAAATGTCTTATTAATTGTCGATCCCAAGAAGAAGCCCGTATCCAAGCTGAAGAACTGAATGAATTGTTTAAACCCAAAAAAGTAGCGCGTGTTCATACATCAGATGAATGTGACTCTCAAACCATTCAGGACTTTGTAAATGGAGATTTACCGATTGTTTGTCAGGTAGGTAAGTTAACAGAGGGGTTTGATATGCCCAATTTGGACATAACCATCAATTATCCGACAGCTTCACTTGTTCGTGAAGCACAGGGGGCTGCTCGTTGTCTTCGTTTACCAAGACTGAATTCAAAAAAACCGCAAATAATGCCCAAAAAGATGGGAGTAGTGGTGGATGTTATTTTAAAACACCCTAAAGCTAATGCTGATAACCCGTTGGATTCTGCTCGTTTAAATGGGCAGGTTTGGTTTGGATTTGTGGTAGGTTCTTCGTTTGTACAACATGAAGAAAAACAACTTCGATTAGAAAAAATATCGGAAGAAAAAATTTTGAATACAGAACATAATAATGTTTCAAAGGCAGAAAGAATAAATTTCACGATTTTTTCTAAAACAATAGAATTAATGAGCTTAACGCGAGAAGCAAACGAATTAGAAGAAAAAAGAAAACAGGAAGAAGAAGAATTAAAACAAGGATACACATCCGGTGATGTAGCCAGGCTGTTAGGTATAGGACTTAATGCAGCCGGTTATTTAATAAAAAGTTATGAGGGTAGGACGGTTAAAAACCCGGAAACGGGTGAAGAAGAACCTTGTACAAAAGAGATGAAAAATGCCAGTGGAAAATCTTGTCGGGGTTTCACCGAGGCCGGATTAAAATTGGCAAAACAAGAGTGGGAAGAGGCTCACAAAGGATACACATCCGGTGATGTAGCCAAGGTATTAGGTGTTTCCCAACAAACAGCCACCCTTTTAATAGAACTCTATAAAGATCGAACAGTTAAAAACCTGAAAACGGGTGAGGAGGAACCCTGTACAAAAATGGTAAAACCTGCCTTGGGAAAAGCTTGTTGGGGTTTAACCGAGGTGGGATTAAATTTGGTAAAACAAGAGAGGGAAGAGGCTCACAATGGATACACACCCAGTGATGTAGTTAAGCTGTTAGATATTGGACTTAATGCAGCCATTTATTTAATAGAATGCTATAAGAGTCGGACGGTTAAAAATCCGGAAACAGGAGAAGAAGAACCATGTACAAAAAAGATAAAAACTGTCAAAGGACAAACCTGTCGGGGTTTAACGGAGATTGGATTTAACTTAGCAAAACAAGAGTGGGAAGAAGCTCATAAAGGGTACACATCTGCAGATGTAGCCAGTTTGTTAGATATTTCCCAATCAGCAGCTATCGATTTAATAAAAAGTTATGAAGGTCGGACGATTAAAAACCCGGAAACAGGGGAGGATAAACCCTGTATAAAAAGGATGAAAAATACAACGGGAAAAGCTTGTTTGGGTTTCACCGAGGTTGGATTGAAGTTGGTAATACAAGAACAAGAAAAATATAAAGGCAAAGGATACACATCTACAGATGTAACAAAACTGTTAGATGTTTCCCAAAAAACAGCCATCGATTTAATAAAAAGTTATGAAGGTCGGACGATTAAAAACCCGGAAACAGGAAAAGAAGAACCTTGTACAAAAGAGATGAAAAATGCCAGTGGAAAATCTTGTCGGGGTTTCACCGAGGCCGGATTAAAATTGGCAATACAAGAGTGGGAAGAAGCCTACAAAGGATACACATCCGGTGATGTAGCCAAAAAATTAGGTATTGGACCTAATACAGCCGTCCGTTTAATGAAACGTTATGAGGGTCGGAGGATTAAAAACCCGGAAACGGGTGAAGAAGAACCTTGTACAAAAGAAATAAAAAATGCCAGTGGAAAATCTTGTCGGGGTTTCACCGAGGCCGGATTAAAATTGGCAATACAAGAGTGGGAAGAAAAAACGGAGAGTAAATCAAAAGCTCCTTCCGCTTTATTATCACGATTAGAAAACATTTCTGATAAAGTTAAACCAAACCTTCCTATAATTCGTAAAACACCTAACCCGGAAAAATAAAATTCTATACCTGTTGTAGTGAAATGTTTCTGTTTGTGTAACTGCTTTTAAATTAAAATAAAAAGCCATACAATAATAGCATTTAAAAATGCTAATAAAACCAAAGCGCTCCCGATATCTTTTGCAACGCCGGACAAAGGATGACGTTCTGTTGAAATGCGGTTTATAACAACCTCAATAGCGGTATTAACCATTTCCATCAGCAAAATGAAAAACAACGAAAAAATCATTATAGCGCGTGAAACGGAACTGACCGGTAGAAGAAAAGAAATTACCGAGCAGATCAAAAAAAACAGAACATCTTGACGAAAAGCTATTTCATTTTTGAAAACATAAACTAATCCCTGCCAAGAATATTTAAAAGCTCTAAAAATATGTTTAACATCATCAATTATTTTTTTTAACATGTTTTATTTCCGTTAAATGTTATTGTTGTGAAGTTCTCGGTGTAAAAAATTTCTGATATTCCGGTGAATACCTCGGCAATTCCTGAAAGAGTGTTTCGGGTGAAGATTCTTCCGATAAAGTTGGTGTTGATGAAAATAAATCACGTCCCAAACCAAAAGAATCGTTTGGTAATTCAGCACCTATAAAAGACAAAATAGATGGCGCAATATCAAATGTACCGAATTGGCGACCTTTTTCTTTAACCGGGGTTTTGGCTCCATTTATAAAGATGTTAACAATTTGTCTGTTTTTACTTTTTATAATAGTCTCATAAACATCATTTCCTTGGGTAATGTGGTCACCTACAATGATAATAGCCGTGTCTTTTCCAAATGGTTGAGCTTTTATCCATTCAACAAAACGATTAACTAAAGCAGATGAACAACTGATCACATCGGTAAAGTTGTTTTCTTTATGAACACAAATATTTGGATTAAAATAACCATTTGGGAAGTGTGTATCAATCGTCATTAAAACATAGAAGAAAGGTTTATCTTGTTTTGATGCCGCGGTTATCTTTTCTTTTGCAAATTCAAACATGGCATCATCATTATATCCCCAACCATGACCTTTTTGCTTTAAGGAAATTTCTCCTTTTTCTTTTCTAATTTCTTTTGATCCCCAATAATTATCAAAACCATGTTGGCTGACTAAATTATCCAAACCGGAAAATTTTAAATCTGATCCGATAATAATGCCTAAATTATACCCGTTATCTTTTAAAATTTCCGAAATACAAACAGCACTTGGTAAGAAAGTTTTAAATAAATCCATTCTAACACCCTTCATAGGTATTTTTAATGGAATTCCACACATTCCGTTAACAAGACTGGCAATTGTCCATTGAGTACCAGGATATTGATAGAATCGGTCAAAAGAAACATTTTGATTGGCTAAATTTGTTAATTCCGGAATGTAATCTTTATCAAAAATGGTTGTATCGGAATACGTTTTTTCCATTGCTTCCATGTAAATAACAACAGCGTTGCGTTTTTCTTTAAAAGTAATATCGGTTGCTTTTTGTGCAACATAATGATCTTTAAATAACGTTGTCGGATGTTTATGGTTATAATACCAAACGTCAATACGTAAAATATACATTTGAAAGATAATAGATATTACAAATAAACCCCAAGCCAGATAGGTCCGCAATTTTCCGTTTTGCCATTTGGAAAATTTAGATTTGAATTTTTTTGGAACAAACCAAGATGGAAACATATAGAGAAAAGTTAAAAATAATGGTAAAACAAAGGCATACCCAAAACCTTTGTAATACAAACGAACATCCGTTCCTTTTAACGGATTCATTGCATGAAATATAATTTGTTCAAATGAACATTTTCCAAAAGTTTTTTCCAAAAATAAAGGATAGCAATACAGAACAAAACACAAAAAAACAAACAAAAATAATAATTTTTTCTTCATGATACAACCTCTCTATACTGGGAAAATATATCATGAAAAAAATGAAGTCAATACATTTTTATGTGAAAACAGAATTTAAAAATAAAAAAAGTCCTTGAAAATCAAGGACAAAAATTGGAGCGGGCGAAGGGATTTGAACCCTCGACATCGACCTTGGCAAGGTCGCGCTCTACCCCTGAGCTACACCCGCATCGTTGCGATAGCGTCTATTTATATCACAAAAAAATTCTTTGTCAAGCACTTTTTTATTTGAAATAAATGTTTTTGTCGTAAACACGCTTATTAAAAGGGTAATAAAGGTCTTTAGTTTGTTTTTTAGAAAAAGAGTTGACAAAATAATCAGATAACATTATACTTGACGATTATACAATTTTTTATGAAAGGTTTTATTATGAGCAGAGATATTTCTGATGAAGTTAATAGGAATTTGATTTCGTTTATTACATTGGAATCAAAAAAGGAACAAACACGTTTTTTGGGCACAAATTCTTATACGGTAGATCCGTATGATAAAACAAAAGAATTTCAAAATGCCATCAATTTAGGTGCAGAATTTGTTGTCAAATCCATGGGAAACGGTGATTTGATGAACGAAGATGTAGAACACGCAATTAATTCGGTCAAAGGTTATTTGAAGACAATTCATTTTGCAAACGGCCATGAATTAGAAAAAAACACGGAAGATTTTTTATTTAAAACAGCATATTGTGCACCGGCAAATTACATTCCATTGTTAATAAAAAGCGGGTTAGATGTTAATGCAAAACGCACGCATCCTTTCTATACAAACATAAAAGGAAGAGAAGAATTTCCGTTGCTTGTTTTTGCGGCCAGACAAGGTGATCTTGAAAAAATGAGCGTTTTAATTAAAAACGGTGCTGATACGTCTTATGCAGCAAGAGTGGTTGATTTATGTCAAAAATCAAAAGTTTTGACACCACCGCAAAAAGCTTCTGTTTTTAATATGTTCAGAGCTTATGATATAGATACTTCCAAACCGGAACGCAGCGCCAAAAAAGGCTTGGATAAAGAAACTAAAAGAGGCGTGGAAAATACTCCCAAAAATAAGCAAAAACCAGAAAATAAGGATGATTTTTTCAAACGTGCTTTTAATTGGTTTCATCGCAACAATAAAGCTAAATAATTTTATCAAAAGGCTCCGAAAACAAATTCGGAGCTTTTTTTATGTTAAGTTTGAAAATGAAGCAAAAATTGACATAATAGGCATTTTATGTTACAATAAAAGGGTGTTTTTAAAAAAGGAGTGGGGCGTAAATGGACGATAAATATCCTTTTGATAAATCAGCAGAACAAATGGGAATACCCGTTGACGAAACGTTAACGGCTGTTGATGAAGAACCCGCTGCCGTTATGGTAGAAGAAAGACTTCCTTCTTTTTCACTTCATTCAAAATGGGGACAAAGCGTGCGTATTCCCGGAATTCCAATGCATGAATTGTATGAAGCAAAAAGTAAAAACATTTATTTAACAAAAAAAATTGAATATGCTCAATTAAAAGGGGAGCCTCTGCCAAAAGATGCTAATGTAAGAAAAGACAAAGACGGAAATCTGGTAAAAAGGGATTTTATCAGAGAGGTTTTTGAAAAATATATTGATCAAACAACAATTGTTCCTGAAGATTTTAATTTTGCTTTAGATGCATTGAAGGTATTTTATATGGAATACAGTTATTTGGATCATGAAGATTTTAAAATGAGCAACATGGTGCGTGCGGCAATAAAAGAAGGACTTACGTTTGATTTTTATGAAAAAAGTGCGAAAAACAGAAAAGAATGGGGAACCTTATCTGTTAATCTAGACGATGCGTGTGCCCAATACAGTTCTGAACATAGTGGCAAGAAAAAAGCCATACAATTTAATTGTGACAGTTATCCTCGTTCCGCATTTAATCATAATACATTAGCTCATGAATTATGTCACTATGCTGTGGATAATGATAGTAAAGTTAATGTAAATGTATTCGAAATGTCTGATTTTGGTAAGATGTGGTATCAACAATTAAAAAACGAAGCTTTTTTGGGTAGGGAAGAGTGGGATGAAACAAGAGATTTGCTCGAAAAAAAAGCAATGAAGGAAAATCGTAAAGAATACGGAACCGAAGATTTTTTCATCTTTTTATCAAGAGAATACAAATCCATTTTAAATTATGATACAGAGGCAGATAAAATTGATGAAATGTTTGCCCGTGTCACCGGATTGCTTTCAATGGATAATTCAATGAAAAAAGAGTTTTCAGATAATCATGTAAGTTGTGGTGTCCAATTAGCTTGTCGAATGGCTGAAGCAAAAGCAAATGAAGATGATGTTTTGTACAACAGCATAGTTGAAACTTTAAAAGAACATAAAATGTCCTCAAAAACAAAAGATGCTCTTTTTGAAAGTATGAATCTTCGTGAAGAAATTAAAGATAGAGGGGATTTTAGTCAGGAAGATTGGAATAATTTTGCCGAGGTTTCTCAAAAATCCAGAATGTGCATGTTTGAAGAATATAAAGATATTATAGGTAAAATTAAGGAAAAAAGAGAAGCTCAAAATTCAGATATTATGGAAGAAACAAAAAAATCTTCAAAAGCTTCCGAACTTTATAATACTTTAAATAAAAATGCATCCCATAGCAGTTTTGATGACAGAGGATCTGTTTTGGATAAAAAAATTAAAAAGACCAGAGATGAACAGCTGGTGCAAGCATTACTTAATATGATAAATACAAGTAAAGAAGGTGTTTCAAAACCATTGGAATATCCTCCCGTTCCGACTAAAAATAGCAATATAGGGGCTTTAAAAATGCTTAATGATTTAAAGCAAAAGTAAGTATAGAGGTATAAAATTTGACAGAACATACTTTTTTGTGTTACGATAAATAGGTATTTAAAAAGGAGATATAAGATGACAGAAATAAAAACAGTTGAAAAAAACGGAAAAAAGGTACTCCCATTAGACGAAAGTCAATTATCAGAGGAGGAAAGAGCAGACAATGATTTGTCCCCTGCTGAGCAGGCCGGTAAAACGGACGGTGGTGTGACGGCGTTAAAAGAGATTTTGGATGAAAAAGAACCTTCACCAGAAAAAATTGAAGAAAACAAAGCAAAAATCAAGGCTATCGGGGATGCCCTTGTACAAGGAAAACCCAGTGAGGCAGAGATTAGTACGTTGATGGAATTGAGTTCTCGTTATCCTGAAGCCGGAGATGCTTTGAATAGAATAAAAGAGACGGAAAAAGAAAACAGTCAAGACAGTCAGAAAACCGATGGGCAAAATCATTCAACCGAAAGTAATGCCAAAAGTAATAAAGAAGTGCATACAAATAAATCCAATAGAATGGATCTTCAAGCACTTAAAGGGTGGAGACAACCACAACATTAATAACAATTTATCAAAAAACTATCACCATCATTGTTTAAGTACAGTGGTGGTGATATTTTTTATAATGCTAAATTATTCAGCATCGGCAGGTTTCAAAAAACTGTAATAAAAAATGTTAACTTATTGATATTAAATAATTTTTTAAAAATTATAAAAGAAATGTGACATTTTTGTGACAAAAGTACTTGATTTTGTTTTTTTTATCTCATACGATAAGATGTTTTTTTAATAACAAAATAAGGAAATAAAAAAATGAAAAAATACAAAAAATTATTGGCTGCCGCGTTGGCTATATGCTCTATTTCTACAGTTGCAAACGCAGCCAGTTACCAATTGAATGACTATTCTGTAACAAACATGGGTCGTTCTTATGCGGGACAAGGAATCGTGGGGGATGACTATTCCGCTATTGCTTACAATCCTGCCGGTATGACATTAATGAAAAAATCCGGCGTTCAACAAGTTTTCAACGTGATTGGCGTCGAATCAGATGTTTATGGCATTAATGATAAAGCCGGTGAAAAAGGTGAAATGAAGTTTTGGCAAGCGGTTCCGGCCGGTTTTGCACAATATAATGCAAATGATAAACTTTCTTTGGGTGTCGGTATTTATGCTCCGTTTGGTTTAAAAACCCGGTATAAATACAATTGGTTTGGTAATGATGCCGCTATTTTATCCAAGTTAGATATTGTTGATTTCAACTTATCTGCTGCTTATAAATTGGATGAACATTGGTCAATCGGTGCCAGCGCAATCATGCGTTACATTTATGGCCGTATGACACAAAGAGTAACAAACACCTATGGGGATATTAATTTTAATGTTCATGGCTGGAGCCAAACAGGAACATTGGGGTTGATGTATGAATTTGATGAAACAGCCCGTGTCGGTTTGTCTTATCGTTTACGTTCTGCACAACGTGCAAAAGGTACATACAAAACTTCTGCTATACCACCTATCATAGCTGAAGGCGGGTATGATGTAAATGCTAACCCGGATTTACCGGAAACAGTAACGTTTTCTGCTTATAAACGTATCAAAAACATCGGATTTTCCGGAACAGCCCGTTGGACACATTGGACATCTTCTTTCCCAGATTTTTCTGTCAGAAGTGAAGGTATTCCTTTGACGGGCGAAAAGAAGTCGTTATACAATTATCAAAATACATGGGCGTTGGCTGTCGGTGCAGATTTCTATTACACCAAAGAAACAACGTTCCGTGTAGGTGCCGGATATGATGAAAGCCCAACACATAAACCGGATCGCCGTTCATACCGTATTCCTGATAGCGATCGTTGGTGGTTAAGTGCTGGTGCCAGCTATGCGGTGGAAAATTGGCAATTTGATGTAGCTTATGCACACTTATTTGCAAAGACGTCAGAATCAACTGCAGATGCAACTGTTGTTGGTGCAACGCCGACTGCAAAATATAAACATACCTTCTCCAATATTATTGGTGCTCAGGTACAATACAGCTTCTAAACAAAGTTGTTTTTTATACAAAAGCCGGCTCGATTGGGTCGGCTTTTTTGTTTGACAAATACCTTTTTTTATGGTTTGATTCATCTTATCTGAAAAGAGGAAGAAAAAAATGAGAAAAATGATTTTATCACCGCTTTTTGCACCAATAGTAGCTTTTTTGGTAATGGTACTTTTGGGATTAGCGGCAACTTATTATCGTTCAAACGGTATAGATACGTTTTTTGAAGATGGGTATTTTTGCGATATAGTAACTTATTCGCTTTATGGTATACTCCTTGTGTGTCTGTTGTTTTTTTATAAGGATTTTAAAGGTAAATTTTTAACTTGGATTATTCTGTTATTTTTAAATGTTGCCGCTATTTTTCGTGAAGCGGGAATTCAACACTGGTTAACCAGTACAGATACGACAGCCATCAAATTACGCTTTTTTACAAATCCCAAAAATCCGTTAAGTGAAAAAATTATAGCCGGTATTTTGGTTTTGTTGGTGGTTACAGCAGTACTTTACTTGGTATTTAAATATACTCCCAAAATTTGGCGTTGTTTTTGGCATAAAGAAGCAATGTATTGGAGTATTTGCACTTTATGCGGTATGGGGTTGGTTTCAAAAATTGCCGATCGGTTTCATGGTAATTGGGTCAAATATACGGGTGAAAAATTAAGCGATGGTGCTTTTTTCTTTTCAATTATGATTGAAGAAACATCAGAAGCAACTTTACCACTGATTGCATTGATTGCGTTGATCCAATGGCATTTGATGAAGGACAATAAATGAAAAGTTGGAAAGATGCCTTTTTAAATTACTTTAATCCCAAAGTTTTTATTTTTTTATTTTTGGGCTTTTCATGCGGTTTACCGTATAATTTATTAGGATATAGCCTTTCTTTGTGGATGAGTGATGTTAAGGTATCTCTTACTGTTATAGGTCTTTTCAGTCTTGTTTTTTTACCATATTCATTTAAGTTTTTATGGGCACCGTTTGTGGATAAAATTCGTATTCCCGTTTTATCAAAAATAGGGCAAAAAAAAGCTTGGGCATTGGTTTTTCAGGCCGGTTTAATTTTTTGTATTTTTGGTTTGGGTTTTTATGCCCCCAATTCAAACAGTTGGATTTTTTCTTGCTCTGTTGATGGAGAGATATTACAAATACCGATGCAAACGTTCTTATTTGCAATAGGAACGGCTTTTTTTGCAGCAAGTCAAGATATTGTTGTGGATAGCCTGCGTATAGATACCTTATCGAAAGAAGAATTAGGCGAAGCGGCCGGTACTTATCAGTTGGGTTACAGATTGGCAATGTTTGTTTCGGGTGCGGGAGTTGTGATGACCTCTGCACGTATTTCGTGGACATTTGCATATTGGTTTGTCGGTTTTTGTTGTTTTATGGGAATGGTCAGCGTGTTATTTGTGAAAGAACCTGAAAGACCGGTTGTCCAAACGGAAAATATATTTAAACAAATGGTTATAGAACCATTCAAGGATTTTATGCAAAAAAATGATTGGTTGATGATATTGGTTTTTATTGTTTTGTATAAAATATGTAATGCTGTTTTGGGACGAATGGCACTTCCTTTTTATAATGACACAGGTTTTACCAAAGATCAGATTGCTTTAATTTCGGGGACATTCGGGCCTTGGGTGACAATTTTTGGGGTCTTTATCGGCGGTGTTTTGGTTGCACGCTTTAATGTGTTAAAATGCCTATTGTGTTTAGGATTTGTTGAAATTTTAACATCGTTTGCTTTTGCTTTTTTGGCATACCTGGGGAACAATCAAACCGCGTTTATAGCAACCATTATTTTCGACAACATTGTCGGCGGTATGGGTGGTTCTGTTTTTGTGGCCTTTTTGTCGGGACTTTGTTCCAAAAAATATTCGGCAACACAGTATGCATTATTGACCAGTTTGATGGCTGTTTCTACTTCTTTAATTGCAGCAAACAGCGGTCGTTTAGCTGATCAAATGGGGTATTTTGATTTCTTTGTATTTACAGGTGTTTTGATGGTGCCGGCATTGGTTTTGTTAACATTTATTATAAGGGGGCAAGAAAAAAATGGTTAAAAAAGAACGTTGTCCGGATTATTGTCCTTTTTTGAAAAAAGATGAAGTCTTTTGCCAACTGTTTGATAAAAAGTTGATTTACGATGAGTTTATTGTAAAGTGCGAAGAATGCATGAATGCAGATGTCAGAAAAAGCCAATATAAAAAGAAAATCAAGGATTTTGAAAAACGACAAAAATTATGGGATAAAGCCATTAAAAATCATCCGAATAAGCTGTTTTTGCAAATTAAAAATACATTTAGAGATTTAATTGATCGCAAGGCAATAAAAGACTTTATTTCAAGTATAGCAAAAGAATTTCCCATTTTACTTGATAAAAAAACCAGTCAGATGTTGATGAATTTATTTTTAACGTTGGGCGGTTCTGAAAAAATGCAAATGAAAGAGCTTTTGACAAATTCAAAATCCGCGGAAGTTTTGATTAAATTTATTCAAACAAAAGGTTCACAAAAGGATATATTAAAGTTGGTTTGTCAAAAAATGGATCAAATGACCATAGAACAACAAAAAATAGATGAAGTTATGCATGAAAGAATGCGTCAAGAAAGACAAAAAACAAGACTTTTAGAAAGATAAAAATACCCGAGACTCGACAGAAAATAAAAAAAATTTAAAAAAGTGCTTGCCCTCGAGTCGATTTTGTCTTATAGTGTAGATAAGTTAGTGGAAAAGTAACTCTTAAAGAAGGGGAAAAAAATGAAATTCGCGAAGTTTTTATGGATTTTTCCATGTGTTGTTTTATGCGCTTGTATGAATAACAATCAGCGCGATGATGCATATAGAGGGTATGAAGAACCATATCAACAACCATCCTATAATCAACCGGCCGTAAGTCAACCGGTGATACAACAGCCCGTTTATGCCGAACCGGTTCAACAACCTGTTTATGCCGAACCACAAGAAACAGCTGTTAATCCGTATGCTTTGGAACCACCTGCTTATGAGCAAAACGTCAATGTGGCTTTAACACAAAAAGAAGAAGAATTATTCCATAAAGAAAAGAATTTGATGGATGCTCAACAAGAGTTATATGAACGTGAAAAGAAGTTGGCAGATCGCGAAGCCGCTTTTATTAATCGTTCAAAAGCTTTGGACTATAAAGAAAAAAATATAGAAAACGGTCGTTATTACGCTCCGGTTGTTGTTGACTTCCAACGTCCGACAGCACCCGCTCCTGTTCCTGCGTTTGCTCCTACACCGGCTTCTGCACCAACACCTGCGTTTGCTCCTGCACCTGCTCCTGTTCCGGCTCAGGTTTATCGCGTAGAACCTCCAACATCTTATATTACACAATCTTATCCTCAATCAATGCAATATGGATATGAGGAAGAAGATGATGATATTGTTGTGGATTTGAATGATTGTTCAGAATCATTTCCTAAAGCTCGTCCACAAAGCGGATACATTATTTTACAACATCCGATACAACGTGATTTAGTTCGTTGTCCGGTAAAGGATGATGTATGTTTGGAATCATATGAACGTTTGGGATATGTTCGCGCGGAAAATTTATCACGCTTTACAGCTCAAGATGAATTGAATACAGCCGGAACTTATCCGACAAATACATACGGTCAATGGAGAGAAAATAACACCATACCTCGTTGGTAAGGAGAGTTAAAAATGCTTTCACGCGTAACAACTGTTTCTTTTAGGGGCGTGGAAGCACAGAAAATAACCGTTGAAGTTCAAATCAGTTCAGGGTTACCGTGTTTTAAAATAGTCGGTTTAGCAGATAAAGCCGTTACGGAAAGTGCAGAAAGAGTCCGTGCGGCTTTATCTTCATTGGGTTTCATACTGCCTTCAAAGCGTATCATTATCAATTTGGCTCCCGCAGATATATCCAAAGAAGGAACGCATTTTGATTTACCAATAGCTGTTGCTTTGTTGTGTGCAATGGGTGACCTACCAACCGAACAAATGCAACGTTATACCATCATGGGTGAATTGGGTTTGGATGGTCGAATAGCATCTGTTTCCGGTATATTGCCCGGTGCAATGGCTGCAACTTCATTTAACATGGGATTTATTTGTCCAAAAGAGCAAGGTGCTGAAGCGCTTTGGTCCGGTAATGAAGACATTTTACCAGCAGCATCTTTGATGGAGATAATCAATCATTTTAAAGGGGTTACTTACATTGATCACCCCGTCCAAAAAACACAATATGATACCGGTTTTGTAGGGGATTTTTCAGACGTCAAAGGACAAGAAAAAGCAAAAAGAGCTTTGGAAATAGCGGCCGCCGGCGGGCATAACGTTTTAATGATTGGTGCGCCCGGTTCCGGTAAATCCATGTTGGCGGCGCGTTTTTCATCTATTTTGCCACCGATGACCGCTGATGAAATGTTGCAATCCAGTATAGTTCATTCCGTTGCAGGATTACTTAAAGACGGAGAATTAATATCTCAACGTCCTTTCCGTGCACCGCATCATTCTGCATCCATGCCGGCTTTGGTCGGAGGAGGTTTGAAAGCTAAACCCGGAGAGATTTCTTTGGCACATACAGGCGTTTTGTTTTTAGATGAGTTACCTGAATTTTCTCGTCAGGCATTGGAAGCTTTGCGTCAACCGCTTGAAACGGGTGAAGTATCTGTTGCACGTGTCAACGGGCATGTAACTTATCCCGCGCGTTTTCAATTGATTGCGGCAATGAACCCATGTAAATGCGGTTATTTAGGGATGCCCGGACATGAATGCCACAGAGCTCCGCGTTGTGCGTTGGAATATCAACAAAAATTGTCCGGACCTTTTTTGGACAGGATAGATTTGTTTGTGGATGTTCATCCGGTCAGTCCGGCTGATTTACAATCGGGGCGTTTGGCACGCGGTGAAAAGTCCGCGGTTATAGCCGCACGTGTTTTAAAGGCTGTTGAACGTGCTACAGAACGTTATAAAGATTATCAAATCACACGTAATGCAGAAGCCAGCGGATCTTTGTTGGAACAAATTTCCCCTTTATCCGAAGAATGTCAAAAGATGGTAACGGAAGCAGCAACCCAAACCAATTTATCAGCGCGCGGTTACCATCGTTTATTGCGTGTTGCACGTACCATTGCCGATTTGGCCGACAGTGATGATGTTCAGCCTCCACACATTATGGAAGCTCTTTCTTTTCGCCGTAAAATTTTGGAGAGCTCATGATGTTGGATGAAACTTTATATTTGCCTTTAACAATAATGGGAATAGTATATTTTTTAATACTGTTGTTCTTTTATTTTAAAGTGCGTAAACAAAAAAAACGGTACCGTTTTGAAAATGAAAGATTAAGCGAAATTTTATCAACTTCTCCAAGCGGTTTTTTCTATTTTTTACCATCTGGCATACAAATTTGTTCCAGACGTTTAGCCGTTTTATTAGGCGTATATGAAGTCAATCCGTCTTTTGATATTATATTAAAAAAGCTTTCCGCAAAAAGTCAAAATGTATTACAAAAGGCTGTTTTTAATTTATCACAAACAGGCAAAGAATTTCATATCAGTGTTTCGACCACCGGTGAAAATGTACGTTTAAATGTATCTGGTATTCGTGCAACAAAATTGGACGGTACAGTGGTTGCGGATGTTTTGTGGTTTTTGGATCAAACGGATGTTTTGGCTGAAAACGAAACATTTAAAAATGATTTGAAAAATTATCGTTTGCGTGACGAATTATTTACAATGGCTTTTGACGGATTACCGTTTGCCTTTTGGTTACGCAATCATGATTTGTCGTTGGCATATTGTAATCCGGCCTATTTAAAGTTGGCGCACGTAAAGGACGAAGAAACGGCATTAAAAGAAAATACGGAACTTTCTTATGAAGCCAAAGATAAAATGGGTGCAAAATTGCTGGCTGTTGCCGCTAAAAGTTCGGGAGAAGAAAAAAGCGAAACGGGTACTTTTATTGTGGATAAAAAATCACATCTAATGCAAGTAACCGAAATTCCTTTAGGACAAGAAAAATCCGTGGAAGAACGCTTTACAATGGGTTTTGTACGCGATGTGCAAAATGAGCATGCCTTAAAATTAAGCTTGGAAAATTACTTAAAAGCACAATATCAAGTGTTGGGTGCTTTGTCTTCCGGTATAGTGATTTTTGATGCAAACAGTTATGTACAATTTTATAACAAAGCTTTTTGTGATTTGTGGAAATTGCCGGAAGAATGGTTAATGACAGGTCCTTCTTATGCCGGTATTTTGGAAAAATTGCGCGAAAAAAGATTATTGTTGGATGAAGTAGATTTTGTGAAGTATAAACATAAAGAATTAGAACAATTTTCAACTTTAACCAGTTTGCAGGAAGATATTTTATACCTGCCAAGCGGGCGCATTTATAAACGTATGATGAATCCTTACCCATTGGGTGGTGTTGTGATGACCTTTGACGATGTTTCCGATAAAGTGTCAATGGAAAGAATGTATAATGCTCAATTATCCAACCAACAAAGTATTTTAAACGAAATGCCGCAAGCATTGTTGATTTTTAATGAAGAAGGGCGTTTAAAATTGTGGAATGCGCCTTATGAAAAATTATTTGATGCCGATAAAAATTTCTTACAAACAGAACCGTTATTGATGGATATTTTGGAATCTCAAAAATCGTTTTGGGTTGCCAGCGATGACTTATGGGATTTGGTTCGTCAAAAGATTTTAACCGCTTTGGAAAATGAAAAAGAACAAACGGAATTGACTACATCAAATGACACGGTTTTATTATTGAAAATGACACGTCTGCCGGACGGTGGAATCATGTGTATTTACAGTAAAAAAATTAACTGAATAAAGCATACGTGGAGGTATGAGTTAAAAATGAAAGAAAATAATAGTATAGAAGATTTGGAAAAATTAGCTGAATTAAAAGATGCCGGCGTTATTTCAGAAATGGCTTTTAAAGCAAAAAAACAAGCTATTTTATCACAGAAAACAGTAAATGATGGTGTTGAATACAGTCCAAAATCGGGTGTTGTTTTTGGTTTGTTGGGATTCTTCTTAGGTTTTACCGGTGCACATAATTTTTATTTGGGAAAAAATGTAAAGGGAACCTTTCAACTAATCATATCACTTTTTCTTTTGTTTTGTGGTTTCGGGTATTTTTTTAGTTCAACAGATGGGGCCAGCTTCTATTTTCTTTTAATGAGTCTTGTCTACACAGTCGGACTTATTTTAATTTTTCCCTTTGTTCTTTTTTGGTGGATTGGTTTGAATTTAATATTGACCAAAACAGATGGAAAAGGACGCTTGATGGAGCGAAGAGGTCTGCCAGTTTTTTTGGGTTCTTTGATTTGTTTGTCAGTTTTTATAATTATGTTAGTAATGGCACCATTCTTAACAGACCCAAATTTAATAGTTATAATAATATTGGCAAAGATTTTTTCAACTTAAAACCGTTTTAAAAATTCCAATATGGCGGGGATGTTTTTTTCGCTAAAATAAATGGAATGATGTGTTGCTTTATCCGTCAACACAAGCTTCTTATCTTTTGTCAGCGCATTATCAAATAAAATTTGAGCATGATGACACGGAATTAAATGGTCGTTTTTGCCATGAATAATCAATAACGGTTTATCAAATTTTTTAATATATTCCACAGATACATATTTATCTTTTAATGCCAAAGAAGCAAACGGTAAGGGCTTTTCTGCAACCAGTTTTTCCAAAGATGCAAATGGAGCTGTTAAAATCATTGCATCAAAAGACCGGAAGAACGATAATGCACATGCAAATGCCGTTCCAAATGAATAAGCATATACGACAATTTTGGAATGTCCTTGATTTTTTAACCAATCAAAAGCCAATACAGAATCTTGCAATATTCTTTCGTATGAAATCTCTCCACGTGTATGCGCAAATCCGCGATATTCCATCGCCAATATGGAATATCCTTCATCTGTAATAGCTTTTAGTTGAGGCGCAAAAGTACCGATTTGCCACGCATTACCATGTAAAAATAAAATGGCCGGCTTATTTTTTTTACCCTTATAATACCACGTCATAATGGGTATTCCGTCCAGTCCGTTGATGATATTTTCTTTAAATTCGGGCATAGAAACGGATTTTGGGGATTTATATCGGATACTTGGGTAAAACAAAACCCAATTTTGTATCAAATACAAAACAGTTAAGTAAGCAACAAAAGCAATTAATCCGATAGTACAATAAAAAGCAAATTCCATGAAAACTCCTTTTGGCGGAGAGGGGGGGATTCGAACCCCCGGTACCGACAAGCAGCACAACAGATTTCGAGTCTGCCGCATTCGACCACTCTGCCACCTCTCCAAGTGTCGCAGATTTTATACACGACAAAAGCGTTTTTGTCAATCATAAAAACGTATAAGGATCAATATCTACGCGGACAGTAACAGCCGATGGCGGGGTGAATTTATCCAACCAAGTTTTTAAAATATTACTCAACGGTGTTTGTTTTGGGGATTTAATTAAAATGCGATAACGATATTTGCCACGCAGTTGAAACAAGGGTGCTTGAACAGGACCTAAAAATTCAATACCTTGAATAACCGGTGCATGACGTGCCAAGTGTTTGGCTGTTTTTAATGTCAGCAATTCATTTTTTCCACTGATAATCAATGCCGCCAATCGTCCGAAAGGTGGCATGGATAACATTTGCCTGGCTGCAATTTCGCTTTGCATAAACAAAGGTCTGTCACCCGTCAACAATGCTTGAATCACGTTGTTTTGAGGTGAATAAGTTTGCAACAGCACACGTCCTTTTTTATCACTGCGCCCAGCACGTCCGGATACTTGTTGTAATAATTGAAAAGTGCGTTCGGAAGCACGCAAATCGCCGCCTGCTAAACCAAAATCCGCATCTACAACACCCACCAAGGTTAAATCCGGAAAGTGATGTCCTTTTGCCAACATTTGTGTGCCGATTAAAATGTCAACAGCGTGTTTTTCCAAACTTTCACACAGCTCTTCAAATGCTTTGGGTGAAGTCATTGTGTCGCTGGTAACCATTTGAATACGTGCATTTGGAAATAAAGTCGTTGCTTCTTCAAAAATGCGTTCAACACCCGGTCCACATGAAATCAAACTGTCTTTTTCTCCGCAAACGGGGCATACATTTGTCAATGTGCGTGTGTATCCGCATTGATGGCAAATCAATTTATTAGAAGCTCTGTGTTCGGTTAAAAAAACGGAACAATGCGGGCATTTGATTTTTTCTCCGCAAGCGCGACATAAGCGCATGGGTGCATAGCCACGCCTATTTAAAAATAACAACGATTGATTGCCGGCTTTTAAATTATCCGCCAAGGCTTCTTTAAGTGCCGATGAAATAAAACCTTTTTCATCTTTGTTTTTGGTGCGCATATCCACCAATTCAATGTCGGGCAGGCAAGCACCTGCAAAACGTTTTGTTAAAACGACTTTATCATATCGACCGTTTTCAACATTACAGAAAGTTTCTATGGATGGCGTTGCAGATGCTAACAAAACTGGTATTTTTTCAATCTGTCCGCGTACAACAGCCATGTCGCGCGCTTGATATAAAACTCCGTCTTCTTGTTTGTAGGAAGCATCATGCTCTTCATCAACAACAATTAAACCTAAATTTGCAAAAGGCAAAAACAAAGCCGAACGCGCTCCGACCAAAACACGTGCGGAACCGTTTTGAACGGCATGCCATGTGTCACGTCTTTGTTTGGGTGTCATAGCGCTGTGCCAAAGTGCCGGCGCTACGCCAAAATGTTTTTTGAATCGAGTAAGCCAAGCGGTTGTTAAGGTAATTTCCGGCAATAAAACCAATACTTGTTTGTTTGATTGCAAGGCTTTATGAATTGCTTCGAAATAAACGGCTGTTTTACCGGAACCGGTGATGCCGTCAATCAATGTGACGGAAAAATTTTGTTCGATTTTAGGTAAAATATGATCAATAGCTTTTTGTTGTTCGTCAGAAAAGTGAATATCACTTTTGTTTAAATTAGGTTGTTCGAAAGTAATCGGTTTTTTGCTTTTTTCACAAACATCGGTTGGTAAAACCATTTTTAAAATCATACCGGCCGGTGACAAAGTATATTGTGCAACCCAATCAATGAAGGCACGCATCTTTTTGGAAAGAGGGGAAATATCATCCAAAACTTGTAAAATCGGTTTTATTTTTTCTTCCGGAAAAGATTCGTCCACCGGTGTATCCCAAACCACCGCACAATGCTTTGTTCGTCCGAAAGACACCAAGACGAAAGTACCGGCATCAAGAGGTTTGTCTGCAAAATAAGTGCAAACGGAAAAAAGATTCGGCAATAAAACAGAAATTTTTTGCATTTTAAACTATTCTTTCTTATACTTGTTATCATAAGGATATAAAAAAGCATGCAAAACATCAAGGATTTTCAAAATTATTTGGAAAAAAAAGCGTATGAAGCGACTTTTGCTTGGTATGATTGGCTGACTTTGGAAAGGCGCTTATCCTTACATACAGCACAAAGTTATCTGATCGATTTAAAAGAATTTTTTATTTATTTGAAAAAAACTTTAAAAAGGAATGTTTCTTTAAAAGATTTAAAAAATTTGTCTGTTTCCGATTTTCGTCAGTTTTTAGTTAGCCGGAATACATCCGGTTTAGCACGTTCTTCTTTGTCGCGCAATATGTCGTCTTTGCGTAATTATTTCAGATTTTTGCATAAAAATTATGATATAGAAAATACCGCCGTTAATGCTGTGCGTTCTGCACGTCCGCCAAAGACTTTGCCAAAGCCGTTGGGACAAGAACAAACACTGCACTTACTACAAGCGGCTTATGGTGCTCAAAAAGAAAAATGGCAAGGACTGAGGGATGTTGCTTTGTTGACTTTACTTTACGGATGCGGTTTGCGTATATCGGAAGCATTGGTTTTAACGGTCGGACAATGGCGTAAATCCGGCGATGCTTTAATTATCAGGGGTAAAGGAAATAAAGAACGCTTGGTTCCTGTTTTGCCTTTGGTTAAAAAAGCCATGTCATCTTATTTGAAAGAAAGAGCTTTTGATGAGGCAGATAATTCCCCTTTATTTGTCGGTGCGCGTGGGGAACAAATCAATCCCGGTGTTGTACAGCGTCAAATTCGGCGTTTAAGGCGTTCTTTGGGATTACCGGAATCCGTAACCCCTCATGCTTTACGACACAGCTTTGCAACACATTTATTGGAAGCAGGTAGTGATTTACGCAGTGTTCAAGAATTGTTGGGACATGCCTCTTTATCCGCAACGCAACGCTATACGGAAGTAGATACCGTTCGTTTGACGCAAGTTTATAATCAAGCGCATCCGCGGGCACATGTAAAAAAAGCTTGATTGTTTCATAAAAAGATTTTATAAAAAAGAAAAGAAAGAGAGGTAAAATGGAATTTAAAAAAATTTTTAAAAAAATAAGACCTTTTTTGGGTATTATTTTGATGATTGTTTTGCTTTTGGCTTTCACGGCAATCGTTTTCTTTTCTGTCTTTTCTGCTTTGATTTTGCCTCTTTTATGGATGATATTTACAGCAATTCACCAATTTAAAGGGGAAAATAAAAAAATAACATATATGTGGAATGCGGTGCGTTCTTCTATGTGGATTTATTTTTCAACACTTTTTTTGTTTTTAATTTGGACACCGGATTGGTTGAAAAAGCTAAGTTTACGTTTAGAACAAAAAAGTTGGTTTAAAGTTTTTTCAGTCGGTTCTTATATGTACGGCAGAACCAGTATAGCATTTATTTTTGCTATTCTTGTTTTTGCCGGATTTTTGATTCACTATCGCTTGTTTGTGTATAAGAAAAAACCATCTGAAATAACTTCAAAACTGGCAGAAGATTAATTTAACAGACTTTTTAAAAGATATAATTTATCCAAAGCTTCTTTGGGTGATAAATCATCAGGGTTGATTGAACGCAATAATTCATCCGCTTTGGATTGGCTTTGTTCTTCTTTTTGAACAACACTTGAAAATAAAGGTAAGTCATCAACAATGGTTGTTGTGTGGGTATTTTGAGTTTCTAATTTTTTCAAAATCTGTTCTGCACGTTTGACAACAACAGCAGGTAAGCCGGCTAATTTTCCGACATGAATACCATACGATTTATCCACAGCACCATCACCGACCGTATGTAAAAAGACAACTTCGTCATCCCATTCTTTAATCATCATTTGATGGAGTGACATTCTGTCCAATTTACTTTTTAAAGCCGTTAATTCATGATAATGTGTTGCAAAAATGGTTCTGCATTGGTTGTGATCATGCAGATATTCCACAACTGCCCAAGCAATTGACAATCCGTCAAAAGTGGCTGTTCCGCGTCCGATTTCATCTAAAATCACCAAAGATTTTTCTGTGGCGTGATTCAATATGGTTGCTGTTTCTATCATTTCAACCATAAAAGTTGATTGTCCGCGCGCCAGGTCATCAGAAGCACCAACACGTGAAAAAACTTTATCCACAACACCGATATGGGCGCTTGTTGCCGGCACAAAAGATCCCATTTGTGCCATAATTGCAATCAAAGCATTTTGACGCAGAAAAGTACTTTTACCGGCCATATTCGGTCCGGTCAATAACCATAAATTATCATTGTCATTTAAAAGACAATCGTTGGCAGAAAAAGTTTGATGTTCTTTTGAAAGCGCATTTTCCACAACCGGATGGCGACCGCCTTGAATTTCAAAAACGCGCGAATTATCGACTACCGGATGACAATAATTTTTTTGTATAGCCAGTTCAGCTAAAGCAGCAGAAACATCCAAATCCGCCAATGCTCTGGAAATCAGCAACAAATCGTGTTTTCTTTGTAAAACTTGTTGTACCAAGTCAGCAAAAATTTGTTCTTCAAAAGCTTTAATTTTATCACCGACACCACGCAATTGATTTTCCAAATCGGATAATTCTTTTGTTGTAAAACGTACGCTGTTGGCTAAACCTTGTCGATGAATAAAGCCCAACTCCGGATTGTTAATCAGTTTTGGAGCGTATTTGGCATTAACTTCAACAAACCAACCTAAAATATTATTATAAGAAATTTTCAAATTAGGTATTTCTTGTTCACGCGAATAACGTGTTTGCATTTCCATAATGACCATACTTGAATCATCACGAAATTCTTTTAATTGATCCAAGCCGGCATGAAAACCTTTTGAAATAAAATTGCCTTCACGCGTAAAGACCGGTAAATCCGGTTCTAAAGCATCTTTTAAAGTTTCGGACAATTGCGAAAAATCGGTTATGCTGTTCAAAGCTTTTTGAATGTGGGCCGGATTTTCGGAACGCAAGAAAATGTTTGTTACGCGCGGCAAAGCTAACATGGCATCACGCAGGCAACCTAAATCACGCGGACCACCGCGTCCCAAAGCTAAACGGGATAAAGCGCGTTCGATATCGGGCATATTTTTTAATAAATCACGAATTTTTTCACGAAGAGTTGTTTCATTGATTAAAAATTGAATAGCATCTAATCGTTCATTGATAATTTGAACATTTGTTTGTGGGGAAGATAAGTATTCGGCAAACAAACGACCACCTGCACCGGTTAATGTTTTATCCATGATTTGATAAAGGCTTTTTGCACCGCGTTCTTTCGATAAAGAGTGGAATAATTCCAAACTGCATCGGGTGGCGGCGTCAATTTGCATTAAATCACCTTCGTTTTGTTGAACAGGTGGTTTTAAATTGCATAAATCAGTTTTTTGGGTCAAATTGATGTAATCCAACAATACGCCGGCGGCAATAACTTCCGAACGTGAAAAATTACCAAAAGAATCAATTGTTTTTACACCATAAGTTTTTTCCAAACGTTCCTTGGCATTTAAGTAAGAAAAACGCGCATCCGGCAAGCTGGATAAGCAATCCATAAATTGATTCATCACTTTATTAAAAGCAACGTTGTTACAATGTGCCATTGAACGAATAATTTCAGATGGCTCTAAACGAGCTAAAGTATTTGCTAAATCCGTCAGCGGAACAAGTTGAGTATAAAAATCACCGGTTGACATATCTGCCCAAGCCAGGCCGACATCAGCACCATCTAAAACGGCAACCAGTAAATAGTTATGTTTTTTTGCTTCCAATAAAACATCTTCTGTTAATGTGCCGGCCGTTACCAAACGAATAACTTGACGATTTAAGGTTGCATTTGTACCGCGTTTTTTTGCTTCTTCCGGTGTTTCCATTTGTTCGCAAATAGCGACTTTAAATCCTTTTTGAACTAATCGAGCTAAATAAGATTCGTATGCATGAAAAGGAACACCGCACATGGGAACATCTTGTCCCATATGTTTTCCGCGTTTTGTTAAAGCAATATCTAATGCCGCAGAAGCTTTGACGGCATCATCAAAAAATAATTCGTAAAAATCACCCAACCGATAAAACAGCAAATAATCCGGGTTTTGTTCTTTTGTTGCCAGATATTGCTCCATCATTGGCGTTATTTTTTGTTCTTTTTCCATTGCTTTTTACCTTAAATTCAAGTAACCTGAATAAAGACAGTTCTTATAATTGGTGAGAAGTATAGCAGAAAATGAAACAAAATAAAACAAAAAAAGAACATAAAGAAGCATTGTATCATCCGATGGACAGAGTTTTTTTATTAACTTTTCCAATGACGGTTTCTTTTTTGGTTTTAATGTTGTTTGGTCAAATTCCGCCTTTATCAGCATTGATCGGATTTGTTTTAACTTTCTTTTTCACTTTTTTGTTAGCCGGGCCTTTTTTAAGAGAATTGGAACAATTAATAAATTATTTAAAACAAGAGGCGGAAGGCCGGGTTAATATTCAAATGCCGCGTTTTGCCAAACGGCGTAGAGAAGCATTTAAAATTGTTCAGTCTTTTAATCAAATCAAAATGAATTGGCTTGCCAAAAACAAAATTTTGGAAGCTCAAACTTTGTCTGATACGGCTATTTTGGAAAGTTTACCCGAACCGCTGTTGATGTTGGATAAAGACGGCAATATGGTCAGTGCTAATTTATCGGCTCAGCAATTATTTGGCAAAAAAAATACATCAAAAAATGTTTTTGAATCCATTAAAAATGCACAATTTGAAAAATCTGTTCGTAAGGTTTTAAATAATCAAAGTGAACACGAAAATATAGAATTTCAAATTAAGTTAAACGGCAAAAAAGTATATTTAAGGGCTTTAATCAATTGGTTGCCCGCTATGACAAAAAACGGTGCGGAAGTAGTTGTCTTATTGCACGATATTACGAACTTTAAAATTTTTGAAAAAAGTCAAAATGCCTTTTTTGCCAATGCCAGTCATGAATTGAAAACGCCTCTTTCTGTTTTGTCCGGCTTTATTGAAACATTGCAAACAAGCGCCAAAGATGATGCGGAAGCACGTGAAAAATTCTTAAATATTATGGCCGAACAAACAACACATATGACTGATTTAGTGCAAGATTTGTTGGCTTTATCTCGTTTGGATTTGGAAAATGATGCTCCACCGGAAAATATATTAATTCCCGATTTAATGCGTTCTGTTTTCCAAGCGTTACAATTAAAGGCACAAAATCAAAATAAAAAATTAGTTTTGAAAGAAAATGCTGATTTACCGCCTTTTAAGGGCTATTCTTCCGAATTATTCAGAGTGTTTCAAAACTTGGTGGATAATGCTTTAAAATATGGAAAAAATAAATCAGATATTACGGTTACATTGGACACACAAATGGAAAACATTCCCCAATCAGACGGAAGTGTGGAAATACCGACACAAATGTTAATTATCAGCATTCACAATCAAGGATCTGTTATACCGGAAGAGGAAATTCCGCATTTGTTTGAACGGTTTTATCGGATGGAAAAAAACATGCATGTTTCTGGGACTGGATTGGGTTTGGCTATTGCCAGTGAAATTGTTCATAAATATCAAGGGTCAATCAGCGTGGAAAGCAAATCGCGCATAGGTACGACATTTATTGTACGTTTGCCGAGCAGCCTGTAGCTATTCAAAAATAACATATTCGTCTGATCTAATGAAGCCTAATTCTTTGCGACCCAATTCATCCAACATGTCAGCACTTAAAGAATCAGAAGAAATCGAATTTATTCTGGCTTCCATTATTTCTTTTTCATATTCTGATTTTTTCAACAGGACTTCTGCCTGATCTAATTCTTTGTTAACTTCAAATAAGCGGAACAATCCGCGTTCCCCTTGTATCAAATGGTATGTAAAATAAAGAGTAATCATCAGGAAAATAAAAGGCAATATATAAAAGCGCATCCGTAAACGAGGCAATTTAAAAATCATTTTTTATCCTCTTTATTGCGCTGATTTGCCTGTTCAATTAATTTTTCGGAAATATCTTTTTCGGGTTCTTCGCTTAAAGTTTTTTCTTTTAATTTTTCAAAACTTTCTTTTTCACCAAATACCCGGACTTGGTTTCGTCCATTTTCTTTTGCACAATACAAAGCTTCATCGGCGTGTTTAATTAATTCTTCCAATTTATCGGTAGATTCAGATCCGACAATACCGACAGATACGGTAAAATGGAAATCTTCTCCGGATGGCAATTGAAGAGTGTGATTTTCAATATTTTTACGCAATCTTTCACAAACACTCGTACCTGTAATTAAGTCTGTCTGAGAAAGCAAAACAATAAATTCTTCCCCACCATAGCGCGCAAAAATATCGGTTTCACGCAAAGTCTTTTTGCATACACGCGCCAGCGCTTTTAAAACTTCATCCCCAAAGGCATGTCCGTGCGTATCGTTAACCGATTTAAAATGGTCAATATCCATCATTAAAACGCAGAATTTTGTATCATACCGCCATGCGCGGCGAATTTCCTTGGTTGCCAATTCTTGGAATTGTCGCCGGTTATAACATCCGGTTAAAGGATCCAAAACCGCTTTTTCAAATAAATCCTGTTCATGCTTCTTTTGTGCGGTAATATCTTTAAATGCCAGGTAAAGAACAACTTCATTTTCGTAATCCATGACGCATGCGGAAATTTCCAACCAAAAAGCTTCTTTTGTTCCCGGTTTTCTGAGTACTGATTGGAAATTTTCCACGGAAGGTGTTGTTGATAAATCTTGTAATAATTCTTTTTTTGAATTTGTGTCAACAAAATATTCTTCCAATTTAAATTGTTTTAAATTGTTTTTATCAATATTGAATAAAAAACAAGCTTTTTCATTTGCAATTATGATGCGATCATCCTTTAAGGCGGAAATAATAATAGGGAAAGGAGACGATTGAATCATTTGCGGAATTTTTGCTTTAGTGGCTTTTAAAACCTTTGCTATTTCTCCCGTTTCTTTAAGCAACTGCTTTAAGGCAGAACGATAAATGCTTAAAACCAATATAACATACAAGCCGGATTCTGTAATCCACGGCGAAATATCTTGTACGTATTTTGAATTAATAAAAAGAGTTTGAAATAAATAAATAACCATTCCAAAAAGAACAAAGGCGGGAATTATTAACCGATAGGCATTTGATGTAAAGTGTACAAAAAGGAAAAATAAAGCCAAAACAGTCATACCGACACATAAATAAATTGTAGGTAGGTTTGATGCCCAATCAAATGGTAACAAAGCCGTCCATGAAAGTCCATACCACAACAACATACAACCCGCTGCCAAAATAGGTTGCTTTATTACTGCCAGTGTTTTTGAATAATCAAAGGCACCGACAACCATTAACATAGCAGACAACGAAGTTAATGCGACACTGATAGATTCCATTAAATTCGGGTTGATAGGCGATTGTTCTGCCATATTAAAAAAACTGATATAAACAACAACATTAAATAAATCTTTTAGGCTTAAAATCAAAAAAGCCAAAGATGCAAAGATTAAATTATTTTTTCCTAACTTATCGTTTTGTCCCAAAAAAAACAAAGCGTTCGCAACAAGCAGAGCCCCTATTAACTCTGGCAAATAATTTTGAAGAACAAGATAAATGTCAGTAAGCATTTTTTCATCCTTTTTAAGTTGCTCGATAACAATATTAAATGCTTTATAAAAAAAATCAAACTTTTTTTTAATTTTAGGTCTTGAAAAATACAATAGTACGCATTATATGACTTCTCGACAGGAAATTTTAACTTGAAGGAGAATAAAAATGAGCAAAATTATTGGTATTGACTTAGGTACTACAAACTCTTGTGTCGCCATTATGGAAGGCACAGAGCCAAAAGTAATTGAAAACCGCGAAGGTGCGCGTACAACGCCATCTATGGTGGCTTTCACAAATAAAGGCGAAAGATTGGTCGGTCAACCGGCAAAACGTCAAGCCGTTACAAATCCGGAAGGAACGTTGTTTGCAATCAAACGTTTAATCGGTCGTCGTTATAATGATAAAGTTGTTGAAAAAGACAAAAACCTTGTTCCATACAAAATTGTTTCCGGCGATAACGGGGATGCTTGGGTGGAAGTTCGTGACGAAAAATACGCTCCAAGCCAAGTTTCTGCTTTCGTATTGCAAAAATTGAAAGAAGATGCCGAAAGTTATTTGGGCGAAAAAGTAACGGATGCCATCATTACTGTTCCGGCTTACTTTGATGACTCACAACGTCAGGCAACAAAAGATGCCGGTAAAATTGCCGGTTTGAACGTGTTGCGTATTATTAACGAACCGACAGCCGCTGCTTTGTCTTATGGTTTGGAAAAGAAAAAATCCGGTACAATTGTTGTTTATGACTTAGGTGGTGGTACATTCGATGTTTCCGTTTTGGAAATTGGCGATGGTGTATTTGAAGTTAAAGCCACAAACGGTGATACGTTCTTAGGTGGTGAAGACTTTGATATGCGTGTTATTGATTATTTGGCAGACGAATTCAAAAAAGAAAACGGCATTGATTTACGTCAAGACAGAATGGCTTTACAACGTTTGAAAGAAGCTGCTGAAAAAGCAAAAATTGAATTGTCCAGCCAAACATCAACGGATGTTAACTTGCCGTTTATTACAGCAGATGCAACCGGTCCGAAACATTTGAACGTAACAATTTCCCGTTCTAAATTGGAAAGTTTGGTTGGTGATTTGCTTGACAGAACTTTGGAACCTTGCCGTAAGGCTTTAAAAGATGCCGGTGTAACCGAAAAAGAAATTGACGAAGTGATTTTGGTCGGCGGTATGACTCGTATGCCGAAAGTTCAAGAAATCGTTTCAAACTTCTTTGGTAAAGAACCACACAAAGGTGTTAACCCGGATGAAGTTGTTGCAATGGGTGCTGCTATTCAAGGCGGTGTGTTAAAAGGTGATGTTAAAGATGTTTTGTTGTTGGATGTAACTCCGTTGTCATTGGGTATTGAAACTTTGGGCGGTGTATTCACACGTTTGATTGACAGAAATACAACAATTCCGACACGTAAATCACAAGTTTTCTCAACTGCCGAAGACGGACAAACAGCTGTGACAATTCGTGTATTCCAAGGTGAACGTGAAATGACAGCCGATAACAAATTGTTGGGACAATTTGATTTGGTCGGTATTCCGCCTGCACCACGTGGTATGCCGCAAATTGAAGTTACTTTTGATATTGATGCCAACGGTATTGTGAATGTATCTGCAAAGGATAAGGCAACCGGTAAGGAACAGGCTATTAAAATTCAGGCTTCCGGGGGTTTGAAAGATGAAGATATCGACAGAATGGTCAAAGAAGCTGAATCTCATGCTGCGGAAGATAAGAAAAAACGTGAATTGATTGAAGCAAAAAATAAAGCTGAATCAATGATTCATCAAGCTGAAAAGAACTTAAAAGACTTTACTGATAAAGTTTCCGAAGGAGACAAAAAGGCCATCGAAGGTGCTATCGAAGAATTGAAAAAAGCAGCCGAAGGTGACAACCTTGACGAAATCAATAGCAAAACAGAAGCTTTGATGAATGCATCCATGAAGTTGGGCGAAGCTATGTATAAAGCTCAGCAAGCTGAAGGCGCTGCGGGTGCCGGTGCTGCCGGTGGTGAGAATGCCGGAGCAGATGCAGGCAAAAAAGATGACGGCACAATAGATGCCGACTTTGAAGAAGTTAAAAAATAATTTTCCTTCTCCTTAAAGTGCAAAAAGCCGATAACTTCATGTTACCGGCTTTTTTATATTTTTTACTGGACAAAAGGGGTGGTTTTCAGCTATGCTTTAAAACATGATAAAACCGGTTAATTTTTTTGATTTAAATATGGGACAGATGCCAACGATGTTGCCGTTGTTGCCGTTGGCAGATATGGTATTAATGCCGGACGGCAAATTTTCCATTCGTTTGACGGATTTTCGGCAAATTTCAATGATTTTTTGGGCGTTGGCACATGGACGTATGTTGGCGACAATTCAACGCAAAAGTGATAAAAAGCTTTATGGAAAAGGTTGTGCTGCACGAATTTGCGGTTTTACCGAAAATGAAGATGACAGCTTGATGGTTTATTTAATCGGTGTTTGTCGATTCAATGTGTTAAAGGAAGACGTTTGTGATTCTTATCCGGTTGTCCATGTGGATTATACATCCTTTGCATCCGATATGACACCGGCCGAAAATATCGAAAAACAACCGCTTTTGTACGCATTGGACATTTATTTAAAAACAAAATGTATTGATATAAAAGTAGAATTGTTGGAAAAATTACCCATTCGCAGACTGGTTGCAACAATCACGTCTATTTTGCCTTTTGATTCAACAGAAAAGCAAGCATTATTGGAATGTGGAGATATTCATCAATGTGTTCGTACTTTGATGACGATTTTAAAGATGAATACCGCTATTGATGATACAGAAAAGAAAGGTCGCAAATGTTAAAGAAAATCACAGCTGTTTTGAAAGTTGCTTTAGACGTTGCTTTGTTATTGGTCTTCGTGGCTATCTTGTTTTCCTATGATAGTGCCGATGATTCGTTGAATGTATCTTCTTCATCCGGCCATGTACATAATTATTTGGGTGTTTTTGGATCTTATACAGCTGATTTATTTATGCAAACATTTGGCGTTGTGTCTTGGTTATTTGTTATCTTTGCCGGAACACACATTTTGTTTAAAACCATGCATTGGCCGATTCATTTATTGTGGTTAAAGCGCTGCATTTGTGTTTTGTTGATTTTGTTGATGTGCTTTTTATGTGCACCGATGGGATTGGATGATAGTGCTCAATGTGGCGGTGTAATAGGGGCTTTATTTTATCGTTTTTTACCGGCCATTGGTTTTTGGACAGCATTTTTGTTGTGGACTTTATTTATTGTGGGTTTGATTTATGTATTAAACGTGCCGGTGAAAAAAATTGCTTTATGGACATATTATTATGCACGTGTTTTGGTGAATAAATTGCTGAAAGGTAAAGTGGATAAGGTTGTTCCTGTTCAAAAGCCGGTTATAAAACCAAAGCTGGTTGCACCTAAACCCGCTGAACGTAAAAAAGCAAAAGTCAGTGCGCCTGCACCGGTTCGTAAAAAACAAACAGACGGATTTGTTTTGCCTTCTGTTGATTTGTTGGATGAACCAAAAGCTCAAAATAAAGAAAATTTGACACGCGAAATGATGGATAATGTATCGCGCCGGTTGGAAAGTATTTTGGCTCAGTTTGGTGTGAAGGGTGAAGTTGTTCGTGTCAGTCCGGGGCCGGTTGTGACTTTGTATGAATTTGAACCGGCGGCCGGTGTTAAGACAGCTCGCGTAATCGGTTTGGCTGAAGATATGGCACGTGCGATGAGTGTTGTTTCCGTTCGTATGGCGGTTGTGCCGGGATCTTCCGTGATTGGTATAGAAATTCCGAATAAAACACGGCAAACCGTGTATATTAAAGAAATTATGGATACAAATGCTTTTGCGGATAATACAGGTACTTTGCCGTTGATTTTGGGTAAAAATATCGGTGGTAATCCGGTGTTTGCCGATTTAGCAAAAATGCCGCACTTGTTGGTTGCCGGTACGACCGGTTCCGGTAAGTCTGTCGGTATCAATACGATGATTTTATCATTGCTTTACCGTTTTACGCCAAGTCAATGTAAATTGATAATGGTTGACCCAAAAATGTTGGAATTATCTGTTTATAATGGTATTCCGCATTTGTTGACTCCGGTTGTAACCGAGCCGGGAAAAGCGGTTGTTGCTTTAAAATGGGCAGTTAAAGAAATGGACGATCGTTATAAAGCAATGGCAACAATGGGTGTTCGTAATATCGAAGGTTATAACAAAAAAATCGCCGATACGATTGCAGCGGGTAAGACTTTAACGCGCCAAATTCAAACAGGTTTTGATCCTGAAACGGGTCGTCCGATTATCGAAACACAGGAAATGGATTTAACGCCTTTGCCGTACATTGTTGTAATTGTTGATGAAATGGCGGATTTAATGTTGACAGCCGGAAAAGATGTTGAAATTGCCATTCAACGTATTGCTCAAAAAGCACGTGCTTCCGGTATTCATTTGATTATGGCAACACAGCGTCCGTCTGTTGATGTCATTACCGGAACAATTAAATCTAACTTCCCAAGCCGTATTTCTTTCCAAGTAACCAGCAAAATTGACAGTCGTACCATTTTGGGTGAACAAGGTGCTGAACAATTGTTGGGTCGTGGTGATATGCTCTTTATGCCGGCGGGCGTTAAGCCAATTCGGTTACACGGACCGTTTGTCAGTGATGATGAAGTTGAACGGGTAGTGACCTTCTTAAAGTCACAAGGTGAAGCACAATATAATGAAGCAGTTACAATTGATGAAAATACAGATGTACCCGTGGATGAAGGGGCTGTTTTTGATAGAACAGCTATGGGTGGTGCCGGTGGTGGTGATTTATACCAACAAGCAGTTGACATTGTTTTGACGGATAAGCGCCCGACAATCAGTTATATTCAACGTAAATTAGGCATCGGTTATAACAGAGCCGCAGACTTAATCGATCGCATGGAACAGGAAGGTATAGTATCAAAAGCTTCGCCAACCGGTCGTCGTGAAATTTTAGTCGGAGATGACAAATGATAGAAAAAAAGCCTTTTGATGAAAAAATCGAAACAGAGCGTTTGATTTTAAAGCCATATGAAAAAACGTTTGATTGTGCAATTATGCTCTATAACGCAATTAAAAACAACTGGGATTTTTTAACTCGTTTTTTAGATAAAATGTTAAATACAAAATCGCCGGAAGATGAGTATGCATGGATTGCTTCAATGTCTGAAAAATGGGAAAATATGGACGGTCCTTGTTATTCTGTTTGGACAAAGGATGGTAACTTTGTCGGTTCTTGTGATTTACACAGTATGAGCTATGAACGGCAAACGGCTGAAGTCGGTTATTGGTTAAAACAAGAATATGCCGGAAAAGGTTATATAACCGAAGCTCTAAGAGCTTTGGAAGATAACTTTTTTGCACGTGGTTTTAATCGTTTAACAATTATTGTTGATACGGAAAATACGCCGTCCGAAAAAGTGGCTATTCGTTGCGGATATACAAAAGAAGGTATAATGCGTGAGTGGCATTATAATCCGACTTTTAAGTCTTATCGTGATATGTATTTATATTCAAAATTAAAATCAGAATGGGAAAAACAAAGATGAAAAAATTAATTTTAAGTGTTGTTTTGTGTTTATTGGCAATGCCGGCTTTGGCAATTGTGCCAAAAGAATTTGATACCAAAGAAAATCGTGTCATTCTGGATAAAGTCGAACAGATGTTGCATAGCATTAAAACCATGAAGAGTCGTTTTTCCGAATTTACCAGTAAAGATGGTGATTTTATGAAACACGGCAATTTTTATCTGTCACGCCCCAACAAAATGCGTTTGATTTATGATGCACCTTCCGATATAGAATTTGTCGCGGACGGTATGTATTTTATTTACTATGACAAAGGTTTTGATCAAGTTTCTTATTTGGAAATTGATCAAACACCGGCAGCCATTTTATTAAAGCCGGATTTTACTTTTGACGATCCTGAATTTACTGTAACGGGAATAGTTCAAGATTTGGATGAATACCATATTTCCGCGGTTAAAACAAAAGAGGCAGAGTTGGGTGAATTGACTTTAATTACCGGCATTGATCCTGTTGATTTTCGTCAATGGGAATTGGTTGATGCAAAAGGAATTAAGTCAACGGTCGGGCTATATGAAACCGAAATGAATAAACCGGTTGATGAAAGTTTATTTGTCTTTAAGAAAAAATAATTTTAAAGCGATTCAAAAATCTTTTTGATATTTTCCCAAAAGGCGTTTGTTTTTGGGGTGGATTTTCCTGTATCTTCAGCATCAAATTCTTCCAACAATTCTTTTTGACGCTTTGTCAGATTTGTCGGTGTTTCCACATTTAAAGTTACATATAAATCACCGCGGGCAGATCCGCGCATAACAGGCATACCGCGTCCTTTGATTTTAACTTCTGTTCCGCTTTGTGTACCGGCCGCAACTTTAATTGTTTCTTTTTCGGTTCCGCCGTCAATGGTCGGTATTTGGATTGAACCGCCCAACGCAGCCATTGTCATCGAAATTGGAACAGAACAGTATAAATCGCGATCTTGTCTGGTAAATAATTTACCTTCTTCTACGGTAATGAAAATATATAAATCACCGTTTTGACCACCGTTTAATCCGGCTTCACCTTTACCGGCAAGACGCATACGAACACCCGTATCTACACCGGCCGGAACAGATACTTCCAGAACTTGTTTTTTCTTGATGCGTCCTGTTCCTTTACAATCCGAACAAGGCTTTGTAATCACATGTCCTGTACCATTACAAGCGGGGCAAGGTGTTTCCACCATGAAAAAGCCGCTTTGTCTGCGTACACGACCGCGTCCACCGCAAGTGGAACAATTTTCAACACTATCGCCACCTTTACCATTGCATTTTTCACAAGGAACATAAGTGTTGATTTCAATTTGTTTTTTCACACCTGTAAAGGCTTCTTTTAATGTGATGGTTAAATCATAACGTACATCATTACCACGTGTTCGCATATCACCTTGCGAGCGTGCTGATCCGCCCATGAAGCCGTTAAACATTTCTTCGAATAAATCGGAAAAACCGCCGGCACCACCAAAACCGCCAAAAGGATTACCACCGCCAAAACCACCGGCACCGCCTTCAAAAGCCGCATGTCCGTATTGATCATAGGCAGCCCGTTTTTGAGCATCGGATAAAACTTCATAGGCTTCTGTAATTTCTTTAAATTGTACTTCGGCTTCTTTGTCATTCGGGTGTAAATCGGGATGGCATTTTTTAGCCATATTCCGATATGCACTTTTAATTTCTGATGCGGTGGCGCTTTTGGAAACGCCTAATACTTCATAAAAATCTTTCTTTGCCATAGTGAAAACCTTTTAACATATATAGGTATTGTTTTCAATAAAAAAAAGCCCCTGATGAAAAATAGTCAAAAATTTTTTATTTTTTAGGTGTATAAACCAAATAAGTAGGTACGCGTCCGGCTTTTAATCCTTTTTGTTCATAACGTGTTGACACCCAATCTTCAAATGGTTTGCGAACATCTTTATTAACACGTTCAAACAACCCGCTATTTTCTATTTGTTCAACAGCCCAATCGGCGTATTGTTGCACATCCGTTGCAATTCTTAATTGTCCGTTTTTTTGCAATAATCTGTGTAATTGAATTAAATTTTTTGGATTACAAAAACGTCGGTCTTCATGGCGTGCTTTTGGCCACGGATCCGGATAGAGTATAAAAATCCGTTCAAAAGTTTCATCAGAAAAAGCATCAAACAAATGCCGAATATCATCCGGATAAATACGCACATTGTCTGTGCGCCCGTTTTCAATCAATTGTTCTGTATTTGCTGTTTTTCCCCAAGTTCCGTTTAAATGAGATAACAGACTTGCAACTCCGTTTAAAAAAGGTTCTGCTCCGATAATGCCGACATCGGGATTACGCTTGGCTTGTTCGGCTAAATGTTCTCCTCCGCCAAAACCGACTTCCAACCACAAAGCGCGTGGTTTAAAAGAAAAAAGAGTATTTAAATTTTTTGGCATATTTTCAGCCGTTGGCATTTGGATTTTTGGCAATAAATTTTCCATTAAGAAAAGTTTGCCGCTTTTTAGTTTCTTTCCGTGCCTGCGACCATAAAAGCGTTTATCTTCCGGCAAAAAATCCATTTTGATTTTTCCTATAAAGTCGATTTTACGTGCCAAATTTCTTCAGCATATTCTTTGATTGTTCTGTCGGAAGAAAATTTGCCGCTGCATGCCACGTTTAATAAGGCTTTTCTTGCCCAATCCATTTTATTTGAATAATCTTTTTGGATTTGTTCTTGCGTCTTTAAGTAAGAATCAAAATCCGCCAAAATCAAATAGAAGTCATTGAACATGATGTTTTGGAAAATAGGTGTAAACAATCCCGGTTCATCATCACAGAACAAACTGGATGTCAAAGCATCCATTACGCGTTTGATACGTAAATCAGAGTTGTAGTAATCCCATGGTTTATGTGTTCCGTTTTTGTGGTGTTCGTTAACTTGTTCGGAAGTCAGTCCGAATAAATAGAAATTTTCTTCTCCGACTTCTTGACGAATTTCAATATTGGCACCATCCAACGTTCCCAATGTTAAAGCTCCGTTCATCATGAATTTCATATTACCGGTACCGGAAGCTTCAAAACCAGCTGTTGAAATTTGTTCGGAAATATCTGTCGCCGGAATAATTTTTTCCGCCACAGAAACTTTATAATCTGGAACAAAAGCAACGCGCAATTGTTTAGACGCTTTTAGATCGTGATTAACCACACGTGCAATGTTGTTAATCAGTTTAATAATTAATTTTGCCATCGTATATTCCGGAGCTGCCTTTCCACCAAAGATATAAGTTTTTGGAGTTGGTAAGATAACCCCGTCTTCAACAATGGAAAAGTATTGATGAATAATATGCAAAGCATTTAATAATTGGCGTTTATATTCGTGAATACGTTTAACTTGAACATCAAAAATGGATTCAGGATCAACGCCAACACCCGTTGTATTAAAAATATATTCCGCTAAATTGCGCTTGTTATTGGCTTTGACCGCCATAAATTCTTTTAAAAACTTATTGTCGTTGACAAAAGCTTTCAGTTGATTTAGGTGATTCAGATCCGTAATCCATTCATCACCGATGTGACTGGAAATTAAATCAGCCAATTGGGTGTTACAGTCTAATAACCAACGTCTTGGTGTTACACCGTTTGTTTTGTTATTAAACTTTTTAGGCCACATTTCATAAAAATCGGGAACCAAATCTGTCTTAACCAGTTCGGAATGTAATTCAGCAACACCGTTAACAGAAAAACTGCCGGCAATAGCCAAATGCGCCATACGTACTTTCTTTTGATTGCCTTCTTCAAAAATAGACATACGTGCCAATTTTGCCGAATCACCCGGAAACGCTTCACGAACTTTTTTCATCAGCCATTCATTGATGTCATAGATAATCAATAAATGTCGCGGTAAGTTTTCTTCAAATAACGAAATGCTCCATTTTTCCAAAGCTTCTGGTAATAAAGTATGGTTTGTATATGCCATTGTACGGCAAACAATATCCCAAGAATCTTCAAAAGATAAACCATGAACGTCTATCAAAATACGCATTAATTCAACAATGGCCAAAGTCGGATGTGTGTCGTTTAATTGAATAACCACTTTGTCGGGTAATTGATGCAAATCATCATGATCTTCCAAAAAACGCCGCAAAATATCATTGATTGCACAAGATACAAAGAAATATTGCTGTAATAAGCGCAATTTTCTGCCTTCTTCAAATGAGTCGGACGGGTATAAAACTTTTGAAATAGTTTCTATTTTAATATTATTTTCGACCGCATCAACGTAACCACCGGTGTTGAAAACTTGCAAATTCAAAGCGTTTGTCGCATGGGCGGAAAATAATCTTAAGTAATTAACCGTTTGTCCGCCAAAGCCGACAATTGGCATATCATAAGGGATTCCCATAATATGATCAGCGTCAACCCAACGGGGATAACGAACACCATCTTTTTCATCATAATGAATGCGTCCGCGAATCGGAATATAACAGCTGCGGTCACTTCGTTCAATTTGCCAAGGCGAATCACGTTCTATCCAACTGTCAGCGCTTTCTTTTTGATAGCCGTTTTCAAAGCGTTGGCGGAACAATCCGAATTGATAGTTGATACCATATCCGTATCCGGGTAACCCCATTGTCGCCATACTGTCCAAAAAGCAAGCTGCCAAACGTCCTAAACCACCATTACCCAAAGCCGGGTCATATTCTGCATCCAATACTTCACGCAAAGGAATCGGATTATCAATTTTAACTTTGTCTAAAATGTCATAAATGCCAAAATTATGTAAGTTGTTTTCAAGCAATCGACCAATCAAGTATTCCATGGATAAATAATAAACTCTTTTAGGATCTTTTTTACTGTGTCTTGACGCTGTTTCAAACATTTGGTCAATACACCAGTCGCGAACAGCCAAAGCCAAGGCTGTGAACAAATGTTCTTTGGTAGCCTCTTTCATCTGTTTGCACAATGTGTACTTCATGTGTAATTCAATGTGATGAGCCAATATTTCCGGTGTAGGCTTTTTAAATTTTTGCAACTTCATAACTTTCGAATCTCCTAAAAAATTTTTTTACTTTATCTTTGTAGCAGAACTTTGCCATTAAATCTATTATTTTTGAAAAAAATTAACTTTATGTTAAAAGAATGATGTTTATGATAAAAAAAGTTTTGAAGAGGTGGCCATGCTAAAAAAACTGTTTTTGATTGGAATTATAACGCTTTTTGCGCCTGTTGTTATGGCTCAAGAAGTGTTTTGGGGTTTTGGGGAAGATAATCGTGAATTAATTATTCCGCCGGAATGTGACAGCAGTTTGACATCACAAGAATTGCTCGATGCCGGTATGCGTTTATTGGAAGAAACCGGATATGCTAAACAGGGTGCTCCTTATTGTTTGTTGGCGGCTGCTTTGGATAACCATCCGGAAGCGCAATATCAGGTTGCACGTTTATACCAAAAGGGAATTTTGTTGCCAAAAAGTGAATTGGCTGCTTATAAATGGGCCACTGTCGCAGCTTTGAACGGTCACGCTGATGCGGACAGATTAGGTGCCAGCATTGAACAGTTTTTATCAATTCAAGATATTGAAGCATCCACAAAATCTTTGCAAAATTTAATTCCGACCATCAATGAAGCCGTCAAAAGAGATTTGGAAGATGAAATTGCCAAACAAGAAAAGATTAAAGAAGGAATTGAAATTGCTAAAACCGATGCCCGTGATTTGAAAAAATACGGGAAAATGAAATCTTCTAGTGATCCGTTGCCATATTCGGGTACTAAGGCGGTAAAAGAAGCAAAAGCAGAAGATGGTAAGGATAAACAAGCAGCCAAACCGGCTAAGAAGAAAACGGAAAAGTCTATCTTGACACGTGAACGTGAAAACAGAAACGAACGAGCAAAAGCTAATGAATCTATCTTTTCGCAGGAGGATTTAGATAATGCCCCGATGCCATCAAACGGTTAAATTATTTTTAGTTTCTCTGTTAGCGCTTTTTATAAGCGTATTTCCGGTATATGCTGATGATTTTTTGACAGGAACGGAAGATGTTCCGTTGATGAATGCTTTGACTTTATTGGATGATGAAACATTCGATTTTGATACTGAAGACGGGCGGCTTTATTTTTCAAAGGCCGTTGCATCAGTCGATTCGAAAAAAGTTTTAGACTTTTACCATCAAACATTGCCTCAACTTGGGTGGGTTGAAGAAGAACAAGGAAATTTTGTTCGAGAAGGTGATGTATTGCGTATCAGCACGACAGAAGAACAATCAGAAAGCAAAAAAAAGACGACAGTTGTTTTCGAATTGGTAACAAAATCAAAATAATGCTTGACATTTTAAAAAAGATACTGTATAAGAGTCCGGTATTTTGTTGAATTAGTATTATTTTTTAGGGAAAAGAAAATGGCCAATCATAAATCGGCACGAATTCGGATTAAAAGAAACCAAAAGCGTGAAGTGTTTAATCACACTTATTTATCCAGTGTTCGTACTTGGGTAAAAAAAGTAGAAGCTGCAGTTTTGAATAAAAACAAAGAAGAAGCTCAAGAAAACTTTAAACACGCTGAATCTGCTTTGGGTAAAGCTGCCGGCAAAGGCGTTATCAAAAAACTCGCTGCTGCTCGCAAAACATCCAGATTATCAGCTGCCATCAAAAAAATGTAAGAATTTTAATTCTTGGATATAAAAAACACCGCTTCGATTGAAACGGTGTTTTTGTTTTGTTCGTTTAATTTACAAAACGAATTTGTGGTCCGGTCGGTGTATCTTTGACTTCAATTCCGCGAGCAATCAATTCGGCTTTTAAGGCATCTGCCGTTGCCCAATCTTTTGCTGTACGAGCGGCTTGTCGTTTGTCAATCAAAGCTTGTTCTTCCGCCGTTAAAGTACGTTCTTGTTTTTCCGGTAAAACGCCCAATACTGTATCAAACGATTTTATTGTATCGGTAATTTTTTTGGCATCATCAGCCGATAATGAATCAAAGTTTTTGTTAACCGTGTTCATCAATTCAAAAATAGCGGCGAATGCTTCCGGTGTATTCAAGTCATTATCCATTGCTTCTTCAAAATTTGTGCGTGCTGTTTGAACAATATTATCCGTTTCATTCCATCCGCTACCATTTGCAGTATTTAAGCGTTCCATAAAATTATCCAATCTGTCAATAACGGATTTGTTTCCGGCCATATTGCTTTCGATAAAATCCAATGTTTGACGATAGCTGGATTTTAAAAATTCGTAACGGATAGCACGTTTGTCATAGCCTTTAGCAATTAAATCACGAACGGTATAGAAATTGTGCTTGCTTTTCGACATTTTTTCACCGTTTACCATCAAATGAGCATTATGCACAAAGAAATTTGCAAACAAGCAACCGTAAGCGCATTCGGATTGAGCAATTTCGTTAGTGTGGTGTGGAAAAATTAAATCTACACCGCCGGTATGAATATCAAACGGTTGACCCAGATATTTATGGCTCATGGTTGAACATTCAATATGCCAACCCGGGCGACCTTTACCGATACGCGTATCCCAGTAAACATCTCCATCAGCCTCTGTCCATGCTTTCCATAAAGCAAAATCTTGAGCATCTTCTTTTTCATATTCGTCTGCCAAACGACCGTCAGCATTTACTTTTAATTTGCTGGCATCAATATTAGCCATTTTTCCGTAATCCGGAAAAGTCGAAATTTTAAAGAAAATATCACCGCTGGCGGCTTTGTAAGCATGCCCTTTTTGCATTAAAATTTCAATGGTATCTACCATGGCTTCAATTTCATCCGTAGCACGAATAACTTTATCAGGACGAGCAATATTTAAAACCTCCCAATCTTTAAAAAATTCGTTCATATAAAAAGTTGTATATTCGCGCAAAGATTTACCGGCTTCACGTGAAGAACGAATAGTTTTATCATCAACGTCCGTGATATTCATGGCAAACAAAACATCATAGCCTTTATATTTTAAATAACGGCGCAGTAAATCATAAAAAATATATGCCCTTTGATTGCCAATGTGTGCATAGTTATAAACAGTCGGTCCGCAACCATACATACGAACTTGATTTCCAACCAACGGTTTAAATTCTTCCAAAGAATGTGTACGAGTATTGAATAATTTTAACATAGTAATTTCCTTTACATTTATATTATAGTTGTAAAATAACAAATTTTTATGAAAATAGCAATGATTATTTGTCCCCACAGGGACAGCTTGTACAGTATTCAAACTCCGGCGCAACACGGATATTTTCCCAAGCCAATGTAAAGTGTAAATGTGGTCCGTTTGCGCGACCGGTCATACCGACTGATCCGACAACATCACCTTGTTTAACGATATCGCCTGTTTTGACATCAACTTTGCTTAAATGTGAATACCCCGTTTGAACACCATTTCCGTGTTCGATTAAAACCGTTCCGCCCGTATAAAATAAATCGTCATGAGCTAAAATAACAACGCCGTCTGCGGATGCTTTAACGGGAGTTCCTTCGGGAGCCGCCATATCAACACCACTGTGTGGCCTTTGCGGAACACCGTTAATGATTCTTTGTGAACCGAACGCGGATGATATGCGTGTTTCTTCTACCGGCTTGATAAAACATGTCGGAAAACCGTTTTTGATGGGCCTTTTTGCACGCGCTGCGTCCAATAATTTTTGTTCTTCGGCAATACGTTTTGAATCTTCTTCAGATGGTTTCATTGTCTTTTCTGGTACACCGTCAAAAACATCTTTTTGCCATTCACGCGGTGCAACTTTAAACAGCTTTTTTTCACTGTCAAACCAACCGCGCTTAATTGTTATTTGAATTTCATCCGGTGCATTGCGTCCCAAAGCAAAAACATATTTGCCGTTGTAAACGGGAACAGGTAAGTCTTCGTAATAGATTTCTTCATTTTCGTCCGCAGTTCCATAGACGAGCATCCCTTGCGTTAAATTTTCCGGAATGGTAAAAGCAAAGGCTGGAAAAGAAAAGAAAATCAAAAATAAAAACTTCTTAATCATAAAAAAATGCTAGCAATGAAAAAGAAAAAAGTCAAATAAAAAATATCATGTAACTTTTACTTTACTTTTAACATATTTTCTCATACGATAAGCAAAAAGGAAAAGATATGTCTAAAAAGATTTTGTCACCGGAAGAACAAGCAATAGAAGCAATTCAAAGAATTGAAACTTTGAATGTGCCTTTTTGTGCTGTTTATGTGGCAATGTCAAAATTACAGCCGGAAAATCGCGGCTATCACCAACTGGAAATTGTTTCAAAGATTTTCGAACCGTTACTCAATCATGCGCAAGCTCGGTTGTTTTTGCTTTCCAACCATGACTTTTTGTTGTTAACGGCAAATCCTGTTTTGGATGCAATTGATGATATTTTGTATCAAATAAAAGGTTTGTTTTCGGATGATTTTTTCATTTCTTCTCAATCTGCCGGAGCTTTTGAACAAATTTTCTTTTTAGACAAAGATAAAGATACATTGCTTGATTTGTTGCAACCCAAAGTTAAGGCTCAACCCAAAAATTTGGAATCTGTTGTTTCAGATTTATCCGAAACAGCCTTGGTGAAGGAATTAACGCCCGAAGTTTTGGAAAAATTGTTATATCAAATAGAACAAAACAAAAGTAAAAATTTTATTCGCAGACAAAGTATAATTTCTTTTGAAAAAAATAAAAAAAATGAAGAAGTCGGCCAGGAATTTTTTACTTCTTTGCTTGAACTGCAAAATGCGTATGCACCTCATTTAAATTTGACGGCAGATAAGGCGTTGTTCACAATGTTAATGGATACGTTGGATAAGCAAATGTTATCCGCTTTGTGTGATTTAGATTTGAAAGCATGGCCGTCTTTAGTTAGCATTAACTTGAATGTTCAAAGCATTTTTTTGCCAATATTTGATAAGATGTTGCCCAAAATGTCCGGTCGCCAACTGATGATTGAATTTCAAATGTCAGATATTTTACATGATTTGGCTTTATACCGTAAAGCCTACACTAAATTAAAACAAAATAATATATTGGTGGCTTTGGATGCTATTACAATCAATGAGTTGGAAATGATTCCAATGACATCTTTTAATGCGGATTGTTTTAAGATTTTTTGGTCTGCTAAATTATCGGAAGACAAACCGTTGTTAACAAAATTTCTAAAGGAACAAACGGGTAAAAAAATTATTTTGTCACGCTGCGGTTCTGAAGAAGCTCTGCTTTTCGGTCGTCAAATGGGAATATCTTTATTTCAAGGGCATTTTGTCGATACTTTGTTGGCCGCTATTTGTAAAAACACCTGTACTTTTGGGCAAGAATGTACATTGGCTGATTGTCGTTTGCGCAGGAGTGCTGTTGACGGCACTTTGCGTTCTGCATGTGTTCATGAAGCACATTTGGATGCATATGTTCCGCTGAAAGAGGTGAAATTATGATTTTAAACGGCAGTCCTTTATACCGTTTTTTGGATGCTTTAACGCCGACTATGGCAAAAGGTTATATGCTACAGTTATGTATTGATGAAAATTATTTTCATGAAGTAAAAGATTTGCTGTCCGTTGCACAACATGAAAAGAAATGTCAGTTTTTTGAGGATAATCAAGTCAAAGGCATTTTTGTATATTTTCCGGAAAATCATCAAGATGATATAGCCGCTTTGTTGATTAAAATACAATTTATTTTGGGCGTTTCTTTAACCGGTGATTTAAAAGGAAAAAGTCCTTTTTATAATTTATACCACTTGAAAAATGATTTGGATAAACTGAAAGCGTTAATACAGGAAACAAAATCAACATCTTCCCACAGCTCTTTTATTTCCTCAAGGGTTCAAGAATTACAGCCGGTGTTGCCGGAGACACATTTTTCTATGCCTTTTACACCGGCACTATTGGCTCAATTGGAAAAATCATTAAGACAGGCTGATTTGTCCAGCTTAATGCGCCGGCAAGCTGTTTGTGCTTTGGTCGGGCGTGCCCAACCTATTGAATTATTTGAAGAAATTTATGTTGCTTTGGCGGATTTGAAAAAAGCATTGTGTCCGACCGTTGATATTTACCAGTCTCCGTGGTTGTTGGATCGGTTGTTGGAAACATTAGATAAGCGTGTTTTGGAAAATATGATGCACCATGATGCCGGCGCTTTTCGTAAAAACTTCAGTTTAAATATTGCTGTCAAAACAATTTTAAGTCCGGATTTCCAAAATTTTAACGAAAGCATAGATCCGCTTTGTCGGAAAAGCATTTTATTGGAAATTAAGCAACACGATATATTCAGTAACCTTTCTGCTTTTTTAGCCGCACGCAGTTTTATTACAGAGCAGGGATATCGGTTGTGTGTAGATATGGTTTCCGGAGATTCTTTGTCGTTTGTTTGTCGTGAAAGTTTGGGTGCGGAATTTATTAAATTGGTTTGGAATGAAGATTTATTGTCTCGTTCAAAAGAAGCTGACTTTATAAAAAGTATTGAAGAAAATGAGGCAAGACATATTATTTTATGCCATGTTGATGACAAAAGAGCAATTGAATGGGGACAGTCGCTCGGAATATCTTTGTTTCAAGGGTATTATATTCAAAAATTGCTTTATCAAACACCTAAAAGGACTGCAAAATAAATTATTCTTCTTCGTGAAATCTGTCATTAACCAAGTCAGACAAGGATTTGCTGACTTCTTTTGCTTGATTGCCGGTGGATAATACTTTGATTTGAGTACCTTTTGCCGCAGCCAACATCATTAATCCCATGATTGAATTACCGGAAACGCGCTGTCCGTCCTTTTCAACCCAAACTTTTGCATCATATTGTTCGACTTGTTTGACAAAAAGAGAAGCTGCACGTGCGTGCAACCCCTTTTTATTTGAAATGGTTAACACTTCAACCAATGCTTCTTCATCACTCATTTTTTAATAACTCCGAGGCAACATTGATGTATTTGCGTCCTGCTTGTGCACTTTCTTCCGCTACTTGTTTTAACGGTAAATTACGCAAACGAACCAATTTAATCAGCATTGGCAAGTTTAAACCGGCAACAACCTCCACTTTATCGCTTTTCATAACCGAAATAGCTAAGTTTGAAGGTGTACCGCCAAACATATCCGTTGCTATGCAAACACCGTCCCCCGTGTCTAATTGTTTGACTTTTTCTATAATATCCAGACGACTTTTTTCAACGTCATCGTTTTCGCCGATGCAAACCATATCCAATTGATCTTGTTTGCCGACAACGTGTTCCATCGCGCCAATCATTTCTTTGGCCAAATCACCGTGAGTAACTAATAAAATGCCTATCATTTTTTATCCTCTTTTCTTGAAAAAGAATGTAGCACAAGATATTTCAAAGTGCAAGTAAAAAAGTATTACAAACTTGCAAGGATTAGAGAAACCTTTTGTGCAAAGATGTTTTCAAAAGGGCAAAGAGCATATAAGGGAACTTCTTTATTAGAAAAATTTTGTGTTTTTTCTTCAGGCATACGCGGAACAGACGCAAAATCCGGTTTGCAATCAATAACCAAATCAATTTGTGTTTGCGGTAAAGATTTCATATTAACAATACCAACTCCGCGCACCTCTATTTTTCCCGTAATCGTATCGGGACAAACGGCAAAAACGGTATTGTTTTGAATATCTATATTGATGTAGTCATCAGCAATCAGGGTGGCACCTTTTTCAATTAAAGCTAATGCCCCGGTAGATTTACCGCAACCGGACTCTCCTATAAGTAAAATCCCCTTGTTTTTCCACTTAACACATGAAGCATGAATCAACATTTTAAATCCCTTTCATTTATTTAATATAAAGCAAGATAAAAAACTTGTCAAAGTTTCCTTTTTAGAGTATAAGGAATAAAATTGCGGCGTGTCCTTGTAGCTCAGCAGGATAGAGCGTGGGATTCCTAATCCCAAGGTCGTGGGTTCGACTCCCGCCAAGGACACCAAAAATGGGCGAAGACTTGACTTTTGTACATAAGAAACCTATGTATGAAAGAGTAACATTTTATAGAAAGGTTTAAATTAGATGCTTAAAAAGGTTTTTGGTTCTGCAAACGACAGATATATCAAGAAGTTAATGAAAAAAGTGCGTCAGGTAAATGCGTTAGAACCTGAAATGGAAAAATTGACAGACGAACAGTTACGTGCAAAAACGGACGAATTCAAAGCTCGTTTGGAAAAGGGTGAAACGTTAGATGATTTGTTGCCGGAAGCATTTGCTGTTGTGCGTGAAGGAGCTAAAAGAACTTTACATCAACGTCCTTTTGATGTTCAAATTGTTGGTGGTATTGTCTTACATCAAGGACAAATTGCCGAAATGAAAACCGGTGAAGGTAAAACATTGGTAGCTACATTGGCGGTTTATTTGAATGCTTTAACCGGAAAAGGTGTCCATGTTGTGACCGTAAATGATTATTTGGCAAAACGTGATGCTGAATGGATGGGGCAAATTTATCGCTTCTTGGGATTGTCGGTCGGTTGTATCACGCATGATTTAGAAGGTGAAGGAAGAAAAGCCGCTTATGCTTGCGATATTACTTACGGGACAAACAGCGAATTCGGATTTGATTATTTGCGCGATAATATGCGTTATCGTTTGGAAGATATGGTTCAACGTCCTTTTAATTATGCTATTGTTGATGAAGTGGACAGTATTTTAATTGATGAAGCCAGAACACCTTTGATTATTTCCGGACAGGCGGAGGATTCTTCCGAAAAATATATTGCTGTTGATAAGATCATGTATAATTTACAGCCGGAACATTATGAAAAAGATGAAAAGCACAAACAGATTATTTTGACAGAAGCCGGTATAGATGCCGTAGAACAATGGTTACGCGATGCCGGCATTATGCAAAGCGGTTCTTTATATGATATACAAAATATTTCTTTGGTACATCATGTAGAACAAGCTTTACGTGCCCATAAAATGTTTTCACGTGACGTTGACTATATTGTTAAAGATGATCAAGTTGTTATTGTTGACGAATTTACGGGACGTATTTTGAAAGGCCGTCGTTATTCCGATGGATTGCATCAAGCTTTGGAAGCTAAAGAAGGTGTTACTATTCAACCGGAAAACCAAACATTGGCCGCCGTTACTTATCAGAACTATTTCCGCATGTATCCGAAGTTGGCCGGTATGACTGGTACGGCTATGACGGAAAGCGGTGAATTTGATTCAACATATAATTTGCGTGTTGTAGAAGTTCCGACAAATAAGCCGATTGTGCGTATCGATGAACAAGATGCTATTTACGGAACGCAAGCCGAAAAATATGAAGCTATTTTAAAAGAAATTGTATCAGCTCATGAAAAAGGTCAACCGATTTTGGTTGGAACGACATCTGTCGGAAAATCAGAAATTTTGGCTGATCTATTACAGAAAAAAACAAATATTCGTTTTGAAGTTTTGAATGCTAAAAACCACGAAAGGGAAGCGTTGATTATTGCACAAGCCGGTGCGCCCGGTGCGGTCACTATTGCTACTAATATGGCCGGACGTGGTACGGATATTAAGTTAGGCGGTAATCTTGAAATGCGTTTAAAGGAAGAATTGAATGGCGTTGAAGATGAAGCTAAGCGCCTTGAAATCACACATCGCATTGAAAAAGAAGTTGAAGAGGGACATAAAAAAGTTATCGAAGCCGGTGGTTTGTATGTTATAGGAACAGAAAGACATGAAAATCGCCGTATTGATAACCAATTGCGTGGTCGTTCCGGTCGTCAGGGAGATCCGGGTCGCTCAATATTCTTCGTTTCTTTGGAAGATGACTTAATGCGCATTTTCGGGGCTGAACGTTTAAAAGGTATTTTGAAAACTTTCCGTATTCCGGAAGGTGAGCGTATTTCTCATCCTTGGATTACAAAAGCTATTCGCAAGGCTCAACAAAAAGTAGAACAATTTTATTTTGATCAACGTAAAAACGTGTTGAAATATGACGATGTGATGAATGATCAACGTAAAGTTATTTTTGCTCAACGCAGAGAATTAATGCAATCTGAATCTGTTCATGATGTATTAAAAGAAATGCGTCATGAAATCATCACAGACACGGTCAATTACTTTATGCCGGAAAAAAGTAATGCAGATGAGTGGAATATTGAAGGATTGCACAACGAATTAACACGGTTATTGGCAGTTGATTTACCAATTGAAGTGTGGATAAAAGCATCTGATTTCTCATCGGAAAAATTGATAACGGAAGTAATGAATTTTTCTGATAAATGGATGGAAGAAAAGTATAAGGGTATTGATCCTCAAATCGTTACTTCTTTGGAAAAAGAACTGTTATTACAAACAATTGATCAAATGTGGAAAGAACATTTACAGGCTTTGGATATGTTAAGGCGTGGTATTGGTTTGCGTGCCTATGGACAACGTGATCCTTTGGTAGAATATAAGAAAGAAGCATTTAACTTGTTTGAAGCAATGTTATCTCGTATTCGTGAAAATGTGATGGTTTTGTCATCTCACGCTCAGTTGAGAATTGTTCCGGCAGAGCCCGTCAAAACACCGGACGATAGTGCAGATGCATTTGATTCATTTGATCCGATGTTATCTCGCATTCGTAAAAATGAGGCAGGTTCGTCATCTTACGATCAATCAGGGGCTGTTTCGCAGGATCCCATTAAAGTACCAAACGATGGTGAAATAGATTTCCATGGGGTTGGCCGAAACGAGCCTTGTCCGTGTGGTAGTGGTAAAAAGTTCAAACATTGTCACGGTAAAATTCAATAAACTTTAAGGCCACAGAAATGTGGCTTTTTTGTTGACTGCATAACGAAATCATTTATACTGATTTGTATGAAAAGGGGATGAAAATGAAGAAAACTTTAAGTGCCGCATGTGTTTTATTTTTACTTTTTGCATCGATCAGTTATGCCAATCCGATTGGTCTTTGGAATCTTTTTGCAGAAAAAAATAAAGAATCAAATGAGGAAATCACATATACTTGGAATGGAAAAAAATACACTTGCGATGCACCTAGCATGTTGTTTTTCTCGACAAAAGAAATTGCAAAAGAATTATGCGGACTTTGTTCAAACAGAAAAATAAAAAAGAAAAAAGCAAATTGGCTAATCTGATTACCTGGGGTTTGGGTGAAATTTCAACGCAGTTATTTTTTTAAATTGAAAAAATTTTTTTATTTGCTATTATCAAAAAAGATAGGGTGAAAACAACAAAATTTTTGCATATTAAGGATGTATGATGAAAGACGTTTTATATAAAAAGACGTTGGCAAAGGGATTAAATACAGATAATACAGATTTGCTTTCTGTCATTATGGGGCCGGCAGAATTAAAAGCGTATTTAAAAGGGTTGACTTTAAAAGATTTTGATGATGGCAAACAGCTGATAACATTGCATACACATACAAGTGTGTCGGGCGGGCAGTCAGATCCGAAAGATTATTTAAAAAATGCGCTTTTGTTTAAGGAAAAATACGGTTATCGTAATTTGTTTTTGGCCATTACCGATCATGATGCAATAGATGCTTTACCGATTGTTTTAAAACAGATACAAAAAGATCCGTTAAAATATGCCGGTATTCGTTTGGTTTTAGGATGTGAATTAAGTTTATCTTATTTTGATGATAAATTATTGCGTCCGGTTGATTTTGAATTATTGCATTACGGTATTAATCCTTTCGACAAAGAGTATGCAAAATGGTTGGCGGAAAATCCTCCAAAGACATTCAGTCGTTCATTGGACGAAGTTATCACACAATTTAAAAAGCATAAGTTTGGTTTTTTAAGTGTTGCACATCCTTATTTAATTCAGTTAGATGGAAAAGCCAATGAAAATGGTTCGGATTTTTTGAAACGCTTTTTTAATGTGTTAAAAGAAAAAGGTGTTGAAGGGTTGGAAGTTTTTTATATGAGTTTATATCAGCCCCTGTCGCATTCTTTTGATAAAATGATATCGGGAAAAGAACCTGAAACAGAAACAGACAGATGGGTTAAGACAATTTTGGATTTTGCTTCAAGCCATCAAATGATAAAAACGGGCGGAACGGATTCTCATACAAACTTTTTGGCCGGACGCAAACGGCAATTGGTTTTACAGTTAACCGAAAAATTACAAAAGTATGTTCCTTTAATTCGTAAAGGCTACCGTGTTTTGGATAAAGAAATTACATTGGGCCTGCCTGCACCTTGTATGCCCCCCGAAAGTGCCTATAGAAACACGGGAATAGGATCGGCCTGTGGGTTGGGTGCTAAAAGAATAAAAAACGTCCTGGGAGGCCTTTTTGATAAAATTCAATTGGGCCCCATGGGCGAGACAAAAGAAAAAGCAAATTATTCACCATACGTTTCCAGTTCAAAAATAAATCCCTTTTTGATTCCATTGGAAAAATTATGTCAAGATGGTCTTATCAGTACCAAAACGCTTAATGCTATTTATGATATGCCAAAAACAAACGAAGAAATTGATTTCGAGCAGGTTAAAAAAGCTTATAATAAGGCTTTAAAAGAAGCATATAAAAATGCAAAAACAAAATTATCTTTTGATGATTTCTTGGAAGCATTGTTTGAAAAATATCAAAAACAAAGTGACGTTTCATATATAGCCGATTTACAAGTTCATATCCCGTTTGATCGGTCAAAATTGTTTTTAAAAGGATTTTCTTTAGGTTCGCCCGCGGATCAGTTTTATGAAAAACAGCGCAACTGGCATTTCAAAGTGTTTAATCCGAAACTTTTATTTAATAAAGACGGTTCGTTGGGGCCGGCCGGTAAAGCTTGGTATGATGTGATTGATAAAGAAATGAAAAATGCAAAAGGCGGTTTGCGTGTGGATCATTATATCGGCTTTATTAATCCGTTTGTTATTTCGGAAAAAAGTTCGAAGGTTTCCGGGCGTTTATACAGTTCTCCGAATATTCCCGGTCTGGCACCTTTTGTTAAAAAAGATTTTTCCGATATTACAAAAAAGATTTTGCTTGCAGCAGCAAAGAAAAACGGTCTGAAAGCATCAGATATTTATGTGGAAGATTTAGGTGCACGTCCGCCACAATTAGATGGTGTTATGCACAAATGCAGATTAGGGCGTTTGTTGATAGCCCAATTTTGGGATACAAATGATGAAAACCATCTGTACCATTTGTCAAAAGCTTTAAAAACGGATGTTGCTTGTTTGGATACGCATGATTTACCGTCAATTCAAAATTTCTTTAAAAACTTATCATGGGAAAGACGGCGCGCATTTGCTGTCGGTTTGGCAAAAGATTTACGGTTTAATTACAATGATTCTTTGTGTGATTTAACACAGTTGGTACGGATGCAATGGGGCGCTTTATTGGCATCTCCGGCCAAACGCGTGCAAGCGTTTTTTACCAGTTGGACAGGGCAAGACGGACAATATAATGATCCAAAGCATCCGGATAAATGGACATTGCGTTGTAATGAAAATTTTGATCGCCTTTATTTTGAAAATTTGGCAAAAGGGTGGGCATATAATCCGTTTGATGCTATTTGCCTGGCAATTTTTGCACATGGGGATGATTTTTACTATAAAAACGAAGAGTTGGTCCATCAATTAAAGGCGGCAGAAGAAGATATTTTATCGTTGGCTCGGGAATTGTAAAATTTTTTAAATCTGTTTAAAAAAGGCCGTCCGTTTGGGCGACCTTTTATTTTTTTAATCTTCTTTTTTCTCTTCCTTAGGAGCTTCTTTTTTAGCCTTCTTTTTCTTTGGAGCCGGTTTCTTTTCTTCTACAGCCGGAGTTGTTAAAACTTTTACTTCTTCCAAATACTTTTGTTGAACAGTTTCGTTCATACATTTCATAATTTTTGGAGATGTATTTAAATACATTTGACGAACTTGCGGATTTTGTAAATCGTTCAAACTTTTATTTTTTAATGATTGCAAGAACAAAACTTCTTCATTTGATAATTCGTTGATATAGGCTTGACGCATACAATCATAATTGCCGGCAAACTTATCACGTGGAGCCATATTATCCAAAACAGATTGACGAATTTCATCAGCTAAAGCTGCGCGCATTTTTAAACTGATTTCGGTCAATTCTTCTTTTGAAACAACTTTCAAGATTTCGGCATCCAATTGGTTTTTGCCTGTTTCTATTTGATGTTTTCTGATTGTAACAAAAGATTTCTTTTCCCCGTCATTTAAACGCTTTTGAGCATAAGGGCAGGATGTACCTTCACAGTAACGTTCAAATTGTGCATTCGGACAGCGTTTCCACAATTCATGTTTAACAGCAAAACCGGCACCGACTAAAATAGCGACAACGACACAAAAAATAATTAATTTTTTTGATTTTTTCATTTTGTAATCCTTTCTGTTTTTGTTAGATATGTTCTGTGTAGCATATTTTTTTTAATAATGCAACAAAAAAACCCCGACCAAATCAGCCGGGGTATTTTTTGTTTGTTTTCGATTACCAACCGAATGTAACACCAGCACGGAATACCGTACTCTTGTCGCCACCATAGGAAGCACCAACGTTGGCCAAGATGTTGTCGTTGAAGTAATGGAATGCACCGAGAGCCATACCTTGGTGATCACGATAAGCACCGACACCCACTGAAATTTGAGTATCGCCTGCGGCACGTGCGTTTGGTACCAAAGCGGACATAGCAGCCATTGAAGCAAAACCACCGCGCATTTCTTTTTCGACACGATACAAATTGTGGTCAACGCTCATCATAGCATCTGCAACAGAATCAATAGCTTGCATGTAGTGAGATTGATCAAATTGATTACGATCGCCGATGGCATTATCAATGCTGACCAAATGATCTTCAACTGTTGTTCCGACAGCCAAGTTAGAATGTCCATTGACTGTTGATGCTATAACAGAACTGTTAACTGTTGAGCCATCATACAAGCCATGGATGTTACCCATTGTTGCATCGATGTTGTTCAAAGCTTGAACAACCGTTGTGGCAGCGGTGCCTGTTCCATTGGTGATTGCGTCACCGGTTGCACCTGTACCAGCACTTAATGTAGCAATGTCACCGACAGCAGCATTCAAAGCTGACAAGTTTTGGTTAACTGTGTTTGTTGCAACAACGCCGTTGTTGTCTCCAGCACCTGTTTTTACTGTTGTAGAAGCAATTGTTGTCACATCAGCACCGATTGTAGCATCCAAAGCTGTTAAGTTGGCATTGACGCTGTTTCCGGCAGCTGTTTGGAAAGCTGTTGTTGTACGGCCAGTTCCAATTGCTGTCATATCAACACCGATAGCAGCATCCAAAGCAGACAAGTTTTGGTTAATCGTATTTGCTTTCTTTGTTTGGAAAGCAGCAGTTGCTCTGTTTGCAATACCTGTACCTGTATCGCCAATGACCGCCATATCAGCACCAATTGCGGCATCCAAAGCAGACAAGTTAGCATTGACTGTTTGTGTCACGGCTGTTGTACCACCCGCTACAGAACGTGTTGTTACGGATGTCATATCGCCACCGATTGTAGCATCCAAAGCAGACAAGTTTTGGTTGACCGTTTGTGTTGCAGCTGTTGTACCACCTGTTACAGAACGTGCCGTTACGGATGTCATTCCAAGACCGATATTCTTGCTGGTTTGATCAACAGCAGCTTTCAAAGATGTGCCAGCTGCGAAGTCAGCATAATTGGCTGCATCTGTTGCAGTCTTTACTACATATGTCGTTGTGTTTGCTCCCGCAGCGTTGTATGTCAAACCAGTTGCAGCAGCAACGTTACCAGCGTAATTTTGTAAAGCCGCTGACAAGTTTGTTTGTCCATCAGCAAAACCTTTACCGAGGTTCGGCGTTGTTGCGGTTGCACCTGTAAGAGCTGTATTGTCATAAGTAACAACAGCACCAGTACCCGCAACTTTATAGATACCACCTAAAACGGTTGTAACGTCGTCATTAATTGCGTCACGTGTTGCAGCAACTGTTTGTACACTAGCTACAACAGCACCTTGACCAGTTGCATCAGCTTTAATATCCGCAGTACCGTGATCAGCAGAAGTCATTGCTACGCTATCCAATGTTGTACCATCGCCGAACTTGACACCTTGAGTTGCATCAATAGTCTTATTAACACTCAAGTCACCACTGGTTGTATCAACAGTCAAAGAAGCTGTCTTTGCTGTAGTAGCACCATCAGTTAATGTCAAACCTTGTACATTCGTTAAAGCATTTTTGTTCATATCCAATGTGGCAGGAGTTGATCCGGAAGCAGCTGTGCCGGTAATTGCATTTGCACCACCGACAGTCAATGTACCACCAACTGTTGTATTGCCTGTTACACCCAATGTTCCGGCAACTGTTGTATCACCATTGACGTTCATACCTGTGCTGACATTCAACAAACTGGATGTAGTTGTTCCTTTTTGAACAGCACTCAATACCGTTGAATATGTTCCATCATGCAATGTTAATGAATTGTCAGCTAAAGCTGTTCCATTTGTTCCGGCATTAACTGTCGTAGCATTAACGGTTGCTGTTGACAAAGCATTATGTGTCAATGTGCTGGATGTTGATCCATCGCCAACTGTCAATGTGCCATCAACCAATGTTGTGTTTGTTCCGGCTTTAATTCCGTTCGTAGCATTGATTTGTTGACCAAATGTTGCTGTTCCGTTGACCGTAATCACATCAGCTGCGGCATCACCCAAAGTGACATTACCGTTTGCTGTTAAATCACCGGTAATTGTCACACCGGTTTTGGAGTTGACGGTCAAAGACGTTGTGGAAGCGTTTGCTCCGGAGTTTCCAGCATCAGTATCTGTTGCTGTTACGGAGAAGCCCGTTACGCCAGCACCAGCAGCATCGTCACTGTAATTGAACGTGTTTGTACCAGTCCATGTATTATTAGCGGCTTTCAAATTGGTGACAGCCTTTGTCACTGTAGCAGTTGTAGCCAATGTTGTGGTTGTAGAGTCAGTGTGGTTACCATCATCAATCTTGGTAATTGTTACATTAGCCGGTGTTGAGGCATTGTTTGTCATCGTAAAACCGGTGAAAACTGATGTACCATCAAGAATATCAGATGTTGCACCTTCTACTGCAGTTGCAACAGCTTTTTCTGTTACCAAAGCTGTATCTGAAGCAGAACCCGATGCACGTACTGTTGTCAAAACGGTTGAGCTGATATCAGCCGGTGTAGTTTCATCGTTCTTCAATTGTGCTTGTGCATAACCAACAACTTGTGCGGCAGATACCAAATCATTTGATGTTGTGTTTGCAGCAATTGTTCCAGTCAAAGCATCTGCGTAAGCAGCTGAACCTAAACCATGAACAGCAACATCAACATTATTCACTTTGATTGTACCATTTGTAGCACCTTCTGCAATTAAGATGTCAACTGCATTTGAAGTTACTGTCAACGCTGTGCCATTAACTTTAACCGTTTGGATAGCTGAATCTGCTTTATCCAAAGAACTTTGGACACCGGAAGCTAAAGCTGCTTTTGCAACTGTTCCGTTTGTCAAGTTAGCACCATCCAAAGCACTTGCTGTCGTCAAAGCTTTGTTACCATTGATCATGATGTCTTTATTGACGTTCAAAGTACCGTCTGTATTTTGACTTATTTGTACAGCAGTACCACCGGTACCAATAGCAATTCCATCAGCGAATTGTTGTTGTTGTTGCCATTCGATTGATACATTATCCATTAAGTTTTGGATAGAATCTTGGAATGATTTAACGGAAACAACTTTTTCATCAGCATTTGAAACTGCAGTATCGTCAATTACACTTGTATAAACATCTGACTTATTTACCTTTTGAGCATCCAAAGCCATCAAGTTAGCACCAACGGAAGTGTTGGCTTTGTCACTTGCATCGTAAGCTTTGATGACATCGCCTGTACCCCATGTACCAACCAAATCAGCATCAGCAGTTGTTTTCTTTCCGCTCAATGTTACTGTACCATCACCGTTGTCGGTAACTGTGCCGTAGTAAGTTTGTAATGTTGTAATAGCATCAGTTGACAATGTCACTGCACCTGCATCAGCACCAGTGGCCAATGTAAGTGTTTGATCACTACCTAATGCTAACAATTCCAAAGCATCAACAGTAACTGTGTTACCATTAGAGGTAAATGATCCGAAAGCATCTGTTGCGCCTGTGCTCAAGTTAGCATCCATCTTAACACTTAAGTTTGAACCCAATGTTGTTGAACCTAAAGTATCAAGACGGTCGTTACGCAAATCCAACGTACCACCACCGGCACTTGTTGTAACAGCAGCACCATCAATGTTACTACCTTCAATCAATTGTAAAGTTGATCCGCCTTGGATGTCGATAGCTTGACCTGTAACAGTAGCACCGATAACGTTTGTCCCGCCAACGGACTGCAAAGTACCGGTACCGTTAATGTTTGAACCGGTTTCAAACGTTGTATCTGTTAAGCTTGCTGTACCATTGTTGGCCAACGTTGCTGTTGATGTAAATGTATCATCAGTAAATGAAGCAGTCGTGTTGTTGGTAACTGTACCAGAATATGTTGTCGGGTCAGAAATCAAAACACCGTTGTTTGTAAGGTCAACATCGATATTTGAATCTTTGATGATCATTGTACCAGCGTTCAAAATATCGTTACTACCTTCGAATGTGACATTTTGTGCTGTGAAGGTCTTACCGGAAGCAACATTCAAATCACCATCAAGATCAACGGATTTATTGTTACCATTTAATTCGAAGTTGGTTGCAGCAACAGTTCCGCCGCCAAATCCTTCGTCATCCGTCATTGTATGAGTAACGTTTGGGGAAGAAGTATCAGCGGATGCGGCACCCAAACCACCTGTGCCATCGCCCAAACCGGTAAGTTTAATGTTACCGGTTGTTTCGCTGTTTGCTACGGTGTATTTTTGTTTACTTGTATAAGTGCTTAAACCAGCGGCAACTGTAACAGCTTGATCTGACAATGTTAATTCGGTTGTTTCAGATTCTGCATCGGAAGTAATGCTTAAACCCGTCAAATTGAAAGCACCGGCGGCTGTGAAAGCATCATGTGAGCCGCTACCTGCCAAACCGACATCGGCTTTCAAGTTAGCGCCTGCAGCCAAAGTAATTCCTTCATAATTATTGATCTTACCATCAATTGTATTGAGTGTTGCACCGGAAGCGACACCGACTGTTGAACCTGTCAAATTGACATCTGATAACGCCAATTCACCGGCTGTAACACTTACAGTTTGGTTTTTCAAAGCATTTGCAACACTGACTGTACCGGTTGTACCGGAGCCATTGACATTGAGTGTACCTGCGGCACCATCAATACCACCTGCCAAGCTGATTTCTTTACCAGCAGCGGCATTCAAATTAACTGTACCGGCATCATTGTAAATATCATTGGCTTCGCCATTGGCTGTGTTACCAGAGAATGTTGCTGCACCATTGATTGTTAATGTTGCAGTACGACCAGCTTGTTGAATATTGTAAATCGCACCACCTTTTTCTTTTGCAGTATTACCAGTAAATGTTGATGTACCGTTAATGGTTAAATCTACATTTTTATCGGCATCAACAGCACGGTTCATAATTGCACCGCCGTTTGTTATTGAAGTATTTCCTTCAAATTTATTAACGCTGGTTGCTTTACCAACAATCATTGTAGCATCATATAAGCTTTCACCTGAAGCATTGGCAATTGCACCACCACCACGTTTGTAATGTTTATCAACAGTGTCTGTTGAAGCGTTCTTTGCGCTGTTTCCCAAAAACTCGTTTGTATCACCGAGAACTGAAATATCCCCAACTACGTTCAAAATAGCACCACCGTTACCTGCAGTAGCTTTATTATTTTCGAATTTAATAGTACTTCCTTTTAATTCAGAAACAACGTCAGAATCAGAATACCTTTGTTCATGATAAATAGCACCACCCATTGTTGAACTGTTGTTATTAAACACTAATGAATTTACGTCAGTTGTTAAAGTAGCTTCAGAAGGATTGGCACTTTCCCAAACTTGGATAACACCTCTTGTAGATGTATTATTTTTGAAAGTAAAATCACCACCTGTCAAGGAAAGATCTCCCCCTTGTACATTGAAAACACCAGCTGTCGAACCATTTCTGTTAATGTCGGAAATAGTGCCTCCATTTTTAAGGTCTAAAGATCCTCCAAAAATAGAAAATCCATTTGTGTTGCCTGCATCTCCAGATAAAGTTTTACCATCCATGTCAACAGTATTATCCTTATCGGTAATTCCAAGACCTTCCGAGATGGTAATATTGCCAGTCATTTTCATATCTGAGCCAGCTGTTAATCCTGTTTTCAAAGCATCCCATGTGGAAACTTCTGTTACTTCAGCTCTTGCGCCGGATGCGACAAATGCGGCTGAAATGATCGCCGCAAATAATACACCACGATATAGTCTGGTCAACTCACGTAATGCTGTTCTTGATAATTTTAAGTTCATAATTATTTTCCTTCCTTGTTTGGTTGAATATCATTGACGTCATTTTTAACGTCTTCTTTTACATTTTTGACATCTTCTTTGACGTCTTTTTTAATTTCTTTTACATCGTTTTTGATGTCCGCTTTTGCATCGTTTGCGTCTTTTTTGACTTCCGCGACTGTTGCTTTAGCTTCTTCTTTTACTTCCTCGGCCGTTGCAGAAGCATCTTGTTGTGCTTTGTCGGCTTCTTCTTTGACTGCTTCTTTTGAACAGAATAGTTCATCCCAAGTTTCTTTGCATGCATCAGCTAAACTTCTTTGTTTATGCCCGAAAGTAACATCAACACGACGGTTCAAGTTTTGTTTGTCTTCCTCTGTTGCCAAGGGATCCGTCATGCCTTTTGCTTCAACGATGATTTGATTTGGATCAACGCCGCGTAAAATTAAAGCTTCCTGAATTGCCGCAGCGCGTCTGCCCGACAGCGAAAGATTGTAATTTTCACGACCATTCAAATCCGTATAGCCGGCCAATGTGACCGTTCTGTCCGGGTATGTGTTTAATTTTTGTGCAATCCAGTCAATCGTGACTGCGTTCTTGTCATCTATCTTGGCTGAATCATACTCAAAATAGATGGCGGGTTCGCACATTGCTAATGTGCTTGACGGACAGATCTCATCGCGGCGTGGTGCACAGCCACAGCCGACAGCAACTAAGATTGTCCCTATTAACAGTAGTTTTTTCACAATAACCCCCTTGGTTTTGTTAGACATGCCCCCATTAGAATCCTTTTTGAATCCGATGTCAACCCCCTTTTTTTGTTTTTTTTCATTTTTTTTGCATTTTTTTAATACTTTTTTAAGCTTTTTATGTTGTGCTTGAATAGATTGAGTGAAAATGTGCATCGTGCGATTCGATTTTCTGATTTGTATGCACAAAACGGTATTATTGTGGGAGAATATAGTGTTCGAAGGGATATGTTTAATTTTGACGCGTTCAATTTTTGCCGGTACTTTCGCAACTGCGGCAAGAAAAGAATACGGTCTGATTAGACATACCTTCTTTATTTAATGGGAGTTTTTCATGTTGCGCAAAAAATTGATATTAATTCTTGCTGCGTTGGTTTTGGGAATTTCGGGAACAGCAAAAGCGGCTATACCACTCAGACAGGCTGTCTACCAATATGCTCAACGCGGTGATGTCCAAGGATTGCAAAAGTTAAGGGACGCCGGACATGACATCGATGTTGTTGACGGAAGCGGCAAAACTGTTTTGTGTTCAGCTGTTGCGTCAAAAAATGTGAAAGCTTACAATGCGTTGATTAAGGCCGGTGCCAATGCCAACCACAGCTGTATGGACAACATATCTCCCGAACAAAAGAAAGCACTTTGTTCTCAATCAGGCGCAGTTGGCAGTTCTGTATGTCCGGAAAAGTCAACGGCAGCAAATACACGTAGAAATTCTCGTGCCGCAGGGCGTAAAAAATCCGGTGAAAGTTTCTGGACAACCCCTGCCGGTATGGCAACAATCGGTGGTGTCGCAGTTGTCGGTGGCGTTGCAGCTATTGCAGCCGGTGGCGGCGGTGGTGGTGGCGGCAGCAAGAAAGAAGATTGTAGCGGACACGGAACTTATGACGAAGAAAGAGAGATTTGTGTTTGTACAAAGGGTTGGGAAGGTTCGGATTGTTCCATAAAGCAAACTTGCCCAAATGATTGTAGCGGACATGGTACGTGCGATGAAGAAACAGCTACATGTACATGTGATGACGATTATGAAGGAGAAGATTGTTCCAGAGAAAAAACCTGTCCGAACAATTGTAGCGGACAAGGTAGTTGCGATAGGGTAACAAAAACTTGTACTTGCTATCCGGGATTTGAAGGGGATGATTGTTCTGTTGCTCAAGCTTGCGATAAAAACTGTAATGGTAACGGAACTTGCGAATACACCGGTGAAGGTTCGGAAAGAAGAATGGCATGTACTTGTAATAGAGGTTACAGCGGGGATAGTTGCGATGCCTTTGTCTGCGATAATGTGGATTGCGGCTCCAATGGACAATGTGAACTTTCGGAAGACGATCCGGTAAAACCGGTTTGTACTTGTAACCCAGGTTATACCGGTGACCACTGTGATATTAAAGATTTGTGCTATGATGCCAGATGTGGTAAACATGGTTCTTGTAACATTGCAACCGGTTTTTGTATTTGCGAAGACGGATTTTCTTCATCAAACAGCAAAAAGAAAGATTGTGATGTTGCATCAGATTTCGTTGTAGAAGATGTTACTCAACAAGAGGCTGATGATAAACGTGTTTATGGTGATAAGGTTGTCAACGGTGTTTATACTTTACCGTTTACAGATGGAGCAAATGAAATTGCCTTTGTAGATGTTGATAATAATCTGATAATCGGAAGCGGTGATGTGACGTGGAATGACAAAAACTATACAGTCAGTCAAATTGCAACCGAGGGTTTGGAAACTAAAAATGGAGAAGATGGCATCATAAACGTTGTTGGAAATGACAGCAGAATTGCTGTTGGTTTATGGGCAAACGGTGTCGGTGAGGGAGCTTTGACCGAAAGCGGTGGTACAGTTAAATTAGCTCATGCCTCAAAAGCAAGAAATGAAGGTAGTGCGATAGAAAGCGAAGATGAAGATGGCAATAAGACTATAACGATAGTTGGAGGTACGATAAATGCAATAGAAAGTTCGAAGACCAACAAAGGCGTGATTGGTATGAAAGCATCCTCTGCAGCTGAATTTACAAACTCTGGTATAATTAACGTGACAGCTAAATCAGCAAATGTGTCTATTGCAATGGATGCCAGTCGTATCAGCCCGAATGTACCAAATAAAGGCGCTAACGTAATAAATGATGGTGAAGTTAATATCAGAGCTTTTGGTGAAGCATTAAATGTATGGGGTATTTATGCACCAGATCGAAATGTAATTAACAATGCAACTGCCAGCGTTAATATCATTTTGGGTAATTCTGATGAAGACGTTGATGTTTCGGCTTATCCATTCACTTTGGATAGAAATATTGCACGGGGTATAACCGGAAAGGTCGTATCTAATAAAGGTACTGTTTCTGCGGGTGTTGCCGGTAGTACGCTTTTCCCCGATGAAGTCGGTGGCACTTTGGGCGCATCTGAATTAAGAGTGATGGAGGCTACTGCTGGTGGGTATGTTGTTAACGATACAAGTGGTATAATTAAGTTGGATTTAACAAATCTGCTTTACAACGTTTCTGTGCTTTATACAACACCGGATGCATCGACAGAAAATGGAACAACCGCAATTAATAACGGAACCATTATAGTCAGTGGTGAATTGATGAATAGTATTGATGTTGCTAAACATGTTTACATCATCGGTTCCGGCGCAGGAAAATCCACCTTGAAAAATGAAGGAAAAATTATGTTGGGTTCTGCGGCCGATCCGATAGATGTTTCAAACGGTGGTATTTTGAACGTGATTGATGGTGCAAAAGGTTCGGCGGAAAGTAACAATGATGTCACCATGTATATGCATAGTTCTAATGCATTGGGAGCTATGCTTTCTTCATCTGTTATTGTTATGTCGGGTGAAGGAGCAACTATTGAAAATAATGGTGCTATTACAACTGTAATAAGCGGATTTTATAAGAAAGGTTCATCATATAGTGCTTTAAATACAAAAGGTGGAGCAGACATAGAGCAAACGAACAATGGTATTATAGATATTCGTTCGTCTTCAGATGGATTAGAATTAGACGGTATGAAATCTGCTGGTAAAAAAACTAATGGTGAAGATGGCTTTATCTATCTTACTTCCTCCGGGTACAACTCAGACCTTAAAGGTTTCACTGGTTCCGGAGGTGAAGGGGGATCTGCCATCAACCAAGGAAAAATTATTTTGACGCATAATGGTGGTAGCGGTAATATGAGGGCCGCCGGTGGAACAAATGATGGTTCCGTTTATATACGTGCGTTAAATATGACGACAGAAACAAGTGGTACAAAAAAGATTTTGAACAGTTTTAAAGGCGCTTATTCCAGTTTGGGTGGCGGGGAAAGCGGAGCTACCAGCGGAACGGGTACTATTGATATAGAATTGACCGGTTCTAGTAGAGGTTATGCCACTGGTGCAAGTTATATTGGAGATGAAAATTCCGAGACTTTGTTGAACTCTGTTAATATATTGGCAAACAATCTCACAAACACTTCAGATGCCACTTTAATCTTGACAGGTGTTTCTTCTGAGCGCTTATATGAAAAAGAACAACAAGGATCGTTGACTTATACTAACAATCTGTTTATATCCGTTGCCGGTCAGGAAAATAATGCTACATATGTGAATGGTATGACCGGTATAGATCAGAGTATTTCAAATGACGGTGTTATAAAAATAGATGTAGATTTGGGAAAAAGTAAAAAACATCAAATTATCGGTATGCGGACGCAAGATAACCGTTACGGGATGAGTATACCGACAAGTTGGGTTGAGGAACCGGACAGCTTAATTAGTGCTCTCGGACATGTTCCTTTGGGTAATTACATGGGTGTTAATTATGATGGCGGATATGGACATAATGAATTTAAAGCTGTTAATAATAATACAATTCAAATAAGTGTTTATGGTGGTTCTCGTAACGATTTGAAGGATGATGATCAAATTACTTATCGTGAAGGTATAGATGACAGATATCCGTTTGTTATTGAATATCCTGAATCTTTCCTATATGACGAAGAAATTTCACCTATTGGTTATACTAAAAATCTTTCGGCGGATTCTAATGTCATTTTAAAACCTTTATCGATTAAAAATTACAGCACTGGGGTTTTGGAAACATTTTATCCGGATGTGATTGGTATGGCAACAAACTCGGTTGCAATAAATAATGGTACAATTGATATTACAATATCCGGTAATTCTGATGCCAGAGCCGTTGGTATGTTGGCTTATGAAGGTGGTTTCATTCAAAATTCTGCTAGTGGTGTGATACGTTTTAGTGGTAAAACGGAAAACTTCATACCATTCTATGCTTACGGAACGCGCGTAACACTTTTGGATGATAAAGAAAATAAACCACATGACTTTGAAATTAACTATGCGACATTCTCTAATAAAGGAACGATTGAAATTAACGGCATTGAAGAGAGTCACTCGGCAACATTGGGAGGCAGCACGAAAACGACTAATCCTGCGTATAATCCGAATAATCCTGGTTCTTACGATCCAGATGACCCCAATACTTGGAATCCGTCTGGCCCCGGTGAAGTTCAAACGGATGATGTAGGTTTTTATGAAGCTGATAGCTGGGCAAGAGAAGTCTATAAATGGGAGAAAGGATCTATTAATGGCGAAGAAGCATGGATCATGAAGTATGATGAGGAGAATAGTACAGTAGATTCATCAACGGTTCCTATTCTAGACTATTATAATGTTACAAACTCCGGGAGCGCCTCAGGTGGTAGTTCCGGAGATAGTAGTGGAAGTGATTCGGGTGATAGTTCTGGAGACAGTAGCGGGGGTGATTCGGGCGATACCTCGGGAGATACTGGCGGAAGTGATTCAGGCGATACCTCGGGAGATACTGGCGGAAGTGATTCAGGCGATAGCTCTGGGGACAGTGGTATTCCGAGTGGAACCAGCATAAGTAGTTTAAGTAGCGTGGCCAGCTCGAGTGACTTAAGCGAGAATGTTGCTTCGATACCATCTTTGATGATCAGCCAAAATATTAAATTCATTTCAGAAGATGGCGGTTCTTTCAGCGCTAACGGATATCACTTATTGGGTGAAGTAATGGCCGGAGCATCAATTGTCCAAAAAGGAAATGAAGATGTGTATGTCGCTGACGGAAAAGGTTCGGGTGCTTTTGTTGGAGATGGAGATTATTCGGATATGTCCGTTATTTCCTCAACACCATTGTTTGATGCATCATATGCTTTGAATGAAAATAACTCAAACGGTATTGATATTGTTATGACACGTAAACCATTTGAAGAAGTTGTTGACAATAGCAACTTGGCACAATTTTTGGAAAGCAACTATGTTGCCGGAAACAACGAAGAATTCTTCAATAAGTTAAAATCCTTTGAAACGGTAAGCAGTTTATTGCAAGGGTTGGACGATTTGACCGGAAAGCAGATGTTGACACGCTTTAACTTTGAAGATATCACTATGATGCGTGAAATGAACTTTGATATGAACGAAAAACTGTTCCACGACAAAAAACAACAATTTGCTTTGTCCGGATCGGTTAGCCCGATGGCTTTCAAGGGAGATACAGGTTCAAGCAGCAAATATGGTTTGTATAACAGACACATCGGTAATTTCTCTGTGGGTTTAGGTGTTGCCTTCACGAACATATACAGTGACAATTCACATGATAGCGATAATCGTAGGGACAATGCTTATCAATTAATTGCACCTATCGGATATAAAACACATGGGTTCAATTTGGTTTCATCTGCTCGTATGGGTTATGCACGTGGTAATTACACTCGTACAGGGTTTGAAAATAAATCCTATAAGGGTACTTTGGAAAAACGTTTATTCGGTTTGACAAACGAGGCACGCTATCCTTTAAGTGTTGGTGAATGGACAGTTGAACCGGCTGCAGAATTCAACGTGTTGGGTTATACACAACGCGGCAGTGAAGATGAAAGAGAATTCAGCTTGAATGTTAAATCTCAAAGCACATATTCTGTGGAAGCCGGTATTGGTTTGTATTTAACAAAAGAAGAACAATTATCCAAAGATTCCAATTTGAAACTGAATGTGGGTGTGGCAGCATATCACGAATTTGCCGACCCGTATAAAGTTGATGTTGAAATGAATGGCATGCGCGGACACTTTACATTACGCGATGAGGATCGTTCAGATAATCGTGGAGTTATTCGTTCCGGATTTGATTATAAGACAGGTCCTTATACCTTCTATGGTTCTATGACCAGTTATATTGATCACGAATTGCGCGCTAATGCCAAGACGGGATTCAAGTGGAACTTCTAGTTCTAAGTACCCAATTCAAAGTGAAGCACATCATCCGGTGTGCTTCATTTTTTTTGCTTGTTTTTTGTAATAGGTTATGCTAACGTTTTCAAAAGATAATTGAAAGAATACGGCCATGTCTCCCAAAATATCTATTGTTATTCCTGTTTATAATACACAAAAGTATTTGGATCAATGTTTGGGTTCTATTTTATTACAAACCTATCGTGATTTTGAAGTTATTTGTGTTAATGACGGTTCAACAGATGACAGTTTAAAAATTTTGCAAAAATATGCACAACTTGACAACCGTGTAAAAGTTATTAATCAAAAAAATATGGGAATATCACCGGCCCGCAATGAAGGAATGAAAATTGCAACCGGTGAATACATTATTTTCTTGGATTCAGACGACTTTTTTGATTCCGCAATGATGGAAGAAATGGTCAAAAGGGCGGATGCAACCGGTGCTGATATAACAATATGTTCTTACAGTATTTTTGATGATAAATTACAAAAAGATGTACGCGAAATATGCTTGCCGTTGGTTAATGCAGAAGTTGCCCCTCCTGAAAGATGGGGAAGAGACTTGTTTAATCTTTCCGGCGCAACATGGAATAAATTAATCAGATTTAGTTTGATAAAAGAACACAATTTGATTTTTGATGATTTACCGGCGTGTCAAGATATCAGTGTAACGTGTTTGTTACTTACGTTGGCGAAAAAGGTAGCAATTATCCCGAAATGCTTTGTTCATTACAGAAGAAATATTGCTACACAACATTCCGTAAGGTATCGGGAAAAACATCCGGAAACAACATTGCAATGCATGGAAGTCCTTTGGAATAATATGAAAGCTCATGGAACCAATGAAAAGTTTTCAGAAGCTTTTTTTGAACGGTTGCGTATACAATTTATGTATCATATGTTTAACTGTAATCCGCAGGAGAAAAAAGAATTTCTGTTAATGGGAAAAACTTGTTTATCACCGGAAATTTATGAAAGATTTTTGGGAACAAGTCCGGTTAAAGTTTCAATTATTGTACCCGTTTATAATCAAGCAGAATTTCTTCCAATATGTTTAGACAGTTTAATCAATCAGACTTTGAAAGATATAGAAATCATTTGTGTCGATGACGGTTCGACAGATAACAGTTTGAAAATTTTGCAAGAATATGCAAAGAAAGATAAGCGTATTAAGGTATTGACACAAACTCACCAAAAACAATATGTAGCTCGTCAAAAAGGAATGGATGCTGCCGTAGGTGATTATATCCAATTTGTTGATGCAGATGACTGGGTTACGGAAGATTGTTGTGAAGCTTTATGGACTTATGCTCAAATAAAATATTCGGATATAATATTATTCAGCGCTAATTGTTATGATGAAAGAACAAAGCAGATAATAAACAATCCGTATTATAACTTTGAATATCTTCCTGAAATTGCGGAAGAAGCGATTGTGCCACGTTCTAATCCTCAACAAATTCCGGCTATGTGTCCAGCTATACCGTTAGCATTTTTCAAACGCAGTTTTTTGTTGTCGAATAAATTAGAATGGTCGAAAGATGGTATTTATTATGAAGATATACCATTCTTTACAAAGTGCGTGTTTAAGTCAAATTGTTTAGCGTTCTTCCGTGAAAAATTCTATTTTCACAGATTGCATCCGATGGGTCTGCAAGAAAGAATAGGAGATAATTTTTCCGATTTTTGCAAATCAGTTTGTTCAACTTTGAAATATGTTCATGATTTTGAACATAAAGAAGTTTTTATCATTTTTTTGAATTATTATGCAACGCGAATTTTTAACATATTCAAAGGACTTTCAAAAAACGCCAAAGACATGTATATCAAGGATATGTACGATTTTGCCGGTTTTGTGTATGCAACCGCGCATGTGCGATTATTCACCCAATTTGAAAAATTGATAGAAAAGTACGAAAAAAACATCCCTTTAAAACGCCGAATTTCGTTTGAAGCGGAAAAAGCGTTGGCAAAATATAACAAGCCGCATTTGATGTTCCCGTTGTTTGAATTAAGACGGGGAGCAGATTTTTCATTTAAAATATTAAACATACCTATTTTTGCTCGTCAGAAAAGGCAGGGAGAAGCAAAAATTAAATTGTTTGGTATACCTTGTTTAAAAAAGCGTTCTTTATTTCCAAAATCAACTTATGGCACTTTTCCTGAACGGAAGATTTTAAACGTTAAAAAAAGATCAAATGAAAAAATAATTGTATCCCTGGCTTCCTATTCTGCCAGGATAAAGACTGTCCATGAAACAATTAAAACATTACTGAATCAAACAATCAAACCGGATAAAATTATTCTTTGGTTGGGAAAAGACAATTGTTCGGAAAAGATGTTGCCATCTGAATTGAAATCATTAGTAGATGATACATTTGAGATTAGATGGATTGAAAAAGACATAGGTCCGTTTAAAAAGTTAATACCGGCATTGAAAGCTTTTCCAAAGAGCATTATTGTGACGGCTGATGACGATATTTTATATCAAGACAATTGGTTGGAAGAATTGCTATTTGAACATAAAAAGCATTCAAAGGATATTATTTGCCATTGTGCTCATCGTATTGTCTTTAAAAGGGGCTTTTTGCAATCATATAATGCTTGGAGTCATTTAATCGGGCAAAGTGAAGCCAGTTTTTCAAATTTCTTTACAACGGGTGGTGGCGTTTTATTTCCGCCTAATACGTTCCATAAAGACGTGTTTAAAGAGGATTTGTTCCTGAAGCTATGTCCATGTGCCGATGATATTTGGTTTTGGTCTATGGCCGTTAAAAACAATAAAAAGGCCCGTACGGTTGCACGTCCTCAAAATACATTGTCGTATGTTCCTACGTCACAACAGGTTAGCTTATTAAAAACAAACGTTTGGAACGGACAAAATAACTTATGGATAGATGCTGTGCTGAAGCAATATCCGGAAGTTTTACGTAAAGTCAAAAATGAACGTATCATATCCGATCAAATATATCTTTTCGGATTACCTGTAATGAAAAGCAGAAAAAAAGCTAAAAATATAGATGTACTTTTCTAGTTGTTTGGATTTAAGAATAATAGCAAATTACTTCGTATTTATTGGCTGTTTTCTTTTTGGCAGTGTTTCCGATACAACAATCTTCCTCAATACATTCGCTTGCGCAGGCAATGCCGTCTTGGGCAATTTCATTACATTCTTTAAAGCAAACCGGACATTTAAATTTTTCGAATTTTTTTGTATCTAAGACACATTTATCTTCATCTTCTTTTTCAAAATAAGAACAAGGTCTTTCCGGATATTTGTGCATCGATAAATCATTATTGAAAATCAAACTTAAAGCGGCAGAAGAACAATCACCTGCATTTTTTGTAACATTTTTATCTGCGGAAATAACTTTGCGCACGGTTGTTCCTTCTGCTTTACCCACAATAAGAGAACAAACATTTTTATTCACTGCATTAATGGTTAAAGTAAATTGTTCTTGTCTTGGTGTTGCTAATTGCAGGCTCCACCCTTCTTTTTGTCCGAAATTTTTTATGTCCGGAGTTTCACCGTTTCCAAAAGTTTTTGAAATATCGGCAGCCCGTCCGAAAGCTTCATTTAAAATTTCATTTGCTTTTTCGGAATTTACTTTTGATGAATACAAAGCAACGCATGTATAAGACAATGCACCAATAATAGCGAGAATACAAATTACTTTAATTGTTGAACGTTCGAATTTTATTTGTACCATTTTATTCCCCTTTGCAATGTGATAAATCCGTAACTGGTTTATATTTTAATTTAACGGTAATTTCAAGTCAAATACTTTTTTCCGAAAAAGCGGTTTACATATTGATTTTATTTCGTTTTATGGTATAATTTTAGTTACAGGTGGTGCAGGTTTATAGGCTCTCATGTTGCTGACAAATTATTGTCGATTGGTATAAGAGTGTAAAATGATAGATGAAGAATGGCTTTTCAGCCCTAGCAATGAATATAAAGATTGTTCAAATGCTCAAGCAATTTATAGAAAAATGCTTGAAAAGGGCAATTATCTTGTTGATACAATAGAAGGTTCGGATGCCGTCTTAAGTAATATGAAAAAACTTTTTGGAAGCCGTTTATACCGTAAAATTTATGCAGCTTTGAAAATCCAACAGAAAAGAAAAATAAGCGAAATTAAATCAAAGAAGCCAGCATTTTTATTTCATGCATCTACCAGGCGTTTAGATGTTCTTTTGCCCAAGATACCACCGACTAATGCCAGTCAGTTTGCTACTTTTAGAGATAGGCCGATACTTTGTGCAGCAGACAATTTTGGAAAAGTAGAAGTATATCTTTTTCGAGATCTTTACAAAACGGATGGGAAAAGGGGCGTTACGATGATAAGTAACGTCGTAAAAAAAGGAATGCCTGATGGAAAACAAAAGGTTGTGGTCAGTAGTAACTTTTGTCAAAAAGGATATTTATACAAACTTCCATCACAAAGTTTTGTTCCTGTTGTAAGATTGGATGGATATTTTGATAATGAATGGGTATCTTTTAAGGAAGTTAAACCCGTTAAAGTAGAGGAAAAAACATTTGAAGAAGTCGAAGAAAAAAGTAAATTATTGTATTTTGTTTTTTACAATTTAAAGGTAGAAAAAGACTTTTTGAAAAATGTTTTTAATTGGAAGAAAAAGTTGGAAACCGAGGGATATTCGGTTGTTGAAGAGTTAATTAAAGAGGAAAAGCTTATTCCGGCAAAATCCGTATTAAATGTGTTAAAAAATTTCTTAGAAAAGAAAAAAGAAAAGTTACCCATTAACCGCAAAGGTAATGAAGGAAGATAGGGCTATCAAATTTCCAAGTTTTAGAACTGTTATATTAAAGTGAAAAATCTGATAATTTATAAATCTACTTTTAAATCAAATTTGCAATCGGAAATATGTTCTTGTAAAATATGTTTTACCAATTGGCGATCTTTCTGAGCAAGCAATGCTAGCGAAATACAAAAGGGCGGATATCCCCAATTTATATTAATCTTTTGAGTAAATGTAAGATTATATTTTTCAATGTCTTTAACTTCAAACCCCCACCAATGTTGCTGACTTCCCTTTATATTCATACAAAATTCTTTTGCACAAGTAATATCTGTCCATAATAATTTTTCAGAATTGCCTATTTTAATATAAGTTGGCGTGATTTCCAAGTATACTTTATTAGCAAGCAATTTAAAGAGGAATATAATTACCCCTAATCCAAAAAAGATTATTCCGATGCCACCTGCCAATCTTTCCACCATGTCTGCATCGTCGCTATTTCGCATCCAAAAACAAAGCGCTACAAACGCTATACTGCCTAAAAATAAAAGAAATATTTTAAATTTGTTCTCGTAAAATTTATAATATCCTGTGTCCATTTTGTTTTTTTCCTTTTATTTGTTTTTTTGTATTTCTTCAACCAAAGCACGAGATTTTCTTCTGTTTAAAATGGTCCTGACAATAAGATAAACGGAAACAACTATTATGCCCAAAGGAGCAAACAGTACAGCCAATACCAACCACCAGTAGCTGCGTCTGTTTGCGCTTCTGACCGCTTTGTTAATTTGCTCTTCACTGTAATCACCTTTGATTTTGCGTAAGAAGGGTGCTTCTGTCCAATGCGATAACTTGAAGCAAACATAAAGAAGTGCAATCAAGCATGAAATAGCAATTGACCATAGAATGAAAGCTTCAGTGGGAGTGGGATAAGAAAAAAGTTCATCAAGAAGAACAAGGGGACCCATAAATATATATCCCGTCAGCTTATAAGGACAAAGTGCCAATGGAATCCAAAATAAAAATCCGATAGCTGTAGAAAAAGCATTTGCTTTCCATATCTGTTTTTTTAAAGTTTTCTTATTTAAATTGGGCAGGACTTTACTTAAATACAGATATTCGGTTTGTACCACAATCCACAAAAGAACAAGCCCAAACAGTGCAAATATAACAGGGTGTATATAATCAGCAAAACCACATTCAATGACTTTATATCCGGAAGGACAATCAGAATTGTTGCCTATCAAAATATCTGGACAATAAACATCTCCGCAATAATCAATCAAATGGAATATTTCTTTCCATGAAACTCCGAAGAGTGATGATTGAATAACAACAGGAAATAAAATAAATACCGGAATAATAACGTTTGCCCAACAAGGTGTTGCTAACAAACATAATAATAAGGCGAATAATAAGCTTTTTTTCATGGATTTTGTCCCTTTTAATTTTGCTAAATGTAATCTACTTCCAACATTTTATATTATAAAATAAAAAATATGCAAGTTTTTTTATATAACCAATCCAGTCATGTTAGGACAGACAAATTTAGTGTTGAAAAGCCTCTTTTTTTATGTTATAAATGTAAGGTGTCGTAAAGGAGAGAATCATGAAAATTATCGATAGAATAAAAAATATAAAAATGTCCCCCTTGATGTGTGCAAGTTTATGTGAAACAAAACAATGTTATGCCTATGAGGATACGTTAGATTATGGTCCTTTAACTTTTTTTCTTGTGATGCCGATTTTGGTATTTTTCTTGATAAGAGTAATAACCAAGAAAAAAGTTTCTTTTAAAAAATTCTCAGGATTTTTGCTTCTTTCTTTGCCATTGTATTTATTACTCTTTTATGGCCTTTGTCTTGTTTGTGCTGATTTCACCTTCACCTCAGCTCTTGCAGAACTTTTCCGATATTCCCGCAGAATGATGTTACTGATACTTTCATCTATCTTAATTGTTTCTTTTATTTTATTTTTATTTAAAAAAGTTTCGTGGCCGTATGTTGTGATACCCTTTTTGATGTTGTTTGGTATTGTGTATTCCGGGCTAGTGATAAGTTATTGTTAGAATATTTATAAGTAAAATGAAAAAAAGGAAGGATGTGCAAATGAAAAATTCTTTGATAAAGAAACTGATGACAAGTTCTTTGATAAAGAGACTGAAAACAAGTTCTGCTATTTCAAAACAGGCAGAGGAAGTAAAGTGTTCTTATGTTTTACCAAAAGGGGAAAACGAAAGCAAAGAAAAAACTATAGATGTTCAAGGTTCGACCTCTTTTGTTCGTGACATGTTTGAAATGTTAGATGTTATGGTCAAATCTCCAACGGCTTTGAAAATATTAAAACATAATGCAGATCTTAATCCACCATTGTTTATTGAAGAATTTAAAGAAGCTTTAGATGTGGGAAGAAAAACCGAAAAAAGTATTCAAATTTCTTATTATGAAACAAAACCAACCAAAAAATATGGTTGGCTGGGGCTTGTACCACACGAATTCAGGCATTCTTATAACATATCTCCCAAAAGTCATATTTTGCATGCCGTTGCATATGCCGTGGCTAATGAATTTGATGCACATGCTATCGGAAATTTGGTAGATTTGGAATTGGACAATTATTTAAAAGAACATAAGGAAGAAGTTCCAAATGCCGAGGCTATTCGAGAACATTTAAGATCAAGCCGTGAATACAGATTTTTTAGGGATATTTATGACAAAACAAATGGAACGGAACTCCAAAGAAAAACAGAAACCGTTGAAACTTTTATAAAAGAGTTTTCTCAAAAAGATTATCCGGAATCTTCAGTTAAAGCTCTTATACGGAAATTTTCTCAAAAAAAACCAGAACCAAAAAAATTCTACGAAGTTGCTTATAAAAGTTCTATTGAACGGCATACAACTAAAGACGGTTGGATTAAATGTTCTGATGAAGAGTTGAAAAAAATAGAAGATTGTTTATTGGGTAAGATCAAGTATGAAGATATTGCTTCAGAAAAATTTATGCAGGGAAGAAAAGTGCTTCAAGATGAAAGGGAAACTATTAAAGCAGAATGGCCGACTTTTTGTCAACGCCTTATGGACGGGACATATAATACGGATGTTTTACCTTATGGACAGAATATAAAGCCGGTACAATTGATACAAACTATTGCTCCGAAATTATATGAACATTTAAATGCAATAGGGGTTATTCCTTCGATAAATGATTATTCGCAAGCTGTTGGCCGCTCAAAAGAGAGATCTTAAGCTGAGTATTTATTAAGGTTTTTTATTATTTATTCTTACGTTTTTCTTTTTCAACAGTTTCCCGAATGTTATCATAATCCTCCGGATCTGATAAAAGTAATGCGACTGTTTTGGGATATTTGTCACAGTCTGTACAAGCTAAAGCTTGTTTTGCAGAAATGAAACCATCGCAAAAAGCTTCTACAGCAATTGCATCCTTTAATTTGTTTGAACGCATGGCAATAAATTCCTCCATGACTGCGGATAGTGTTTCTTCAGAAAAGTCATCTACCGGATTCAACCACTCTTTTACTTCTTTTGGAAAAGCGTTTATTTTGTTAAGTGCATAAACAATCTCGATTAGAATATCATAATAAAAATCGTTTTCTTTATATGATTTAAGCTTTTCATATATGCATATCAACTGTGTTGGGTTTTGAGATAATTTTATTTCATTTTCTAACATCTGTTCTAACGTGGATTTTTTGTGTTTTTTCTTTAGTTTTCTTTTAAGGTTGCTAATCAGTAAGAATGAAACAACTAAATAGAAAACACCACTCATGGATATGAATGGTAAAAAAAATTCATAAAAATCCACTTTCCCAGTTGCTACTAGACAAATAACAAAAAGGAAAGTAAGCCACAAACACAACAAGGCTTGAGCTTCACGATAACGCTTAAAAAAATCAATTTGTATTTTCATTTTTCTCTTTCCTTTCTTGGTTCGACAAAAGCCACCGGTTTGCCGTTCCATTTTTTTGCAATTGTAACGCCGTCTAATGATTTTGACATGGTTATAATATTACCCAAATAAGCGGAATCTTGCTTAAACCCTTGTTTTGTATATAAGCAAACAGCATCTTTATTGGTAACAACATCTGTATAAATACGACAAACTTTGTACCCATAATTTTTCATTATTTTCGTTAATAAATTTAGCATTGCTGTCGCATAACCTTTTCTGCGATATTGTGGCAAAACTCCAAACCATCCCAACCAACATTCATCCGGTTGATCGGCATACACACCGCATATACCGATTATTGCATTATTTTCGTATCCGAAATAATATTCTAAACGTTTAAAATGATGTTTTCCTGTTAAGGATTGTTTAAAATGACTTAAATTGTAACCTGATTCATCCAAAAATATTTTGTAAAAAAAGCTTTTTACAATTTCAATATCTTGTTCGGTTTTAATTTGTCGCAGTTCCATGTTTTTATTTTTTTTCAACTAAAATATCGTCTTTATAAATTTCAATACACTTTATACTTCCATCTTTTTTATAATACGTTCTGGGACCATTGCGTTTATCATCTATATATGAGGTCGTTATTTCAACTGTCTTTCCATCTTTATAATAAGCAACACTCATTCCTATTCTCATGTCATTAAGAATATTGTGTATAAGACTTGGAGTTTGTCCATCTTTACGATATTGAATCTGCGTTCCGTTTTTAACACCATTGATATAAAAACCTTTGCAATCTTTTATTCCGTTTTTTCGATAAAATACATATTCACCATTTAGAATGCCATCTTTATACGTAAATTCATATTTAATTTTTTCATTTGAGGAATAGCTAGTTGATAACCCATTAAGTTTGCCATTCTTATAAAAACATGTGTTCTTAATTTTTCCATTTGGAAAATAGTAGGTTGAAGGTCCATCAAATTTACCATCTTTACAAAAGTAGGTTTCTCTAACCTTACCATTTGAGAAATAGTTGGTCAATATTCCGTCAAGTTTATCATCTTTATAGGTTATAGTTTCTTTAACTTTACCATTTGAAAAATACTTGGTCCATATTCCGTCGAATTTACCATCCTTATAGGTTATACTCTTTTTAATTTTTCCATTTATATAATAGTAACACTCATATGATCCATTGTATTTACCATTTTCGTAAAAATCTTTTACTTTTTTCTTCCCATTTTTGTTGTAATCAATAGTAAAATCCAACTGACCATCTTTATATGCATTGAATTTTGCAATTTTTCCTGATTTAAACGTTAAAGCAGCAAGGATGGATTTACAAGAATTACCAACGCCTAATTTTGTACCTAAAACTGGAGTTTCAATATCTGCTATGCCCAGTTTATCTATATCGTATATATAAAAGCCATTTGTTAAAAAATATTCTTTGGTTAAATTAATTTGCATATTCTTAACCAAATTATCTAATATTCGAGTTTCTAATTGAATGTTTTTGTCATCTAAAAAAACATAGCGGGATCTTAAAGAAAGATCATTATTGTAATATTCATTCCAATAATAAACTGCTTTTGCTATTTTATATTGAAGGGGTGTTTTTATGCCAGTAACATTGCCTGTCCAGAAAATTTTAGCTATTTCGGTTTTTGCTTGTCGAGGATTTTTTCCCTTTTTTAAAAAATACCTATATAAATAACCTCCATATATGGTATTTGGCCTAACTTTTAAATAATATTTTTTATCATTACATGAAAGTTCATAAAAAATAATAAATTCTTCTAAAAGAGCGTCTAATTCTGCTAATTTTTCGGTAATTGCATATGTTTTTATTGTTGCAAATGTTTTTATTGACAAATCCGAGACGGTTTGGGGTTGACAAGCATGTATCAGTTCATGAGCCAATACAATTGAACAGGAAACTTTTTTATCTAATTCAATATATTGTCCTTCCTGGGAATGCGTCCCGTACATCGTTTTAGAATTGTATTTTTTTTCAAAATCATCAAATCGAACGGAAACGATTTTTTGGTTTTTGGAACATTTTGCAAGCCGTTTAAACAATTGCTTACCTGCATTGGTTTGTAAGATTTCATCAATAAACTGTATAATTTTACGCTTTTCTTCATCTGTCCCTAAAGGGTTAAGAAGAGTTTCCCATGACATTTTTTTCATATCAGATCCTTTTTAATCATCATACCTTATGAAAATATAATATAATTGCATTCAGGTCAATGTTATTATTTGCATTGTACCAATAATAAATCCGTATAATTACATAAAATATTATAATTTGCTGTTTTAACCCCAAAAAATTGACTTATTCTTAATATAGTGGTATAATTACAGGTGTATACAGAATAATGGAAGGCAGTCAAAAATGAATTTTGAAGAAATTATACAAACAATAGGTCTGGAGGACATTATTCGTTCTACGGAAGAAAATCCGAATGCCTTTTCATTTGATGATTTGGTTAATCACTTTCAGTCGGGACAGAAAAACGAAAGTAAGAAACTGAAGGAATTTTTATCTCCGGATGAGCAGCGATATAACATAGCTACTTATGCAAAGCTTATTTCTGAACATGTTGGATTTAATAGTTTTGGTGAGGAAAATATTAATAATTTTAAGAAAGAAGTAGAAAATCTTTATAATAATGTTAAAGATGCAATAGATATAAGGTCTTTTGCAAGACAATTAGAAAGTCCACACAGATTTATTCAAGATAATCATTGCCTTTTATACACGTCATTAGAAGAATCTCATAATAGAGAAGAACAAAAGGAAGTTCCTGAAAAAATACCAGAAGAATTGAGTAGCATTGAAGGTTATCATGTGTGTAACGAAGAAAACACTTTAAATGAAAAATTATGTTGGGAAATAGGAAGAATTGAAAAAGACGGGCAAAATATTCTATTGGTTAGGATCCCTTCTTTTGGGGGAAAACGAGGAACATATAATGACTGGGAACGTTTTATTAGGACTTTCGATGCTTTGTATGGTCAATCAGGTAAAATTTGGTCAAAGATTATCTTAGATGTTCGAGGAAATGGAGGGGGCGAAGATAAACCGATAGCTCATATTGCACAACGAACTTATGGTAATTATGTAAATTCATACAAACGTTGTGAGACCAGGGATACACCGATAGGGGATTATATATATAAAACACATGGAATATTCGGTCGTTTTTGTCCTGAAGATGTTGAAGTACTTCCTCGTCAGAACTTTAGCGGTGAAAACAGAGCCATATTTGATCAGACAGAAAAATATTATCCATTTAATGAAGAACAGGGGTACAAAGGTGATATCAATATTTTATTTGACGGTCGTGTCGGATCTGCTGCGGAAAGCGCACACACTTTGTTTTTGCACCATCCTAAAACTCTTTTTATAGGGGAAAATACAAAAGGAATGCAACAATACCAGCAAGGATGGGTAAATTTGCCTTGTGGTTTTGGATTAAGAGTTGCTTGTACAAAATTAACATATTATGATCAAAAAGGGGAAAATATCGAATGTATAGGACATGAGCCCGATATCAGATGTAAAAGTGAAGAAGCATTAAAGATTGCTTTAACAACAAAAGAGGCAGGCTTTAAGCACAAATTAAATGAAAGTCCTTTACTTTCTAATTTTTGCCCCGCACCCAATGGTGTTAATCCGTATGATCCTGAGGAAGAAGAACAAAGAAAAGCTTTTTCTCCAAGATTTGTTGAACCGGCATTGGAAAAAATTGAATTTGAAAATATAATTAATTCTTTGTCGGAAAAAGATTTGATAGTGCTTGAAAATCCAAAAGCAAAGGATGAAGTGCTTACATTATCGGAACAACGTAAAATGTTGGCTTTTATGGGGCGTTTTTTATATAATGGGCATGGGGGATTTGCTGATGGTAATCCGGATATTGTTTTTCCGGAGAAAGTTCGTGACGATTTCATACATGCTTTTTTGAAGTTATACCAACAAGAAACGCCTAAAACAGTTGATGAAATTTTGGCGGATATCTTCAAGCTTCAAATGAAGCATATTCCGGATAATCATTTTAATGTTCTTAATTCTGATGGCTCTGCTTATCAATTACCAGCAGAAGAAGAGAAAGATTTTCAAAGGGAATTGCGTGAATTACTGAAAAAAGACGATATTGATAAATGTCAGCGAGGTAAAATAGAACGCTATTTAAGTGTATCTAATCAGGTTGGAACTAATTTTGCCAACAGGCAAGAATTACCACAGAATTTATCCGATCAAACAAGCGGTATCCAATGGAAAACGGGGATAGTTAACCAAAACGGGCATAAGGTATATGTTGTGGGAATATCCAGTTTTGCGGCATTTGATGAAAATGGGAAATTTAAAAAAGAATTAGTTGACGATTTTACGAATTTGGCCGTTCATTTATCAAAACAAGGATTCCAAAAATCAGATGCTTTAGTTATCGATTTAAGGGGAAATCGAGGAGGGTGGCCTTACATTGGGGATTATTTGGCAAGAACCCTTTATGGTAATACAGTTACCAGTGGTGGTGCATCTTTAATGCGGGATACATTGGAAAGGGCTCTTATTTCCGCTTATATGAAAAAATCATCTGCGGAAGAAAAACAAGAAATTGTAAACAGATCCTTTTCTGGCAAAACAAAAGAAATAAAGGGTGAGAAATGGACAGACACTTATCCTTTTAATCCCGAATTAGGTTTTAATAAGCCGGTTTTTGTCTTAACAGACAGAGATACTGGCTCTAATTCCGAAGCAACTTGTGAAAAATTGGCAGCGCATCCTTATGTTCGCTTTATTGGAGAAAATACAAAAGGTTGCCTGCAATTTGGTAGCGCGCCTACCGGTGATTCAGCTCTTCCCTTACCATTTTGGGGAAAAGTAAGTATATCACTTGGAGCAAGTGCTTCAGATACAATTCAAGGACGTTACGAAGGAATTGGTATAGCGCCAGATTATCCTGTTAAGCAAGATGCCCTTGATTTCGTTATAGAAAACTTTGATTCAATTTCAAAAGACATACAAAAGGATGTTTCTAATTTTGGATTTAAAACAGATCAAAAACCTGTGGCAGTTCGTGAAAGTTATGTTGGTAATTTAACGCAGAAGAACGTCGAATATATGAAAAAGACGCAAAATGATGAATGCGCAGATGCTGTGCAAAGATTGTCTAATGTAACCGAGGTTATTCCTCAAATAATGGAAAAAATAGCAAGTGCTGAAAAGAACAATAACCATTCCAAATAAATGATGATTTTTCTGTTGAAGCTAGTGTGCAATCAAATGGGAGGTCATTTTGGAAATACTTGTCCGGTTGATTGGTATGCTGGCGCATACTAACTATTGCATTATTTTTATGCCCAAAATAATATTCTAAACGTTTAAAATTATTTTTCTCGCAAAACAGATTTTACTTTGAAAAAAAATTTTTTTGTTAGTATATTTTTATACGAAAGGTTGAAATATGGAAAAAGTTAAAATTAGTAAGGAAGATATTTTTGCCGGAAATTATGTTTCCCAAAGTTCTCCAAAAGTAAAAAAAGTGTATCGACCTATGAATTCTTTATGGCCGTATATTAAAGGAATTTTATTTATTGGCATTATCGTTGCATTATATCTGGGGTATGGAATTTATCGTGATGCCAGTTTAAAACGTATGCTAACAGAACAAGCTCCTGATGGAACGACAGTAAATCTGGTTAAATTGTGGGATGGCCACAAGGTTCAGGTAGAGGGTGAATACACAAGAACGGGTAGATTTGTTACAGGCGGTTATGTTTATTTCCGACCGGGCTCTTTGAAAGGTGTGAGTTTGATAATGAAGGATGCAAATAGTCAAACAATATGTATAGATGCTGCCGGTATTACGGTATCTGTAGGAGACGAATTGGTAAAAATAATCGAAAATAAAGAAAAAAATAAAAACAAAACGATATCTGTTAGGGGGTATGGAAATACTTTCAGACCCGGTAAAATGGATATGATTATTGATAACCAAATTATAAAAATAAATTGTGATGACATTTTAAAACTTTATGTGGCTGATGTGAAAATTCAATAAACCCTGAGGCTAAGAATTCACGTTAACTGCTTATAAAGTTACTGTTTTTCTTCATCTAACAGATAAAATTTTTCATCTGAATAACGGACAAGATACGGTTTATAAGAACTTTCTCCATCCTTAAAAGAAACCGGATCCCCTGAAATGCTTTTCCAATTTTTTAAATTTTCATATGTTTTACGTTCAAATGGTAAATTATTTTCAATCGTATATTTAATTAATTTCAAAGCATCTATTGTTTGAACTGGCAAAATATAAGCTCTCAAACCAACTTTTTCCAATTCTTCTTTCAAATTTTTCTGTTCTGTTGTCAGTTCTGTTTCTATGTCCGGCATATTCGCTATGCCTATTGTTCCGTTGGCATACGATTGTAAACTTTTCTGAACAAATGGTTGCATTAAAGTACCATCAGCCATAATATCCCCTTTAAAATCTTGCAGATGAAGTTCTTTAAATAAATTGATATATCCCAAAGTCGGATTTCCTAAAATGATAATCGCTTCCGGATTGGTTGATAACAGTTTGACAACTTCATTTTTAGGATCTTTAACATTTAAAGGTAACGCCAATTCGTTAATATTGTCAAAATTATTTTTTCTCAATTGATTAACCAAATAATTCTTTTCCGCTAAACCATATTCGTCCATCAAATAAACAACATCAATTTTTTTATACGATTTTATTATCCAATTTACCAATGGATTAAGAATATCCGGAATAGGATTGGTAACCTTTTGATAGGAAGCAACGTCTGCTGCAATGGATTGCGCTACAATAGCAAATAAAAATCCTTTTTTCTGGTCGACATAAGGTGCTACAACAGATCCGACAGAAGACATCATAGACAAAACAATCGGTTTATCTTGTGAGATTGTTTGAGATTGCAAGGCTGTCAGTCCTTTCATCGGCTCGCTCTCTGAATCAACATAAACTATATCAAAAGGATATTCTTCTTTTTGGATGGCATAATCAATGCTTTTTTTGGCTTGTTGTCCGAAAGCGGCCGCACTACCGCTTAAAGGTAGAAGGGTGTAAACCTTTATTTTGCCGGATGTGGTTTGTTTTTCATTTTCGTATGCATTATATCCGATAACACCAAGGATAACGGCGATTGCTACCACCCAACCTGCAACACTTTTCCAATTGATTTTTTTCACGATAAATCTCCTTTTTAATTAAAAAAAGCATAACTTAAAATGTGCATAACTGCAAGTATTTTTTCCGGTGAGCCATTTAACTTAGTGGGGATTGGGTTAAAAGCTTTTGTAATTCACGGAAGGCTATATTTATGTTGCAATACATGAGCATATTGGATAGTATGTAAGAAAAGGGGATAAGATGAAAAAACTTTTGATTGCTTTTTGTTTGTGTTTTTGCTGTACAGGTGTTTCCTATGCTGAATGTAGCGTAAAAAAGCCATCTGTACAACTGTCATTTCATAAAATTGAACCACAATATTACAGTAAACCGGCAAAAGACGTTCAAAAAGCATGTTCAGACGCAACATATGTAAGTTATGTGCCGGTTGGATGTACACGATATTATATATCTTATGAATATAACTACAAAACATCGAAGGGAAAAGGATGCAAACAAATAACCAACGTTGAAATGAAACTTTATTATAAAAAGGGCGATTTTTATGTTTATATAGATGATCGATATCCGGAAGATTCTTGCGAATATAATGCAATAAAAAAACATGAAGATATGCATGTTAAAATTGATCAAACGGTCCGCAAAAAGAAAATGAAAAAGAAATTGGAAGAATGTATTTTAAAGATTAACGAAGATAAACCGAAGGAGCAAGATTTGAATACCCGTGTCGGGCAATGTGCCAAAGAAGTATTTGATTGGGATGAGAACATCAGAAAGAATAAAAACAAAGAATTGGATTTTGATGAAGAAAAGCAACCCGGTGCTTTGGATAAAAGTTGTAAGTGGGAAAAATAATGGTATTATTTGGGTAACTTTTGTGAAGCAAAAATAATAAAAAAACCGCCCGAATGGACGGTTTTTTTTGTTGGTTATTTTTTTATCTTTGGACACGTCCAGAAGCATCACCACCGGCAAGTGTTTCGACTTCCTTTCTGGATACAAAATTAAAGTCTCCCGGAATTGTGTGTTTTAAAGCCGAAGCGGCGACAGCAAATTCCAAAGCAGATTTAAAGTCTTTACCGTCTAATAAACCGCAAATAACGCCGGCCGCAAATGAATCACCACCACCGACACGATCTACAATCGGGCGAATGGTATATTCTTTTGAATGATAAAATTCTTTAGTAGCAGCCTTGTATATACAAGCTGACCAACCGTTATCAGAAGCAGAACGACTGACACGTAAAGATGATACACAATATTCAAAATTAAACTTTGCAACCATTTGTTCAAAAATAGATTTATATCCTGCGAGCTCTAACTCTCCGCTTGTGACATCTGTTTGACCCGGTTTAAAGCCCAAAACCAATTCTGCATCTTCTTCATTCCCGATACAAACATCGACATATTGCATCAAATTTGTCATAACCTTTTGTGCTTTTTCCGATGTCCAAAGTTTTTTTCTGAAATTCAAATCAACAGAAACTTTAACACCGTGTTTTTTCGCTGCAATCAAGGCTTTTTCAGTTAATTCCGCGGCACTATCCGATAATGCCGGAGTAATTCCCGTAAAATGGAACCAATCTGCATCCTTAAAAATTGCATCAAAATCAAAATCTTTTTCCGTGGCGGTAGAAATTGATGAATTTGCGCGGTCATAGATAACTTTAGACGGACGCATAGCAGAGCCGCTTTCCAGAAAATAAATGCCCAATCGGGAACCGGTTTTTGCAATATGTTCTGTTCCTACATTATATTTTCTTAATGCAGCGATTGCACATTCACCGATTTCATTTTGTGGAACGGCAGTAACAAATTCAGCATTATGCCCATAGTTGGCCAAAGATACTGCTACATTTGCTTCTCCGCCGCCATAGTTAATATCAAATTCATCAGCTTGAATAAATCTTTCGAAATTTGGCGTTGATAAACGCAACATAATTTCACCCATTGTAACTATTTTTGACATGTTTTTTCTCCTATTTTTGTACTAAATGTACTGCAAATCCGCCAATTTCTTCTTTTAAATAAATGGCTTTCATTTTACCTTTTGCATCTGTTTTAGTGGTTTTTTCATCAAATTCTACACCCAAAACAGAGGACAAATAATTAACGGCTCTTTCTATATAGTTTGTTTTAATCGCAATATGCCCATTCTTTCCCAAATAAGGAGCTTTCATAACTTCCAACGCGTTACCGGAAAAAATAGAGCTGTTTCCAACCTTTTTCTCCATACCGAAAATATAGGAAAAACGGTCTGCTGTTTTTGTGGCGCTTTCTTCATTTTGTTCATTTACACCGATGTGAGCCAATTCAAAACCTAACATTGTTTGAACGGCTTCACGAGTTAACTGTTCAATTTTATCAAATTCGCCATTATTGATTAAATCTGCCGGAACCATCCAAGAACCACCGCAAGCCAAAATTTTCGGAAAGTCTAAATAACTGTTCAAATTTTTGGCATTGATGCCGCCGGTTGGCATAAATTTCATTGTTGTATAGGGGGCTGACATCGCCTTAATTTTAGCCAACCCGCCTGATTGTTCTGCCGGGAAAAATTTAACAACATCCAATCCCAATTCAATAGCTAATTCAATTTCCGAAGGAGAACTGATTCCGGGAACAACGGGGATATTTTTATCAATGCAATATTGAACTGTTTTAGGATTTAAACCCGGACTAACAATAAATTGAGCCCCCGATTGAATGGCGGCATCAACTTGCGTTGAATTCAGTACCGTTCCTGCGCCGACACACATTTGCGGAAAATTTTTTACCATCAAGCCAATTGCTTCTGCGGCCGCATCTGTTCTGAATGTTACTTCTGCACAGGGTAATCCGCCCGCACATAATGCTTTTGCCAAAGGAATTGCATCTTCGGCTTTATCAATTTTTACAACCGGAACAATTCCAATTTTTTGTATTTTTTCTAAAATAGCATGCATTTTAATTCCTTTTTTTTTATAAAAACAACACTGTTTTTACCATATAGAAAGGGTTGTCAAAAGTCAAGCTGTAAAATTCTACGGTTTTTAAATAAAAATTATTCACATAAAAATGTGAAGTCAGGTTCCTTGTTTGGATTTAATTCTGGATTAGTTAACGCATTTTCCATTTCTTCCCAAATAGCGTTTATCTTCAATATTTTTTCGGCAGTTGTCGCATTTCTGGCCTTTTTATCTTTATCGTAGCATGTTATGCCGTTGATATCAAATGTTGCAAACAACTGTTCGTTTCTGTCAAAAAACTCAAATTTCATAGGGGTAACATCAACACTTTCAATCGGTTCAATTATCTGCGAAGTCCACTGTTTTTTTCCACTTTTATAGTACATTATACTTTTTCCCTTTTGTTCTCCTTTTTTCCATGTAGCTTTGCTTCTTATTGTATGTGTATCACCCCAATAGCTTTTGCTTTTACCATCGAGATCTCCATTTCTATTTGTAGAAAATTCAAGTACAGGATGTATTCCATCAGAAGAATATACTATTCTTTTGCCCTCCTTAAAGCCATTTCTATATTCTATAGCTATTATACGTTTTCCATTTTTTATTGATTCAACAATACCGGTTATTGGGTTACCCTTTTCATCCTTGCAAAAAGTTCTTTCATCATTGCATTTAACTTTATCACGATAATAGATTTTTTGTTCTTTTGCATTTACGGATAATGCTATTATAAATGTTAAAATAAAAACAGATAAGATTTTTTTCATGGAAACTCCTTAAAGTAACTTTTATAGCAAAATCATTATAAATCATCATTCCCAAAAATACAAACATATTTTTCAAGCTAATTTTATCAGTGTAACACTATCTAAAAAACATCTCAAAGTTATAGATTAAAATGTTTTCGCAATACATAAGCCAATATGATATTGCACTGCATTTTATTTTTTGATATGTTAAAAATACATTCAATTTCTGAAGGAAAGTTTGTATGATTAGAAAATTATTTTTTATTCTTTTTACCTGTTGCTTATGTAGTTGCAGTAATTTTAAAGCTGACGGGGCAAATGATTTTACATTAAATTTAGTTCACACAAATGATTTGCACTCTCATTTACTTCCATTTGACAATACACACGATTGTGCACCGGATTCAGATTGCTTGGGCGGGTTTGCGCGTATAATTACTTTTTTACAACAAGAAAGGTCATCGAACAGTCTTATTTTGGATGCGGGGGATCGTTTTACCGGCACTTTCTTTTATACGCTGACAAAGAGTAAATATTTACTCCCTTTGTTTGAGGAAATGCCTTACGATGCAGTTACTTTGGGTAATCACGAATTTGATGATAATTTATCGGAAACAATATCTTTCTTTCAAAAATGGTCTGTGCCTGTTGTTGTCGCGAATTTAAAAATATCTGAAACAGAAGAGCTGTTTCCTTTAGTCAGGCCTTCCATTATTTTAGAAAAAGAAGGGCATAAGATCGGCGTTATCGGTGTATTAACACCCCAAACAGACATATTGAACAATCCTAATATATCTGTTACACCCGTTTTTGAGGCTGTTTCAAAAGAAATTGATTTTCTAAAAGAGCAGGGCATAAGTATTATTATTGTTTTATCTCACATCGGATTGGATGCGGATAAAAAATTGGCAAAAGAATGCCCGGAAATAGATGTCATTGTCGGCGGACATTCCCATTCGTTGCTTAACAATGATCTTGGAACACTGGCTGACGGCCCGTATCCTGTTGAGATAAATCGGGGAAAGACTTTAATTGTGACATCGGGAATGGGGGGACAATATGTCGGGCGATTACAGGTAACCTTTGATGCAAAAGGACATGTTATTAAATATCAAGGAAATACCGTTCCTATGAGCAAAAAAATTCCAAACAATCCCCGTGGATTAGAGTTGATTGAAAAAGCAGAGGATCAATTAGATCCCGTTTTGACGGAGCCAATTGCTATTTTAGAAAATTCTTTTAACTTTACTCCCGGAAAAAATTACTGTGATAAAGACTGCCCAATCGGAAAATATCTTACACACATGTTACATTCGGCTTATCCGTCCATCGATGGTGTTTTGTTAAATTCCGGATCTATCAGAAAAGGTTTACCGGCAGGGAAGATTTTTTATCAAAATCTGGTGGATGTTCTGCCGTTTGATGATGAAGCTGTTTTAGTTCAATTAACAGGAAAACAAATAAAAGAATTTATAGAACATGGTATTGCTGATTACAAGACTGATATGAAAACAAATGCCTTGTTGCAAACATCGGGGATTGATTATGACTTTTCCCCCGAAGATAAGGAAATTAAGAATATTACAATTAAAGGTAATGCATTGGATTTAGATAAAGAATATACCGTTTTAACATCGTCTTATATTGCTAAGGGTGGGGATAAATATCCGAAAGTAGCCTACAAAAAAACAAACTTCAGTATTCATGAACTTTTAAGAAAGCAAATGAATTTGACCCAGTTGTATATGGATTGAATTTTGTTGGCCGGACACAATATACAGAATGCGGATTAAGAAAGTTTTTTATATTGTAAAAAGTTGAAATATTAAACAACCGCTTTTTTCTTGAAAAATTTTTATAATAATGATATAATAAGATATTGTGGTTTTGAGAACTAATAAAAAAACCGATCAACCATTAAGTTATAAAATGAAAGGATGAGAAAATGGGAACAAAAAACGTTAAAGATAAAACAGCTTTAGATGTTGCTAAAGAAAAAGAAGAAAAAGCAAAAAAAATGGTAAAAATTATTAAAGCTGCTCAAAAAGAAAAAGGTAAAACTGCTTTAGATGTTGCTAAAGAAAGAGCAAAAGAAAGACAAAAAAGGGCAAAAGAAATAATAAAAACGATTAAAGCTGCTCAAAAAGAAAAAGGTAAAACGGCTTTAGATATTGCTAAAGAAGAAGAGAAAAAAGCAAAAGAAATGGTAAAAATTATTAAAGCTGCTCAAAAAGGATCAAAAGGTATCTAAGTCCTATCAATCGATAAAAGAACCGTCCAAATGGACGGTTCTTTTAATTTCTACGGCTAATTATTCAGCAGAAAAGTAGAATGCATGCTTTAATTTATATTCCGTTAAATAAAAAGTTAAAAACAAGGATATTTTGACAATGCTGGTTCGTGTAAGGCGAAAAATCGCACATTTTTGAATGCTCGCACACGGACTGACACAACCACTTGCTAACAAAATAAAAAGTCGTCATTTTTAACGGCTTACACAACTTGGTTGGACACAGCGTGCAATATACGAAATAAATTTCATGTTGCAATAAATTAAAATGTCAAATAGCGTGTAAAAAAGGAGAAAATTACGAAGAAAATACTACTTGTTCTGTGTTTTGCTTTATCATCTTGTTGTTCTAAATATGAAGCCTTGTTAAATTAACGCAATAGCGCTTATCTTCCGCCATTAATTCTCTCTGCAGCTTTTTTTCTTGCCACTATTTCACTTTCGAAATATTGTTTTGCATAACCTATAACCATACTTAAACTTGCTCCTGAATGATCTGAATTCTTCAGAATCTGAGAAGCTTCTTTACATTGTTCTTCTTCTTTTTGTCCAAAGAAACGTTCTAATTCGGCCATATCACCACAGTTTTTGACAAATTCGTAAGCATCTTTGACAAGCTTTTTTGTCAGATCTTTTCCAAAAAAGAAATCATCATCCGACTTTCCGTTTATTTCTTCGATTTTTCTTTGAAAAAATGGAGGCAAGTCCTTTGTTTCCAAATACTGTGTTGCATAAGAAATAACCATGGCAAAACTTATATTTGAATGATTTGGATCCAATTCTGGGACATGCTCATATTGTTTTTTTGAGCTTTCTTTTATAAATTCATTTTCCAATTTATCTAAAGTAACACAATATTTAGCGACAGCATAAGCATCCATGTAAATGCGCTTTGTGCATTCTTTTCCGTACAATAAATCTTCGTCACGAAAATTATCCAATTCTTTAATTTTCTTTTGAAAAAAAGACGGCAATTCTTCTATTTTACTTTCATCAGTCATTTTTATTTTCCTTTTTTTAATTAATCACATCTAAGTATTGTACATGAAAAATGATCAAAAGTCAAACAAACTTGCCAAGATGAATTTCAAATATTTTAAAATGCTTTTTATTGGCTGGACACAGCGTGTTTGATACAAACCATTTCCTTATCTATGCCAAGTAATCGCAAATCAAGCCGATTAAACAGAGCAATATAAAGGAAAACAAAGATCCCAATAAAAGCTTTAAATAATGAATAAAATATGCTTTGCCTTTTTTCCTAATCAAAGCAAAGAAAATCATACAAATAAAAATTAATATTAATGTTAAATGAGAAAGTATTAGAAGTCTTCTTACACTGGGATAAGGTGAATATGGTTCACATCCTGCATAATCTTTGGTCCAAGGGAAAAAAAGAGGCAATATAAAAGGCAGACCAATAACAAGCCCAAACAAAACACAAACTATGTAATAGGGAATTTTACTGAATACGATTTTATTTTGATCTGACATTTTTGATTTCCTTCTACTTTTCATTAAGTTCTAGTCTATAGCGGGAAAAAATATTTGCAAGAAAAATTATTGAATAATATTTCCGGTTAAATTAAGAATAACCCCATCGATTTTTCTATTAAAAAAGTCGCCTTTTCAGACGACTTGCACAACTTGGCTGGAGTTGTCTTGCAGAGTACGGACTATAACATCTGAAAATAAAGTCTGAATAATGGACTAAATATTGCCAAAGCTACAAATGTAACAGCATATATTATATACAGGTAAATACTCCATTTAAGCCATTTATAAATGTTGTTCTGCAAATTTTCTTTGTTAATTTTTCTTCTTTTGTATCTAATAAACGATATTAAAATAGGCATCAACCAAAGTAATGAGAATAACATTAACCACAACACAGGAATAAAAAAGTTATAATTGCTTTCAATATACATTCCTTCGTATGGAAAAAGCTGATATAAAATACCATTTAACGTTAATAAACATACAAACGGGAAGAAAAGCCATGAAAATTGAACAAAAATGATATACTTTGGCTTTTTTTTAACAAAAGTCCAAATAATTGTTGATAGAAAAGCAATCAAAGTAAATAGCCCAAAAAAGAGTGGCTCAAAAATAAGAGACATCGCAGGTGAATATCCACAAGTCCAAAGCTCATCGTTCATCATCGGGGCATCTGGATTTGGAACCATGTAAAAACAAAAACGTTCTGTCGCTAAACTTGGAAACAAATAAAGTGAAATAAGAAATGGAAAAAAGAGTATTTCCATAATTAAAAGTATTGTTTTTGTTTTGCGAGTGATTTTTATCATTTTAATCTCCTTTGTTTATTTTTTTACATTTTATCAAAGATTCTTTAATTGTCAAACTCCGGGATAAATTTGACAAATCCCGGAACAACATTATTGTAAAACAAAGACTTTTTGATATTGCTGGTCCGTGTAAGGTAAAAAATCTCATATTTTTAGGCACTCGCACACGGACTGATACAACTACTTGTAAATAAAAGAAAAAGTCGTCATTTTAGACGACTTATGCAACTTGGCTGGGGCGGCTGGATTCGAACCAACGAAATGGCGGAATCAGAATCCGCTGCCTTACCACTTGGCGACGCCCCAACAATGTCGGTGATACTAACATCTTTTGTGTTAGAAAGCAATTATAAAATTGTTTGTTTTGGGAAACTTACATCCCCTGATGCCCTGCGTTATTCAATAGTTCAGAAGGTAATTTGGGTGTAGTTCGTTCTTTTAAAAAGCTTCTTACACCAAGAGGTTTAAAATTTTCTGCTTTAATAAAAGAAAAATTATCACCAAAGCGAGCAACAGTTTCTTTCTTTTTTCCGTTTTTCCAGAAAAATTTATTTACTAATTTTGTATCAATTGCTTCTTTTGCTTCTTTCATTCTAAACTCCTTTTTTCGTAAAAAAAAACGCCCGCACAGATGCAGACGCCTTTCAAAACTAACTCTTTTTTGTAAAACCAGCAAAACGCTTTTGGAATTTTGAAACTTGTCCGGCGGAATCAACCAATCGACGAATCCCCGTCCATGCCGGATGTGTCAAAGGATCAATATCCAAACGAATAGTATCGCCAGCTTTACCTGCCGTTGTTTTTGTCGTGAACTTTTCACCGTTTGTCATGACAACGGTTACTTCATGGTAATCTGGATGAATGTCTTTTTTCATTTTAAATACTCCTTCAAAACTTGACAATTTATTTATACACTACTTTAAAACAAAACGCAAGTACTTTTTTTATAAATTGTCAACTTTTTTTATAAAATTAAAAATTCGAACGTGAAGTGTTTGAGGAAGCCGCCCCAAAATTAGATGAGGCATTTCCCAACGAAGCAGTGCTTGAACGAAGAGAAACTTCAACACGGTTAGGATTTATGACCGGTGCATTGCGATGTTCAATTTGTACAATGGGTTCGCCCACATTAAAATCAGACAATGATTGAATGACCGTATCGCCGCGTTTTTTTGCTAAATCGCTGGATATTTCCGGTGACGTAAAAATATAGACGTAATAATAAGCACCGCCTTCTCTTTCCAACCACTTTCCGATATTATATAAATTTTTTACTTGATCTTTTCTTATGACGGAAGAGTCCTTGTCAAAAAGGACAACTTTATGGTTGGAAGCAACTTTGGCAGGGGAGGCTCCTTTTTTTGCTACAGATTTTGTTTTAACATCTTCATCTATTGTTGCTCCTGCATAGGGCAAAAACGGAACTTTACGTGTTTTGGTTTGTGCTGCCAAACCCGTTGATATTACAACTCCGAGGATAAGAAAAACAAAAAAACGTTTCATTTTTTAATCTCCTTATTATTTAAAAACCTTTTGAAATTTGGGAAATAAAGATAAATTGGTTGCAATAACCATATCTGCTTCCGATAAATTCTTTAAATCAGTTTTTCCGGATAAAGTCGCCATACGTCCGCCGGCTTCTTTTATGAACAAGCAGGCGGCAGCGATATCCCAAATACATGGTTTTTTTGTTAAAATAACAGCATCTAACTGACCGGCACCAACGGCAGCCAATTCCAAAGTGCATGAGCCAAGGTGACGGAAAGAACAAACTTTCTGATCAAGTGTTTTTTCAATTTGATTTTCTTTGTTATTTAACCCAACCAAAGACGTGGATAAATCATTGCGACCGGAAACACGTAAACGCTTATTTCCTGTCGTTGTCATCATGAAAAATCCTTGTCCTTTTTCAGCATAGTACAATTCGTTAGTAATCGGATTGAATAAAACCGCAGCTGTAATTTCATCATGATATTTTAAAGCAATGGAAATTGCAAAATAAGGAAAAGCATGAATAAAATTAGTTGTACCGTCAATCGGATCAATAATCCATGTGAACGGAGAGCCATTTTTTGCGGGGATTTCTCCACATTCTTCCGATAACAGACCATAATCGGGGCGATCTTCTTGTAATGATTCAATCAATATTTTTTCGACATTGGTATCGGCTTCGGAAACAAAATCACCGGCACCTTTTTCACGTACCTGTAATTGAGAAATTTCTCCGAAATCACGCAACATGCTGCGGCCGGCTTTGCGCACAGCCTTGACCATTACATTTAATATCGCCGATAAAGAAGAAATGCGTTGCTGTTCGCGTGTTTCAGCACGTTCCAAACTTGCTCTGCGTCTTTCCATAGGCGACATTTTTCCCCGAAGTTCTGCCATTATTTTGCTCTTTCAACGTAAGAATTGTCCACAGTAGAAACAACAATCTTTTCACCGGCGCTGACAAAAGGAGGAATAGTTGTTTTAATCCCGTTTTCCAAAACGCATGGTTTGTAAGATGTTGTAGCTGTTTGATTTTTAATGCTTGGTTCAGTTTCTTTGACTTCCAAAACGACTTGAGGCGGTAAATTAACACCAATTGGTTTTCCTTCAATAAAGTTAACAGAAACTTCCATATTGTCTTGCAAATACAATGCAGATTCACCCATCAATTCTTCCGGAACTTCAAATTGATCATAGTTTTCGGAATTCATGAAAATCAAATTGCTGCCTTCTTTGTACAAATAAGTGCAATCGAATTCTTCACTCATCAACTTTTCAACTGTATCGGCAGTTCTCCAACGTTCTTCGGTTTTGATGCCGTTTTTGACATCACGCATTTCGACTTGAATAAATGCACCACCTTTTCCCGGTTGAATAATATTGATTTTTGTGACAGAATATTGTTTACCGTTGTGGTCTAAAACCCATCCCGGTCTGATTTGATTTGCTTGTGCTTTCATTTTGTGATACCTCTATAATTATAAAATTCGAAAGCACTATATCATATTTTGAAACAAAAGGCAAGAGCAAGATGATGAAAAATAAAGAAAAAAAATGGTGGCAACCTGAAAATTATATGAAAAATGCGGATAAAAGAATCGTTCGTACAAAGGTTTTGAAAGAAATTCGGCATTTTTTCGATGGTAAAGGTTTTATGGAAGTCGATACACCGGCTTTACAGGTTTGCCCGGGAATGGAAGTGCACTTAAAGGCTTTTACAACACAGATGGATTCGCCGTTAGGAGATGAATCTGTTGAACGGCATTTACATACTTCGCCGGAATTATCAATGAAAAAATTATTGGTTGCCGGTTTACCGAAAATTTATCAAGTGTGTCATTGTTATCGTAACGAAGCCATCGGACAAACGCATTTGCCCGAATTTACTATGTTGGAATGGTATCGTAAAAATACGGATTATAAGTCTATGATGAAAGATACGGAAAGTTTGGTTAAACGTTGTGCCAAAGTTTGCGGTGTTGAGTTTTTGCGTTTTGGAAATATTAAATGTAATCCGTTTGAAAAATGGGAACGCATTACGGTTGCACAGGCTTTTAAAAAATATGCCGGTGTGGATGTTATGGCAACGTTGGATAAAAATCCGCTTGTTTTACCAAAACCGGATAAGTTGCGTACACTTGCCCAGAAAAGCGGTATTTGGTGTGGTAAAGATGATTCTTGGGAAGATATTTTCTTTCGTATTATGATGGAAAAAATCGAACATAATTTGGGACATAAAGTACCGACAATTTTATATGATTATCCGACTTGCTTGGGTGCTTTGGCGCGTCAAAAACCGACAAATAATCGTGTTTGCGAACGTTTTGAAGCATACGTTTGCGGTGTAGAGTTGTGTAATGCTTTTTCGGAATTAACAGATGTGACGGAACAACGCCGGCGGTTTGAAGCAGACAGTAAAATGAAAAAACAACTTTACGGTTATACTTATCCGATTGATGAAGATTTTATGGATGCACTTACTTTTGGTATGGGACAAGCATCCGGAAATGCTTTGGGTGTAGACAGACTAATTATGCTAATTACCGGTGCAGATGATATTCGTGATACGTGTTGGGTGCCGATAATTTAAAAATTCATTCGTGGTGGCAAGTTACGAATACGAATTAAAAACGGTTTTAAAATTTTATCACGGCTCATAATGTGGCCGAGCAACCATACGTTTAAAAAGTTTGCCAATTTCAATGAAAGTTTTCTTTTTTCTTCAATGGAAGGAGCAACATCAAATTGTTGACGCATTTCGGATACATTATGAATAAACACTTGATGTGAACGCATATGATTTTCAATATCAGGGAACTGAACACGTTCCATAATATCTTCTTCATGAGAAAAATGGTTGCGGGCATAGTCATAGCATTTTTCAAAGACTTTTTCAATCATTTGAAAGTCATCAACTTGAGCAGCCATATATGCTTGATTAACAACATCCAAAAAAGCTCTGTGTTCGTCATCCAATGGTGGATAATCCAACTTCATACTGTCACGCCAAGTAGCTAATGGCATCTGTTCTCTCCTTTTTTCTATACATTAAACAAGAAATGGACAACGTCCCCGTCTTGCATAATATAACTTTTTCCTTCCGATCGCAACTTCCCTTGCTCTTTTGCACCTAATTCACCATGACAGGCAACATAATCAGCGTAAGAAATTACTTCTGCCCGAATGAAACCGCGTTCAAAATCCGTGTGAATAACACCGGCCGCATTCGGAGCGGTAGCCCCTTTTTTCACCGTCCACGCATGAGCTTCTTTTGGCCCGCTTGTGAAAAATGTTAAAAGGTTAAGCAGATTATAACCCACTTTTATGATTCGATTCAAGCCCGTTTCTTCTAAATTTAAAGTTTTTAAGAATTCTTTTTGTTCTTCCGGGTCTGTCAATTGAGCAACTTCCGCTTCAATGGCGGCAGAAATAATAACGGCTTTGGCGCCTTCTTTTTCAGCAAATTCAATAACTTGTTTTGAATAATCATTTCCGGATGCAGCACTTTCTTCATCAACATTGCATACATACATAACCGGTTTTGATGTCAGTAAAAAAAATGATTTTAAAATCTTTTCTTGTGATTCATCGTCCAATTTAACACTGCGAGCAGGGCGTCCTTCACGCAAAGCATTTAAAACTTTTTGCATAATCGGGAAGATTTCCTTCGATTCGCGGTCGTTGGCGCGTGCTTTCTTTTCAACTTGGACAATTCGTTTTTCTAAACTTTCCAAATCAGCCAACATTAATTCCGTTTCAACCGTTTGTGCATCACGTACCGGATCAATAGAACCTTCCACATGTGTAATATCATCATTTTCAAAGCAACGTAAAACGTGGATAATTGCATCTACTTCACGGATGTTGGCTAAAAATTGATTACCCAATCCTTCACCTTTTGAAGCACCGCGTACCAAACCGGCAATATCGACAAATTCCAATTGTGTCGGAACAATTTTTTCCGCTTTATCGATGGCGGCTAACTCATCTAATCTTGCATCAGGAACGGCAACGCGTCCGACATTGGGTTCAATTGTGCAAAAAGGATAGTTTGCAGCTTGAGCTGCTGCTGTTTGTGTCAACGCATTAAATAATGTTGATTTTCCAACATTCGGTAATCCGACAATTCCGCAATTAAATCCCATTTATTTTTTCTCCAATAATCGATGCGAAGGTTGTCCACCCCTTCAAAATTAAAATATCTATGTTTTGTGCAATCAAGTCAATAGCAAAATTTATTTTTTCTTTATCTGTTTTATTAAAAGTTGATAAAACCCAATCAACAACTTGTCCTTTTTGTTCAGGATGACCGACACCGATACGAACTCGCGTGTAATTGTTTGTGATTTGGTTGTCAATACTTTTTAATCCATTATGCCCTGCAGAACCACCGCCGCATTTTGCTTTTATTACACCGACATTCAAGTCCATATCATCATGGATAACAATAACGTCTTTTTTTGCATCTAATTTATAAAAGTGTACCAGTTCGCCAATGCAATTTCCGGACAAGTTCATATAAGTTTGAGGTTTAACCAGCAAAACTTTTTCACCGGCGATGTTACCTTCGGCGACCAAGCCTTGAGCTTTTTTCTTAAAATCAGAAAAAGAATAGCGGCGGAATATTTCATCCACCGCCATAAAACCAACGTTGTGGCGGGTTGCTTGATATTCCTTATCGGGATTGCCAAGACCGGCCAGCAAAAACATCGTTTATTCCTTCTTTTCTTCCGCAGCCGGAGTAGCAGCCGGAGCCGCAGCTTCTGTTGTTTCAGCAGCAGGCGCTGTTTCTACAACTTCTTCTTTGGCCGGTTCAGCAATTGTAACAACAGTTACTTCGTCATCATGAACCAATTTAACACCGGCCGGTAATTGAATATCTTTATTTGTTTTGACATCACCGATATTCATATCGCCGATATCCAAAACCAATTTTTCCGGAATGTTATCCGGTGAACAAGCAACTTCCAAAGCACGGTGAACGATATTCAATACACCACCGTTCTTGATACCAGGAGCTGTTCCTTCGTTTTCGAAGTGAACCGGAATTTCCATTGTTAAGTGAGCATTCTTTGAAATGCGCAAGAAATCTGCATGAATTGGGCGATCTGTAACACGGTGGAATTGAACGTCTTGGCACAAAGTACGAACTTTTTCGCCATCGATATCAATTTCAAATTGGTGAGTCCAGAAACCCGGTTTATTCAATAAAGCAACAATTACTTTTTCTTCAACGTTAAACAAAATCGGTGCTTTTTTATCGCCGTAAACAACTGCAGGGATGTAACCTGTGCGACGAACAGCACGGGAGGCCCCCTTACCAGCCTTTTCACGTTTAACGGCTTTAATTTCAATCATATTAGCCATCTTATAATCCTTATATATTTTTAAGTTAAAAGCCTAACTCCTCCAGGGGTGGCGGAAGGCTTTGCCTTTCTCACAACGAAAAAAGCTGTATCTTTATATACTAAAATAAAAAAAAATGCAAGCGTTATTTTATTTTTTTTCAGTAAATCGCAAAAAAATACATCCAAAATAGAAGAATAAAAAATTTTTTTGTTAAACTAAAATTAAGTATTGTGTTCTTAAAATAAACCTGCTATGCTGTAAAAAAATAAAAATGAAAGGGAGTAAAAAAATGAAGAATATTTTGATTTTTTCTGTGCTTGTTTTGGCAGCTTTTCTGATGGCTTGCGGTTCATTGTATGAAAAAGAACCGGTCGGAATTGGTACGGATTATTCCGAATTAAAGCGTTCTCCGTGCGCTTGTATGGAAGTCGAAATGTTGCCTGATTTACCGGAATGGTTCTCATAATTTAAAAGGGTGACTTCATATGGCACTTTTTTCGGCTTCAACTTCATCAAAAGAGATGAGGCAATCATCGGGCGTTGAAAAAAAATTCGGAGATGTCGCATCTGAAGAAAATTTGCGTGAAAGGCGGTATTTTTGGACTGCACGTGCCTTTGCGATGATTTTTGTAGTCAGCCTTATTACAAATCTTTTGATGTTAATGAGCTTGTTTTCTTTAGTGCCGTTAAAACGCGTGCAGCCATATGAATTAACTTTTTCAGATAAAAAAGCGCAAACGGTTACCGTCAGCCCGTTTGAGTTGAATGAAACTTTGCTGAAGGGTATCACCGCAGATATGGTGCGTCAGTATGTAACGTTACGTAAAACAATTACGTCTGATTCAGATGAAATGGCGTACCGTTGGGGGGCAAATGGTCCGGTTGATTTATTATCAACGGGTAATACATTTCAAGTTTTTGCCGAAAGCGCCCAAAAAGTTATGGAAACAGCAGTTAGCTCACAAATAACACGTGATGTTGTTATTAAATCAGCAATTCCTTATGTGGCAGTAGGTGGTGGTGAATATTGGATTGTTGATTATGATTTGATTACGATGTCGCCTCAAAATGCGACGGAAAATGTTGTTCCTTATGTGGCGACTGTCTATGTGACATATGAACCGTACAAAAACAGATGGGAAAACAGATTAAAAAATCCGATAGGTTTTAAGGTTGCTCAGTTTGGTGATGAAACGAAAGAATCATATGATGCTCGTGAAAGAGAAAAGGTGAAAAATAATAGATAAGATAAGAATTTGTTAATAATTTTGTTTTTATAGTATTTTTAGCTGGACATTTATGTCTGATAGTTTATAGTGGTTTTTAGGTTATTGGTATTTAGGTGTTAATCAAGGAAAGAGTTCGAACATGTCAAAACAACTTAATATTAAGAAAATAGGAATGATGGCCACCGCAGGTGTCTTTGCGTTTGCAGTGTGTGTGGCTAATGCGCAACAAATTGCTCCGGGGGATGTTGATGGTGCATTGATGAGTGATGCAATGGCACAGACTGCCGGTAGCTTTGATACGATGAATTTGAGTTATCTTTCATCTTTGGGTATGCAACAGAAAGCTTGGAATGATCCTATGCAACATATGGGCGAAGGTCAAATTAAACCGGGTTATTCCCGTTATATTTGGTCTCCGGATGTTGTTTTGCCGTTGCGTCTTCGTGAAGGTATGATGACATTGATTAATTTGCCGACTTGGGAATTGATTGAAAAAGTACATATCGGATCACCTGAATCTTTTGGCGGAGAAATTGCCGCACCGAACTCTTTACTACTTTATGCAGATCCGACCTTCTTAGGCGTTGACAGTAACTTGATTATCTTTGGTCGTTCCGGAAACAGATATGTTTTCTATTTGCGCAGCGAAACTTATAACACAGACCGCATTACCAATGCGGTTGTTGACGTTATAGTCGGCCCTAAATACACACCGGCCAGTGCTGGTGGTTCATCCAATTTGTCCGGCGGTGCTTCCGTAAATATGGGTTCCATGGGAACAGCAGGTTATGCCGGTGGTTCGGGTGCTCCGGGATGGAGTGGTGCCGGTTCTTTAACACCGGGCGGCAGTCAGTCTCCAAATCCGGGATTGAATACAGCTACAAACGGCCCGAAAAATTGGTTGGAAACAATTCCAGTTGATCCGGAAAAATTTCGCTTTGATATTGACGTATTCGTTCCAAATCCGAGTGATATAGAATTAGCTCCGGAACGTGTATGGCGTGATGAAATCTTTACATATATTGATTTTGGTAAAAAAGCATTGACGATGACACAACGTCCGATTGTTAATTTAATTGTTCAAGATTCTGAAGTTCCTGTCGGTTCAAGAACAAAAGGTCCACACAGTCGTTTGTTGGTTGTTGAAGGCATTGGTGATATGGTTTTACGTAACGGACAAAGAATTGTATGTTTGAAAATGCGTCGTGATCCGGCTATGGGATTAGATAATACAGATTATTCTTGGTCTGATGAAAATACTTGGTATGCACCTCAAGCATCTAATCAAGCCGATGAACAATTTGCCGGACCGGATGATCCGTATGCTTATGCTCAAGGTGCCCAAGGCGAAAATCCATACATGGTCCAAGGAATGGCTCCTTTACCACAAGGTGTTCGTCAATCACAAGCTGCATCACAAGGGATTATGGACATAATGGCCGATATGCCGTGTGACAGTTCAAGAAATGCTCAATTGAGTGCAACGGATATTGACAATATTGCAATTGAATTGGGACAAGCTTCGGATGTGGTTACTTTGGAAAACATGTGGGATAACGTTCGTTCAAAGAACCAAAAATTACTGAAGGGATATAACCCGTACTATTCAATCGATACAGTTGCTGAAGGCGGGGTTCCTGAATTGTTCCGGTTACGTGTTGGTCCTGTAAAGGATGTCAAGACGGGTGATGAAATTTGCGCTAAGTTGTCGAAAAAAGGAGTTACCTGCTCTGTGATCAGAACACAATAGTATATATATAGGTTGTTGATTTTGCCCTTTGATATGATTTCATAGAGAAGGGCAAAAATCCGAAAATAGAATGTCGTATAACGAAAAAACGGGTTTTAAAATAAAATGGCAAAAAATACAACACTCAGCTCTTCCGAGCAATATGTAAAAAGATCAAATAGACGGCTTTTATTTATAGGGATTGCCGCCTTGCTTGTTTTTTTATTCATTTTCATGGGCGTTATGTCCGGTACGAGACGTGAACAACAGGTGGACACCCCTGCGATCAAGATCGAAGAGCCTTTACTTAACGGTTCTCAAAACGGTGAGTTGATGAATTTCCCAAAGGATACAAATACTTCTTTATTGACTGCTTATCCAACAGATGTTGCCTTAAATAATGTTGCATTAGGCGGTGTCGCAGAAGGTGTTGTTACTTTAACGGTTGGAAATAAACCCGTTCGTATAGAAACTATGGATTTGGCGGAAGTTCAGTCAGACGGATTTATTGTTGAAGAAGGAACTTGCCGTGATGTTTTACAACCAAATACAACATGTAATTTAAAAATTATGTGGAACCCGGTTTCTATTCGTACTTATTCGAATTTCTTGAATATTCGTTGGCGTGTAGAAGATACAACAGCTTATCCACCTTCTCCAATAAATACATTGATTGTTAATATATCCGGTCAGTCAACAGATTCAAAAGACTGTGTTATTTGCGAAACAAAAGAAGCAGATAGAGCCGCTCAGAGAATGGGTGAATTGGACGAAAAGACCGGTCTCTATATTAAAGACGGAGAGATTATGGGAATTGTCGAATTGGATAAAATTGCCATTTCTCTTGACGGTACTTTATTAGGACATGTGACAAAAGACACAGCCGAAGTTGTCGGAGAAAACGGAGAAGTCTTGGGTCGTGTTTTGGGTGATGATACTGTTGTTGCAAAAGATTTAACCGTCCTTGGTGGTGCGTTACCTTTGGCTTCCGTTTTGGATTCTTCTGGACGCGTAATTGGTCGTTTGGTTTCCGATGGTACTGTTGTTGATACTGATGATAAATTATTGGGTTTACCGATGGCTGATGGTTCTGTTGTTGGTTTGACAGATGGTCGTATTATCGGTTCTATAATGCCTTGGTCAGTTATTTTGAATTTATCTTCAAAAGCAATTGGTGCTACACAATTAAATGGTACGGTTGTTTCGGCTGAAGGTCAAGTAATCGGACGGATCTTACCGGGTGGTTTGGTTGTCAATGACAGTGGCGCCATTGTCGGTGGAACTGTTGCAAAAGGTTTAGGTATCGGTCATACTTGCGGTATTTTGGGTAAAGTTGGCGGTAATGGTAAAATTTATAATGCCTTTGATCAACAAGTTGCTTACACAACAATCAATGGTTTAGTTTTAGATATGTCCGGAGTTCCGGTCGGTATGGTTATTCGTGAAGGTTTAATCATTAATCCGGCGGGTGAAGTTATTGCCTTCTTAAATTCTGAAGGTAAGGCTGTTACGAAAGATGCTGATTTAATCGGTTGTGTTAATCCGGATGGATCAGTTGCTTCCGGTAAAGAAATTATCGGTGCGATTATGCCACGGGGTCGTGTAATCGGATATGATGGTGAAGTTCAAGGTTTGGTTTTACCAAGTGGTTTTGTTGTCAAACCAACAGGTGAAGCTGTCGGTTCTGTCCTGACTTCCGGTTATGTGATGGATTTGAACGAAAAGATTATCGGTGCGGTTATACCAAAAGGAACCGCTGTTGCTCCGGGATGTGTCTTGTTGGGTATTCTTGATTTGAATGGCCAAGTAATCAATTCAGAAGGTGTTTCTGTCGGTTTTGTTGATCCGGATAAAAAAGTTTTGAACAGATCCGGGGAAGTTATCGGTGGTGTTACCCCGTTGGGTGCGGTTGTAGACTTAAAAGGTAAATTCTTGGGTTATGTTCGTCCGGATGGAAAAGTTGTTGATAAGACCGGCTCTGTTATCGGTTGCGTTAACCCGGATGGAACGGTTGTTGATGAAAAAGGTAACTTAATCGGTATTGTTGCTGATGCAACAGCGGGTGCTATTTTGGATGAAAATGGTAATCCGACAGGTTGGACCGTTGTTAATGGCAAAGAATATGATGAGAACGGTAATTTAATCGGTACGTTGATTGATGATAAAGTTGTTAATGAACGTGGTGAAATTATCGGATTTATTCCGCCAGATGGTATCATCGTTTCTCCGGAAGGTCGTTTCTTGGGACGCTTTACCAGCAAGATTGGTTTTGCGATGGATCCAAAAGGTGTTAAGTTTGCGCGTGTCTTGCCGGATTATACAGCTGTCAGTATCGAAAAATCAGAAATCATCGGTGCTTTGATTCCGGATGGCAGTCAGATTATCAATATTGATAATGAACGGATCGGTTCTGTTAACGGTAACGGTGAAGTAATAGATAGTAATTCTCAAATTTTGGGTAATATTCGTGCTGATGGCAGTGTCATGGATAAAGATGGTGTCGTCTTGGGTGGTTTGATGCCGACCGGTTCTGTTTTAGATTGGAATGGTAAGGTATTGGGTTCTGTTCAAGGTAACGGAACGGTTATGTCTGCCGACCAAAAACAAATCGGTGTTGTTACTTTAAACAGAACAGTTTTAAATTCTGATGGTGCCGTTATCGGTATGGTATTCCCGGAAGCTTCTATTCCATTGGGTAAGAACGGTGAATTAATCGGATTTATGACAATCAATGGCGAAGTAAATAAAGACGGTAAGCCTGTCGGACATGTGACGGCTGCCGGTAATGTTTACGGTAATAACGGTCAAGTTTTAGGTTCTTTGGTGCGTTTGGGTTCTGTTATCGGAACAGACGGCAGAGTAAAAGGTTGGTTAGCCTTTGAAGGAAAAGTAAATGCACGTGAAGATTTCCATTCTATCGGAAAGATGATGCCTGACGGATATGCTGTTGATGAATCCGGTATGCAAGTTGGTCATTTGATACCGCGTCAAACAGTGACGGATTTAAAAGGTAATTTTGCAGGTGTCGTTTCCGTTGACGGACGTGTTTTGGGTCGTACGGGCGAAGTATTGGGATCCTTCCCTTATGATGACCGTTTAATCAATGCAAAAGATATTTGGGTTGGTCGCGTTTTACAAAAAGGTGTTGCATTGGATGTCAATGGTAAAAAATTGGGATTCACACGTTATGATGCTGCTGTTGTCAATGAACGCGGACAAGCTATCGGACAAATTCGTTATGATAACAGAATTATAGATGCTAACAATCAAGTGTTAGGTTCTTATATTCCTTACGGAACACTTTACTTTGATCAAAAAGGAAAAGTATTGGGTGCTATGGCATTTGATGGTGTTGTTCGTGATGGCAAAGGTGCCGTTGTCGGACAAGTAATCGGAACAACATTGGTCAATAATAATGATGAAATTTTGGGTAACATGATGCCGCAAGGCTTTGCAGAAAATGAACAAGGCAAAGTCATGGGACATATTTTCTCTGATGCTACTGTTTTACAAGAAGTTGATGGTGTTGAAGAAACAGATGTTTTAACAACCAGTATGCGTATTGTAGATAAGAATAAGGCAATCGTTGGAGGATATGTTCCGTTTGGTATTTGTTTGGCTTCCGATTTATCAATTGCCGGAAATGCAATTGCCGATGGAACGGTTTTACAAAGTAATACTTTGGCGGCAAAAACTTTACCGGATTCAGTTATGTATGATTCCTTGGATAAAGTTGTCGGCGGTTTGATTGAACCATCCGTGATGGTTGGTCGTGACGGACGTATTGTCGGTACAACATCTATTTCAAATGCGGTTAATGATAACGAAGGTTCACGTATTGCAACACTGATGCCGTTCGGTACAGCATTAAGTGTTGACAATCGTTTGGTTGGTATAACAATGCCGATCGGTGCAGCGGTAGATGATTTTGCAAAAATAGTTGGTTTTGTTGCACCTGATGGTTCTGTTGTTAAAGCAGACGGAGCACTTGTCGGACGTGCTATGCAGGATGGTACAATCGTTCGTTTGCTCAGTCGTGACAGTTATGGTGTAATGCCTGATTTTGCAGATGTTATCAGCAGTGGTGCTGCGATCGGTTTGAAACCGGTTTTATTCGGTCGTTCAATGCCTAGTGGTGATGTTTTAGATATAGCTAATAAAAAGATAGCTTCCGTTTTGGATGATGCAACGTTGTTGGGAACAGACGGTAATTTGGCCGGTGCTTTGGTTGGTTTTAGAACAGCAATTGATCATCAAACAAATGTTATCGGTGATTCAACCGGTGACGGTTATGTAACAGATATCAAAGGTGCAAAAGTTGGTCCTTTGGCTTCTAACGGAGCTGTTAAAGGAAAGCATCAATTAAAAACTTTAGGTGCTGTTGTTCCGAAAGAATTGGTTACAAAACAATGTCAAATTCAAGGACAAGTTCGTTACGATGGTCGTATTATTGATGGTAATGCCAAAGTGGTCGGTTATGTCGGATTAGACGGATTGGCTAAAGACGAAAAAGGTCAATCTTTGGGCGGTATTGTATTAAAAGGAACTGTTATTGCAGACAATGGTGATGTGTTGGGTCGTACGTTGCCGGATGCTGATGTTGTAAATATGGAAGGTGTGTCAATCGGTTGTGCTTTGGAAGACGGAACGGTTATTGACCACGATGGCAATGTTATCGGTCATGTATTAAAACGCGGTATTGTTGTTGATGAAAACGGAAACGTTATCGGTCGTGTTTTAAGAAACGGACAAGTTGTTAATGCTAACGGTGAAGTTATCGGTAAAGTATTGGGTGATGGAACGGTTGTTGATTTGGACGGCAACAAGATCGGTTCTGTTGTCGATATCAAAAAGAACCACTTGCTCTTTGATGATAATGGCAACATTATCGGTTCTATGGATAAAGGCGGTAAAGTATTTGACAATAACGGTAAGCACTTATTTACGGTTGGTGCCGATGATAAATTGTATGATCCAAACGGTAACTTAATTGGCTATTTGGATGAAGACGGCAATATCTATGATTTAGCCGGAAATAAGATTGGTAATGCAACGAATTTGCCAAACTACATTTATGATGCAAACGGTAATATTACGGGATATATCAAAGACGGTAAGTTATTTGATTTGGATGGTAATCAAACCGGCTGGATCGGACCGGACGGCATCATTTATGATATGAACGGTAAACCAATAGGACGTTTGAATCCTGATGGCACAATTACGATGTTTGAAGACTTTGAAAAACCGTGTCAGAAATACGATGGTATCATTTATGATGAAAATGGTGAAATGAACGGTTGGATTAAAGATTGTGTCTTGTATGATAAATACGGTAATGTTATCGGATATGTGGATGAATACGGAAACATTCGCGATAAAGATGGCAATATCATTGGAAAGATTCATCCGGATGGTACTGTTGAAGTCAATGGTAAAATCTTGGGTAAATTGGATACAAACCCGCCATGTAAAAAGTATGATGGAACAGTCTATGATGACAATGGTGAATTGCTTTATACCATCAAAAATTGTATAGTTTATGATAAATACGGTAATGTCATCGGTTATGTTGACGAATTCGGAAACATCCGTGATGCAAATGGTAATATCATCGGAAAGATTCATCCGGATGGTACTGTTGAAATCAATGGTAAAGTTGTTGGTAAATTAAAACCCACTTCTTCAACGGGATTTGTTTCCGGTGTAAAGAATTTGTTAGCGGGATCGCCGGGAATAGGTGGTGCCGGTTTAACGGGTCGTCGGATTGCAATCGGGGATAAGAGTTTCTTTGTAATGCCTGATAATACAATTGTTGATGCAACCGGTGCAGTTGTTGGTACTTTACGCAATGGTGTTCCTTATTCATTATCCGGCAATTTGTTAGCTGATGAATTAGGATTGAATGGTGCTACGGGTGCAAACGGGCTTTATCCACAAGAAAAATTACAGTTTGATCCGGCACAAGCTTCTGCAATGCGTGATTTGTTGGCTCGTCGACGGGCAGAAATGAAACAAGGTGTTGGTCGTAATATGGCAAAGATTACACCAGACGGACGTGTCTTAGCGCGTGCAAAACAAAAACAGGATAAAGATTTTGGTTCAAAGATCGTTTCATCTTGGCCGGTTGACATGACAAGAATGATTTTGAAAGACAAAGCAATTCCTGCTGTGTTAGTACGTTCAATTGACTCTCGTTATCCGAGTGTGCCTGCTTCTGCAATTGTGGAACGTAATGTGTTTGCTGAAGATGGACGTAATATCGTTATCCCGGCCGGTAGTAAGTTAATCGGTCGTTGTTCGGGTGGTGCAGGAACAAACCACGTGTCTATGATGGAAATTTCTTGGGAACGTTTAATCCGTCCTGACGGATCGCAGTTTACTTTAAGCGGAACATCCGGAGATGCTCAAGGTCGAGGCGGTGTAGCTGCTTACTTGGATGAACAATGGTTAGCTCGTTACGGTAAACCTTTGTTGCAATCAACATTGACTTCTGCAATCAGTTATATTATTTCCTCAGATGATGCTGTAACTACCAATGAAAACTATGGTACTTCTACTCAATCTGCCAGAGCTCAAGCTGCACAAGATGCACGTGAAAGATTCTTGGATGACATGGAACAAATCTTCCAGCAGATGATAGAAGAATCTTCTTCAACTCCGCCGGTTGTTTTTGTTCCGTCCGGTACGCGTATGACTGTGTTTGCTATGGATGATTTGTGGTTACGTAGCGAACAGGATGATGAAGATGATTATGTTGCCGAAAACGGACCGGATCCGACAGCGGCTCAGACACCAAAGGGTAATTCTGGTCGGATGCAGCAAAGACCAACTGCTGACCGTTCGACACGTCCTGCTGCAACGAATGGATCACAGGGATCCGATGAAGCAGAATCTGAAGATGATGAGGATTATTACGAACCGGAATATACAGATGAAAATATCTATACACCGGCTTCTTCTGATGAAGATGAAGAAACGGCTTCCAAGAAAGAACAGAGCTTGGAAGATCGTTATCGTTCTCGTCAGGGATTATCGGACTACAAGGTTAATCAGAGTGTGGCTAAGCCGTTGGCAAAACGTGGTTCCAGTCGTGTGAATGCTTCAGATACGCTGTATTAAAAAGAGAGGGGTTAATGCCAGAGTTATCAATTTCCGAAACGTATAAGGTTTTAGAATCTGCTCTGCGTCCTTTATCTTACTGGTATAAACAAGACGGTGTGGAGGAAGTTGCTGTTGACCATCCGGGTGCCATTTGGTTGCGTTTGCGTGGACGTAGAGAGCATCCTTGGCAAGAACAGGAAGATCCAAAGTTAACCAGAGAATATTTGAATAATATTTTGTATATTATTGCAAACAGCTATGATCAATCTTTTGAACCGACAGAAGGTAACCCTGTTGTTTATGCTACATTACCGGGCGGGCATCGTTTTACGGGCATTAGTGGTCGGAATGTAATGTATGATAATGAAGATTTGACAGGTGGTGTTGCATTAGCCATCCGTGTTTATAAAGAAGATATCGGGATTGAATTTAGCGACTTTAATTTGGAACAAGGGCAACGGTTACGGCCTTTAAATAAAATGGCTCAGGTAGAAGATCCTGATGATCCTTACGATCGTTTGTTATTGTCTATTCGAAAAGGTGAACACATTTTAATTAGTGGTGGAACGGCAACCGGTAAAACAACTTTTTTAAACAATATGATAAAGTTGGTTGATGAACATAAGCGCATTATTACGGTTGAAGATACACGCGAATTGATTATTCCGCATAAAAACAGAGTGCATGTTGTGTTGCCTCGTACAGATCAAACCAATAAGTTTTCTTATACACGCGTGATTGACTTGATTGTGCGTTTTACGCCGGATGCGATTATTTGCGGTGAAATTTCTACATCAAATGCCAGCGCGGTTTGGGAACTGATGGGATCTGGTCATGAAAACTGTTTTGCAACTATCCATGCCGAAAATACCGAAGAAGCATACAGAGCTTTCGTTGCACGTATTATGCGTACAACACCGACAATCGACCGAGAAAAAACATTAAAGGAAATGCACGATAAGTTGCGTGTTGTTCAAATCAACCGTAATGGTAACATCCGTGCCGTGACAAGTATTACTTAATGCTGTAGTCCCGTTTTACGGGATAATATGTACAATCTTTTTTCCTATCCGAATAAACATACGTACATCCAATTCTTCCAATAGAGTGTTATTGATTAAAGACGGATTGACCAACGTTAGACGTATTCGTCTGGAATTTGGAATTTCATGATAAGTTTCTATGTTATTTAACCCACCTAATGCATTTATTATTGCGGAATTGATTTTATACGGTTTGTTTGATGATAGGGCAATATGGATGGGCAAAGACGGTTTTGTATTTGCATGTATTTGAATGGGAATGTTAAATTTGTTTGTTTTGAAATTTTCATCAAGGCATGTTTTTTTTATGTTAAAACATGCCATCAACCAATTTTTTACAGGTAAGATTTTTTCTTTATACATTTTTCCATCCTTTTATTTATAACATTTTGTTTTTCAAAATGCTGGCATTAAGAATGGGTAAAGTCAATGAAAATAGGGAAAAAAGCTTATTTTGTATAAGCTGTTCTGATATAGACCATAATGGAGTATTAAGAATAAAACTTTCAGATAGCTTTCTGATAAGCGTTTTTGATTTGTTGACAGACCTCATCAATGGACAGATTCGTTGTATCAACAACCAGATCAAAAGCAGAATTATTTTCAATGTCAACTTGATATACGCGCAAAAAGCGTTCTCGTTCACTCTGACGGCGTTCTTCAATTGCTTTGATTACTTCATCTACATTTTTATACTTGCTTTCTGATGAGCGTAAATTGTCGTTAAAAATGCGTTGCGCTGCGTGTGTCTTTTCAACAATCAATTTGACCTTGAATGAAGCGGGCATAAAATGCCATGCCAGACGAGAATCTACGATATAGGCATTCCCGTCATTATTCATATTTTTAATAACGCCATCAATTTTTTCGTCGATGCTTTTATCTTTGTCTGCAAGATGATTTAGTTGCAACGTTGTAATGCCCATTTGTGCGGCAATTTGCCGTTGCGCAGAACCGGTTGAATAATAAGTCAATCCCAAATCTGAACTCAATTTTTTGGCAACAGTTGATTTTCCGGAACCCAAAGAACCTGTGATTGTAATTGATTTTTTCATTTTTTGTGCCTTATGAAGCTCTGCGGATTGAACCCGATACTTTTGAAGACGGAGCCGGTTCTTCTTGAATTTGAGAGTCTAAATCAAACTTAGCAATACTTTCATATTGGCCTTCAATAACGCTCAAAGCTTCTTGTGCATTTTGAAGATATTCGTTTAATTTTTCCAAATCAGAAGATTTATTTGATTCACTTAATATTTGTTTGATCAAAGTCATAGCTTCAAACGCATTTTTGTAAGCTTCTTCGACAAATTCTACGGAGTACAATCTTTGATTTATCTTGTTAATAGAATGCATTTTTTCTTGAGCTTTTTGTTCCGTTGCTTTGATTTCCTGACGGATTGCTTGGACAGCTTGTTCTGTCACACTCTTTAAAATCATAGAAGTTCTGGATTCAATTAATGAAGCTTGTTGAGCGGCTTTTTCTGTATCTGCTACAGAAGGAGATTGTTTATTTGCCAATTCTTGCAGAATAACAAAAGCATCTTTTACTCTGATCAACTCTGTTTTAGTTTCCGGAGTTGAAGCAAGAGCCATTATTTGTTCTGTTTTTGCAATTTGATCGCGTGCGTTTTCTACCATTTTAAATAATGATTGAGTTCTTTCTCTAGATTCTTTACGCAGCTGTTCTTGTTGCTTAGCTTGTTCTTGTTTAACCAAGCGTTCTTTGATATCGTTTGACGTTGTTTTCATATAATTGATAAAGGACGCAAAATCGATATTTGTTTGTGGGTTATACATCATTCCTTTTATAAGAATGGAAATAGGCGGATAACCGGTGAAGCTTTTAAAGTTAATGGCCCAAGAGGAATTGACCATTAATTCGGAAATATCAAGGCTTGTTTGAATAATGGCATTTGCATCAGGAGTACGTAAAACAGTATCAGATGTTCTTAATATGCCGTTTGTGACAGCAAAACTTCCTGCCAAAGAGTCAAATTCAGTTTCTCCGACAGTCATTTCACGGTTCAACTGTTGAGCCAGGTTATCAAGGCTTTCGCTACGGGCTAATGTTGTACGAACACGATGTTCAAAAGCCTTTAAATTCAAACTGGATATTGCACCATTATTGATGGTAAAGTTACCGGTGCTTGACAGTTCATGTATCATATCGTTAAGTGAATTTCCGCGTGCATTGAAATCTAATGCTAAAGAAGTTACACCGCTTTTTAAGCGGAACATTCCCAACGTTATCAAATCAGCACGTAAAGGCACTTCATTTAATTTCAAAGAACCTTTAATAAACGGAATTGCCGTACTGTAATTTAATGCAGATGAAAAATCTAATTTTCCACCATTTAAAGTGGCTGTTGTTTTATCCAAAACAAGCATTTTTTCAGACAATAAAATGTGAGAACCTAATGCTTCTAATTCCATTTTGCCCAAACTTGCTTTTTCGGCAGATAATTGAATATCCAAGGACAAATCTTTTATGGCATCAAATTTAAACAGACTATTGGAGAAATTTGATTTTCCTGTTGTTGTATTTGTTCTGCCTACAACGTCATTTGCGGTGAAGAATTTATCAAAATAAAGGTACGGTGTTTTGACAGATCCTTTTGCCGCTATGCCTGAATCACTTCCGGATAATTCCAAATTACCTTGAATTTTTTGAGATCCGATAGACATATCTGTGTTTGTAAACGATAACTTTTGAGGAACGCTTCTTACGTTACCTTCAAAAGAAAAGTTTCCGTTTAATGATGGAAGTTGTTTTAATTCAACTCCGAATAAACGCATAAATTGATGGAAATTCGGATGGGATAATTTAACCAATAAAGAATAATCAGAAGCTTCTGCTAAAACTTTTTTGACCGTTCCCTGCAAGTAAATACGTCCTTGCGTAAGTGAAATATCCGAAGCCACATTCATTTCATCAAAAGAACCGGAAAAATTCGTCTTTAAATTAATTTTATTGCTGTTATTTGTAATCGGAGTTTCAATTTTTAATCTGCTTAACAATAACATGGATTTTGGCATTTCTAAAGAAATTTGGACATCGTTGAATTGCAAAGAATTATCCGGTAATTTTTGAATGGTTCCTTTGTAATCGATGTTTGACATTGCAATTTGAGAAACTTTCAAACTGTTTGTTTTCCATGCTTTATTTTCTATTTTTCCTTCATACGTAAATTGATCCATCGGTAATGATTGGAATGTAATATCCTGTCCGGACAGGGTCAAAGATACATTAACATCTTCAAGCAAAGGTGATTTTTCCAAACCTGCCTTTACTCCTTGCAACCATTCTTTGAAAGTTCTTTCTTTTGCAGGAGCTTCATACGGAACAAAATCATCTATATTAACTTTCTTTAAATTTAAATTGACGTAACCAGTTAAATTCGGTTCCGTTAATGCAAAAACAATGCCGCCTTTGACTGTTCCGTTGTTGATAGTCATATCAATGTTTCCTAATGTCAAATCTTGTGACCGGAGTTGAAATTGTCCGGCAACGGTTAATGTATCGATTTTGCTTGTTTGGACCGGGAATTCTTTAAGTTTCAACCAATCAAGCGTTTTCTGGATGGATTTTGCTTGTAAAGAATAATCCAATTTAACAACAGGTTCTTCTTTGAAATCAACAATACCGCTTGTTTTGAGCAAAACTTCTTCCGGCAGATTGACTTTTATTTCACGAACGGTCAGTGTATCATCTTGCAGTGTTGCCGAAAAATCAAAGTCTTTGATAGGTTGTTCAAACAACATAATTTTATTTGTTCTCATAACGATATCCAGGTCTTTAGGCAAGAATTCTTTTGCTTTTACCAAAGACTCTTTCCATGATATTTGCTTCGGAAGATATGGTACAAACGTATCCAAATTTATTAAAGCAGATTGTATTTGCGTTGTAATCTTCTTTTTTTCATCTGGTTTTGCCGGGTAAATATAACTGATATCCACTACGGCTGCATTTTCCGAACCATCGCCGATTTCATCAGCTCCGTAATGAACTGCAACTTCATTTAATGCAAAAACTTTATCGGTTATGTTAAATTTTCCGCTGCCGGTAACAGGCTTATTCAGCGGTTCCGGCAAATTTTTATAACCTTTCTTTTCCAAAAGGAAGTTGGATAATTTCGGAATATTGAAAGTTAAAGAACCGGAAAAAGTTTGTCCGGGGGCACCCAATTTTTCAATTTTTCCATCACGAATGGATAAAATAGCTTTACTTGACGAGCTTTCAATAGACATTTTAAATGCTGTTTGCGGGGCCGCATCTAATTTATCTACAAATAGAGAAATGGTTAACGGTATAGCATCTTTTTTTGCCGTGCCTGAAAAATCAAAAGGCCCGGTAATCGAAGAAGAAGTTATTTTTCCTTCTAATTCCGTCAATTTGTAATTTGTACCGCTTATAGCATTTTGATACGAAATCACACCGTTTTTCAATTCCATGTTTTGAAATTGCGGGGGTGTATCAACAAAGCTTTCACCTAACAGGTTATCGTTGCTGACTGCGTGAGAATTTCTTAAGAATGAAAAATTCCAATTTGTTATACCTTTTTCATTTCTACTTAAGAAAATTTCCGGCTTGTTTAAGACAATGTTATCAACAATCAATGGGTTTTTCAGCAATGAAGAAAAGCGAATACGAGCTTCCACGGTTTCGATCTTCATAAGATCTCCCGCGGATTGTGATTCCGGGTTGTTTTTAACAATAACATCTTTTAAAGTAACGGTTGGAGAGGGAAGTATTTTAACATTTATTCCGCCTGCAATGACAACATCACAACCGGTCAGTTCTTTTGTGGATGCAATAATTTGCTCTTTGAAATTTTTTTCATCAAAGCTTCTGTAAAATAAAGCTACCATACCGCCGGCAACCAACAAAAAAATGACTAATAGAATCAACAAAAATTTCTTCATTTTGGAAAACTCCTCTCATTTGTTCCGCTTTCCTGAAATATAACACGATTTTGATTTTCTTGTAAAGAGCTTTTTTTTAATTTTTTGCCCATAATTTTGGCAGGAATAATACAACGATTGTCATAAATTCCAAACGTCCCAATATCATCACAATTGCCAATAACCATTTTGCCAGTGTTGGCAATAAAATGAAGCTTTTATCCGGGCCGATTAAAGAACCTAATCCCGGACCAACGTTTGCGATAGCTGTCAGTGTTCCGGATAATGAGGTAACAATGTCCAGTCCCGTCAATGATAATCCCACAGCGCAGATAATTGTTGTTAAAAAGAAAATGGTTATAAATGACATAACACTGAACATAACATCATCTGTTACCGGTTTATCATCATATCTGGGGAAAATAACAGCGTGTGGCGAAACCATTAACGTCAAGTGTCTTTTTAATGTTCTTGCCAAAATAGAAAATCGGAAAACTTTTATGCCACCTGTTGTTGAACCCGTACATCCGCCGATAGGTAACAGGAAAAAGAAAAATAAAACAAAGAAAGATCCCCATGAAGCATAGTTTTCTGTTACATATCCCGTTGTTGTGATGATGGAAATTACGTGAAAAGCAAGCGTACGTAATGTATTCATAAATGAAGAAAATTGTGGCAATAGAGCCCACATCAAAATGGATATAGGTAAAATAATTACAACCAACATACCCAAAAATGTTTTTGCTTGGGCATTGTTTTTGACTTTACTCCATTGTCCGTCAAAAAATGCGGCAACTAACGCTAAAGGCAATCCGCCAATTGTCATAAAGAACATTAAAATCCATTCGATTGTGGGACTTTTGAAGTAAGCAATGGACAAGTCATGTGTAGAAAATCCGCCTGTTGAAACGCAAGTAAGAGCATGTGCTATTGCATCGAAAAAGCTCATTCCTGCAGTCCAAAGAGCTCCGACACATAAACATGTTATGACAATGTAAACGTAAATAAAACGCCGTAACTTTGAGGTAACAAAAGGAGAATCCTTTCCGGAAGAATCAGAACTTTCCGTTGTAAATAATTGCATGCCGCCAATACGCAAAATCGGCAAAACAGTGATTGCCAAAATGACAATTCCGATACCGCCTAACCATTGCAAAATGGCACGCCAAATTAAAAATCCTTGGGGCATAGAATCAATGTTTGCCAGTATGGTTGCGCCGGTTGTTGTTAATCCCGAGACACTTTCAAAAACTGCATCGGTAAAAGAAAGATTTTGTCCAGAAAAATAAAAAGGCAGGGCGCTGATTAAGCCAACCCAAAACCAACAAGAAGAAGTCGTGACAAACATTTCTTTTAAAGATGGTTTTTCTTCCCAATTTCGATAGGATAAAGCGCTGATGGCCATGCCGCAGAATGTTACGCCCAAAGCACAAAGCAAGAAAACTTCTCCGTCCTGTGTTTGTCCCGTAAAGAAGTCAACACCGGTCGGAATCAGCATTAATGCGCCGATAAATAAACTTAAAATACCGCAAATGAAAAGTATCAAAGATATTCTCAATTTCTTCTCCTTTCCATATATCATATTTTAAACCTTGAAAAAAGCAACAAAAAAGTGTATACTGCTGAAAAAATAATGAAAGGAAATGTAAAATGGAATTTTTTGATGCGCACGTACATTTGCAGACATTGGATAATTTGCCTGAATTAATGGAACAAGCTAAACAGGCTGGTTTTGTTGGTTTTATTTGTAATTCAACATCTCCTGCTGATTGGGATAAAGTTTTGGAAGTATCAAAAACGTACGAAGGCGTTTATCCGTGTTTTGGTATTCATCCGCTCTATGTTGAAAATTTACCAAGCGATTGGGCAATTCGATTAAGAAAAATATTAATTGAAAATCCAAAAGCTATGGTTGGCGAAATCGGATTAGATAAATTTGGTGTGGATTTGGATTTTCAAGAAACGGTTTTTCGTACACAGTTGGAATTAGCTCATGAATTAAATCGTCCTGCTCATATTCATTGCGTGCGTTGTTGGGATCGTTTATTGCACGTGTTTAAAACCGAAAAAGAAAAAGGAAAAATGCCTCCAAAGATATTATCACATTCTCATCATGGGGATAAGGATTTGATTCCCAGATTGATAGAAGAATATAACGCTTACTTTTCTTATTCATCAATTTTTGTACCGGACAATCACCCGAAAGTTCAAGCATGTTTGAAATCAACTCCGCTTGACAGATTATTAATTGAGTCTGATGCAATGGGTAATGTAGAATCAAAAGCAGTAGGTTTGAGTAAAAGCCCGTTAGATGTAATTGATTTAGTCCCCAAAATGAGCATTATTTCGGGACATAAATTGCCTATGTTACAGGAAGCTTTATGCAAAAACGCTATGGAGTTTATTAATGGCTGACAGATTGATGCGCACGCGATTGTTGCTTGGCGATGAAAATGTAGAAAAACTGCAACAATCCTGCGTTATGGTTATCGGTTGCGGTGCGGTTGGTTCTTATGCTATAGAAGCGTTGGCACGTGCCGGTATCGGTCATCTGAAATTGGTCGATTTTGATGCGGTAGAGATAAGCAATATTAATCGTCAATTATTCGCTTTAAATTCGACTTTGGACAAGAAAAAAGTTCAAGTAGCAAGGGAAAGAATCAACGATATTTCATCGGATATTAAGGTCGATATTTACGATACTTTCTTGGATGAAAAAAATGCCGCTGATTTGATTTCAAATGTTGATTTTGTTGTTGATGCGATTGACAGCCGAAATTCCAAAATTGCTATTTATCAAGTTTGTCAGGAAAAGAAAATTCCTTTTATTTCATCAATGGGAGCGGCACTTAGGCGTGATCCGTCAAAAATAAAAATCAATACAATGAATCAAACATCTGTTTGTCCGTTGGCATCTGTTTTGCGTAGAATGTGTAAAGCAAACGGTATTTCAACGGATTTTCCGGTTGTTTATTCTGTCGAACAACCGTTAAACGCAAAAGCAGAAAATCGACAGATGGGTTCTCTTTCGACAATTACCGGTATTTTCGGTTTATATTTAGCAAATTATGTAATCGAAAAAATAGTTGGCAAATAATAGAAAAAATACTTGACAAAAAATCATTTTTATAATAGAATCATACGTGTAGGGAGAAAAAATGTCCGAAAGTTTGGTAAAAAAATTTAATTTACCATTTAAAGAAATTGTTTTAGCTTCTGACGATGGTATGAATGGTGTTTTAATGCAGGAAATTTTGCCTGATTTTTTTATTTGTCCGGTTGGATCTGAACGAATTGAAGTAAAAGAAATTTTGCGCCAGGACGTTAAAAACGGGAATTTGTATTCTGCTGTTTTGGAACATTTAAAGGGTGTTCCACATCCGGATATTTCTTTTGCAGAGAAATCTTTGAATATGTTCTATAAAGAATATACGCTTATTCGTGAAAACGGACTGAATTGTTTGGTCAGCGCTGCCCAAAAAGCAGAGGTTCCTTTTTTGTTTCATGAAAAATATCAAGGAAAAGATTTTATGGAACATGGTAATTGTTCAGCTTATTTTGACGAGGAAACAAGAACAATTAACCTTATGTGTCGCCGTTACATTGAGGATGGGAATGATCGTCAAAAGGATATTCTCCGCAGAGTTCTTAACATAGAAGGAAGACAGAATGTTTTAGCCCATGAAATGGGGCATATGTTGATGTCAAACGTTTTTTCAGAAAAAAATAGGTATGGTGATTTTATTGCACAATCCGAATTTGGAGAAATTTTTGATAATTTGATTAGGTTTGAATTTTCTTTGACTTCTCCTGGTTTTGATTTTGCTCGCCGTCAATACGAGATTGGTTTAAGAAGAGAGCATTGGACAAAGAGTCCATACGCAAAGTTTATTTGGGTTACATATAAAGATATTATCGGCGCATATAGCGGGGAAGATGAAACATCAGAATTGTTTGCAAATATGTTGGGGCTTGCTGCTCTTACCAAAGAAGGATTAGCTTATTGGAATGAAGGTGATACGCATCGGGTTGCCATCGAAACTGTACTTAATTTGGCAAAATTGTGTTCAGTTTTTGGCTTGGAAGGCTATAATACGGCAAAAGATATAATCAGTAACTTTAGTTTTTCTCAGGAACTTAAAGCAGGATTGGGTGGATTATTTGCGTCTTTACAAGATACATGGGATCGGGGAATTATTCCAAGTGTATATCAGTTATGCCAATATGATGACGGATTGGGCTATGTTGAACAGCTTTTCTGTACGGAAAGTAAAAAAATGCAAGAAAAAATCGGTGAAAAACTGAAAATACAAGGAAAAGACGAAGAGTACGTGAAATGTATTTTAAAAGCGCAGAATGATTTTTCGAAAAAAGCAGATCCGAGAATAAAACAATATTGTTGATAAAATTTATAATACAAACCCTACGTTGAGGAAACAGTAATGTCTGAAAGTTTAATTGAAAAATATAATCTGCCTTTGAAAGAAACAGTTTTAGCTTCTGAAAGTGGAATGAACGGTGTTTTGCTTCAAGAAGTTTTGCCTGATTTTTTCATTTGTCCGAAAGGATCTAAAAAAATCAGTGTTAAAGGACTGTTGCGTCAAAATGTCAAAAACGGTGATTTATATTCGGCCGTTCTAAATCATTTACAAAACAAACCGTATGTAAACATTTCTTTTGCTAAAGGTGCTTTAAACAGATTTTACAGAGAATATATGCTTCTTCGCGAAAATGGTATGGATTGTATGTTCCGAGCAGCTCAAAAAAATGAAATACGACTTTTATTTCGTGAAAAATTGGGAAAGGATGTTTTTGATTTCGGAGGATTGGCTTTTTTTGAAGGTGGAAACAATACGCTTAATTTTATATGCTCTCGTTATATTGATGATAAAAATGACGATGATCTTTTCAAAATGCTTCCCGGTATTGAAGATGGACAAAATTGTTTTGCTCACGAGTTAGGGCACATGTTGATGTCTGCTGATTTTCTAAATAAGAAAGCAGATTATGATGTATCTTTATCATCTAATTTCGGGGTCGCTTGGCGATATCTGCTTTTATTTGAAGCGTATGAGGCTTCGCCTGTTTTTGACATGGCACGTTTACAATATAAATGTGTTGAAGGGAAAAAGCATTGGACGGATTTCCCGTATCCGAAATGTATTTCTTTTATGTATAAAGCAATCTGTGAATCTTATGGCGCTATGTATGAAAAATTTGGAACATCAGAATTGTTCGCATATACTATGGGTATCGCCGGATCCAGTGAAAAAGGTTTGTCCTATTGGGATAAAGGTCATATTCATCGCATGGCACTTGAAACCATACTTGATTTAGGTGAATTGGGGGCTTCTTCTGCTTCTAAAAGTCACGACATTACGAAAAATACAATCAAAGATTTCAAGTTTTCTTCGAATCTTGAAAGGAAATTACAAGCGGTATCATCGCTTTCAAATGCTGTAGAAGACCATGAGATTTTTCCAGATATACATTGTTTACAAGAGTATGATAGGCGATTAAATGAGGCAGAAGAACTTTTTTGCCAAGAAAATGAGCAGATGCGTGCAAAAATAAAAGAAAATCTTAAAGTATGTAAAGAATCAAGGAAATTACTTGGTGTGCAAGAAAAAAATAATAAATATGTAAGGTCTATTTTAAAGGCACATTCTGATTTTTCAAAAAAAGCAGCTTCGGAAGAAAAACAATATTCTTGATAAAATTAAATTTTGTTTGACATATTTTCCGTTTTGCATATACTTTTCAAAAAAGAACAAAAAAGGAACAAATATGTCAAATCCGTTTGATTTTGAAGATGAACCGGTTGTAACCCAAAAGCCAAAAGAGTATGCTTATTTAAAGGCTTTAAATCCCGAACAGTATCAGGCTGTTACAACAACGGAAGGTCCCTTATTGGTTTTATCCGGTGCCGGAACGGGAAAAACACGCGTTTTAACAACGCGTCTGGCATATATTATCGATAAAGGATTAGCGACTCCTTGGCAGTGTTTAGCAGTGACTTTTACAAATAAAGCTGCACGTGAAATGTCCGAACGATTGGAAAAAATGGTGGGTCCGGATGCTTTAACTGTGTGGCTTGGAACATTCCATAAATTGGGATTGCGTATGTTGCGTCAACATTACGGGGTTGTTGACTTACAAAAAGACTTTGTGATTTTGGGCGAAGATGATTCTGAACGTATTTGCAAACAGTTGATGCAAGAAGACGGTATTGATACAAAACAATGGTCACCGGCCGGATTAAATGCGGTTATTCAAAGATGGAAAGACAGAGGACTTTCTCCGTCTGCCGTTACACCCAAAGAAGATAATGGGTTCTTAAATGGTAATGCGCTGAATTATTATCGCCGCTATCAAACGCGTTTAAAAGAATTAAATGCAGTGGATTTTGGTGATTTGTTATTGCTTCCTTTGGAAATTTTTAAAGTTCGTCCGGATATTGCACAACAATATCAACGGCAGTTTAAATATATTTTGGTGGATGAGTATCAAGATACAAATGTTGCGCAATACTTATGGTTGCGTTTGTTGGCACAAGTATCAAATAATTTGTGCTGTGTCGGTGATGACGATCAATCGATTTATTCTTGGCGCGGTGCAGAAGTGGAAAACATTTTGCGTTTTTCAAAAGATTTTGTAAATGCAAAAATTATTCGTTTGGAACGCAATTATCGTTCGACAACACATATCTTGGGTGCGGCTTCTGCTTTAATTGCAAATAATCAATCACGTTTGGGAAAGACTTTATATGTTGCGCCGGAACGGGATGGTAGTGGCGAAAAAGTGCAAGTTCGCGGCTATTGGAGTGGTTCGGAAGAAGCCGAAAAAGTCATAGAAACAGTCGAAAGTGAAATGCGTCGAACACCTTTATCACAAATGGCGGTATTGGTGCGTGCCGGTTTCCAAACACGTGCATTTGAAGAAGCATTGATTCGTGCCGGTATACCTTATCAGGTTATCGGAGATTTTAAATTCTATGAACGTGAAGAAATTAAAGATGCTGTGGCTTATTTACGATTATTGGCAAACAGTTCTGATGATTTGGCTTTTTTGCGCATAGTTAATAAACCCAGACGCGGAATTGGTGAAGCAACTTTGGAAAAGCTCTCTCAAATGGCACGTGATAGGCATATTCCTTTGTTAGAAGCAATTGATTGGGCGGAATTAAAGCCGTCTGTTCGTTCGACTTTGACAGATTTTAAGAAAAATATCTTACGTTGGCGCGGTATGTTGGCAGATGGCGAGGCTTTATCAAAAGTCACATCTGATTTATTGGAAGAAAGCGGATACAATACTATGTGGCGTATGGATAAATCACCGGACGCACCGGGACGATTGGAAAACTTAAAAGAATTGCTCAATGTGATGAACGGTGAATTTGAAAATTTGAATGCTTTTATTGAACACGCCAGTTTGGTGATGGATACCGAAAATCAAATCAACCAAGATTTATTTACCGTTATGACTTTGCATGCGTCAAAAGGGTTGGAATTTGAAATAGTATTTTTGCCCGGTTGGGAAGAAGGATTGTTTCCACATCAAAAATCATTGGAAGAAAATGGTGTTAATGCTTTGGAAGAAGAACGCCGTTTGGCTTATGTAGGTCTGACACGGGCCAGAAAAAAAGTATTTGTTTCTTTTGCGGCTAATCGGCGTGTTTACGGTGGTTGGCAAAATGCATTACCTTCACGATTTGTTGATGAATTACCCGGTGAGCATATCGATATGATTTCAACGGTTCGGCAATATGACTACACGCCTAAATTTTCAACAAAGCCTAGTTATCAAAAATGGGAACCTGAACCGGACGAAGAAGTAAACAGTAATTTTTACGAATGGGGAAAATCTTCCGGTACTTTTTATGATGATACACCCAAACCGGCCAAGAAAGGCAAACGCGTTGGCAAACGTGTTTATCACGAAAAATTCGGAACAGGAATTGTTCTAAATGAAGAAGGCGAAAAATTGGATATCTTTTTTGATCGGCACGGACGCAAAAAAATTCTTGCTCGTTTTGTCACTGAAGCATAACGCATAATTTTTATTCTTGCTATTTTCCTGTAAATCATCTAGCATAGCGAAAGAGAGGAAAAAAGTATGTCAAATTGGATTTCAAAAATCGGTTTTCGTTATTTAAAGTCGCGCAAAAAAACAGGTTTTGTTTCTGTTATTGCCGGCTTTTCATTTTTGGGTATTATGCTGGGTGTTGCAACATTGATCATCGTCATGAGTGTGATGAATGGTTTCCGCGCCGAATTAATGGGACGTATTTTAGGATTTAACGGTCATTTATCCGTACAACCCAGTTGGGGACCGGTACTTACTTTAGATGAAAAATTATTGGCCGATTTGCGTGGTGTATACAATGTGCAATCCGTTGCGCCTTTGTTGGAAGGGCAAGTTATGGTATCCACTAATTTGCATTCACAAGGAGCTTTGATTCGTGGTTTGCGTGCGCAAGATTTTAAAGAAAGGCCATTGCTTTTTGATGAATTTAAAGGTAATTGGGCAGATTTCGAAAATGGGGAAGGTTTAATTGTCGGTTCACGTTTGGCCGCCAAAATGGGTGCGCGTATCGGTGACAAGATCACTTTAATTTCGCCAAACGGTAATGTAACGGCATTCGGTACAATGCCCAGGACAAAAGCCTATACGGTTGTTGGTACATTTAATTCGGGTATGTACGAATATGATTCAAATATGGTGTTTATGCCGCTTGAAATGGCACAAAAATTTTTGATGCAAGAAGGGAAAATCAGCCAGATTGACTTGTTTGTCGGTGATGTTAATCAAGTACCTTTTATTATGCAAGATGTGATGAATGTTTTACCTTTAAATGTTTCTGTTGTGGATTGGCGTCATTCAAATGCGGCCTTTTTCAATGCGGTGGAAGTTGAACGCAACGTCATGTTTTTAATTTTAACGCTGATCATTATTGTAGCAGCGTTTAATATTATTTCCGGCTTGATTATGTTGGTCAAAGATAAAACGCGCGATATTGCTATTTTACGTACGATGGGGGCCAGTCGACGTGGCATTATGGCTGTATTTTTGATTGATGGTTGTTTTGTCGGGGTTGTCGGTTCTTTATTGGGCTTGGCTTTGGGTCTGGCAATCAGTTTGAATATAGAAACTATTCGCCAGTGGCTAGGATCATTGGCAGGACGCGATTTATTTTCTGCAGAAATTTATTTTCTGTCGCAATTACCATCTAAAACCTATGCTTCAGATGTGATTTTGGTTGTTTGTTTAGCGTTGGGATTGTCATTTTTGGCAACTTTGTATCCGTCTTGGCGTGCCAGCAAAACCGATCCTGTAGAGGCATTAAGATATGAATAAAAAAGGATAGAATATATGAAAAAATTAACAGTATTAAAATCTTTATTTTTATCTTTATTGGTATGTGTTTCATTGTTGGGAATATATTTATGTATTGTATTTCTTCTTCCGACAGAAACACGATACTATCTTATAGTGGAAACTCCCATTACTTTTTTTGTTTTTTTGGGAATGTATTTGTTTTTCTTTATTCTTTTTTCTGTCCTTGCACGTAAATGGAAGTTTTTAGGGATATTTCTTTTATCTAACATTCTTTTAACGGGTGTGCTTTTTTCTTCTATTTTCTTTGTACGCACGCAGCAAGTCAAACATTGGGAGACTAAAAGGGGGCCTTCCGTAAATACAACAAATCAAAAAGACTGTGAGTCACTTGACAATCGTGTTTGGTTGGACGGGAAATGTCGCTACAAGTGTAAAGAAGGTGAAATAAGGGACAAAGATGGTTACTGTGTGTCTTGTCCGGAAACGTACGTTGCGTGGAGTGTTTCAGAAAGCGAATGTTTAAAGTGTTCAAACGCAGAATTTTTCAATGATCATTGCGTTCCTAAAAAGTGTTTGAATGAAAAATATCCTTTGAAAAATACCTATTCTGGCAGATGCGAAAGTTGTTCCGATAAAGATTTTCGTTATTCCGAAGAAGATTGCGCACGTTGTAGTAACAGAGAGATGAAAAACGGTTATTGTGTTTTCCGTAATAGTGTTGCCGAAGTGGAAAAACAAGATAAATTGTGGAAGATACCGTATGTGAATGGAATAGAGCATGGAACAGTTGAAGTTTACTCGCCGGACGGAAGTTTGTTCGAAACGTTTGAACGTGTAAATGGTGTTGCAAATGGTCCGGCAAAGACATTTAACAAAAACGGAGAGATTGTTTCGACTTTCTATTACAAAGACGGAAAACAAGAAGGAAAACAAATATATTATCCGCATGCAGATGGAAAAACAGCCGTTCGTTTTGGTGTCAGACAAGAAACAGATTTTGTTAACGGGAAAAGAGAAGGATTTTTCCGAATATATTTAGATAATGGTCAAATTATACAAGAAACTCAATTTAAAGACGATAAAGAGAACGGTTATGAACGATTATATAATGAAAACGGTTCTTTGTCGATGGAAAGTGAATTCAAAGACGGAAAAATGATAAAAAGTTTTTGCTATACGGATAAAGGAGAAAAAAGAGAATTGACGGGTTCTGCTTTTATTAATTTTGCCAATGGCGGTATAGACAGAACTTGTGATGATTAAAAAAGGGAATGGTATGGGTAAGATAAAATTGAAAAAATCATCCAAAAGAAAACAACTCAATCCTTTCTTTCAAATGGGTGGGGAAAGTTTTGTGGCGCAATCTATGAATGCAGATGATGTTGATAATGATTCCGAAGAACTCACCAAACAAGAGTTAATAGAAGGAAATAATTTTTTGGTTTCTTTTTTGAAAAAGGTTATTGCTTTTATATGGTTGGTGGGAATTTTCTTTTCTTCCATACCTTTTGCAATAGGATATATCGATAATACCTTAAGAAATTGGGGCTTTGCTTTTTTATCTGTAATAAGTGTACAATTATCATGGTGTTTTTTTGGCAAGAAAAAGAAAGAAAAACTATGGAAAAGTGCAGTGCTTCCTGTGGGTTTCAGCATTCCTATTTTGTCAATTAAATGGTCTGCTTATATTTGTGTGTTGGTTGTATTGAATATGATGTTACTTCGTTTAAGGTTCTATTTGGGCAAAATGAAAGGCAAAAGAGCAGACACGACCGATATGTTAAATTTTAAAATACAAATTTTATTTATTATAATAATGGTTCTTATAATTCTTTTTTCTGGAAAATGAACATGACTGATACGATTTTGGAATTGAAAAATATTAAACGTTGGTTTGGTGATGGTGATAAACGACTGAACGTTTTAAACGGTGTTAATTTAAAAATTGCCAAAGGTGAAATTGTTGCTTTAACAGGTCCCAGCGGTAGCGGTAAATCAACTTTGCTTTACCAAACAGGTTTGTTGGATACACCCAGCGCGGGTGAAATTTTCTTGGCCGGTCAACCTTGTGCTAAAATGAAAGAAAAAGAACGCACGATGATGCGCCGCAAATACTTGGGCTTTGTGTATCAGTCGCATTTGTTATTGCCGGATTTTACGTGTTTGGAAAATGTGATGATGCCACTTTTAATCGGTGGTGTCGATAAAAAAGAAGCGGCAGAGCGTGCAACAGAATTGTTGGAAACAATGGGATTAAAACACAGGTTGAAACACCGTCCGGGAGAAATGTCCGGCGGTGAGCAACAACGTGCGGCGATTGCTCGTGCTTTGGCAAATAAACCGACTTTATTGTTGGCGGATGAGCCGACCGGTAATTTAGATCCAAAGACCAGTGAAAAGGTTTTTAACGAGTTATTGAGCACAGTACGTCAAACTGGGTTGTCTGCATTAATTGCAACACATAATCCGCAGTTGGCCGCTAAAATGGACAGGCGTATTCATTTGGAAAACGGTATTTTGGTGGAGGAGAAATGAAAAGTTTTTATGAGGCCTCTTTAAAAGAAAAAGATGAAAGACTGCGGGATAATCCATGGACTGTATGGCTTAGTCTTATTCAAGGGATTTTTCTTTTAACATTTTTTTATGTTTTTCATTTGGAGACAATGGATTTTGCATCTGAATATTTCCAATTAATGTATTTAGGATTTTCCAAAGATGCCTCGAATGGTGTTATCGTTATTTCTATTTTTTCTTTTTTCATTTTGCTTAATTTAATTTTAGCCTTTTTAAAGGGCGGATGGGTAAGAAAAGTAAATGCAATTTTGATGCCTGTTTTTATATTTGGAATATATTATTACTTTACTCATTTACCCAATGCAGTTGTTATTGAAAACGGACAAGAAAAAGTTTTGTGTAAAGAATTAAAGGCGGTTAATGTTAACGAAGAATTGTGTAAGCAATGTCAAAACAGAAGTTTCAAAGAAGGTAAGTGTTTGTTGCTAAATACAATGATCGAAAAAGAATTAGCTGATTTAATTACAAAACCCGATCCGCAGTTAGCAGCCAAGACAGACGGGCATACTCATTTGGAAAACGGAGCTTTAGTGGAAGAAAAATGAAAAAAAGAGTGTTTTTTTGTATTATTTTATTACTTTTGGCATTGGTGTTCGTTTGTTTTCATAACAACATAATTGAGATCGCAAACGCAATATACTTAGAACTTCAAAAGGCGGCTGCAAAAGGGGAGGATGTGAACAAATTTATATTGTCTATATTGACAATAGGAGCATTCTTTATAATTGTTTTAGCTGTTTTAATTTTTATGCTTTTGCCCCATCCAAAAGCAGGACTTTTTTCGGGCTTTATATTCTTTCTACTTTTTAGTGTTTTTGTTTTGGCAATTTTGATACAAGTTTATAAAAAAGAAATTGCCAATTATCTGAAATCTACGTATCAACCGGAAACGCATGTAACAGAAACAAAATGATATTTAAAATCCGTTGATTTTTTGAAAAAAATATGCTATGACTCCTCGTAACAAAGGAATTAGAGTATATGACACCGACTTTTATCCATTTAAGAACACATTCTGCTTATTCATTGCTTGAAGGAGCAATGAAAATGGGCAAGTTGGTAAAACGTGTCAAAGAATTAAATATGCCTGCCGTTGCTGTGACGGACAGCGGAAATCTTTGTTGCGGTATGGATTTTTCGCACGAGGCTGCCGATAACGGTATTCAACCGATTTTGGGAACACAGCTGTTATTGAAACAAGAAACGGAAAAAGGTAAACTTATTTTACCGGAAGACCAAATCAATCCCATTTTAGATAAAATTATTTTGTTGGTACAAAATGAAGCTGGTTATAAGAATTTACTCAAAATTTTTGACCGCTATTATATGGGACCGACAAAACAAACAACGCCGCATTTGTTATTAGAAGAATTAAAAGAATTTAATGAAGGCTTGATACTGCTTTCCGGTGGTGCAACAGGTCCGATCGGACGTTATATTTTACAGGGAAAACCAGAAAAAGCCAAAGAATTAACGGTATTTTTAAAAAAAGCTTTTGGCAATCGCTTTTATATGGAAATTTCCAGAACCGGTGAACCGGACGAAGCTAAAACAGAAGATGAATTTTTAAAATTGGCATTTGATTTGGATATTCCTTTGGTTGCAACAAACGAAGCTTTTTATGATAAACCGGAAATGTATGAAGCGCATGATGCTTTGATGTGTATAGGTCAAAAAACATATGTTGATGTAACAGACAGAGTACGATTATCGCCGGGGCATTATTTAAAAAGCCCGGAAGAGATGGCTGAATTATTTTCCGATTTACCGGAAGCTTTGGAAAATACGGTTCAAATAGCTAAACGTTGCGGTTTTATGGTGGAGTTTCATAAGCCCGAATTTCCGCGCTATGATTGTCATGGTAAAACGGAAGATGAAGTCTTGCGTGAAAAAGCAGAAACCGGTTTGGCCGCGCGTATGAAAAATCGCTCTGATGAGTTTGAAAAATATAATCAGCGCTTACAGTATGAATTGAGCGTAATTAAGCAGATGGGCTTTCCCGGTTATTTTTTAATTGTTGCGGATTTTATTCAATGGTCAAAAGCACATAATATTCCGGTCGGTCCGGGTCGTGGTTCGGGTGCCGGTTCTGTGGTGGCATGGGCTTTAACAATTACCGATATTGATCCTTTGCGTTTTAATTTGTTGTTTGAACGTTTTTTAAATCCGGAACGTGTGAACATGCCGGATTTTGACGTGGATTTTTGCCAGGAAAAGCGTGAACAAAGTATCAAATATGTGCAAGATCATTATGGCTTTGATCATGTGGCGCAAATCATTACTTTTGGTCAGTTGCAACCTAAAGCGGTTATTCGAGATGTCGGGCGCGTGTTGCAAATTCCTTATCCGGTTGTGGATAGGCTTTCAAAATTAGTACCAAACGGTATGAATGAAAAAGGCAAGCCGTATTCTTTGCAAGAAGCATTGGATATTGAACCGGCTTTTGAAGTAGAAGCAAAAAATGAGCCGCAAATTAAACATTTGCTCGAAATTGCTTTGCAATTGGAAGGCTTATACCGTAATACTTCTACACACGCAGCCGGTGTTGTTATCGGACGTTTTCCTTTAAATGAAATTTTGCCGATTTATAAAGATCCGTCATCAGATATGCCGGTAACTCAATACAACATGAAATATGTTGAGTCAACGGGGTTGATCAAGTTTGACTTTTTGGGATTAAAGACTTTAACCACGTTGGCAAAGACGATGGAATTATTGAAGCTTCGAGGAATTGAATTTGATTTAAGTGCTATTCCTTTGGATGATCCTGATACATTTAAATTGTTGGGTGATGCGGATACTTCCGGGGTGTTCCAGTTAGAAAGTGCCGGTATGCGCAAAATTTTAAAAGATATGAAGCCCGATAAGATCGAAGATATTGTTGCTATTGTGGCTTTGTATCGTCCGGGTCCGATGGGAAATATTCCATCCTATATTGCACGTAAGCACGGACAAGAACAACCCGATTATTTACATCCTTTGTTGGAAGGTATTTTAAAAGAAACTTACGGTATTATGATTTATCAAGAGCAGGTTATGCAAATTGCTCAAGTATTAGCCGGTTTCAGTTTGGGCGGAGCAGATTTGTTGCGCCGTGCTATGGGTAAAAAGAAATTTGATGTGATGCAACAACAAAAAGCAGTCTTTATTGAAGGCGCTAAAAAGAAGGGTGTTGCAGAAGAAAAAGCTATTGAAATTTTCGAATTAATGGAAAAATTCGCCAGCTACGGCTTTAATAAGTCACACGCAGCGGCGTATGCCTTTGTTTCTTACCAAACAGCTTATTTAAAAGCGCATTACCCGGTTGAATTTATGGCCGCTACAATGACTTTGGATAAAATCGATACGGATAAATTGGGTTTCTTTAAACGTGAAATTTCGCAAATGGGGATTAAAATTTTGCCCCCGGATGTTAATAAATCTTGTGTTAATTTTACGGTGGAAGACGGTGCTATTCGCTATGCTGCATCTGCGCTTAAAAATGTGGGTGACGGTGCTGTGGAAGAATTGGTCGCAGAACGTGAAAAGAACGGACCGTATAAGTCTATTCAAGATTTTATTGCGCGTTCAAGTCCGGCCGTTATGAACAAACGTTGTTTGGAAAGTTTGATTAAATCCGGTGCATTGGATTGTTTGGATAAAAACAGGGCAAAATTATTGGCAAATGTCGAAAAAATGGGACAGCATGCAGCCAGTTTACAAAAATCAAGAGAAAGTTCGCAAGCTTCACTTTTTGGCGGGGAAGCATCTTTTGAAGAATTGCGCATGCAGGAAATTCCCGATTATCCGGCAATGCAAAAATTGGATTTGGAACGTGAAGCTGTCGGTTTTTATTTATCTGCGCACCCGTTGGATGCTTATGCAGATAACTTTGAACGTTTGCGTGTTAACTTTACAAATGAAATTGAACCTTTAGTGAAAAGCGCCGGTTCAGCACGTTTGCGAATTGCTTGTATTATCAATGAAAAACGCGAAAGAATCAGTCAAAAAAGCGGTAAGAAATTTGCTTTTATTGTTGGTTCGGATACTGTTGGAACTTTTGAAGCTCTGTGCTTTTCCGAAATGTTGAATCAAAGTCGTGAAAAATTGGAATCAAACAAGCCATTGATTGTGTCGTTGGCCGCTGATTTAAACGAAGAAGGTGCTGTACGTGCAACAGTCCAAAATGTTGAATATTTGGCCGATGTTGTGGCTAGTATGTCCGAAACGGCTATGATTTATGTGGAAAGTGCTTCTTGTTTACCAAGAGTAAAACAAGTTTTAGATGCAGACAAAAAAGGACGCGGAACGGCAATTATTGTTGTTCAGGCCAATGATTACCAAGTGGAAATCAAATTGCCAAACGGGTATGCTCTATCATCCGATACAATCGGTGCTTTGTGTTCAATTCCGGGTATACGTCAAATCAAACAAATTTAACTTTTTTGTGCGGAAAAGGCCATAAGATTCCGTTTTTATGGTCTGGTGTGCATGGTGTTATTTTGAATTTCAGAGTCTTTTCACAGCAGAATGCTAAAACGAATTTAGTATGATGTAAAAAAAATATAAAAAGTACTTGACAAATCAGATAATTAGAAGGTAAAAGTTAAAATTGAGAAAATAGTTCCTATCAGAGGAGGAAAGTCATATGAGAAATGAACGCGGACGTAGCATGCTGGAAACACTGAGTGTATTGGCAATTATAGGTATATTGAGTGTAGCAGCATTATTTGGTTTTTCTTATGTGATGAATAAGAATAGAGCCAATAGAGCGATTCAGGATGCATCTTTGATATATGGATCGGTTGAATCAACAGAGACAGAATATCCAAATTGGACAGAATACTCTATAGCGGCGGAAAGCGGGTTTGTATTTAAAGTTATACGTGCAACAGGTCATGGTAAGTTAATAACATATGTGCAAGCGATAGAGGTTCCGGAAAAAATCTGCGAACATATGTTAAAGATGAAGGGGGGAAAGGTAGTTTACTACGATGTCTATGAAAATGGCGAAATGGCACTGGTTCAGAAGGCATCATGTGCAGAATTCAATAACATAGGTATAGCATTTGACGGCAGTAAAGGTGGGGTCAAGCCTAAAGATTATGGATGCCAAGAAGATGAATATTGGAATGGATCCAGTTGCGCAACATGTCCGGCGGGTGCAGTATGCGATGGTGCGAATGCAAATTGTGGGGAAGGTAAATATGTAGACAATGATGGCAATTGTGCAAGTTGCCCGGATGGTCTTACTTCATGTAATGGAACAAACGCAAACTGTGGTGAAGGTAAATATATAGATAGAAATGGTAATTGTGCAGATTGCCCGGGTAGTAATTTGGTTTGTGACGGAAAAAAATTCAGTTGCCACGAAGGTTATGTGTTCAATGGTAATATTGAAGAACTGTACGGATGCTGTAGAGAACAAAGCGAATATTGGGATGGCGAAACATGTGAATTTTGTCCGACTGGTATGACGTGCAATGGAACAAGTGCGGATTGTCCGTCAGGGTATCTATTAGCTAAGGTATATCAAAACAACGCGTATTGTTGTGAAATAGGAAGAGAATATTGGAATGAACGTAAGTTTAATTGCTCATCGTGCATCGCTCATGGGGTGTGCGATGGTAAAAATATAACGGGTTGTGCGGAAGGTTACACTCTTCATAAAGAAGGACAAAATGTAGGTTGCTGTGGCAATACAAGTCAATATTGGACGGGTGTCTGTCAATTTTGTCCGAACGGTGCAACATGTGACGGAACGAATGCAAATTGTGGCGTTGGTTATTATTTGAATAAAATAGGTGCTTGTAAACCTTGCCCAACCGGTGCAATATGCGATGGAGTGAATGTAAATGGTTGTGCGGCGAACTATATTTCACATGGCAACGTTCCTAATTTGTATTGTTGTAACAGTGCAAATGAGTATTGGAATGGATCCTTTTGTTCTTTCTGCCCATCCTATGCAACATGTAACGAAACGGGTATAGAAACTTGTGGGGAAGGTAAGTATTTGTTAGAAGAAGGGGGATGTTATATTTGTCCTTCCGGTGCAGTATGCAATGGAACCGGTGTAAATTGTGGCGGTAATGGTTTCTTATACTATGATCATGAAACTAATTCGTGTAAAACTTGTCCTAACGGTGCAACATGTGATGGAACAAAAGCAGATTGTGGTAGTGGTAAGTATTTGAATAACGCAGGTGTTTGTAAGAATTGTCCAAACGGTGGAACATGTGATGGGAAAAATGTAAGATGTAATGAGGGTTCCTTCTTGTTTGAGAAAAACGGAGCCGATAAATATTGTTGTACTTCAAATCAATATTGGAATGATAACGGTTGTGCTGCTTGTCCAAGCGGTGCGACATGTGAGGCAGGAAAAATAACAAATTGTGGCGAAGGTAAATATAAAAATGGGACTAATTGTGCTAATTGTCCTGACAATGCAAGATGTGATGGCTTTACTATAGTAGATTGCGGCGAAGGTAGATATGTAAGTGGTAATAAATGTAATGCTTGTCCGAATAATAATACAACATGTGAAGGAGATAATTGTCCAAGTGGCTATATTTTACATACAAACTATTCCGGTATTTCGTATTGTTGCAGCAACACGAAGGAATATTGGAACGGTAATAAGTGTGTTTCTTGTCCAAACGGTATGACATGTAATGGTTCGGAAGGAAATTGTGGAGGCGACTATACTTCACATATGACTTCTACCGGAAATTTGGCTTGTTGTAAAAGTAATCAATATTGGATTAGTAATACTTGCAGGAATTGCCCAAATAACGCAACATGTGACGGAACGGGGGCAAGTTGTAAGGCCGGTTATGTTTCACATACCTATGCTCCTAATACTAATAGCGCTTCTAACGCTTTGTACGTGAATTGCTGTCATGGAACAAATCAGTATTGGAACGGCAGTTCTTGTGTAAATTGTCCGGAGGGTGCAACATGCGACGGAACGCGTGTAACGGCAACATCTTGCAATAGTAATCAGTACTGGAATGGTAGCAGTTGTGCAAATTGTCCATCCGGTGCGACATGTGATGGAACGAATGTACCAAAATGTGGAGCCGGTAAATATTGGAGTTCAGATCAACAGTGTAGAAGTTGTGAAGATCTTTACAGAAGAGGGGCTTATAATGATGCAGAATGTTTGTCATGTGGTACCCGTGAAATAGGTGAGGATGGTTATTGCGATTGGTCGTGTCCGTTGGGGTGGTTCAGAAATGCCAATGGTAATTGTACAAGATGTTTTAACGCGAACGCCAAGGAAACATCAAAGGAAGAATGCGACAAATGTGACTATCCTGGAAGCCAGCATGTTCGTACCTATAACAATGGATCTTGTGAATATTAAAGATTCATATTGACAAATGCCATCGAATCGTATATAAAAGAAGCCTATTTCACATGCAGACCATGCGCTTTATGGGAGTTCCATAAATCGTTCCGGTGTTTGGGTAGGTTCCCAAATTCTTTAAGTTTGCAGAGGTTTTAACTGGAAAAGAAAGGATTTTATAATGTCTATTCCAACATTTACTATGCGTCAATTAATGGAAGCTGGCGCACACTACGGTCATCATACACGCCGTTGGAACCCAAAAATGGCTCCGTACATTTTCGGTGTTCGTGAAGGTGTACATATTTTGGATTTATCACAAACAGTTCCGGCTTTGAATCGTGCTTTGGAAGCAATTCGCGAAGTTTCATCCAAAGGTGGAAAGATTTTGTTTGTCGGTACAAAAAATCAAGCCGCTGACATTGTCGCAGAAGCAGCAAAACGTTGTGGTGGTTTTTATGTTAACCATCGTTGGTTGGGCGGTATGTTGACGAACTGGAAAACAGTTTTGGGTTCAATCAAACGTTTGAAAGAAATTGAAGCAAAAGCAGAAAAAGGCGAATTAGAAGGTTTAACAAAAAAAGAACGTTTGAATTTGGCTCGTGATCAAGAAAAATTGGAAGCATCCTTGGGTGGTATTAAAGACATGAACGGTCGTCCGGATATCATGTTTGTTATTGACACAGTTAAAGAACAATTAGCTATTGCAGAAGCAAAACGTTTAGGAATTCCTGTTGTTGCTATTTGTGACAGCAATTCTGATCCTGACGGTATTGATTTTGTTATTCCGGCCAATGATGATGCTATCCGTGCAATTACACTTTATTGTGATTTGGTTGCAGGTGCGGTTTTGGACGGTGTTCAAGCTGAATTAGCTGCTGCCGGTGTTGATGTCGGTGCCGCAGAAGTTGCTCCAGAAACCGAAATCAAGGAAGAAGCAACAGCTGAAGTTGCCGAATAATTTTAAATAAAGAAAATTAGGGGCGGCGAAAACTTTTTGAATAAATGTCGCCGTCCCTTTTTAAATATCAAGAAAGGGAATAAAAATGCCAGAAATTACAGCAAGTTTAATTAAAGAATTGCGCGAAAAAACAGGCGCAGGTATGATGGAATGCAAAAAAGCATTAACAGAAACAGCCGGTGATATGGAAGCGGCTATCGATTGGTTGCGTAAAAAAGGTTTATCCGTAGCTGCCAAAAAAGCAGGTCGTGTTGCTGCTCAAGGTTTGGTTGCTGCGGCTGTATCCGGGAATAAAGGTGCCGTTGTTGAAGTTAATATTGAAACAGATTTTGCGGCCAAAAATCCGGATTTCCGCGCTTATGTAAAGAGTGTTGTTGATACAGCATTAAACGGTGGCGATATCGAAGCTAAAAAAGCAGAATTAACGGATTTGATTGCTAAGATCGGTGAAAATATGAACTTACGCCGTACAGCCGTTGTATCCGTTGATAAAGGTGTTGTTTCCGCTTATATCCACAGCCAAGAAGAACCGGGTTTGGGTAAAATCGGTGTTTTGGTTGCTTTGAAATCAGATGCTGCAGCCGATAAATTACAAGAAGTTGCAAAACAATTAGCTATGCATATTGCAGCAGCTGCTCCAAAATTTAAAACAATCGAAACAGTTGATCCGGATGCTTTAGCACGTGAAAAAGCTATTTATGCTGAAAAAGCAAAAGCTTCAGGTAAACCGGAAGCAATTATCGAAAAGATTGTTGAAGGTAGCATTCGCAAATACTATGAAGAAGTTGTTTTGATGGAACAAGCTTACATCATGGATCCGGATAAGAAGATTAAAGACGTTTTGGCAGAAAAATCCAAAGAATTGGGTACAGCTGTTGAATTGGCTGATTTTGCTCGTTTTGCTTTGGGTGAAGGTATCGAAAAGAAGCAAGAAGACTTTGCTTCCGAAGTTGCTGCCCAAATGAATAAATAATTTGGTCTATAATTAACAAAAAAACTCCCGTTATTTTTATAGCGGGAGTTTTTTATTGGTGCGCTTGGCGAGAGTCGAACTCACGACCTTTGCCTTCGGAGGGCAACGCTCTATCCAACTGAGCTACAAGCGCGTATGCACATTATTCTACACGATTCATTCGTAAAAAACAAGTATTTATTAGCCGATGTATTCTTTCTGCCACCGGCGGCTGTTGCAGATTAGTGACAAGACTTCGTATCCGATTGTACCGGCATCACGTCCCATGTCATCCAACGTATAAACGTCATTCAATATAAATGCTTTTGGGGCTGTTTCAATTTCTTTTGGCAAGTCGGTAATATCGCATAAAATAATATCCATTGAAACGCGACCGACAATCGGCGCTTTAACCCAATTACCATTGTATTTAAAAAAGACACTGCCTTTGTTGGATAAAGTCCTGAGCATCCCGTCTGCATATCCGACACTTAAAGCCAAAATGCGAGTAGGGCGTTTTGCTGTAAATGTTTGATTGTATCCGATTGTATCACCGGTTTGTAGTTGTTTTGATTGCAATACGGAAACTTCAGCACAAACGACTTGTTTTTGTTTATCATTTAAAGGCGGACAAGTTTTTAATCCGTACATGAAAGCACCGGCCCGAACAACATCAAAATGAAAATCCGCACCTAATCCTAAACCATCAGAAGCAGACAACGAAAACAAGGCATTCGGGAATAATGATTTGTAACGCATCAATTCTTGTTTTTGATGTTCGTTAAACGGATTTTGTTCCTCATCTGCGCATGCTAAATGCGATAAAATTAAACCAAATTGTTCGCGTTGTGCATCAGACAGTGCAGATGCTTCTTCATATGAAACACCCAAACGGTGCAGACCGCTTTCAACCTGCAAAGCCGGTTTGATGTTTGAAATGCCGGATTGTTGCCATTTTTCAAATTGGTCAATGGAACTTAAAACAGGTGCTAAATTAAATTGTTTGATCAAGTCAATATCAGTTGTATCAAATCCGTTTAATAAATAAATATCCGCATCCGGTGTAACGGGACGAATTTCGGCGCCTTCTGATGCATAAGCTACAAAAAAACGGCGACAATTTTTATCACGATAAAGTTTTTGTGCAACCTCACGCGCACCCAGTCCGTAAGCATTATCTTTAACAACGGCTGCAACTTGTGCAGAGGGGGCAAAATTTTTACACAGTTCATAATTGTGTGCAACAGCATCTAAATCGATATAAAGTTTTGGTAACATGATATTCTACCTTTCTTTTCAAAAGTGTATAGCACGTTTTTAAGGTAAAGAAAAGAATATTTTGATGAAAAATCACTTGCATTTTGTTTAAGAATCGTGTATAAAAGGGAAATCTTAACGCGTTGGGGTGTCGCCAAGTGGTAAGGCAACGGGTTTTGATCCCGTCATTCGTTGGTTCGAATCCAGCCACCCCAGCCAATAAAAAAAGCTCCGTTTACCGGAGCTTTTTTGTTTTCAATTTAACACTAGAATAAAAGAAATTTAAGCAGTTTTTCCGCTTTATTGTCAAGTAAATTGTGAATTATACTCTACCGCCTTCTTCTTTACATGTATTTTTTTATGCTTCGAAAAATCCATTGTTTTCAATATTTGGGTCTTAGGAAAGCAAAAAGGCTTGATTTAAAGTTTCAAACGATGAAGAAACAAAAACATAAAAGTTTTGTTTTCTAATCCTTTTTACAAGTTCAAACCCTGTTAGACTTTCTATTTTGAATGATTAAATACAAAATAATCGCGGCAAAAAACAGTGAGATTGCATTAAAAAGCATCATCTGTATTGAACCCAAATATACGCCATATAAAATCCATGAAAGCATACCAGTGCAATAAATTATGTAGGAGGTTAAAGACAATCCTTTAACATTGCGACTTCTGATAGTTTGGATCGTTTGTGGTAAAAAAACAATAGCAGTACAAATTCCAGCCAAATAGCCTAAAGATTCTCCAATAAAATCCATCATATAGTCCTTTCCTTTTTTTTGTATTCTATTCGATATGTTGTTCGGTTGCAACATGAAATTTCAATCCGCACTATGCACGCTCACTCCGGCTAAGTTGTGCAAGTCGTCTGAAAAGGCGATTTTTTCTTTTATTTGTAAGAGTACACACCCATACGTAAATACTTCAAAATAAGACTGATAACAGAGGAGCAAATAAAAACAAGCTAATACATGGAATCACAAGCCATATTAACATATTTTTCAAAAAAGTCTTCCTTGAGACTTGTTTTTTTATATACCAAATTAAATTTATAACAAACGGTAAAACAGCGATTATAGCAGATATGCCTACTAGTCCTATATAATCAGAAAGACGAGGTGAATATTGATTTACACGATCATTCATTACAAAATAACAAATTTTTTCGGCAAAAGTTATAGTACCAACACTTGAAAATGTACAAAAAGCAATCCAACGAGTTTTTCGAAAGATAAAAAATATTAAAGTTAAAACAAATAACAATATAATGATAATATGACTATTATTGAATATGGACAATTGCTTGCTGAAGGCCCAACAATCATCCCAAACATGATTAGCTCTATATTCACAATCCAAAAAATGATCTTTATCTACAAAGTCTTTTGGAACTGATTGGTATTTGCCGTTTTTACAGCAATCTTCATGAAGTTGTCGTTGAGGACAATGATTAAGTACGGATGGATCTACTTGCACAAGATTTGGATAATCACACGAATAACATATTTTATCTTTAATATCCCATAAAGGACAAATCTGTCTGGTATATATGGAATGTCCAACAAAGTATATTCCACATACTAGCACTAACATAATTAAAATTAGAGAAAAAACACACGTTTTTTTCATAATAGCACCACTCGTTTTGTCTATTTTATGTAATCAAATTTTTATGTCAACATAAAACTAGTCCGTACCATACAAGACAAGCCCAGCAAAATCACATAAGTCATCTGAAACGATGACTTTTTCTTTTATTTGCAAGCATTTATAAAAGTCCGTGTGCGAGTGTTTAAAAATGATCGATTTTTTACCTCATACAGATTAATGAAGTTAAACAAAATAAAGTGATGTTAAGAAAGCATGTCTGCTATGATCCCAATAATTACTGATACGGCAATAAGCACAATTATAAGCGTCCAATAACTGCGTCTGTTTGCTTTCCTTACCGCCTCTTTTATCTCCTTTTCCGTATACTCACCCCTTATTTTTTGTATGAAAAAGGCTTCTATTCGATGGGACAAGATAAAGCATATATAAATAACCAATGGAATATAAAGCAAAAGAAGAGAAAAAAAAGTAGAGTCGGAAACAACATTATGTTCGCTCAACAAACTAATAGGACCAAATATCCAAAACCCCAGTCTGTTGTGCGACCAAGGTTCAGGAATCAAAAAGATAAGCCCAATTAATGTTGTGGTAATATTCCCAAGCCAAACTTCTTTTTTTAAAGCTGTAGGTTCTATATTGGGTAATTTATTGCGGAGATATTTGTATTCGACTAAAAAAACCAACCACAAAAGAAAAATACCGATTAAGACCAATAGAAAAAAACAAAACCAATCGAATAAGCCTGGTAAGCCCGTATCAAATATATCAACAAAAGCTCTGAAAGGAAAAGCAAAGAACAAAGCATTTATTATAGTCGGTAAGCAAATAAACACAGGGATGCCTGCATTTGCGTAACATGGTGTTGCAAACAGACAAAGAAGTAAAATTAACAGCAAAAATTTTTTCATAATTTTCTCCTTCTCTTACATACTACTCGATATTTTTATATTTTACAACATAAATCCAGCAAAATGACCCCAGCTATTAGAATTTACTTGCATCTGAAAATTATAATAGTTAGAATAGATTCATTCATATTTTGTTATTCTTTAAAAGGAGTAGGTTTAATGAAAAAAATAGTTACACTTTTGTTATTGGTCTTTTCAATATTTTTTTATACGATCGGACATGCAAAAACGATTTCATTTTTAACTGAGGATGAAATTCCAACAGGGTCGAAATTTATGCCGTTACCGCCCCAACCGACAGATGCTTCTTTTTATAATGATTGGCAACGTTATCAATGGGGTAAGAGCATGCGTAACACAGAGCGTGGCAAACAAGCCGTCGCAGATGCTGTTGATACTTTGGATTATTATGTTAAGATCTATTCTGAACCGTTCGGTTTAACAATTTCCAAGGAAAATACGCCCGAAATTTACAACCTGTTGGACCGGGTACTTGCAACAGCAATTGTTTGCAAAGACAAGGCCAAAAGTCACTTGATGCGCATCAGACCATTTGTTTTATTTAATGAACCGACACCGGTTCCAAAAGATGAAGAGCATCTGAAAACAAACTCATCTTATCCATCCGGGCATACGACTATGGGATGGGCTTTGGCGCTTGTTTTAGCCGAAATCAATCCGGACAGACAAGATGAAATTTTAAAACGAGGCTTTGAATATGGTGAAAGTCGAGTTATCGTAGGTTTTCACTTCCAAAGTGATGTTGATGCTGCCAGAGTTATTACGTCTACTCTGGTGAACAGATTGCACGCAAATAAGGAATTTATCGAACAATTATCAAAGGCTAAAGAGGAATTTTTAAACAAAAAGACTTCTGAAAAATAATATCAACATCGTGAAACTGTATTTTAAAGAAAATTGAACGATTGCTCCGGCCATCTTGCAAGTTGTCAGAAATGGCTAGTTTGCAAGCAATGAATCCTGTTTGAATGTTTGATATAAAATATGCCATATCCCGGTAATCTTTGAACTAATTTTATTAAGAAGTTGTTTTCTTTAAAAAAACGCTTAAAACCTGTCGGTTATTTTTATTCCATACCCGGGTTTTTTCGCACCCTTTGCAAAGCCAATTGTTCTTTATCTGTTAAAACTTGATTACTTTGTATCGTTTTTATCAATTTTGAAGGAGTATCACTTTTATCCTGAATATTTGTTTTTGCAGACCGAATAAACTCTTCCTTTGTCATTATCTTAGCCGCTGGAGCCATTTCCAAAAATTCTTCTTTTGTCTTTTCATCTTTGGCTACACAATAAACTACACCGGACACATCGTCATCTTCCAATTCTTGCGTTTTTGCCTTTTCAACTAATTCTTCATTTAGAGCTATAATTCCTGAATATGTATCCAACAATTTTTGCACAGTAGGGACCGTTAGAGGAACCGTTTTTGGTATGCCGATTGTTGAATCCTCACCATCCACAGGAATATCAATAATTTCCTTGAATGCATTTTCATGTGTTGTTATTGCGCCGTATTTAATTGTTGCATTTCCTGTGTGAGGCAATTTGCAATTTTCATTATATACGCAGCTTTTCAGCTCCATTTTTGTTTGTTGATACTCACTTAAATCTTGATCGATTATGGCCTGACTAAAAACAACTTTTTCAGGAAGTTTAACACCCCTACCTATTTTAAAAGGACCACGGATTGTTAAATCTTTTATAGAAGACAAATCCGCCCCGTCAGGAATCTCGATATCTTTAAGTGTCGTCGTTACTTCTTCAAGCTTTGTCCCTTTCGTATCGACATAATTTTTTATAAATTCAGCATGATGTACCTGAAAATTAACTGTTTTGGGAAACTGGGTGTTTTCAAAAGAAGCCCTTCCTTTTAATGTGGCATTTTCAGGTAAGACAGCATTCTTAAAAGAACAGTATTCAAAAGAAGCCCCTTTATATTTTGACAAATCACCCTCAAAGATACAGTCTTTAAAGATACATTCTTCAAAATCAACTGTTTCAGGAAGCAGGGTGTTTTCCAAAGAAACACTTCCTCTTAATGTGGCATTTTTAGGTAAGATAGCATTCTTAAAAAAACAGTCTTCAAAGGAAGCCCCTTCATATTTTGACAAATCACCCTCAAAGATACAGTTGTTAAAGACACATTCTTTGAAATCAACTGTTTCGGGGATTAGGGTGTTTTCAAGAGAAACCCTTCCTTCTAATTTGGCATTTTCAGGTAAGACAGCATTCTTAAAAGAACAGTTTTCAAAAGAAGCCCCTTCACATTTTGACAAATCACCCTCAAAGATACAGGCCTTGAATTCCATTAAAACACCTTCAGGTACCTTGATTTCCTTGACCTTTGAAAAATCAAGACCGGATAAAGAAATCACATTGTCTTCATCTTTTCTGAAATTTGTTAAGTCAACTACACCATCTTTTTCAGGAAAAAGGACAAAACTGTCGTTGCTTCTATTATCATCATATAATCCAAATGGAAAATGATAAATACCAGCCTTTCCTTCGTTAAAATGTTCTGTCACTTTTTCAACGGCTTTTCTAAAACCGATATTGTTGCGTCCGTAAATACGATCATTGACTTTGTAGGCAATTTCACCCGAAACATTATCTTGGTAAGGATGAATCAAAAGACGAGAAACCATCTTATAGGGTTCTCTTGAATCATAACCGTAGGCAATAATACTACCCTCTCCGATTGAATCGTCGACATAGTAATGATTACAACCAGTTGCGTGCATACAACTTTTCCAATTTCTGAATGTTGACTGTGTAGCCAAATCTTCTGGTAGAATGGAGAACATAACCGTATCAATGCGGCCCAAAACATCCTTTTCGGATTCTTTTCTTACAAGTTCCCCGGACTTTGAAAATTTTTCCGAAGTTTCACGTATTGTTTCAAATAAAGTTTCGGGTGTTTGGCTTTCTTTGGTGTTCCAACATTCTGAAATTTCGTGGAATACAATCTCATCAGCTAAAGCATTTCTTAAATTTTCATTCATTTTATCACGATTTGTACCGCGCTGTTTTCGAAGCTCGGCAAATTTTTCAAAATCACCGCTTTGAATGACATCAAACAATTTTTGGTCGCTTGCATCAAAAGTTTTCCGATTTTGCTCTAAGCTGAAAAACTTGTTAAGTCTATCCTTTTTGGATGTAAAAAATTTTTCAGGTCCAATTTCGTTACCTTTAACAATAAATTTGTTTTTCTCCGCACTGAACTCTATACCTTTATCTTTGTATTTTGCAACAATCATATCTATGTTGCGCATGGCAGATTCTTCTTGTTCTTCTAAAGGTATTTCATATATTAAACGTTGTGTGCTGCCATTTTCTTTATAAAATTCTTTTGGGAATGCTGTTTTATTTCGTTCCCGTATTTTTATACCACTTAACATCGTTTTGTTAAGGGTTTCCCGCATTTCTTCATACGTAGCCGTATGTGCGTAATCGCCCTGAGCTTTATCAAGTTGTAAAACCACCCTTTCGTATAAAAATTCTTTTGTTGCCGCTTCATATTTATCAATTGGATTTTCTTTGATGGCGCTGACAAAACCTTCAAAAACTCTTTCTAAATCAGCTTCTGTTTCACCATTGTAAGAAAAACGATAAGCATTGTGCACATTAACCAATGTTGCCAAGTACCAACGATTATAGTCAGAATTGTCTTTTGTAATACCGGCGGCTTCTAAAATGTAATCCGTTCGATCCATTTTTCTCTTACGAAGTTCTTCTCTTTCCAAATCATTCGTTCGAAATTTTATTTCAGCCATCGTTTTTCCTTCCATAAAAAAACACACGAATCATATAAACATTATATCAAATTTTTCTTGTTTTGTCAAAGATAATAGCAAGTTTACGATATTCGAAACCCAGCAGAAGAATATAGATGGTTAGATAAAACAATACCGTGCGAAATATTAAAGATTTTTTTAATGTTTAGGCCTTAATTTTAATAAAGATTCTGGCTATAAGTTAAGACTTGGTTTAGCAATGCAGGTTCCAATTATTGATGCATTAGAAGCACTGAATATTACGATAAAGAAAGCAAAGAAATAATTTCTTTAGATTTAATTGGTAAGCACAAGAGCAAGAAATACACGTTCCAAAAAATTAACGTAGAAATAAGAATAGCGGATCTTTTATTCTTTAAAAGTTCTTCTGTTCTTATAAGCTAAGAAAAGATTGACATTGAGTGCCAATTTATGCTATACTTAAAAATGTGATGAGGTAGAATTTGGCGAGGATTGAATATGGCAGGGAAAAGTAAAATCAAAATAGCAGACAAAAATGTTCTTAATGCAATAAAAAGAATTAAATCGCTAAGGAACATTGGAGATATTTTAAGCAAAGAACATCGGACTTTAGTAGAGGATGTTAATTCTGTTATGAATACCTATAAGGGGGTAGTAGAAACAACAGAAACTTTAGGAAATGTCTATAGGGATTTGATATCTGTTGCCAATCGCCATTGGGACGTGAAAGACCGTTTTTTTGATGCTTATAAAACACTTTTGCAATCAGATAGAAATAATCCAGGATCTTTAGGAGTTGCTTATGATTCTTTGAGAGAAACTATTAGAAAACGACAAAAATTAGAGATGAGTACGGAATTAGAATCACAAATTGTGGATATGTTAAAAATCGGCATACAATCAGAAAAAAATGATGCAGGATCTTTGAATTATGCTTATAATGCTTTAGGACAGGTTGTTATGCATGTAGATATACCACAGGAGTTGGTAACAAAGATTATAGATACTTTAAAAATCGGAATGCAAAAAAATGCCGGAACTTCTTTGAACGGCCCTTTAAACACCTATTTTAGTCTTTTAAGTAATTTTTCTAACAGACTTAGGTATGAACCTAAACTGGCGGAAGAAATTATGGATGCCATTGATTCGGGAATGCAAGTGATACAATTGGATGAAAATAGGAATGATTTAATAGGAGTAATCGGATCTGGTACAGAAAGTCGGTATGAGTATGCACTAAGGTATGCTTTTAGTACTTTAAACAGTGTTACTGAAGCCCGTCCGGATTTAACAGATCAGATTTTTAAAGTTTTAAATAAAGGATTGCAACCAACAAAAAGGCATGCAGTTTCCTTAAGAAACAGCTATGAAATTTTAGGAAAAATTATTGACAATGCAGATCAAGATTTGTCAAATCAAGTTTTTGAAGTTATTAGAACGGATTTAAAAACACAGGAAAATGATTCTTATAGTGTAAAAGAGGTTTATTCCATCTTAAAAAGAGTAGTTGAAAAAAAACCGGAATTGACGGATCAGGTTGTTGCTACCATTGAAGCTATAATGCAATCTCAATCAAATGAAAATGATATAAGATATCCAAAAATTGCCGGCACAGAAAGAGATTCTTTGTTCAAAGAAGGCTATGATATGTTAAATGATATTGCTAAAACACAGCCGAAGTTAGTGGTGCCGGTTGTAAAAGCAATTAAAGAAGGGGTAAAATCATCGAATACAAACAGAGAGAACTCTTCTACCAAAAGAGCTTGTAGATGTTTAGAATCTATTATTGAAGAAAAACAATTTTGGGATTTGTCATCAGAATTGCAGATGGAAATTATAGATGCTTATGAAATGATATTGCAAAGTAAATATGGTGGAGAAGCTTTGATAGCATTGAAGAATATCATTAACACACAGGGAATTCAACAAGAAGAACAATCAAAATTAATACAACGGATTTTTCAGGCTGTTGAATCTGGATGGGAAAAAGGCTTTTATTATAATTCTTTTGGTGGATGGTTGAAAGATATTGTTGAAGCACGACCGGATTTGACAGAATACGCCTTTGAAACTATTGGAACGTGTTTGCAATCAGGTAATAATTTAAGTGATGCTTACACAACTTTGAGCGATATTGTTAGAGCGCAACCGGATTTAGCGGAGCAAGTTTTTGAAACTTTAAAAATAGGATTGCAATCGGATAAAAATGATGGGAATTCCTTAAGTAATGCTTACACAACTTTGAGCGATATTGTTAGAGCGCAACCGGATTTAGCGGAGCAAGTTTTTGAAACTTTAAAAATAGGATTGCAATCGGATAAGAATAATGAGGGTTCTTTAGGTCGAGCCTATACAAGTTTGAGCGATATTGTTAGAGCACAACCGGATTTAGCGAAGCAAGTTCTTGAAATTTTTAAAATCGGAATGCAATCGGATAAAAATGATGGGAATTCCTTATGTAATGCTTACACAACTTTGGTAGATATTGTTGGAGCGCAACCGGATTTAGCGAAGCAAGTTCTTGAAATTTTTAAAATCGGAATGCAATCGGATAAGAATAATGGGGGTTCTTTAGGTCGAGCCTATACAAGTTTGAGCGATATTGTTAGAGTGCAACCGGATTTAGCGAAGCAAGTTCTTGAAATTTTTAAAATCGGAATGCAATCGGATAAAAATGATGGAGGTTCTTTAGGCGGATACAATATGGGCGCCTATACAACTTTGAGCGATATTGTTAGAGCGCAACCGGATTTAGCAGGTCAAGTTTTTGAAACTTTAAAAATAGGATTGCAATCGGATAAAAATGATGGGAATTCCTTATGTCTTGCTTACACAACTTTGAGAGATATTGTTAGATCGAGACCGGATTTAGCAGAGCAAGTTTTTGAAACTTTAAAAATTGAATTGCAATCGGATAAGAATAATGGGATTTCTTTATTTCGTGCCTATACAACTTTGAGCGATATTGTTGAAGCAAAACCAAGATTGTTAGAAGATGTACTTAAAGTTTATAAAACAGTATTGGAATCAGAAAAAAATAATAGTCATTCTCTAAGTTGTGCTTATGATTCTTTACATGATATTATAAGGAAACGACCGGATTTAGCAAAACAGATTTTTGAAATAACGGTTAACAATAAAGAATCTCCCGATAAAATTTATGTGTATAAAGCTTTTATAGATGGCGCTTTTAAAAGGGTAGCTTCATTTGATAGTTTCTTATCACAGGAATATATAAAAAATATTATTAACGAACATCCTGATATAGAGAAAGATTTACATATTGCTTTTAATGGGCGCCTTGTAACGGACGAAATATTCAGACATGCTATGGAAAGTGACTACATAGATAAAAAATTGCTTATTAATCCGGATCTTTTCAAAAATCAACCGTATGCAATGAAAGTTTTGGAAAAAACATTTGAAAAAGAAGATGGTATTGATAGCAAGGAAAGTCGTGATTACGATCTGTTAATTTCTACCAGCTTTAAATTTACTGCCTTTACTCAAAAACGTTTTGTTGATGATTATATCAGAAAAGTTTTAACGTATAATAAAAGGAACCCTGAAAACAAGATCTCTATTCATAATGCGGTGTATTGGTTGCCGAATCCGATGAGCAGGGAAGCAAGTGATCATTTTGCACAATTTATTTTAAGGGAGGGAGTTCTTTTTCATATTAAAAGTGTTACCAATAATGCCGATAACGATGATAATATCGATAATGGTGATAATACCAATGCAGAAAAAGAAGTGTTCCGTCCAATAGAAGAATTAAGCATAATTGCACAAAGTTGGGGAAGTTTAGAATATAGATTAAAAGAACAAAACAGAGATATAACAAAGTTAAGTTATGAGGAAATACTTGATATTTGTAAGAGTACCCAATACAAAAATCAGCGTAGTGATTCTTTTGCCATGGAAGCAGTTAGACATTCAATACCTGAGGAAATCTATCCCAAGTATGAAGATATATATTTAACTGGGCTTAACGTACCTGAACCGTTTGATAATAAGAAGAGATTCGAAGTTGAAGGTGGAAAATATGTCGGCAGATTTTTACCGCGAGAAGATCCTCGTGTAGGTTTCTTTGGATGTTACACCGGTTGTTGTCAGGTATTTGGCAATGATGGCAATGGAGGACCATGTGCAGTTTCAAGCGTTAAAGATCCGTGTTCACAATTATTTGTAATTGAAGATAAGAATGGAGAAATTATTGCCGGTTCGTGGGTATGGGAAAATGTAAAAGATGGCTATCGAGAAGTTTGTTTTGATAATATCGAAGTAAAAGAACCCAATAACCCTACTGAAGCAGAAAAAGAAGCTTTAAAAAAACGGCGCAGGAAGATCAGGGAAATCTACGATCAAGTTGGAAAATATCTGATAACAGAAGAAAATTGTCGTCAGGTTGTCATAGGTGTAAGATATTCAGATGATGCAGACCTTAAAGGTTACGGCCCACCTGAAACCCCTACACTTTTGCCTGAGTTATATATAAAAAGATACCAAAAGAATAAAAAGTTTCTCCCTTATTCAGATGCTATAAATCGTGATGGTATAGCAATGCAAGTTGTGTCGGCTATAAAAACGGATGCAAAGCCTTTAACTGAAGAACAAAGAAAAAAGCTAAGATATATCCGTAAAGTAGGACCTTTGGATGTGGAAGAAATGCAAAAAGTGTCAAGTGAAGTATTTCCGGAAAGTGATAAGGAATTGCAAGTCCCCGATAATATGGAAGGTTTTGTAATTGAAGATCGGGAAAATGGTGTTGTCGGATATTGTCTATATTACAGAAAAGAAAAGTCAATCTACGATATGGCTGTAATACCGGAATATAAGACAGATGGTGATATCTCATCATCGGTAAAATTACTTGAAGAAGTGCTGAAAGTGATTAAAGAAGAAGGTGGTGAGTGGAAAGCAGAGATGCGTGACACGACAACACTTAAGCTTATGAAATTTAAAGCCAGACATGGGGAATTTCGATATAGAGAAGATGGTGAGGATCATGTAATGAGTGATGGTTCAAAGGCAATAAATGTTGTTTTTGAACCGATTGAAAAAGATACTAATGGACTGAAAGGAATGGTTGGTTCTCTGACCCAAAAAGAAGAAGAGGGTAACGGAACATCAGGTGTAGGGCCTGCGGGAATGGGGGGCGCCGGTCCAATGTTGCCTGGTGGTGCAGGTCGTTAAAGACGAAGTTTATAGAAACAGAGAGTAAAGGATTGTATATGGCAATAAAAATTCGTCAGGCGGCAATAGATGATGTTGCCGCAATCAGCAAGATATTTCATCAAGTCAGTATTATACATTATCAGAATGTAGAGCGGGAATTTGTTTTACCGAAGATAGAAGATGAACAAAAATATATTGCAGAAACGATTGATAATAAAGATGCTGTTTTGTTTGTTGCAGAAGAAAATAAAAATATATTAGGGTATTTAATACTTTATATTCAAAAATATCCGGATTGTTTTTTTATGGATACGCGTAAGGGGTTTATAGGCAGTGTTGGTGTCGACGAAAATTATAGAGGAAAAGGTATCGGAACAAAACTGTTAAAAGCGGCCGAAACTTATTTGAAAAAAAATGACATTTTTGTTTTTGAAACAGATGTTTTTGTCTTTAATAAAGGTGCGGAAAAGCTATATAATCGATTTGGTTTTAAAGATATCAAAAAATATAAAAAAAAGATTTTAAAATGATGGCGAGAAATTAGCATGAAACTTTATCATTACACACCGTTGGAAAATACTTGTCTGGAAAAAGGACTTTTATCCGTTTCTTTGCTTCCGGAATGTTTATCCCATTATGCTTCAAGAGCCGGTTCTGAGGATTATACGGCTATTATTAAGTGGTTGGATAGTACATTTGAAGGCAGAAGCAGGTCAGTTTCTTGTTTTACTGAACCATTGAAATTGAACGGAGAGATAGTCGTTAACGGGGGGCATTTGTTTTCTTTTGATATTGATGAATTGGTTAAAGACGGGTTTGTCGAAAGTGTTTACCAAAAAATCAAATCCGGGGAAAGTGGAAAAGCTACGGAAGCTTTTAAGAAAATTGAACCAAGCGAAATTGACTATACCCCTTTTGATTTTTCTCAATATAAGACAGAGTATGAATTGACTCATGCATTTTTTCGGCATTATATGATTGTTTTAAAAAACGGATTTATTCCTCCAAAATATTTGACACAGGAAAAATAGTTTTTTCTTGCTTTTGAAATATCTTCTATGTAAAGTGAACTCGGTATTCTTTATAAAAGAGGAAAAGATGAAAAAAATAGCATGGTTATTGATAATTGGATTGATGAGCTTTACAGAAGCTTTTTCTGTCGAGCCTTTTTTAAAAACAACTGAAGCTTGGACAAAAGGTAACAAAAAAGTTATCGTAAAGGAAGTTGAATTATGGAATGGTAAGACATCTGCTATTGATGAAAAATACACTAAGAGCGGAAAAATAATTAATGGTGAGAGTTCTTTTTGTCCGGCGGCTAATATGGATATTTTAGAAGTTTCTATAAAAGATAAAGCCGGCAAAACGATTTGTTTAAATATGACGGCAGTTACAAAACCAATTCAAGATATACTTACTAATCAAATGGTGGAAAATAACATTATAAAAGAAGAATATAAAAATAAAACAATATCTGTTACCGGGTATGGTTGGGATAACAATACAACCGATCATACTTCTTTAAAGAAAAAGCCATCTAAAAAGATGCATTTGAAACATCAAAATCGCGATGTAAAATGTGATGAGTATTTAAGAGTTTTTGTATATGAACTTAAAATATAAAATCATAGGATGATTTTCTGACAAAAAGAGCCTCAAAATGGAAAAATATGTTTTGAAATCGAGCAGGCTGTTTTTATTCGTATTGTTTTGATATTCCCTGATAAAAAGCTGTCATTGCTTGTTCCAGAGTAGTTTTTTTAGAAACTAAAACTTGTACATCATTTGCTTCCACACAAACACGAACAGAAGAGTGTCTTGCCTTTAGCGCAACTTGGTAAGCATCTAATCTTTGTCCGCAACCATCACTTGATTGAAGCATCAGACAGCGCAAATTATCCAATGTAACTTTTTTTTCTTTGTGATCGGCAGTATCCATATAGGGAACAGTTTCCCCGCCATGTGCAATACAGACGGCTTCGGCCATCGGGCGAATAACCGTATTTTGTGCAACCGGTCGGAAAATGACGGTTGTTTCGGTTTGTTCTTCTGTTTTTAAAACGGGCTTTTGTAATTCTTCTTTCATTAATTATTCCTTTCTATTACTTTTTTAAATTTATTAGCGCTCATTTTAGCATAAAGTCTGCAAATTGTCAATATAATCAGTCTTTTTGAATTGATACCGATAACAGAATTTTAAATTGCATTTCCTATGATTGTATGTTAAACATCATTTAATATCAGATGAAAAAGGAAAATAGTGTGAAATTTTTAACAAAAAACGACAACAGGTTATCCAATTTTGAATTACTCAGAATCTTCGCGATGTTTCTGATTGTTTTACATCATTGTACCGTTCACGGTATTTTTTCATATTGGTCAGCTAATGTATCCGTATCAGACTTTATTAACAACATAGTATGTTTCTTCTTGTCTTCCGGGGGGAAAATAGGGGTTATGTTGTTTCTTTTATTGACTGGCTATTTTTCTTGTCAGCAAAATTTTAAATTAAGGAAATGGCTGGATGTTTATCTAAAAATGCTGTTTTTTTCCGTTTTGATTTTTGCTTTATGGTTTTTTATATCGCCTGATGAAGCAAAAGCTGCTTTGAAATATTCAGTACGTCCGCTTACCCGTAATGCTTATTGGTTTACTTCATCATGGCTCGCTTTATATGCCCTTTCACCATTGTTAAATAGGATGTTGCATAAATTTTCCCAAAGAACTGTCCGATATATTTTGATTTTTGGACTGATTTTTTTATTTGTGCTTCCTACATTTGGGATGAATATCGCAAAATATTCCAAATTGTTTCGTTTTTATTATTTAGTTCATTTCATATACTTATACTTATTAGGTGCATCCATAAGATTAGAACAGGTCAAATTTTCTAAAAAATATTTATTACTATTGTCTTTAAGTATCTTTTGTTTTGTGTTTGCAATGTTGTCAAGCGAGTTTTTCCTTTGGGGAAAGGAAATCAATTTGTGGGATTTTTTTGCTTATACAGAGTTGTATACACTTTACAGTTTATCTGCATCTTTATGGCTGTTTTACTTATTTAAAGACTTAAAAATTAAGAGTTCTTTTGTCAATTGGACGGCTTCATCTATGTTTTCGGTATATTTATTACATGATAATACGTTAATTCGTCCATTCTTATGGCATACTCTGTTAGCAATGGATAGAGCCATGAGTTCTTCTTTCTTTATTGTGTGGATATTCATTGTTTCTGCAAGTGTTTTTGCATTATGTATTGTTATCGATAAATTGTTATCGTTGATTTACAGACCTCTTTTAGATTTTCTGGAAAACGCAATATCAAAAATTAAACCATTACGCAGATGGTTTTGATTTTTTTAATTTTATACTCGGCTTTTGCCATTGTTGCGTTCATTTTTCTTATTGGCCAGAATATCCATATACATGTAATCCGGCATTTTCCATTTAATATCTTCTGCTGATGGAACGTAAATTCCGGCTACGGAAAAAGCCAGAGAATATGCTCTCTTTAAATCAAAAGATTTTATCCATCTCATTTGCGTTGGGTACTTTTCTTTACCTATATTTTCCGCATTAACAGATAAAACTGTATAAATAACACTATTTTCAGGCGCTTTTAAGGCAATTCCGGGTTCTTTTGATAATAAATTCAATAATACATGAATATTCGGTTGATGAGAAACAATTACAACGTGCTTTTTGCCTTCTTTTTCTAAACGTTTGATTAAATCAACTGTTTTTTGAATAGGGGGAAGGGAAGTCATCTTTTTAGCAGTTTCTTCATCTATATAGTCATGGTGATTAAGTTTGTAATCATTTGAAATTAAATCCAAATCGTTCAAATAAGCAATGTCGTTTCGGGTTTCTGTTAGTATACCGGTATTCTTCAACTGTTCCGCAAAGGCAAATCCCGTTTCTTTTGTACGAAGTGATGGGGATGTCAAAATCAAATCAGGTGCTTGAATTGGCTCCTGATATTCCTTAGGCAAAAAATTTATTGGGATTAAAATATCACTGTGATATTCTGCGCCGCAATACACAATGTCTGGCAACTTTTTTACAACGGCATTTCCCAAAGAAAGCCCTGCCGTAACTGTATCGTTTATTCCTTCATCGGTCAGATGTCCGACTGATTGTTCGTATTTTCCGTGTCTTAGTAATGTTATTTGCATTCTAATATCCTCTTTCGCGCTTCTTGCGTTTTTCAAATAGTTTCTTTAATTGTTGAGTTTTAACTTCTTTTGGCGCGTCAGAGTTTAAAATGGTCAAACCTTCTTGAATTTCCGCCCGTTCTTCTTCACTACATGAAGTGTTTTCCACCGTTTGATTTTCCTTGAAGGTATCATCTCTTGACATCGTATTAAAATCCTTTTTAATTATTCACGCAACTGCTTGAAATGTACCGCATATTTGTTTGAAAGTCAACGAAAAAGAAAAAAATAGAAAATATTGAAAATTTATGCTTGCAAAGAGTAATGAAAGGGAGTAGACTAAAAAAAACTAATTTAAAAAGGGAGCCACAATAATGTTAAATCCTCTGAATTTCTTCAAAAAACAAAAGAAAACAACCGTGAAATTTGCTATTCAGAAAGGACGTTCTATGTTGGAAATGCTGGGCGTTCTGGCTATTGTGGGCATATTGAGTATAGCAGGTATATCTTTGTATCATATATCAATCAATCACCACCATGCTAATCAGATCGCCGATGATGTGGAACGTTTGGCTCTTACGATATATGAACGTTTGGAAGATATCCCTAAAGGGGAAATTGAAGAAGGCGCAGTAATCGCTGAAACGGATTTCAGAGGGAACAGTATATACGCGTTGGCAGCAGTCAAAGATTCAGGGGAATCATTCTATATTGATGTGCCGACAGTATTGCCGGATGATTGTTCGGTTTTGTTGCCAAAAGCACAAGATAAACATAAAATGGCGATTATTACAAAAGGTGAAGTAAGAGATTTTAAAAAAGATGAAACAAAACCAAAAGACATTTGCCAACCGAAAATAATAGAAGATGAGCCAATAGAAGAGAGAGAAACAACTGTGACTGTTCGTTTCTATTTCAGCGGTAATCCTTCCTGTGCAGAAGGATGTACTGCTGCTGAGTTGTGTAATGGTTGTTGTTGTGAGGGACTTAGTGAAGGAAGAGCTCTTTGCTTAAATGATCTTAGAAACGAATTAGGTGATGGAGTTGATAGACCAGAAAGGTGTTGTCCGCTCGGAACTGTCAGTTGTGGTGGAAAGTGCGTTCCGGATGACTGTGAGGAAGAAGGTGGAATAAATCCGGAAACGTGTGCTTGTTTTGGTGAAGATTCGGTTGAATTTGCTTGTGATCCTGTGAAGATTGCGCATTGTGTCGATTATAATTATGCTGAACAGTCAGATGAATGTCCTTGTAAAGAATGCGAGGAAGGATTTGAATTGGACGAGCCTACGGGGCTTTGTATAAAAATCAGAATTTGTATAAATCCTTATCCTGGTAGCAAAAAATGTCCAAGAGATGAAGAATGTGTAGAATATAACGATGAATTTGAAGGAACATCAGAGTGTTGTGCTTGTACCGGTTGGTTCTGTCACAGCGGAAATCAAGATTGGCCGCCTTGCCAGTGTAAAGAATGGAATGAAGCAACTCCTGCAACAGAAAAAGGTGGTGGATGTCCGTGTACAAAACTTATGTGTTACGTGCCGGATGATGCTGACACCTGTGCTGATTATGCTACCGAGGCATTTTCAACAGATCAAGAATGTCTTGTTTGTGAATCAACATGTAAAGAGGGTTATAGAAAGAAAAGTGATGGGCATTGTTATACAATATGTAATGTAGAAGGTGTTAATCCGAACAATCGTGTTAATCCGGAAACAAATGAGACAGGTAGTTTGAGTGGTGCTGTTTGTGCTCCGGAATTTATATGCCCATGTAGAGGAAATCGTGAAGAAAGAACAAATCCGAATGATAATGGTCGTTCAGGATGTTATTGTAAGTTCAAAAAAATTGACGATTGCGTTAAATATGAAGACGGGGATGGAACGAGTTCATACGCAACACATGAGGGAGATTGCAAGTGTATAGAATACAAATGTAAAGTGCCTACGGGTAATCCATGTTGTCTCGGGTATGATGAAACACGGACGTATTCTACACCAAATCAACCTTGTCCATGTACAGATGTAAATGATAACAGCCTTGATTTAAGAGATACCGGTTTGGTCATCGATGGAGTAAACTATGGTGGTTGGAGCATTAGCGGTAATCAGTGCGTACGTAGTTGCGTTCCAGGAATACCTAACAGCAGTTGTACAGGCACAGGAGTTGGTAACAATTGTCATTCATATAATGAAAATGAAAAATGGGTGCACAGTGAACATCCAAGTAGCGTAGTTTCTTGTACATGTAAAGATTATTGTTGTACGCCGGGTAATACGGATCCTTTGTGTAACGGATCAGAAAATACGTCGACAGTTTATGCTGCATCACAAGTGACAAACGGTGTTGTGCCGTTCTGTCCATGTAACTGTAATTGTGTGATGCCGACTGATACAGAAGATGCTGCACGTCGTCTTATAAGGGCGTTAGATGCAAATTATCATCAGGTATGCGCATCTACGTATAATGAGACTACGAAATGCTATTGTGATACAAGTAATTATGAAGAAAGAACTTGTGGAAATGATAGTACAAAAAAATGTTATTGTCAGACAAGAACAAGTGCAAACGCAATAGAAGGGTGTTCTGCGTATGATTCTTGTTCAACAAACGCAGGACCTTGTCCGTGTTGTGCTGATTGTTGTTATTGTGTAACACCTGATGGGTATGACCCGCATGAAGATCCACACCGGATTACAGGTACGCTTTTGTCGGGCGGTCTTTTATCAAATGGAACATGTCCGACGACGTGGTCGAAAGGGGTTAGCTGTCTTTGTCCGGCAGAGTATCCGGATCGAGTGGGGCCTGCTCCTGAAAGCGTACATAGATGCTATTGTAGAGAACGTGACGAAGCCCATAAGATAGAAGGGTGCGTCGCATATAATAATTATTCCTTAACAAATGCGGATGATGATTATTGCCCATGCATTGAGTATTCTTATCCTTGTAAAAAGCCAACGATTGATTCATCCGATTATAATCCATGTTGTACAGAATACAATGAAGGACAGGAATATGATACGCCAAATCAATCATGTCCGTGTATGACTGGAAAAGATTTATCTGTCTCTGGTTTGACAATAGACGGAGTAAAGTATACAGGTTGGAGCAAGAGCAGTGATAATAAAACGTGTGAACGTATATGTGTTGAGGATGAAACAGATTGTACGGCAGAAGGTAGAATTCGATTGCCAAAATGGATTTATCAATCATATTCGAAGGTTGTTGTATATTGTAAATGTGAAGGATGTTCATGTATAAAGCCGACAAATGAAGCGCATCGTAAAGAAGTTCCTGTTGATCCTGTCGATGATGTATGTCGTACGACTTTTACAGGTAATGCAACGACTGATGAAAAGCTAAGATGTCCTTGTGGAGATGGTTGGAAAGATTTTTATGAAGACGGCGAATGGGTATGTAAGACACCATGTGTACAACATACTTTGCCACATGAACTTTCCGATGGTAATATTTGTACAGAAGAAGATACAAGTAAGTACTACCCAGAGGCAAATATAGATTGTCCATGTACAAAATATAAGTGTGTAATGCCAACCGATCCACTAGAGGCTTCTCTTCGTGACAAAGATGCTGAGTACCCTGATCCGGATACTAAATGTCCATGTCCGGAAAGATGTCCTGATGTCAATGGGATATGTACATGTCCTTCACCGCCACCTTGTCCAAATCCGCCTTGTGCGAATGGTGTATGCCTTGATCACTTGTGTAATTCAACGGATTGTATAAGCAATTGTGAAGAGTCCTGTAAAATAAGTGGTTATTGTTTAATGCCTCATTGTACCGCAATAAGTGGTTCAAACCATGCATGTGCAGCATGTGAAACGGGTTACCATCTTGTAGAAAATGACGGTTGTAACAGATGCGTACCAGATTTGGAAACAGGCGTTCCTTGGGGATGTTCTAATTGGGGTGTGTGTGATGTTACTAATATCGGCCCCGGAAGTACTTTCTGTACTTATTCGCGATCTGCTGTTTGTCGTGCGGATTCATCTGGAGATGGACCCGGAGCATATACTATAAGAAAATCCACTACTGGCGATACTGAAGTACCTAATATTGGTGCTTGTAATCCGGTAGCATTCTGGGGTAAACAAAGTGTTTTATTGAATGATAGTGCATTTGATCGTTTTGTTTATAATACTTTCGGTTCAGTAAGTGCTGCAACCGCCAAGAGTTATTGTTGGGCAATAGGACAAATGGAACGTAATGATGCAGAACATGGGTATAACCTTGCAACTGATGATGAATTAGTCAGCCTTGTAAAGACAGGAAAGATTACCGGTGGATCATTCTGGATAAACGGTGGCAGTCATGTATCCCATTCTACATCTAATGGTTGTAGTCGGGGCACTTGTGCAGGTACTCAAACGGAATGTAATTGCATTCATGCCGTAGTGGTTGGTGGCAAAGATGCAAATGGCAATGTAAGTTTGACTTATTATTCTGAAGATGACTTAAAGGGCATTGGTGCACCAAGGCCGGAGAATATCCGTGCTTTGTGTAAAGCAGAACTTTTGTGTAGAAGTTGGACGAAAAAAGGCGTGGAGAATGGCGGATGTCCAGAAGGCGGGTTCTGTTATTTTGGAGATGCTACCTCTTGTGCAGAATCTGGAATTGGTAAGTGTTTGCCTGTCTCTGATTATGCACCGGATAATTCCGAGGTGACAACAGCTGATGGACATAAGTGGTTGCGTAGCAAACCGATGAATTGGTGGAGTGCACAAAGTTGGTGTGTATCACAAAGTACAGTAAGTCGCCCGACACCATCAGCAACAACAAACAGCATAGCATGTTATCCGGATACGGCATGTACATCAACCGGATATGCAAATTTGAGAAGTGCTGCAAGTACAGGTAGTAATCTTAAATTCTGGTTGCAAGATTATGGAAATAATTGTGTTGCGCATGTTGCTGATTCTTACGAAACTAATAATGTTGCCGGTTTAGATCGAAATGAAGGCAATGGACATTATGCCCTTTGTGACTTGGGTTGTCCGGAAGGTAAAACACTTAATGATGAAGGTGTATGTAAAGGAGAGCCGATAGTAACAATGAAATGTTATCCTCATCCGGCGGGTAGTAGAAGAGATCCTGAATATGGAGAAGATGATGCTGTTGGTGATTTTACGGGATGTCCGGATGGATACTTCTGTTTGTTTGATAATCCGTTTCCGGCTCCAACACAAGATCGTCAGTGTACTGAACTTAAGGCAAATATTGACATCATTATTGAAAAATTACATGCCTTAGGATATGAAGAATATGTCAGCAATCCTTTGAATGGTGTGGAATTAAATGCACATAGTTGTTCACAAGCTTACTGGACATGGGGTGCTGGGGAAGGTCGTTGTGTACCGTATGCCGATTATCCGATGGATCGGGCAGTATTATCAGGTGATAGCGGTCGTGTGTATTTGGTACCGGGCGAAGAATTTGATGATACTAAGAGGTTGAATCAGTGGAGTGCACACAGTTGGTGTGAGTATTATGGTGCTCAACATAATATAGATACGAGTATGGTACACTTCTATTTCCATAATTTGAAAGCTCTTACATCTCAATTCAGGGAAGCCTATCCTCTTAGAATGGAATATTGGACACAGAATGATGAGCACACTTGCGAAACTACTACTCTCGTCTACATGCCATATAAAATGGTTTATTTTAACGTTAACAGAGGATATAGTGGTTTGACAGGCTGTTTCGCTATAGAGTGCGGTGACTGTAGTGACTGGGGTTACTCTACGCAGTATTTTGCGTATGATTATCCTACTGAAGAAAAATATCCTTTGTGCCTCTTAGGATTCTGGGGCCAAGGCGAGTCATCGGTTCGTATGTGTGGTAGAACAGATACAACAGGTGATTGTCTGTATTGTGATTCTGATGATGGAACCTATTATGGTTTGACTTCTGATCATCAGCAATGTGTAGAATGCAAATCCTCAGATTTGGTAGAAAGCTGCGATACCTATTCTTATGATAGTACACAGTCGAGGTGTATTTGTTCTAAGTGCAATGAAACATACAAGTTAGTTGAGAATCAATGTGTTAAATGTCCGACAAACATAACAAATGACTGTGCCGTTTATGGTGATCCGGGGTTAACTTGTGACTGTATTTCTTGGGATGGATGCGCCAAAGGTTATTGTCGTCATGTTTCAGCTAATAATGAGGCAGAGTACTGTTTTGATACACATACAGATCATTGTTTAGACTGTGTTGACAGTATAAGTCTTGTTGATGAAACAAAACAGTGCGGAAAATGTGATCCAGGATATTATAGGACAATAGATAGCGATGGAAACTATTCTTGTGAAGCATGTGATAATGCTCAAGGACGAGAACTTTATTTTTGTGATGGTCGTTTCTTGAATCCGGGTATAGATTGTACTTGCGCTGCTTGTGACGAAGGCTATCAATTGGTTAATAATCGTTGTACAGCATGCAATATAAAATGTTCTGATTACATAAATCCGGGATTTGATTGTTCTTGTGCACGGTGTTCTAAAGGGTACTATCCTCCTTTGAATGCTAATGGTGTTGCTGATATTTATAATTGTGAGCCATGTGCAAGTGATTATTATAATACCCATCATTGTGATCTTTTTGCTAATTCCGGCTTGTCTTGCGAATGTTTAAGGTGTGATAAAGGATATGAGTTAGTTAATGGAAAATGTGTATCATGTCCGAGTTATGGATGTGAGACGTATTTGAGACCGGGGTTGAGTTGTGTATGCGCATTCCCTTGTGCATCCGGATATTACCAAGATGCAAATGGAGTTTGTCAAAAATGTTCCGAAAATTGTTCACAGTGCACAAATGCTTCTGTTTGTACAAAGTGTTCATGGGGATATGGATTGACGGCAGAACATACTTGCGTAGAATGTCCTGAAGGATGTGATCCTGAAGGTGATGGTTATTATACGGAACCGGGAATCAGTTGTGAGTGTAGTTTGTGTCGTAGATGGGGGGAGGATGATACCTATGGTCTTATTACTGATCCTGACCTTCAAAATACGGGTACTTGTCAGTTGTGTAACAATGATGATCTTGTTGATTATTGCGATTTCTATGAATATAATACAACGCTGAATAAATGTGTTTGCAAATCATGTAGTGATGAATATCATTATGCCATTGACACAACAACAAATACATGTAAGTTTTGTTCACCATATGAAACTACATGTGCGGAATATGAAACTGATGTAGACGGTGTTTGTGAATGTAAAAAATGTGACCCCGGCAACACTTTATTAAATGGACACTGCTGTGATAACAATGGCTGGTATTATTATAGTGAAAACGGTGAATGGTATGAGCAGTCATGTTGTGGACCAAATGAGGAATGGAGTACTGTTAAAAATAAATGTATTTGCAAGGATGGCTTTGGTCTTTCTGCAGGTGTGTGTACTCCTTGTTCAAATGCGGATGAAATGGAACGTTGTGCTGAGGCAGTAAATAACAATGGCACTTGTTCTTGTACAAGGTGTAGTACTGGATATTTCGTGCAGAACGGAAAATGTGTAGATTGTGATGAAACATTTATAAATGGTAAGGAAGCATGTGATCACTATTTAAATCCGGGTGTTACATGTGAATGTTCGGAATGTGATGCTTATCAGGGTGCTAGACTAGGTATTAATCTATCTGATCATTCATGCAGGTTATGTCCGAAAGAAGATGTTGGTTACACTGTTACAAGAGCAACTTATTCGAATGGGCATTGTACTCCAACTCGATGCCTTAATGATTCTGACTATCTGTATGAAGGGCATTGTTGCAGTAGCTCAGGTATATATGTTGATGCTGATCGAAATAATAGTGATTGTTGCCCTGCAGGAAGCAATACAAAATGGCTTTGGGGCAATGGAACAGGTAAATGTGTTCCTATAACATGTACTACTGCACAAGATGAATTTGGTAACTGCCTCTGATACAATTGAATGGCATCAGCAAGGGAGATAGTGATGCATTTTCGAAAAGTCTTTTCATCTTTAAGCTACCGCGAAGAAGCTTCTAATGACCATTTGGAAGCTTATCCGGAGCACTTCCATGTAGAAGCTTTACCCGAACGCCGTTATTTAAAAACGTCACGTTTTTGGGTGGTTGCAACCTTAATCAGTATTACACTCAATTTTGCTATGTGTTTTATTTACATTCGAAATGCGTCTTTGGTCGAAGCGGTTGTGGATAATCCAAACAGTCAAGATACTTTCTTATATAATTTGGATTATTACAACAAAGAACTTAAACCGGTTGAAAAATCTTGGCGCGTTTTAAATAAAATGGATTTGATTTATCAAAATTTAATTCAAGATTATTTGATTCAGCGTTATCAGGTAACATCTAATCGGGCAGAAATGACGCGCCGTTGGGGACAAAACGGGAAAGTTTTTGCTTATGCCCCAAAACTTTATGAAGCATTTTTACCGGAAGCGGAAGCCGCTTTAAGACGTCAAGCCGGTGGCATAACACAGGAAATTTACATTTATTCAATAAAAAATGTTGATGGCCGGAATTTTTATGAAGTCGTTTATGACGTGTTTTCTTTAAATGAAAGCGGTTACGGAAAACAAAAATGCCCATGTTACATAAAAGACGAAAAATGCTTGACATGTATGCGTGAAACGGCAATCAATGTTCAACGTTATAAGGCTTATATGCGTGTTCTTTTGGCAGTGGAAGAACAAGAACGGGAAGAAATTTCAACAAAAGTCAATCCTTATTATTTCTTGATAAGCGAATTATATATCTTACAACATTCCATCCATTTGGATAATGTTTGGGAAGATGCTGATACAATTTTGGAATAGTTAAACGAAAGGGATAATAATATGTTTAAACAAATTATTTTAGCGTCTGCAATGGTATTTGTTGCAGTATCTGTGATGGCTGCGGATATTCAATTGCCAGAACCGGATAAATCAAATAAAACAACTTTAATTCAATCTTTGGAAGATCGTCAATCGCAGCATGAATTTTCCGATAAAGAAGTCGATAATCAAACGCTCAGTACGATTTTATGGTCAGCTTACGGGGTAAACAGAGCCGATGGTAAACGTACAATCCCGACTGCTATGAATAAAAAAGATTTAAATGTATATGTATTTAATAAAGACGGTATTTGGTTGTACGATGCTGATGCAAATACGTTGAAACAACAGTCAAATGAAAACCATTTGGATTTGTTCCAAAAGCAAGATTACATGAATTCTGTATCAACTGTTTTGGTTTATACGGGTTCCGGGGAAGACTATGCTGTTATGCATGCAGGATCGGCCTATCAAAATGTAGAATTGTATGTGGCGGCAAGCAATATGGCCAGTATCGTACGCGGTTATTTTGACCATGAAGAAGTGGCTAAGGTATTAAATTTGCCAACCGGGCAACGTGTCATTATATCCCAAGCAATCGGTTGGAAGAAATAGTAAGAAAGTAACAGTATTTTGAAATAAGAAACTCCTCGCAAAAGCGAGGAGTTTTTTTGTGGTTATGTTAGATTATTCACCGGTAACGATTGTGCAAACACTTGAATATAATCCGAGTAAAGAAAATACTTCTTTATCTACACTGGAAACACGTTGAATACCAGCACTTTGTTTTGCTTCTTTGATTGAAATATCGCCGGCTGCGATAATGCCAAGCAAATTAAATCCGCAAGCTTTACCGACTCTTCTTGCAGGTGCATCAGTTGCTGTTACAGCTTCTTTATCTGCTTGAATTAATGCAAAACCTAAATTAGATGGAACCATTGCGCATCCTGTTAAAGCAAGTGCAACAATCCCCAATAATAAACTTTTTTTCATATTTCATTCCTTTCATTTGTTGTAACACAATGGTATGATATATCAGAAAGTATTAATAAAGATTAAATATCTTTTTTTTAATAAAATAACCTATGTTTATACATTATTTGCTGTTTTTACAAGGTTTTGCCGATGAATTAAAATTTTGATTAACTTCAAATTTAAAAATACTTTGGAGAATATCAAGAGTGATAAAGGATTCTTTCAAGTTTAAAGATAAAAAGAAGGCTTTTAACACCTCAAATTCAGGATGAATGTAGTTTATAATATCATCTTTTTGTAAATTTTCTTTAAGCATAACAAACCCTTTCATCATCAAATGTACAACCAAAAATAGAAAGTATATCATTCTATATATACATATAGTATACAACCATTTGTATATGTCAAGTACTTTTTTACAATTTTAAAGGTGGTTTAAAAATCACACATTTGGTATGATTACAGACTTGCTCCCAACGTTTTTGCTTCCGCCAGTTTTGCCGGAGTTTTGTTTGTGGAATTATCCGCTACGACAATGCCTTTGTCTGTTATGCCCATATAACCGATCATATCTTTGTATTGTGCGATTGATCCATTATACACATCCGGTGAATAGGACGATAGCAATAAAGCGCTATATTTTGCTTTAGGCGGGTGATTAATTGCATAAAAACGTTGTATGACAGACTGTAATTGTGCCGACATGGTAAAATAGTAAATCGGGGACGCAAATACAATCATCTCTGTATCCATCAAATATGGATAGATTTCCTGCATATCATCTTTTTGAACACATTGACTGTTATGTCCATGGCAATAATTGCATCCCAAACAACCATTTACTTTTTTACGAGCCACATTCAATAACGTAACTTCATGCCCCTTTGATTCAGCACCCTCTTTAAAGGCTTGCGCCAATGCGGCCGTATTGCCATTTGGTGTCGGGCTGCCATTTAAAATTAAAATTTTCATTTTGTTCCTTTCTGTTTTTTTTATATCATACCTGCATATTTGCAGGTACGTCAAATAAAAAGCGAGCAATTTATCAGACAATATATTGTGAGATTTTTATCGTGAGTTTGAAATATTGCACTTCTGTTCAATCTTCTGTGGTGTTTTTGATTTGTCAACAGACGATCGAGCATGTACAGCCCCACAAGATCCTAATACTAATGCGGCAAAGATAACCATCCAAAAAAGGCATCCTCCGCAACTGCAACCACAACAATTTTCTTTCATTGTTTTATTCTTCTTTTATGCACTAATTCCTAAAAATAACAGGCTTATCATAGCATGTTTTGGGTATTTTGTCAATTTTAATCCTTAAAGATTTTAATTGTAAAAAAGTGAATGATTTGGTATAATAATATAAACCCTGCGGCAGCGCTCAATATGTATCTGTTCCTTACCTAAAAGCGTCAGGGATTGTTTCTGTTTGTCTTCAAAAATTTACGCATACTCTCTCTATCTCTTGTGGTGCAAATATATGCGGCGGCTTTATCATTGTTTGCACATAGATTTTTATTTTTAATAAAAGTTTCAATTTCTGTATATTTACTTGAAAAGTCTTCTACTATTGACATTTCAAAGACCTCTCATTTATTGTTTTGACAGAATATATTATGCGTACTGGAAAAAGTTTCTATTCTGTTTGTTGCTTGCTATTCAAGACTATTGAATAAATCTTCCTTACATGTCATCTATCTTTTCTTTTCTATTTTATTCCAATTCTTTGGTTTAACAACTTTGACGTGTTTGCCCCAAGTATAAAGGTGCCAATCCATTTCGCGCAATCCTCCGGCACGAAATTTGACCGTCAATGTTCCATCGGGATTGTGTATCATCTTTTGACTGGGGTGGAAAATATATTCAGTTGCATCCGGGGCAACTTCTGCATCAAACAACCATTCCACATCCACGGGATTTTCTTTGAATACACCAAAGCAGTCCTTTGTAAAGTCAGCCAAATTAAACTTTTCATCACGTTCAAAATAAGTATCCAACAACTCAACGGAAATTAACTTATGCAGAGCATAATATCTAAAATCTTTTGCATAATCCGAAAAAGCAACCAAATAGTGCTTATTGCCATATAAAATGCCGTATGGTGCAACAATTTGTTTTATTTTCTTACGTTCGGGATTTAAATATTCAATCTGAATTTTCTTGCAAGACAAAAGCGCTTGCTTGATTTCATCTAAAAATACCGGATTGATTTTTAATTTAGGTCCGGGACGTTTTGCAAATCCTTGTGCTTCCAACAAAGCTTCTGTATCCGGTTCTATACGACGGAATAACTCTTGCTTCATAGCACCTTTGATTTTTACAATGACTTTTGCCAAAACATCCGCTTGATTAGTTAGACGTGCTTTACGCAAAGATTCTTCTGCCAAAGATAAGGTTGTCAGCTCATCGGCCGTAAATTGAAACATTTCTTTCAGCGTTCCTTGAGGAATACGCCAACGTTTATGCCGGTCATCACTGTCCACTTCTTCGGCTTGAATAAAGCGGTCAACAATCATGTTGCGCATACGTTCTGCGGTACGCCGTGAAACATTAAAACGATCTTGAATATCATCCAAACTGATACCTTCGCGGGACGATTGCATCCACAAAGCCAAATCCAATAAATTATCCGTTTTTTCGTATGACATAGCTATTCCTTTCAAATTTTTTTGATTGTGCAAATATAATACGACAGCTTTTGACGTAATGCAAGTGTATTTTCATTTTAGACGGATAAATGAAACTTTCCTTTTTTTTCATTTGGAGACCAGTCCGTCCTTCTGACACTCTCCTTTCTATGCCTTTGGTGTAGAAAGGAGTTTTATTTGTTTGACAGATGTATGTTGACAGGTATAATGAATACAGTTGTAATAAAAGGAAAGGGAAAAAAATGAGTGAATCTGTAAATTTTTGGAAGTATGCGATAAATGAAAAATGTCAAGATGCCTTAATTTGTTATTTACTTAATTTTGAAGAAACAAGAAATAAATTTTTTGAATGTTGTGGAATAAAAGGCGATATCTTAATAGAAGAAGACCAAAATAGTGAAAAAAGCCCTATTAAATTACAACATAAAAAAATAGACATTTTAGTTGAGACAAACAATAATTATATAATCATTGAAGATAAAATTGATTCAACAGAACATGATAACCAATTAAAGAAATATGTTGGAGCCGTAAAGGAAGAAAATAAAGAAGGAAAAGTAATTCATGTTTGTTACGTTAAGTCTGGATATTTATCAAGACAAGAAAAAAGAAATATCACAAAAAGTCTTAGTGAAATTGATTTTTCTATGAGAAATTTACATTTTATAGATTTGTCTGAGTTGCTAGAAATTGTAAAACTTGCCAAAAGCAACACAATCATTACACAATGGATTGCTAAATATGAAAAAGAACTTGAAAATCAAAATAATATTATAGACGACATAAAAAGAGATATTAATCAAAAAAACTATAAAAGCTTGTATGTAAAAGTTTTCAAAAATGAAAAAGACTATTTACAACCATATCTTGATATACTGACAGAAAAAATAAGAGAGTGTTCATCTTTTAAACAAGAAGATGTTGAGTGGCAAATTGCTGGATATGGTACAGCGCATATACAATTTAAACAAAAAGAAATTCCTATGGATAAAGGTATAACTTCTTATAATTTTTATTTAATGTGTAGAAAAAATAATCCTGAACTTGTTTTGAAGCAACACTTTTATGATGTCTTTGAAGACAATAATTTTGAAAATAAAGATAGAATTAAAATAAGTGGTTATTCAGAAGCTAAGGTGAATATATTGAAAAAAAATATTGAAAACATAGATAAAAAAATCAAAACATTAAATTCAAACTTGGATTCTAATGAGAAAAATCTATGGAAAAAAATTAATATCAAAGATAAAGGAAGATTAATGTTGTGCCAAAAACAACTTAATCCAGCAGATAATTTAATTGATGTATTGGAAAAGCAGGAAAAAAATAATATTGAAGAGATTTTTAGTATACTTAACTAACAACGTCATAATTTGACACATCTCCTTTCTATGCCACTGATGTAGAAAGGAGATTTTTACTCCCCTGCATACTGATACAACACTTTCATCAAAACAACCATAGCATAGGTATCTTGTCCGCAATAAGCATCCAGTCCTTCAAACAGGATCTTTTCTTCTTCTGCTGTTAAGCGATTTTCCAAAAAGGCTTGGTAACGGCTCATCGCTTCACCACCGTTGTGAACTTCCATATCCTTATAAGATAAATCGGAAAAAGCCGGTAAAACATACTTAATGGACGCAGAAGTTTTTTGTTTCGGACTGTATAAAGCACGTCTTCTGAACGGAATTAACTGATCTGCCATTCTTTCATTCAAAGCCAACAAATCATCGGATAAATCGGGAAACAAGTTCGCCAATTCCTTAATGCGTGTTTTTTCAAAAGTCGCATTATAAGCAATAATACTGCCCGTTTTACCGCAGTCGGCAATCAGTTGTTCAGCTAATTTTCTGCGAGGATCAGATTTTTCTCGATGCAAATAGCCTTTGTGTTCAGCCGGTCCGTCCTTTTCTCGTTGAATGTGCAAAGAGTATTGGAACGGAATTTGAGCATATGGTTTGCTTTTTTCAAACAAAGGAATTGCCAACTGTGCCGTTTCAAAGTCCAAATAATAAAGCGGATATTCCAACGTATCTAAAAAAGCTTTGATTTCAGCCGGCTCAATGTGTAATTGTCCAGTTAAATAAGCTTCTCTGTCAATCAGTTGCGTTGGCGTAGAACAATAACTTTCTGGTACGTCTTCAACACGTAAAGAATTATGTTCTGCATAAAAAACATCTGCTTCTTTTGATTTCAACAAATCGAAAATGGAATACTCCGGCACGTCTTTTCCACAATAATGGTAAAAAGGACACTCCTGACAAGATGATTTCAAGAAAATTTGCGGTTCCTGTTCTTGCGCTTGAATTTTCAAATAATTTTCGGCTTCTGCCGGCACATTGAACAATCTTTCATTAACTTGTTCTGTCACATCTTCTAGCGTAAACAGTTGTTCAATGTCTAATTCTTTTTGGCGAACATATTTATTGTTTATGTATAAAACTTTGCACCGGTCAATCGAATAACCGGCTGTTTGAAAAACGTATTTTTGAAAAGCCAAATCATCGATGTAATAATCTTTAACTTCCGCAGCTGATTTAATTTCAGTCAAGTCCCAAACATCACCGCGTTTTTCCATAATGTCAATTCGGCAAAAAGTTCCGTTTTGATTAAAAGCAGTTGCTTCAAACAAAACATCATTCTCCACTGAAAGTGCTTTTGTTTTGGTTGCATCTTCAATAACATCTTCATCTTGCGGACACATTACACCGGTCGGATAACGCAAACGCGCAATTTCTTGTACTGCATTTCCGATATCAAATCGACGTTGTGTAGCTTCATCTGCGGAGGCAATTAAGTCTTTGCGATTTTTCTTCAACCATAAGGATTTGACGCAATCAATACCCATTAAAAAATCACTTTTTGATAAAAACATATTCCATTTCCTTTTTCAATTTTGAACAAATCATATCACATTTTTATGCAAAAATAAAGTCATTTTGAAATCATGCTTTTTATCTACGTCACTTTTTGTCGCATTTGTGCTTTATGTTATCTAACATGAAAGGAAAAGAACATGAAAAGAGAAAAAAACAAAATCATTATTGAATACATCGAAAACACTATCAACACAACTTCTTTATATACGGATCGTATTTATCGTTGGATGAATCGTGAAGGTCGCGCTTTGTTTGATATGGAAAGCGTAAAAAAAGAATTTTGTAAAAATGGCAAATTTTACCCCGTAAAGAAAAAAGAAAAAGAGGAGCCATCTTTTGATTTTGACAATGAAGAAGATTCGGAATTTATAATTCCGGACATTGAGTATAAAGACATGATTTTATGTGCCTGCCAAAAAGAAAAATCAGCCGAAAAAATAGACATTCAATTTGAACAGCGGTTGATTTGGCTGAAAGAAATTTTGGGCTTGAACGATTGTGAGTATGCTATTTTAAAACTGTATGCATACATACGGCGTTCTCGTATTTTATCCGCTTTCTTATCTGATGTTTTTCCTTGCAATCGTGGGTACAGAAACGATTTTCATATTCAAGAGTATCCAGAGCTTATAAAAGAAAACGAAAACAATATCGGACAAGCTTTGTCTTTTGACGGGCGATTAGTACGTTCCGGTATTTTTTCAACTGAAGAAAGAGAATATGGATTATCTAATAATGTTTATGAAATATTGGAAATCCCTTTGAAATCGAAAGAAAAAATGAAGAAATTTCTGATTGGAGAAAAGCAAAAAGCCACTATTTCTTTTGACGATTTTCAATTTTTAGGTAAGGAACCTGATCTATTAAAAAAATTATTGAATAACGCGATCAGAACAAAACAAAAAGGCATTAACGTTTTGCTTTACGGTAAACCGGGAACAGGCAAAACCGAATTTGCAAAAACGCTTTGTGCTTCAATCAACAAAGATTTATACAGTGTTTGTGAAGGTAAAAATTCTTCGGAGGAACCGAGCAGACAAGAACGGTTAAATTCATTAAAAACATCTGACTTTATTTTGGCAAAATCAACCGGTATATTATTGTTTGATGAAGCGGAAGATGTGTTTGACTTTGATTTATTTTCTCCCAGGAAAAAGTCAAAAGTTTTTATGAATCGCCTATTGGAAGATAATATCCACCCGATTATTTGGACGACAAATAATATTCGTAGCATGGATGATGCTTATATCCGGCGTTTTACACGGCTTGTTTGTTTTGAAAATCCTGATGAAGATTTTCGTAAAAACATTTGGAAAAAGACAGCAAATGAAAACAAATTGGATTTGTCGGAAAAAGATGCTTGCTCTTTGGCTTCAAAATATCAAGCCCCACCGGCAATTATTTCATCCGCTGTTAAAGGCGCCAAATTGATGAAAGGCGGTATTCGGGAAATAGAAGATTCTTTGGATATGTACGCAAAAGCAATGGGCGAAAAGTACATAAACGACAATCAAGCAAGTGCTTTTTTCAATCCGGCATTATTAAACACGGATACAGATATGGAAACATTAGCTAATCGTCTTTGTAAAAGCGATTCAAAAGCATTTTCTTTATGCCTTTACGGAGCTTCCGGAACCGGTAAAAGCGCGTATGCACGCTATATTGCCCAAAAGTTTGGAATGAAAGTCATTCAAAAAAGAGCCTCTGATTTGTTGGATAAGTTCGTTGGTGAAAGTGAAAAGTTGATTGCAAATGCTTTTGAAGAAGCAAAACAAAAAGAAGCTATGTTGATTTTTGATGAAGCAGATTCTTTGTTACGGGACAGAAAATATGCCTCTTACAGTTGGCAAGTATCACAAGTCAATGAAATGTTGACTTGGATGGAAAGACACCCACTACCATTTGTTTGCACAACAAATTTAATGGACGATTTGGACAAAGCCAGTTTGCGTCGGTTCACGTTCAAAATAAAGTATGATTATTTGAATGCAGAACAAGTCATTCAATCATTTGCGCACTTTTTTGGTGTGGCCGTAGATGAAAAGGACATTTCACATTTGACGTGTCTTGCCCCCGGTGACTTTGTTGTTGTTAAGAAAAAAGCAGATATCTTAGGCTGTCTGGATAACAAGAAAGAATTGACGCATATGTTATCGGAAGAAATGTCCGTCAAGAAAGAAGTTGCAAAGCCATTTAAGATTGGGTTTGTGTAAGGAGAGGAAATGTGTAAAATTATAAAATCTTCTTAAAACCTAATTTCAGAGTTCTTATTGCATTTTCATGTATTGTTTTGCTTAGAATACATCTGTCGTACTAGCACCAATATCTACTGTCCAATACAAAGCTTCAGCCGTACCACCTTCTTTTTTTACAAAAGAGGATATATATTTTTCAATTCCTTCCATATTTTCTAACAATGATTCTGATTTTCAGATGTTTTTGATGTTTTTGTGTCCAAGTGTTGTATCCAACCCCAAATGGCGGGATTCAGGCATAAAAAAACCCTTTGTTTCCAAAGGGTTATTTCAAAAGTGGTGCGGAAAGCCGGACGGTAGAAAGCCAAAACGTTAAGTACATGAGAAATAAGAGGAAAAAGAAGGCCATTTTTTGGCCTTTTAAAATTGGTGTTACAGGGATGAAGGGGGGTGATGACTTGCTTCTTTTGCCAGCTTTTATCAGTGTTCTAAAGGACACAAATTTTCACTTGGTGTTACACCCTTGTGTCACACTTTGTCAAAAGGGTTAAATTACCAGATGTTAAAGGTACTTCAATAACCTCTTTGTAATCATGGATTGACCTTCTTCATAAAGTCGGTCTAAATACACCTTTTTCGTAAAGCCATCATTCAGGTCTGATATGTTTCGTATAAGATTGTGTATTGAATCAATAGAGGGATGCCTTTGTTCACAAAGTATCATTCCAAAATAGTATTTGTTCTTGTTTAGGAACTGCTCACTGAACTGGTATTGGCTTTCCACTAAGCCCAGTTTCCTTAAATACTTATAGCATTTTGTTATGAATTTAGCATCTTCTGTTTGGTGTTTATAATGGGGTTCTTCCAGTTCGTCCCTCACTTCTTCATCCACAGATTTACTTTTTATTGGCGCAGGTGGCACTATTCGTTTGGGTTTCTTTAGTTCTTCGGTTATTTTATTCACTTCATCTATGATGGCACTAAAATTCACACTCATAAACACTCCTTATCTTTTTATACTTTTATTTATTTCAATGGGATTCATAAACGGAATCAGGTATAAATTTTGTGCTTGATAAGTCATATATGTTCTGCTAAAATAACGCTATCAAATCGGAGTAAAGCTACATGAACCATTTTTCAGAATATAAAAAACAGAATGAACCAGAAAAGTACCAGAAAGCAGAAAACTGGGGTGTAGCTATTGGTTTACAGCAAGTTGATAATTTAACCCCTTCAAAATATTTGATAGATGTTGCAAAAGATAATATTGAAGGCAAGATTACTATTGATGAAGCTAACCATCAAGTTTCTCAATATTACAAGAAAAATCCAGCAAAGACAGTTAAAGAACAAGATGAAAAAGAAGCAGATGAAGTTTCTGCTCGGATTGCAAAGTTGTTGAGCACTCATACATTTTCATTCAGACCTTCCGAATTTATTTCGATTCACAAAGCTCTGTTTACAGGTATCTTTAGTAAAGAAGTTGCTGGAAAAGTTCGTAAATTTGATATTGTTAAGGAAGAACCTATCTTAAATGGCAATACGGTTGTTTATGGGCGAGCCGATAGCATCATGGAAACATTGGAGTATGATTTCAAACAAGAAAAAGAATTTGTATACCAAGGTTTATCCAAAGAAGAAAAAGTTGCACATTTAGCAAAATTTGTCTCAGGTATATGGCAAATACATCCTTTTGCCGAAGGGAACACCAGAACAACAGCTGTGTTTATTATTAAATATCTTTATACGCTTGGCTTTGAAACCAACAACGATATGTTCGAAGCACACGCTAAGTATT
>JAGCVC010000004.1 GCA_017962565.1 Alphaproteobacteria bacterium | reverse complement strand
TCATAGTATTTAGCAGCCTTTTCTTTCAAATCAGCTGGGATTTCTTTTTCTTCAAAAGTAGCACCCAAGTCTTCAGAATGCCAAATAATTGCTTTTTGTTTTAAAACATCAACAATACCGACAAAGTCTGCTTCTGCACCAATCGGCATAGCCATAACCATCGGACGAGCGCCCAAACGATCTTTAATCATATCAACGCAACGATAGAAGTTTGCGCCCATACGGTCCATCTTATTAGCAAAGCAAATACGGGGAACATTGTACTTATCAGCTTGACGCCAAACTGTTTCGGATTGCGGTTCAACACCGGCAACACCATCGAACACAGCAACAGCACCGTCTAATACACGCAAGCAACGTTCAACTTCAACAGTAAAGTCAACGTGTCCCGGAGTGTCAATAACGTTAATTCTGTGACCTTTCCAGAAAGCCGTTGTAGCAGCTGAAGTAATTGTAATACCACGTTCTTGTTCCTGTTCCATCCAGTCCATCGTTGCAGCACCATCATGCACTTCCCCGATTTTATGGGATTTACCTGTGTAATACAAAATACGTTCGGTTGTTGTGGTTTTACCCGCATCAATGTGCGCCATAATACCAATATTTCTGTATAAACTAAGATCAGTTGTTCTAGCCATAGTAATATCTCCTTACCACTTATAATGTGAGAAAGCTTTGTTAGCTTCAGCCATCTTGTGCATGTCTTCACGTTTACGGATAGCATTACCACGTCCGTTCACGGCATCCATCAATTCACCGAACAATCTTTCTTCCATAGTTTTTTCTGAACGCTTACGAGCAGCTTCGATAATCCAACGAATTGCCAAAGCTTGACGACGATCAGGACGAACTTCAACAGGAACTTGGTAAGTAGCACCACCAACACGGCGGGATTTTACTTCAACCAATGGTTTTACTTTTTCCAAAGCTTCATGGAATGTTTCCAATCCGTTTTGTTTTGTTTTTTCTTCAATACGAGCAATAGCACCATAAACAATCTTTTCTGCCGTGTTCTTTTGACCACGCATCATGACGCTATTCATAAATTTTGCAACAACCACATCACCGAATTTGGCATCTGGGTTGATAACGCGTTTAATCGCAGCATGTCTTCTTGACATAGTTTAATCTCCTTATTTTGGACGTTTTGCGCCGTATAACGAACGCGCTTGTTTACGATTTGCAACACCTTGAGTATCCAAGGTACCACGAATAATGTGATAACGAACACCAGGCAAGTCCTTCACACGACCGCCACGGATCATTACAACAGAGTGTTCTTGCAAGTTATGTCCTTCACCCGGAATATAGCAAGTCACTTCAAATCCATTTGTTAAACGTACACGAGCAACTTTACGTAAAGCGGAGTTCGGCTTTTTCGGAGTTGTTGTATAAACACGTGTACAAACGCCACGTTTTTGTGGAGATGCTTGCAAAGCAGGCACTTTATTTCTTTTTTCATGAGCCTTTCTCGGCTTTCTGATTAATTGGTTAATTGTAGGCATTTAAATTTCCTTTATACCTTAATATATTAAAAAAACCTTCCGACGACCCATTTCGAGCAACCGGAAGAACCAAATTTCGACCATTCATTTTGGCCGAAACACTTTCTATCAAAGCCGTTAGCAAAGTCTTTAACACTCGCCCAACTTCGGAAAGCTGGGGTAATTATAACATCCTTCAAACAAATGTCAAGTACTTTTTATTATTATTTTAAAGTAACAGAAAAATTTTTCGTCACCTTAAAACCAAAATAAAAAAGGGACGATAAAAACACGTCCCTTTTTAATTTTATCTGAAACAATCCTTATTTCTTCAAAGAACCATACAACGGAGTGATGATCTTCGCAGATGATTTAACAGGAACAGGACTGATTTTTGATTTAACCAATTTCTTGGCAGCTGGTTTTGCGGAAGCTTTAACAGCTGATTTTAAAGCCACTTTAGCAACTGGTTTTGCAGCCAATTTGACGACAGGCTTTACTGCCGCTTTTGCAGCTGGTTTTGCAACAACTTTAATAGCCGGTTTCACTGCTTTTGCAACTGATTTTTTTGCGCTAGCTTTCTTTGCAACAGACTTCGTTGATTTGCAAGAACATTTCCAATTTTTCATTTGATTGCAAGCTTTCCACCAAATTTCTTCGGACTTGCCTTCCGGACGGCCTTCATTCTCCCAAATGTAGTAAGCAGCCACGCGGATGTATTCAATATCTTTTTCACTCATTTCATATCTCCTTCTGTTCAGGAAAAAAATAACTACATTTCCTAATATAACGATTCTAAAATCTTTTACAAGTACTTTTTTTAAATTTTTTCATTTTTTTTTACGATTCTACAAATAGTTAAATATTTGTTAACTTTCAGAACCACTTTTTATGCTTTAAATACCAAATTTGCAAGGCACCCAAAACCAATAAAACAACTGAAATTAATAAGAATCCGTTTGGGTTTTCCGTTACTTCTATCGAATTAGAACCCAAAATCCCTGTAATCAGAGTTAATGGGGCCAAAACAACCATTATAACAGTCAAAATATACATCGTCTTATTCAGTTGCAAATTGATTCGGCTGTCCAATTCTTCTTGGCTGACCGTTGAATGCTCACGTGCGTAATCCAAAGAACCAACCGCTTGCAACATATCCCGACGAATCGCACGCATAATTGCTTTTTCTTCTTTGGTTAAATCGCTATCCAGATTTTTCAAGGCGACAAAGACATCCTTTTGAGGTCCTATATAACGACGCATACCCAAAACTTGATGACGAATATCACTGATTCGATAACGCAAATCTTCCGCATCTAACGTATCTACATCAATCAATTCATCTTCAATATCATCCAAACTGTCATCTATTTTGCTCAAAACTTTCGAAATGTTTTCTGTAATACTATCAGATAAACGGACAAAAATTCCTGCTGGAGTAGATGGAGTATTTCCACGCGAGAAAGAATCGACCAACTTTTCAATTGCCGGTTGACGTCTATGCGACAAGGATATGATTCTGTTTTTTTCTATCCAGATTCGAACAGCAATCATGTCTTCTATATCCGCGTTTCTGTTCAAGTTTACATCACGTAAGACAACAAAAGTTCCGCTCGGAAGTGTAAAAAAACGTGGTTGTGTTTCTTCATCCAATAGGTTTTCTACAACCAATTCATCTAATCCGCTCTTATTTTTTAACCATTCAACGCTGTCCAAATTATCTTCATCTAAATGAATCCAAAGCTTACCAGTCTTAATTTTCTGTATTTTTTGCAAAGTATATTTATCAACATAACCATTTTCTTTTAAGCGCAAACAAAATTCTGATGTAACTCCTGAGGCCATTTTTCCCCCTTTTTTCTAATTTAAAACGCACCCAAACAACACTGCAAAAAAGTGCATGATACTTCCCAATAATACAAACGAATGCCAAATTGCATGCGTATATTTACGACTCTTCCACACGTAAAAGACAATACCCAATGTATAAAACAGGCCACCCAAAATTAAAAATGTTAAACCGGTTTTGGATATAACCTCTACTAAACGACCGGACGCAATAACAACCATCCAACCCATTCCCAAGTACAAACCGACAGACCAAAGCTTTGTTCCATTTGCCGGCAATATCAGTTTCAAAATAGTCCCCAATAAAGCCAATCCCCAAATTATTCCAAATAAAGACCATCCCAAAGCCCCACGCATGAGCACCAACAAAAATGGTGTATAGCTTCCGGCAATCAAATAATAAATCGCTATGTGATCGCACTTTTTCAAATACTTCTTAACATTTTTATTTTGTATTGCGTGGTAGATTGTCGACATAGAATACATCAAAATCAAACTGCAACCGAAAATAGCACACGAAACAACTGCCCATGCATCCGAACGCAAGGCAGCTATTGCTACCAATATGACTAAACCTGCAATTGATAAAAGTATCCCTATTCCATGAACTAAGGAATTCAACAATTCTTCAACGCCTGTATAAGCACGTACTATTTTTTCTTGTTTTTCAGCCATTTTTGATCCTTTTTCATTAAAATATAGCTAATTGGCTCAACTGTCAAACAAAAAACTTGACTTTTGTTTCATTTTATGTGAATATAATTAGGTGGTTTTTGTATATCTTTTTCATTAAAATTCAGAGGATGCTTTTGTGACCAATATAATACCTAATATTTCTCGTAAAGATTTATTCAAATTTACGCTGAGTGTTGGCGCAAAAAAAATTGAAGAAGAATTTTTGCGAAAAAGAAAGGCTGATAACAGAAAAAAAGCCAGAGATGAATTTTATTATGCCATTCGCCCGGTTTTTTTGAAATTTTTACCTGTTGTGGATGAAGAAACTGTGAGAAGGTTCTTTTCGGAAAAAGAAATCTTTGGTATGCAAAATTATTCAACACTTCCTAAAAGAAATGAATGGAACATCCACCATCAAAAACCTTTGTTATGGGGTGGAAGTAATCTTAATCCAAAATTTTTACTTGAAGCGATGAAGCTTTCCTTAACCCCGGAACAAGAAGAGGAATGTAAGGCAAACATAAAGTATCCTGACTTCCTTATGATGCGTTTTAAATTAACCAACTACATAGAAAGAGAAGCAAAAAAAGGCCACTTGGAAAAAGCCTTTTGCGATTTATTCAAAGGTGTCTTGATTCTATTACCTAAAGATTTGCATGACGAGTTGGAAGAAAATTATATTAAGCCACAAGAAAAATCTTTACCATCGGTAGAAGAAAGAGATCCAAACTCTGAAGTACCTCAAGTTCTTATTTCTTATCCGACCTGGGATCAATTCATATATCAAGGCAAAAATTTTGATGCTATTAATCCAAATGAATTACATTATAAAAAAGGCTACCGTAAACAGAAAAAAAGAGCTAAGTTATTTTATGATGTAGTTGAAAGAACAATCGATAAAGATGAAAAGAAAAACAGAAGAAGGGAATTTTATTGGCCACAGAAAGTCAGTAAAAAGAAACGGAACTATTTAAGACAAAAAGCTGAAAATTTCTATGATTTTCAACACGGTGATTAAATCGAAAAGCCCTCACCTAAGTAAATCTTTTTAACTCGTTCATCCTTGACAATTTCATCCGGAGTTCCTTCTTTGAGCATAACACCATCACTTAAAATATAAGCACGATCAATAATACCCAAAGTTTCACGAACGTTATGATCCGTAATTAAAACGCCCAAACCCCTGTTTTTCAAGTGTGCCACCAAATTACGAATTTCAGAAACCGCAATCGGATCAATACCTGCCAAGGGTTCATCCAATAAAATGAAAGACGGATTACTGGCCAACGCACGTGCTATTTCCAAACGTCTGCGTTCACCACCGGACAAAGCTTTTGATGGAGCCTGACGTAAGTGAGAAATAGAAAACTCTCCCAATAAAGAATCTAATCTTGCCTGACGTTCTGTTGGATCATTAATTGTCAATTCCAAAATAGCCATGATATTATCTTCCACACTCAACCCCCTAAAAATAGAAGATTCTTGTGGTAAATACCCTATTCCCAAACGCGATCTTTGATACATCGGCAAATGCGTAATATCTATTCCATCCAAGAAAATTTGCCCAAAGTTCGGTTGAATTAAACCCGTAATGCAATAAAAGCAGGTTGTTTTACCCGCACCATTGGGACCAAGCAATCCGACAGCTTCACCTTGTTTAACACTTAATGAAATATCACGTAAAACCATACGCGTTTTGTATGATTTACCAATATTTTTTGCCACTAAACCTTTTTCTTGCATTTATCTACCCCTTATTTTTTTATTTTTGTAGGATAAAGTGTTCCTTTTACGCGCTGACCGGATTTCTTTTTGCTATTTGCTTCCAATTGACTTAATCCGGTTTTCATATCAACAACAGCTCTATCACCCTTCATATTTCCTTCTGCCTTTGTGATAACAACATTTCCGGTAATAAATGCTTTTTCTTTTTCCATGTCGTAAAAAGCATCATCACCTGTAATAACTTCATTTTCTGTTGTAATCTTTACATTTTTTTGAGCCTGAACAGATTTTAAATCATATTCATGCCCCCCTTTTGATTTAAAGTAAGCTGTCATTTTATCACAAAAAATCTTGTTTTTGTCATAATAAGCTATAACGTTTTTATGAAATGTAATTGCTTGAGTCTTTTGACGGGCTTCCGTTAATCCATTCGCTGTAATAAGTATATTTTGACCTTTTGCGACATCTTTTAAGACAAGCTTTATCGGTCCTGTAAAGTCTACTTCATCTCCATTTTGACGCATTTTAAAGGCGGTAGCATCCAAATCAATTTTTTCACCACGAACAGATATTGGTTTGTCTGAGTAAGATAATTGGTTTTGATAATCAACAAAAACATTTGAAGTTTCAATACGGTATCCGTTATCTGAATTCAAATGAACTTTTTCTTTAAAATGAACTTCTCCTTTTTCCTGATACAAAAAAGCCGTTTGAGAGTTAGAAAAAAGTTTTACCCCAGAATTTAAAAGCATCTCACCTTTTGGATAATCTATTTGCACTACTTTATTTACTGAATCGATTTCCCATATTTTATCCGCGGCCAACTGAAAAGGTTGTCCCTTATTGTCCTCAGAATAAAACAACACCTTCTTCATATCAATTTGTGCGTTCGGATTCAAAGGAACTGCAGAAGTTTTTAACACATCAGAAATAAAATCTCTGCGCTTCACTATCTGTGGCCAAATCAATAATAACAACACCAAACCGCCGGCCAAAATCGGCAGTAATACACGCATAAACGAAACAAAGCGATGATGTTTTTGTAAAGATTGAGACCGTGTTTTCAACTTTTAAACAACCCCCGCTGCCAAACATTGATGTAAATGTAATAACCCGACTGGTTTACCATCCTTTATAACAAAAATGTTTGTTATTTGGCTTTCATTTAAAATACGAACAGCCTCAACGGCTAACATATTTTCATCTTCAATTATTTTCGGATTTTTTGTCATAACATCAACCGTTTTATGAACCAACAAGTCAGAACAAATATGACGGCGTAAATCACCATCCGTAACCATTCCGATAAGAGATCCGTTTTTATCAATTACACCGACACAACCCAATTTCTTTTTTGTCATTTCAACCAGTGTATCGGACATCAGACTGTTATCATCAACTAACGGCAACGCATCTCCAACAGCCATTAAATCACGTACTTTCAACAATAAAGCGCCCAATTTTCCACCCGGATGACGAAGACGATATTGCTCTTTCGAAAAACCTTTCATTTCCAATAATGTCATAGCTAAAGCATCACCCACTGCCAAACTGACCGTTGTAGAAGTAGTCGGAGCCATACCAAAAGAACAAGCTTCCTTAAAAGGCGGATAACAAATTACGATATCAGAAGATTTTGCCAACGTACTATCTGCATTACCAACCATTGAAATCAATGGGATATTAAAGCGTCTGGAAAATGCTATAACATCGGCCAACTCCTTTGATTCGCCCGAATAAGACAATGCCAAAATTGTATCATCCTTCGTAAACATACCCAAATCACCATGACTGGCTTCACCCGGATGAACAAAAAAGGCCGGAGTTCCAACAGAAGCCAATGTGGCAGCAATCTTCTTTCCCACATGGCCGCTTTTTCCCATTCCTGTGACAATAATGCGACCTTTCGTATTAAACATCTGTAAAACAGCTTCTACAAAACTGTCGCCCAAATTTTCAGAAACTTTTTTAATTGCATCAGCCTCCATATCTAAAACATAACGACCCTGTGCAATAATTTCTTTTTTTTCCATTTTATCCTCTGATTAATGTTCAAAAATATCCGGATTGTCAAAGCCTAACAAATCCAGTTCTGCTCGTGTAGGCAAAAAATCAAAACATGCTTTTGCAATCGCAGTTCTGCCTTCTCTTTCTAACAGAACATCTAATTTTTTCTTTAATTCATGCAAATACAAAACATCATTAGCCGCATAACCTTTTTGAGCTTCTGATAATTCTTCCAAGCCCCAGTCCGACAGCTGTTGTTCCTTTACCAATTCAACACTCAACAGCTCTTGACAAATAGCTTTTAATCCGTGAGAATAAGCAGATGGACGAACCAATTTATGTGCAATCTTTGTACAATAGACAGGAGCACAAACAATCCCCAAATCGTGCTTAATTTTTGCCAAATCAAAACGCGCATATTGAAAGATCTTCAGAATTTTTGGATTAGATAGGATACGCTTTAAATTTACCGGTTCAACATCGCGCAAAATTTGTGTTAAATAGGCGTTTCCTTTGCCATCACCGATTTGAACCAAACACAACCGATCACGATGCAAATTCAAACCCATCGTTTCTGTATCAACGGCTATGATATTTGGAAAAGAAATATCATCTGGAAGATCCCCTTTATAAAAGAAAATTTGCCCCATAAAATCCTCTCTTTCAGCTGTTTATGGTGCCCGAAAGAGGACTCGAACCTCCATGTCTTGCGACACTCGCACCTGAAACGAGCGCGTCTACCAATTCCGCCATCCGGGCTTTTAAATTTAATGGAATTACAAATACCACCTTTTAGACCGCACGTCAAGATTTTTTTGCATTCTCGTCCTGTTCGGAATATTCAGCCTTATCCCAGCGATGATGAATCCACAACCACTGTTCAGGATGTTCTTTTATCCAGTCTTCCAGTATTTTGTTGATAGTCAACATTAATTGGTATGTATCCGCTGTTTTATCACCGGTATTCGGTAAATCCAGTGCTTTTGAGAAATAACACGTATAATGAGCACCTTTTTCACGGATAATTCTCGTCGGAACAATGGATAAATCGCACTTCAAAGCCAATGTTGCAACGGCCGGCGCAGTCCTTGCAGGATAACCAAAAAAGGGAACATCAATTCCTTCACGTAATTTTTGATCACAAAGAATCCCTATATACTCTTTATTACGCAAAAGTTCTATCATCAATCTGGCTCCAGCTGTACCTTTGGGTATCAATTGCATTCCTTTGATTTTGCGATGCGAAAAAATAAACTTTTCAATCCAAGGATTATTTGCGGCACGATAAACCGGATGCAATATGATACCAAATTTCATTAAAACGGGGCCACATAACTCCCAATTGCCAACATGTCCTGAAGCAATAAAGCCACCCTTTCCGCGTGTTCTTGCTTCTTCAAAATGTTCCGCACCAACAACTTTCACACGCTTACCAACGCCCCATCCATGAGATAATTCTCCGGCCATGCGTCCTAAATGCTCCCACATTCCTGCAAGTATTTTTTTATGCTCTTCTTCTGTTTTTTCCGGAAAGCAACGTTTTAAATTGAATAAGGCCACCTTCTTTTTTTCTGGGAGAAAAACCGAAAAAGCACGTCCCAACCAACCACCTAACCAAGAAGCAACATCCAGTGGTAAAATACGGAATAGCCCCCATAGGAAAATAGCCAAGAATCCAACCGCCGGATCCTTAAACCAACGTTCATACCATTCTCTTTTTGCCGCTCTTACTTGTAATTCACTCATTCTTTTATTTTCTCCGCAATCAAAGCATCCCACTCTGACGGATTATCCAATATAAACTCTATATCAACAATCATCAACTGATCACGCAAATCTTTATCAATTTTAACAGCATCTTTTAATGTTGTTAACAAAGGCTGTCCACGATTAATCAAATTTTCAACATCTTTTCGCATATACGTATGATGATCGCCAAAAGCTATTTTTTCCGTTAAGACGACACCTTTTTCTTCTAACATATTGAAAAACTTTTCAGGATGGCCTATTCCGGCAAAAGCAATACCTTTAATTCCTTTCAGATTTTGCGTTGTTTCGACATGTCCGTGTAATATGGGCAGTTGTGGGTAAAGCGCCTTAATTTTTTCAATCAACCCCGTTTTATCTTCACCAACTATAACAACAGCATCAGCCCTTTTCAATCCTTGTTTTAATGTTTCACGCAAAGGTCCGGCAGGCATACATAATCCGTTTCCGACTCCACAAGTGCCGTCAAAAACAACAAACGATAATTGTTTAGATAAAGTCGGATTTTGAAAACCATCATCCATAATTATAACATCAGCGTTCATTTCTTCAGCTTTTTTTGCACCTCTGGCTCGATTGCAATCGATAATAGTCGGTAACTTATTGGCAAAAATCATTGCTTCATCAGAAAGATCCTTCGGATTATGACGTTCCAAATCAATCACAACATTTTGCAATCTACTTTTGTAACCATGATTTAAGAAAAAAACTTTTTTACCTTGATTAGAAAAATAATCAGCTAGAGCTAGGCAAATCGGTGTTTTCCCTGTTCCGCCAACACATATATTTCCAACGCAAATGACAGGTACTTTAGCATGATAAGGTTTATTCCTTTTCAAGCGTAGAGCAACTATCTTTTCATATAAATACCCTAACGGACTTAATAAAAAAGATATCCAATTTTTATTGGACCAAAAATCAGGCTGTTTCATTTTTTCCCTCTAAATAAGGCTTTAGAACATCGATCACCCTTTGTAAGACCTTTGTTTCACTGTTAGCAAATTCCTGTCCAACCTGACATATTGCTTTGACTTTCTCAGGATTATTTTGCAATTCATCCAATGTTTTTGCCAAATCATCAAGATCTTGAACTTCAATCAAGGCATTTGCTTCTTTTGCTCGATAAACAATTTCTTTAAAATTAAATGCATATGGTCCGATGAAAGTACAAGCACCGATACGCATCGGTTCCAACATATTTTGTCCACCGAATTTAACCAATGATCCCCCAACAAAAACGAAGTCAGCTAAACGATAAAACAATCCCATCTCTCCGATTGTATCGCCCAAGAAAATATCTGAGCGCATATCCTCCCCACGCGATCTGCGATGTACAGTCAATCCCGCTGCCAACATTTTTTGTTCCAATTCATCGCAACGCTCCGGATGCCGAGGAACAATAATTGTCAATAAATCTGTATACTTTTGTTTTAATTTTTGATGAACTTTAACTGCCTGCATTTCTTCATCATCGTGAGTAGAGCCGGCAAGCCACGCAAAACGTGAGCCAATCTGTCCTTTCAGTTTTTGAAGTTCTTCTTCGTTATATGGAGCAGGAACAGCAGAAAATTTGATATTTCCCACACAACCTGTTTTTGAAAAGCCCAAAGCTTCCATACGATGGCAATCCTCCTTTGTCTGTCCCAAGCCAAAGGTAAACATCTTCAGCAAAGGACGAATAAAGAATAATGCGCGTTGCCACGATTTGAAAGATTTATCAGAAATACGGCCATTGAGTAAAATCATCGGTACATTTGCTTTGTGTGCATCCATCAACATATTTGGCCAAAAATCCGACTCAAAAAAGAATGCCAAATCCGGATGAAAATGTTTTATAAAACGAGTTGTATACATAGGTAAATCAACGGGAACATATTGGTGGAAAGCTCCCTGTGGCAAGCGTTTTTCCATTAAGTCTGCAGACGTTACCGTTCCTGAAGTTACCATTACTTGTGTATTTTCCAAGGTAACCAAATAATTAACCAATGGCATCATAGACAAACATTCGCCAACGCTGGCACCATGCAACCAAATCAAACGACCTTCAGGACGAGCCTTTGTATAGTATCCCATTCGTTCACGTCCGCGAATCAAATCTTCTTTTCCCTTTTTCTTACGCGCAAATAACAAAACGCGCACAAAAGGGTATGAAAGATATGAAATAAATCGATATATTGATAAAAACATTTTAAACCTTTTCATAAAAAACTTGCTTTTTTGGAAAACATCATACAAACTAAAAAAAAAAATTGCAAGTATTTATCTGTAAAGGATATTTGAAATGATGTTAATTTTTTCACAAACCCAGGCTTTAGCTGCCACATACAGCGAAATTTTAAGTCAATTTAATCCTCAAACAACAACACAAAAAGATGCATTTTTAGAGTCCTTAAAAGATGCAAAAATGGTTATTATTGATCAAGATAAGGATCTATTGGATAAAACAATTGCTTCAAAGTTACCAGTAACGATTTTGTTTATCGGTGATAAAAATGAAATAGAAGATATTTCCTTCTTACGTAAACCGCTATCTAGTAGTGTCTTGTTTGCCAGAGTTGAATTATTGTGGAGACGTATTCAAAAAGGTTTATCCATTTCATTTAAAACAAACTATTACGTTTTTGATGGAGAAACACGCACACTAAACGGAACAGCTTTAACACAAAAAGAAGCAGAATTGATTGAATATTTATGGGAAAACAAAGACAGAATTGTTTCAAAAGAAGAATTACTAAAACAAATATTCGGCTATAAAGAAGGCGTGGAAACACACACTTTAGAAACGCATATTTATAAATTGCGTCAAAAAACAGACAGCTATCTCGAAGACTTAATCCTAACACGCAATGGTGGCTATCAATTAAATTTGGATTAAATATCCAAGTTTTCGACAAACTTAGCGTGTTCTTGAATATATTTAAAGCGTAATTCCGGATTATTACCCATCAATTGACGGACAATGTCGGCTGTATAAATAGCTTCTTCTTGTTCCATTTCCTTTTTTGAATCTGGAATGTCAACGCGAAGTAATGTTCGTGTTGCCGGATTCATAGTTGTTTCTTTTAATTGTTGCGGAGGCATTTCGCCCAATCCTTTGAATCGGCTGATTTCCACATTCTTTGCATTTTTAAAAGTTGTTGCCAATAAGCGTTCTTTTTCTTCATCATCCATTGCGTAAACGGACTTATCACCCTGTGTTAATCTGAACAAAGGCGGCATTGCCAAAAATACGTGACCGTTTGCAATCAATTGAGGCATTTCCAGATAGAAGAACGTCATCATCAATGAAGCAATATGCGCACCGTCGACATCAGCATCCGTCATAATGATAATTTTATCATAACGCAAATCTTCTTCTTTGTATTTATCACGAGTACCGCAGCCTAAAGCTTCAATCATATTATTGATTTCTTCATTTGCCATCATCTTATCGTGAGAAGCAGATGCCACATTTAAAATCTTACCGCGCAAAGGCAAAATCGCCTGTGTTTCACGGTTACGTGCTTGTTTTGCAGAACCACCAGCAGAATCACCCTCAACAATAAATATTTCAGTGTTTTCTGATTGTTTATGAGAACAATCCGCTAATTTACCCGGCAAACGCAACCGCTTTGTAGCAGAGGCACGAGCAACTTCTTGATTTTTCTTTTTGCGCTTCCTGTCTTCAACACGTTCCAAAATATAATCCAACAAAACGTTAGCCATCTTGGTATCCGCACTTAACCAGTGATCAAAAGGATCTTTAACTGCATTTTCAACTAATCGAGTTGCCTCAGGAGATGCCAACTTTTCCTTTGTTTGACCTTGGAATTGCGGGTCTTTTAAAAACAAGGACAACATTACATCTGCTGTTCCGACAATGTCATCCGCTGTAATCTCCCCCGCCTTCTTACAACCGACCATTTCTGCATAAGCACGTAAACTTTTCGTCAGTCCTGCGCGCAAGCCCGTTTCATGTGTACCTCCTTGCGGTGTCGGAATTGTATTACAGTACGAATATTGGAAAGCATCCGGAGCAAAATCCGGCCAAACCATAGCCCATTCTACATAGCCCTTTCCTTCTGCCAACTCTGCTTTACCTGTAAAATAACGAGGGGTCAACAAGGATGTTTTTTCCGTTAAAACTTTTAAATAATCTTCAATACCATTTGGATATTTCAAAGTAACTTCTGTCGGAGTTGTATCACCTTCCAAAATCAATTCTGGCGCACAAATAAAGCGCAACTCAACTCCACGAAACAAAAAAGCTTTTGTCTTAACCATCTTATAAATGGTTGCTGGTTTAAAGCGTGTTGTTTCTCCAAAAATTTCCGTATCCGGCATAAAAGTAACTGTCGTTCCTCGTCTATTGGAAACAGGACCAACACAAGCAACCGGAGCTAATGGAACACCACGACAATATGATTGCCGCCACAACTTTCTGTCACGAGCTACATCGACCGTCATCTCTGATGATAAAGCATTCACAACAGATAAACCTACACCATGCAAACCACCGGAAACAGCGTATGCTTTACCACCAAATTTACCACCGGAATGAAGCATAGTCGTAATAACTTCCAATGCTGACTTATCGGGATATTTAGGATGTGGATCAACCGGAATACCACGCCCGTTATCAGAAACGGAAATTTTACCGTCTGCCAATAATTCAACCGTAATAACGGAAGCGTAACCGGCAACAGCTTCATCCATAGAGTTATCAATAATTTCCGCTGCTAAATGATGATAGGCACGTTCGTCAATACCACCAATATACATACCAGGTCTGCGACGAACAGGCTCTAATCCTTCCAACACTTCAATATCGCGTGCTGAATAATCTGTTTTTACTTCGTTTTTGTTATCAAATAAATCTGCCATAATGCGTACAGTTTAACCGATAATTATCAAAAATCAAGTCTTTTTTTGTGCATATTGCACAAATATAAAGCAAACACAAAAGTAATAACTATTTTTAAATGCTCTTTAAATAATCGAATCTATGCGGACTTTTTATATAAAAAAATCCACTGACTGAACAGTGGATTTCTTAATTGGTGGTGTTACTTGATTTTTGAACGAAAAGGATGCATTTGTCCTTTGCTTTTGGGGCATTTTGCAAATGAATAATATGCAAAAATAGTGTCGCTTATCATCAAAAATACGCGTTTTGAAAATATAAGTTGATAAATCTGAAAAATAAGAGCATATATGGTGATGCCCTCAATTGAAAGGATATTCTATGTACTCCAAGAAATCTATCCACCAACTTAAGATTCAGCCCGTTTTAGATGGACTTTTCCATGTCTGAAATAGGGGAATAAAAAATATTTATTTTTGCCGTAGTTGATTCATTCTTTGTTGTAAAACAGGAATTAAACCATCTTTAATCAAATCTGCTTTTTTATCATTAAAGTAGTATTCTGTATCTTCTGAATTATAAACACCTTTTTTGGTCGCTGATAAGTGAAACCCACACTGCCTCAAAAGACCTGACAATTGGGATAAGTTTCGGCTGGATACTGTAATAAGAGGATGTTTCCCTAGTTCTTTTAATGTTTGTTCTATTAATTGCTTTCCTAAACCTTGTCTTCTGAATTTTGGATTTACAAAAAGAGTACATATCTTTTTTTCTTCTTCTGTATTCTTAATTAAAACATAGCCAGCCAAAGTATTGTTCTCATCCTGTGCAATAATATACATTCGTTCTTTTTTTTGAAGCCCTGGAATAAACTTTTGCATAAACCATTTTGTATATTCAGGATATGTATAATTGATGGGTTTTGTTAAATCTAATATTTGATCATATAACGCTGCATGTTTTGGATTAAAGGAAGAGAAAGTTTTTATTTGCATATTTTTACCTTTTCTACTATCATAAATTATACATTAAATTTTCATTTTTTACAAGGAAAAATATAATGCATACAATGAATGTTAAGACGAAGTATTATAATCTTTTAAAATCTGGGAAAAAGATTATAGAATTGCGCTTATTTGATGAAAAAAGGCAGAAAATAAAGGTTGGTGATGAAATTATTTTTTCTGATTCTTCTAATTCAAACGATAATTTTAGAGCGACCGTCTTGAAGTTACATCGTGCTGAAAATTTTAATGCGCTCTGCCAAATTATTAAACCTGAACAAGCTGGTTTTTCTTCAAAAGAAGAACTTATCTCTGTTTTAGAAGAATTTTATACACCTTCAGCGCAGAAAAAGTTTGGCGTAGTTGGAATTGAAATAAAGAAAAACTAATTTTCTTGTATCTATGAAGCGGATCCTTCTTGGCGGGTTTTCATATACGGGGATGCAAACCGGTGTTACTTGATTTTTGAACGAAAAGGATGCATTTGTCCTTTGCTTTTGGGGCATTTTGCAAATGAATAATATGCAAAAATAGTGTTGCTTATCATCAAAAATGAACCTTTTCAAAATATAAGTTGATAAATCTGAAAATAAGAGCATATATGGTGACACCATCAATTGAAAGGATAACACATGGAAAAACAGCTCAAACTCCTAGCTCAAATCATCTTGCCAATACTTTTAACGGTCTTAAAAAATAATAAAAAAACTAAAAAATAGCAAAATAGGAAAATAACCCTTGACTTTTGGGTGAATTTATGTTACACTTTCAGACAGGTAACAGGGTAAACTATGCCCTGTTTTTTTATTGCCCATAGGGAATGAAACCTTATGGGCTTTTTTATTATTAACTGAAAGGAAAACAAATGAAATTAAATATTATTGTTTCAGATTACACGTACATGAAAGATACATATTGCATAGCAGGTTGGAGTCCAAGTGAGCAACGGATGCGTAGGCTCATGCCAAATGGCCATCATTGGTCTGAAGAAGAAGCAAAAAAAGTAGAAGGACATTCTTGTATTCAAATAGAAACACTTCCAATCCCCCCAAATGAAGGGCGTGATTATCCTCACAAAACGGAAGATACTTGGATTTCTGAAAATATTATACCTCTTTATCGTTTTGATAGTCCTGCTGATCTTGCCTATGAATTGGAAAATAGTTTATCCAAAAATATTGCGACAATTTTCAATGGGCATTTAAGAGAGAATACGTACGTTTTGCCAGGAACAAAATGTGCGTCTTTGGGGGCGATTAAAGTCCCAGCTCAAAACTTGGAATTTTATAAGGATAGTGAAAATAAGTTACGCATTAAAATTCGGGACAATGATGGAGAAAAGTATGATTTACGGGTAACGTGTCGTTATTTAAGAGATGTTCTTGATAAAATGAATGGCCTAAAAAAATTAAACGAACAACTAAAAGAAATGACTTTTGCCCATGTACGTGTAGGGCTTGCAAAACCATATTACAAACAAAATAACCATTGCTTTTTAATGTGTAATGGTGTATTCTTATATTAAGGAAGGAAGACGATGCGTCTTTATACAATTGGTTTTACTGGGAAATCTGCTAGAGAGTTTTTTACTATTTTAAAACACTCTGATGTTAAGAAAGTGATTGATGTTCGCTTGTGGCCCAATACGCAACTTTCTGGATTTTCAAAATCAGAGGATTTAGCTTTTTTCTTAAAAGTCCTGTGCCATATTGATTATGAACATAGAAAAGACTTTGCCCCAACGGCTACACTTCTACGAGATTATAAAAACGGATGCCTGAGTTGGAATGACTATGTCACTCAGTATGATAGCATTTGTCATGCACGTCATTTTACATTGACACCAGATATGGATAAGTGTTGCTTTTTATGTGCAGAACCAACGCCCGAAAAATGCCATCGGCGATTGCTGGTGGAATATTTGGCAAAGCAAGATAAAAATGTAGAAATTATCCATTTGTAATTATGATGACCTTAAAAATTTTCTGGGATGATCAAAAAAGTGTGTACGATTTAAGTGTGATGCGATTACTTACTTTTCGTTCAAAAATCAAGTAACACCTACATACAATTGTATGTAGGAGATTTTTTCATTTTCTACGGAAAACAGCATAAATTCATTTACTTTTTGGGTATTTTGTAAATGACTTGTATGCAAAAATAGTGTTGCTTATCGTCAAAAATGCACCTTTTCAAAATATAAGTTGATAAATCTGAAAATAAGAGCATATATGGTGATGCCCTCAATTGAAAGGATAATACATGGAAAAACAACTTAAACTCCTGGCACAAATCATCCTGCCAACGCTCTTAACCGTATTGAAAAATAAGAAAATCAAAAAACGCCGATCAAGTTGAACTTTCTTGGGTACTTACAATTTTCTCTACAAAATATGCAGTGATTAAACTGATAATTCTCTGCGCCTTAAGGCATATTCCAAACATCATCTATTAAATAAACAACCTTCAATAGGAATTTGTTCATCATGTCTATTGAGTACCAATATTACGGAAAGTAAAGCCGTATAAATTCCCATCAAGGCTACTTCCTTATGATTCAATTTTTGTTCTTCAAATAATTTGCCTTGTACTAAAAAGGTATCACCCACAATAAAAGGTGATAAATGTTTAAAAGAGCAAAGGGTTTGGTAATTTTCGTAAAGCAGATCAATATTTAAATCTTCTTCAAGGAAGCTAATTCCTTGGGTATGAAATATTTCCTTAAAATGGGGAAAAGCAATATTACTAAGATCTTTGATGCTGTTAGCAAAGGAACGATACCAATTTTTGTAATAGCTATTAATATCGGCAGTATCTTTACCTTTTCCATTATAAAATCTCTCGCAATTATAATGTTGCATTCGTTGCAAAGTTTTTTCTTTCCAGTGAGGATTAAGTGGTAGACTCCTTAGTTGTTCCACAAATGCAAATTCATAATAATCTTTACCATTAGTATCATACTTTTTATCTAAGCATAAGAGTTGTATTTGAGCTTCAATTGCTTGGCAGGTTAATGAACAAGCGGTAAATATATGATTATTTTCCAATAAAAAAACAGCATCCCGACAAAGCGCAAAAATTGCTCCAGACAAAACTCTAAGGGATAAAAGAGCGGTGCTATTGGTTCTTTTAAATTCTTTATTTTCTATACTTATAAGAGCTTGTTTAATTAGGGGAATAAAATTTATTTTAGGCCACATTTTCACCCCCTTGTAAATGCTCTAAAAACGCTTGACAGCCCTCATAGATATCCCAATAGGCTTCATCAAAATTACCGGTATACCAAGGGTCCTTAACCGGGCGAGGATTTTTTGTAAAGTCCAACAGGCGATGAACTTTGTTGTCCTTATCCCCGCCAACGATATCCAAAATATCCCGCACATTATTATCATCCATCGCCAAAATATAGTCAAATTTATCGTAGTCGGATTTACGAATTTGGCGCGAGTAATGTTGGGTAAAGGGGACTTTCATCTGTCGAAGCATATCCGCCGCCCGATAATCCAGCGCTTCATGCACCATTTCATTATACCCCTCTGTCGCGGCAGAAGCAATTTCAAATTGGTCAGCCACACCTTTTTCGGTGACCATTTGTTTCATCACAAACTCCGCCATCGGCGACCGACAAATATTACCTAAACAGACGAATAGAATTCTAATCATGATGTGATTTTACTATAACAAATGATTTAATACAAGGGATAAGTAAACACAAAAATTATTTGTTTCGTTGATGATTGTTTAGAGTAAAACGATGGCTTTCGTCCAGAAGGGTAAGCAAGACTTTATCCGGTACCGTATCGTTCAGCAATATGCTGATCCAGTTCTTTTTATTCATGTGATAGGCGGGATAAAATCCTTTTTCTTTCTGAAGTTCCTTGATTTTTTCAGGATCCAGTTTGATATTCATGACTTCCACTTCACCGGCCAATTTCTTATCCACTTTTTGCACATTGAGAGCCATCACAATCGCGTACCATTTGCCGTTGGTTGGATTTTTGAACACACCACCCGAAAAGTCATCCCAAGGGAAAACGGGCTTATCCCCGTATGCTTTATAAATTTCGTCAGCCAAACGATTGGTCTGAGGAAATATAAACACATTTTCATGACAGCATTTTTCCTTGATGTCTTTCAGGATTTCTATGTACGCATTTCTGACCTCGGCGGCAAAGCCGTCCATGCTTTCCACGCGCAGGGGCAAGTATTCATCCTGGGTGGCAATTTCATAAACGGTTCCCGAAACGTGCCCAGCGCTATCAATGCGAATAACAGCCTTAAAATCGCCGTTCATGAATGGACACTCAAAAATCCAAAATCCCTTTGTGCGCCGGAATCCGTACCCAGCCAAC
>JAGCVC010000003.1 GCA_017962565.1 Alphaproteobacteria bacterium | reverse complement strand
TAGTCCCATCATCTCGACGTGAGCCGGAACTGATGAATATCCCGCAAATTGTGCGTCTGAATGCATACGACACATTGTATCTGTCATACCATAAGAAGCCGGACCGGCTGCGACATTATCCGGATGAAGCGTACGACCTGTACCACCACCGCTGGCAACAGAGAAATATTTACGACCGTTTTCTGTTGCCCACTTTTTATATGTACCGGCAACAGGGTGTTGGAAACGTGTCGGGTTTGTTGAATTTCCGGTAATGGAAACATCAACCCCTTCTTTAATCATGATAGCAACACCTTCGCTGACATCATCAGCACCATAGCAACGAACTTTTGCCTTGTCCCCGTTTGAGAAAGCTTTTTCGGAAACAATCTTCAATTCACCTGTATAGTAGTCATATTGTGTTTCAACAAAAGTAAATCCGTTAATGCGTGAAATAATGTAAGCAGCATCTTTACCAAGACCGTTTAAAATAACGCGCAAAGGTTCCTTACGGACTTTGTTTGCTGAACGGGCAATACCGATAGCACCTTCCGCAGCGGCAAAGGATTCATGACCTGCCAAGAAGCAGAAACATTTACTTTCTTCACTGAGCAACATAGCAGCCAAATTACCATGTCCCAAACCGACTTTACGTTGATCGGCAACCGAACCCGGCACACAGAAAGCCTGTAATCCAACACCCAACATCTTAGCTGCTTCTGATGCTGTTTTTACACCCTTTTTAATGGCAATTGCAGCACCCAATGTATAAGCCCATACGGCATTTTCAAATGCAATCGGTTGGATACCTTTAACTAACTTAGAAACGTCAACACCTTTTGAATCACATAAAGCTTTAGCTTCTTCTAAATCCTTCAATCCATATTCGGCCAAAACTTTGTTAATTTTAGCAATCCGACGTTCATAACCTTCAAATTCTACCATAGCTTACTCCTTTCTCGGATCAATTTTTTTGACTGCTTCATCAAAACGACCATAAGTTTTGACATTTTGCGTAAAAGCTTCTTCAGGAGAAACACCCTTGCGGATTGCCTCTAACATTTTTCCTACATGAACAAATTTGTATCCGATAATTTCATTATTTTCATCCAAACCTTGTTCCAAAACATAACCTTCAGTCATTTCCAAATAACGTGGTCCTTTTACGGTTGTGGAATACATTGTTCCTACCATAGAACGAAGACCTTTACCCAAATCTTCCATACCGGCACCAATTGGCAAACCATTTTCGGAAAACGCCGTTTGAGTACGACCATAAACAATTTGTAAAAATAATTCACGCATTGCCACGTTGATAGCGTCACAAACCAAATCTGTATTCAAAGCTTCCAAAATCGTTTTTCCCGGCAAAATTTCAGCCGCCATAGCTGCTGAATGTGTCATGCCGGAGCATCCGATTGTTTCCACTAAAGCTTCTTGAATTACGCCGTCTTTGACATTAAGTGTCAATTTACAAGTTCCTTGTTGAGGCGCACAGCAACCACATCCATGTGTTAAACCGGAGATATCACTGATCTGAGCAGAACTAACCCACTTTCCTTCTTCAGGAATCGGGGCACTTTTATGATGAACACCTTTGGCTATCGGGCACATTTGCTCTACGGCCGGTGTGCATTGATATTTACAATCCATATTCTTTCCTTTCTAAAAAACTAAACGGACTCATCATATAAAAAAACAACCTGAAAATCAAGTATTATTTATATGTAACATAAGCACAGACTTTCAGTAGAGAAAAGACTGCTTTGAGTTTATAGAAACTATATCTATCAATTATTTTTATTCATTTTCTACAGGAATGATTTTACCGTTCTTGATTGTTGCTAAAATAAAAGGATAAACTGCATCCCCTTTGTCCGTAAATAAAATTTCACCTGCAGCGCCGAGAAATTTTTTCATCTTTAAAAAACTTTCCTGTGTAAGCGGAATATTATTTTCAATCATATGGTTGATTACCATCACCATGTCATAAGCTTCTATGGACGTGAATGATGGGTACAATCCATTATCAAGAGCCAATTTTCTGAATTCTGTTGCTTTTTGATTTCTCGGTTCTGTTAATTGTGGTTCCAATGTCACAAATACAATATCTTCAGCAAGTTCTCCCAATGTATCAAAAACAAATTTCTGACTAAAAGCAATATCTGCCAAAACTTCACCTTTGAAACCTTGGCTCTTTAATTCTTTAAAAAATTCCAAAAAACCATGAGAAGCAGGAGCTGATATGAAAATAGCGTCAAGATCAGGATTTTTGGCCAATAACTTATATACTAAATCACGCATTGACAGTGATTTGTTTTCAAAATCCATAACGACATATTCCAAAGGATAGTTTTGAATATGCTTCACAAAAGCACCTTTGTTTGCATGTCCATAAACATCATTAGAGTGAACCAATGCCACCTTTTTATGATTCTTTGACAGATAATCAACAATTAACTGAACACCCTTTGTTGACGTTGTTGAAAGCCGTTCATAATTGTTGTTTTTCTTTAAATCATCATGTTCAACTGTTGAACCGGAAAAGATAAATCCTTTATCACCCACTTGTGGAATAACAGCAGAGGCAATAGCCAATGTCCATGCCAAAACTAACGGATGTTCATCATCCAGTGTTGCCTGTTGCAAAGCCGTTACTGCTTGTGTCGGTTGAAACTGAGAGTCAATATATACGATATTTATTTTTGGATTCTTCAAATTCTTATAGGATACTTCCATTGCTGCTTTATAATCTTGTCCGGGTTGCGCAATTACCCCTGTTAAAGGCAACAAAGCATATAAATTTCTCTTTCCTGTTTCTAATTGCCTTTGTTGGTGCATATTTGTTCCGATAATACAAACAACGACTAACGCCGCGACACCCCATCCAACGATACTTTTCCAGTTAACTTTTTTCATAACAAAATTCCTTTTTACTTCTATAGTGTTGAGATAATTTTACATAAAAAACAATTTAATAGCAAGTTTTAAAAAATTGAGCCCAAATTAACTTGTTAAAAACAAAAATCAAAACCATTTTGTTTTTCTCGTTCTTTTTTAACAAAGAAGGTATTGACAAACAGTCCATTACATGCAAACATACTCTTGTATTTAATTAAAAAAAGGAGAAAAATCATGAAATTAACACAATTTTTATTAGCTGGTGCTGTTGTTTTAGCAGCTTCTGGTGCAATGGCTTACGACTTAGACCACCCATTCTGGGGACCATCCAAAGGACAATTTGCTTCCGATACAACATATTCATTTGAACGAACAAATTGGCGTGAAGGCGCTTGGAACGCTTATGAACATACAGTGGCAGAAGAAGTTCTCTATGGTATAACAAATGACTGGACAGTGTATTTAGATCTTGAGAAAGATTGGATGAAAGAAAACTTTAATGCTCCACACAATACGGGAAATTGGTGGGCTGTAGGTACGACATATAATGTCATCAATAACGGACAATTATTTGCTCAAATTGGTGTAGAATATGGCCAAAACAAATATAAATATACTGATGTAAACAAATTCTACAGTTTCAGCGCCAAAGGTGGTGTCAAATTGGATAAAGTAACACCATATGCAGAGGTTGAATGGTCAAACACACTCAACAATGGAAAAGATAACGATCCGACCACGGATCTTCGCGTTGCGGCCTATACAGAATTAACAAAAAAAATCGGTTTGGACACCGGTTTAAAGTATGGACATGAAGTATCCAATCCGGTTGTTAAAGGAGCATATACTTTGGATGCTGCCTTATCGTATTCAATTAATAAAAATATGTCCGTCCGAATTTTTGGTGATTATTTGTTATATGAAAAAACAAAGAGAGACTTCATAAGAGTCGAACGTGACTACACAGTCGGCGCCGGATTAAAAGTTGCTTTCTAATTTGAAAGCCTTTTTGAAATCCCCTAACGCTTGTTGGGGGATTTTTTTATTAAAGTGGCAAAACAATTTTATCCATTTTTATTTATGAAAGGTCTGAACAAACTTGTTTAAAATCAGAAATAATCTCTGCTTCGTGGGGAATTTTTCTGTCCCTCATAACGGGTATTCCATCACAAAAAACATCTGTAATACAAGAACTGTCTGCCGCATAAATCATATTTGATTTAAGGTTGTTGTTTGGCAGTAAAAATTGATTATTCATATCCACCAATATAAAGTCAGCCAAATTCCCTTCTTTGATTTCTCCTGCATTAATTCCAAACGCTTCAAATCCGTTTTGTGTTGCCATACGAAAAGCATCATCAACCGTTGCAGCTAAAACAGAATCTGCTTTGTTTTTAGCTGATAGCGCCGCCACTTTCATTTCCGAAATCATAGAAAGCGAATTGTTAGATGAAACACCATCCGTTCCCAATGTCACTTTCAAACCGGCATTCAGATACTTCTGTAAAGGCATTTGGCCTGAACCTAACTTTAAATTGGAAGTTGGGCAATGTCCCAAAACCGTCCCCGTTTTTTTAACCAACTCTATTTCATCGTCATTTAAATGAACCGCATGGGCAAAAAATGTTTTTGGCCCCATAAATCCCCATTTATATAAAAGTTCAACAGGGCGACAGCCATATTTTTGGACACAATCATCTACTTCTTTTTGCGTTTCTGAAACATGAATTTGCAAATAAGCATCATATTTTTTTGCTAAATTGGAAAATTCTTGAATTAACCGTTGTGAACAAGTATAAACAGAGTGACAACAAATCGCTTTTTTAATTTTTAAATTTCTAGAAGGCTCTTTTAAATGCTGAATTGCCTGTTGAATAGAAGATTCTGTTTTCTTATCATCAAAAAAATCCATTCCCAAATAAGGTAAAACAGCGCGAATTCCCATGTTTTGTACTGCTCTTAGAGTTTCGGGAACATAAAAATACATATCCGTAAAACAGGTTGTTCCTGTCTTTATCATTTCCAAAATAGCATATCTGGAAAGAGGATAAATATGTTCCGGTTTTAATTTGGCTTCCCGTGGAAAAATGTCTTGTTTCAGCCAATCAAACAGGTTTTTATCTTCACCGATACCACGTAAGAACATCATACTGGCATGCGTATGCGTATTGCAAAAAGAAGGCAAAATAGCTTTATCGCTACAGTCCACAATTTCATCTGTTACTGTACTTAACTTATCTGCTATTTTGGCAATTTTGTTTCCATCAATTAAGATATCGCAAACATTCCCATTCAAAAAAACATTTTTCAATAAAATCATAAAAACTTTCAACTCCTGCCCCGTACTATACAAAATTATTCATTTTAATGCAATTAAAAATATCGTTGTTTTTCTGAAAAAAGGATTGAAAATGATAAAAGCTTTGAATCCTTACAAGTGCTTGTAAAATAAAAAAAAAGAGCCATCACTGACCCTTTAATTTTAGTGGCGGAGCGTAGAGGACTCGAACCTCTGCATCGCTTTCACGATGACGGATTAGCAATCCGCTGCATTACCACTCTGCCAACGCTCCAGTGCCTTATTCTTATAAACGAAAATAAAAGATTCGTCAATCAAAAAAACTCGACACGGCAAATTTTTTTATATAAAATACTTAAAGTTTTTTTATTGAAGGATTGCAACATGAAAGAAATCGATATTAACACATGGTATAGAAAAGATTATTTTTTGTATTATAAAAGCTTTTTTTCGTCCCTTTTTAGTGTATCTTTAGAAGTTGAAGCCAAAAAAGCCTATCATTTTTGTAAGGAAAATCATTTTTCTTTCTTTATTTTCTGTTTGTACGCATTTTTAAAAGCATCCAACGAAACAGAACAATTTCGTCATCGGCTGATTGATGAACGTGTTTACGATATGGAAGAATTGTCCGCCATAACACCTGTAATGATTCCAAATGACCCCAACCATCAATTTACAATGGTAGAATGCCCTTATTTGCCAACATTTGATGAATTTAACAAAGAAACGAAAAAAAGAATTGAAAATGCAAAATCAAACATTATTCCGGATGACAATGACGACAAAACAAAAGGCTTGGTTTGTTTGAATTGTGTTCCTTGGTTTTCTTTTACAGCTTGTGATAATGCGCTTTGCGAACCACACCAGTCTATGCCGTTAATGACTTGGGGAAAATTAAAGGGGGAAAACATGATTTTACCCTATTCCATGCTGTTAACACACATGTTTATTGATGGCTATCACGTTTGGCAATTTGTAGATCATTTAGAACGTTTTTTTGCAAATCCTGAAAAAATTTAGTTTTACTTTTATCAAAAGTATGCTAATAATAAACTTATCTTGGTATGAAAGGGTTAAAAATGAAAAAATTTATCTTAACCGGATTGGTTGCTTTACTGGCATTGGGTATAGCTTCAACAGCGAATGCAAATGTATTTTTTGGTCTACGTGGCGGTGCGGAAAAACTTAAAATTGAAAACACATCTGTAAACTTAGATGAAGGTCAAACGGATTTTTTGTTCGGTGCATTTGTTGGATATCATTACTCATTCTTTAGGTTGGAAGGCGAATATACTTTCCACCCGGAACGTCGTTATCAAGGAAAAACAACAAAAATAGAAGATAACGTCGCCATGGGTAATCTTTATTTTTCTCCACCGATACGCAGCTTTTTTCACCCATACATAATGGGTGGTGCCGGATGTGCTTTCCATGACATGTCTGTCGGAACAAATTCAAACAAAAGCAAATCTTTTGCATGGCAAGCCGGAATCGGTCTGGAATTGGAGTTCACTGAAAATGTCTTTTTGGATGTCGGTGGGCGCTATTCAGACTATGGTAAAGCAGAAATAGGCAATCAAAAGTATGATTTAAAAGCTTATTCCTATTTTGGCGGATTGCGCTTTGAATATTAATAAAAAGACTTGACAGCTATTTTAAGACTTGTTATAAAGGAAACAGAGGTAGTTAAATGTATTCGTATCAAATAACATCTTTTTGTTGGTGGCGCCGGTCGATTTAGACGGGCTGATTTGATATGTTTATATGAAGAACAAAAAAACGGGCCGTCTATCAAATGGACGGCTTTTTTGATTTGATGGGCGGCAATTATTAACAAAAAAAATGAAGGAGTAAAAAAATGAAAACTATATTATCAGGAATTAAACCAACAGGACGTCCGCATTTAGGCAATTATCTAGGTATGTTAAAACCTTGCTTGGATTTGGCTGCTCGTCCGGATTTTAATTCATATTTGTTTATTGCCGATTATCATGCTTTAAATTTTATTCAAGATCAAAAATTAATGCGCGAATTGGTTTTTGAAGTTGCTTTATCTTATTTGGCTTTGGGATTGGATCCGTCACGCACAATGTTTTATCGCCAATCCGACATTCCGGAAATTTTCGAATTAACTTTGATTTTGGATTGCGTCTGTCCAAAAGGTTTTATGAATCGCGCACATGCTTATAAAGCTGTTGTGGAAAAGAACTTGGAAGAAGGTCGCGAAGCAGATGATACCGTTAATATGGGATTGTTCAATTATCCTGTTTTAATGGCAGCTGATATTTTAATGTTTAATGTGGATTATGTACCGGTAGGAAAAGATCAAGTTCAACACATTGAATACACCCGCGATTTAGCCATTAAATTTAACAACATCTTTGGTAAAACATTTAAAATTCCGGAACCGTATTTAAAAGAAGATGTAGCAACTTTACCCGGATTGGACGGACGTAAAATGAGCAAAAGTTACGGAAATACTATTCCGTTATTTGAACCGGATAATCGCATCAAAAAAATCATCAATTCTATCAAAACGGATTGCAAAGGTGCATCAGAACCGAAAGAAACGGAAGGCAACTTGATTTATATGGTGTATAAAGAATTGGCAACACCGGAAGAAACAGCCGCATTTGCTGAAAAATTCAAAGCAGGTATTTCTTACGGAGAAGCAAAAGCAGAACTGTATAACAAATTTATAGAATTTTTCGGCCCGTGTCGTGAAAAGTACGAAGAATTAAAACAACATCCGGATGATGTGTTTGATATTCTGCGACAAGGTGCTGCAAAGGTTCGCCCGATTGCACAAGAAGGCATTCAAATTATCCGTTCCAAAATAGGAATCAACCCCAAATAATCATTTGGGGTTGAACTTTTTCACAGGATGTTATTATTTTTTATCTTCAGGCGCTTGTAATAAATATCCGCGTCCCCAGATTGTACCGATGTAATCATCACCACCGGTAGCTTCTTGCAATTTCTTACGCAATTTGCAAATGAACACATCGATAATTTTTACTTCCGGCTCATCCATACCGCCGTACAAGTGGTTTAAGAATTGCTCTTTGTTCAAAGTTGTTCCTTGACGCAAAGCCAACAATTCCAAAATAGCAAATTCTTTACCGGTCAAATGGACAATTTCTCCGCCAACGGAAACTGTTTTAGAATCCAAATTAATTTCCAATTTTCCGACATTCAAAATAGAACGAGAATGACCTTGCGAACGACGAACAATGGCTTTGATTCGGGCAATTAATTCTGATCTGTCAAATGGCTTTGTTAAATAATCATCTGCGCCGTTCATAAATCCTTGAACTTTCTTATCAGGAGCTGTTAAACCCGACAAAATTAAAACCGGAGTTGCAATTTTATCCAAACGGAATTTTTTCAAAACTTCGATTCCGTCCATATCCGGCAACATCAAATCCAAAATAATGATGTCATAATCATATAACTTGCCGTATTCGCTCCCATCTTCCCCGGTATTGGAAACATCAACAACCATACCTTCTTTGGTCAAAATCGTATTGATATTTTGAGCCATCGATTTGTCGTCTTCTATTAATAATACGCGCATTTGCCCCTCTCTTTAACAAAGTTATTAACAATTATTAACAATAGGTTAATTTCTTTTTTTTTATATTGCAAGAAAAAAAATAATTTTTTTACATTTTATTTAAAATTTTTTGTTTTTGTTTTGAATTGATGAAAGTTTTTTCTTTAAATCATAAAAAAAGTCCCCATCAAAAAGATGAGGACTTTTAAATTTAAATCGGATTTATTAACGTTTTTGATATCCAACCATTTTTGAACGAATACGGGTTACACCATCCAATTCAATCAAAATAACATGGTCACCCGGTTGCAATCCTAATTCATTTGATTGGACAATAGAAATAACGTCGCCGGATTTATCTTCTTGAACCAAGAATTCAAAAGCCGTATCACTTGTGATTGCTTTTTCCGCTTTAGCACCAATCATACCACCAACAACGGCACCGCCGACAGCACCAATCAAATTGACAGCCGGTTTACCACCAACCATTGATCCGGCAGCACCACCTGCAATACCACCGGCAATAGTTCCAACACCTTCTGTTCCTTCAATATCAATTACTTCCATTGACACAATTGTACCGGTAGAAGTGGAACCGCGTTTTCCGATTTGTCCGCGCTGATATGTTGTATTTGTATTTCCAACACCGCAAGCGGCCAAAAACAAAATCATAAAGCAACTAACTAAAAATTTTTTCATTTTTTTCTCCTTTCTTGTAAACAAATATGTCCTAGTATAGAACAATAAAATTTTAAATACAAGTATAATTCTGCAAATAAAAAAACCGCTCTTAAAAAGAACGGCAAAAAAAATGGCGATCCCGGCAGGATTCGAACCTGCGACCCACAGCTTAGAAGGCTGTTGCTCTATCCAGCTGAGCTACGAGACCGTCGGATTTTGTTTTACTCTATTTTTATTCATTTGTCAAAAGTTTTTTAATTTGGATGCATAAAAGCATCTTTTTTATCATTATTGCAGACTTAACTCTTTACTTTCATCAATAAAAATATATGCTTTGTTGTTAGAGGTTAAAAAATGGAACGAAAACTTGTTACTGTCACAGCCGGTGTTATTTATTATAAGAGCAAAATCTTAATTGCTCAAAGACGCAAAGATAAATCCTTGGGTGGATTTTGGGAGTTTCCCGGCGGAAAAATAGAACCGGGGGAAACATGTGAACAAACCTTATTACGTGAAATTAAAGAAGAATTTAATATAGACATTCAAGTTGGAAAATACTTGATGGAGCATACTTTTGCTTATCCGACCTTTGATTTAAAAATGTATGTTTATTCGGCTACATGGGATGGGAAGGGAAAAATAAAAATCTGTGATCATGAACAATATGCTTTTGTTGATGTTGAAGAAATGGAAAAGTATGAATTTTCCGGCGCAGACATTCCTGTTATCAAGCTTTTAAAAATTTAATTTTTTTCTTTTTGCAAAACAGGCAAAACAAACTGAGCCCGCGCATCTGTATAGACATCTTTTGGAATGGGTAAAGGTCTTACTTGATTTACTAATTCAAATGGTGTTTTTCCAAATGTAACCTTGCGATATTTTTTGCACAGATCATTGTAAACCATTTGATAGATATTATATATTTCTTTTCTTCCTTCATAACTGCCCAAAACTTCAACTGAATCGAAGCAGACGCATCGTTGATCCTTGACATCTGTTTGCCAAACAAAAGATCCTGCAATAATTCGCCCTTTCTTTTCAATAACAAACAATTGAGAAGAAGGATCTTTGACACAAGAAATTGCCGCGCTGCTCCCTGTCCCTGTATAATGTTGACAACAACCTGTATAGTGACCAAAAAAACCGACCCTGACATCTGAACGCGGTAAAAAACGTCCTCTATATTCACCGCTTTCCCAAACTGTTTGCGTATCAAACGGTGTTGGAGATTGTTGAGCATCCATGTATATTTTTTCGGCTTTGATATAATCTTTTTCCAACATATTCCAATATATTGCCTCTCTGGAAAAAGGAATATGATTGATTCTCTTATAAAAATATGTATCGCATAAACTTAAAACTTTTCTGTATTTTTTTGCTTTAATTCCGTCTAAAGGAATATTCTTCCATGCACGACAGATTTTTTCTAATTCAGTTGTATCATGTATTCCGTTAAAATTATTTGATTTTTGATAGACAACATTATTCATCAAAAACTTTCCTAGTTCTTTATTCTTCGGATTGCCATAATCAATATCTTTGATAAAAGAACCGGCTTCATCAAGTTTTAAATAAGGTAAGACTTTATTTAAATATGCATCATATTTTACTCCGAAAATTTCTGCAAAAGCCAATGCATATTCGGCCAACCAACGTCCATTTTCCAAATAAGTCGCTGGAACATAATTTTTTTTACTCCGCACAATGCTGACTGCTTCTTCATACGGCACCCTTGACAAATACACTAACAAACGCGGTAGAATACGTTGTGCCAAACTGAAATCATAATCCGTTATTTTTGAAACACTCATGTTTGAGCAAGCCGCTTCAAATTCACAAGAATTTAAATACCTAGTATGATAAAGCATTCTGACAAACGTATATTCCCTGGGAATTTCATTTAAAGAAAGATGATGAAAAAAATGCAAATCATCCAACAGTTTTTTTTCGGAAATAAAACTGTAATTCGGATTGGATTTTTCATATATTTTTTGTAATAATTTTATTACGTTCTGAACGGAAGTCTGACTTTTGTCAAAAATAGATATCACATCTTTTCCACAAGCTGCTTTTAACACGTCTTTTTTATCAAGAAAATTGTAAAACAACGACATTGCCTTCGGACGTAAAAATTGATGATTTTTATAAATAGCTGCAAAACATCCGCTCCAACAACCTTCATTAATTCCATTTTTTTCAAAATGATTTAATAAAAAATCACTTTCCTTTTCTTTAAGAACAGGCGCAATCCCCCTCATCAAAAAAGATTTTATGGCTGTTTCTTTTTCACCATATTCCGGAAAAAATTCGGGAAATAAAATTATATTTCCCTTTTTATTATCGAACATTTCTTCATTTTCGAAAACGGCTTGTGTTATATAATCATATTGAGGATATTTTCTCTTCAATATTGAAATATTTTCATCCAATCTGACAACATGTCCCAAAGGTGTTTCATTTTTATTTGACATCGCTTGAGACGACATCACTTTAGACATTAAACTGACTTCTTCTAATACTTCAGTATATACCTTTGTCAGTTGGAATATGTATTCATCAAATAATTGTTGCATAACAAGGCCTTCACCATTCAGCACAATTGGAATACTATCATATTTTTGGCAAAAATTCAACTATTTTCGTTTTGCCTTGCGTCTTTTCAAAACCGGCGAAAATAACAAGCCGCCCGTTAAAGGAACGGCTTCTTTTAAAATTGCATCCAAGACCTGTCCGCGTTCAAAAATACGACCCGATCCTGTTCCGCGTAATGTTTCGTTATTTTCATCATAGATGTAATAATCACCGGCCAATGCACTGATGGGGATTAAGCCGTCTGCTCCGTATTCATCAATACTGACAAACAAACCAAAGCGCGTTACGCTGGAAATACGCACTTCGAATAATTCCCCTGTTCTGTTTGCCAAAAAAGCAGCAACATAACGATCAACGGCATCTTGTTCCGCAGCAGCCGATTGTCGTTCAGTGGCTGAAATATGTTCTGCCATTTTATCAAACGCCTTTGCTTCATCATCACTTAATCCGCCTTCCCCAAGTTTTAATCCGGCAATCAATGCACGATGGACCAAAATATCAGCATAACGCCGAATAGGAGATGTAAAATGCGCATATTTATCTAACGCCAAACCAAAATGACCTATATTTTCGGGACTGTATTCGGCTTGAGCCTGTGTACGCAAAACCATTTCATTGATAACAACGGATGATGCCAAAGCCTTTTTGGAATATAGAATATCATTAAAATCTTGCGGCTTGGTTGCTGTTTTTCCTTTTAATGATAGACCAAAACCCTTCAAAAATCTTTGTAAAATTCCCATTTTTTCTTCACTGGGTCTGTCGTGTACACGATACATAGTTGGCAATTTTAATTTTTCCAAAGTTTCAGCCGCCGCAACATTGGAAAGAATCATTAATTCTTCAATCATTTTGTGGCTGTCAAAACGTTCACGCAATTTTATTTCAAGCACTTGTCCTTTATCATTTAAAATAACTTGTCGTTCCGGCACATCCAATTCCAAAACACCACGTGTTTGACGTGCTTTCAACAAAGATTGATAAGTTCCTTTCAAATTATCGATTAAATCACCTAGACCGGCAATTTTCGTTTTTCCTTTAAAGTCCGCTTCCACTTCATCATAATTCAATCGCGCTTTTGATTTGATCATTGCACGCAAAAAACGTGATTTTAGTTTTCGTCCTAACTTATCAATCCAAACTTCACAAACCATAGCCGGTCTGTCTTGATTTGGATTTAAAGAACATAAACCGTTTGATAACTCCTCCGGCAACATTGGTAAAACTCTGTCCGGAAAATAGGTTGAATTACCGCGCAAAAAAGCATCTTTATCCAATGCATCACCGCTTCGAACAAACCAAGCAACATCTGCAATAGCAACGTAAATATGCCAACCGCCTTTGTTTTTATCATCCATATCCGGTTCGGCAAAAACAGCATCATCAAAATCACGTGCATCTTTTCCGTCAATGGTTACAAAAGGAATTGCACGCAAATCCGTTCTTTTTCCAAGTGGCGGTAATTTTGCTTTTTTTGCTTCTTCTAACCCCGCTTTTGTAAAGGCAATCGGCAAATGATGTGCAAAAATGGAAATTAAACTGGCTGCATGTGCATCGGTTGATTTACCTATTTTTTCGATAAATCGAGCAACCGGATGAGCCGTTCTGCGTTCCGGAATTTCGACCAAAACCAAATCACCTGCTTTTAAATCTTTCGGAAAGGTATTGTCCATTAAAAAGGCTTCTTTAAACCGTCTGTCCACGGAAACAATACGCCCGTCAAACAAAACTCCCACCATTTTATTGTCCGCAGAAGACAACTGTTTTAACGCTTCGCCTTCGTATAAATGTTGATTTAAACGATGGATTTTAGCCTGTACCACATCCCCCACTTTCGGCTGGGGCTTCATTTTTTCAGCAGTCAACAAAATTTGAGGTGGCTCTTCTTCCTGTTTCCAATGCAAAGGACGACCGACCAAAGAACCGTCAGAAACCTGACCTGTAATTTCCACGGCGATTCTGTCCGGTAACAAACCTTGCATTTTAAAATGCCGGCCACGTCGTTCGACCAAACCTTGATTTTCAATTTCTTTAAGCAAGTGTTTTAAATATTCTCTGGCTTCACCTTTAGCACCAAAGCTACGCGCAATTTCGCGTTTGGACATTTCCTTGCCTTGATCGTTTAAAAAAGCAATCAATTCATCCTGGGTTGGTAAATGTGTTGCTTTTTTTGCCACTTTCTATTCCTCAAAATTTAACTGTTTTCTTTTGCCAAATTACCAAAGAACGTATACCGTCCGTCAAAGTACAAATTAACGGTTCTTGTCTCACCATGTCGGTTTTTTGCAATATTAACTTCTGCACGCTTTGCTAGATCTATTTTCTTTTGTTCCCATTCCTGACAACGCTTTTGGAAATTTTCACCGCTTTCTTTTTCTCTTTGAACAGGTTTTTCATTTTCCAAATAATATGCTTCACGGAAAACAAACATGACAATATCTGCATCTTGTTCGATAGAGCCGGATTCACGCAAATCAGACAATTGAGGACGTTTATTATCACGCGATTCGACTAAACGACTTAACTGTGATAGCACGATAACCGGCACACCTAATTCTTTTGCCATTACCTTTAAAGAACGAGTCATCTCGGACAAAGCTTGCACACGATTTTCGGCACGTCCGCTTTCTTGAACCAATTGCAAATAGTCAATTACGATCAATCCTAAACCGTGTTCTTTATCACGTTTCATACGACGTGCACGATTTTTAATAGCCGTTACTGTCATACCAGGAGTTTCATCAACCATCAATGGCAATTCATTTAAACTTTTGATCGATTCGGCCAATTTTTCGAATTCCGGGACGGTCACTTTACCCGAAGAAATTCGATTACCTTCAATTTGCGTATAGTTGGATAAAACACGACCGGCTAATTCAGCAGAGGACATTTCCAACGAGAAAAAAGCAACACTCTTTTTTTCTGCATTTTTTTTATTCTGCTCTTTGAAATGTTCTGCAACATTGGTAGCAATACAAGTCGCCAATGCTGTTTTTCCCATACCAGGACGACCGGCAATAATAATTAAATTTGAATCATGCAATCCGCCCAACAGAGCATCCATATCCACTAAACCGGTCGGCACACCGCCAACACCGTTCGGGTTGTTCATTGCTTCTTGTGTTGTTTGTAATAATTGAGTTGCCCCTGCGGAAAGTTGTTGTGGTCCGCCTTCCAATTCACCTTCATCAGCTAAATCGTAAAGCATTTTCTCTGCCGACTCGATTTGATGAATAGCCGGATTATCTAAAGAAATTTCAAATGCATCATTAACAACGTCCGTTCCCAAAGCTATCAATTGACGGCGCATGTACCGATCAAAAATTTGCGTACCGTAGTCGCCCGCATTAATTGTTGTTGTAGAGGAAGCTGCTAATTGGAACAAATAATCCGCTCCCCCGACTTCTTCCAAAGAACCTTCACTGGTAAAAAAATCTTTTAGAGTAATCGGGTCGGCCAAACGACCACGTTCCGACAATATTTGACAAGCTCTATAAATTTTTCCGTGAGCCGCACTGGCAAAATGTTCCGGTTTTAAAAATTCAACTACCTTTTCCATTGCACGATTGTTTGTCAAAATCGCACCTAACAATGCTTGTTCTGCTTCAATGCTTTGAGGTAACAAGCGCATATTTGAATTTTCTGTTGATATCTCGGTCATTTTTTGTCCTTTGCTAAACTTTTTCGTTTATCGTACACAAAAAATCAAAAAAAGTAAATCATTTTATGTATCCGAGCTATTTAAATAGTCTATAAATGTTGAAAATCCTTTTTAAAATAAAGAGCAAAATAGTACCAAATGCCGTCATGCATATCAGCAAGCAATTTTTATAGTCGCTTTCTTTGTTTAAACCTCTTTTTTTTATTGACACTCGCGCTGTCCCATGCTATCCCTTAGAAATACATAAAAAGGTACTAATTGAAAATGAATAAACGTCCGCATATTCCTGTTTTATTAAATGAAGTTATTCAATCCCTGCATATAAAAAAGGGCGGGATTTATGTTGACGGCACTTTTGGTGCGGGGGGATATACACAAGCGATCTTGGATGCCGAACCAACAGTTCGGGTTATTGCAATTGATCGGGATGAAACCGCCATTGCAGCCGGACAAGATTTGGTAAAAAAATATGCTCCACGTTTGACATTGTTAAACGGACAGTTCGGAGATATGGAAAAGCTTGTATCCGAGCAAGTTGACGGAGTCGTTTTGGACATAGGTGTTTCCTCTATGCAAATTGATCGTCCGGAACGGGGATTTTCTTTTCAAAAAGACGGCCCGCTTGATATGCGTATGGGACAAAGCGGGCAAACAGCTGCAGACATTGTTAATTCGTTTGACGAAGAGCAATTGGCTGACATTATTTATCAATATGGAGAAGAACGTTTTTCACGAAAAATTGCCAAAGCAATTACTCAAGCACGTCAAATAAAGCCATTTGAAACAACCATGGAATTGGCAAATGTCATCCATAAAGTAATGCCCCATAAAGCCGGTGATATTGATTCGGCAACACGAACCTTTCAAGCCTTACGAATTTTTGTCAATGATGAATTAGGAGAATTGGAACGCGGATTAAAAGGTGCAGAAAAGATCTTAAAAAATGATGGGATTTTATCGGTTGTTACTTTTCATTCTTTAGAAGACAGAATTGTTAAAAACTTTTTGCAAAATGCAACTGCACCAAATCAACACATCAATAAATATAAACCAACAACCGAACAACAAAACACACCTTTCAAATTGGCTTTTAAAAAGCCTCTATCGGCAAGCGAAGATGAAATCAAAAAAAATCCTCGTTCACGTTCGGCTCATTTACGTAGTGCCATTCGGCAAAGGCAGGTAAAATGAAAAGGTTTATTTTTTATTTTCTGTTTGGTTTAATGGCATTCTTGACTACATCCGGAATGTTTATCTTAAAATATCATGTTGTCAGCAAAGAAAAATCTTTGGCCCGTATGCACAGACAGATTGTACAAAATAACCGTAGTATCCACATTTTACGAGCCGAATGGACGAACTTAAGTGATGCCAAACGGTTACGTATATTGGTCGAAAAAAACACCTCTTTACAAAAAATCAAACCGGCCCAAATCATTCATTGGAATGACATCGCCTTTGAAGAAAAACAAGGGGGTGTTTGATGTTTTGTTTTTGGCATAAAAATAAAGAAGAACTTTATCCGATAGGCAAAGAAATTCCATTAAAAGAAAGTGATGATTATCGTTTTTTGGACTCAATTACCGTTCACGCCCTTAAAACCGGCCGAACAAGAATGATGGTTTTAGCATCCATCTTCACAATCGCTTTTTGCATAATCGGTCTGGCTTTATTTAAGCAAACAGTATTGGAGCAAAGGATTCGCCCCCCATATAAAAGTACTTTGAGTATGATATCCCCTGTCAAACGTGCAAATATTGTGGACAGAAACGGGCATATTTTGGCAACCAGTTTGCCCATTGTTAATTTATACGTTGATGCGCGATATATGCCTCATCCGGATGAATTAGTAAACGATTTAATGTCTGTTTTCCCGGATATGAATAAAAAAGATTTAATGAAAAAAATAGAAACAGGTCACAGCTTTGAATACCTGCGCCGTAACTTAACTCCAGAAGAACAATATGCAGTTAATCATTTAGGATATCCTCAATTAAATTTTGATGCATCCGAACGTCGTGTTTATCCGCAAAGCAGCCTTTTTTCACATTTATTGGGTTTCACAAATGTGGATAATGTCGGAATTGCCGGGTTAGAAATGCAATATGATGAACGCTTAACCCAATCGGAAGAACCATTGGTTTTATCCGTAGATGTTCGTATTCAAGAAACTGTTCATTCCATTTTATCAGCCGCCGTTCAAAAGTTCAGTGCCGATGGTGGTGTTTCTTTGGTTTTTGATGTACAAAATGCCGAAGTGTTAGCAATGGTATCTTTACCCGATTTTGATTTGAACAAAACACCTATTGTACCAACAGAATGTAAACCTACCAATGGCATGTATGAATTGGGTTCTGTGATGAAACCGTTCACTGTCGCGATTGGGTTAGAATCCGGTTCTATTACGCCCACATCAACAATAGAAGCATTCAGCCCGTATAAACTTGCTCGCGGACGTACTATTACTGACTTTCAAGCGGAAAATCGCGTTTTAAATGTTCCTGAGGTTTTGATATATTCTAGTAATATTGGCACAGCAAAAATTGCTCAAACATTCGGACCCGCCGTCCAAAAAGAATTTTTAAATCGCTTTCATTTTTTATCTGTTCTAGATGTTGATTTGTCGGAAATGGGGCGTCCAATTGTTCAAAAAAAATGGGACGATGTTGAAATGGCAACCATCAGTTATGGTTATGGTTTGTCTGTTTCTCCGCTTCATTTAGTCAGTGCATTCAGTGCACTTATAAATGGCGGGCTGTACCGCTTTCCAACATTCTTAAAAGATGGAAATAAAGATGCCGTTTATGAACAAGTTATCAGTCCAAAAACATCTAACCGCATGCGTCACATGTTACGTGGTGTTGTGGAAGTCGGTTCCGGAAAACGCGCAAACATCAAAGGATACAACGTAATTGGGAAGACTGGAACGGCTCAAATGCAAAACCCGTTAAACGGTCGATATATTGAAGGAAAAGTAAGAACTTCATTTATTGGTGCTTTTCCGATGGACAATCCGAAATATATCGTATATGTTATGATAGAGAATCCGGCAAAACGTAAAGAAGACTGGTATTTCAATACGGCCGGGTGGAATGCCTGTCCAACAGGGGGACAAATAATTGAAGCCATTGCTCCGATTTTGGGAGTAGAACCAAAAGAAGACATGGAAAAACCTGCTTATATGGAAAGCGCATACACTTATATTCGTGAAAAGAAAAAGAGGTAAAAAATGATTTTATCGCAACTATTTAAAGAAGCTAACATTGCAACGCCATTTGAGGCGGATATTGAAATTTCAGGATTAGCATGCGATTCCAGAAAAGTTAAAAAGGGCGATTTATTTATTGCTTTGCAGGGCTCTAAAGAAAACGGCGAAAGATTCATTCCTGATGCTATCAAAGCAGGCGCTGTTGCTATTTTATGCGAAAACACCATTCCGGCAGACATTCCCGTTTTTGAAACACCAAACATCCGTAAAGCTGTTGCCAGAATTGCAACCGTATTTTACAAACCAAGACCTGAAACATTATTGGGTGTAACCGGAACAAACGGCAAAACATCAACCGTCTTTTTTGTCAGAGAAATTTTGAAGGCTTTAGGTAAAAAATCTGCCAGCATCGGAACCTTAGGTGTTCAATCTGATGAATATCAATCCTATGCCGGAATGACAACATCAGATAGCATCACTTTAAATCAAGATTTACAAGCTTTAGCAGAAAGTGGCGTAGATTATGCAGCAATGGAAGCGTCCAGCCATGGATTAGATCAATTTCGTTTGGACGGATTACATTTTAAAGCTTCTGCTTTTACGAATCTGACACGGGATCATTTGGATTACCATAAAACCATGGAAAATTATTTGGCAACCAAAATGAGATTATTCACCGAATTAACTGATGAAACAGCTGTATTAAATGCTGATATTCCGGAATATCCTCAGATAAAAGAAGCTTGTGAAGAAAAAGGATTAAAAGTTATTTCCTACGGAAAAAACGGAACGGAAATTCAGCTAATTTCCCAAAAACTGTATGAAACAGGTCAAGAATTATCCATTATGATTTTGGGCAAAAAGTATGATGTTGATTTTCCTGTTGCCGGTAATTTTCAAGGAATTAACGTACTAACAGCCATAGGTCTTGTTTTAGCCTGTGGTTTTAAACCCCAAGAAATTGTCAATACATTAAAGACATTAAAAAGTCCTGCCGGTCGTATGGAATTAGTTGCAAAAACAAATACGGGGGCAACTATTTTTGTTGATTATGCACATACACCGGATGGTTTGGAAACAGCATTAAATTCGCTTAAAAAACAAACATCTGGACGTTTGTTTGTTATATTCGGTTGTGGTGGAAATCGTGACAACGGCAAACGCAAAATCATGGGAGAAATTGCAGAAAAATTAGCTGATTATGTAATTGTTACAGATGATAATCCCCGTTATGAAGATGCAGCCAAAATTCGTGAGCAAATCATGCAAGGTTGTCCCAATGCCCATCAAATAGGAGATCGGGCAAAGGCCATTTATCGCGGAATACATTTATTGAAAAAAGGGGATTGCCTCTTGATTGCCGGAAAAGGTCATGAAGAAGGTCAGATAATTAATGGTTTTACACATCCGTTCAATGATCGTATTCAGGCTATTTTAGCTTTAAGAAGCCAACAAGAAGTTCCTTTGTGGACCAGTGAAGAATTAAAAACAGCAACCGGCGGAAAAGTGTATAAAACGTTTATCGGATACGGTGTTTCTATCGATTCACGGACGATTCAACCGGGCGATATATTTGTTGCCTTGAAGGGTGAAAAAATTGATGGTCATGGTTTTGTAAAAGAAGCTTTGCGCAAAGGTGCTGTTGCGGCCGTTGTCAGTCATGATATTGACGATGTTATTCAAACGGAAAAATTATTCTTTGTTGTCAATACGGATGAGGCGTTGGAAGATATGGCTCGTTATGCCGCACAAAATGCCCGCGCATTGAAAATCGGTATTACAGGCAGCTCCGGGAAAACAACATCAAAAGAAATGTTGACTTTAGCTCTAAAAGATCAAGGTACTGTTCATGCGACAGTAGGTAACTTAAACAATCAATGGGGAGTTCCCTTAACATTAGCACGTTTATCCAGATTAGCTGATTGGGCAATTATCGAAATGGGTATGAATCATACCGGGGAAATGGAGTACTTATCTTATTTGGTAAAACCGGACATTACTTTAATTACAATGATTGGATCTGCTCATCACGAATTTTTCAAAGATTTGCAAGATATTGCTTCCGCAAAAGCTGAAATCTTCAGACATATGAATAAAAACGGAGCTGTTTTCTTAAACAGAGATAATGACCAATTCAATTTCTTAAAAGAAAAAGCCAGAGAAAATGAAATAGCTCATGTTTATTCTTTCGGAAGCACAAATGATTCGACTGTTCGTTTGCTAAATTATCAAGCAGATGTAAACGGTTCCAAAGCAACTATACAAATTAATGGTCAAGTAAAACAATTGGAATTGCAAATGACCGGATTACATTTTGTTCAAAATGCGTTGGGTGTTTTGGGTGTTGTTTTGGCTTTAGGTGCTGATATAGATAAGGCAATCCAAAATTTAAAAGAAATGAAGCCATTAAAAGGTCGCGGAGCACATGTTTGTGTTGAAATTAACGACAAAAAAGTAACATTTATTGATGATGCCTATAATGCAAATCCAAGTTCTATGACAGCATCTTTGAATGTTTTAGGAATGGCTACCGGACGTAAAATTGCCGTATTGGGTGATATGTTGGAATTGGGAGAAAAATCAACAGAATTGCACGTTGCTTTAAAGGATCCCATTACTCAGAATGGTGTCGATTTGGTCTTTACAGTCGGTGATGAAATGAAAAAACTGTATGATGTTTTACCTGATAACAAAAAAGGATTTGACGGAAAAACAGTTGATGATGTTGTAGAACCTTTATTAAAATCATTAAAGGATGGCGATACTGTTTTAATCAAAGGTTCAAACAGTATGAAATTATTTACTTTATTGGAGAAGTTAAATGCTTAACTACTTTTTGCCAGAGTGTATTTTAGGAAATAGCTTTTTTGCTCTATTAACCGCTTTTATTCTTTGTTTTTTCAGCATGCCTTTTTTCATCCGCCTGATGCATGCATTAAAGCAAAGTCAACCCATACGTGATGATGGACCTCAAACCCATTTAAAAAAACAAGGAACACCAACTATGGGCGGATTGGTTATTCTATTATCCATCATTTTATCCGTTTTACTGTTTGCCCCACTTTCAAACGGTTTTATTTGGATTTTGATGGGAGTTACAATTGTTATGGGTTGTTTAGGTTTCTATGATGATTACTTAAAATTAAAAAGTCATTCATCAAAAGGCATTACCGGCCGGCAACGTTTATTTGCAGAATTTGTCACAGGAACACTTGCTGTTGTAGCTGCTATTTACTTGACACCAAGTGACCTTTCAACAGCTGTTCGCGTTCCCTATTTAACAAATGTATTTATTCAATTGGGCCTTTTTTACGTGGCCTTTGCTGCTGTTGTTTTTACCGGAACAACAAATGCCGTCAACTTAACGGACGGATTGGACGGATTAGTCAGTCTTCCTTTAATAATTGCTTTTTTCTGTTTCGGATTATTCGGTTTTATTTCCGGTTGCCCGCATTTAAGTGATTCATTCAATTTACCTTATTTACAAAATGTCGGGGCAGTTTCTATCTTTGCAAGCGCCTGTATTGGTGCTTTAGCGGCCTTTTTATGTTACAATAAAAAACCTGCTAAGATTTTTATGGGCGATGTCGGTGCTTTGGGGCTTGGAGCCGCCTTGGGAATGATTGCCATCGTTACTCGTCAAGAAATTTTATTGGCTGTTATCGGTGCTTTATTCGTTATTGAAGCATTATCGGATATGATTCAAGTCGGCTCATATAAATACCGACATAAACGTGTTTTTTTAATGGCACCTATTCATCACCATTTTGAAAAAATGGGGTGGAGTGAGGTAAAAGTTGTTCGCACCTTTTGGGCTTTTGCATTTATCATGGGGTTAATCGGTTTGGCTAGCTTATTATGACAATAAAAAAGGAATATTTGAAAATAAAATCTTTTTTTGTTGAGTGGGCGCGTACACTTGATCGCGGATTGTTGTGGGCAATTTTAGCGTTAATTATTTGCGGTATATTTTTAGCCTTTTCTGCCTATCCGGTTGTTGCAGAAAAGGTTATTAAATCAAAAGACACTTTTTATTTTGTAAAAAAGCAATTGTTCTTTTTAGTCCCATCCATCGTACTGATGTTTGGAGTTTCCATGTTATCACCAAAACATATTCGGCGAATTGCTTTTTTGGTTTTCGTTTGTTTTTTTATTTTGCTTATCGGAACATTGCTTTTCGGAGTAGAAGTCAAAGGTGCAAAAAGATGGCTTTACTTCCCGGGCGGTTCAATTCAACCGTCTGAATTTATTAAACCGGCATTTGCTGTTGTTTGTGCATGGATTTTTGCTTCTGGTCGTTTAATAAAAGGATTTCCGGGTATTCCCATTGCTGGAGGAATCTACGCAGCAGTCATTGCTTTATTGTTATTACAACCTGACTTTGGTATGTCCATTACCATTTCTGCTATCTGGGGATCTCAGTTATTTTTAGCAGGTATTTCTTTTTTGTGGATTATTGTATTGTCTGTTCTTGCTGTCGGAGGCGTGTGTGCAGCTTATTTATTTCTGCCGCATGTTCACAGTCGTATTGATCGTTTTTTAAATCCGGAAACAGGAGATTCGTTTCAGGTTAAAAAATCTTTGGAAGCACTGCATAATGCAGGTTGGTTTGGCAGAGGACCGGGAGAAGGTATTGTCAAAGGCGATTTGCCCGATGCACATACGGATTTTATATTAGCCGTTGCCGCAGAAGAATACGGATTTATATTGGGCATATTCATTGTTGTATTATTTGCCTTTATTGTTTTCAGAGGTTTTTATGTCATGAGTAAAGAAAAAAATTTATTTAATATGCTTGCTGTGGCTGGACTTTTAACTCAATTTGGTGTACAAGCATTTATAAATATGGCATCAACGTTAGAATTGATTCCAACGAAAGGTATGACATTACCCTTTATTTCTTATGGTGGTTCGTCCTTGCTTTCTTTGGCTTTCGGTTTGGGCGTTATTTTGTCTTTAACACGCAGACATCCGACACAAGGAGGATTAGAATGAAAAAGAAGTTAATCGTATTGACCACAGGCGGTACAGGCGGACATATTTTTCCGGCAGAAGCTGTGGCTTCTTATTTGAAAAAAGAAAGCGATTATAAATTGGTATTTGTTACGGACAAACGCGTCCAAAAAAGAATATCCGGAACATTGGCAACATTACCGATTCATTATATCTGTGCTACTTCCGTCACAGGTAAAACATTGTTAGGAAAATTTAATGCGGCCGTTAAATTAGCATATGGTACATTGCAAGCTGTTCGCGTACTGTTAAGATTACGTCCGCAACTGGTTATTGGCTTTGGCGGATATGCTTCTGTGCCGACTGTATTAGCTGCACAATTTTTGCATATTCCGGTTGCATTGCATGAACAAAATGCAGTGTTAGGACGGGCAAATCGTTTACTTGCACGCCGGACTTGCCTGATTGCAACAACCTTTACACCGACAAAACAGATTCCGCATGGGACAAACACCATACAAACGGGTATGCCTGTTCGTCCTCAAATTACAAAAAAAGCCGGCGTACCTTATCCGACAGATACAAAAGAATTCAGATTATTCATCATGGGTGGCAGTCAGGGAGCAAGAGCTTTTTCCGATATTTTACCAAAAGCATTGGTTGCTTTATCCCCTGAATTAAAAGCTAAATTAGTTTTAACACAACAAGTTCGTGCTGAAGATATGGATCGTGTTCAAGAAGAATACAGAAACTCCGGAATTAAGTCGATTAATTTATCACCGTTTTTTGATAACGTACCGGAAATTTTATCTGAAACACATTTGGTAATATCTCGTTCCGGTTCTTCCAGTTTGGCGGAATTTTCAGCATTAGGTCGCCCTGCTTTGTTAATTCCTTTACCAACTGCCGCTGATGATCATCAAACAGAAAATGCACGCATTTGGACTGCCAATGGAGCCGGTTGGTTAATGGTTGAAAAAGAAACAACGCCAGAAATTATCACAGAACGGTTGACATCTTTAATGGAAAATCCAGCAGTGTTATTAAACGCTGCCGAATGCGCTTTAAATACAAAACCGAAAACAAGTGCCGAAAAAGTTTTATCTGATGCGATTATCAATATTTTAAAGGATAAAAAGAAATGATTTATTTTAAGGATAAGCTTGTTCATTTTATTGGTATCGGTGGCATCGGCATGAGCGCCATTGCAGAAGATTTACAAGCTTTGGGAATTCGTGTTCAAGGTTCAAACGATGTCGAAAATGACAACACCAAACGTTTAGTCAAAAGAGGTATTCCCGTTTTTATCGGACAAAAAGATCCTTCCGTTTTAGATAACGTGGATGTTGTTATTATTTCATCCGCCATTCATTCGGATAATATTGAATTACAGGAAGCTATAAAAAAAGAATTGCCTATCGGACACCGTGCCGAAATGTTGGCTCAAATTATGCGTTATAAGCAAGGCATTGCCGTTGCCGGCACACATGGTAAAACAACAACCTCATCTATGATTTCTCATTTGATGATATCGGGTGGTTTTGCGCCCTCTTGTATTATCGGCGGCGTTATGAATAATTACCAAACAAACAGCATATTGGGCAAAACCGATTGGATGGTTGTGGAAGCCGACGAATCGGATGGCAGCTTTTTACGGTTAAACAAAACCGTTTCCGTTGTTACCAGCATGGATCCTGAACATTTGGATTATTACGGTTCTGTTGAAAATATGAATTCGGCATATTTACATTTCTTACAAACAACTTCTTTTTATGGTTTTTGTGTTGTTTGCACGGATCATCCGGTTGTAAAAGAAACCGTAAAGAAAATTAAACATCGTCATATTATTTCGTACGGATTAAATGAATATGCTTTCATTCGTGCAACTAATATTCAAATCAAATCTGACAATATGCATTTTGACATTGTTAAAGGAGATACTGTTTATCCCGGTTTTGTTTTACCTATGTTCGGACGGCATAACATATTAAATGCGTTAGCGGCATTTGCCGTTGTTGAACGATTAGGCATGCCGATTGAAAAAATTCGTGCTAGTTTTGCTTCATTTCAAGGCGTGCAAAGACGCTTCACAAAACGCGGCGAATTTGACGGTATTTTAATTTATGATGATTATGCGCATCACCCGCAGGAAATTAAAGCAACCTTACGTGCGGCTAAAGAAGCTATGCCAAATAACAAAGTTATTGCTGTTTTTCAACCGCATCGTTATTCTCGGCTTTCAGATTTGATGGATGAATTTACTCATGCTTTTAATGATGCAGACATATTGTTGGTAACAGATGTTTACGCAGCCGGAGAACAACCCATAAAAAATATCAATAAAGAAACTTTCATCAAAAAAGTTCATCATCCGAACGTGATTGCCATCAATGATCAAACAGATTTAACTGATAAAATAGCCGATATGGCTTGTAGCGGTGATTTAGTCATCGGTTTAGGTGCCGGAAGTATATCCGGATGGATGAAAGCTTTACCGGAAAATTTGAAACAAAGAAAGGATAAAAATGTTCTTTAATATTTTTCAAAAATTATTTTCAAAACATATCCATTTTGTTTTTCCGCCGACAAAAGCAGAAATCAAAACCAATGTTCCCTTATCCAAAAAAACGTGGATGGGTGTAGGTGGTAATGCCGAATTTTATTTTGAACCGCAAGATGAAAAGGATTTATGCAATTTTATAAAAAACAAACCGGAAATTCCTATCTTAATTTTGGGTGGTGGTTCAAATGTTATTGTTCGGGATGGTGGCGTTCCGGGCGTAACTATTCATTTGGGCAAATCATTTGCAAATATTTCCATAGACGGCGACCATATTATTTGCGGCGCCGGTTTGTTAAGTATGGATTTGTCCCGTTTTGCGCAAAAAAACGGTTTATCCGGTTTTGAATTCTTATGCGGAATACCAGGAACGATCGGTGGTGCTTTGCGTATGAATGCCGGCGCTTACGGATCTGAAATAAAAGATATTTTGGTATCTGTTCGTGTAGTGGATAGTTCCGGTCAAATTCAAGAAATGACACCCCAATCTGACTTTTTTAAATATCGCGAAAACGCTTTGCCGGACGATTGGATTTTTGTCGGGGCAACGTTCAAAGGCACACCGGAAAGTCCGGAAAAAATTATGGCAAAAATGCAAGATTTTAAAGGCAAAAGAGAATCTTCTCAACCCTTTGGTGTCAAAACCTGTGGTTCAACATTCAAAAACCCGATTGGATTGACTGCATGGTCTTTAATTGATAAAGCGGGCTGCCGTGACTTAAAGATCGGTGATGCCAGTATTTCACCAAAACATGCTAACTTTTTAATCAATAATGGCAAAGCATCTTGCGCTGATGTGGAAGGACTAGGAGAAGAAATACGTAAACGTGTTTATGACAAATGCGGTGTTATGTTGGAATGGGAAGTCAAACGAGTCGGGTTGCCCAAACAACCGGAGGACGATTAAATGAAAAAAGTTGTTGTGTTGGCTTATGGTGTATCAGGTGAAAAAGAAGTTTCTATGCAAACCGGTCAAGGCGTTTTTAATGCCTTGTTGAAAAAAGGTTATGATGCACACCTGGTTAAAGTAACCTCTGATATAGCCGACTTGGTGCAAACGTTACAACAAATCAAACCAGACGTTGTATTTAATGCCTTGCATGGTCGTTTTGGCGAAGATGGAAACATTCAAGGATTGTTGAATTTAATGGGTATTCCTTATACACATTCCGGATTGTTGGCATCTGCTATCGGCATGGATAAACACTATGCAAAAATGTTATTCGGATTGGCCGGAATTCCGGTTGCTCCGGAAAAAATTGTTACTTTGTATGACATCAAACAAAAAGATACTCTGCCTTATCCTTATGTTGTAAAGCCAATTAATGAAGGTTCTGCTTTGGGTGTTTACATTATAGAAAACGATCAACAAGAACAAGATTTAATTAATACTTGGCCGTTTGCAGGTGCAAAGGTAATGTTGGAAGCATATGTTCCTGGTCGTGAAATGACGGTTAGTGTTTTAGATGGAAAAGCATTGGGCGTTACGGAAATATGTCCGAAAACCGGTTTTTATGATTACGAAAATAAATACACGGATAATCGCACAGATCATTTAGTACCCGCCCCCATACCGGAAAAGTATGCCAACATGATGAAACAATATGCCGAAAAAGCACATAAAGTCTTAGGTTGTCGCGGTGCAACGCGTACTGATTTCCGCTATGATGATGTAACAAATCCGCAGAATGTTCATATTGTTGCATTGGAAATAAATACACAACCGGGAATGACAAAATTATCTTTATTACCCGAAAGTGCAAAATATGCTGGTATTTCTTACGAAGATTTGGTATCTTTATTGGTAGAGGAAGCCACATGCGAAAAGTAAAAAAGACAAAGACATCAAAACCTTTTTCATTTCATACGTTTTTACACCGCGTATGGATATCTTTTTGGATTTTGATAATTCTTTGTTTTTTGGGCTTTAACATTTGGGGATATTATTCGGGCTTTTGGGCAAAAAAATGGGATCAATTAACTACAAATGTTCAAAGCGGACTGAAAGATGCCGGATTTACATTAAACGAAGTTTTAATCACGGGAAGAAATCGTACGCCCATCACGGATGTTTGTCGTATTTTTGACATTCCGGAAGAATCTTGTCTTGGATTAAATGTTCCCAAAGGACGCGTAATCACAACCTTTGATATTCAGCAAATTCAAGAAAGTTTTAAAAATCTTCCTTGGGTAAAAGATGTTGTTGTTCGCAGACAGTTGCCGGATATTTTGTATATCGATTTAGTTGAAAAAAAGCCTATTGCTTTATGGCAAACAAATAAAAAATATTATCCTTTGGATGAGCAAGGCAATCCCATTAACGCTATATGTCCGGAATGTTCCGAATACTTATTGCTTGTTGTTGGAAATAATGCACCGAAACAAACCCCACATTTGATTGAAGTGTTGGAAAAACATGAATCCATTTACAATCGAATTCAATCTGTTAAATGGGTAGATAACAGAAGATGGGATTTATACATTGACGATATTAATAACGGAAAAAAAGTTTTATTACCTGATTTAGATTTGGAAGAATCCTTAGATAGATTAGAAGAATTGCAAAAAAGTAAACATGTTTTAGACAGACAAATCGAGTTATTGGATTTACGTTTTGATGATAGAATTATTATCAAAGCAGACGGAAAAGAAGCAATCACCTCTTTGAAAAAAGGAGATAAATAATGGCCCGCAATTTAATCAAAAACGGATATGTGACGGCTTTGGATATTGGTTCGGGCAAAGTATGTTGTATGATTGCAAAAGTTTCTGACGATAACATTCATATTATCGGTATGGGCTGTGCTCAATCGCAAGGAATAAAAAACGGTGTTATTGTTAACATCGGACAAGCGGCTGGTTCTATTCAAGACGCAATTATTGATGCCGAATCAAAAGCAAAAAAAAGGGTGGAATCTGTTATTGTAAATATCTCTTCCCCACAATTAAAATCTGTTTATGTATCTGCCCAAATAACCATTCCTGATACACGTGTTATTATCCCGTCCGATGTACGAAAAGTCATTGATACGGCTTTGTCAAAAGTGGATTTAAAAGAAATGGAAATTATTCACCAAATTCCCGTTTCTTACACATTGGACGGACAATCTGATATAGAAGATGAACCGACTGGGCTTTCCGGAAAAACATTGGGTGTCACATTACATTTAATAACGGCACCTTTAGCGCAGATTCGTAATTTATCGATGGCTTTGGAACGTTGCCATGTTTGGATTGCAGCAAAAGTTGCAACACCCTATGCATCTGCTCTTTCTGTTTTATCCCAAAGTGAAAAAGACAATGGTACGACATTAATAGACATCGGCAGCGGAATTGCTTCCATGGCAATTTTTTCAAACGGATTTATTCGCTATGCCGCTATTTTACCTTTAGGCGGAAATTTAGTTACAAAAGATATTTCCTATATTTTAAAAACGCCTATAAAAGATGCCGAACGTGCTAAAACACTGAATGGTTGTGCATTTGTGTCTTCCAGTGATGAAAAAGCCACCGTTACATTACCTTTAATTGGGGAAGAAGATGAAGCCTCATCCACAACTATTTCACGCAAAACGTTAATATCGATTATGTTGGCGCGAATTGAGCAAATTTTTGATTTCCTAAAAATGTATTTGATGGAGCAAGAAAAAGAAGATTTTGCGACTCGGCGAGTCGTTTTATGCGGTGGTTTCAGCCTGACATCCGGCTTACGAGAGAAAGCTTCCACACTTTTAGACGCACAGGTTCGTTGCGGAAAACCCATATATATCAAAGGGTTATCGGAGGTTTTACCAATGACAACAATGTCAACTGCAATTGGGCTATTGCTTTATGCGCTCAATCATCGTATACAGAAAGAAGATAAAAAAATAAAACAACAACAAAAAGAAAATTGGATTAAAAGGGTGTTCAAGTGGATAACGCAGAATTTTTAATTACGCTTCCTGAAAAGGATCAACAAACGAATAATGATTTAAACATTGGCTTACCAGAAGTCGTGCCGGAAATTTTGATGACACCAAACATTTGTGTTATCGGTGTTGGCGGTGCCGGTGGTAACGCAATTGACAGCATGATTGAATCCGGTTTAACCGGCACACGTTTTGTTGTTGCAAACACAGATGCTCAAGTGATGGCAAAATCTTTAACACATGAACGAATCCAGTTGGGTGCCGCTATTACACAGGGATTAGGAGCAGGTTCAAATCCTGAAATCGGAAAAGCGGCTGCCGAAGAAAGTGCCGACAAAATTAAAGAAGCTTTACAGGGTGTTAATTTGCTATTTATTGCTGCCGGTATGGGTGGCGGAACGGGAACGGGGGCTTCTCCTGTTGTTGCAAAAATAGCAAAAGATATGGGTATTTTAACCGTTGGTGTTGTTACAAAGCCTTTCCGCATGGAAGGTAGCAAACGTATGCGTGTCGCTGAAGCCGGCATTGAAGAATTATCAAAATACGTTGACACCTTAATAACTGTTCCAAATCAAAATTTGTTTTTAATTGCAAAACCGCAAACGACCATTAAAGAAGCTTTTAAAATGGCCAACGACATTTTGTATCAAGGTGTTAAATCAATTACTGATTTGATGATGACAACAATGGAAATCCACGTTGATTTTGCTGACTTTAAAACAGTTACACAGGGTATGGGTAAAGCCATTATGGGTTCCGGTGAAGCCAGTGGCGAAAACAGAGCTTTAGAAGCAACCGAAAAAGCAATTGTCAATCCTTTGTTGGATGTATCAATGAAAGGCGCAAAAGGTGTTTTGATCAGCTTATCTGGTAAAGATATTTCTTTGACAGAAGCCGAAGAAGCAACAGAACGGATTCGTCAAGAAGTTGATGAAGATGCCAACATCATTTTCGGCATTTGCTTGGATGAAAATTTAGGCGATAAAATTCGTGTATCCGTTGTTGCAACCGGTTTGGAACAAAATAAAGAACCAAAAGCTCCGGAAACAATACGTCTGTTGAATCCTGAACAAGAACCCATTATTGTAACACCGACAACACCGGAAGAAAAACAAGAATGGAAGCCATCAGAACAAGAAGAACAAAATCCACCTTCTTTGCTTGTTACACCCGCTCAAAAAGAACAACTTATTCAGGAAGATGCAGTTATTGAAGAGGAAGAAAAAACTCCTGATTATCCTGTACCTCCGGAAGAATCTTTTATTCCGCAAGCACCAATTGAATCCGTCATTGATGAAGAAGAATTGGAGCAACAAAGCGAACAACCGACCGATTTATTTCCAAACCTTGTAAATTCTTTTGAAAAAGAAGAGAATTCGGAAATACCGGTTTCAAAAGATTCTCAAATTCCCGCCAAAGAACGCGGATGGGGTTTATTTTCTTTTTGGAGTGAAAAAAATTTGGTGGAAAAAAGTAAGAAACGTTTAAAAACCGAAAAAGAACAAACAACAGAAAGAAAAATTCCTCAATTGCCAAGTGAGGATGAATTAATTATTCCGGCTTTCTTACGTAAATAAAAAACATGAATGATGAAGTCTTAAAAAGTCGGCAAATTGCTTTAAATATTCTGTCACGTGTTTTGAATAAAAATCAAAACTTAGATGATGAATTTGACAAACAAAGTTCTTGTTTAAATGAACGGGATAAAGCTTTTACGCGCATGTTAGTTACAACTTGCCTGCGCCGAATAGGACAAATTGACAATGTTTTAAACCAACTAATTGAAAAAAAATTACCCCCAAAAGCCCAAAATGTTCAAAACATTTTACGTTTGGCTGTTTGTCAGATTTTGTTTATGCAAGTTCCCTCTCATGCAGCCGTTTCAACTGCCGTAGATTTGACGAAACAACAAAAATTGGATTTTTATTCAAAACTGGTCAATGCAGTATTAAGATCGTGTTGCAGAAATATTGAAGATTTCAAAAACATTTCCGAAACATTAAACACACCCAAATGGTTATTGGACAGTTGGATTAAAGCTTACGGTAAAAAAGTCGCACATGATATTGCTGTTGCAAATTTGACACAACCGGCGACTTTTGTCAGTGTTAAAGAAACTCCTTCCATTTGGGCTGAAAAATTAAATGGAAAATTGAATGAAACGGGTTCTGTTGAATTGCCAGAAAATGTCTATATTCCTGAACTTGACGGGTTTTTACAAGGTGCTTGGTGGGTCCAAGATGCCGCAGCAGCCATGCCGGTTTTACTTTTTGACGATTTAAAAGGCAAAAAAGTTGCCGATTTTTGTGCAGCCCCCGGAGGAAAGACAGCCTCTTTGATTGCCCGTGGAGCAAAAGTCGATGCTTTTGACATATCCGAAAAAAGAATGGAACGTGTAAAAGAAAATCTTACCCGATTAAATTACAAAGCAAATTTATTTGTCCAAGATGCTAACAAAATCGATGGAAAAGACATTTATGATGCTATCTTAATAGATGCTCCCTGCTCGGCAACGGGAACCATTCGCCGTCATCCTGATTTATATTTTCATCGTAGCTTTGAAGATGTGCAAAAGCTCAACCAAGCACAATTAAAATTATTAAAAACAGCTTATCGATTGATAAAGCCAAAAGGACAAGTTGTTTATTGCACATGCTCTTTGCAACAAGAAGAAGGGGAAAAAATAATCGAACAAGTTCGTGATTTGTTTAAAGTTTGTCCGATACAAAACCCGGTATTAAAACCTTTTATTCGTAAAGACGGTTTTATTCGAACCTTTCCGTTTCAAAATAAAGACGGATTCTTTATGGCTTTACTACAAAAAATTTAGTTACCTTAAACAATAAAACTTGTCATTTGAAATTTTTCGATATAAACTCTATTTTAATTAAAAATAAAGGAGATGCAAAATGAAAAAAATTGCTTTGTTTGCTTCATGTTTGTTGCTGTGCAGCACCATTGCAAATGCGGCAGATCGTCAATTATTGGGCGTATTTGGAGATTGGACAGCATATAAAATGAAAGAAAACGGAGCTTCCCTATGTTATATGGCATCTACACCGCAAAAATCTGAAGGCAAATATAAAAAACGCGGTGAAATTTTCTTAATTGTAGCTCATCGTCCAAAAGAAAAAGCATTTAACGTGCTCAGTTTAACAGCCGGTTATAACTATAAAAAAGGCTCTTCTGCCGAAATTCAAATTGACAAGCAACCCGCCATCAAATTGTTTACACACGAAGATACAGCATGGGCAACCGATTCAAAAATTGATTCTCAACTTTATTCTTTAATGAAAGCCGGTGATAAAGCCGTTATTACCGGAAAATCTTCCTTGGGCAATACAACAATTGATACTTTTTCTTTAAAAGGCTTTACAAGGGCTGCTAATGCAATCGATAAAGCTTGCGGTAAAAAATAATGCAGGATTTAGTCGGTTTATCAAGAGAACAATTAACAAATATTCTGACCGAAATGGGTGAAAAACCTTTTCGGACAAAGCAACTTTGGCAATGGATTTATAATAAGGGCGAACACGATTTTTCCAAGATGTCGTCTTTATCAAAAGCTATGCAAGAAAAAATGGCTGAAAATTTCATTGTTTCCAGACCGGAAGTTATTGTCGAAAAAAATTCAACGGACGGTACGCGCAAATGGTTATTTCGTTTTGCTGACGGGCAACAAGTGGAAACCGTCTATATTCCCGAAGAAGACAGAGGTGCTGTTTGTTTATCAACGCAAGTTGGTTGTTTAATGGGGTGTAAATTTTGCCATACCGGCACACAAAAAATGCTGCGTAATTTAACAGCCGGCGAAATTGTCGGCCAATTTATGGCCGCCCGTGACAGTTACGGTGAATGGCCAACGCCGGCAAACGAAACTCGATTTTTATCAAATGTTGTTGTAATGGGTATGGGTGAACCGTTGATGAATTACGACAATATGGTACAAGCCATGCGTATTTTAATGGATGGAGAAGGAATTGCCTTATCCAAACGCCGTATTACTGTTTCGACTTGCGGCATAGCGGATAAAATACCCGATTTAGCAACGGATTTAGGTGTTAAATTGGCAATCAGTTTACACGCGCCCAATAACACCATCCGTAATCAAATTATGCCTATCAATAAAAAGTACCCATTGGAAGTACTTATTAAAGCTTGTCATGAATATCAGGCGCGCTTACCGCATCGTCAATACATTACTATGGAATATGTTTTATTAAAAGACATAAATGATTCTATCCAAAACGCAAAAGAACTGATTGAATTGGTAAAGGGATTGGAAGTTAAGTTCAATTTAATTCCGTTTAATCCGTGGAACGGATGTGCATTTGAACCTTCGTCTAACAACCAAATACATCGATTTGCAAAAGTGTTGGAGGATGCTTACTTGGCAGCACCAATCCGTTTATCACGCGGTCAAGACATTATGGCAGCGTGCGGACAGTTAAAATCTGCTATGCAAAAGAAAGATGCTCTATCTTAAACCCTTTTCATGAAGCATCTTTTTTAAATTATCTTCAAAGTGATATGCGTATTGTTTCATATCAAATAAAGGATTATGTGGCGTATTCAAAGCTCTTGTTTTGATTTTCAAAGCTCTTAATTTTTCCGGATGCAACCCTAAATCAATTGCTTTTTCTTCGTATTCTTGCATATTTTCACACACCATTTCCGGAAGGCCGAAAGCTTTTAACATAGCTGTCGGAACTCTTGAACAAAAACTGTCTCCCGTACACGTTAATAAAGGAACTCCGCACCCCAGACTTTCCAAACAAGTTGAATGTGATTGCCAAATTTCCGTGTCCAAAGATAAATCCGCCAATTTAAAGCAGCTTAAGAACAATGCTCTGTTGTCTATACCGACTAAAAAGATTATTCTGTCCGGAGAAATTCCCCTTTTCATTGCTTCTCTGCGCAAATTATCTTCCTCTGCATCCTCACGAGATCGCAGCCATAAAACAGATTCGGGAACCGCCTTTAATATCCGACACCACATATCAAAATATTTAGGCGTAATTTTAAACGGAGTAACAAATGAACAATAAATAACTTTATTTTCCGGCAACATAAGATCTTGTTTTGCAACACGCATAGTGATTTTATCCAATTCTCCATCTGCCGGATGATAACAAAAGGGCATATCCATGATTTTTTCATTGAAGTACTGACGTTGATTTTCCGGAATTGTTTCTTTATCCCCGATTAAATAATCATAGTATGGTAAACCGGTTGTTGATGCCACCCCCAAAAAACCGACAACAACAGGAGCCGGTTTATAAGCTAACGCCCGCCATTTTTTATTTCCCAACATATTAACGTCAATAATGATATCAATTTTTTCATCATATATTTTCTGGGCTATTTGTTTTTCATCAACCATATTTGACATGTCGTGAAAATAATCAAAACATTTGACTTCCTGTTCAATTAACGATTTTTGCCAATCTCCTTTTTCTTGGGATAAATCTTTGAAACAAAAACAGTGCCATTCGAAATCTTCATGATTGTGATTTTCCAAAAAACTCCGCATTACCAATCCGCAGGGGAAAGGACCTAATTCCGTTATAAAATAACCGACTTTTATCTTTTTCCCGACTTTGTGTTTAGAATGATCAAAGCTTTTTTGAGATAAAATTTCTTGTAATTTAGTATCTCCCAAAGTTCTTTTTTTCGTCCACTCATACAAATCTTGAAATGTATGAGGTAAAGTCATTAAAAAACTTTCTGTATTAAAGGAGGGCAACTCATCTAATGCTCTTCTCAAAGATGAAATTAACTTTTCACTTTCATCCCATATACACCGCATTTCTGCAAGAAGTAAAGCTTCTACAATAGTATCAATATTGTGGGGCTCTAATTGTATAAGTCGTTGATAATAAGTCAACGCACCATCAAAGCGTTTTTGAACAAGCCGTACTTTCATCAAATTCGATAAAACAATTAAATTATCCGGTTCCAGTTGTAAAGCTTTTAAATACTCTATTTCCGCTAAACGAAATTTACCCGACATTGCAAAGGTAGACCCTTGATTTATAAATTCTTTTATTTGGCTCATTTTCTTTCCTATCAATCTAAATTTTATTGAAATAAGGGTATAGAAAAATACAGTAAAAGTCAATATCTATTCAAAATTGGGAGGCACTAATAAAGACGGTCTGTTTTCCAATGCTTTCAAAAAGTCTATCCTTTGTTGCACCTGCTTTTTTTGTATTTCGGAATGAAATTTTGTTAATTCGGCTTCTAAATTCAATCGTCTTTCATGAATTTTTACTTTATCAATTTTATTTGCTTCAACACCCCAAGCTAAAACAGAGCAAATATCACGTCTGATTTCGGCAATGCCGTTTGAAATATAGTATGCTTTTGGTCTTTGCCCGACATTATACACCCACATCAATCCGATTTGTGTTGCAACAAATAAAGGGGCTCTGTTTTTTAAGATCATTATATCGCCATTTTCCGTTGGCAATAAAATCTTATCTGCAATATCATCCAATACACTGTGAGTCGGAGATATAATATGCACATTCATTTTACCGTCAATTTTTAATGTTTCCGGCATATTACATTTCCTTTTCTTCTTGTTCAATCTCGGCTAAACTTTTGCTTTCTTCAGCCTTCAACAGTTTGGCTTTTTCTTCAGCCTCTGCAATAGTGCCTACCATATAAAAAGCCTGCTCCGGCCAATTATCGCATTCTCCATTTATAATTGCCTTAAAACCGGAAATAGTATCTTTCAAGTCAACTAAACGACCTTTTTTACCCGTAAAGCCTTCTGCAACCGTAAACGGCTGAGTTAAAAAACGTTGAATTTTACGTGCTCTGGCGACTGTTTGTTTATCTTCCGCCGACAATTCGTCCACGCCTAAAATAGCGATAATATCTTGTAAAGATTTATAAGTTTGCAAAATACGCAACACTTCGCTTGCTACATGATAATGTTCACGTCCGACAATATCCGCCGTTAAAATTCGGCTGGACGATTCAAGCGGATCGACCGCCGGATAAAGCCCCTGTTCTGCAATAGAACGGCTCAAAACAGTCGTTGCATCCAAATGTGCAAAAGTTGTTGCCGGTGCCGGATCGGTCAAGTCATCTGCCGGTACATATACCGCTTGTACTGATGTAATAGAACCATGTTTTGTTGATGTAATACGTTCCTGTAATTCGCCCATATCCGTTGCCAATGTCGGTTGATAACCCACGGCAGAAGGAATACGCCCCAACAAAGAAGAAACTTCAGAACCTGCCTGTGAAAAACGGAAAATATTATCAATAAAAAGCAGAACATCTTGCCCTTTTTTATCGCGGAAGTATTCTGCCACCGTCAAACCAGTCAAAGCAACCAATGCACGTGCACCCGGTGCTTCATTCATTTGTCCGAAAACCAATGCAGCCTTTGATGTATCATTTTTTAAATTAATGACACCGCTTCCGATCATTTCATTATACAAATCATTTCCTTCACGCGTACGTTCGCCAACACCTGTAAAAACGGAGAAACCACCATGTTTTTTGGCAATATTATTAATCAATTCCATAATTATAACCGTTTTACCGACACCAGCGCCACCAAAAAGACCGATTTTACCACCTTTGGCATAAGGGCAAAGCAAATCGATTACCTTAATTCCGGTTACCAAAACAGATGTTTCCGTAGCCTGTTCTGTAAAAAGTGGTGGTGCACGATGAATTGGTTCAAATTCATCTGCTTTAATCTTACCACGTCCGTCTAAAGCATCGCCCGTCACGTTCATCACCCGACCTAAAGTACACTCACCGACAGGTACCATAATAGGAGCCCCCGTATTGATTACTTCCTGGCCTGAAAAAAGCCCGTCTGTCGAAGATAATGCCAACGCACGTACAACGTTATTTTCCAACAACTGAACAACCTCTAAAGTCAATACGGATTGCGTTTTATCATCCCTTTTAATATGCAGTGCTGTCTGCAAACGCGGCATACTCTGTTCATCAAAAGCAACATCAACAACAGAACCTGCAACTGCAATAATTTTTCCTTTTTTAATTTGTTCTTCCGCCATTTAATATCTCCTTTAATTCACAGAACCAGCAACGACTTCCGTCAAATCTTTTGTAACCAATTCTTGACGTTTACGGTGGTATTTTTTATTTATTTTTTTAACCATATCTGTTGCATTTTTGGATGCACTTTCCATGGCTATCATTCTTGAAGCACTTTCCGAAGCCATTGTATTGAGTAAAACTTTATAAACGTGTTCTTCCACAAACAACGGCAAAGTATAATCCAAAATTTTCAAATCAGAACTTTCATAATCATACGAATCAGGCAAACGAGTTGATTCTTTTAACAAAGCATCCGCGTCAACCGAACCTAAAGGCGATTTGATGTTTTGTCCGCCGATAGCCGTAAAAAATAACGCATTGGCAGGACGCAATTTTTTTTGCCCAAGCACATCACGTTTAACATAATCAGGATCTTCACTTTGGTTTAAAAACTCCCATTTATCTTCATGCTGAAAAGTTTGCAAGGGAATAATCTGTTCAACTTTGATATGTTGAACTGCGGCACTTTCAAATTCACTATAAACAACTGTGCATTCATCAAATAATTCTCGATAAAACATATCCATTAAAGTTAATGCAACTTTTTCTGCTTCTTGAAATAATTCGCTGTTTTTATTTGCCTTTTGTCCGATAATATGAATCGGTAAATTCGGATATTTTCTTTTTAATAATTCACCGCCACGCGAACCAAAACAAACAGCCGTTACTTGATGATTAATTTGATTTTCCAAATAATCAATAACTCTTTGCGTTTTATTGATGACGCTGGCATTAAAACGACCGCATAAGCCTTCATCAGAAGTAACACAAACAACAAAGTGTTTTTTTACCTCATCATGTCCTTTTAACAATGCCGGTAATTGAATTACTTCATTTGAACCTTGTTTAATCAGCTGCTCTTGACGGTAAGAAACACTGCGAACCAAACGGCGTAACATTCGTGTTATTTCATCCAAATAAGGGTACGTATCCAATAACAAACTATGTGATTTACGCAAATTCGACACAGAAATCATTTTCATAGCAGACGTGATTTTCATTGTCGTTTGAATCGTGCCCAATTGCAATTTCAATTGTTTCAATCCACTCATCAGAAGCCTTGCTCCTTCATTTGCGTACTTTTCATATATTCAGAAATAATTTCTTTAAGGGCTTCATCTAATTGCTTTATTTCGTTGGGGGACATCGATTTTCCTGCACTTTCGATTCCTTCCACCAAGTCAGGATAATTTAAGTGCATTTTTTCCAACATAATCTGTTCAAAATCCAAAATATCTTTTTGATCCATCGAAGCATAATAACCCTTAACAACAGCATATATACTGATAAATTCATCAACGAAAGAAAGCGGTTTATAAACACGTTGTTTTAACACTTCAGTCAAACGGATTCCCTTTTGAAGCAATTCTTGTGTTGTTGAATCCAAATCGGAAGCTATCTGTGCAAATGATAACATTTCACGATATTGAGCCAATTCCAATTTCATAGAACCGGCAATTTTTGCCAATAAAGGACGTTGTGCTTTTGAACCGACACGGCTGACGGATAATCCAACGTTAACGGCAGGACGAATTCCTTGATGGAACAAGGAATTTTCCAAAAAAATCTGACCATCTGTAATTGAAATAACATTTGTCGGAATATATGAAGATAAATCACCTTCTTGCGTTTCAACAACCGGAATCGCAGTCAAAGACCCACCGCCTTTTTCCTCACTCAACATTGCAGCACGTTCCAACAAACGCGAATGCAAATAGAAAATATCACCCGGATAAGCTTCACGCCCGGGTGGCCGTCTCAACAACAATGAGATTTGGCGATATGCGTTAGCATGCTTAGATAAATCATCATAAAAAACAACAGCGTTCATTCCATTATCGCGGAAATATTCTGCTATGGTTGTTCCCGTAAACGGTGCAATATATTGCAAAGATGCACTATCAGAAGCATTTGCGCAGACAACGCATGTATAATCCATAGCCCCCATGTTTTGCAAAACACGTACTACTTCCGCCACGGTTGATTGTTTTTGCCCTATACAAACATAAACGCAGTATATTTTATCTTTCTCATCCCTGGCATTATCGTTTAATTGTTTTTGATTTAAAATCGAATCAATAATAATTGATGTTTTTCCTGTCTGACGATCGCCCACAATTAATTCACGTTGTCCCAAACCGATTGGAACCAATGTGTCAATTACTTTTAACCCCGTTTGAAAAGGCTTAAAAACAGGTTGTCTGTCAATAATACCGGGAACAGCTGCCTCTAAAGGCATCTTTTTTTCACAACGAATCGGACCATTTCCGTCAATTGCTTCACCCAAAGCATTAACAACACGTCCTATTAAGCCAAAACCAACAGGAACTTTAATAACATTTCCCGTTTGAACAGCCAAATCACCTTCATTCAAACAACCGGATGAAGACAGCAAGACAACATCCGTAATATCTTTACTTAAATTAAAAACAATTCCTTGAAGATTGTTCGGAAATTCAATCAATTCACCGGCTCGCACATGACGCATACCCGTTACACGAACAATACCGTCTTTTACGGAAGAAACATGACCGACATTCATAATTTCGGTTTTAATTTTTCCGTCTTTGTTTAAATTGCTCAATAAATCTTCGAAACTTTCAGGTGTTACCTGTCCTAATTGCTTTTGTTCTAAAATCTTCTGTAAAGAAAGTAATTTTTTACTGACCGATGCATCTATCAAAGTCGAAGCAATTTGCAATTGGAATCCACCCAACAAATTCGGATTGACCTTAACATTCAATAAAACTTTACCAATTCCAAGTTTCTTTTCCAATAAATCGGTTATCTTTTTTTCATACGTAGCAGTCAATGGCGCGGCAACAACCACATTTACAGACAACTGTTCACAAATATTTTGAGCTTTTTTCGGCATTTTGCTCCCCTTTTTTGTTTATATTTTTACTTGTAGCACAAACAAAAAAAAGTCGCAAGCTTTTTGCGCTTCAATTAATTTCTTTTTCCACCAAGACGGTGTTGCACTTCACTTTGAATCGAACGATATGGGCGAGTAGCCCTTTCTTCCTGATAATTTGTTTGGGATCGTTGAATTATGGCCGCATTCGGATTTAAACTAGCCCGTTGTTCTTGTTCTTCGGCCTGTTTTTTTAACAATTCTTGCTCTTCCTGTTGAAGTTCCTGTTGAATTTCTTGTTGAGCCTCCTGTTGGGCTTCTTTTTTAGCTTTTTGCTCTTCTTTCTGCCGTTCTCTTTCTGCTTCTTCTGCGTTGATTTTAGCTACATAAAGAGCCTTTAATTTTTTTGATAATTCTGCATTGCCTTGCATCAAAGGACTTTTATACTGCTCTGCTTTCTGAAAAACTTTCACTTTGTAGCGAGTATTGTCCGCACCGTCACCATATGTGTAATTTGAATATCGATCATAGAAAAACCATGCGATGAAAATTACAACAATACATCCGAAAATAATGGCAAAAAACTGATTAAGTAATAAAAAAAATGTCAATATATTAGAAAAAAGCGCCCTAAACCAACGAATTGGATTTAGGTAACGAAGAATATCTTTACCCGTCATTTTAACCCCACATCAAAGTCTTTTTACTGCATTAGAAGAATGTTCAACTTCAGTCACTATCGCAGTCGGTGCATTTCTGATTTTCTCACTTAACCAATCAAACGATTGCTGTATAGTCATACCCGCAAAAAACCACAGGGCAAGTACAGCTATACATCCCAATACAACACCATAAAACAGCATACTAAAAATGAATCTTAACATTTTTCTCCTTCCGTTCTCTTTATATTATAACTCAAAAACTTCGTTTTGTCACTAAAAATATTTTCATTTGATATTTTTTTTAAAAATTTTATAATTTTAGATATGAAAGCAGAAGAAAAACCCTTTTGGGAAACAAAAAAATTAAATGAAATGACCGATGAACAATGGGAAAGTATATGTGACCGTTGCGGTAAGTGCTGTTTAATGAAAATCGGTCTTTTCCGAATAAGATTCACAAAAATTGCTTGTCCTCTTTTGGATATTTGCTCCGGACGTTGTAAAGACTACGAAAATCGTTGGAAATATGTTCCGGGATGTATTAAATTAACGCCTCAAAACTTAAAAAAATGCAAAAAATGGCTTCCAAAAACATGCGCATATTTGTGGGTTTTAAAAAAACATACACTTCCCCCATGGCATCCGTTAGTTACTAAAAAGAAAAATTCCATCCATACAGCCGGTATTTCTGTTAAAAATCGAGCCATCAGTTATTGTGAACCCTATAATTATGAGGAATATGTAGTAAAATGGGACGATTTATAAATATTGACGGCATAGATATCGAAATCATTCGTAAAAAAGGTAAACGTACTTTGTCTTTAAAAATAGATACAAAGTCAGGTTTGCCACAACTGTCTATTCCTTTCCTATGTCCTTTATTTATGGCAAAAAGCTTTGTTCAATCGCATTTGGTATGGTTAAAAAAAAGCATCGAGATGACCCCAGCAAAACAGTATTTTCAGGATGGTATGCATATATCCGTATTGGGCGAAAACGTTGTTATAACTTCCACAAAAGAACGATGCCCTACACATATCAGTGATGGAAAGTTAATTGTTTCCGGCGTACCGGAACATCTGCATCGGCGGGTAAAAGACTTTATTAAAAAGCAGACTTATGATTACATTTGTTCAAAAGCAAATGAAGTTGCAAAAGATGCCGGTAAAGACATTCATAAAATCACTATTCGAGACACATCATCTCGTTGGGGCAGCTGTTCTTCGTCACACGGGTTATCGTTTTGTTGGCGTTTAGGATTAGCTCCTACATTCGTTTTGGATTATGTCATTATTCATGAAGTTGCTCATTTGTCATACATGGATCATTCGGCTTTATTTTGGGGACATGTCAAGAATTTAGGCGGGCAAACACAAAAAGCAAAAAAATGGCTGTCTGAAAACGCACGTTATCTGCATTCTTTTGTATAGAACAAAATAAAATGTATTTTTTACCAAAAAAATGCATTTTTTATTTGAATTTAAAAATAAAAGAGTCTATAATCAAAAAAAATTTAAGAAAAAAGGGAGTTTTTATGGCTTATTTACTGGTTGTACTGACTTTTTTAGCAAGTATATTGTTTTATTCGTTTTATCCCAGATCGGATGCAATAAATTTAGTTGATAAACCCGAAGCGCAGTCTTTGATATTTGAACTGGTTGCTCAACATAGCGCTGCCGTTCAGGCCGCAACCACTAGAATAACCCCTATTAAACAAGATGCAGCCCGCGGAAGAAACAGAATGCGCTACGAGATGGCAAATGCAAATTTTCCCGCATGGCCAAAATTTTTTAAGGCAGATCCGAACGCTGATGAAAATGCTGAAAAACCCGGTCTTTTATCGGAAGCGCAATATTCCGATCCTTCCTTTGGAATTTTTATGCCCGATGCGGTCAGACAGTATAATTTACGTCCGCAATCTTTATTACTTTGCGTCAACAATCAAACTGCAAAAGCCAGTGCATTTTGCGGAAATAACACAAGTGATTTTATTATAACTATCATGTCATTAGATGCAATCGGCAGCGAATATGGTCCACGGCAAATGACGATGTTGGAACGTGCTTTAGGGGAAAGTACTTTTTTGGCAAATTATGACCATAACATGTTAACTACACTTTACGATTCAACGGAAACAAAAATTCGAAACAAAGCACATTTAACAACAAACTGCGGTATTGTAGCCAGCAGAGCCCATTATCCTTCTTTTACTGATGAAGGAGATGCAAAAGCTTATGATCCATATAATGCCGAATTTGTTTTGTCCAATACAAGAGGCCCGTTAGTTACTCTTCCAAGAACGTTTACAAACAACTATAATGTAGTCGCCGTTGGAGATACTGCAGGTAAGATTGGCGACAGAACGCACTTACTTTGCATTACGGAATTAAAATTAACTTATGTTGGATGCTGTAACGAAAGAAATTGGGATAATGTATCAGATGATTTGGCCGATGAAGCCAGTTGTAACGCAGTTAATTGTTCGTGGAGTTCAACTGATAAAAGATGTACTTGCTCACCAATTACAGCTTGTGGGACGGCTTCAGATGGTAAAGACGGACTTAAATACGGTTGTCGGTGGAATAACAATGCTTGCGTCAGCGCATGTGAGCAATACACTTCATCCGGAACTTGCAATGCAGCAATTGATATAGGATGTGTATGGTATCCTAAAATAACACCAGATGGATTAAGTGGAACATCTGGTGAATGTAAAGGCACTTGTGGGGATATTGTAAGACATCCTGTACAGAGCAGTTCACAATCAGAGTTATAAAACAAAGAAAGGAAGTCAGAAAATGATTAAGAAAAAACAAAAAGGTTCCTTGTTAGTAGAAATGATGGCTGTTATAGGCCTGTTAACGTTGATAACACCGATTTTGTTTCAACAGGTACATCGCCGTAACGAAGAAATAATTACAGCTCAGATTGCAACTGAAATGCGCATGATAAAAGATGGCATGACCGCTTATTTGGAAGCATATGAAGATAAAATTGCTCAAGAGTATTGTGAAGGTCTCTGGGATGCAGAAAAAGGAAGATACAAATATCTTACAAGTGGTGGAAAACCGGTGGCCACAGAATGTTATGCCGGAAATGATCCGGAAATAGAAGGAGAATTTTCAAAATATTTACCTGCGACAGATGTTACCGGAGATATATTAAATGAATATCAAATTCGTATTTACGGTTACACTTTACCGACCAATTGCGATACAGGTGGTACATGTGACTACAGACCAGTCTTATACGCTTTGATTGTAGAAGGTCAAAGTGCCTATGGAAACAGCTTGCGCCGTAAAGCAAAAATTGCATCCTTAATCGGCGCTGAAGGTGGTGTTGTTTCTTTTAAATCAAAAGATGGGTTGATTGAAGGTATGCATGGTTCTTGGAATATTGCACTTGATGATGTTTCATTGGACAAAGGTGAATATGGTGAATATGCTGCCGCAGTTGTTACCTTCTTTAACAACATTTCATCTTCAACCATCTTAAAGGATGTTCGTTGGCAACATTTGGATGCAACAACAGTTCAATCAGAACTTATTGCAGCCGAGCGTATTGCTGCAAAGGATCTTTTCACAGTTGATAGATCAAACAACGGTTGTATTCGTGATTTCAGAAAAAGATCGTTGACACTTTATGCCCATGAAGCAGATACATCAGGTGGTGAAGATGAATGCGACCCGTTCTTTGAAGTCAATCCGGAAACAAAAGAAGTTCGTGTTAAGGGTCGTATTATGACTGGTGTTAGAACAACACGATTCTATTGCGAACAGTTAAGAGATAAAACGACATGTACATCGGTTGAAGGTTGTACGTGGGATGATGGGCTTTCCACTTGTAACGGAGGTGTTGTAGAATTCAGTTGTAGTGGACAAACACAAAATACTTGTAATTTTATTCCGGGTTGTTCGTGGGTGAATAATACATGTTATGGTTGCGCTGATTGGACTGGAACAACAAAAGAACTTTGTGAAGAAGTATACGGACGCGGCTGTGCATGGTTGGATGACAAACAACAATGCGTTAGTGAATTCATGTTAGATCCGACATCCACATCTGTCATAAATCGCATGACTTTAACAGATGATATCATAATAAGCGGATTGAATAACAGACGACTGGCAGCTGCTTTACCAAATGAAGTTCTAATGTCATCAGAATTATACTGTTGGATTACAAAAAAAGGTGGAGTTATCGGCGTTCAATGTAATAATGCAAACGGGACCAATGGTGCTGGCAACCCAACTGGCGGTCAAGCTTGGTGCTCAGGCGGAGCAAATTCTGGATTTACTGTAGCTCAATTCCAAAGATACAATCGGAACGGAAGTACACCGGGTGGGGCAACCTGTCATTCTGTATTTAACTACAGTATCCCTCATTTAACAGCGGCGGAATCAGCCGACGGAGTATCGATACGTCAAGGATGTTTTAGATATTGCGACAATATAGCAAGAGTTATTGATCCAAACTATAACGCAGTTATGAATCATGCTCCAACGGATGAAAATGGTGACGGTTGTACTTGGTATAACGGCGTTAGTGATGCAAGCAATCCGGCTTATGCCTTTTGTTCGAGAAATGTATCTATACATCAAGCGTGTCGAAATTATTGTAGTTCCACTTTTGCTGATGAAGTGTTTGGAGCTGGTGGAATGACGGAAAGCGTATTAAGAAGTCATGTCTTACTCGTTGCAGAAAGAGTCTGTGGGTTAACGTATGGTAAGTGTACTGTAAAAAACCTATCTAACAAATTACCATGTCCGGATACTAGAAACTATGCTTACGATATAGTACCGGTAATCAGTAGTGTGGAAGGGAATCTTACTGCAATGCCGTACAGAAATTATGATACGACACACAGCGAATGGGAGTTTTATTTAGGTGGTGCAACCATGATTAATCTTCAAGAATATTGCCGTGCACACCCTGAAAGTCGAAGCAAGTAAAAGCGTTTGAATTTGTATTAATCAACGGCGGGTGTCATCAACACCCGCCAAAAGTTTTAAAAGAAAGCATATATAAAAGTATAAATGAATAGCAAAATAAAAGAAGCTGTAAAGCTTTTGGATCAAGGCGGGTTGGTTGCGTTTCCGACTGAAACCGTGTACGGATTAGGGGCGGATGCAACCAACGATACCGCAACAGCCAGTATTTATGAAAAAAAAGGACGTCCGTCTTTCAATCCGCTGATTGCACATGTCGATTCGACAGCAATGGCATCGAAATATGTCCAAATTACCCCAGTGGCTCAAAAATTAATGGATACTTTTTGGCCCGGTCCGTTGACTTTGGTTTTAAAGCGCAAGACGGATTGCACTGTTTCTCTGTTGGCTTCTGCCGGCTTGGATACTTTGGCGGTACGTTGTCCGAATAATCCGATTGCTCTTGAATTAATTCGTGCTTTTGGCAAACCGATTGTTGCACCGTCAGCCAATAAATCCGGTCGTATCAGCCCGACAACGCCCGAACATATTATTCAAGACTATGGTGATGAAGCACCTTTTATTTTGGATGGTGGAGCTTGTCAAGTTGGTGTAGAATCCACTGTTTTACTTTGTGACGAAGATAAAGTTGCTGTTTTACGCTATGGCGGATTGCCCATTGAAGATATAGAATCATTAATCGGACCGGTTATCCGGCCGGAACGGGATGAGGATGCGCCGCACAGCCCCGGTCAAATAAAGAGTCATTATGCACCGCATTTACCATTACGTATGAACGCCGCAAAAGCATCACAGGGAGAGGCTTTACTCGGTTTTGGGCATTCACCCGCCGCAACACTAAATTTATCCCCTACGGGCGATTTAAAGCAAGCTGCAGCCAATTTATTTTCTATGATGCATCAATTGGATTGCGATAAGTACACTGGAATTGCTGTTATGCCTATTCCTATGCGTGGTTTAGGCTATGCCATCAATGACCGTTTAAAGCGTGCCAGCCAACCCCGTGAAAAATGATTTATTTTTGGAACGTAAATTCCATACTGTTGCTGTGTGTCTTTCTTATTCCAACAACGCTGTTAGCACGATTAAGTAATAATAAACGAATTTCTTTTGAATGAATCGGCGGCGTTTCAATTTTGAAAGTTTTATCTTCTGATTGAGCTGCATAGACTATAAAATCACCTGAATAAAGATGCAACGGGGCCTCTTCCATACGCATCAATGCTTGGCAATTCGTGTTAGAAAGAGAATTTTCATAAATTTGTTTTTCTTCATTCCATTCCTTTGTAAAATTACCGATTGTATATCCGTCACCCATTGTTTGAGCCATTACAGCACAACGGGACACATAATCTAAAATCTGATTAGCTCGATGGCGATTTGTTGCCTCTTTATACCCGATTCTTCCGCCCATAAATAATATGCAGAAAATACCCAAACAAATCACCAACCAAACGCGGGTTTTTGTGGATTTAAAATTAACTTTTGTTGTTTTTCCATCGACCTGCGACAAAATAGCTTCCTTTTTTTCTTCAAAAGCTTTTTGGGAAATAATCCCTTTATCCCTTAAATCACTCAGTCTTTCCAAATCATCCAAATATGTCATATTTATTTTCTCCTTTTTTAATCTGAAATATCTTTTAGTCCTTATCCACAGGAACAAGTTCACCATTACGTACAGTTACAATTTGCGTCTGAAGATGAACATTTCCTTGTGGTTGCATTGTAAGTTTACCCAACGCACCATTGTAGTCTTTCAAATTGTTGATATATGCTGTCATCTTTTCGACATCGCCATTTGACGACATATAAGCATCGGCCAAAATAACAGCAATATCATAAATAGGGGCTATACTTAACACATTCATTCCCAATGGTTTATATTTTTCTTGAAAGTTATCAGATTCAACTGAAGTTACGCTGTAAATATGTTCAGAAATCTCCGGATTATTTTTATAAAAATCAGGCCACGTAGCACTATAATCTGTGATAATTATTCCTTTATATCCTAAACTGACAAGTTGTGTTAATGCAGCGAAATAACTTCTACCCGAGCCAATTACAAAGAATACTTCCGGATTTTTTTCTAACGCCTTTAAAATTTGTAATCTAAAGTCGGCTTCTGTCATACCAATTGGAATTTCATCAAAGATCTGACCTCCGTTGTTTTGAAAATATTCTCTAAAGCTGGTCGAACCTTCCACACCATAATCATCTGTCGAATACATGATAGATGCCGTTTTTGCTCCCTTTTTTTCAACAAAAGCATTGATACTTGACATCATATCTTTCAAAGTCAAAGTAATTTGATATAGCTTTTTATCTGTATCCGCAACATTTGAACCGGCCGCAGCTGTTACTACAGAAATAACAGAACCATCCAATAATGGTTTTAATGCTCTAGCTGTTGACGAATAAATGAACACCATCGCTTGATTTTTTTGTCCGGCGATTTTTTGTTGATAGACACTTATAACTGTTGAAGGATTACTGGCAGAATCTTCTAATTCAATCTTAACTTTTCCCAAACCATACTTTGTATCAATTTCTCTTTGTGCAAGATCCAGTCCTTTTTTTAAATCCCCTGCATAAATAGAAAGTGGACCAGTCAAAGGAATAACGGCTTTAATTGTAAAAACACCACTTTCTGATTTCATTTTTTCTTGATATGTGTTCCAACTAATTGCAAAAATACATAAAACAACAAGCAATACAATCAATATTTTCTTCATATTTCTTATCCTTTCTATGCGTTTTATCATAAAATAGATTAGCATTTAAGGCAATATCTTTTTAGTAAACCAAAAAGCCCATCCTGGAGGGGAAGGGCTTAAAGTATTTAAGGAGGGATGAGATATAAAAAAAGGAGAGGAGGAAGTGTAAGTAGCTATATAAGGGATGAAGCACGGTAAAAGGAGGAGGGAAAGCTTCTGTAAATATAGC
>JAGCVC010000021.1 GCA_017962565.1 Alphaproteobacteria bacterium | reverse complement strand
TTAACTTGTACACATTATATATAATCTCTTATACATAATCCGTCTATGCACAAAACACTTACTGCCCGTTTTCTCTTAACTCAGCAATAACTGCCCGTGCATCTATTCTATTTCTTTATTATACTAGACTAACAACAAATGCTTTTTTGAAAAGCGATAAGACGGCATTATACACAAACAAAAATGTTTGTCAAGCACTTTTTTAAAATTTTTTATATTTTTTTTAAAATGCTACGGTCTTCTGCCGTCGATATGGATAATATACCCGATTCGCGATCAAAAGTCAATTCATTTTTAACCATTTGTTAAACTTTTTTATTGAAAGAAATCTTCCTAAAAAAAGTTTCAAACAGATTGAAAAAAACATTCCTTTTCGGTTTTATTTATTCAATCACCGATACATTTAAGTTCTCACCCAGACACTCTATCTAACTAATTGTGACAGGATACGCTTTAATCGGCACAAGTACAATCGATATTATATCTATCACATTCATCAATAGGCTTACAACAAATACTATCCTCGTTATCCGAAGCAAGAACATACCCATCATAACAGCTTTCGCATCTACATATTGCTTTATCGCACTTATTGTTAACATAATTTCCTTCACAATAGTAAGTATAACTTTCGCAATTACTGTCCGGTGCTCCGTGAGTATAGGAAGCACAAACCGCCGGATCATATGGCGGGAATCCGTGGCTTATACCATAGCCACTATTACCTATCTGACACCAGCCATATGGCCCCATTTCTTTACAGTTTTCTGGAGTAACTCCGGAAGTTTTTGCCTTATTGCAAATCTTTTTACCATCTTCATCATATGTTATAGCATAACCATAATTGCAAATTTGACATTGAATCGTAGTGCCGTCATATGAAGCGACCCAACAATTAGAAGGCATCGTCAGAGCACTTTCTTTCCAACACAACGGATACCCAAAGTCGGCACCATCTTCATATCCTGTTTTACTGATAGTAGCAGTAGAATGACGGGCTTTAGAACGTTGTATCAATGTAATACCTTCTATAGAACAACAATCTCTACCATCTGACAACCAATATTTACCATCATCATAATGGTAATCCGGAACAGATGGCATATCGTTTCTTTCATTCCAACCGGTATCTGAAGAGTAATCGTAAATCAAATGTTTTAATCCCTCTATTACAGATCCGCCAGCGACATTGTCTGCAGTAGATCTTGATCCAATACAGAATGGCAATTTTGATTTATCGCATCCCAATACAGTTGTATCAACAAGTTTATAACCTTGAGCTTCACACCAATTATTTGCAGAGAAATAATCCGTTTCTAAACGCTCCCCTATACGATGCATTCTTGATGCAATTATTTCTTTACCGTTAATAATTAACTTATGCGAATTTGATAAATGATCCTCTAAAGGTGTACATGTTCCACAGCCAACAGTTCCAACAGATCCGCAAACAGCTATCGGACAATCGCCATCGCAGTAAGTATCCAATTTACAGAATGTTCCTTGATCACAATCTGCGTTGCTTAAACATCCGCCGTCCGGACATGTTCCGGATGGAAGAGCACACGTATTTTTTGTTGCACGACATTCAATACGTCCATCCTTTTCTATTGCAGACGTTGATCCTTCCGGACAACAAGCTTGATAATCCGTTCCGTTAACATCAACAGTTATCTCACCTTTTTCACAACACTTATAATTTTTCTCTCCTTTTGCAACTGGCCCATTGCAACATTGAGTTGAAGGAGCGTGACGTAATAAATACATATTATTGTTAAATGGTAACCCAATTGCTGTTTGTCCCGGTTTACAACATGCTTTTACATCACCTATACCGCCAACAACATCTACTATTTCTTTACCTTTCTCACAACAAGCAACAAATGGCCTGTCGTAATCAGGTTCGCCCGTTACAGTAATACGGTCCGAAGATACTTCTGTTTCTCTAAGGTACACATCCGAAGAATAGACACCTCTTTTTATATTTTCTTCGACAATGGTCTGTGCTTCTTCATAACTATTTGCACTAAAGCCTGTAATTACCTTTTCTGCTTTTTTATCTATCAAATCAAACAGATGATCATATTTAATTTTAGGAAGATAAGTTTGTATATAGCTCTCACCCCTACAACATTTTATTACAGGAGTATTTCCTTGATCGTATAAGCTTTCAAAAATCGTCCAATCCCAATAAGATGTCGAATTCTCTCCGCGGCAACAAGCCATAGAAACCTCCACAGCATCTGATACCCTTTTTTCTACTCTTTTAACGTCCTTTGTTGGAATATTTTTCAAAACATTTTCTAACTTTTCCGCAGTCGGCATTCCCAAAACAGGCGATGGAGTTCCCCCTTTACAAACATTGCAGGAATAAGATTTATCAGATTCATTATATAATAACTTTCCTTTACAACAACCATAGTCGGAAAGGTCACCCTCTTTACGTCCTTCGACTTCATTTCTGTCATAAACTTTACCTGCACAGCAAACATCCGTATACGTCGTTTTTTCCGTCTGTTTATCCCATTTTTCTTCACGATATGCCGTTTGACCCGTTGGGCAGCATAATTGCTCACCACGACCACCTTTGACATTAACCGGTTCACTACCTACTTCATCACAACAGCCCCAGTCGCCTACATTCCAGAAAAGAGGCACATTTTTATAGGCTTTTCCGGCGCAACATTTAGTAACCACCGCAGCAGTTCCCGATTCCCCATCATTTTTCACAAATTCCCTGTATGCAGTTTGCCCCGCCGGACAACAGATTTTTCTGTCTAACCAATTCAAATCCGTTGGTTCTGTACCTTCTTCGCAACCACAAGTATATGTGTCTGTTGCTGCATCATAAATTAACTCACTATCACAACAATCTGGGAATTTGCCTCCGGTTCCTTTATTTATCCTCAAGTATGCCTTTTCACCACTCTTGCAACAATATTTAAGTGTATCACTGCCTGCGACATCAACAATTTGTTTGTCACCTTTGCAACAACCTTCATAACGAACACCTTTAGAAATCTCACCTTCGTAAAATTCGCCTTCACAACACTTGTAAACTTCTAAATCACCTTCCCGTGTTTTGTAAACATCTCCGGCACAGCAAGTCGCATACTTATTCAGATACGCACCGCTACCTGACGTTCTGATATATGCCTTTTCGCCGCGTTTACAACAGTATTCGAGCCCCGGTTCATCACTATATAACTCGACAACTTCTTCGTCATCTTTGTCACAACAACGATAACTATCCAATTGGAATTTTCCGTCAGCCCTTTCGTACTGCACTAACAAATCCTTTGGGCAACATCTGTTTTTAGTTCTGACTTTTGACTGATCATATTCTTTCCATACTTTATCTTCACCAAACCAATGTTCTTCTATGTAAGTCATTTCAGAAGCGCCCTGCAAAACTCCATATGCATAGGCCAACTCTCCTTTTGGACAACAAAGTTTAGAAGACTCGTTACCACCTAAAACGGACTTTTCTTCTTCATTTTCTTTGCAACCACAAGAATATGTTTTGGTTTTAGGATCTAATACGGGTTCTGTATCACAACACAACTGGAATTTATTAACTTCATCCACATATCCGTATTGTCCCGGTTTACAACAAGCTTTGTATCCTTCGGCTCCGGCCTTATCCTTATAACCGGCTAAATCAACCAAAACCTTTCCTTTCTCACAACATTTTGCCCCCGCACCTGCACTAATCTTATCTGCATACAATGATTGATACGGTTCTCCATGGCAACAATAAGGTCCAAAATCCGTCAAATAAGCTTTTTCATCTTTTTCACAACAGTATTGTTCCAACGGATCGAACATAATTGGCATGGCTATTTTTTCTTTTGGACAACAATAGGCTTTTTTCATGACTTCTAATACATATCCATTACAACATTCCGGTCCACCCCGTCCATCTTTACAAAAAGCACTCCATCCCGGTGCACAACACCACTTTTGATAAGCGGCATCTTCACAAGTTTCTTTATATGAAATATTAGTAACAGCAACTTTGTCTGTATCAGGAATTTCTTCATCATTAAAAAGTGCTCTCTGATGGTCACAACACCTTTTATGCCCCGGATAATCTTCAAACACCTCCCCGGCACAACATTTTATTCCTTCATAATTTGTATCTTCAATAAAGAAAGAAAAAGCTGTTTCTCCAACATTACAACAAGTACTTCCCTTATCGGCAACACTTCTTTTTTTGTTGCCTGTACAACATAAATATCCTTCTCTTTCGTTATAAGCAACACCACCTGTACAGCATGTTTTTAAACTGACGGACCAAGTACCCCCTTGTTTTTCGCATTCGTTTTGTTCTGCTTTTGCTTCCTTTGAATCTTCTGAACCCACCGAAGTTCTGATCACCGGCAATTCCGGATAAAATGCTTCAACGGTCGGACCGTTTTCGGTATTTCCCGCAAAAGCACTGGACACCACTAAATCCACTTTTGCATCATTAAACACATTACATACACTGTAATCCGGATGATCTTGATCAAACTCTCGATCTCCGATACGCAACAGAAAAGGGGTATCTATTGGCTTATGTAACAAATCCACGCATTCTTTTCTTGTAATATTGGAAATTTCTATAACAAAAACAGCCCCACCATTTTCTTTTTCATCAATACGATATGCTTCTATTTTATACGGAGCATTTTCATTGACGCCGGCCAGTGTTATTTTTTCATTAGGAGCTAAATCCTTCAAATCCTGCCGTGATGAAATGGTCAAAACGCTTCTTTGCAAATCATCATACATTTGATTGGCCTTGTTTTTTGCAAACAGCATTCTTATGCCCGCAAAACCGGCAATACTTAAAACCCCGACTATAGCTAAAACGCCGAGTATTTCCACCATAGAACGACCTGAATTTGATTTTTTCATTTTCCACCTCTTTGAAAGTTTGGATACCCTTTTTCGAGACATTTTACAACAGGTTAGGCAGTATTTCAAGCTTTTTTTTGATTTTGGGAAATAATTACTTTTTCTTGATTGCTTCCGAACCGGAAACAACATCTATCAATTCTTCGGTAATTGAATCTTGACGTTTTTGCTGATATTCCTGGTTAAAAGCATCTAATCGTTCATCAATATTTTTTTCGGCGTTTTGCATATTAACCATACGGGTATGATGCTCTGCTGCCAAAGAATAGGTTAAAGCTGATGAAACTTCTATCATCAAATATTCTTTTATCAATTCTTGGACTAAGATATCGGTTGGTAATGTCACCAATGGCACATTGTTTGTCTTCCATGGTTTGTTTTTTAAGTCTTGATACGCTTTTTGCGAAAAAGGTAATAACGTGACTTTTTCCATACTGACGGAAGTACCCTGCTCACGCTTATGATAAAAGACTTCAACATGCGTCACTTTTTGAGTCTGCATAGCCTCATAAATACGCATAATAATTGTCCCAGCCAACGAATTAACAAACTTAATTGAATTTGAAATAGCATATTTTGCAAATAAATTCACTTTTGCATTTTCTGCCAACACAGCCACGCGTTTACCGATTGTTAGAAATAAAGTATCTTGCTTTGAGATGCCCTTTTGCAACAAACTTTCTTGAGCTCGTTCTAAAATTTCTTTATTAAATCGACCGACAAGCCCATTATCCGAACCAACAACAATCGCCAACGTTTTACCTTTTTTGGGTTTTGGTTGCATTGGAATCGGACGGCATTTTAACAAAGCATGAAAGCCATCTCGAATATTTTTTCGGTACCCTTTTAAAGATACTGCAGCTTGATCATATTGCAAAATACTAACGGACGAAAGCGATTTCATTGTACTGACAATATCACGCAAATCCGTTGTCGTTTTTATTCTTTTTTGCAATGTTTCCAAACTGGACATTTATGGCAAAATCCTTTCACGTTGCAAAGCTTTTTTAAACTCAGAAATCATATTTTCTTTTGTTTTTTCATCCAATTTTTCACGTGACAATATGGCTTGTTCCTGACGTGCAAAAGTTGTTTTCATCACTTGAGATATAATCTTTTGCGCACGTTTATTTTTTTCTTCATCCAAACCATCCAACAATCCGTTAATTGTCGCCAAGAAAATAGCTATTTGCTCGGTAACTTTGACCGTTTGAAACTGGCGTTGTTCCATAACCAAACGAATTGCACGCCCACGGTTTAACCGTTCCAAAGTCGAAGCATCCATTTGTGTACCAAAACGCGTAAAAGATTCCAACTCCTCAAATTGTGAATAGAACAATTTCAAAGGCCCTACTAATGATTTATAAGCGGGCAATTGTGCATCTCCACCCACACGAGAAACAGAACGTCCCGTATCAATTGCCGGCATAATTCCTTTTTGGAACAAAGGTGCCGATAAATAAATTTGTCCGTCTGTAATAGAAATAATATTTGTCGGTACATAGGCTGAAATATTTCCGGCCTCTGTTGATACAATCGGTAAAGAAGTCAGCGAACCACCGCCCAATTTAGATATCAAATGAGTTGAACGTTCCAACAACCGTGAATGGACATAAAATATATCCCCCGGATAAGCTTCTCGCCCTGGCGGACGGCGCAACAACAAAGACATTTGTCGATAAGCACGTGCATGATTTGTCAAGTCATCATAAATGACCAAAACATCCTTACCTTGCTCCATAAAATATTCACCAATAGATGTTGCTGCGTAAGGTGCGATATATTGCAAACCGGCCTCATCATCTGCAAAAGCAGCAACGACAACGCAATTATTCATTACATCATATTTTTTTAAGTCTTCAATAACGCCGGCAACAGCAGAAGCCCTTTGTCCGATAGCGCAATAAATACTGATGACATTTGAATCTTTCTGATTGATAATCGTATCAATAGCAATAGCCGTCTTGCCGGTTTGTCTGTCACCTAAAATCAGTTCACGTTGACCACGTCCGATGGGCGTAAAAGAATCAATTGCCTTAATACCTGTTTGAAGTGGTGTATCAACCGGCGCTCTGTCCATAATCGGGTAAGCATCGACTTCAATCGGACGGCGTTTTTTTGTTAAAATACTACCTTTATTATCCAAAGGTTTGCCGACCGGATCAATTACCCGTCCCAATAGCGATTCACCAACAGGAACATCCAACACATGTCCCGTGCGTGTCACTTTATCACCGGCTTTCAAAGAATCTGCATTATCCAAAAAAACAACACCGACTTGCCCTTCGGATAAAGATTGAACCATACCTGTAACATTGCCTTTAAACAGCAACATTTCGTTCATTTCGGCTCCGCTTAATCCACAAACAATTGCTGTTCCTGCAGTAATGGATTCAATTACCGAAATTTCCTGTGTACGTAAAACAGGATTCGTCTTTTTAACACCTTGTTCAATTGCTTTCATTGCTGTTTGTCTGACTGGCATATTTTATACCCCCTGATGAATTAATTCATTAAATGCAACATCCATATTATTTTCAAAAGCTTCCAAATAATTTTGCAAATTCCAAGAAGTTATTTGTTCGCCAATTTGTACTTGTATACCGCAAATTAAGTTTGCATCGACTTTGAAAGTTGCCTTGACGGATTTTTCATCCAAATCAAAAGTTGAAAATAAAAAATCTTTCAGATCTGTCCGTATTTGTGTATCTAAACGCGTATCCGTTGAAATGATGATTTGTTTTGCCGATGAAGCGCTTTGAATAAATTGATTACGTTGTGCTGCTGTCATTGTTTCAACACATTCTTTAAATTTTTTCAAAACCAATTCATTTAATTCCACACCTGCCATATCTTTCAAAGCATCAGATGCAAATAATTTAAAGTTTTTAACAATTGAATTTTGAATAGAAATATCAAAAGCTTGCTTTTCCTGTTCCAATTCATTTTTCCAAGTTTTGCGCAGACGAGTAACATCTTGTTTGGCCTCAGCTGTTAACTTCTCACGCAATGCATCTGCTTCCTTTTGTATTTGTTCAAGCATCTTATTACGATCAGCATCAAACGCAGCAACTTTTTCTTGATATTTTGCTTCTTCAGCAATGGCATTTTGGGTTGCTTGGCGTGCTCGACTAATTTCATCGTCTATTAACGCTTGACGTTCCTTTAACATGTTCAAAACAGGTTTGTATAAGAAACGCTTCAACAACCAAATCAAAACCAACAAGTTAATGATTTGTGCAACCAATGTCAGCAAATCAATACCCATCAAAGACCTCTTTTTTTATTTTGTCACTAAATCCAACGCTTTATCCCAGAAAGGATTTGCATATAAAACCAACATTACAACAACCAACGTATAAAGAGCTGTTGTTTCAATCATTGCCAACAAAATAAATGCTGTTGAACGAATGCGGTTGGCTTCATCAGGTTGTTGTGCCATTCCTTGTAACGCAGCAGCTGCAGCATTACCTTCACCAATAGCAGAACCGATAGCACCGATACCCATACCGATACATGCACCCAAAGCAGATAAAGCACCAATTAAAGCTAAACTATCCATTTAAATCTCCTTTATTTAAGTCAGTTAAATCACTTGCTTGCTCGGGCGCAACACCGGAAGTGTATACAACCGCAAGCAAAGCAAAAATATATGCCTGTATCGAGCCAGTCAGTAGTCCTAAAACCTGCATAGATATAGGCAACAAAAATGGTAAACATGTTGTCAAAACAGCGGCAAAAACAATGCCTGACAACATATTACCAAACAAACGCAAAGCCATCGCAAATGTCGAAGCAAATTCGGAAAAAATATTCATCGGCAACATAAACGGTGTCGGTTGAATAAATTTTTTCAAATATCCTTTAATACCGGCATTTCGAATAGCAAAATACGGTATTGCAAAAAAGACGATTATTCCCATCGCAAATGTTGTTGAAAGTGATGCTGTCGGCGGACGGAACCACGGAATAATTGTCATAAAATTACTTACTAACACAAACAAAAACAAAGCCAATCCCAACCCCATGTATTTTGCGGGATTGTCATTACTGGTTTCTTTTACTTCACCATTTAACCATGTAACCATTAACTCAAGAAGTGTTTGAAATTTACTGACTTGAACATCGGCTTTTAAATTACGGGTAGCGAAATAGGAAATTAAAACCAAAATGACCATAACTATCCAAGTCGAAACGATTGTTGCGTTAATCGGCAATCCAAACAACTCAAACAAATAAATTTTATCATACTGTTGTAAAGCTAATGTGCTGTCTTTCAAAGGAATATCAAACAGTTTACTGACATCGTATTGAATCATTTTAAAATCTCCTTTTAGCAATACGCATCAGTCCAATTCGACCAATCATGAAACCGATAAAAAATAACATTATACGCGCACCGGCATGGTTTGGATGTGCTGCAATCATTAAAGCACAAGCAAATACAAACAAACGAACAAAAGTTAAAATAAAAATCACTCTTTTAAAATGCGGTGACTTTAAAACAAATCGCCTGATAGCCCAAAAATGCGAATAGGTAAAAGCCATACCAAACAAAAGTCCGGAAATCATCAGCAAGGCGATCGATACGCCGCCGATTTCATTTAATAAAAGCAAAACAGAACTTTTTTGTTCCATCATTTTTCTATTCCTTCATGTTCCTTGCGGTACGCTTCATCAATTTTTTCGATTCCTTCATATTTTATCCATCGATAAGCATAATAAAGTCCCATAAAAAAACCTATTATCATCAAATTAAGCCGCCAAGAAAAACCCTTAACTGCAAAATCTTTGTCCAACCAATTGCCAACAAGTATCCCGATAACCAACGGAGCAGTCATAATTACACCCAAAACCGCTACCATACCAAAATTTGCACACAAAGATCGGTTACCCCTGTTTTTCATCAGTTCGGCTTTTTTGATCAAAACCTCTTGAACTTTTTTATCTTCTGTTTTATCAAATTCCGCCATCTTGTGCTGCCTCTTTTAATTGCATAAAGCCTCTGGATAAACCGACTTCCAAACGTGCCATTGCCGTATTGACTTCTTTACGTTGTTCATCATCATTTTTAAATTCTACGGCAATAATTTGTGCTAAATCTTCAAGCGTTTCACTCAATACAGCACGATGAACAGATATGTAGACATCTGCGGCTTTTTTGACTAAAATTCCCCGATTACATGCCATATAATGCGTCAAACCATCCGTTGTTTGATACGCAACAATATTAGGTGGCATTGCCGTCACAAAATCTTGATGACGCGGCAATAGAGTATAATGCCCGTCCAATGCTTCAAAATCGATTTTTTGAATTTCTTCGGTTAAGATGATTCCTATCGGAGAAGTCACTTTTAATTTCATTTCTATGCAACCTCTTGTTCTGATTTTAAAGCTTCTTCATATGCCTTCTTTTTTGCTTTTGTTTTGTTTATAACTTCTTGAATATCGCCCACCATATAAAAATCATTTTCATTTAAATACGGGAACTCATCATTTAAAATACGTTCGCAACCGTCAATCGTATCTTCCAAGTTAACCGAACGCCCTTCCATACCGGTAAATTGATTTGTTGTAAAAAATGGTTGAGTTAAAAAACGTTCCAATTTACGTGCAGTTTGAACTGTTTTTTGATCATGTTCCGGTAACTCATCAAAGCCGAGCATAGCAATAATATCTTTTAAATCTTCATATTCGGCCAAACACTTACGAACAGCCGTTGCAACCTTATAATGACGTTCACCGACAATCAACGGTGTCAACATATTTGATGTAGATTGCAATGGATCAACAGCCGGATATAAACCTTGTGCCGCACGTTGACGTGATAAAACAATGCTTGCGGACAAATGCGCGAAAGTGTGAACAGCTGACGGATCCGTAAAATCATCCGCCGGCACATAAACTGCTTGAATAGATGTGATAGCCGCTTTTTGTGAACTGGCAATTCTTTCTTCCAAATCAGCAATATCCGTTCCCAAAGACGGTTGATAACCAACTCGTGAAGGAATTTGTCCCAACAAGACAGAAACTTCCGAACCTGCTTGAACAAAACGGAAAATATTGTCCACCAAAAATAAAACATCTTGACCTTTGACATCACGGAAATATTCGGCCATTGTCAAAGCTGATAAAGCAACCCTGAAACGAACACCGGGGGCTTCATTCATTTGTCCGAAAACCATCACCGTTTTAGGCAACACACCGGCTTCTTGCATTTCGCGATAAAGTTGTTCACCTTCACGGGAGCGTTCACCAACACCACAGAAAATACTGACACCTTCATAACGACCGACCATATTGTTAATCATTTCGGTAATCAAAACCGTTTTGCCGACACCGGCACCACCAAATAAACCGGCTTTGCCACCACGTTCCATCGGTGCCAATAAATCAATGGCCTTAATACCGGATATAAAAATCTCCTGACTGACTTGACGCTTATCCAAAGGAATTGCCGGTGCATGAATAGCATTCCATGCTTTTGCTTTTATGGCACCTTTTTTATCAATCGGCTGACCGAATACATTAAACATACGTCCCAATGTTTCAGGACCAACCGGCACTTGAATTTGGTGTCCCGTATCGACTATTTCCATGCCACGTGCCAAACCTTGTGTTGATCCCATTGCTAAAGCACGCACGGTCTTTTCATCAATATAGCCTTGTACTTCAGCGACCAAATCATCGTTTTTACCAGTCTTCAATTCGGCATAAATCGGAGGTAAATCATGTGCAAATTCTGCTTCTATCACACTGCCTTGAACCGCAATAATTTTGCCCTTATTTAAAGTTTTTGTCATTTGTGTTGATATCCCTTATTTTTATCAATATAGCTCAGTTTAAAAAAATGTGTCCGTTCTGTCAAGAAAACAAAAGCATTTTTTTAAAGAAAAAATCATCTGCAAGCTTAATTAAAAAAATTAAAAGAAAAAATTGACAAAACAAATTTTATTTGATATTATGGGCAACATTGTTCCTTATAACACATTGTAATTTTTTTTAAAAGGAGTTTAGTATGTCCGAATCTTATAAAACACCAGATCCGCATGAACAGGAAAAAAATGAAATAAAAGACCGTTTGGTTTCAGAAATATTTCCGCTTATCAAAAAAGGAGAAAATGAAGTCCTTAGAGCCTTTTTAAGAAGACATCCGGATGTTGCAACCATTTATAGCAATTCACGTCGAACAGCTTTACATATGGCCGTTCTCCATAAAAATTATCCAATGATGGATTTCTTATTAAATTTTGTGCCCAGAACGGCAAAAGTGTCCAATGGTGATTTATTCATTGATTGTCGTGATGAAAATGGCGCATCTGCTTTAATGGAAGCAATAAAAGAAAACGATCTGAAAGCTGTTCAAATTTTGTTAAAGCATCACCCGAGTTTTGACGTTGTGGAATATGAAACAAAAGAAAAAGCTATCCATTTAGCTGCTGAAAACGGAAATGTAGCAATTCTTGCGGAAATTTTCAGAGCTAAACACCGTTTGAAAAAACCGTTAGGAATTAATGAAGCGGGCGGAAAAGCCGGACTTTACTTATTACACTTTGCCGCCAAAGAAGGCCGATTAAATATGGTTAAATACCTGATCAGATTAGGTGCTGATGTCAATAAAAAATCAGTTCAAGCCGGAAGAACTCCCATAATGTTTGCGGCCGGGAATGAACACCAAGAAGTTTACAATTATTTAGCTTCTTTACCTCAAATTGATTTGACTCTTTGTGATAAATACGGCAAAAACATTGCATATTTCTTAGACCCCAAAAATTTGTTGGAAGAAAACAAAGATAATTTTGATAAAGTTATGGACATCATCAGCAGAAACTTTAACGAAGAAGAAGCTGATAAGTCGATTAACGAATTTTTTGGCACGCCTGATGAATGTCCCGTTGTTGTTGCGGCTCATCAATTGTCCGTCCAAAAGGAAAATCAAAAAATAAACGCGTAAATCACTCAATATCAAACTCAAAAACCTGCAATTAACTTTGCAGGTTTTTTGTTAAAGTTTTGAAACTCCATTCTTGCTTTTTAAATAAAACAAGCATATACTTCCGATATGTTTTAACTTATGGAGAAAAAATACATGCCTTCAATGAAAGATTTAGCAAATGCCGTTCGTTTTTTATCGGCAGACATGGTACAACGCGCCAATTCTGGTCACCCCGGAGCGCCTTTGGGAATGGCGGATATAGTCACTGTTTTATGGACAAAGTTTTTAAAGTTTAATCCGGCACAACCTAAATGGCCAAATCGAGATCGTTTTGTTTTATCCGGCGGGCACGCCAGTGCCATGCTTTACAGTTTGCTTTATTTAAGCGGATATGCCGATATTACAATTGAAGACATAAAAAATTTCCGTCAAATTGATTCAAAAACAGCCGGCCACCCAGAATACGGTGTACTTGCCGGTATCGAAGCCACAACAGGTCCGTTAGGACAAGGTCTTGCCATGGGTATTGGTATGGCTATATCTGAAAAAATGGCAAAAGCTCGTTTAGGAAAAGATTTAATTGATCATAAAATTTATATTACCTGCGGTGACGGTGATTTAATGGAGGGCATTTCCGAAGAAGCCATTTCCTTTGCCGGTCATTTAAAATTAAACAATTTGATTGTGTTATGGGACAATAACGGCATTACGATTGATGGTAAAACCGGTTTGGCAACCAGTACAAATCAATTAGCACGTTTTGAAGCAAACGGTTGGCAAGTTTTGACAACAGACGGACACGATGCAAACGCATTGGAAAATATTTTAATGGAAGCACAAAAAAGTGAAAAACCCGTTTTGATTGCCTGTAAAACAACCATCGGTTATGGTGCACCGACAAAAGCAGGTACTCCAAAAGTACACGGTTCTCCTCTAGGGGAAGAGGAATTAAATGGTTTAAGAAAAGCATTAAATTGGGATTCCCAACCATTTGAAATCCCGACAGATATTTTAAGTGCTTGGCGGCAAGCCGGTACGCGTGGTAAGGCGCTTTGCGATGAATGGCAACAAAAAGCCGCTTCAAATCCGTTTTATGCAAAAATGCAAAAAATGTTAAGCGGAAAATTGCCCGATAATTTCGATGCTGATTTTCAAAAATACAAAGATTCTTTATTGGTTGAAAAACCAAGTATTGCATCCCGTAAATCTTCACAAAATACATTGGAAAAAGCGGTTGCTCTTATTCCCAATTTGATTGGAGGAAGCGCGGATTTAACGGCATCTAATTTGACCAATACAAGTAATTCCAAAGTAATTACATCTGATGACTTTTCCGGCAACTATATTGAATATGGAATTCGGGAACATGCTATGGGCGCTATTATGAACGGAATTGCTTTGCATGGTTTCTTCAAACCCTATGGCGGAACATTCTTTGTTTTTGCAGATTATTTGAAACCGGCCATGCGTTTGTCAGCGCTGATGAATTTACCGGTCACTTATGTTTTAACACACGATTCAATCGGTGTAGGTGAAGATGGACCGACACATCAACCGATTGAACAGTTGGCAATGCTCCGTACAATTCCGAATTTATGCACGATTCGTCCGGCAGATGCTTTGGAGTGTGCTGAAGCCTGGCAAATTGCTTTACATAATAATTGTCCGACTGCTTTGATTTTAAGTCGTCAAAATTTACCATTTGAACGCACAAGCGCCAACGAAAACTTAACAGCAAAAGGTGCTTATGTTATCAGCAATGCAAAATCAAATCGTATGGCAACATTGATTGCAACCGGATCGGAAGTATCTTTGGCCATCGAAGCACAAAAACAATTATGGGAACGCGGTGTTGATTGTGCCGTTGTATCCTTGCCATCTTGGGACTTATTCGAAAAACAAAGTGATGAATATCGCCAATCGGTATTGGGTAATGCACCGCGTGTTTCGCTAGAAGCAGCAACACCTTTCGGTTGGGAACGTTATGCTTCACTTAATTTAGGAATTTCGCACTTTGGTGCGTCCGGTCCGGCGCAAAAAGTTTACGAAAAAGCTGGACTGACCGTTCAAAATGTGGTACAAGCAGTTTCAGATGCTATTTCAGGATAAAAGAAAGGAAAATAAAAATGGCTTTAGTTAGTTTAAGACAATTATTAGATGACGCAGCTGAAAAAGGATATGGTATCCCTGCGTTTAACGTAAATAACATGGAACAAGTGTTGGCTATTTTAGCTGCTGCTAAAAAGAAAGATGCTCCGGTTATTATTCAAATGTCAAAAGGTGCACGTGCTTATGCAAATGATGCTATCTTGAAACATTTAATGATGGCAGGCGTAGAAATGTATCCGGATTTACCGATTTGTGTTCACCAAGATCATGGTCCAAACCCGGGTGTATGTTTTTCAGCTATGATGAACGGATTTACTTCCGTTATGATGGATGGTTCTTTAACACCGGACGGCAAGCCGGCAACACACGAATACAACGCAGAAGTAACATCAAAAGTAACCGGTGTTGCACATCAAATCGGTGTATCAGTTGAAGGTGAATTGGGTTGTATTGGTTCTTTGGAAACCGGTAAAGGTGAAAAAGAAGACGGACATGGTTTTGAAGGTGCTGTTGACAAATCAAAGTTGCTGACAGATCCGGATGATGCTGTTAAATTTGTTAAAGAAACAAAAGTAGATGCTTTGGCTGTCGCTATTGGAACTTCTCATGGTGCTTACAAATTCACTCGCAAACCGGATGGTGCTATTTTGTCAATTGACACAGTTAAAAAGATTCATGAAAAATTACCGACAACGCACTTGGTTATGCACGGTTCTTCTTCCGTTCCTCAAGATTTGCAAGACATCATTAATGAATTCGGCGGCAAAATGCCACAAACTTACGGTGTTCCTGTTGAAGAAATTCAAGAAGGCATCAAGTACGGTGTTCGTAAAGTCAATGTTGATACGGACTTACGTATGGCCATGACTGGTGCTATTCGTAAAGTTTATGCAACAAAACCGGAAGAATTCGATCCGCGTAAGTACTTAAAACCGGCAATGGATGCTATGCAAGTTGTTTGCGAACAACGTTATGAACAATTCGGAGCAGCCGGACACGGTTCATCCATTAAACCGATTTCATTAGCTGACATGGCAAAACGTTATGCTGCCGGTGAATTGGATCCGCAAATTCGTTAATTTAGGATTTATCAAAAAAAGGACGCAAAACAAATTGCGTCCTTTTTTTGTAAAATGTAACATTTATTTTTTTTCTTCGACCAGCAATTGTGTTCCTTCCGCGCCGATAACAACAACCTCTGCGCCTTTAGCAATTTTGCGTTTACTACGAGCCAGCCAAACCGTATCACCAACGGTAACTTTTCCCTTACCGTTCTGAATTGTTTCACTGACAATAAAACTTTTACCGATAAGACGTTGAGCACCAGTACGCGTATCATTTCCTTTTTCTTTATTCGGTCCGAAAATTTTGCCGTAAACAAATAATCCCAAACCCAAAGAAATCACGGACATAATGACAAAAATTAAAAGTTGCATAGCAACGGATAACCCGCCGACAACCCCCGTAATTATTCCGGTTAAAACAGCACCAAAACCAAACCACATAATAAAAACGCCGGGAACAAACAGTTCGGCAATCATCAATAAAACACCGATTGAAAGCCAAGCCCAAACGCCCCAATTACTGAAAAAACTTACAATTTCATCCATATTTTTATTCCTTCTTTCAAAAGGAGTGCTTGCCTTATAAAACAAGCACTCTTTATCTGACTATTTCTTAGGCGCTTTTAAAACAGGTGGAGCTTTTTCTGTACCTAAAACAGTTTTTGTCAATTCTGTAATTCCCGTTAAGGTACTTGCCAATTGTTGTGTTTCAAACGGCAACAATAACAATTTTTGATTTGGAGAATTGACAATTTCTTTTAAAGCTTCCACATAAGCTTGACCCAAGAAGTAATTAAGTGCTTGCGGTTTACCTTTTGCGATAGCTTCAGAAACAACCTGTGTTGCTTTTGCTTCAGCTTCTGCAGCACGTTCACGTGCTTCTGCTTGACGGAAAGCAACTTCCTTTTCACCTTCTGCGGCCAAAACAGCGGATTGTTTTTCACCTTCTGCTTTCAAAACGGCAGATTGTTTAAATCCTTCGGCTTCCAAAATGTTAGCACGTTTTTCACGTTCTGCTTTCATCTGACGAGCCATGGAATCAATCAAATCACGCGGTGGAGAAATATCTTTAATTTCAACACGGGTAATCTTTGTTCCCCATGGAACCGTTGCTTCATCAACAACAGATAACAAACGTTGATTAATCACATCACGTTGACTCAACAACTCATCAATTTCCATAGAACCGATAACCGTACGAACATTCGTCATAACCAAATTCAAAATACCGCTATACAAATCGTGAATTTGGTAAGATGCTGCATACGGATCTTGAATTTCAAAGAACACAACACCATCCACACGTACCATAGCATTATCTTTTGTAATCACGTCTTGTGACGGAATATCCAAAACTTGTTCCATCATATTCACTTTTTGTCCGATACGTTCAACAATCGGTATCAAAATGTGTAAGCCCGGTTTTAAAATATTTGAAAAACGTCCAAAGTTTTCAACCGTGTATTCATAACCTTGAGGAACAATTGTGATTGATCCGGCAATCAATAAGAACACCAAAACAACCAAAATACCCAAGAAAATATACATATATCTCTCCTTTTGTTTTATAAAAGAACCCCACGTCCTTTTTTCTGCATTTATCCTAATGTCATTCGGTTAATAATACGTTAAATTTGTTTGACTTTTGATTATTTCTACAACATAATTGTCAATGGAGGAAGTATAAATGATATCCGTTAAATCAGCACCCAGATGGCTTTCAATTGCAAATGCATTTGTTAATGCGCTTTTCTTTTTGCCCGTTACCATGCTTTTTTATGGTTTCAAAGGCTTAAGTATGGGCGATTTTTTCTTAATTCAAGGCATCTTTTCATTGGCTGTTTTTGTCTTAGAAATTCCAACCGGTTACATCGGTGATTTATTTTCCAGAAAAAATACGCTGATAATAGGTACTTTTATATGGATTATCGGATATCTTGCTTGGATTTTCGGAGAAGGATTTTGGTTTGTTTTAAGCGGTGAATTAATTTTTGCAGTTGCGGTTTCTTTAATTTCCGGCACAAGAGAAGCTTATCTGTATGATTTACTCAAAAAACGCCACAAAGAAGGTATTTTTCATAAAAAATATGCAAAAATGAAAATGCTCAGCAATTTGGTGTTAATGATTGCAACTTTAACGGGGGCTTTTATTTATCAATTTTTAGGGCCCATTGTTCCTATTTGGCTGTGTATCTTTTTTTTGGTATGCAATATGATTATTTTAATATTGCTACCGGACGTCCCAGAATCCAGACGCATTGTTGAAGACAATAAAAGTAAATGGCAAGATATTTTGGACATTTCCAAATATGCCTTAAAACATCCCGAAATTAAATGGTTGATGATTTTTCCGGCTGTTTACGGCACACTAACGCTTGTTTTTATGTGGGGATTACAATCTGTTATGGTATTTCGGGAATTACCTATTTTTGTGTTCAGTCTGGTTACGGGTTTGAATGCTTTTTTGCGAACATTATGGTCTGGAATTTCCGGAAAAATTTTGGAAAAGGTACAACTTTCCGGCATTATAAAATTACAATGTCTTATCATTGTTATAGCAACCATTGGAGCCTGTGCAGCGGCTTATGTTTCTGTATGGGCGGTTTATATATGCTTATTGTTAATGATGTTTGCCAGCTCATCGGTCGTTTTATCCAACATTTCAACATCTGTTTTAATCAATCACAGAATTAAATCAGATGAACGAGCAACCATTTTATCCGTTGACTCTATGATTAATCGTGTCTTTTGGGCTTTTGGAATGATTGCATTAAAACCATTATTCGATAATATCGGTGTCGGGCCGACATTTATGGTTTCCGCACTTTTATTAATTCCTATTTTGATTTGTGCAAGACACCTGTATAAGATGAATTTAAAAACGATGAAGGAAGCATAAATGTTGATATTAAACATAAACGGCCCCATGAATTCAGGAAAATCCACCGTTTCTAAAATCTTAGTAAAACTGTTGCCAAACAGCACTTTCATTGAAGTAGATGACTTAATGAGTGATGAAGAACAAAAAAAATTGGGATTATCACTTAAAGAGGGATGGAAAGAACGGCACAAACGTTTAAATGAAAAATTATTAGCCTTAAAACAGTCGCGTGAATATAAAACAGTATTTTTTGCTTATCCGATTGCCGATAATACTTATGCAGATTGGAAAGCAATGGAAGATAAAAATACACGTTTTTTAAACATCACCCTTGCGCCCAGTTTGGAAGAATGTTTAAAAAATCGCGGAACACGGGAACTTGACGATTGGGAAAGAAATCGTATTCGCCAAATGTACGAAGAACAATATCAGAATCGCCCCTATTCTGACTTTATTATCAATAATGACAATCAAACACCCGAACAAACCGCAAAAATTATTGCAGATTTTATCAAACATGCCTTATCTGACAAACAACAATGGCTGCATTTAGTGGAAAGACGCTGGCCGGCTCTTTTAAACGGAGAAAAAACTTCCACTTTGCGCTTAAATGAAGGCTTTGTTCATAAAGGTTTCTTAATTTATAAAGATTGTCCGAAAGAACAGTGGATGGAAGTAGTTTATGTAACACACGTGTATTATGTCCCGTTGGAACAGGCTTTAGAAATAGAAGGCTTCGACAAACATACTCCCGATATTGAAACGGGATTGAAACAAATAAAAGCATATTATCCGGATATAACTTTAAAAACACCGATTTTGCTTGCTACACACTTAAGCGTTCCGGAAACAAAAAAGAAATACGCAAAGCAGGTAAAAGAGATTTTACGCTCTGAAAATTAAAGATAAAGTCATTAGTTTTTAAAAAGATGATAAAAAAAATAGTAATTACTTTGTAATTTCTTCTTGATTTTGATAAAAATGCATGCTACTATCCAGTTATCAAAGAAAAGGAGAACATAATGACACAAGCTTTTTTTGAAGACATTGAAATAAAAAAAGACGATAAAATTATTTGCAAAAAAGAATTTTATCAAAAGCCCATTTATTGGATTGCAGCAATTTTAAGTGCACTATGGATTTGGGCGGCAACCGACTATATGGTTGGAATTGAATGGTGGGCAACTCGATATCGTCTTCCACCAGCCGAATTTGTCGGCATGGTTTGCAGTCAATTTTTACCTCTGGCTTTGATTTGGTTTGTCGTCGCTTGGATTGACCGCCGCAATCAATTGGAAGAAGAAACAAAAACTTTGCGCGCTTATATGAACCAATTGATGTATCCGACAGAAGAAGGAGCTATCTACACACAATCTTTAACAAATGCTTTGCGCGCCCAAATCAAAGAATTTAAGGTTGTTTTCGGACAAGCTGCCGATCAAACAAAAATTGTTCGTGAAGAAATGAAGCACTGGATTAAAGATTTGGCTATTGTGATTGATCACGTAGACACAAAAACCGTTGCTTCCATGAAAGAATTGGCTCATCACGTACAAGTTTTAGCCAAATCCACCGAAAAGGCCAACGAAAGCACACAAAGTATTACACAAAGTTTGGCTGACAGAGCCGGTGTTTTAGAAGTTACCGGCGATAAAGTGGCTCGCGCTATGGATTCACTTTCAACGTCTTTAAATGAAAATATTGCAAATATCAACCACATAACCGATGGATTAAAAGACGCAGCAGATCACACACAAGAAATTTTAAGTATTGCTGATAATACATCCGCTTTATTTAACAAACAAATCGACCGCATGGAAACGTTAATGGGCGAATATGAAGTTCAAACTTCCGAGCATAATGAACGTATTTTTACCAATGCCGAAAAGATTTTGACTGTTTTGAAGACGCAATCTGCCCTTTTGGATCAGGAAGTTGAAAAAACATTGCATAAAATGTCTATTGCAACACAAAATGTGGTGGAACAATCCAATGCTTTATCCAACTTATCGGATGAGACGGTTTCTCACATAAACGAAGTCGGTACTCAATTAAATGTTCAAACCGATATTTTGAACCAAGTTTTAACCGAAACAGATGCAAGGGTTCGCCAATTATCAACCATTCAAGTGGAAGAACAAACTCAACGCCTGTTGGAAGTTTCCGAAAAGACAGAAGCTTTTATCCAAAAATTAAAGACCGACTTACAAAGTATTTCATCCGATCAATTCATGAAAGATGCGCGATTGATTTTGGAACATTTAGCCACTTTTGCCATCGATATTGTTCACGTCTTTACGCCAAAAGCAGAAGAAGAACAATGGAAAAAATATTATGCGGGTGACAATGCGGCATTCATGCGTTACTTAATGACTGTTTTACCGAAAGATAAAACTGAAAACTTCAAAAAGTTATATCAAGACAATTCAACATTACGTGTTGCCGTAACTCGTTACATGTCTGAATTTGATGTCTTAGCCTTAAAAGCCAAAAATAATGAAAAGAAGGATGTTTTATTGCCGGTCTTAATCGGTTCGGATGCCGGTCGTTTATACATGATTTTAAAACAAATATTGGGTAAAACCAAAAAGGTAGGTGCATAATGAAAATTTCTTTAGTCAGAATCGGAAATTCGCAAGGGATTCGCATTCCTGCTTCGATAATTAAACAATGCGGTTTTGAACAGGATCTGGATTTAAATGTTAGAAATAAAGCCTTGATTGTAACTGCAGCAGAGGCCATTCGTAAAGATTGGCAACAGACAACCGAAAAAGAAAATGAACAAACACCGTTTGATGAAAAAGGAGAATGGGAATGGTAAAACGTTTTATGGTTTATGAAGTAAAAGTAGATGATGCTATTAAACCCTGTGTAGTTATCTCTCCGGATGAACTGACAAATGTGTTGCCTTATGTAATGGTTGCTCCGGTAACATCTAAAATTCGTCCTTTACCGTATCGTATTTTAATTGAAATGAAAGGTCGAGATGCGCAAATTGCGCTGGATCAAATACGAACGCGCCCAAAGTCCGACTTTTTAAGAAAACTGGGACGTTTACCCGAACCATGTCAGGCTGAAATTATACGCGTTTTGCATCAATTATTTGAACAATAAATCAGTTGTTGTAATTTTCTAACAAAACCGGATTACGTTTATTACGTGCCGCCATATATGCAGCGCGAATTGTATCACGAACTTCATGTGGAGACGGAATTTTTTTCATTATGACTTCACCGGTTTTATCAGTGGAATCTAATTGAATTTCTCCGATATTTGCTATGCGTTCAACAGGCCCCTGTGTTGAAACACTGTTCACAATACGGAACAATTCTACTTCATCAACTTTGCGTCCGAAAATGCCGGAAATGATAATCAATCGCGTTGATGTCAATGTATAAGAAGAATATTGACGAACTAACCTGACAAGAAATAAAAATAATCCGAATGTACAAAGGGTTAAGAGCAAAAACAACGGATTATATTTCCAATCGGCAACGGATCCCGTCACTTGCCAGTAAAATTCTTCGTCTTTTTTCAAAATGTTGCGTAAAATATCTTCATTTTTCATAATAAAGTTTCCTTTTGTCCGTTTTATATTAAAAAGCTTACGCAAAAAAACAAAAAACTGCAAGTAAAAAATGAAAAACATATAAATATACCATGGGTTGTTTAACACAGTATTTTTTGTAGATATATACAACTTTTTGTTGTGGACATTTAAATAGATTCGGCCTTAATTTGTGGATGTTGGACTTTAAGTCTTATTTTATTAAAAGGAGTTAAAAAATGAAAAAATATTTGTTATCCACAATTGCCGTATTAACTGCTCTCACGGTTGGGACAGCGGCAAAAGCTCAAATTATCAATACGGATCACATGTATGTACGTGCTGATGCCGGTTGGTCAATCGGAGCTGCTGAAACAGAAGAGGCGGCTGTATTTGATATCGGTGTTGGTGCCAGAATGAACCAATATTTCCGTGCAGATATGACCGGTGAATTGCGTCCTTGGGGAAAACAAGGATTTAAAGACGGCGGTGTCAAAGTTGCCAAACCGGATATGTATTCATTAGATGCTATGATGAACATGTATTTAGAATATCCTGTTTGGAAAATGATTTCCGTTTACGGAACCGGCGGTATCGGTTATGCATATAATAAAACAGACTCTTATCGCGGTGCCTTTAAAGGTGAAGGCAAGCATAACTTCGCTTGGAATGCCGGTGCTGGCATCCAATATGCTTTGACAGATTGTATGGCTTTGGATTTAGGCTATCGTTTTGCTGATTTAGGTAAAGCCCGTGTTAAGGATTTAGCGACAGGCAGCAAAATCAAAGAAGATGTCAAATACAACGATATTAAAATTGGTATGCACTACTATTTCTAATATTGTTCTTTAAATTATCATATTCTCATTCCTCTGTAAAAAATCAGCTCTTTTGTAAAAAGGAGCTGATTTGATTTAAAAGAAATTATAATTATTCTTCGTCAAACAAACTGCGTTGTTCTTCTGTTTGTTTTGGTTTTGAACGGCGTATACCACTGACTAAAACCGGCACAAATCCATCAACGAATCCTAAATTTAAAGAATATTGGTTTCTAGCTTTTTCAGCAGAAGTAACAACGTGTCCTTTAGCATCAGAAACCAACGCAAAACCTTTTTCCAAAGTCTTTTCATAACTGGTAGCATCCAACAATCGACTTGCCATCACCAAACGCTCGTTAAAATGCTTTAAAACATCTTGAATTGCTTTATTTAAACGTTCCGCACGATCATCCAATTTTTGAATAGACATTTCAACAATTTCACGCAAATTAGGAATACCACGAACCAATCCATCCAAACGTATCTTTTTTTCATTCAATAAGCGAATTAATGAATCGGCTAAACGTGCATTAACGTTATCCAAAGCTGCTTTGATTTCAACGCGAACAGGGACTGCTTTTTCAGCGGCACCCGTTGGTGTCGGAGCCCGCAAATCCGCCGCATAATCAATTAACATGGTGTCTGTTTCATGTCCTACGGCAGAAATTATCGGAATATCCGAATCCGCCACAGCCCTGACAACAATTTCTTCTGAAAAAGGCAATAAATCTTCCAAAGAACCTCCGCCACGTGCAACGATAATCACGTCCGGACGTGGAACTATGCCGTTTGGCGTTTGCAAACCTTCTTGCGGAATTGCATTTAAACCGCGAACAGCAGCGGCAACCTGATCGGCCGCACCCTCACCCTGTACCAAAACCGGCCACAAATAAACCGGACGAGGAAAACGGTCGCGTAAACGATGCATAATATCACGAATAACTGCTCCGGTTGGCGATGTCACAACAGCTATGTTTTCCGGCAAGAAAGGAATGGGCTTTTTACGTAATTCATCAAACAATCCTTCGGCAGCTAATTTTTTCTTGCGTTCTTCCAACATTTTAAGCAACGCACCCTCGCCCGCAACTTCGGCCGATTGCACTATCATTTGGTAATTAGAGCGCCCCGGATAAGTCGTTAACTTGCCCCTTGCAACAATTTCTAACCCGTCTGTAATTGCCGCATTTGTTGTAGCATCTATTCCACGCCAACAAATTGCATTTAAGACGGCATCTTTATCTTTCAACGAAAAATAAATATGACCGGAAGAAGCACGTTTAACACCGGAAACTTCACCACGCACAGCTACATTTGCAAAAGCGCCTTCCACAACATCTTTTAACAGTTGTGAAACATCAGACACAGAAAAAATTGGTGTTTCATTTTCCATCATTTAATTCCTTTCTAAGCATATGGAGCAACCATCATTCCCCAACCAAAAAGCAAAATCAAAAAGGACAATAGGGAATATTTAACAAGTTTTCCATAATACCGGGGACGGATACGCGGATTTTTCCTGATTGAAGCAATTATTATACCTAAAAGGCCTATAAAAAAGAACACTGCAATGAATGAAAAGTTAACCAAAACTAACAAGAAAGAGTGGAAATTTTCAAATCCAAAATGATTGATTCCTACTACAGCAGAAAACGTACATGCGGCTAAAAAACGCGCTAAAAAAACAATAAGTTTTTCTTTCTCATTCATTTTCTTTTTTCCTTAAAAAAACAAGACATCAGATCAGCACATTCTGCTTCATGAAAACCACCAAAAACATCCGGTTTATGATGTGTGTGTTTAAACATTTGAATACCGTTTTCCACGGCACCGGACTTAACATCGTATGCGCCAAAGTAAACATTATCCAATTTTGCCCAAGAAATTGCACAAGCGCACATAGCACAAGGTTCCAATGTTGAAAAAATAGAATATCCGGATAAATTTGCATTTTTCAGCAATTTTCCCGCTTCACGAATTGCCAATATTTCAGCATGTGCAGTCGGATCTTTATTTTCTTCCGTTAGATTATGTGCAAAACATAAAATTTCTTTTGTTTTTGTATTAAAAATAACAGCACCAATAGGGGTTTCACCTAAATCAAATGCTTTTTTAGCCAAATCCAACGCCGTTTGGATGATTTTTTCCATTTTTTACTTCACTTTCTCTTGTCTTTTCTTTATACTAACATAATCATGGCAGAAAATAAAGAACGAATTGCAAAAAAAATGGCTGCGGCCGGTTTGTGTTCCAGACGCGATGCAGAGAAATGGATATTAGAAGGTCGCGTCAAAGTCAATGGTGTAAAATTAACGACCCCCGCTTGTGTTGTCAGCGATGATGATATTGTGGTTGTTGATGGTATTCAATTAAAAAAGCCCGACAAAATGCGTTTATGGTGTTATCACAAACCTGTCGGCTTATTAACTACACACAAAGATCCTGCCGGCAGACCGACTGTTTTTGAAAATTTACCTTCATCTTTACCACGTGTTATTTCTGTCGGACGATTGGACTTAAATTCGGAAGGTTTATTATTGCTGACAACCAGTGGTGCTTTGGCACGTTCTTTGGAATTACCAAAACGCGGTTGGAAACGTCAATATCGTGTTCGTGTGCATGGTGTTGTAACTCCTGATATGATACTAAAAGCAGCAAAAGGTTTAACCATAAACGGTGTTCGTTATGCTTCCACACAAATTGAAATAGAAGCCAATCAAAGCGGTGGGAAAAATCAATGGATTTTGGTAACTTTAACAGAAGGAAAAAATCGTGAAATTCGTAAAATGATGGAATATTTCGGATTACAGGTTTCTCGTTTAATTCGTATTTCTTATGGACCGTTTCAATTGGGTAATTTACCCACCGGACAAGTAAAAGAAATACCCCAAAAAGTGATAAAGGAGCAAATCGGATGCGTATCGTAGCAGGCACTAAACGCGGTAAAATTTTAAATACCCCAACAGACGACAAAACTCGTCCGACATCAGACAGGGCGCGTGAATCGTTGTTTAATATTTTAAATGCAATGTTATTAAAAGAAAAAAAACTTTGGAAAAATATTACTTTTTTGGATGTCTTTGCGGGTACCGGTGCTGTCGGATTAGAAGCTTTATCACGCGGGGCAAAAGAAGCTTTATTTATTGAAAATTACCCACCGGCATTAGCATGCTTAAAATCAAATACTAAAGATTTTGAAAATGCCCATGTTATGATGTGTGATGCAACTTGTCCCCCTTTTACAACACGCCCCATGGAAATAATTTTTATGGATGCACCTTATCGTGAAGAATTATGGGAAAAAGCTTTAGTCGCTTTAAACAATAAGGGTTGGATTGATAAAAAAACTTTGATTATTATTGAAATAGAAAAGAAAGAAGAAAATATACTTCCCGCCGGTTTTAAATTACAGGATGACCGTATTTATGGACGTAACCGTCTGTTGTTTTGCAGAAAAATTTAATTTATTTTAAAAAACTTCCTATGCGCTTTGGGGATGGTAACAATTGCCATTTTTCGTCATCCGGAAAATGCGTTTTTATCATTTCTCTTGGTTCTGTCATAAACCAACGTTCATCAAATCTTCTGTTCTTGCGTGTTTTGTTTGTTTTATAAGCATTACGTTCACGTTTTTTCATTTCAAGATCATGTCGTACACGAGAATTGACATCTTGAAAAACAACGGCACTTTGACCTTTTATTGCCCAAGTCGGATCAACAAATTCCCACTTTCCATCAATTTTAACAGCGTTCCATGCATGCCGATTTTTTTCCATATTTCTACGGGTAACATCATTACCGGCATACCCCGTAATAATAACGCTATCTAAACCGGCTAAACCGGCCATTCTTTGATATAAATTGGCAATATCGGAACAAACCCCTACACGCGTTTCAAAAATATCCCCTGTATTAACGCGATCAGGATGGCGCTTATAGGAAGTTTTAGTTATACTTTCCATTTTATATTCATCATAGTCAATATGATAAACAATCCAAGCCATCAATACTCGTGCTTTATTTTCTTCATTATCAGAAAAAGGTTCTATTAAATATTGAACTAATTTGGGTAAACTTTCTTCATATTTAGCAGGAACTTTTTCTGCTCTGGAATCAACATAACTATAATTTTTTGCAAAAGCACCAAAACAAACAAAACAAAACAATAACGCTAATAATATTTTTTTCATGATTCATCCTCTTGCTTATTTGCCAATTCTTGCAATTTTTCTTTTGACGGAATACCCAAAATTTTTAACCGTTCGATGTGTGAAGGATTGCTACTTTGAATAACAAAGCGAATTCCCGTTTTTTCATGATGAATAACTTCGCCTTTTGACGGCATATGACCAGCTAAATGAATAACCCAACCGCCCACGGTATCAATATCCGGATTTTCACGATCTTCTTCATCAACAATCGGACCTATCATTTTTTCCAAATCATCCAGTTTTGCCTTAGCATTGACATCCAAAGAATTTTCATTGATGCGTGTAATCATTTCTTCTTCCGGATTGTCATGTTCATCGTCAATTTCGCCAACGATCACTTCCAATAAATCTTCTAAGGAAATCAACCCGTCCGTACCGCCATGTTCATCGACAATCAAGGCCAATTGAATTTGACGACTTTGCATAACCTTTAATAAGTCCAAAGCGCGCATAGTCGGTGATACAAATAATACATCCGGCTTCATCAATTTTTTAATACTGCAACGTTCCTTGTTAATCAATGCAAACAAAACATCTTTTGCATGAACAACCCCGACAATATTATCCAAAGAACCGTCATAAACCGGATAACGTGAAAATTGTTCTTTTTGAATATATTTGCAAAATTGAGATGGTTTCATTTTAATATCAACGGCATCCATGTCTACACGGGGTGTCATAACATCACGCACGCGAATATCACGCAATCTGAATAAATTTTTAAGCATCGGTAACTCACGTGCATCCACCAAATGTTTATCGCCACGTTCTTCACGTTCATCAATAATTTCTTCCAACGTTTCAAAAACTTTATCTTCGGCTTCTTTTAAACGGCGTGATGTTTTAAATTTATCCAATAAACTCATCTGATTTCTCCTTCGTAAGGATTTGCAAATCCCAAAGATGTAACTTTTTCAATTTCCAAACTTTCCATAACATGCGCTTCTTCATCCGAAATATGATCATATCCGGATAAATGTAATGCCCCGTGAATTAATAAATGCGTTAAATGTTCTTCAAAAGTTTTTTTCTGTTCTTTTGCTTCTTTTTGAACTGTTTCCAATGCTAATACTATATCACCCATAGGACGCATCGGCACATCAACAAACGGAACAGGAAAAGATAATACATTTGTCGGTTTATCTATGCTTCTGTATTCTAAATTTAATTGGTGAACAAATAAATCATCTGCTAAAACAATACTGACTTCACATGAAGTTAAATCCAAAACAGCAGACACAGCTTTTCGACAAACAGAACGATATTTAGGTAAAACATCTTTCCATTTTTTATCTTTTACGGTTATCTGTAATCCATCAGACATTGTTTTGTTGCTTACTCCTTGTATCATAAGCTTTGACGATTTTGGAAACCAAACCGTGACGAACAACATCTTTTTCGCTAAATTCAACAATTTTGATGTCATCAATATCTTTTAAAACATTGACAGCATCAGACAATCCGGATTGAACACCACGAGGCAAATCGGTTTGAGATAAGTCCCCATTAATAACCATTCTTGAACCTTCACCCAAACGCGTCAAGAACATCTTCATTTGCATCGGCGTTGTGTTTTGTGCTTCATCCAAAATAACGACAGCATGTGTTAAAGTACGGCCGCGCATATAAGCAAGCGGAGCAACTTCAATTTCTTGCCGTTCTAATTTCTTTTCTACTTCATCAGCCGGCAACATGTCATACAAAGCATCATATAAAGGACGCAAATACGGATCGATTTTTTCCTTTAAATCACCCGGTAAAAAGCCTAAATTTTCACCAGCTTCGACGGCAGGACGCGTCAAAATAATTTTTTCGCATTTGCCTTCCAACATCATAGAAACCGCCTTAGCAACCGCCAAAAAAGTTTTACCAGTACCGGCCGGGCCAAGTCCGAAAACCATTTCATATTTGTTCATTGCTTCAACAAAAGCCGCTTGATTTTGTGTGCGCGGATTGATATGCCGGCGACGAGTTCTTAACGTTAAATCATCATTATCATGGGTTGCTTCATCCATGCCACCATGTGCTTTTAAAACAGCACGTTCGATATCTTCGTTTGTAATATCACCGGTTTTTATTGCACGTTGATATAGAGTATCCAACAACTCTCCGGTTAAAGGCACATCACGAGAAGAACCTTCAATTGTGATTTGATTACCACGCATTTTTAAAGCCACACCCATTTCGGATTCAATGTGTTTTAAATGAACATTTTGCGGACCAATTAATCCCAATAAAGCGTTTTTATTATCAAATTCTTTTGTTATCTGCATATTTTTTCCTTTCGTGATAGCTATTATAGCACATTTATTGTTCCTGACAAGCTGCTTGCTGTTGCCGATGTAATTTTCAAATCAACAATTTTTCCCAAGTAATCGTCCGATAAAGTCGCATGGACATTTTGTAGGTAAGGACTGTAGCCGTTTAATTGTCCTTTTGCACGTCCTTTTTCCGTTAACAAAACAGGTAACGTTTTTCCGATGAATTTCATATTAAATGCTTTTTGACGTTCTAAAAGTAATGCCTGCAACGTTGTTAGACGATCGGCCTTAATTTTTTCCGGAATTTGATTTTTCATCAAACTGGCAGGTGTTCCCGGTCTTGCCGAATATTTAAAAGAATAACTTTGCGCATAATCAACGCGTCTGACAACGTCCATTGTTTGTTCAAAATCAGCATCTGTTTCGCCCGGAAATCCGACAATAAAATCAGAAGAAATTGCTATATCCGGCCGAACAGCACGTAATTTATCAATGACTTCTAAATATTGCTTGACCGTATAACGGCGATTCATGGCTTTTAAAACAGCATCCGATCCCGATTGAATCGGTAAATGAATATAGGGCATCAATTTTTCAATATCGCGGTGTGCTTTAATCATTTCATCAGTAATATCAACCGGATATGAAGTTGTATAACGAATTCTCTTCAAATTATCTATTTTAGCCAATTCTTCAATTAAACGCGCCAAACCCCATTCTTTTTGTCCGTTTAAACCCTTGCCGTGCCAACAATCCACATTTTGTCCAAGCAACATAATTTCAACAGCACCCGTATCGACCAAAGATTTTGCTTCTTTAATGATTTCATCAGCGCTTCTGGAATATTCGCAACCGCGTGTATAAGGAACAACACAATAAGTACAAAAATTATCGCAACCTTCCTGTATTGCCAAAAAAGCCGAATAAGCACGTGCATTGGCTTTTGGCAACAAATCAAATTTTTCATCACTGGTAAAGTTGGCTTCGACAGTTCGACCGGCACCTCTGTCCAAACGCGTCAATAATTCGGGTAATTTGTGATACGATTGAGGACCAACAGCCAAATCCAAAAAGGGTGCTTTATGAAAAACTTCATCACCCAACGCTTGAACAACACAACCGGCCAAACCGATATATGTCGGCAAACCTTGTTTTTTACGATCAGCTTTAATCTTAGCAAACTTGCCCAACATAGAAAAAACTTTATCGGATGCTTTTTCACGAATATAACACGTGTTAATCATCAAAAAATCTGCTTCTTCCGGATTCAAAGTTTCAACATAACCTAATTTTTCCAAAGCGTCTAATATACGGCGGCTGTCATATACATTCATTTGACAACCCATAGTGTTTAAATAAATTTTTTTCATTTTTGGATACTCATTTTATACTGTTTTAAATTTTCAATTGCTTGTGCCTTTGTCATACGTGCATGAACTTTTCCTTTTTGTCTTTCCGGATAAATAATAGATTCAAAATCTCTGTATGCCGAATCGGAAAGCAATTTTTGAGCCAATTGCATCAACTTTTCTTGCTTAAAAGCTATTGCTTGTTTTTCCGCCTGTTCAACATTTCCTTTACTTTTAAATTTTTTCAATAAATTTACGGCTTGTGCATCAGTAATAGCCGGGGCATTATAAAACCACTTATTTTCCGCTTTTTCGGCGGCTAAAATCATCCAAGCCAGTGCGGACAAAGGCTCTCTGTCTGAATTATTTTTTCCCCGCCATTGCTCTTCAAAATCCACTAAAGCTTCTTTGCCGACCTGCCCCATATCTTCAAGTGCATCTATTAATTTTGCCAATTCCCTTTGAGCAGGAGCATATCCGTTTTCTGCCCCCATACGAAAAAATTTAAAAGCAGAACGTAAACTTTGTTGTTCAAAATCGGTACCGTCCAAATAAGTCAAGCCAACGTGTAATTGTGATTCTGCGTCATTTAATACTTCCGCGCAAACCTCATATTGTTCAAAGACTTTATCTTTTCTGTTTGTTTTTAAATAAGCTTCTGCCAACGGACATTTTGCATAAACCATGCAACTGTAAAAACAACACAGTAAAATGAATATTTTTTTTACCAATTGGCTTTCCTTTCAAAAGTTATTTCTACACGTTTTGCGCCTGCAGCCAATTCTTTTAAATGTGTTTCTATCGGTTGTGTTTGACCTGCTTTCACAGATGTATTTGGTAAATTAATATGCCCGGATTGAAGAACATTATCTTTTTCATCTAACAAACGAACGACAACGTTCGGAATTTGTTTTGTTTCATCGGTTGTATTTACAATTTGACTTTTTATAATAAGTTCATAATTCTTATTATTTTTTTGAATGTCAAACAAAGTTTCTTGGAAAGCTAAACCTTCGCCCAAAACGTCTGTTTTTAAGCCAATCGATTGATATACTTTTTCAGTAGAAGGGATTTTTCGAATGAAAAAATATCGTCCCACATAAAATAGCAAAAGAGCGGCAATAAAAGCAATTATAAGAGAAATTAAAAATGATCCGAAGTGTTTGTTTTGTGAAAAATCGGATGCAACAGGAGAAAATTCTTCCGTATCATCCAATGGTTCAAACAAGTTTACTTCTTTTTCTTTCTCCGGTTGTTTGGGTTGTTTATTTTCTTCTATATCCGTTATTTCTGTCGATTCGTTTAAATCTTCCTGTGGACTGAATATATCGGACAACGCCATCGGAATAGAATCCGTTTGTTCTACCGGTGGAATAGAAGACACATTATCAGAGGACAAACTTTTCTCAGGCAAAATTTCTTCTTCGACAGAGGGCATTTTTTCTTTCTCGGGGACCTTTTCTTCTTTTGTAGGAACGGCTGTAGGAACGGCAAAAACACTTCCACACGCAGAACATTTAAGAAAACGAGGTTGCTCTGAAGCCAAGCGCTCATCTGGCACTTCATAGACAACAGAACAATTTTCACATTTAATTAGCATCTTGGTCTTGCCCTTTTATTCAAAATCCGTTAATATAGCGATTATAGTCGATAAATTCTTTTGTGACAAGGATTAAAATGCAACCATTATTTGACTCGTTACCTGTTGTTGATTTTCATCGTGTTTTTTTAAAATACGACAATGGACATTCTGTATTGAAAAACATTCAATTTTCATTGGAAAAAGGTTCTTTTCACTTTGTTACGGGAGCCAGCGGAGCCGGTAAAACATCCCTTTTAAAATTGATGTATTTAGCCGTTCATCCGACATCCGGCAGATTGCAAATATTCGGGAAGGACTTAAGTCAGGTTTCTGCATCAAAATTGCCCGATTTCCGCAGGCGAATCGGTGTTGTCTTTCAAGATTTCAGACTGCTTGATACCTTAAATACTTTTGATAATGTTGCATTACCCTTACGCATTATTGGGATGGGTGAAAAAGAAATTAAACGCCGGGTTGGAGAATTATTATCTTGGGTCGGATTAGAAAATTGCATGAATGAATATCCGCAAGCATTATCGGGCGGTGAAAAACAACGTATTGCTATTGCTCGTGCCGTAATTAACAAACCGGATTTGTTGTTGGCTGATGAACCGACAGGTAATGTTGATGATGCAATGGCTGCACGTATTTTACATTTATTTTTGGAATTAAACAGATTGGGAACAACATTGGTAATTGCAACGCACAATCAATCTTTAGTGCGGCAATTTAATAAGCCCCAATTACATTTAAGTCAGGGAACTTTGGAAATCATTCAACCAATGATGACAATAGAGGAAGAAAATGTTTAAAATAAAAAGAAAATTACCGTTAAAACAAGCTTCTCCGTTCTTTTTGACATGGATTACAATGTTGATGACATTTGTTGCTGCTTTAACATTGTTTGCTTCAATGAGTTTGAACAATATTATTTCTCATTGGAATAATGTTGTTTCCGGATCGTTGACTATTCAACAACCGACTTATGATTTAAACGGATTAAACAGACAAGACGAAGCATTAAAAGAATTAGATGTTCTTCAAGAATTTTTAAAAAATCAGTCTTTTGTTGAATCTGTTCATATTTTGAATGATGACGAGATGGAAAAATTGATGTCACCATGGCTTGAAAATCTGAAGGTTTTAAATGAATTACCTATTCCGAAACTGATTGACGTTACTTTAAAGAAAAATGCATCTTTTTCTTTGGATAGTTTTAAAACAGATGTAAATGCTTTAGCGCCGTATGCACAAGTTGATTCGCACCGTATTTGGTTATCGCATTTAATTGACCTTTCAAGCGGTATTCAAAAAACAATTTTTATTATTATTTTATTGCTTGCTTTAACAACGGCTTTTACCGTTATTTATACAACCCGTTCCAGTCTGTTGGTTCAAGAAAATACATTAGAGTTGTTACAGTTGATGGGGGCAAAAGATTGGTCCATTGCCTTTGGTGTTGCCTCTAACAGTTTTACAAGGGGTTTATGTGGAGCCGCAATCGGATTGATTCTATCTTTGCCGATTGTAGGGGTTGTTATCACATTGGTCGGATCAACGCCCGATTCTTTGTTTTTACAAGGAGCTCTTTCAACAAAACAATGGAGTGTTATAATTGCATTACCTTTGATTGTGGCTGCTTTGTCATTTATAACGGCATTGATAACCGGTATTCGAAAATTGAGGACTTTTTAAATGTCTGTAAAACCAGTTTTTTGGTATTCTTTTTTAATTCTCTTAATCGCTTGGTTTTTAGGATTTTTAACCTTCGGATTCTATGCTTATATGCTAAAATTCAGTGCTGTTCCTTCCGCAGATGCAATTGTTGTTTTAACCGGTGGAGCAGACAGATTGTCTACCGCATTAAGTTTGCTTGACAACAAAAAAGCATCTCGGTTATTTATATCCGGTGTAAATTCGCGCGTATCTATGGGAAGTTTATTTCAAAATATAGATGAAAATTTAATTAGCAATATTGAGTTAGGATACAAAGCCGAAAACACCTTTGAAAATGCTGTCGAAACAAAAGAATGGGCAACGAAAAACAATATTCACTCTTTTTTGTTGGTAACTTCGTTTTATCATATGCCGCGAAGCCTGCTTGAATTAAAAGGAATGATGCCAGACATGAATATTTATCCGGTACCTGTTTTTATTCAAGATTCATATCATTGGGCGCGTACGCGCAGCGGATGGTTGCTTTTTGTTGAGTACAATAAATTCATTGTACGCTATGTTCAATATTTAATCAGGAGTATATTTTTATGAAAAACTTAATTATCTGGATTCGTTCTATTTTATTTTTTATTGCTTTCTACGTATGGTCACTGTTTGTGGTTGTCTTTTTCTTATGGATATTGATTTTACCCAAAAAGATGGTTGTTCATTCGGCGGAAGTATGGGCTAAAGGTAACCGCATTTTATTGCGGGTATTTGCCGGTATTCGTATTGATGTTAAAGGCAAAGAAAACTTGCCAAAGAAAAACGGCTACATTGTTGCATCAAAGCATCAATCGGCAATGGAGACAGTTTTATTCCATGCCTTTTTACCAAATACAATTTACGTTATGAAAAAATCTTTATTCTTTTTACCTTTGGCCGGATGGTATTTTTTCTTGTCAGGATGCATTGCTGTTGACAGAAAAAAAGGAACCAGCTCTTTACGTAACATGTTCATTAAAGCAAAAAATCGCTTAAGCAAAGGCTTTAACATCATTATTTTCCCGGAAGGAACTCGTACAGCACCCGGAGCACCGACAAAATACAATCCGGGTTTGGCTATGATTTATGAAGCTGTTAATGTTCCTGTTATTCCGACAGCTTTGAACACAGGTTATTTTTGGCCCAAAAATTCCGTGAAACGTTATCCCGGAACGGTGACAATAGAATTTTTGCCGGCAATTGAACCGGGATTGGAAAAAAGACAGTTTATGAAAACATTGCAAGACAGAATTGAAAGCGCAATTGTCGTTCCGGATAACTTCTTAGCAAAATAAAAATGCCTAAACCGGAAAATTAATTCAGCTTAACAAAAATGACGAAGTAAAAACTTCGTCATTTTTTTATCAGTAAAAGTTATTTTGTTTCCATTTTTTTGGGTTCAAACATTTCACGCATAATCATGTAATATTCAAAACCTTGCAAAACAAAACTGTCCAATTGTTTACCAAGCTTTTTTCCGCGTTTTAAGATACTGACATAAAAACCGGATGTTTGCATACGCTTTGCTGTTGACATAATATCGGCAAAACTATCTTGTTCGTCATAAACCAATACCATGCTTTTTTTCAATCCCTTATCCGCTAAAATTTCCGGATGTTCTTGCAACACATCGCAAATGCGTTCAAAACCGATTGAAAAGCCAACGGCCGGTACATCTTCACCGGCTTCCTTACCAACCATTTTATCATAACGTCCGCCACCACCAACTGACGATGCATATTGACCGCATGAAATTTCAAAAACAGGTCCTGTATAATAGCCTTGACCACGTACCAAAGACGGATCAAACTCCACACTGTAACGTCCGTCAGCCAGTTGATTTGAAACTTGAACAATATCTTGCAATTCGTCAATCACCGATGTGTCATGCGCATAAGTACGTGCAAAATCCATTGTTCCAAACTTGGGATTTTTTAATAAAGCAATGAAATTTTCAACCGCTGAAGCAGCAAAACCCTTTGCTTTTAAATCTTCTTCCACACCATCTATACCGATTTTATCCATTTTATCAAAAACAATACAAACGGAAGCAGCTTCATCTTCCTTAAATCCGCAAAACAAAACCATATCATTTAATAATTGACGGTTATTGATGCGAATTTTAAAGTCTTTAAATCCGATATTCAGCATCGCTTGACTGGTAACAAAAATCAATTCCTTTTCAGCATCTGTGGACTTATTGCCCAAAATATCTATATCGCATTGGTAAAATTCACGCAATCGACCTTTTTGAGGCCGTTCTGCACGAAAAACACGATCAACATGCAATGCTTTAAAAGGTTTTGGTAGAACATCACGATTATTTGCATAATAACGAGACAAAGGAACGGTTAAATCATAACGCAATCCCATATCTGCTAAATCATTTTCTTTTTGAGCTGTTGCAATATTTAATTTTTCACCACGCTTTAAAATCTTAAAGATTAAAGCCAAATTTTCGCCACCTTCACTTTTATCCAAACGGTTAATGTCTTCCATCATCGGCGCAGATATATGCATAAAACCAAAACTTTTATAAGTATCGGAAATGATTTGCATCACCGCATCTCTAATTTGCATTTCTTTTGGTAAAAAATCTTTTGTTCCGCGAACCGGATTTGCATTACTTGCCATTATTATCTCCTGATTATCTGATTCTTATTTCAAAGGTCATGTCTGCCGGTTGTTCCTTTGTATCCGGTTTTTTCTTCCATAACTTGAAATGAATACTGCCTTTTCCTTTCGGAACACGGAAATCTAATTCCTGTTGGGCAGGTGAACCGTTATTACAACCGCCCACATAGCCACAGCTGTTACCGACATGAATAAAATCCCTGAATTCATAAATCATAGTGGAAACATTATCCGGCTGTGTAAACTCAATACCCGTCACTTCATCTGCATACGCATATTTTGCACCAAAATCCAATGCATTACGTGCAGCAAAAGTATACAAAGCGTTACTGGATACCAAAGAATAGATAACACTGAAAGCTTTTTTCTCTGTATCTAACTTCAAATTGGATGGTTTCGGATAATTACCGGCACAACGTGCATTTGCACCACTGTTTCCGACAGTAGCTTGGTCAATTCCGATTAACAAAAACGGATTGTCAATAAAACGACTTTCTTCCGAAGCTCCGTCAATAGAATTGTTTCCGGGTCCTTTACATTCAATCCCCTGTAATCCCCACCAAGGTTTACCATCTTCTATCCTAGCAAAGACAGGACCTGTCGGTTCATATTTTCCAGAAAAAAAGATCGGATACTTTTTCAACATCTTCTTACGAACGGAAAAAATTTCCTTTTTATTTTTAAAGTCATATTCACGCGGTGGATTTATAGGAAAAGAAACTGTTTCTGCAAAAACGGGACCCATCATCATCAACAAAAGTAAACAAAAAAGAATTTTCTTCATTTCATCAGCTCCTTGTTAAAGTTTTATATTTAATTCTGTGAGGAATATCCGCATCAGCACCCAAGCGTCTGCGCTTATCTGCTTCATATTCGGCATAATTTCCTTCAAACCAAACGACTTGGCTATCACCTTCAAACGCCAAAATATGTGTAGCCAATCTGTCCAAAAACCAACGATCGTGCGAAGTAATAACAGCACAACCGGCAAAATCCTGTAAAGCTTCTTCCAAAGCTCGCAAAGTATCCACATCCAAATCATTAGTCGGTTCATCCAACAAAATGACGTTTGCACCCTTTTTAAGCATCTTTGCCATGTGGACGCGATTACGTTCGCCACCTGATAATTGTCCAACCTTCTTTTGTTGGTCAGAACCCTTGAAATTAAAGGCGGCCACGTATGCGCGGGATGGCATTTCACGTTTACACAATGTAATTACATCTTTGCCATCAGATATTTCTTGCCAAACGGTATTATTATCATTCAAAGAATCACGACTTTGATCCACATATCCCAATTGAACGGTTTGTCCGATTGTCAATGTTCCCGAATCGGGTTTTTCCGAACCGGTAATGATACGCATTAAAGTCGTTTTACCAGCACCGTTAGGACCAATCACACCAACAATACCTCCAGCCGGTAAGTTGAAATTCAAATCTTCAAACAATACTTTGTCACCAAATGCTTTTTTAATGTGTTCGGCTTTTAAAACAACATCCCCTAAACGTTCCGCAACAGGAATAATAATTTGCGCGGTTGAAGGCGCTTTTTCACCCGACTTTTTGACCAAATCTTCATAAGCTGTAATACGCGCTTTGGACTTAGCCTGACGCGCTTTAGGAGATTGTCTGATCCATTCCAATTCTTCCTTCATCGTACGTTGACGCGCATTTTCTTCACGTTCTTCTTGTTCTAAACGTTTTTGCTTTTGTTCCAACCAAGATGAATAATTGCCCTCATATGGAATGCCTTCACCTCTGTCCAATTCCAAAATCCAACCCGTTACGTTATCCAAAAAATAACGGTCGTGTGTTACCATTACAATTGTTCCCGGATAATCACGTAAATGATGTTGTAACCATTCCACAGATTCGGCATCCAAATGGTTTGTCGGTTCGTCCAATAACAATAAATCCGGTTTGGACAACAACAAACGACACAAAGCAACCCGACGACGTTCACCACCCGATAATTTATCAACAGACCAATCACCCGGCGGACAACGTAAAGCATCCATGGCTATTTCAAGCGTTCTTTCAATTTTCCAACCATTACAGGCATCTATTTTTTCTTGCAATTCAGCCTGTTCAGCAAGCAGCGCATCCATATCACAATCCGGATCGGCAAACTTCATATTGACTTCTTCATAGCGTTTGAGTAAATCACGCACTTCGGCAACGCCGTCCATCACATTTTCCATAACGGTTTTATTCGGATCTAATTTTGGTTCTTGCTCCAAATAGCCAACACGCACACCATCGGCAGCCCAAGCTTCACCCATAAAATCTTTATCCAAACCCGCCATGATTTTCAGCAAAGTTGATTTACCGGCACCGTTCACACCCAAAACACCGATTTTTGCCCCCGGAAAAAAAGACAGCCAAATATGTTTCAAAACTTCTTTGCCACCCGGCCAAGTTTTGCACAAATCTTTCATTACATAAATATATTGATAAGCTGCCATTAAAAAAATCCTTTCTTTTGATTGTATTATACTTAAGAAAACATAAAAAGCAAGAAATATTGAAAAAGGACGATTCTTTTCAAATCGTCCCTTTTTCAACCATAAAAAAGAAAGTTTAATGTACACTCATTGCCGTCAAATCGTGTTGCGAAACAATTGCCAAAGCAACTGCTCGGTTTTCCGCATACCCGATTCGTACACCTTCTGCACCGTAAATAGACCACATAGGTGTATTATCGACAACGTCTCGCTTAATATAAGCGATATCTTCGACCCCCCAATCTGCAAAGTCGTCATCATAAGATAAATCACATTCGATCAATGATTTTTTTTCAAATGTTTCCATTATTTTTTCTCCTTCGCCTTTCCGGGAATTGTCAAAGTTTTGTTTTTGACCGGCGGTGTAATTTTAATTTTAGTAATTGATGACACCGGTTCGACCCGAAACAAATCAATATGTAATAAGCCTTTGTCCATAAAAGCACCCTGTACTTTCATGCCATGAGCTAAAACAAATGTTTTTTGAAAATTTCTTCCTGCTATACCACGATATAAAAAATGTCTTTCACGTTCATCAGAAGCACTGCGTCCGCGAATAATCAGACGATCATCTTCCACAGAAACATCCAAGTCTTCCTCATCATATCCGGCAACAGCCAAAGAAATGCGCAATTGCGTATCACTTAATTGTTCTATATTGTAGGGCGGAAAGCCTTCTGAACCGGCTTTTGCCAATTCTTCCATCATTCTTTCCAAATTTTCAAAACCCAACATAAATGGTGTATTTAAAGCAAGTCTGCTCATCTATCCCCTCCGTTTTTCAACAAAACAAATGGGATACTAAAAAAACAGGTGCAAGCTCCTTTTTTGTTCAGCATTTAAAACTCCTTTTTAAACGCGTAACATGTTCGGCAATAGTTGCATCTGTTTTTACCAAATCTTCAATCAAACGAATCGCATGCAAAATAGTCGTATGATCACGTCCAAATGCCAACCCGATTTCAGGTAAAGATTTTGAAGTCAAATCCTTTGCTAAATACATTGCAATTTGACGTGGACGAGCAATTGAACGATCACGTCTGGATGATTTCAAATCCGACAGTTTTACAACAAAATAATCGCTGACGGCTTTTTGAATATCTGCAATAGAAATTTCTTTTTGATATAAATTCAACACATCTTTTAAAGCTACTTGTGCTGAAGCCAATGTAATTTTTGTGTTTAACAGTTGTGCGTCCGCACCCAAACGCTTTAAAGCACCTTCCAATTCACGAACGTTACCCGTTATATGCTCGGCCAAAAATTCAATCACATCCATAGGAACTTGGATACCCCATTGTTCCGCTTTGGATTGTAAAATTCCGATTCTCATTTCATAAGTTGTCGGATAAATGTCCACAATTAAACCTTGTGCCATACGTGTTTTCAATCGATCTTCCAAACCTTTTAATTCAAGCGGAGAACTGTCAGAAGACAAAACAATTTGCTTTCCTTGTTCAATCAAAGAATTAAATGTATGGAAAAATTCCGTTTGAGTTCCTTGTTTGCCGCAAATAAATTGAACATCATCAATCATCAATACATCGGCAGAACGGAATAAATCACGAAAATCAGCAATACAAGCGCCCGATTTATCACTGCGCAAAGCACGTACATATTGATACATAAATTGTTCGGCTGATAAATAAATTACTTTCTTTTCCGGTTGTGTTTCTTTTAATTTCCATGCAATTGCATTCATTAAATGCGTTTTTCCCAAACCGACAGAGCTGTGCAAAAACAAAGGATTACGTGAACTTTCAAAACGTTGTGTCACACCTTTTGCCGCTGCTGCTGCCAATTCATTTGAAGAACCTACAACATAATTTTCAAAAGTCATTTCCGGATTTAAATGTACTTCAACAATATCCGTATTTGATGACTTTAAATAATTGTCTGTTTTAAAATCTTCGCTTTGCTTTTCATTTGAAACAACGGGAGGTAAAAAGAAATCCTGCATACACACTTCAACGCGTTGAATATCCGGATTATTTTTTTGAAATAATTTACAAATAGCTGTGTCATATTCTTTGCCACGCAACCAATCACGCATAAAACGATTAGGCACAGACAAAACAAGTGCATTTTCATGAATCGAGGGCAATATTTGTCCTAAATATTCCTTTAAAATAGAATCGTCTGAATTTTCCTTTAATTCAGCACAAATCACATCCCATTGTTGTTCAACATTTTCATTTATCATAATCTAGTCCTTTTAAGTAGCGGATACACCGCCTATAAAAAACCCAAAGAATCAAGATACAATCAAATTAAAAAGCTTCTTTCCAGAAGAAAAACGCCCCTTCGATTTTTTCTTGACTCCAATCTTACAAAACAAAATCGTTTTGACAACAAAACTTTTTTAAAAAAATGTAATTAAATTACTTGACGCAATATATAGTTTTAAAATACTACATCTTGTGTTTTTTAAATAAGTCATTGAATCAAAACGATTTTTTATTTTGTTTTAAGTATTCTTCTTCATACCGACATATTCAAACGACTCCTTATTTTATCGAGAAGACTCGAAAAATACGGAGTCGGTTTATTAACGTCAACTTTTTCGTTTCAGAATACTTTTTTTATAAAAATTTTTTATTTTATGGTCCCATTTTTACCCCCTTTTTCGTAAAAATAAAAAAAAGACTCGAACTTTTTGTTCGAGTCTTTATCTTTTGTTAATAACTATTTTTTATAATAAGCTGTTTTACAGTCTGCCGCGTTCGAATTTACGTCTGTCGTTATAATCTAACAATTTTTTACGCAAACGAATGTTTTTAGGTGTTACTTCTACCAGCTCATCTTCATTAATGTAAGCCAACGCTTCTTCCAAACTCATCACGGTAGGTGGTGTCAGAATAATGTTTTCATCCTTACCCGCCGCACGCATGTTTGTCAGCTTTTTACCCTTAATCGGATTGACATCAATATCGCCCGGTTTAGCATTTTCACCAATAATCATACCGGCATAAACAGGCGTATTATGTGTAACAAACAATTTACCTCTGTCTTGAATGCTAAACAAAGAGTAAGCGACCGCCTTACCTTGCTCCAAACAAACTAAAGCACCATTGTGACGACCTTCAATCGGACCTTTATACGGACCATATTCACTGAAGATCCGGTTCATAATACCAGTTCCGCAAGTATCTGTTAAAAATTCAGAATGATAGCCGATTAAACCGCGAGAAGGTGCTTTAAATACCAAACGAGTCTTGTTACCGCCTGTCGGGTGCATCTCGATTAAATCAGCCTTACGTTCACTCATTTTGTTGACAACAACGCCGGAGTATTCATCATCTACATCGACAACAACTTCTTCATAAGGTTCCGTCTTTGTACCGTTTTCATCAATATGAAATAAAACACGCGGACGAGAAATAGATAATTCAAAACCTTCTCGACGCATTGTTTCAATTAAAATACCCAACTGCAATTCGCCACGACCAGCAACTTCAAAAGCATCTGTGGAGTCAGTTTTGGAGATTTTTAAAGCCACATTACCTTCAACTTCCTTACACAAACGTTCCCAAATCATACGGCTGGTTACTTTATCACCATCCTGACCGGCAAACGGAGAAGTGTTAATTGAAAAAGTCATTGCCAATGTCGGCGGATCAATCGGTTGAGATGGAATTGCTTCCGTCACTTCATTTGCACAAAGTGTATCGGCAACGGTTGCTTTATCAAAACCGGCGACAGAAACAATGTCACCCGCAAAAGCTTCTTCCAACGCTGTTCTTTTTAAACCGCGGAAGGCCATAATTTTACTGGCTCTGGCTGTTTCAATAGTGTGTCCGTCACGTGACAAAGCTTTGATTTGAGTATTAACTTTCAAAGAGCCACTTTCAATTCTGCCCGTCAAAATACGTCCGACAAACGGATCATATTCCAAAGTCGTTACCAACATAGAAAATGGTGCATCTTTTTTACAATTCGGGGCCGGAACATGTTCCAAAATTTTATCCATCAAAGGATAAATATTTTTGCGTTCGTCCTTTTGCAAATCATAGACAGCCCAACCTTCACGGCCTGAAGCATATAAAGTCGGAAAATCCAATTGTTCATCTGTTGCACCCATATTGGCAAACAAATCAAAAACTTCATTTAAAACTTCATCCGGTCTGGCATCCGGTCTGTCAACCTTATTGATAACCACAATCGGACGCAATCCTAATTTTAATGCTTTACCAACAACAAATTTTGTTTGGGGCAACGGACCTTCCGCAGCATCCACCAACAAAATAACACCATCCACCATAGATAAGATACGCTCTACTTCGCCACCAAAATCAGCGTGTCCCGGCGTATCAACAATGTTAATTCGTGTATTTTTCCATTCAATAGAAGTGCATTTTGCTAAAATTGTAATACCACGTTCACGTTCAATATCACCACTGTCCATCACACAAGTTTCTACTTGTTGATTTTCACGAAACGTCCCACTTTGTCTTAAAAAAGCATCGCATAACGTGGTCTTACCGTGGTCAACGTGCGCAATAATTGCAACATTTCTGATATCTTCTGTCATTTGTTTTTTCTTTCAATTTTTCCCTTGTTTTTTATGAATAACAGCCCCGCTTTTAAAACGGGGCTTTTGATTATTCAACAGAATTTTATTATTCTGCCGCCTTTTCGTGTTTTTCTTTTTTATCCGGCAATTCAATCAATTCGCCTGTTTCCTGATTAACACGCTTCATCGATAATTTAATCTTGCCACGATTATCCATACCCATACATAAAACTTTCACGACATCGCCTTCTTTCAAGACATCGGAAACTTTTTCAACACGAGTCGGCAAAATTTCGGATACATGGACCAAACCGTCTTGTTGACCGCAGAAGTTAACAAAAGCACCAAAGTCCATAATCTTAACAACTTTTCCGTTATAGACTTGACCGGCTTCCGGTTCGCTGACAATACTCTTAATCCAATCCAAAGCAGCCTGTCCGGCAGCACCGTCAACAGCGGCAATTTTAACAATACCGTCATCATTGATATCGACTTTTGCGCCTGTTTTTTCAACAATTTCACGAATGACTTTACCACCCGTTCCGATAACATCGCGGATTTTTTCTTTGTCAATTTGAATTTGTGTAATACGCGGTGCATTTGGTGATATTTCAGCACGAGGAGCTTCCAAAGCTTCTGCCATTTTACCCAAAATATGAATACGGCCTTCATGTGCTTGTGCCAAAGCAATACCCATAATTTCTTTTGTAATGGAAGTAATCTTAATATCCATTTGCAAAGCGGTTACACCATCTTTTGTACCGGCAACTTTAAAGTCCATATCGCCCAAGTGATCTTCATCACCCATGATGTCTGTTAAAACGACAAAGTCTTTGTCTTCTTTAATCAAACCCATAGCAATACCGGCAACCGGCTTTTTCATCGGAACACCGGCATCCATCAAAGACAAACATGAACCGCAAACTGTTGCCATAGAAGAAGAACCATTAGATTCCATAATTTCGGAAACAACACGGATTGTGTATGGGAATTCTTCACTTGTCGGCAACATCGGATGAATAGCGCGCCATGCCAATTTACCATGACCGATTTCACGACGACCCGGAGAACCGATACGCCCGACTTCACCAACCGAATATGGTGGGAAGTTATAATGTAACATAAATTTTTGTGAATATTCACCGGTCAAATCATCAACAATTTGTTCATCTTCACCTGTTCCCAAAGTGGCAACAACCAAAGCCTGTGTTTCACCACGAGTGAACAAAGCAGAACCATGAGCCTTTGGTAACAATCCGACTTCACATTCAATCGGACGAACTGTCTTTGTATCACGACCGTCAATACGGACACCCGTTTTCAAAACATCTTGACGCATAATTTGTGCTTCCATGTCATGGAAAATCGGTTCAACCATCGGCAAGCAAACTTCATCTTCTTGGAATAAAGCCAATGCTTTTTCTTTTGCAGCTGCAACGGCATCTTGACGAACTAACTTTTCGTGAATTTTAAATGCAGCTTTTAAATCTTCCGTTACATTTTCAGCCAAAGCAGCTTTTACCTTTTCATATTCAGCCGGAACAGCCGGTAATTCCCAAGGATCTTTAGCACATTCTTCCGCCAAAGAAATAATCATATCAATAACCGGTTGGAAAGACTTATGACCAAAGTCAACAGCACCCAACATAACGTCTTCAGATAACTCTTGAGCTTCTGATTCAACCATCAAAACGCCTTGTTTTGTACCAGCGACAACCAAATCCAATTGGCTTTCTTTAACTTTCTTAATATCCGGATTCAAAACATATTCACCATCAATGTAACCAACACGCGCACTGGCGATAGGTCCTAAGAACGGCAAACCAGACAATGTCAAAGCTGCAGAAGCGGCAATCATTGCAACAATATCCGGATTATTTTTCAAATCGTGTGACAACAAAGTGCAAGTAACTTGCGTTTCGTTGTGGAAACCCTTTGCAAATAAAGGACGAATAGGACGATCAATCAAACGTGAAATTAAAATTTCTTGTTCACTTGGTTTTCCTTCACGTTTAAAAAATCCGCCCGGAATACGACCGGCGGCATAAGCTTTTTCAACATAATTTACCGTCAGAGGCATAAAATCTTCAAATGTTTCCGGTGCTTCTTTAGCGGCACAAACAGCACAATGAACCATCGTTTGACCATAAGTCACGATTACAGACGCATCTGCTTGTTTACCAATTTTACCGGTTTCAATGGAAAGTGGGCGACCTGCCCATTCGATTTCTCTTTTATAAGTTTTAAATAATGACATATATTTTACCTTTCTACCTACATCATCATCGCGCCGACCCATTCGGACACGACCGGACTTCCTTTTAATCTAAAGTCCAAAAGGGGGGCAAAGCCTATCTGCCCGCCCCCTTGAAATCCTTACTTACGCAAGCCTAAGCGCTTAATAAGTGTTTCGTAACGAGCCGGATTTTGCTTTTTGACATAAGCCAACAAACGACGACGTTGTCCGACCATCATTAACAAACCACGACGGGATGCGAAATCCTTTTTGTGATCTTTCATGTGTTCGGTTAAGTTCTTAATCCGTTCTGTCAAAATAGCAATTTGAACTTCCGGTGAACCTGTATCGCCCGGTTTCGTTGCGAATTCTTTAATCAATTCGGCTTTTTTATTTTTTTCAATCGACATCTTTTCAATTCCTTTAATTAAATTGTTTAAAAACTTTGGTTGGCCGGATTAAGTTTCCGTCAACCTCTACAAAAGCCACCAACAAACCGTTCAATGTCGCTTTATAGGTCGTTCCCTGTTTTACACCGGATGGTGCTTTCAAAGATTGCCCGTATGACAAAAAACGCGCTTGTCCCTCTGTCAAAGCCAGTTCCAAGATGTCGCTCAGAACGGTTTGGATAGAGTACAGGCGACTAATTAGTTCATTTTTATAGCATAAATCTTTTATTTTGTCAAGCGAAAAAGCATCTTTTATTGAAAAGGCACCGCAGGCAGTCCTGCGTAAATATGATAGATGCCCCAAACAACCGACAGCAGATGCTATATCGCGCCCCAATGAACGCACATAAGTTCCTTTACCGCAAACAACTTCAAATCGCATTTCATCGGCGGATAATACTTCTGTCAAATGCAAACTTTTAATATGAATTTTGCGACTTTTTAATTCGGGCTCTATACCTTTGCGGATTAAATCATAAGCACGTTTGCCATTGACTTTTAAAGCACTGTATGCCGGTGGCATTTGATCAATGTCACCAATGAATTTCGGCAATACAGATTCTACTTGCTCCTGTGTCGGACGATTTTCATTTGTGGAAATTATATCGCCTTCCAAATCATCTGTTGCCGTTTGAACACCAAAATGAATAATAAATTCGTATGTTTTTAATCCGTCCATTGCATAAGACACTGTTCGAGTCGCCTTTCCCAATGCTATTGGCAAAACACCGCTGGCAAACGGATCTAAAGTTCCGCCATGCCCGATTTTCATTGGATGCAACAGATATTTTAATTCGCGCACGACATCAGTCGAGCCCATACCAACGGGCTTATCCACCACCAACCAACCGTTTATGTCATTACGAATTTTTTCCATCTTTTATTTTTAAATACCTTTTTAACTGTCTTACTATTATTTTACGTATAGAAGCTAAGAAAATAAGAACAAAAACAGCTATTTCAAGATTTACTGTTGTCAATAAAATTACGGCAACGATAATGGCACAATTCACAGAAATATTCAATCGTTTAATTTCTCTTGCTGCTATTTCTGCGGCTCTGTTTTTGTGTGCTTTTGTTGATGTGTGGCAATTTTTAAAAAATTTTTCAAAAATATCGTCTTTTAACTGGAATATATTAAACCAAGTTTTGATTGTTCCAATAAGAATAAGCACAAAGAAAAACAATCCAAGCCAATAAAACGGCTCTATTTCAGACCATTTTTCTTGTAAAATTAATAATACTAATTTGGGAATACCCAAAAAATGACAAAAAGCAAAAATAAAAAACATGTTGAGAGTCAACACTAAGAGCAAAATCTTCCTTAGTCGCTCTTTATCTTGTCTTGTTTGAATATCATTTTTTATATTGTATTTAAGTTGCTTGTCTTCACGCCTTGGAATTTCAATTTTTTTAGGTGTTACTTGCATTTTACTTCCTTATAAATTCCTAAATTGTGCGCAATAAGTTTCGATTTGCGCAACTTGATCATAGAAAAGTTCGTACTGATGAATATCTAATGGCGATTTTGCCATACCCTTAAATAAGTCTTTTTTTGTATGTATTGCAATAAACAAGTTATTATCCAAAAAAGCAGCCTCTACCTTGTCAAAATTAAAACCATTATTTAAACGCAACAATTTTGCAGATAACCCTTGAAGACATAAATTTTGTGCTGTACTTGCATCATTTGAAAAGACATCAAAATATGGATCTTGATGATGCAATTGAACTTTTTCAAATCCTTTTCGTTTATTGAAATGTTTCCTTTTAACAAAAATAACCGGATCTTTATAAGAACGATTCAATTTTATTTTAATCAAGATGCCGGAAAAATAAGTTGACTTACCCCATTGATCTTCTGTCCCTCGTTCAATAATTCGCATTTGAGAAAAATTTGCATTATCTTCCTCAAGTGAAACAACAAAATCACCTTTAACTATTGGTTTTAATGATTTTATATTCTTATCAAATAAAATTTGAATTAACTTTGGGCAATCCACATTTTCAAACAGGGAAGATCTGTAAACAAAAAAGTGATTTTGCTCAAGTTCATCCGGGTCGTCCGGAAATTTTTCTTTAAAACTATTAAATCTTTGCAAATACTCTTCCTTTGTACCTTTTCTTGACCAAATAGGTTTTTCATATTGATTTAAAAAACGAGAATTTTCATCTATTTCTTCTCGTGTAGGTTCAGTCTTAACCCAAAATGGTTTACATAAACCAGAATTTTTTAAAAAAGCAAAAGACGTGGGCTGTTTTTTTAGTTCAGTTACCATAAGAAAGATAAATATAAATGCAACAAGACAAACTGCTTCTCCTATAGGCACACCATCAGATAATGCAAAAAACAAAACAAGCAAAGCCCCAACAATACAACCAACTGTATTTCTTTTTATTCTTTTTAATCTTTTTTTTATGTCAATAGATTTGTATTCATCTTTTCTTGAAAACTCTTTTTTTACGCGTTCCAAAAATTCAGCTTTGTTTATCATTTTTACCTCCTATAGATGCCTTAATCAAAAGAGTAAAGTATAAAAGTGTATTTTATGTTAATTTTGAAAAACGATTTAATTTTTCTTTTCGATATCGGCTTTGACAATCGGATTGTCGAATAAAGCATCTATTTTAGCGGCTTGTTCAAAAGAATCGTCCAAACGGAATCGTACATCCGGCGTAATGCGTAAACGAATTTTGTCACCGATAATTTTACGAAAAGCGCCTTTATGACGATTCAAAGCATCCACCATTATTTTTTCATCAGCCTTACCGATAGAATGTACATAAATGGTTGTCCACGAAAAATCCGGACTGACTTTAACATCTGTCACCATAACCATAGACGGCGTTAAATCTTCGTCATAAAATTCCATTGTCAACAACGCTGAAGAAACTAAATGTTTAATTTCTTCCGATACACGTAATTGACGTTCTGTTGGAGCTTTTGGCGTATTTTTTCTAACCATATTTTATACCTTTATATCCAAAGAAACTGCGACTTTTTCAACTTCAAAACACTCTATCATATCGCCTTCTTTAATGTCGTCATAATTTTCAAAACTCATACCACAATCAAATCCGGATTTGACTTCTTTGACATCATCTTTAAAGCGTTTCAATTGAGAAAGTTCGCCTTCATGAATAACAACGTTATCACGCAATACACGTACTTTAGCACCACGTTTAACCAAACCTTCCGTTACCATACAACCGGCAACATTTCCAACTTTGGAAACATGGATGACTTGACGCACTTCGGCGTAACCCAAAATCTTTTCTTTTTCTTCCGGTGTCAACAATCCTTCAACCGCTTTCTTCATGTCATCAGCAACATCATAAATGATGGAATAATAACGAATATCTACACCATCACGTTTAGCATTTTCACGCGCTTGCGGGTTAGCACGTACGTTAAATCCGATAATTGTTGCATTGGACGCACGCGCCAACGTAACATCTGATTCATTGATCGAACCGACACCGGCATGAATAACATTAATACGTACTTCGTCATTTGCAATTTTTGCCAACGTACCTTGCAGTGCTTCAACGGAACCTTGCACATCGCCTTTAACAATAACAGGGAAAGTCTTTGTTTCACCGGCTTTAATTTGTGCAAACATTTGTTCCATTGTTGAACCACCAACACGTTTGATTGATAAAGCTTCACGCGCCTTTCTTTGACGATAGCCGGAAACTTCACGTGCTTTTGATTCAGATTCAACCACAAACAAATCATCACCGGCTGCAGGTACACCCTGCAACCCGACAACTTCCACCGGTTGAGCCGGTAAAGCGGATTGCAAACGTTGTCCTTTGTCATCCAACAAAGAACGAACACGTCCCCATTCTTGACCAACAACAAATACATCACCGACTTTTAATGTACCGCGAGAAATCAAAACGGTTGCAACCGGTCCGCGACCTTTTTCCATTTTGGATTCAACAACAACGCCTTGTGCCGAATGATCCGGATTGGCTTTTAAATCCAAAACTTCTGCTTGTAATAAAACGGCCTCGACCAACTTATCCAAATTCAATTTTTGTTTTGCAGAAACTTCTACGCACAATGTTTCGCCACCCAAACTTTCCACAACAACTTCGTGGTTAAGCAAATCCATTTTGACTTTTTCCGGATTAGCACCGACAACATCAATCTTGTTAATTGCAACAACAATAGGAACATTTGCCGCTTTAGCGTGTGCAATAGCTTCAATTGTTTGTGGCATAACACCGTCATTGGCTGCTACAACCAAAATCACCACGTCTGTAATTTTTGCACCACGAGCACGCATAGCCGTGAAAGCCGCATGTCCCGGAGTATCAATAAATGTTACCTTTTGACCATTGGCCAATGTGACCTGATAAGCACCGATGTGCTGTGTAATACCCCCGGCTTCACCGCTGACAACGTTTGTAGAACGCAAGGCATCCAACAAAGATGTTTTACCATGGTCAACGTGTCCCATAACCGTAACAACTGGTGGACGCGGTAATAAATCTTCCGGTTTGTCTTCTTCGGATTTTAAAATGTTTTCAACATCAGATTCGGCAACGCGCGTAACTTTGTGTCCCAATTCTTCTGCAACCAATTCGGCTGTATCGGCATCGATGGTTTGTGTAATTGTTGCCATTACGCCTAAATTCATCAAAGTTTTAACAACTGTTGCAGCACGTTCGGCCATACGGTTTGCCAATTCTTGAACGGTAATTGTTTCCGGAATAACAACATCACGAGAAATTTTTTCAGCGGTTTTCAATGCTTCTTGATGTTTCAATTTTTCTTTTTCGCGAGCACGACGAATAGATGCCAAAGACCGACCACGACGTTGTCCCCATCCGTCATCATCATCGTCATCACCACTCATATAAGCGGCAACATTGATTCGACCGGATTGACGACGTTCTTCACCAGCACCTTTGGAACGTTTCGGCATCATCATATTTTTGTCATTAGAAGGCATCTTTTTACGATTCTTATGATCATTTTCATCATCTTCGTCATCATCATCGTCTTTATTGTAGTGTTTCTTTTCTTTATTTTTAACGGATTCTTGAGGAACATCGACAACAGGTTGTTGAAGGGCTTTTTCCTGTTGTTCTTGTTGCAATTTTTCTTCCATCTCGGCTTTTTTAGCTTCTTCTTCAGCTTTTAAAGCTGCACGACGTGCTTCGTCTTCAGCACGTTCTTTTGCCCTTTGTTCTTCGACTTTTTTGGCTTCCATCAGCAATTTTAATTTCTGAGCCTGGTCTTCCTGACTCAAAGCAGATGTACTTTGAGATGCCGGAACAGCTGTTCTTTTTTTCCGTACTTCGACTTGAACAACTTTGGATGATGCGCCGTAATTAGAACGTATTTGTGACCGTTCTAACGGTTTTTTCAATTCCAGTTTTCCACGATTTAATGTTAAAGGTGTTTTTGTTTCACTCATTTTGTTGCCCTTCATTTAAAAATGCGTCTAAACGCATCATTTCTTTTTGTAACGTTGCCGTCATTTTATTGGTTTTAACCGCCAAATGTACGCAATCGCGTCCGATATGTTCACTTAATTGTTCTCTACTTAAAAGTGAATATATGGGAATATTTTCCCATAACCGTTGTGCTAAACGATTTCTTTCAGCCAAAGACCCATCATTAGCTTCAATCATAAAAGCAAATTTTTCTTTAGCAGAAGCATCTTTTATTTTATCAAAACCGGTTTCTATTGCACCGGACTTGTTAGCCAAACTCAATAAATCCAAAACGTGTTTTGTTAAACCGTCTTGAACAATTTGTACCAAATTTTCCGGTATCTTAACGCTTTTTCCAAAACCTTTATTAAACAAACGTTTTGAAACAGCCGTTTGCAGAACCGATTTTTCGGCACTGATCCACACGCCACGCCCATCCAGTTTTTCCATTAAGTCAGGATAAACCATATCATCCGGACCCAACACAAAACGAATCAACGCTTCGCGCGGACGGGGTTCGCCGGATACCAAGCACCGACGTTCCCCGGCCAAAGCCTTTGTTTTTTGAAAATTAGTTTTCGGATTTTTCTTCGTCAAACCAATGCTCCCTTGCTTTCATAATCAAAGCATTTGCATTTTCTTCGGAAAGATCATTGCCGACAATTTCAATCAATTCGTCAGAAGACAAATCAGCGAAATCATCCAATGTTTTAATTCCTTTTGCACCCAAAGCTTCCAACATGGTCAAATCCAAACCTTTGAAGTTTTTCAAATCATCTGCCAAGTTGTATTCTTTAATCTTGCTTTGCAAATCTTCATTCTTTTGTGTTAAATAAGTAGCTGCACGAGATTGCAATTCTTTTGCCAAAGCTTCATCAAATCCGTCAATACCGGCCAATTCATCCAATTCAGCAAAAGCAATTTCTTCGACTTTTGTAAAGCCTTCTTGAATTAACAAGTGTGCAATCATATCGTCAACATCTAATGCTTGCATAAATAAATCCAAGCGTCCTTTTTCTTCGTTTTGACGATTTTCTGCTTCTTGATCAGCCGTTAACACATCTATATGCCAACCGGTCAAAATAGATGCCAAACGCACATTTTGACCACGACGACCGATTGCTTGTGATAATTGTTCATCAGGAACAACCACTTCGGCTTTTTTATCTTCTTCATTCAAAACAATTTTTAAAATTTCAGACGGAGCAAAAGCATTTACAATGAACGTTGCAGGATCGGCAGACCAATGAACAACGTCGATTTTTTCACCCTGTAATTCCGTCACAATTGCTTGAACACGAACACCACGCATACCAATACAAGCACCGCGTGGATCGATTGTATTGTCTTTTGACCAAACAGCCACTTTTGCACGAGAACCCGGATCACGAGCCGCTGATTTAATTTCAATCAAACCGTCATAAACTTCCGGCACTTCTGTTGCAAACAACTTTGCCAAAAATTGGGGATGAGAACGGGATAAGAAAATTTGAGGTCCTCTGACTTCGCTTCTAACATCCATCAAATAAGCACGAACACGATCACCAACACGGAACGTTTCGTTTGGAATCAATTCGTCACGACGTAACAAACCTTCCGCGTGTCCCAAATCAACAATGACGTGGCCCAACTCAACACGTTTGACAATACCGTGAACAATTTCACCGATTTTGTCTTTAAATTCGTTAAATTGATGCATTCTTTCAGCATCACGAACTTTTTGAACAATAACTTGTTTTGCTGTTTGAGCCGCAATACGTCCAAAATCCATCGGAGGTAAAGGATCAATAATAAATTCGCCGACTTTTAATTTGCCGTATTTAGCCGGAACTTTATCAGGAGTTGTTTGTTTCATTTCATCTTCGACTTCATTAACAACTTCGATATAACGAGCCATTTTGATTTCACCAGTTTTGCGATCAATGTGAGCACGTACATCATATTCCGGACCGTACTTAGAACGACCGGCCTTTGCAATAGCTACTTCCATTGCTTCCAAAACATCTTCACGATCAATACCTTTATCACGTGCCAAAACTTCAGCAACTTGCAACAATTCCGGACGCATTTGACTTGTATTTTCCATTTTTCTTTCCTTTACTTTTTACCTTTCAACAATTGAGCCACCAATTCATCAGTTAAAACTAATTTAGCTTTACTGATAATTGAAAAATCTATATTTTGCTTTTGACCTTCAAAATCAATTTGAACATTATTACCATCAACACCCAATAATTTGCCTTTGAAACGCTTGCGGCCATCAACAGGCACCATCGTTTCAATTTTAGCTTCACGACCGACAAAGCGTTCATAATCCGCCAATTTAACCAATGGTCTGTCAATACCGGGAGATGTTACTTCCAAAACATAACGGGATTGGATTACATCTTCCACATCCAAAACAGCAGATAAAGCACGCGACAAACTTTCACAGTCGTCTGCTTTCATATCTGTATGGTCAGCACGTTCCACCATAATCTGCAAAGTGTTATTGGTATCCGCACCTTGAAACAAAACGCGCACCAGCTCAAAACCGCGGTCGGTCAAAGTCGGTTCAACGATTTTTGTTATTTTCTGTACAATATCCATTTTCACCCTTCTTTTATTGAAAAAGGCGGGACTTTTTCAAGTCCCACCCTTTAAATTAATTAACGAGTATGCTTTATTTATACACGATTCTTTTTGTTATTGCAAGCCCTTTTTTATTTTTTTGCTTTGCATTTAACCAATCTGTCCAAATTCCAACGCATCATCAGGTAATATTGTCCGACACCCCCTGTAATATTCCAACCAAAAGCATCTGTTTTTATAACATTATTTCCCTTTAAACCCAATGAACGTAAATGCCGTGAAGGAATATGAGGATCAACCAAATAACAATCAGCTTGCTCTTGATCAATTTGTTGTTTTATTTGATTGAGCAATTTAGGCGTATTTATGTTTTCAATATCATAATCAGCTGTTTTGATATTTAAATCCAAACTGTCCGCCATATACCCAAAACCATCATGGAAAGCAAGAAATTTTTTTGTTTCTTCCGGACGTTCAAAGAATTTCAAACTGTCTATGCGTGTTCTGGCTTTTTCACGATTGGCAAGATATTTTTTTTCATTTTTAGGATCTAATTGAATCATGATTTCGGCTATTTTATCAATCATCAAAAGTGCATTACGATAATCCAACCAATAATGCATATCCTTTTTTTCCGGATCCAACGTTGTTGGTAATAAAGTTAAATTAGGTATTTCATTTGCTAATGAAAAAACTTTTGCTTTTGGCGCAACAGCAGCCACAGCGTCTTTCATAAACGTTTCCAAATCATCTGAAGCATAAAAAATAATATCTGCCCCTTGTAAAGTCTTCATTTGAGATGGTTTTAATTGAACATCATGATGTGATTCTTGTTGCTTAACAAACATCAAGTTGACGGGTGTAACACCTTCCGTAACAGCCCAAACCAAAGATTGTATTGGCGGATAAGTTGCAACAATTTTATTGGCTGCAAATGCCGGAAAAGAAATAAAAACCGCCATAAAAAATAAAAAAATACGTTTCATTTGAAAATCCTTTATTGCAAATCAACTGCATTTACTATAAAATACTTTGCAGAAAAATCAAGGATAAATAATGATTACACAAGCAACTGTTCAACATGTTTCTTTTGCCCCGCAAGGAAAGACCTTGCTGACGGACATATCTGCCGTTTTTCAAAAAAATCAATTAACGACTTTGGTCGGACCAAACGGTGGCGGAAAAAGTACATTATTGAAATTAATATTAGGTATAGAAAAACCGACAAACGGACGTATTTTAATCCGTAAAAATACGCGTATCGGATATATGCCTCAAAAAATATCTTTTGACCCGAACATGCCGTTGACGGTGCAACGTTTTTTAAAAAACACTGATTGTTTGGAAAAAGTCGGAGCCGAATATTTATCCAAATCAAATATGTCAACTTTGTCCGGCGGTGAAATGCAACGTGTTTTATTGGCTTATGCGCTTCAAAATAAACCGGATTTATTATTATTGGATGAACCGACACAAGGTTTGGATGTATCCGGCGAAAATCAAATGTATCAGCTGATTTTTGATTACCAAAAACAAAGCGGTTGTTGCATTATTATGGCTTCTCACGATTTAAATTTTGTTTTGGCGCGTTCAAATCAAGTTTTATGCTTGAACGGTCATTTATGTTGTCAAGGAAAACCGGATAAAGTCAAAAATTATTCTTTGTTTGATAAAGTGCCATATACACATCATCATGATCATGTTCATACATTGGAAGGAACGGTTTGTTCATGTTTGAAATAATGCTTTATCCTTTTTTAACATTGATTGGAATTTCGCTGTTATCCGGCGCCTATGGTTGCCAGATGGTTTGGCACCGTGTTGCTTGTTTGGGTGATGCATTATCGCATGGTGCTTTATTGGGATTGGCTGTCGGAGCATTAGCCGGATTGAATGAAGATATTTCTTTACTTATTTTGTCTGTTGTTTGGGCTTTCTTTTTATGGTTTTTAACAAAAAACAAACAAAATACTTTGGATACAATTATGGCCTTTTTGATGCAAGCGTCTATGTCGTTGGCGATTGTACTGTTTTCTTTATCAAACGGCGGACAAGGACATTCGGCATTAATGCATGCCTTTTTGGGTGATATTTTGATTGTCAGCAAGGGTGAATTCTTTCACCTTTTAATTTTGGATTTAATTTTGGGTTTTGTTTTGATTACCTGTTGGAAAAAATGGGTTTTAATGGCAATCAGTCCCGATTTGGCAAAAGCAAACAAATTACCGTTAAATCAACTTCAATTTATTTTCTTTGTGTCGGTTGGTTTTTTCATTGCTGTTGCTTTGAAATTTATGGGGGCATTGCTGGCTCCTGCTTTTTTTGTTATCCCCGCACTTGCAGCTCGTCCGATTTCAAAAACGCCTGAAAAAATGGCCTTTTTTGCAACTTTAATAGCCATGTTTTCTTCGGTCATCGGTTTATGGCTGTCTTTCAAGTTAGACATACCGGTTGGAGCAAGTATCGTTGTTGTTTGCTTAACTTTTTATGTTTTAACTGTTTTTTATGCCTCTGTTAAGAATATATTAATAAAAAAGAATCCATACTAAAAAAAGTATAAAAAACCAATTTTCAAAGAGAGGCAAAATGTTTTTTTCATCAAAGCATCAAGACAATGATAAAAAATCAGCGTCTGTACCAAAAACACCGGATATTCCTAAAGCTCCTGGAATTTTGCCGGCTGCGGAATTACCGCCTGAACAACCACAACAACCTGCACAGTCGGTTTCAGAACAACAACCTGCCGAAGCACCTGTGACTCAGGCACCTAAATTTTTGTCCGCAACAGAGATATTGGATGAAAAGGATTTAATCGAAGATACAACAAATTTACCTCCTGTTCCGGAAAAAACAGAAAGTTCCGCTGCGGCAGGAACATCAACCGAGGAATCTTCATTAGTTTCAGAACCACTTGAAAAACCGGTTTTGGATCCAATTTCTGTTTCAAGTGAAAGTGAGGAAAAAGAAGAAGCTTCTTCCGGTTTAGCCCAACAAGTCATAGAGCAACCAAAAGAGGAACCCTCCGCTCCAAAAATTGATGATGTCTGGTTCTCCGACTTGTATTTCACTCCGGAAAAAATTGCTTACGTTCGTGATAAAAAGACTCAATTTGGCTTGAAAGTTTTCGAAGCAGAAGATTTGATGGATTTCCATAAAGCTTTGGAAGAAGGCTTCCAAGGTTCGTCCAGCTATTCAATTCACTATGGATTATCTCTTTACCGTATTGAACGAATTAAAACCGTGACCGGAATTCACTACACGGCACGACGTATGCCAAGAGAAGTTCCAAGCGTTTATCAATTAGGTATGCCGGAAATTTTGGTTAAGTATTTAACTTCATTAAATGGGGCCACCGGTTTGATTTTGTTATGTGGTCCTACCGGTATGGGTAAAACAACAACCGCGACAGCTTTATTAAAATACTTTTTGGAAAACGAAGGCGGATTTGCTTACACGGTTGAAGACCCTCCCGAAATGCCGCTTGATGGTTTATATCAAGCCAAAAGTGGCGGGTTAGGTTTGTGCAAACAAACAGAAGTTGTAAACAACAACTGGGAATTGGGATTGCGTTCTGCTTTACGTTCAAAACCTCGTTATATCTTAGTCGGTGAGACTCGTACCGGTGAAACGGCAAGTGAACTTTTACGTGCATCAACTTCCGGACACTTAGTTATTTCCACAATTCACGCGAATAACTTGGAAGATGGATTAGGCTCTCTTATTAAATACGCCGGAGCATCTGGTATGAACGAAGAATTGGCCGCTGACTTGCTTGCTCGTGGTATTTTGGGTGTTATTCACCAAAAATTGACGGGTACTCAAAAATTAACGCCGGTGTTGAGTTATTGTTTTGCTAACCCCAATCCTATGGAAGCAGACCAAATGCGCATGGTTATCCGTGATGGTAAGATTAACCTGGCCACCTTGATGGAAGCGCAAACGGCAAAGATGATTCAAGGCAAACCTTTATTCGAAAACATATAGGAGGAGAAGATGAAAAAAATTATTTTAGGATTAACTTTGGGATTGTTTTTAATGGTACCGGCTTTTGCCGCAGACGAATCGCTTTCTTTTTCCGTTAAAGAGGAAAATAAAGCTTCCGTTCAAAAACAAATTGATGCTTATCAAAAAGAAAGCAAAAAAACAATAGAAAAAGCAGAAAAAGAAATAGCGGATGCACAAAAACGTTTTGATGACGTTAAAAAAGATTCCGAAAAAAGAATCGCCGATGCACAAGCTCAAATCGAACGTGCTCAATTAGAAGCTAAAAATGCGCAAGAAAACTTCGAAAGAGTAAAGAATGAAACAAATGCTACTATAACAGCAGCAAACGAACGCATTAGAAAGGCTTCGGAAGATTTGAAAAGAAATTTAGCAAACTTGCAACAATCCGCAAAATAGATTTTGCTGAAAAAACAACAAAAGGAAAGCCCTTCGGGGCTTTTTCTTTTTGTCAAAAATACAAAAAAACACCCTATCAAAGTTTTAAATTTTTTGTCTATATTTTTGCTTGACAGAAACTCTTTTTTATTTTATATTGGACGCCGGTTTTTTCGTGTATTCAAAAGGTGTATCAAAAAAAATGAAAGCAAAAATTGTCGTTTTGGGGAATGAAAAAGGGGGAACAGGTAAATCAACTTTGGCCATGCATTTAATCGTTACATGGCTGCGTGAAGGCAAAAAAGTAGCGACTTTGGATTTGGATGGTCGTCAAGGTACTTTATCCAGATATTTGGAAAATCGCCGTGCTTTTGCACAAAAAAATAACTTGGAATTGCCTATGCCGGATCATATTCGCATAGCCAACGTATCTAATGAAATTTTATTCTTACGCACTCAATTGGAACGTTTAGGAAATGATTATGACATTATTGTTCTGGATACACCGGGAACCGATTCTGCTTTAACTATGGAAGCATTATTCCAAGCCGACACATTGGTTACACCGATTAATGACAGTTTGATTGATTTAGATGTTTTGGGCTTTGTAGATGGCCAAACTATGCGCATTAAAGGACCCAGTCATTATGCAGAACGCGTTTGGTCTGTGCGTCAAAAAAGAAATTTGATGAAAAAAGCCCCCCTCAATTGGGTTGTAACACGTAATCGTTTATCACCTTTTAAAAACAAAAACAAACAAACAATGGAAGAATTATTGAATTCTTTGTCGGAACGTGTTCATTTTAAAGTTGCCGGCGGTATTACGGAACGTGTTGTTTTCCGCGAATTGTTCTTAAAAGGATTAACAATGATGGATTTACGCGAAAACGGTTTGCATATGCCGTTGTCAATGTCAAATATTGCTGCACGTCAAGAGGTTCGTACGTTGGCCCATTCCGTTTTATAAAATTTATTTGAATTTTAAAGTAAAACTCCCTATGATGAAAAAATAAACATTATAGGGAGTTTTTTTATGCAAATCGAAACTATTTCAACTAAACCATATTCTGATCAAAAACCCGGAACATCCGGATTACGCAAAAAAACAAAAGTTTTTATTGAGCAAAATAATTATTTGCAAAATTTTATTCAATCTTTATTCAATGTCATCCAAATCAAAGGCAAAAGATTAGTTTTGGGTGGTGATGGACGTTTTTATAACAGCGAATCTATACAAATTATTTTAAAAATGGCTATTGCCGGTGAAGCAAAACAAATTATTGTCGGACAAAACGGATATTTATCCACACCGGCAGCATCCGTGGAAATACGTAAAAACAAAACAGACGGAGGCATCATTTTAAGTGCCAGCCATAATCCCGGTGGCATCAACGGTGATTTTGGAATTAAATTTGACGGCAAAAACGGTGCGCCTGCCCCCGAAAGCGTTACTAACGCTATTTACGAACAAACACAAAAAATAGATTCTTACAAAATTGCAAAAATGCCGGATATTGATTTGATGAAAATTAAAACAAAAACTTTTGGTAAAACAGAAGTTATGATTATTGATCCGGTTAAAAATTATGCAGATTTAATGGAAAAATTATTTGATTTTAAAGCAATACGCACGCTGTTTAAAAATGGTTTTTCTTTGCGTTATGATGCGTTAAATGCCGTTACAGGTCCGTATGCCAAAGAAATTTTTGAAAATCGTTTGGGAGCCCCAAAAGGAACCGTCACAAACGGAATACCTTTACCGGATTTTGGTGGCGGACATCCCGATCCGAATTTAACTTATGCTAAAAAATTAGTGGACTTTATGTACAGCAATAAAGCCTCTGATATGGGTGCAGCTTCTGACGGTGACGGTGATCGCAATATGGTCTTGGGTAAAAAGTTTTTCGTTAACCCCAGCGATTCAATTGCTATTTTGGCCTCATATGCAGACATCACAAAAGGTTATAAAAAATCCATTTCCGGCGTTGCACGTTCTATGCCGACAAGTCGAGCATTGGATTTGGTTGCAAAAGCAAACGGATGGGATATGTATGAAGTACCGACAGGTTGGAAATTTTTCGGCTCTTTAATGGATGCAAACCGTATTGTTTTTTGTGGTGAAGAAAGTTTTGGTGCCGGTTCAAATCACATCAGAGAAAAAGACGGATTGTGGGCAATTTTATTTTGGCTGAACATTCTAGCAAAAACAGGCCTTTCTGTTGAACAAGTCGTGAAAAATTTCTGGGCAACCTATGGCCGCTGCTATTACTCACGTTATGACTTTGAAGGTGTAGATGCCAACGCAGCTAAACAAATGATGGATGGGCTGATTAAAAAATTACCCGAATTAAAAGGAAAAACCGTTGATGGACTTATCATTAAAAAAGCGGACGAATTTTCATATAAAGACCCCGTAACAAAAGAAAAAAGTTTGCATCAAGGCATCCGTATTTTCTTTAAATCGGGTGAGCGCGTTATTTTCAGAATGTCCGGCACGGGAACACAAGGCGCAACAATCCGCATTTACTTTGAAAAATTGGTCAAAAAGCCGCAACAAATGGAACTAGACACGCAAAAAGCATTGGCTAAATTAATTAAAGCGGCACTGAAAATCAGCCGTTTATCACAGATAACAGGACGCAAAGAACCGTCTGTTATTACTTAAATTGCTTATTGACAAAAACGGATGAATATGTAATAATGCCAACCTGTTCGGCGGGGATATAGCTCAGTCGGTAGAGCG
>JAGCVC010000020.1 GCA_017962565.1 Alphaproteobacteria bacterium | reverse complement strand
TGTATTTATTACACCGGAGACGCCACCTTCCATAGCATCTGAAGCTTGACGATAAGTCCTTTGCATTCCTGCTTTAACACCTGTTGTTTGTGTGAACATATTACTGTAAGAAGTCCCCTGTAGGGCAGTATAACAAGGATCTGCATCAGAATCCAGTAACAACTGTGCTCCAACAAAAACAGGGCCTCCGGCTACAATACCAACAGCATTTTTAATAATGGAAGCAGAATTTATGGTAATACTTGGTTTCACAAGAGTCCCGGTAATTTTAATTAAAGAAGAAAGAATTTGTCCGGCATTTGTATTAATCAAATTTCCATTTAGCGGTTGAATTAGCATATCTATTTTGTAATTCGCCAGATTAATATTTCCATCCGCAACCAATTTTAATTCTTTTGAATCAAAAGCAATTCCTTTTGGAAATTGAGCTTTTCCTTGGTCAAAATCAGCCCTTACAACAGCACATCTTAAATCAATATCATTGTCCTTTGATGAAATATTGAGTGAAGAGGCAAGTTGAGTCAAAAAATTCCCCTGAATATATTTCAAAAAATTGGATTTTATCTGAGAAGGGCCAATTGCCAATAAAGCCTGTCCCTGTAAATTTTTAAGTAAATCATGATAGCTTTTTCCTTTTGTTTTTAAAGCTCCATAAATATGAAATATTCCCCCCTCTTTAAACACTAAGTCATTTGTATTAATTTTAAAAATTTTCATAAGCTTTGAAAGAACAATCTTTTTCCCGTCTAGATTCAATTTTACATCATTTTCTTTTGAATCTAGGAATAAATCGCCCTTAATATCTCCTTCTGCAATGATGAAGGAGATTGGTTTTAAATTAACGATACCGTCTTTAATTTTTACCTTTCCTTTTAACTTGTTTAGGTCTGCTTCCGGTGTAAAGATTATACGGGCAATATCCATGCCGATGTCAGCATTAAAGTGATTTAAAAAAACTAAGTCTAACTCTCCGTTTGGGAGAAAATCATTTTTTAAGGAGGTAGAAACATCAGAAGATTTTGGGCTGGAGGATAGAGAAGGTAAGCACGAAACATCTAAAAGCGGGCTGGTTACTTTACCTACAACACTCCATCTGTTCTTAAATGAAATATTGAAATCGGCGTTTAATTGACTCTTATCGAAAGATAATTTTTTCATTTGAAGGGAAGCATTCAAGTTTTCAAAAAGTTTTTGATAAGTTGTCCCTTTTGTTGAAAGTGTTCCGGAAAAATCAGCTATACTTGTCTTTTGATATGGGAAATTTTTGACGAAAGCCTTTATCAATTTATCCAGTGTTATTTCACTCCCATCCACTTTGATATTAAGGTTGTTTTCTTTTGGGTTTAAAGTCAGATTTGCTTTTAAATTTCCATTTTCTATTTTACAAGAGAAGGGCTTTACGGTTAAAATCCCGTTTTGGATGTCCGTTATTCCTGTCATTTGATTTAAAGTAAAATCTTTTGTTAGATTCAGTTGCTGAATATCAAAAACAATATGTGCATTAAATTGATTGAGAAAGTTTAAATTAAGTTCTCCTTTTGGAGGGAAACTTGCTTTTGTATTTTGACTGTTTTTTGTTGATAACGTTTTTTCCTGTGAAAAAGTTAAAGAAGGAATATCCAGTATAGAAGCATTAATCTTAGCCCGAACATCCATTTTTTCCTTTAAGGATATATCTGCCTCCGCTTGTAAAATACTTTTACCAAAATTCAACTGTTGTGTTTTGAGAGATATTTTTTCTGAGGAAGCATTTATGTCTGATTTTAAATGAAATGCTGGCAGATGAAAATTTCCCTCCGAAGAAATAACATCAATTTCTCCTTTAACGTTCCAATTTTTAAAAATATCGGTCGCATCAACAGACGCCTTTATTTGACAGTTCAAAGCGTTTGTATCAATTTCGGCATGATATATTTTCCCCTTTATCAAATGTTCCAACGTATCTCCTTTTATCATCCCCTTAACTTTCTGATTATTATATAAAAGGTCATAATCCACAAATATCTGATTTTTATCCGGTTTCAAGGAGAGATATTTTATTTCCAAGTTCATTTTTGTTTTTAAGCTATCATAGGTTATGATGCCATCTTCAACAGAAAGTTGTTTTATTATCAACTTCATATCAGAGAGGAAACCTTTCTGTGTTTCGGGGGGAATTTCGGGTATTTTTGATATTTGCTTTTCAAAAAGCCAATTTCCTTCTCCTTTTTCATTCAATGACAAATGTATCTTTGGTTGAATAAGTTTTATATTTTCAACACAAATCACTTTACTAAATAGGGGTATAATCGCAACAGAAACATCAACTTCTTCTGCCATTATCATTGGTGTATCTCCTGCCCAATTTGCATCCGCAAGTGAAGCCTTTTTTATATTAAGAGTTGGTTTCAAAGACATTTTAAAGCCGATATCACCCATTAGGGACAATTTTCGCCCAGTTTGTTTTAAGACCATCTGCTCAATTTGTGGTTTATAGGTATTTAAATCTAAATTATAAATGAAAACAACACCCGTCAAAAGGCCAATAAATAACAAAGAAAATAAAATTATAAACATCCATTTTAAAAATTTTTTCATTTCATTCCTTTTTAAATAGCAATATTTTTAAGCACCGAATTGGTAAAATATATATCCCCTTCTTCCTTATACTAAAATAATTTTATGAAGAACACAATATAAAAAAACTCGCATTCAGCAAGATACCACTCACCATTTTGAACAAGTCGTCTGAAAAGGCGACTTGTTCTTTTATTTTCAATGGCGTTAGCTAGTTCAATTGGACTTCGTACGAAAAAGACCAATTTTCGTGGGCAACCGAACTTACATCCACAAAAGTAGCTGATTTTATTACATTCCACATTTTTGACGCTGCTTGAAGGGCTATCTTGTTTTATATCTTGCGTACAACAAAGAAACTATAACAAGTACTGATGATATAGCAGGCAAAATCAAACTAGCCGACAAACTAGAGAACAAGAATCCAGTAAACATTAAGTAAATGCCTATACACAAAGTTACCAATAAAGAAAGGCTGATGGCAATATCTAAAGCAACATTTTTCTTTTTAATGAATCCTCCACCGACAAGGCAAAAGACTGGAGCTATAATAGTTATCATCCCAGTAATTGCAAAGATATAAGCGATGACATGTTCAATATAAAAGGACAGCAACGTTGCAATCACCAATACAGCCGTTGTAATCAATCTGGACATTTTCATATAATGGGCATTATTTTTGCTTTCTAAATTAAAATCTTTAATAATTGTGGAAGATGTTAAATAAGCAAAAGTATCAATGCTGGACATGACAACTGAAACAATAATCAGTGTTAAAAATGCTCCGAAAAATTGTGGATAAACTGGATTTTTTAACATTTCAAATAGGGCATTGTCCGAAGTTGTTGAACTTGGCAGAAGTCCTATTGCAGACATTCCCAAAAAAGTCATTGGCACTGTAATCAAGAAAAAGCTAAAAATAGTGCACAGAAGACTTTTCTTGGCAGTTTGAGCACTCTTAGAAGAGAATATTCTTTGCCAAAAATCCCCTAATGATACCACACAAAGGAAACCCATAATCAGCATTAGGACAAAACCTCCAACATCTTGCCCACGATACAGCGATTGCACATCCAAAACGTTTTGTAATTTCAATGGAGTAAAGAAAAGCAAGACAATTGGAATCAACATAATGAAGAACTGGAGAATATCCGTTTTAATAACAGTCTTGTACCCCCCAAGAGCAACGTAAGCGGTCACAATCAAGCAAACCAACCATGTGGAATATAGATTACTGACACCGAATAAAGTATGGACTAAATTCCCCAAAACATAAAATTCAACGGATAACATCAGGCCATAAACAATAATCGTAATAATAGAGCTGATTTTTTCAGTTTTAGGTCCTATAACATCTCTAATCATTTCTGTGATAGTAAGGTATCCTTTCTTCTCTGCAACAGTACGGGCATAAGGTGCAAAGAAGGCCAAAAACAAAAAGCCCAAACAACAACCAATATAAAAATTATACATACAATAACCACCAATAAAGCCCATACCTATTGCGGTAATAATACCTCCGCCATCTCTAAAGGATGCGGCGGATGAAGAGATAAACCCCAAAATTCCGACTTTTCTATCTGCAATAATAAAACCATTTGTATCTTCCGTTTTATTATCTTTAAATGCAATAAACATCAAAGTGCATAGATAACAAATAAGCAGTATATAAGTAAGATTCATAAATGGCCTCCTGTATGTAAAATAATGTTCAATATGCTATCATAAACAATATAAATTTGTCAATATGCTAGCTCGCGTTGTGCAAGGTATCTCGCGCCATTTTGAACAAGTCGCCCCTAATGGTGACTTGTTCTTGTGAAAAGATTTATTTTTCTGCTTGTAAGGATGTGGCCTGATTTCCAAGTAATTCTTGATTAAAGAAATAAACGACATCAAGAAAACGCGGTAAGTTTAGATCGCCGATTAAGTCAAATCGATCCATTAATTGATAAACTTTCTCTTTCGGACGATATGTGATAAAATCCTCATCCTTTTCACCAATAATTAAAATATCTTTTCTGCGATTGCGTTTTTGAAAGTCTTCATTTACCGACAGAATATCCGGATAAGTATAAATGCTTACTTCACGATTGTGCTCTTTAACGCCGAAGAACTGAAGCCCGTTGTAAATTAAGCCATCTGTCAAACTTAAAAATTGTAAATAATCGGATGGAATAGGGGGTAAACTTTTTTTTGCCAAGTTCATTCGCAATTCCCTTAAATCTTTTTCCGGAACGGGTTTAAAGATACAAGCTTCGGCTTTGTATAAATCATCAAGCATTTTAGTCAGCAACATCATCTGGCACCCCGCATTGTCTTTTGAGCTAATTTTTGAAATGCGCTTTCCGAATAACCGGCAAAAACACTACGATCATGTTTGCCCTTACCACCACTACCGGTAAAGTTTGACGAGGAAATATACACACTGCCTGTCGGTACCGGGATATAAAGTTTATAGGGCAGAACACCAACCGGCATTTGTTCCATTTGCATATCCATGAAACGATGAATATCATCATGATAAGGTCTGTTTTGAATCAGAACCATATTTGAAAAATCGACCTTTCCTGTATAATCAAATGGAATTTTTATATGTACGTTAAAATTTTCCGGAATAATACCTTTTTTGAAATAATAAATACTTTCTTCATTCAATCCGGCATTTCTTAAGTCATTGACAAAGTGATAAGATATATACTTCAAAAAATCTTTTTTTACCCGGTTATATTGTTTTTTTTGATTAACTTTTTCCAACAAAGTTATCGGGTATGCAGTTGCTTCAACCAAATCCATTCCCGGAAAATTCATCGACTGAAATTTTGCTTCCCAAAAATCCAAACTTTCTCTCATGTCATTCGTTACAGTCATGACAGTTTTCGAATTTGCAGGGGAAAACAAAATACCTTCTTTCATCTATCAACTTTCCAATTCTGTTAAGTCTTCTTCCAAGTAATTAGACAAAGCATCCAAATCCGTGCTTTCACGTTGTGCAACAATCCAATACGGAACATACGGAGCACAAGGTAAAGCACATTTCTTTTTCATGGATTTATCCAAATACCAACGTGGTGCATCTGCCAAAATCGGGAATTTCAAATATCCTTGGAAAATTACGTATTGTTTCATCATATCTAAGCTCATCATTTCCGAAGCACTGACAACAGAACTAGACTGCAATTGGGTAGTTACATTTGCTGATAATTTGGGGTTAAATCCAAAACTTTCTTGTTTGGACATGCTTTGTGTTTGGATTGTTTTAGTTCCGATCATTTTTTCAAAACGCTGTGCAGTTTGTTCGTTGTTTTGTGCCAAAATAACTTTTGCAGCTGTTGTTGTAATAATCGTTTCCAAATCATCTTTACCGTATTGTCCGGAAATCTGACCCAAATCCTGTCCGATTAACAAATAAGACACTTTCTGTCCACGTCCGACAGCAGGGCCATCTTTTACAGCAGCTAATTTAGGCATTTGCGGAAATTCGTCCAAGGCAAATAAGACCGGATAGGGACCCGCTTTAACTCCATCAGACCCTTTATGGTTTGGTGGATTCGCAATTAAAAACGAACTCATTAATTCAATAAATATACCGGAAATAACGGAAAATGCACGTGCGTCAACTTGGTTAACTGACAAATAAACAGAAACAGGTTTCATTTCGCCGGTAATAGGGTCTTTCATACCACGTAAGTCACGGAAAGTAAAATCCGAAAAACGCGTACGTGAACGAACTGCAGCGTTTTTAAAACTACTAATACCAGAAAAAGCTGTTGATAAAATAGAACCACGTTCCTTATCAGGTGTATTGGCCAGCTGTGACAATTCCAATACAGCACGATGTGAATAATGATATCTGTCAGCTTCATTAACTGCAAAGTCTAAGGCATCACGCAATGTGTCAGCAAATGCAGCCATCTGATCGCCTTCATCTTGACGCCGTTTAAGGTCGGCAGACATTTTCATTTGAACATCTGTCATCCAATCCAAAATCATGGCAATGCAAGGTTCACAACCATGCCAATATTGTGGCAATCCTTCCCATGTTCCAATCGGCGCATAAGAATCATAAGTCAAATTTCCCTGTTGTAAAGCCATTAAGGCATTTCTTGCACTCATATCCGGCATATCGACATAATAAGTAGCTAAAACTTTTGCATCTTCGTCATCAAAAGAACCTTCCATTAAACGATTGATAAAATAATCGTTCGCCCTGGCACGTTCACACTTACTGGAAATGAAATGTAAAAAGCCAGACATGGCATTTCGACCGGTTTTTGACCAGTGAGGGTCAGCACCACCTTTTGGTTCTTCAACAATAACAGCTACCATGGAGTCGATATATGTATCACGTGGAGGACCAAGTGGTGGCAAACAAGTTGGTGATAACGGGTTCCAGGATGGATAGAAAATACCTTTTTCCGGATCATCTTCTTCACCCCAGTTGATGATAAATACAGGCCCCTGTGTTGCACGATAACCCGATGTTTTATAACACAATTCAGGTTTGGGGTCGTTAACAATAATACTCATACCCGGAGACTCTAGAATAGTCGGAATCACAACCCCTGCTGTTTTACCGGTTCCAGGAGGCGCAACAACTAAGGCAGATAAGGTTTCCGGCATTTTTAACAATTTACCTTTGAAACGTCCCAATACGATAACAAAACCTTTAAATAATCCCATTTTCTTAACATCAGCATAAGTTGCCATATGACCGCTACCATACGTGTTTAACATAAAACTGTGCGGATTGATGATAACTGCAGTAATAAATATTATGGCTGCAGTAATGAATGGAATAAATGGAATTAATATAGTTCCTATTCTTCTGGACATGAAGCTTTTTTGAACCCAACCGGAATATTCATGACATAGAAAACGGGGGTCTATCGCTTTACCTAAAAAGCCCAAAACATTTGCACCCACCTGGCGTGAAAGTCCGTTATCTAAGATATACGTAACAGGAATGATAAGGTAGGACATCAATATAAAAACGACAACAGCAATTGCAGCACCTACAACCAAGAAAGAAGCTGCTTTATCTCTACCTGCATATTCACCCGCGCGCTGAAATACCATTTCTCTCCCCTATGCTTGACTATTTTTCAAAAAATGACTTAACTTTTTTAACAATTTTGTCATCTGGCGTTGACAAACCTTTCGGAAAAACATCAGTGAAAGAAGGCAGTTCTTCCGGCAATCCAAAAGAAGATCGTGCAATCAAAGCCTTCATTTGTTCCCATGTCGGTAGCATATCTTCCGCATTGATTATATTTCCGTTTGTTTTTACCAAAATAATCTGTGTTTGAATATCCAGTCCGGCCTCAGACAATTTTCCTTTTAAGGCGGCTTCAAAATTTTTCAGAATAGTAATTGGTGAAATACGATGAGATGTTTCTGAAAACCACAATGGATCTTCGTCGTTAAAGCGTTCCTCATCTGCTAACCAATCGCCTTCTTCTTTATCAGTTAATACCAAAAAAGCAGTTTCTGTTGATAAAGCTAAATAATCGACAGAGTTTCCATCTAAAACGGGCTTTTCTATAACAACAGCACCGGCTTCTTCCATAATATCAGGTAAGTTTTCTTTTAACTCTTCACGATGTTCTTTATCCAAAAACTCATGCATCATATTTGGAGTTTCAAATGGAGATTTTCCTTCAAAATCATCTGTTACTTCTCTGTGCGAATAAGAAGTATTTTGTGATGTAGCTGAATTATTGTCGGACATGAATAAATCATTAGTATCCGGAGAGCTTGCCATAACATCACTTTCATTTGATGGACGAATTGGCGCAACTTCTTGGGGAGTGCCAGCCAATGCCTGCGGACGAACTTCTATGTAAGACTTTTTTCTTTTAACGCGAATTTTCGAAGTTTTCTTTTGGTTGTTTTTTGATCTTTTCTGATAAATTAACGTTTCAAATAATCGATTATATTTAGCTTTGTAATCGATGGAAATAAGCAACGAAAAACCCAATATCCAAAGTGGAATAAACAAAAACAACATGATAACAAAGACCCACCAAGAACCCTGAATAATCCAACCTTTATTCCACCACTCATTAAATGCATCTTTCCAATGATCAGCCATGAAAATATTAAATTCCCAATGGTACATCATAAACCAACGAAACCAAATGAGGTAAAGAAGTGTCCAAACAGTAAAGACAAAGGTCACTTTTTGTACTTTTTTTATATCCATTTTTCACCTTTCCATAACTAAATTTACTTGATTATACTTTAATAATAATAAAAAGGCTAGTAAAAAATGAATTTTTTAAAAGAAAAAGGACTAATCATGTCGATTAATCCTTTTTTCCCAGGGTATAAAACGGGAATTATTGACTGCGAACAGCATTTAAAACTTGTTCTACACGAAAACTGGGAGCCGCTTCCATTGTAGGTTTAACGCCGATTTCATATTTTGCTAAGGAACGGCGATAATATGTTAAAACAAATAAACGTGTCGCTGAAGATAAACCCGAAGATCCTTTTGATGAATCAATCAAGGAACATAACTTGTAAAGTGTAATGTTTTCTCTTTTGCAGATGTCTGAAAGAGCCAACCAAGTTTCTTTATCTAAACGCATACTCGTTCTGCGACCATTTACAACGACATTTTTACATAAAAGCATTGATTTTTCCTTTCTTTTCAGTTATCATAACAAATTAATTTTAACTAAAACGATTGTAACAAATCGTTTATACACTTTATAATAGGTCATAAACGATTATATTGCAATATAATAAGTGAATATTTTTTATAAATAGAAGAAAATATTATAATGGGTATACGTAAAAGTAGTAAAAAGTATATTCCGGAAAGTACAGGAAAACCTTGTGATTGCAAGGGTTGTAAGAAAGAGGGTATCTATCGTGCCCCCAAAGATAGAACTTTGAAAAATTTTTATTGGTTTTGTTTGGAACATGTCCAAGAGTATAACAAAAATTGGAACTTTTACGAAGGTATGAGTCCTGATGAGATAGAAATGCAAATTCAATTAGATATAGTTGGACATCGTCCGACATGGCATGTTAATGATTTGTACGCGAATGCTTTAAAAGATCCGTTGGATATTTTAGGATTATCAAAAGGACGTCAGAAAAAACGTCGTGTTTTACCTGAAATGGATGATTTTGAAAGTAAAGATGCACAGATTAAAAGACCTTTTTTGGCAACGGTTGAACATTTGGATGCAATTCGGACTTTGAACTTAAATCCGCCTATTACAACCGAAACCGTGAAGGTGCAGTATAAAGCATTGGCAAAAAGATACCATCCGGACAAAAATGGTGGTTCGAAAGAAGCAGAGGAAGTCTTCAAAAATATCACGCAAGCCTATCGATTGCTGATGAAGGCTTTAAATGAAAAGTGATTTACCTTTAAATCCGAATTAAATGAATTTCCAATAATGGTTTTTTTCCGTACATTTCGTTGATGAAGTGACGAACAGCAATTCGAATTTCTTCTTTTAAGACTACATCATCTTTCTTTTTGTTTTCATCCAGATTTTGAACGGTGTCAAAAATGCTTTTGAATAATTCATCTTGACTGCCATCTTCTTCAGTCAATAAACCGAAGGAAGACAGTTGTGGTTGTCCCAAAATTTCACCGTTTCTGTTGACGACAACAGTGACAACAACAGATCCTGCATCAATCATTTGACGACGCTTTTTGATGACACTTGCGCTGATTGGAATAATCTTTTTCCCGTCAACGGCCAAACAACCGACCGGGACTTCACCCAAGATTTCCGGTTCGGCATCATTTAATTCCAATACGTCCCCTTCTTCCAAATTAATTGCGATTTTTATTCCGGATTCTAATGCCAATTTTTTTTGTTCAATCAATTGTAAAGGTTCACCATGGACAGGAATAACAATCTTAGGTTTCAATATTTGATACAGTTTTTGTACATCTGCGCGGGCAGGGTGTCCGGATACATGTACCAAGGCATCTTTGTCCGTAATAATTTTGCAACCGGTGGCCATTAAACGTCTTTGCAGACTTGCAATTGCCTGTTCATTTCCCGGAATAACGCGTGATGAAAAGATAACAACATCCGTTTCGTTTAAACGAATAGATGAAGCATTGTTAACAGATGCCAATTTTGAAAGTGAAGAGTAAGGTTCACCTTGTGACCCGGTGCAAACATAAACAATTTTATTACTGTCAAGTTCTTCAGCTTGTTCTTCCGTTAAAAAAGGTAAAACGTCTTTTAAATAACCGGTAGAACGTGCAGCATCATCGATTCGCCACAACGATCTGCCTAACAGACAAACAAAACGTCCGTTTTCTTTTGCGGCTTTATAAATACTTTCCATGCGCGTGACGTTTGATGCAAAACATGTAATAAAAATACGGCCTTTTTGTTTTGCAAAAAGTTCTTTTAATGTATTAGCAACGTCCAGTTCGCTTTTTTCTTGTGCAGGAACAAAAATGTTTGTCGAATCGGAAATTAAAGCTAATACACCTTTTTTTCCAAGTTTTTGTAATGGTTTTGTATCTATATCAATGTCATTCTGTCCAAAACGCCAGTCGCCTGAATGGACAATAATTCCTTCTGGTGTATGAATAGCAAGCATATTTGGTTCCGGTATAGAGTGGTCTGTTGAAATAAATTCAATTTCAAAGGGATTTAAATCAATTGTACTGTCCTTTTCTACAACATTGATTTCGGCGCGCCGCATCAAATCGAATTCCATTAACTTATCTTCTATCAATTCAGCTGTAAAGGGTGTTGCATAAATCGGACATTGTAAATCCCGCCACAAATAAGGAATCGCTCCGATATGATCTTCATGCCCATGTGTAATGACCAATCCGACAATATCTTTTTTATGTCGAGCAATAAAAGTCGGATCAGGTAATAATAAATCAACACCAGGAAAGTGATCATCGGAAAAACCCATTCCGCAATCAACAACTAACCATTTGCCTTGATAACCGTATAAAAAGAAATTCATCCCGATTCCCGTTATGCCACCCAAGGGGACAAAAACCAAAGAATCATTTGGAATTAAAACTTCCGGTTGTTCTTCTTGCATTGAATTATCGGATAATTCATTTTCTTTATTCATCTTTTTTTCCATCAATCATAAAAACATCACCCGCAGTAATAAATTGCGTTTGATTTTTTGTTGTTAAAATCAATGCACCATTTTCATTAATGCCGCTAAATATACCTTCAATAGATTGATTTGGTAAATTAACTGTGATCGGTTGTCCAATGCCACATGCAAATTCCAACCATTCCAAACGAATAGGTGCAAAACCTTTCTTTTCAAAACATTCTATCATAAAAGAAAGATTTTGTAAAATATCAGATAGCAATTTTTTTGCTTCAACGGTGCGCCCGTGTTCTTTTAAACAAGTTGTTTTATAAAGCATGCCCGTTTGCGGATGGTTTTCTATATTAACGCCGATTCCGATAATTAATTTATCTTCATGAGTTTCCAATAAAATGCCACAAACTTTTTTGCCTTCGATCAATATATCATTTGGCCATTTAATGCGAGGCGATAGAAAAGCGATACTTTGTGCCACGGATAAAGAAGCAATAAAAGAAAAAAGATGCGCTTGTTTAGGTTTGGGTAAGACAATACTGGTCATTAAATTTCCTTGCCCATCTTGCCACGTGCGTCCCATTCGTCCCCGACCGTTTGTTTGCCGTCCGGCATAGACAGCCGTATAAACGGGCAATTCTTTTGCTACGTCATTTGTACTGGTACAAGTTTCTTTAAAAATAATTTCAAACTTTTTCATTTTTCTTACCGATTAAAGGAATAATTGCATATAGTTCAATGCCTATTGCCAAAACAATTAAACCGATGCCTAATGTTGTCCATTCGTCCCATTCAAGTTTGCTTAATTTTGGGTATAGTCGATTAAATAAAATATTTCCTTCTCTGGAAAACAAAATTGCCATACCATAAGCGTAACTTAAAAAGGCAATCATCATTTTTTGAATGGCGATAAATATTTGCTCTTTTGGTTTCCCCTTTAGCGCACTCAGAGATGTAAACGTAATATTGAAAAGAGATAAGCCCAGTGCAAAGGTAAGTAAATCCAAAGAAATTGCCATTGATACAAAGGCTAAAAACGGTAAAAAGAAGAATGAATGGTGAAGTTTTGTCTTTGTGATTAAAATCCACTTAAAAGCAATAATTTGAAATAAAAATAAAATCCATAAACCGGCAACGATAATTTGTCCGTTTTCTGATATACGAAAAATATCAACATCTAAAAATTGAAGGCTGATGCCAGATAAGGCCAAAGAAGCACCCATGACAAGTAATTTAAATTGTCTTGCAAAGAAAACAAAAAAGGAAGCAAATGAAGTCAGAATAAAGGCAATCCATAAGCCGTTTAAAAATGAAAAATCAATCATTTGCGTTTATCCTTTTTTTTGTTATCAGAACAAAGGTAATGACCCACAAAATAAACAATCCGATTATGGTAATAAATCGTGAATAAGAGGCCCATAAGGTTTGTAAATTTATTGCACTTATTAAATCTGTTTGGCGAAGGTGTTCTCGTATACAATTTGTGCACGCAATGCTTTTTTCATAAGAAAATAAACAAAAAGCGACACAAGACCAAAAAGATATTGCTAAGATGACTTTACTTGATATCAAAAAAATTTTTGGTAATCGGATATTGGGTTGTTTTTGAGAAAGCAAGAAGATTCCGATAACAAAAATCAATGCAATCAGACAAGTAAAAAGATAATGCGTTTGAATTAAGATAAGCGTCCACAAAGCAATCAAGAAACAAAGAAGAAAAACAGACATCAATTAAAAGCTTCCTTTTTCTTCCTTAACAAAATTCGGAACTATTATTTTTTGTTCTTTTATGTAGCTTGGAAGCGGTTCTTCGACTTTCATACGGAAACTTGTTTTCTTTTTTACTTTATTTGCTTTGTTTTCGCTGGAAAAGATTAATTCATTTTCTTTATCTTGTTCTGTTAAATAAATGGATAACCTTCTGAAATCAAGCTGTTTCAAGTTTTCCAAATAAGAGTGAGGATAAGATGACGGTGTATAATAAATAGTTCCATCGGAAGGAATCAAAAATTCAAATGATTTTAAGGAAAATTCAGGTCCTTCCATTTGCAAAGAAAGATTAACGGATGCATTTCCTTTAATTTGAACATCTTTCAATGTTGTCGCATCCACAATACTTTGTGCCAGAACAGGTCTGCCCTTAAAATTAAAGGTGTAAACAGGGGATGTGTAACTGTACCACATTGGATCGATAAGTAATGAATATCCCGCTACGTCAATCGACAAAGAAGAAAAATTGAATTGTTTACGTCCTGCATCAAAGAATACCTGTGCATTAGCATTTGTGAATGGCAGAATGTTTGTTACTTCCTCTGCATAAATATTTTGAACACCTTGTGCGCCGAAAGGAACAATTTGAGAAATATTTAAAACAGTACTTAATCCCTTAACAGTTGTGTTTCCGTAAGTAAAAGATGCATCATCAATTAAGACTTTCAAAGGACCACTAATAGAACGAAGGTCTTTATAATGTATCATTCCCTTTATACTTACAGAACCTGATACATTTCTAAGATGCTCGCTGAAGAAAGACGACACATCCTGAGGTAAAGGTTGATCTTCGCCAAAAACGATAGGGGTCGTCGTTTGAATTGCTACAGAGGCGTTGAGACTATACGGATTATAGTAACCATCTGCTGTTATAGATAAATTATTTTTATCACTTTTTACAGTCGCATCGAAATAATTATTCGGTAAAATATCTAAAACTAAATTGACTTCAGGTTTAAAATAATCAAACGTTTTTAAACGTGCTCTCTGCGAAACTATTCGCGTTGTTAAATCACCTTTGTTAAGGGAGAAATGTACATTACCGTTTGCCAATCGGAAATTTGTATCGTTAATCTCTTTATAGTTAATTAAAACATCAGCATTGAATGATTTATCCTCCAAACTGAAAGATCCTTTTATATGAGAATTATTGATGCTAACATCAGTTGGTTGGTTGGTAACAACTCCTGACTTTTTCCGTAAGGCAAATGTGCTTGCGGCTGAACGAATATCAAAAAGAAGTTTATCTGCTCTTAATGTTAAAGCAGCTTCTTTTGTCGGAAGCACCTCAATATATATAGGATAGTTCACGGAAAAATTTGTTTCGTAAAGAGTATAGGACGGTGAAAATAAAATAATATCCGATTTTTCCTTTACAACATAGGTACAGCCATCAAGCGCACAATTTAAAGATCCCCTTCCGGAAACTTTAATTTCATCGGCTTTAAAATCATCATATTGAAAGTTTGATACTTTGAGTGAAATGGGAGATTCGGATTTGAACGACTTCCAATCTTTTCCTATTAGGACGTTTGATAAACTCAATAGATAAGTAGTTGGATCGCCCTTTTGAGGAACTGCCAAGTTGACTCTTATTGACCAAGCTGAATTAGCGTTTTTAGAAGCATAAATGGATACTTCTTTTGTCGATTCATCATCCTTTAATTGTCCGGCAAAATTAATGGAATTAAACGTTCCATTTGCCGTTTTAAGCGTTGCCGTTCCGGTCAGATTCTTTTCTTCTATATTCGGTAATGTCAAAGAACCACTTACAATCTCCATTTTCCATGTTGATGATGAAGAAGCAATGTCAAGTTCTACATTGGCATTCAATTTTACATACTCATTTTTCAATGTAATAGGGAACAAGAAATGTTTTGTTGCCTCTAAACTACCGACTCCTGAGAAACTAACTGGTAATTTGTATTCTTTGTTTCCGACATACAAAACAGAATTTTCAAAATGTAGTGAATTAATCGAGAAAAGCGAATTTTTATCAAAAATACCTAAACTCAGTAAAATTTTTGTAAGTTCTTGTGATGTATTCTTTGCATTTTCACCTTCTTGAATATATATTTTTAATGTATCAACTCCAACAAAAGGAATCTTCTTTTCCAATAAATCTGCAAAACTGTATTGAGCTTTGATACTGTTGATGGAAAACAAACCATTCTTTTCCCGGATATCATGGAAAACAAAACCGGATAAGGAATGTTCGATCCTCCCAAACGTGACATTTTCCAACCCTTTTTTGTTCAGATATGATCGAATAAGGGAATTAAACGAAATAAAGAAGAATAAGCACACAATAAAGAAAGCTAAGCCGATAGAATAAAAGACAGATTTTGCAATCATCCATAAAACATTTAATGCATGGAAATATTTGATGTTCTTTTCGTAAAATTCTTTTATTATCTTACGCTTTTCCCACAGCTTCTTTAGTTTTTCTTCTAATTCTTTTTGGAATGCTTTAGCATCGAAACTTTTCTTTTTAGCGGCGTTACTCCCGCCTTTACTACCCTTGATTCCTCCCTTTCTAACATCCTCTTTAACTACAAAGGTAGGATCTTCAGCCACGATAGCACGAAGCAATTCGTTGCTGCCACCATCGCCTTTGAAGTCACCGTGTTTCATTAAGATGCTGTCTTCATCTATTTCAAGAGTGCTTTCATCTATTTCATCGATGTTTATATCCGGACTTACTTCTTGGGGAACAGGAAATTTTAAATCGGGACGAGAAGGATCAGACAAGATACGTGCTTTTGTACTGGTTTTAATTTCCTGGTTGTTGTTATCCTTAAATTCGTGCGATTTGGGCGGCCCGACATATTCTGATTCCGAGCCGGTTTTTGTCGGATTTTCTTTATTCTGAATCTCTTTTTTTTCGTCGGTCATCTTGTTTCCCCATTGTCCTTTTTTTCAGTCTAGCAGACTTTTAAATAATTTCAAGCATTTGTTTAAATTCTTTTTCATTTATTATCGAAATATTTAATTTTTCGGCATTTTTAGCCTTTGAGCCGGCATTTTCACCCAGGACAACAAAGTCAGTTTTTGAAGAAACACTGCCTGATACTTTTGCCCCCGCGGCCAATGCTAAAGATTTTGCTTCATCACGAGTCATTTCTTGTAAAGAGCCTGTGAAAACAACTGTTTTCCCGGTAAGAGCTGTCTGTCGTTTGTGATTTTCATAAGGCAATATTTTGATTTGTGACGTTAATTTTTCCAATAATTCTCGATTCTTTGGTTCCTGGAAAAAGTCAATGATGTCATTTGCCATTATGTCGCCGATTCCATCAATCGCTAACAGTTCATCTTTTCCGAATAAAGAAGTTGCTTGTTTTGTCAGATTTTCAAAAGTTGCATAGTGTTCAGCCAATATGCGTGCTGTTGCACTGCCAACACCTCTAATTCCCAAAGCAAAAATAAATTTATCCAATGCCGTTTCTTGTTGAACCTTTGCAATCGCATCAAAAAGATTTGACGTGGATTTTTCACCCCATCCTTCCATGAATATCAAATCATCAGAATGTTTTGCTTGTAAGTCAAAGATATCGGACGGAGTACGAATCCAACCTAAGTCAAAGAAAATTTCCATATTTCTTTTGCCTAATCCTTCGATATCCAATGCATCTTTTGATACAAAGTGTTTCAGACGAGCCAAAGCTTGCGCCGGGCAAATTAAACCACCGCTGCAATAATGGGCAGCTTCATCTTCTTCGCGGATTACATGACTGCCGCAAATCGGGCAGAATTTTGGAAATTCAAATGGTTTACTGTTTTGAGGACGTTTTTCCTTTAGAACTTGAACAACTTGAGGAATAACATCCCCGGCACGTTGGATGATAACCGTGTCACCAATACGAATGTCTTTGCGGTCAAGTTCATCTTTATTGTGTAATGTTGCATGAGATACCATTACACCTCCAACGTTAATCGGCTCTAAATCCGCAACAGGTGTTAAAACACCCGTTCTGCCGACTTGGATTCGGATGTTGTTTAATCGAGTCTGTGCTTGTGTTGGTGGAAATTTATGTGCAATGGCCCAACGTGGTGCACGTGCAATAGAACCTAAGCGTTTTTGATAATCTAAGCGATTAACTTTATAAACAACACCGTCAATATCATAATTTAAATCGGCACGAATTTCCTGCATATGACGATAATAATTCAATAGGTCATCATTATTTCTGCAAAAGCGAATCTGTGGAGCAACCGGGAAACCCCATTCTTTGAATAGTTCCAACAATTCCCATTGAGTTTGCCAAGTTGGATTATCTACATAGCCGACCGTGTAAGCGAATAAACTTAATTTTCTGGATGCTGTGACGGACGGATCCAATTGTCGCAGAGAACCCGCCGCCGCATTACGCGGATTTGCAAATATTTTTTTACCAAATGTTTCTTGTTGCTTATTTAGAGCAAAGAAATCGGCTTTATCCATATAAACTTCACCACGAATTTCGACTGTGTCCGGAAAGTTATTTCCTTTTAGTTGAAGCGGTAATTCGGGAATAGTTTTAATGTTGGCCGTAATATCTTCACCAATTGCACCATCACCGCGTGTAGCAGCTTTGACGAATTGTCCTTTTTCATATAAAACGGAATAAGATAATCCGTCAATTTTAGGTTCAGCTACAAAATCTATGTCTTGTTCCAAATTTAAAAAACGTTTGATTTTATCCGTGAAATCCAAAATATCACTTTCTTCAAAGATATTTGAAAGAGAAAGCATAGGTTCTTTATGTGTGATTTTTGAAAAACCTTCTGCCGCACTGGCACCGACTTTTTTAGACGGCGTGTTGAGTAAAATCAATTCGGGAAACAAACGTTCGATTTCTTCATTACGTTTTTTTAAAGCATCATAAGCACTGTCATCAAGCAATGGCGCATCTTCACGATAGTATGCATCATCAAGGGCAGACAATTCTTTTGCCAAATTTTTTAGTTCTTCGGCTGCTTGTTCAAATGTTAAATTTTCCGGAGCTATTTGTCTTAAATGCATGATTTCTCCCATAACGTTTTTGCTGCTAATCGAGCCGCTTCCGTAATTTGAGCACCCGACAACATACGTGCGATTTCTTCCAAACGGTTGTCGTCTTGTAAGGGGGTAACGGTTGTTAAAACAGCGTCATCTTTTGTAAATTTTGATACTTGCATGTGTGCAGAACCAAAAGCCGCAACTTGCGGGGAATGGGTTACGACCAAAACTTGCCGTTCTTTTGCTAATCGAGCCAATCGTTCCCCAACAGCAGAAGCGGTTGCACCGCCGATACCACTGTCTACTTCATCAAAAATTAAAGTCGGGATGTCTTCCAAGCCGGCTAAATTTACCTTTAAAGCCAACATAAAACGAGCCAATTCACCACCGGAAGCAACTTTGTTAAGTGGAGCAGGGGGTAAACCAGCATTTGCGGAAATACAGAAAGTAACTTGATTCATCCCGTCGCCTGTAAAATTATTTTCCGATAAGTCTTCAATTTGAGTAACAAAACGAGCTTTTTCTAATTTTAAAGCCGGCAATTCTTTGGCAACGGCATTATCTAATTTCTTTGCTGCTTCGTGACGTTTTTGACTGAGTAAAGTTGCTTTTTGGATAAAATTCAATCGAGCATTTTCTGCCGCAGAACGTAAGGTAACCAATTCATCTTCACCCTTGTCAATCAATGATAACTTTTGTTCAAAATCAGACAATGTTGCAGGCAGTTCATCACATTCTACGTGGTATTTGCGGGCTAAATCTTTTAATGCAAAAAAGCGCTCATCAACTTGTTCTAATTCTTGTGCAGGGTCTTCAAAAGAAGATGCAATGTTTTCCAATTCATCAGAAGCAACGGCCAGTCCTTCTGATATTGTATCTAAATCGGATAAAATGTTTTTGAACTTATCCGGCATAAAACGATCCGCTTTTTCCAGTTCGCGCATAGCCGTTGTGATTTTGGATTGCAAATCAGAACCGGCAGAAGAAGATAAAATTTGATAAGCGGCATTTAAACTTTCGGTTATTTTTTCGGCATTCATTAAAGCCGTTCTGCGTTCAGAAAGTTCTTTTTCTTCTCCTGTTTTGGGATTAAAGGCTTGTAATTCTTTGACCGCATGAATCAAAAATTCTTCATCATCTTTTGCTTTTTGTAATATCGCCAAAGCCCGTTGTACATTTTTTTCTGCATCTTTCCAATCGGTATATGCATTGTGGCAATCGGATACTTGCTTTTCCAATTTTCCGTATTTATCTAAAACGCCCAAATGGGTAGCAGGATTGAGCAAACTGTGGCTGGCAAATTGTCCATGTATTTCCACCAATGTATCACCGATTTGACGCAGTAAATTGGCGCTGGCCGGTGTATCATTGATAAAAGCTTTGCTTTTCCCGTCTTTGGAAAGTGTCCGTCGTAAAATAAGAGTCGTATCCGCCGCATCTAATTCATTATCTTGTAACATGCGATAAGCAGGGTGTTTTTCATCAATTGAAAACTCTGCCGTAACAGACAAAGCATCTTGCCCATGGCGAATCAATCCGGTATCTGCTCTTTCTCCCAAAGCCAAAGATAAAGCATCCAACAAAATGGATTTACCAGCACCTGTTTCACCGGTAAAAACGCTTAAACCTTTTTCAAAGTTTAAACTTAGCTTATCAATCAAAACAACATTATGAATTGATAACGATTGCAACATATTATTTTTTCTCTTTTTCCATCAAATTGTATGCTTTTTTGTACCATTCGGATGCAGGATAGTTATATCCTAAAACCGCAGCAGCACGTTTTGCTTCATCATCTAATCCCAAAATCAAATACGTTTCGGTTAAACGATATAAAGCTTCTTCGACTTGTTCTGTGTTTTGATAATTACGTACCACATCTGCAAAACGATTGAGTGCGGCACCATATTTTCCTTGTTTTAAATAATAACGTCCGATGGTTAATTCTTTACCGGCAATGTGATTTAATGTCAGGCGCATTTTGGCAACGGCATCTTTTGCGTATTCAGTATTCGGATAAAGGACAATTAATCGATTGAATGTATCATATGCTTCCTGCGTTGGCATTTGTGAACGATCTGTGTCTGTGATTTGTTCGTAATAACACATACCTTTCAGATAATAAGCATAGGGAGCATATTTGTTACCCGGATGCAAACTTAAAAAACGGTTGATTGCTAAAACAGCATCATTGTACTTAGGTTGCTTGTAATACAAATAGGCGGTCATAATTTGAGCCTTGGCAGCCCAGGGTGAATATGGATGTTGACGTTCTACTTCATCAAATAGCTTAATTGCCTTATCATAACTTTCGTCTTCGACATAATCCATTGCTTCATTGTACAAGGTTTCCACGGATTTTTCAGGCATCACTTCATCAGAAGCACAACCAGACAAAATCAAACATAAAAAAGCTATTAAAAATATTTTTTTCATCATTTTTCCTTTTCTTGTGCAATATATCATAGTTCAATTAACAAGAAAAGCAAAATTTTTTAGTACATTCCTTTATGTGGTGCAATAGCTAAACAAGGCATAGACTTGCCCGCCAAAATTTTGCAAGCGGCTTCCGCATCTTCTTTTGTTTCAAATCCCGATAATCTGGATCGGAATAAAGAAGAATGTTCTGGCAATTTTACGGCGGTTGTTTTGATTTTTAAAATTTCTTGAGCTGTTTGAGCTTGTTTTTCTGCTTTTGCCTTTGAAGAAAAAGCCCCGATTTGAATGCTCCAATCTGCAGGTATATAGTCACCTTGATCAATTTGAATTGTATCATCTTCAAGAGAAGATAACGGGATAGAAGCTAATAAAATTTGATTACCGGTTGCCGTTAATTCGGTTACTTTTGCACGTGTGCGAGCAACACTGGCGATTAAAACCGGATCATAAATATCTCTGTGCGATTTTGAAATAAAAGCCTTTTTTAAGAATGGATTTTGTCCCAACTTTGCTAATTGAACTTCTTTTTCTTTGGCTTTTTTAAATCCAACATCCAATAAAGATTTCATTTTTCTGTCGCGTTTTTCAGCACTGTTTTCTCCGATGACTACGCCAACCAACGTACGCCCGTCACGTTTTGCAGTTGAAACAATGTTGTAACCGACTGCCGAAACAAAGCCCGTCTTAAATCCTTCTGCGCCCTTATAGTAAAGCAAAATGCCATTATGTGAATAATATGTTTTTCCATTGAACTTGAAAGACTTTGTTGAAAACAACGGATAGTATTGCGGAAAGTGGTTAATCATGGCAATAGCTAATACGGCCATATCTTTTGCCGAAGTAACTTGTTCGGGATTATGCAATCCGGATGCGTTTTTAAATGTTGTATGAGTTAAGCCCAAATCTTTTGCAAAACGAGTCATCATCAATGCAAAATCTTCTTCCGAAGGAGCCAGCCCTTCTGCCAAAACAACTGCGGCATCGTTTGCAGATTTGACAATCAAAGCTAAAATAGCATCCCTGACAGAAATAACAGAACCTTCTTTTAAGTAAAGTTTTGATTTGGGTTGTTTTGCAGCGTGCTTTGAAACGGGTAACAAATCATCCATACTGATTAAACCTTTTTCCAAAGCATCAAATGTAATGTACAAAGTCATTACTTTTGTTAAAGAAGCAGGATATTGCTGTCTGTCAGCATTTTGTGCGTGTAGTACATAACCGCTTTGTACGTCAGCAACCAGAGTTGATGTAACAGCCAAAACAGGTCGGCTTATAAAAAGACATATAAGAATAAGAATAAGCTTTTTTAACACAAAAGACCCCTTTATCCAAAACAATAAACATATTATTACGGATAATTCTTAACAAAAGATTGATAAAATAAAATTTTACCACTCCGGGCAACGTTTGCTTTCTGCTTCGTAAGAAGAATTGGTATCTATAACCAAATTTTCTTCGGTTAATCTTTTTTGCACATAGTCAAGTAAAGGTTGAACATCTTGCTCTACCTGCTTTATCATTTGCAAGCTTATTTGTTGAGCACCCTGTTCGGACTGAAATTCAACGGGACGAAGTTTGTTTAAAGCAATTTGATAGGCTTTTTCAATTTTTTTTGAGAAAAATTTCAGTCCTTCCTGGTGGACACGAGCATGATAATTTTCGTGTTCTTTAATAACCTTATAATTACAGGAACCCGGTCTGTATTTTTTATCAATATAAATATCTATGCGGGGAAAACCTATTTCCACATTCAGCTTACTTAATAGGAAACAGTAGCTGTCTCTTCCGATTTGTTGTACTTTTACGGAACCGGAAACTGTATTTTTTAAATTTGTCACAGTTAATCCCATGACTGAAGAATAAGGTTCACCGGGGAAATCTTTACTGCTTTTATCATTAACATAAAAAATTTTGCCGTATTTAAAAGTAATATCTAATTTTGGTTTTCCCATGTCCGGACATTGAGCGTGAACAGACATACTCAAAAAAAGAATGACAACCCATAAAAAAAGTTTATACTTATCTCCCATAAAGTAAATTATAGGATAAGAGGAAAAAAAATCAATGAAAAAAATTATTTCTTGGAATGTAGCTTCGATTCGAGCAAGGATGGATACATTACTTATGCTGTTGGAAAAAGAAAAACCGGATATTGTTTTTTTGCAAGAAATTAAGGTTGAAGAAGATAAGTTCCCTTTCTTTGAATTAAAGTCGGTCGGATATGAAAGTGTTATTTCAGGACAGAAAGCGTGGAACGGAGTAGCTGTTTTAAGTAAAGAGCCAATAACTTTGAAATCCGTGGCATTAGAGGGGTTTGAAGATCAAGCACGTTTTGTGGAAGCTGTTCAATCTGACGGCACACATTTAATCAGTGTTTATGTGCCAAACGGACAAGCTCCTGCTAACGATCCGACAGATACATCCAGATTAGAGTACAAGTTGAAATGGTTAGCAGCTTTAAAAAAATACTTACAAGGAATTGAAAAATATATTGTCGGTGGTGATTTCAACGTTATCGAACAAGATAAAGATGTCTATAATCCGGCTCTTTTTGAAAACAGTGTTTTGATGATACCTCCGGTGCGTCAGGCCTTCAGAGAGCTTTTATCTTTACCGATGGAAAATCCGATGCGGGAATATCATCAAAATGAAGAGTTTTATACTTTCTGGGATTTCCAAGGAGGGGCATGGCCTCGCAATCACGGCATTTTTTTAGATTACATTTTTTTGTCTTCTGATTATTTTAAAGAAAAAATCGTTTGTGCAGATGTGTTGAAGGAATACAGATCTTGTGAGAAACCGTCTGACCACGCTCCGATTGTTGTTCAGATAAAATAAAAGCCCTCAATTGAAGGCTTTTATGAACTTGCTAAAATATTTATTAACGACGACGTTCTGATCGTGTACGTTTGCCGGCTACGAAAAATGAGCCGTGTGGGGTAATATTTTTTGGGGGAACAGCAGGAAACTGTTTTTTGGAAACTCTCGAATCGATATTAGAAAGCGGAGAAGCAGAAATTTTTGGGGAAGCCATAACATCTGTTCTCTGCGAAGGTTTTGAAGCAAAAGCTAAAGCAACAATAGCTAATTTATCCATAATGTTTTCCTTTCATAATTGCTATGCATTTGTATAATATAATAAAAGTTGACAAAAGTCAAGATATTTTTCAATGTGAAAATTGAAATAAAAAAGCCTTTTTTCAAAGGCTTTTCATTTTCTAACGGGTCTTTTGATCAGCACGAACACGTTGCTCGATAATCGTTATTTTATTTGGTTCTTTTTTGATAATGGTTCTGCCTTTTTGATGTTGCTCTTTAACGATAGTTACCGGAGTTGTCGACTTGGTATTTACGATTATGGTACGCGAAGCCGATTTCATTATTATTTTTTGATTGGTTACAGGCACGTTTTGTTGTGGAGCCTGTGGTTGGCCAATGAAAATTCTAGTAATCTTTGGTGCGGAATGAGGTGAACGCTCAGCGGATTCTGCTTTATTAGAAATACTGCAAAGAAGTAATCCAGAAGCCACGACAGATGTTAAAAGTTTTTTATTCATAAAATTTTTCCTTTCACAATTAATGTGCGGGCATAATATAATAAAAGTTGACAAAAGTCAAGATATTTTTCAATGTGAAAATTGAAATAAAAAAAGCCTTCTTTTCGAAGGCTTTTTTTTATTAACGATGACGTCCACCTTGTCGAGGAGGTGCCGGTCTTTTACCCTGTTTGATAATTATTGGGGGAGGAGGAAGTATAGGTTCTATCGGTTTTATATAAATAGGTGAAACAGGTCTGATAATTACCGGTGGGGGTGGTGGAGGAAGGACTGGTTCTACAACAATAACAACTGGTTTCGGAACCGGTTTTTTAACAATGACGATTGGAGTAACTTCTTTTATGACGGTTTGTGTCGGTTGAAGTACAACAACAGATGGTTGGGCAGGAGGAACAGACAATAAGTTAATAATACGCTCCCTTTTTTCTTCTAAGGAAACATCATCGGCCTTTGCTTTATTGGAAATTCCCGCACCTACAAGTAAGGCTGCTGCTGCAATGGATGTAAATTTTTTGTTCATAAAGTATCTCCTTTCATGATTAACATGGAAGTATGTATACCACAAATTTTAGTAAAAGTCAATGAGTTATGGAAGGTCAGTTGAACTTTTCATAAAATCTTCAAATTTGGTCAAATCATTTTCCAGTAGTATTTGTTTCCATTTTTTTGAAAAAGGTGTTTTTGCATATAATCCCATTAAATGACGTGTTACATGTAAAGGTTTTTCATGCTTTTCAATCAGAGGAAACAGATGCTGAATAATTTGTTTCCGACTTAAAATCGGGTGATTGTCATTATAAAACAATTTATCAAATTCGATAAAGTCATAAGGATTTGCATATGCCCAACGCCCAATCATAACACCATCAGTATATTTTAAATGTTCTTGGATTTCCAATATACTTAAAATTTGCCCGTTGATTAAAATTTCAAGTTCAGGAAATTTTTCTTTAATTCGATAAACTAATTCATAATTGATTGGTAACTTTTTGCGATTTTCTTTTGGTGTCATTCCTTTTAATCGAGCTTTGCGTGCATGAATGATAAAGCGATTACATCCGGCATTGGCCGTTGTTTCAATAAAATGACAACACGCTTCAAATCCGTCTGTCGAGTCGTTTGGTGTATCCAACGCAATTCGTGTTTTAATCGTAACGGGTATTTGTGTTTGAGCCTTCATTGCTTTTACACATTCCACCACTTTTTGTGGTTCTGACATCAAACAGGCTCCAAAGGAACCGGCTTGGACACGTTCAGATGGGCAACCTGCGTTGATGTTTATGGCTTTAAATCCTTTTTGTTCTGCAAGATGAGCTGCATTTGCCATTAAATCAGGTGTACTGCCACCTACTTGTAAAACTAAAGGTTGTTCAATCGGATTAAAAGATAATAACTTTTCGATGCTCCCATGAGCTAATGCCTGCTCAGCTACCATTTCCGTGTAAAGCGGCATATGATGACTAATCAGGCGGAAAAACTGGCGGAAAAACGTATCTGTCCAGTCTAACATAGGAGCTAATTCTATCTGTTTTTGCATGATTTTTGGATTATATATAAAAAAAAGCTTTTTAAAAAGTTTTTTTTGAATTATGATAAGAATGCATATATAAAAAAGGGGTTTTTATGTTTAAAAAATCAGAAATGCAACAAGTGCAAGCTTATTTTCGAAAGTTGTTTTCCAATGAAGACATCTTTTTGAATGAAGGTACCGGTAAAGATGCTCCGGCTGAAGTTTCGTTGGGCAGTCAATTTATCGGCGTTGTTTATAAAAATGAAGATGAAGGTGAAACTTCGTACGATTTTAATATGTCGATTTTACCGGAAGATTTGGAATAAAGGAGAAAAAATGAAAAAAACATATTTTTTAGGATTGATTTTGGCTTCCGTTTCAACTGTGGCATTGGCTGCGCAAGATACGTCAGTGGCAAATGAAATTGTCAAAATGGTTAAAAATCATGTTATGTCTGCAGATGTAGAATATAAGACAGATCCATCAATCAGACCGGTGGTAAAAGGATTTGAAGTATCTGTTCCGGATGGAACTGCCGTAGGAGGAGAAGTTGTTTCCGGTTTTTCTTTCCCTGTTATGGAAGACGGCACTGTCGGTTCGGATAAAAGTTATACTATAAAATTAGATAAGCTGGCTTATTTTTCTCCTTCATTAGAAAAAGTGTTGAAGGAAAGAAAAGCATCTTATTCGGGAATTAATTATGTCGCAAAATTTATTCCTGCATTAGGTTTCATCGAAAAACAGGAAGTGTCGGTGAATGATTTAAAGGTTCCCTTCGAAAATAGTACATCCCTTTCGGTTTCATCATTACTTTTTTCCGATGTAGCGAAAATATTGTCTGATTCGAAAGTTAAGCAAGAAGATAAAATGTCCGCACAAGGAATTACTTTGTCACATCCGTTGGCATCTTTAACGGTTCAATCAGCCGATTTTGCTGTATCTGTTCCTGAAACATCAAAAGCCCATTCGCCGTTGGAACAAATAATTAATACACCGCATGTTGAACAAAACATGAGTTTCAACGGTGTTAAATTTTCTTCTTTCCTTCCTGGAAAAGAGGGCACGATAAGTTTCAACTTAAAGCAATTGTTGGATTTAAAACAGGATATGTCCAATCAAAATCTTACAGTTAGTTTTAATTTGGACTTAAATGACATTAAACAGAATGGAATTGGCAAAGAGTTGCCGTCTCAAATAGCTATGGATGTTGTTGCAACGGGCTTTACGGTTACTCAATTAACAAATCTTTCCGAAGCAAACGGTAAATTGGCAGAAACAGAGGCATTGCCGGAATCACCTCGAAAGAGCGTTATCTTGAAGAGCGTTCAAAAGGAAATAGATGATGCTATGGATGCATTATTGAAAGATATGAAAATTGATGTTAATAAAATTTCCGTAGACGCAGATAAATATGCAATTGTCTTAAAAGGAAAAGCTGTTCCTGAACGTGAAACTTTCCAAGGAACATTGCAAATAACCAATTTTGAATATTTAGCTCCTGAGCCCAGAAAAATAGATGAAGCTGCTTGTCAAGAATTGATAAATCAAATGTTAGAAAACAGAATCAAAAATGAAGAATTCAGAGCACGTTATGATGCGGTTTGTGACGAAGGGCGTGGTGTATTAGATGCTTTGCGTCCGTTTGCAAGTACCGCTTCAAAAGTCAAAGATGAAAAGGGTAAAGATGCTTTGCAATTTAAGATAGAAACTAACAAAAACGATCTTTTCATTAATGGCCAAAAGGTTAGTGATGAAATGTTAGATCCTATGGTTTTATTAGGAAGTTAAATGGTATCTATTGATGAAATATTATCCAACTTTTCTTTTTTAGAAGATTGGGAAGATAAGTATCGGTATTTAATTGAACTGGGGGAAGGGCTTGATGCCCTTCCTTCAGATTGTCGGACAGATGAAAACAAAGTGGAAGGCTGTATGAGCCAAGTTTGGCTTGTTTCACAAAAGGATGCCAACGACTGTTATACTTTCTTGGCTGACAGTGATGCTTTGATTGTTAAAGGGTTGATTGCAATTATTTTATCAGCCTACAGCGGAAAAAATGCAGAACAAATTAAGCAAGTGCCGATAGAACAAATTTTTGAACAATTGGGGTTATCTACACATTTATCACCCACCCGCCGTAATGGTTTTTTTGCTGTCGTCAGCCGAATTAAACAGCTCCAATAACATTGAAATTCAGTACATTTAAAATTTTTGCGAAAAAAGTTGACTTTTTTTAAAAAGAGTGCTATTATGATGCAATTGTGATGTTTTTTTAGATGTATTATTATAGAAATGGAGAAAATAAAATGGCTAGAAGCTTTTTGAAAAAAGCAGTTTTAATGCTTCCTCGTAGAAAGAGAAAGCCTAACTTTAATAAGGTTAATTTTGATAATCCTTCGCAAGAAGTTATTTGGAAACAAATAAGCACAGCACTTGAAAAAGGTGCTGACATTAATATGACGGACAAATACGGAAGAACTATTTTAGCAAAAGCAATTGATAAAGAAAAAGAAAATATTGTAGCTGCATTGCTTGTAAAAGGAGCTAAAGTTGATAAAGAAATACTGATGTCAGCAATGGCTTGTGATAAAGAATGTATCTATGAAAGTGTTGTTTTCAAAATTACAGATAAAAAAGTATTGGATGAAGCTTTGCTTTGGTCAATTGCAAATCATTGTGATGAAGAAAGAATTAAAGATTTGGTTGTCAGAGGCGCAAATCCCAATGCAAGAGGAAATCGCGGTGCCAGACCTTTGATATTGGCAGTTCTTGGAGGAAATAACGAAAATAATTCGAACAAGGATCTTATAGGATTTTTAATTAATCGCGGTGCTGATCCTACCGAAGCGGATGATGATGGTCTTACTGCTTTAGGTGCGGTGTACACAAACTTTGTCAGAGATAAAGAACAGGAAGCAATGATTAAAGATGCTTATGACAAACGTATTGGCAGTAAGTTAAGTCAAGTACGAAAAGTCAGCAGCAGGTTTCCCTTTGCTTTCCGAAGAGAAGACAATTGTCGCAAACGGGCTTAAAATTCGTTGTGATTGAAATTACCACCACCTGATTTGATTTCAGGTGGTGTTTTTTTTATAAAAGAATATCTTTTGTTTCATACAACTCTATTTTATTTTTTAAAAGTGGTTTCAATTAAAGTTTGTTTATTCTATTTTTCATTTGTTTTGGAAAAGGAGAAACAAAATGACAAAATCAATCAAAGGAACTCAAACAGAAAGAAATTTGCTAATTTCATTTGCAGGAGAAGGGCAAGCGCGCAATCGTTATACTTTTTGGGCTTCACAGGCTAAAAAAGAAGGATTTGTTCAAATATCTAATATCTTTACTTTAACTGCAAATCAGGAAAAAGAACATGCCGAACGCTTTTTTAAATTTTTGGAAGGCGGAGATGTTGAAATAGGAGCAACTTATCCCGCCGGCCTTATTCGTTCGACTTTGGAAAATTTGCGTGAAGCGGCACAAAACGAACATGAAGAAGGTGAAATTTTATATCCGGCATTTGCTTCAATCGCAGAAAAGGAAGGTTTTTCTGAAATCGCTGCGGTTTGGCGGGCTGTTTCAGTATCTGAAAAAGGACATGAAAAAAGGTATATGGAATTGGCCGATAATATTTTTAAGGGAACTGTTTTTAAACGAGCCGAAAAAGTTGTTTGGCAGTGCAGTAATTGCGGTTATATCATGACGGGCGAAGAACCGCCCGAAAAATGTCCCAGCTGCGATCACGAAAAGGGATATTTTGAAGTAATGATGCATAATTGGTAATTAAATAAATTATTTTTCAACGGGAATAAATTGTCCATTTTTGTATTGGACAAGGATAAATGGGTATAAGCTGTCTCCATTTCCAGGAAAAGTCACATCGCCCGCTACTCCGGACCATTTACCCATTTTTGTGTAAGTTTCTTGATTGAAAGGCAGATTGTTTTTAAATGTGTAATCAATGATGTTTAAGACATCATACAACTCTGCTGTTGAAAAGTTGATGTTAATATTATGCTCTGTTAACTTCTTTTTGAATTCAGAATCTAACTGATTTAGATCAATAAACGGAGCAATAATTCCTTCCATATCGTTTTCCATGGTTTTAACAATATAATCATGTACGAAAGAAGAACTGACAATAATAGTTCCGGTATATTCTTGAGCATGTAATTCACGGATGATATTCAGTACCCCCATTGTTGGTAAACCCAGCACTAAAACGGCATCTGGTTTTTCCGACAATCCTTTTAATACTTCAATTCTGTTATTCAGGCTGAACAGTTCTATTGGAATAACGGAAACAACTTTTGAATCAGTATTTTCTAGATTCTTGGTTATGAACTTCTCGCTATATAAACCAAACTCTTCATTTGTATAAAAAAGAGCAATCTGTTTAAATTTTTTGGAATAATTCAGTATAGGTACTAACTCATCCTCACCACTATGGGACATTTTTTGAAAGTGCGAGTTTTTAAATTCCGGTTTAATGGAAGTCATTGTGATTGCAAAGTTAAAACCATCTAATCTTTCTACAACCGGCAAAATAGCGGAGTTAATCAAAGACATCGATGTAATAAACAAGGGGTGCGTTTCATCAGAGGCCATTTGATGAATCATTGAAACAGTCTTTCCGGGATTAGATTCAGAATCTAAATAAGTAATCTGAAAAGGTGCATTTGGATGGTCTTCTTGCCATAACTTGATTGTTTCCTTAACAACTTTAACATATTCCGTAAACGGACCGGAAATGGGCAGAACGGCATAAACATTTTTCTTGTCGGATGTGTTTTGCTGCTTGGAACGATAGGCATTGTATCCGGCTGCGAATAAACATAAGATAACAAACAGTCCGATTAAAAATTTTTTCATTCTTGCTCACTTTCAACGGGAACAATCTTTCCGTCTTTGATTGTTGAAAGGTACATTTTTGTTTGAATGTCACCCTTTTTATCAAATGTAATTCGTCCTGTAATTCCTTCTATATCTGTTTCTTGAATGGCTTTAATCCATTGTTCCGATGTCGCGGGAAGATTTAATCGTTTCATGCTGTCCCAAATAACCAATCCCATATCATAAGCAAATGCGGCATGGTAGTTTGGCTCTTCTTTGTAAAGTGAACGATACCTTTTCGCCCATTCTAATTCTTTGTCTGTAGAATGAACCATGTACTGAGGGGCAACAACAATTAAATCATTTGAAACAGAATGCTCAATGGAATCTAAGGCATCCAATATATCAAACGAAGCTAAGATTCGGTTGTTTTCTATTACATCATAACTTTTTAGCAATTGAACTACGGATGTCATTTGTTGAATAAAGCCGTTGATAATAATTGCTTCCGGTTTGAATTGTTCTGCTTTTTGGACTAATGTCCTTATATCTGAAACACCACCGGCTGGAAATTCCAAAAGTAGAATTTGAATATCATTATTTTTTTGTTTCAGTTGTTCGGAAATGTAATGTTTGTAAATTTCATGACTTGCCGCAGTGGTTGTGTGAAAAATAACAACTTTATCAGCCTTCAGCTTCATGACATAATTCACAAAATAATCTGCTTCATTCTGAAGATTTACCCAAGTCCGAAAATTATTATGTTTTTGGTTTTGATTAATTTTCCTGTCCGGGATCCATACAAAATGCGGAATTCCAACTTCAGATATTTGAGAGCTGACAGCGTCTGTTTGAGGTTTCAATGCTGATGTATAAATTGTCGGATTTTTAAACAGTTGTTTTTGTAAAACAGAGATTGTACTCATGGAAGAAAATTGGTTGTCACCCCAGTCAAATTCTACCATTCCTGCAATTTGATTTTTGTTGTCTTCATAAGACATCAATAATCCGTTTTGGAATGATTTTCCATAAATTGCCACTTCGCCGGTTAAGGGAAAATTAGCGGCTATTCTGACAACTTTTTTATCATCGGGCGTGTGATTTGTTAAGTTGTAATGTGCAATAAAAGCGATTATCAAAACGGTCAATCCGCATACAACCACACTTTTCCAATTGATTTTTTTTAGCATGATGAAATCTCCTGCCGATGTATTTTAGAATTTGTGGCGTCCCTACGGGGATTCGAACCCCGGTTATTGCCGTGAGAGGGCAGCGTCCTAGGCCTCTAGACGATAGGGACTTATTCCAAAATTTTGCCTAAGTTTATCATAGTTCTTTATTTTTGACAAGAAAGATTTTGTATGTTTTTTGCAAAAAAAACTTTGCTTCTTTTTTTATTTTGGATTAGATTAAAAGAAAACATTAAATAAAGGAGTTGAAAAAATGAATTCAAAAAATGAAGATCCCAGAGTAGATTTGTCTTGGAAAAGATATTTGTTTCCACCTATGCATAAAGAAGGTTTGCGCTTTGTTGGTATTTTTGCGGGTTTGACTGCATTGTTGTTTTTGATGACTTGTTCGGTTGGATTAGTCGCGCCGCTTTTTATTCTTGCATTGCTTGCAACAATTTTTACATTTTACTTTTTCCGCAATCCAAAACGGGTTGTGCCAAAAGGGGAAGGGTTGGTTTTGGCTCCGGCTGATGGAATTATCAGCAATATAAAGGAAGTTGTTCCTCCCGCCGAAATTGATATGGGTGAAGAACCTTTGACTCGAATCAGTATCTTTATGAGTGTTTTTAATGTTCATGTGAATCGTATGCCGGTTTCCGGAAAGATTCATAAAATTCACTATCGACCGGGAAAGTTTTTGAATGTTGCTGACAAAGATAGTGAAGATAACGAACGCGAAGAATATTCGGTTATTATGGCTAATGGTACAAAAATCGGATTTGTTCAAATTGCCGGTTTGATTGCCAGAAGAATTGTTTCTTTTGTTAAAGAAGGTGATGAGTTACAAGCCGGAGATCGTTTTGGATTGATTCGCTTTGGCAGTCGCTTAGATGTTTTTTTACCAAAGGGGATTCAGCCTAAAGTAGCTTTGGGACAAATCAGTGTCGCAGGAGAGACGATTTTGGCTGATTTAAACGGAACACAAAATACTCTTGAAGGGGAGGAAAAATAATATGAAAAAACAATTTAAAAAACAAATTAAAAAGCGTTTGGCTCCTATGCCTATGCCGGATTTAAAAGAAGTTGACATTCGTCCGATGTTCCCGAATATGGTAACAATGGCGGCATTGGCCAGTGGCTTATCATCATTGCAGTTTGCTTTTTGGGGTGATTGGGCTAAGGCGGTCATTTGTATTGCGTTAGCGGCTATTTTTGATGGATTGGATGGGCGTGTTGCACGTTTATTTAATGTGTCTTCCAAATTCGGTGCAGAATTAGATTCTTTATCTGATTTAGTCAGTTTCGGTGTCGCTCCGGGATTTTTACTTTATCGTTGGACAATGGTAGAAGATGCGGTCAAATTGGGTGATAAAGCAAAAGAAGCAATAGGTGTTCCTTGGATATTGGCTTTGTTTTTGGCTTTATGTTGTGCATTGCGTTTGGCACGGTTTAATACAATGTTGGATACAAAACAACCACCGTATTGGACGCATTTTTTCACCGGTTTGCCGGCTCCTGGTGGCGCATATGTCGCTTTGTTCCCGTTGGTCTTTTATTTGTGGACGGGTGCGGACTTTTTATCTAATCGTTTCTTAGTCGGATTCTTTATGTTGTTTAGTGCTATTTTTATGGCATCACGTATTCCGACACCGTGTTTCAAAAAGTTGCATTTTTCAAAACTGAATGATAAAAGCGGTTTTGTTCAGTTGTGCATGCTTGCTTTTGTTGCAGTCTTGGTTTGGTTTTTAATCCAAGATTTTTGGGCTGTTATCAGTATCATGGGAATTGTTTACTTAATTATGATTCCAATGGGAATAATTTACTTTATGCGTGAGAAAAAACGTTGTTTAGCTAAATAAAGGGGGATTTTATGAACAAAAGATGGATTGTTTTTGTCTTTCTTTCGTTGTTTTCATTCTGTGCTTTTGCACAGGAAGACACTCTTTCCGGAGCAGTTAGTTTTAAGAAGGAAGTGAAAGAAGAAATTAAAGAAACAAAGGAAGCTCCTAAGTTCAATTTTGACACTAATATTGAAAAAACAGATACGAAGGAACAGTTGGCAAAAACAACCAAACATATTTCTATTTTGGATAATCCGCGTTTTGCAAAAATGAATTATGCTCGTTTGAATGGAATTCAAAAGTCAGTTGAAAAAGTTCAACAGAAAAAAATAAAGGAAGCAGCCTACACTAAAGAAAGTGAAAAGGAACAGGCCTTAGAAGAATTGGAAAATCAAGCATTGGTTCAATTCGATGATTACAAGGAAAAACCGGAGGATTTGCAGAAAAAGATTAATGAAAATCCACGGGAAAGTATTTTTGATATGACATCGCGTCTTTCTTATTATTCCGAAAGAAATGAACCGTCAGAAGAACATTCAAAAAAACTCCAGGAAAAAATGGAGCAGAGATTCCAAGATAGAAATGGTATAAGCATGGATGAATATATGGATGCTTTTAAGGAACAAACAAAACTGGAACAGCATCAACGTGTGGAAGAAGACGAAAAAGCTGAAACATTTCCTGTTTTAAATACCGACAAAAACGTGGAAATTGAAAAGGTTGATGAACAAAATGCTTTACTCCATGTCAGTGTCGGAGCTCCTCGTTCTAAAAAGGAGTAATTTTGAAAAATCAAGCAAAGCGGCAAAAGGATTTGACAGTACTTAAAGGTAAAATGTCAGCATTGCCCGTTTTCATTTTAGTTCGTCCTCAAATGGCCGAAAATATCGGTATGGCAGCAAGAGCTATGATGAATTGCGGAGTTTACGATTTGCGGGTTGTTGATCCACGTGAATCGCCCTTTGATGAAAAAGCTTATGCAGCCAGTTCCGGTGCCGATCCGATTTTACGAGAAGCAAAAGTTTTTTCGACTTTAAAGGAAGCAATCGCAGATTTAAATTTTATTTTGGCTACAACGGCTCGTCCTCGGCGGCTTTCAAAACCAGTTTTTAAAGCATCTGAATTGCATGATTTTTTTCAAAATACATCTATTCCCCTTTCAAAAATAGGTGTTTTGTTCGGTTGCGAACGTACAGGTTTGGAAAATGAAGAATTGGAATGTGCTGATGCTTTGTTGACAATTCCGCTTAATCCGGAACACACTTCTTTGAATCTATCACAAGCCGTTTTATTAGTCGGTTACGAATGTTTACAGGCAATCAACCAAGATCAATTAAAGGCTGCAAGGACACCCGAAAATCCGTTGGCGGATAAAGCGGATGTGCAGATGTTTTTGGACAAACTGAATTTGGCCTTAACAGAAAAGGGATACTATCGTTTGACTGACAAGCGTCCAAAAATGCAACAAAATTTGGATAATATCTTTTTAAAAGCCGGTTTAACAAAACAAGAAATTCAAACGTTGCATGGTGTCTTAAAATCTTTGATTCGTCCAGAACAAAAATCGTAAAAAAGACTTGCATTTTGTTTTATTTTCATGTATAACCTTTGGCATGTGCCGGTTTAGCTCAGCTGGTAGAGCAACGCATTCGTAATGCGTGGGTCGGGCGTTCGAATCTCCTAACCGGCACCATTTTTATATAATTTTTTCAATAAAAAATCCCCCGTATGAACAGGGGATTTTTAAATTTTCAAAGTGTTTGTTATTTTTCCAAAACTTTAACACCCGGTAATTGTTTGCCTTCCATCCATTCCAAGAAAGCACCACCGGCTGCGGAAACATAAGTCAAATTTTTTTTGGCTCCCGCTTTTTTCAATGCGGAAACAGTATCACCGCCACCGGCAACGGAAATCAACTTGCCGGCTTTTGTCAATTCAACAACTGCAGCTGCAATTGCATTTGTTGCTGTATCAAACGGTTTGATTTCAAATGCACCGACAGGTCCGTTCCAAATCAAAGTTTTGCATTTATTTAATGTATCGATAAATAATTGAGTTGATTTTGGACCGATATCCAATAACGGTTTGCCGGCAGGCAAAGCATTGACGTCAGCAACGTGCGGTTCTTGTCCTTCACCGAATTCATTTGCCCAAACTAAATCAGTCGGTAAAACAATTGTGCAGTTACCGGCATTTGCCATAATGGATTTTGCTGTTTCAATCATAGCCGGTTCAACCAAAGAACCTTCACCCATCGGAATACCTTTTGCAGCTAAGAAAGTGTGTGCCATACCGCCACCGATTAATAAGTAATCCACTTTTTTGACCAAATTGCCCAATAAATCCAATTTTGTAGAAACTTTAGAACCTCCGACTAAAGCAGCAACCGGATGAACAGAATTTCCCAACGCTTTATCCAATGCTTCCAATTCAGCTTGCATCAAGCGACCGGCAACACGAACAGGGACGTATTGTGCCATACCTGCTGTTGAAGCATGTGCACGGTGTGCTGTTGAAAAAGCATCATTGACGTAAATGTCAACGCCTTTTGCTAATGTTTTGCAGAATTCAGCATCGTTTTTTTCTTCGCCGTCATAGAAACGCAAGTTTTCTAACATAATAACATCACCGTCTTTCATCGCGGCAACGGCAGAATCTACTTTTGGCCCAATGCAATCATCAACAAATGTAATTTTTTTGCCGGATGCTTTTTCCAATTCCGGAACAATAAAAGCCATTGAAAATTCCGGTTTCTTTTCTCCGTCCGGACGACCAAAGTGAGAAGTAACAATCACTTTTGCACCTTTGTCAGCTAAAGTTACTAAGGTTGGTGCGAAACGATCGATTCGTGTTGTATCGGAAACAACGCCTTCTTTTGCAGGAACGTTTAAATCCGCACGAATAAAAACAACTTTACCTTTGATATCGCCTAAGTCATCAAGTGTATTAAAATTTGCCATTTTATTTTCCTTTCATCTAATTTATATCCACTTTGGCGCCCATTTAATCACAAGATTACGTGAAATGCAAGGATTTTATTTATAAACTTCTTTATAAAAAACTTGCTTGTAATACAAAAATCGAATAGTATGAGTGCCTGTGAGGTTTTGATGATTAGAAAATCAGTCTTTTTTTATATGATTATAATTTTCTTTGCTGCTTGCATTTTTGGTGGTAGCGTTTTTTCAACGTATGAATTTTTTCTTTCCGATGGACCGTTGTCACAGCGCAAAGAAGTTGTAATTGAAAAAGGTCAGCCATTGCGCAAAATAGCAAACTATTTGCATCAAGAAGGTGTTATTGAAAGTCCGGCTATTTTTGTGTTAGGTGTTCGTGTCAGTCAAAAAGATTCCGAGTTGAAAGCCGGCGAATATTCTATTCCTGCTCATGCCAGTGCCAAGATGGTAATGGACATTATAACGGGGGGGCAGACACTTATTCGCCGCATAACCATTCCTGAAGGATTGACTTCCTATCAAATTGTTCAAATGTTAAATGACACTCAAAGTTTGGCCGGAGAGATTACGCAAATTCCGGAGGAAGGAAGTCTGTTGCCGGAAACTTACTATTATTCAGCGGGTGATACACGTGAGAGTTTGATTAAAAGAATGCAGAATGCAATGACCCGTACGATTGAAGAGTTGTGGCCCAAAAGGGAAAAAGATTTGTTGTTAAAAAATAAAAGAGACGTAATTATTTTGGCTTCAATTATAGAAAAAGAAACTTCTTTTAATTCAGAAAGAAGCCATATTGCATCCGTTTTCTTTAACCGTTTAAAAAGCAAAATGCGTCTTCAATCTGATCCGACAGTTATTTACGGATTATCGGAAGGGACAGGAATCTTTAAACGAAAACTATGGTCAAATGATTTAAAAAAAGAAAGTGATTACAATACGTATATAATTTACGGATTACCACCGGGGGCAATTTCAAACCCGGGAAGGGCATCCATTGAAGCGGTCTTACATCCGGATAAAACTCAGGATTTATACTTTGTTGCTAATGGTAAAGGCGGACACGCTTTTTCTGAAACATATAAAGACCATCAGGAACGTGTAAACGAATGGCGTAATATTAAAAAAAATAAAGTAGATATAAAACAAAAAAAGAAACAGAATAAAGCTGAAATTAAGGCGCCTTCCGAGACAAAAACAGCCCTTCAAACAGAAAAAAATAAAAAATAACAAAATACTTGACAAAAATATAGAATCACTGTATAATCTCTGTGTTAAATAGATAATCAGACACTTGTTTCGGGAGATATACACATGTCAATGATAAAGTTAACACCTTTGGGTGGGTTGTACGAATTTGGGAATCAAAGTTATTTGTATCGTTTGGATGGCACAAATATTCTTGTTGATGCCGGTGCTTTCTTTGAAGATGAACAAAGGGATTTAGTCAATACTCGATTGATGCCTGATTATAATGTTTTGGAAAAGATCGGAAAATTAGATGCCATTTTAATTACGCACAACCATGAAGATCACATTGGTGGTTTAACTTATTTGTTGCAGAAGTTTCCGAAAACCCCTGTTTATTGCACTCCGTTTGTTGCGGAGAATATTCGTATAAGAGCTCGAGTAGAAGGCTTGAATATTCCAAATTTAGGTGAAAGAATTCATAAAGTTGGAGGATATTGTCCGGAAACTATTCGGAACTTTCGTGTTGAATTTTTGCCGGTAGATCATTCCGTGCCGGATGCTTCCATGATTTATATTAAAACACCGCAAGGTAATATCCTTCACACAGGTGACTGGCGTTTTGATAGAGAAGATAAAGATTTAAAAAAAAGGTTACACGAGATTGGCAGAGAAGGATTATTAGCACTTGTAGCAGATTCAACTGGAATAAATAATACACGCGATGATTTGTACTCCGAAGAACAAGTTTATGACGGTTTGGAAAAGATTATCCTAAAAAATAAAAATAAATATAAAAGTTTTATCTTTACAACATTTTCAACACATGTGGAAAGAGTAGCTTCTATTTGTAGATTAGCCAAAAAATACACAAATAAAAACCCTTCTTTTATCGGAACAAGTTTACTAATTAACCAAATTCCGGCTATTAACAAGAAAATGTTACCCATCAGATCTATCGATATGGCGAAAGAGATTATTCCCAATAACAGTTTTTATATTACAAGTGGATCGCAAGCAGAGCCAGGATCGTTTTTGATGAAAGTGGTAATGCAAGAAAGATTTATTGAAAAAACTGCGTGCATTATTATGTCTGCCAGTGAAATACCCGGAAGAAGAGAAAAAATTCATCAGATGATTGAAGCTTTGGAAGCTCAAGGCCATAAGGTTATTCGAAATGATAAAGAAAATTTAACACATATATCTGGACATGCGACACGATCGGATATGGAAAGACTTATCGTCTGGACGAATCCACGATTTTATTTCCCTGTTCATGGAGAGGGTTGCCATTTAAGGGCAGCAAGCGATTTAGCCAGACCCTTAGTAGAACAAGTTGTTTGTTTTGACAAAGTCGGCGATACGGCTTCTTTTGCAAAAAATGTAAAAGATGTTTTGATCCAGGAAGATCTTTTATGCAAGAAGATCGAAGTACAGCAAAGATTTGATAAAATGGCTTTAAAGGAGTTGCTAAGAGAACAAAAACAACGTCACTAATCGGTTGTTTTTTTCTTGCAAGAAGCTCTGAATAATCGGTGCAATTCTTTTGTTGCTTTGCCATAAATGCTGTTTTTGGGATAATTACCTTTTTTATTCATCGTACCTGCAGGTATACCCGTTAAGATTTCAATTCCTTCGCTGATGGAACTGACCGCATAGATATGGAATAATCCTTTTTCCACCGCAGAAACAACATCTTGTCGCAACATTAAGTTACGTAAGTTTGTTTTCGGAATAATAACGCCTTGCTCTCCTGTCAATCCATTGATTTGGCAAACATCAAAGAAACCTTCAATCTTTTCATTAACTGCACCGATGGCTTGGACTTGCCCTAATTGATTGACCGAACCGGTGACAGCAATACCTTGTTTGATCGGCTGTTTTGACAAAGCAGACAATAGTGCATACAGTTCGGCTGATGATGCAGAATCTCCATCAATCGGGCCATAGGATTGCTCAATGGCTAAGCTGGCATTAAATGAAAGAGGTTCAGTTTGTCCAAATGTAGACGAAAGGAATGAAGATAAAATCAAAACACCTTTTGTGTGTAACGGGCCACCCAACTCAACTTCCCGTTCAATATCAACAATTTTTCCGTTTCCTAAGTAAACTTGACATGTCAAACGACTTGGACGACCGAAACAGATATGCCCAAATTCCTGTACAGCCAAAATATTGATTTGGCCGATTTCTGAACCGGCAGTTTTAATAATAATTGTTCCGTTTTTGATATACTCTAAACTTTGTTTGTGTAAATTATTGGATCGTTCTATTTTTGCTTGAATAGCGTTTTCAACGTGACGACGTTCTGTAAGTGGGCTTTTGTCTATCCGTGCAAAATAATCAGATTCCTTCATTAAATCGGAAATATAAGACAAGCGTGTCGTCAGTTTTGTTGCATCTTCGCTGACGCGGGAAGAGTATTCAATTAAGCGTTCCAATGCGTTTTTGGAAAATGCTTTTAATTTATATTTTTGTACCAACATTGCCATTAAGGAAATGTATTTTTCTATATTAGTTTCATCACGATCGATTTTGGGATAAAAATTAGCTTCAACTTTGAACAATTTTAAGAAGTCTGGATCTTGTTCAGATAATGCATAATACAGATTTGGTTCACCAATCAAAACGATTTTAATATCTAATGGAATTGGTTCCGGTTCCAAAGTGGTTGTGCTGATGACACCGGCTTCTTCCTCGGCAGATTCAATGTGTATTTTTTTTGCTTTCAAAGCACGTTTTAAACTTTCCCAAGCTGCCGGATGTGCGCAAATATCTTTAGCTTCGATAATCAAAAAACCACCGTTGGCTAAATGCAAAGCACCCGGTTTAATTAAGCTGAAGTCTGTAGTTAATGTTCCAAAGTGTTGCATACGTTCCATACGTCCGACTAAATTCGGTAAATTAGGATGTTCCAAGTAAATAACAGGAGCATTTTGACGAGCGCTGTGGTGAACCAACAAATTAACTTTATATCGGTCCATAATCAATGAATTCTTTTTAGACTTTTTGATGAAAGTGGACAGGGCATCTTCTTCCTCTGTTTGTTCATCTAAGAACAAAGTAACATTTTCGATGATGTCGTTATCCATGCTTTCAATGTAATCTTTTGCAGAAGGAATGTCAGCATATTTTTTTAGCAAATCCTGCACCAAACCCTTGACCGCATCGCGAGTCATTTGTTGATTGAGCAAGTTAATTTGTTCCTTTTCTTCTTTTTCCCATTTAGGAACTTCTTTAATTGCTTCTTTTAAGCGTTCCTGTGTTTCACTCATTTGATCCAATACCCGTTTGCGAACTGCTTTTGGTAATTTATCAAATGTTTCGGGTGTTAAAACTTCTCCATTGCGGGTCGGGGCAACAACCAAGCCGGTTGGCATACGCAAAATAGCTACATTTTTCTTGCCTTTTGCAATCTCTTGCAAAGATTCAAAATATTCTTCTCTTTGATTTTTGAAGCGTTCCTGTATCATGCTGACTTGTTTGTTGTAATTGTTATCTTCAAAAATACCCGGTAAAATATTCAATGCTTCATTGATAAACTTTTCAATGTCTTTAGCAAAAGATTTTCCTTTTCCAGCTGGCAAACGAATAGCGCGAGGTTTATGAGAAAAATCAAAGTTGTTGACGTAGCACCAATCATCCGGAGCTTTGCGTGTCAAGGCCTCTTTTTTTAGTAATTGAAGGGCCAAACTTTTCTTTCCGTTTCCTTCCGATCCCAAACAGAAAACGTTATATCCGTCATCAGGCATATTCATAGCAAATAAGATGGCATCAATGGCTTTTTCCTGACCAATCACTTCAGAATTATTTTCAACTTCTTTTGTTGTTTTAAAAGCCAAAGATTTTAAAGAACAAGATGTGTATAAATCCTTATAAGAAACTTCGTTTTTGATCATGATTTTTCCCCTATTTTGCTATTCGATTTTCCCCTTATTTTCCTGCCTTTTTGTTAATAAAGATTTAAGAAATTTATTTTTTTACTGGTAAATTTCTTTTTTTGGGTTTATACTGTAAGCGTGGAAGGGTTGGAGAACATGATTGAGAACCTGACATGGTATGAAAAGATACGCATTTGGCTGAGTGATTTTTCTTTCTTTGAAAAACCTTTGCTGTGGCTTGACGGTGTCGTAGAAAAATCAAAAATACTGTTTCAGAATATGAATGTTTGGTTCCGCTACATACTGATTTTATTTGCTTTAACTCTGTTAGCCGTTTTGTTAAAAATACTTGTTCGTGCTATTCGAAATTGGATGTGGGCATCCTTTAACGATTTTGCGGATGAAAAGCGTATGCATTTTTGGTCTCGTTATGCACAGGCTGATGAGAAAAGAGCTTTATTGGAAGTTGCAAAGTTGTTTAGTGAGGTTAAAAGGGATAAGCATAAAATAAAGAAAAGGTCGGAACAGGCAATCGGATCCAACTTGCTTTATCAAATTATGGGCGCGTTGAGCCAGGGAATGTCCAATAATGAAATTTTAAAAATTTTGCCGTCAAAATATTCTTTGATTGACATTGTGCCTTTGATTGATGCTATTCGCAGTTTTAGAGATTTGGCCGCTCGTAAGATTTTGGAGCCGCATTCGCGTGAACAACGGAGCTATTCTCAGGCTCTGAAAGATATGAGAGAAGGACGTCCGCAAAAGGCCGCTCGTTTATTAAAAGAAGAATTGATGAGACAACAAAAAACCGCGTTTGTTATAAAAGATTCTTTATTGCAACACTATGCCAGAAAAGAAGCTTCGCAAATGTCCTTAAGTTTGGCTTTGATTTTAGGCGTTTATGATGTGCGATTGGCAGATAAAGCCTATCGAAGAGCTATGGAATTGAACCCTAAAGATCCCACAGCAAGAATTTTGTACGGGCATTTCAGACAACGCTTGTTTGGTCAGAATGATAAAGTGATGAGCAACATTTTTTTAAGCTTGACAAAAAGTGTGGATAAAACAATTCAAAGTTATATGTTTAACTATGCCATCGAAATGATTCGTAAGACAGAAGTACGTGCCAGATTGGATGAGATTCGTGCTCGATTCCAGGATGAAAAAGAACGTTATAATGAAGCTGTTCAAATTGAACGGTTAAAGATCCGAGAAGTTTTGAAAATGGCACGTATGCGTTCGATTGCTCAAGAAGAACGTATTCACTGATAACTGTTTGAAAATAAAGACAGATTTTTCTTGCAAAAAAAACGCAAAAATGTCAAGTAAAAAATATAGATTTTTTTTGCTTTTTTTTCATTTTTTTCTACCCTTTTTTATTAAATTTGCTATACTGACTCCAGATATAGAAAAAATATGCCTTTTCTATGGATTTTTTAACAAAAAAAGGAAAAATTAAAATGATGAAAATGACAATAGAACGTGCTGCTTTGCTGAAATCTCTTTCTCATGTGCAAAGTGTAGTTGAACGCCGACAAACGATTCCAATTCTTTCCAATGTATTGTTGGAAACAACGCCGGATAACGGGGGGGCTTTACGTTTGCGTGCAACCGATAATGAAATCGAAGTTTCTGATATGATTCCTGCTAAGATTGAACAAGCTGCATCTCTGACCGTTTCAGCACACAAGCTTTACGATATTGTCAAAAAATTGCCGGAAGGATCTGATGTCCATTTTGAATGTGACGGAGATGGGGCTCAATTGCAAGTAACATCCGGTCGTTCTCGCTTTGCTTTATCAACAATTTCGGCGGAAGGTTTTCCGACAATGCAAGTTGAGCAAGCAGCTTCTACATTTTCTTTACCTTCTGCTGCATTGGCAAATTTAATTGAAAGAACACAATTTGCAGCTTCAACTGAAGAAACACATTATAATTTGAATGGTCTTTACATACACGAAAAAGAAGGCGATAAACATTTGTTGAAGGTGGCTGCAACGGACGGACATCGTTTGGCAACAGCTGAAATTGAAGCACCGGAAGGCCTTTCGGGAATGCCAGCGGTTATTGTTCCACGCAAAACGATTGGCGAATTAACAAAATTATTGGCCGAAACTGATGAAAACGTTCAAGTTTCCGTTTCTCAAAACCAAATTCGTTTTTCACTCGGGGATGTCGTATTGGCTTCTCGCTTAATTGATGGCAGTTATCCCGTCTATGAACGTGTTATTCCGGAAGGAAATGATAAGTTCTTGGAAGTGGACAGTGCCGGTTTGATTACTTTGGTTGATCGTGTTGCTGTTATTTTCGAAAAATCTCGAGGTATTAAGTTGCAATTGAAGAAAGGTGTTTTAACCGTAACAGCATCTAATACGGAAGATGGTATGGCTGAAGATGAAATGGAAGCCGGGTATGACGGTGAACCATTGGAAGTCGGCTTCAACTATCGTTATTTGTTGGATATTTTGGCTCAAATCAAAGGCGGAACAGTTCGTTTTTCTTTCCGTGATGCGATGTCACCGGTTGTATTACAGGATGCTAATGACACAACTGCTTTGTATGTTTTAATGCCAATGCGTGTTTAATGGAATAAAATATGCGTTTGGGTATTCAAGAACTTCGTTTGCACCATTTCAGATGCTATGAAAGTTTGTCCTTGATAATGGGGACAGGCTTGCCGCCTGTTGTTTTAACGGGTGGAAATGGTGCCGGAAAAACGAATATTTTGGAAGCCATTTCATTTCTTGTTCCGGGACGTGGCTTGCGTCAGGCGCGTTTGTCTGATATAGCAACAAAAACACCGGAAGAAATGCAAATGTTAGACGCAGTTTCAGAAGATACTTCCTGGGCCATTAGTGCAAAAGTGCAGACTCAAGATGGATTGGTTCAAGTCGGTACAGGGTTAGTGGACAAAATGGAAAGACGTCAGATCCGAATTGATGGGGAAAATGCCAAAACACAAAGCGAATTGGGTAATGTATTGAGTGCTATTTGGATAACACCGGCGCAAGACAGGTTGTTTTGCGGAGATCCTGCTGCACGCAGACGTTTTCTTGATCGGTTGGTTCAAGCGTTTGATTCCGGTCATGCAACAGTTTGCTCGGATTATTCGTATGCTTTGAAACAATGGAACAATTTGTTACATGAAGGGCGGCATGATCCCAGTTGGTTGAATGCTTTGGAAGAACAAATTGCAGCTGGTGCAGTTGCTATTGCAGCGGCAAGACGAGATATTGTTGCACGTTTACAAACTTTTTTGAAAACAAAGGAAGTGGACGGTTTTCCGACAGCGGTTATCAGTTTGTCCGGCATGGTGGAAGAATGGTTAAACGATTTAGCGGCAATTGATGTGGAAGATAAATATCGTGAAAAATTAAAATCTTCACGGCATTTGGTTGCTGACGGCGGTTCAATCGGCGGTGTTCACACGTCCGATTTTTCTGTTTTGCATGCACAAAAGGCAATGGATGCTTCTTTATGTTCCAGTGGTGAACAAAAAGCGTTGCTTTATTCGATTGTTTTGGCTCAAACAAAAGCTCAAATGCAAGAGAAAGGACAATGTCCGATTTTATTATTGGATGAATTGGCAGCTCATTTTGATGCAAAACGCAGGGACGCTTTATTGGAAAGATTAAATAATTTACCGGCACAAGTTTGGATGACGGGAACGGATGCAGAACCGTTCAATACGTTGGCCGGAAAAGCAGAGTTTTTTAATGTAGAAAATGCAACAGTTCGGTTGGCGAAAGTTGCATAAAATGAAAGGGTAAAAAATGGAAGATAACTTGAATGAAAACTTAGGTGTGGGCAAAGAAGGAAACGTTGATGACAAAGCCTATGATGCAGAGTCAATCAAGGTTTTGAAAGGCTTGGACGCCGTTCGTAAGCGGCCGGGTATGTATATCGGTGATACGGATGATGGTACCGGTTTGCATCACATGGTCTATGAAGTTTTGGACAATGCTATTGATGAAGCATTGGCAGGTTATTGTGATAAAACAGAAGTTATTTTAAATCCGGATAATTCCGTGACCGTTATTGATAACGGACGTGGTATTCCGACTGATATTCATAAAACAGAAGGGGTGTCCGCAGCCGAAGTTATTATGACCGAATTGCATGCCGGTGGTAAGTTCGACCAAAACAGCTATAAAGTTTCCGGAGGTTTACATGGCGTGGGTGTTTCTGTTGTGAATGCTTTGTCCGATGTTTTGGATCTACGCATTTGGCGTGACGGAAAAGAACATTATATGCAATTCAGAAAAGGTGTCCCTGTTGAACCTTTGAAAGTTGTCGGTGAAGCTAATGGCAAGCGTGGTACATCTGTTACTTTCTTGGCGTCAAAAGAAACATTTAAAAATGTGTTTTATGATTTTTCAACATTGGAACATCGTATGCGTGAATTGGCTTTTTTGAATTCAGGCGTTCGTTTGGTTTTAATTGATAGACGCAGTGCCGAAGAAAAGAAAGTGGATTTGTGCTATGAAGGTGGTATTCGTGAGTTTGTAAAATACTTAAATACTTCCAAAAATTCGTTACAGACAGAAATTTTCTCCGGTTCCGGTGAAAAGGAAGGTATCACAGTTGATATAGCTATGGAATGGACGGATAGTTATCATGAAAATTGCTTGTGCTTTACAAATAACATTCCGCAACGTGACGGTGGTACGCACTTGGCCGGTCTTCGTGCTGCTTTGACCAGAACGATTAATAATTATGCAGCTGAATCAGGTTTGACAAAGAAAGAAAAAGTCGAATTGAACGGTGAAGATATGCGTGAAGGTTTGACTTGTGTTTTATCTGTTAAGGTTCCTGATCCGAAATTTTCATCTCAAACAAAAGATAAGTTGGTGTCAAGCGAAGTGCGTCCGGTTGTCGAGCAGGTTGTTTCCGATAGATTGGAACAATGGTTGGAAGAACATCCAGCTGATGCAAAACAAATTATCGGTAAGGTTGTGGAAGCTGCTGCTGCGCGTGAAGCTGCCAGAAAGGCCCGTGAGTTGACACGTCGTAAAGGTGCTTTGGATATGGCTTCTTTACCGGGTAAATTGGCTGATTGCCAAAGTAAAGATCCGGCTGAATCTGAAATCTTTATCGTTGAGGGAGATTCCGCTGGTGGTTCTGCAAAACAGGGACGTAACCGTGTGACACAAGCGATTTTGCCTTTACGTGGTAAGATTTTAAATGTGGAACGTGCACGTTTCGACAGAATGTTGTCTTCTGCGGAAGTCGGAACGATGGTTACCGCTTTTGGTACAGGTATCGGACGTGATGATTTTAATGCAGACAAATGTCGTTACCATAAAATCATCATTATGACCGATGCTGATGTCGATGGTGCGCATATTCGTACTTTGTTGTTGACTTTCTTCTTCCGTCAAATGCCGGAATTGATTGAACGTGGTTATATTTACATTGCTCAACCGCCACTTTATCGTGCAAAACGTGGAAATTCTGAAATTTACTTGAAAGACGATAAGGAAATGGAAGAATACTTGATCAACGTTGGCACAACGGATGCCGTTTTGATTATGGGGGACGGACAACAAATTGCCGGTGCGGATTTAATTGCTAAAGCTGAACAGGCACGTATTGTCAGACAGTTAGTGAATAATATGGCAAAGCATGTTCCATCAAGATTATTGGAACAAATGGCTATTGCCGGTTTATTCCATGAAGGTGCAACTTTGGGAGGGGATTTTGCAACCCGTTTGGATTCTATTGAACCGGAATATGAACGTGGTTGGCATGTCGAAAGTGTGGATGGTAAATTCATTTTTAAACGGACTTTACGTGGTGTAACAGAAACATTTGAAGTGGATTCTGCTTTAGCAGGTTGTGGAGAAGCACGTATGTTAGATGAAATGCGCGCTTCTTTAAAAGAATATGAAAAGCCGGCGATTTTGCGCACAAAAGACGGAGATGCAACCATTCAAGGACCAATTGCTTTGATTGATACGATTTATAAGATTGGTAAGAAGGGTATTGCGATTAACCGTTATAAAGGGTTGGGCGAAATGAACCCGGAACAGTTGTGGGAAACGACTTTGGATCCAAACAGCCGCCATTTGTTGCAAGTTAAAGTTACACGCCAAGATGATGCGGAAGAAGCATTTGCTACATTGATGGGGGATGTGGTTGAACCGCGTCGTGATTTTATTCAACAAAATGCATTAAATGTTGTAAATTTGGATATTTAACGGAAAAATTGAAAAAACAAAAAGGCTCCCTTGAAAAAGGGGGCTTTTTTGCTAATAAAAGGAATATTTGACAGAAAAAGAAAAATGTGTTATAATGTATGTATATTTTGATCAAAATTGAAGGAGAGAGAAAATGCCAACAAGAGTAAATCTAACGAATGTTACCACAAATCTAGATTGGCGGGATGTAATAGTTACCGATATTTTAGGTGCTTTTCAGTACTGGAATACGCAAGATGACTATAATGTTATGAGAGAATATCCAGAAAACAGTGCGGATCCCCATGCTGTGCGACATCCTTATTTTACGAGGGAGATACCCGTCGCTAATATAGATGGAATCCGCGCCGAAATAACTAATAGACGTGATAGTGGCCAGCCGTTGACTACTGTCCAACAACAGTTGGTAGATGTTGCTGATACACTCGGGGGGTTTGAGTATCCACCGAACGGGAATTTTGGAGCCAATCCACAAGGTGTAGACAGAGATGGTTTAATTCGCCGTATAGCAGGTGATTATATCCGTTTTTTGGATGCCACTAGGGGTTTGGACACCACTACGACTGATGGTCTGAACGCTCAAAATCGAGCAGCAGTGATGTTTGCACAAAATGCCCATGGTGCACTTACTGCCTATCGACGTCAAACGCGGGCAAATAGGTTTGGGAGTGCGGTGAGAAATGTTTGGAATACTTTTTGGGGTTTTCCTGGAAGACATCCTGTTCTCACTACAGTGACAACACTTTGTATTGCCGCTGCTGTGATAGCCTGCTATAGTCCTAAATTGATGAACGCTGTACAAAATATAGGTAAGCAAAGTTTTACAACGCCTACTACTATTGAAAATTCTATTATCAGCGGGAAAGTTTCACCAGAAATGGGAAAAGCTCTGGAAAAAGGAAATCCTGCTTTGAAGGCGGGAACTGCAGATATTGATTATTCGGGTAGTGGGGATGCTTCGGTTGACTCGGCTGTTTCTCAGATATCCCAAATGGGTGTGCCGTATATCGGTGATAACAGAGATCAAAGCGTTTTTATTGAACTTAGCAAAGATAATGAAGCAAGAATGGATGGAATGTTGAAACGGTTTTCTTCTCCAAAACTTGTTTATGATGGTACGGAAGGTCGCGACATGGATAAGAACCGCGAAAAAGAAAACTATGTAAACTTTATTGCGCAGAGATTCTTGCAGGAAGCAGGAAACGATCCGGAACTGGCAGCTAATAATTTTGCTCAACATTTTAAAAAACTGAGTAATGGAAATTATAAACCTATAAACAATGAGAAAGCACCTCGGTGGGGAAAAGAAGATTTTGAGTTGGTAATGTCAAGGATAGATCCTAATCGTGCCAATACTAATGTTGCCGAAATTTCTGCTAATTCTTCAGAGAGAACATGGGCACAGAATGGAACACAGGTTAAACCGCAAAATTCTTCTCAGATTCCTCCGAGAAATCCAGGTAAAGATGATTATTAAAAGATCTTTATACACGCTATAAATAAAGCCTCTTTGAAAAAAAGGGGCTTTTTTATTGGTATTTTGATTGAAAATAAGGTGTCGTTTGCCAATATGTTAAAGATATGGACAAAAAAAGCTTGCATTCTGTACAGATTCGGTTGTATAAATTATCTTGTGTGTGAAGTTTAAACTTTCAAGGGGAAAAACAATGAAGATAAAGACTTTAATTTTTGCTTTTTTAGGTGTGTTGTTGGCTTGTTCTGCTCATGCAGAGTTTTATATTTCCGGTGCTGCCGGTATAGCAAAAAATACCGGTTCAACAACCAAGAATCTTTTAAAAGGTGACTATCAAACATCAGCGATTTATTCTGCTGCGGTCGGATATGATTTACCATTTATTGATATCATCCGTATAGAAGGTGAATACTTCCATAATCGTACCAAGATCAAAAAAGGATTGGGATACGTTAATATGGATGGTATAATGGCAAACGGTTATGTTGATATTCCGTTTATTTTGCCGTTGTTAACACCATATGTCGGTGGTGGTATCGGTTATGGACGACTTGAAAAGGATAATGTTATGCCTATGCAATTGATGCTGGGTATTGATGCTGAAATTTTTGTCATTCCTGTTATAGGTTCATTTGAATATCGTTATTTACAAGCGAATCGTTCTGCAAAGAGTGCAAACACAAGAAGTAAATTTTACAGCCATATTTTAATGGCTAAGCTTCGTTATGAATTTTAGTTGAATTTAAAAAAAGAGCCCCTTGAATAAAGGGGCTTTTTTTATCAATAGGGTTTCTTATCTTTCGAATGATACCATTCTTGCATAACTTTATCTGCTTCTATCAATGAAATGTGTTTTACCTTGATATCCCCCCCTTTATAGAAAACAAGGTCCCGAAAGCCAATCTTGTCGGCATCATCTCTGTCTGCAGCAAAATAAACTTCTTTAATATTTGCCCATTTTGCTGCATTCAAACACATCGGGCATGGTTCACAAGAACTGTATAAAATACAACCGGTTAAATCAAAGGTATGTAAAACTTTGCCAGCCATACGTATAGCATTTACTTCTGCATGAGCCGTAGCATCGTTTGAGAAAACAACAGAATTGTGTGCTTTGGATATAAGTTTTCCATCTTTAACGATAACTGCACCAAATGGAGAGGATTTGTGTTCAATGGAAAAACGGCTTTCGTCTATAGCCATTTGCAAAAACTTTTTATGTTCTTCTTCCGTTGGCATAATTTTTTCCTTTTACCGATAAGAGTGCCAGCACACAAAAAAACGTCCGTGAAGGACGCTTCCAAAATGGTGCCCAGAGGCGGAATCGAACCACCGACACGAAGATTTTCAGTCTTCTGCTCTACCGACTGAGCTATCTGGGCACGTCAGATGAAAATCTTTATATACGATTTTGAAAAATATTGCAAGCACTTTTTTGCAAAATTTGATTTTTGATTAGTTTTATTATGGACACGGATTTCCTTTTTTCGAAAAAGTCGAAAGAAAAGGAACTTGCTTTTTTTGTTTTTCTTGTAATTGTATTATTTGTAATGCAATTTTATCGGCATGTTGGCAATGATTTAAGATATTGTTTATTTTTTCTGAGTCTTCTTTGCAACGTTTTTCATCAAAAAACAAACATCCGTTTTCGTTATAAGCAGCTTCTATTTCTGCCTTCTTTTCAAAGTTTTTATCAATAATCATTTCGCAAAAGTCAGTTATAGAGGCATCAGGTTTTATTTTTCTTAGTTCTTTATACATTTTATTGTAATTCAAAACATCTTTTTGAGAAAGAGAGAATTTTTCTTCTGATTTGCTGGAAAAAGACGGTGTTTCATTTTCTCTTCTCGAAGTTTCTTCATGTTCATTTTCAAATAAGTACTTTTTATCATCTAAAAATTCATCAATATCCTGATATTTATTTCCAGAACGATAGGAATTGTAGAAAGTCATAGCATCTTGTAAAATACTCCTTACAGCTCCATCTTTTTTTGCTTCTTTCTTAAGTGTATTGACAAGGTCTTTATATTCGACATTTAACGCTTTACGGAATTCAAGCTCTGTTTCTCTTGAATACCTTAAAGAAGAATCTCTAGAAATCCTTTTAGCTTCTTCCATTAATTGTGCATCAGACATGTTTAAAAAATTGCTGTCCTGGAAGTGATTTCTTGCATAATCTCTTAAATAATTCAATAGAGGTATCATCTGATATGTCCAGTTAGTATTAAGCGAACCTTGTTCAATTCTTCCTCTTTCCTTTACATCGTGACGTGTCGCCTCTATTCTATCCATGGCAGCATTGGCACGTCCAAAAAAGCCTGTTTCTAACAAAGCAGGTTCTTTGAATTTTTGCAACATTTTTAAATATGCAAAAGTTTCTGTTTTATATTCGTCATCTGTTTGCCTGCAATGGGTCATTTCATGCCAGGCGCCCTTTAAGAATAAGACTTCACATATATTATTTTCAGGTTGGTTACACCAGTCTTCTATTTTTTTCTGATAAGTGGTCCCAATCAATCCTTTGAAGTTAAAGTTAAAAGTTTTAAGTGGATTGCTTTCTTTATAACCGGTTTTTAATATTTGAACTGGCAAATTTCCCTTGCAATCTGTATTAAATAAATCGACTTTTTGTGTTAATTCAAACATAAATTCAGCAAATTTGTCACGAACTTTCTTCTTTGCATCACTCAAATTAGTAGGAAAATCGTCATTTTTTTCTTCTTTTTTACCGCTCTCCTTTAATATGGCACAATACATTTCTTTTAGATTTTTTATTTGATCTTCGTCTGGCATATTTTCTCTATTTTTTATTTCTTCCTCTGAGCTGTCTTCTTTTAATCCTTTGGCAGATTTATCAATGTATGGCGTATAAAAATTCTTCATATTTGCCAGAGTATTTCCTATCTTGTTCATATATTTAATCATGATAATAGCCAATGCTTGATCATATGTCGTTTTTTTTCCAAGTGCGTTCATCTGGGCCTTTAAGACAAGAGTATCATGAAAAATAGTATAATTATCGACCATGTGGATGTTTTTTCCCGAAGGATATCTTCTTTCATTCATGACCGGAATATAATTTTCACTTCCTTCTTGAGCATAGGAAGCAAATACGGGAGTATACTTATCAATATGTTTTTTATAATATGATTCCACAAGTCACTCCATTTCTTGTATATACACACTTATATTATATCACGTGAACCGCGGAAAGTCAATTAAATTACAGCGACATGAAGAACGTTTGTATTGCCTTTTTCAGCTAGTGGCATACCGGCGGTAATGATGATTTCATCACCTTTTTCACCCATTTCGTTTTTCAAAACAGCTTTGCAAGCAATAGGTGTAACATCATTTAATTCTTTTATCATCCTTGTTTTGATAGAATAAACTCCCCAAGCCAAGGTCAATCGATGAATAACACGGTCATCACATGTCAAATTTAAAATGGAAGTACCTGTTCTTGCTCTTGCTACACGTAAAGTAGTTGATCCGGAAAGGGAATAAGTCACAACGCAAGTCAATTTATTTAAGACTTTTGACATAGTTGGGATAGTCGATGTAATGGCCGATGCAATCAAGTGATCCGGTGGCAAAGAAATAACATCCATTGATTTTTTATAAACGGGATCTGCTTCTGTATGTAAAATGATTTTACGCATCATTGATACGGCCATAATCGGATATTCCCCGACAGCTGTTTCTCCGGACAACATTACACAATCCACACCATCATAAACAGCGGTTGCTACATCTGAAACTTCTGCACGGGTAGGAGTTGGATTGTGTATCATACTTTCCAACATCTGTGTTGCAATAATAACGGGTTTTCCTTTGCTGCGGCAAATCTGTACAATATGTTTTTGCAAAGAGGGTAAATCTTCAATCGGACATTCAACACCTAAATCTCCGCGAGCCACCATAACAGCATCGGATAGATCCACAACTTTTTCCAAATTATTTAGTGCCGCCGGTTTTTCAATTTTTGTAATAATTGCTGCATTATTTTTGATAATTCTACGCGCTTGTATTAAATCTTCCGGACGTTGAACAAAAGATAGGGCAATCCAATCTGTTTTTAAATCTATTGCACTCCTTAAATCTTTTAAATCTTTACTTGTTAATGCGGAAATCGGTAAAGTGACACCCGGAACATTAACGCCTTTATGATCAGATAAAACACCTCCGGATATTACAGTTGTTTCAGCAAAGTCCTTTCCAAAACTGGTGACTTGTAAACGGATTAAACCATCATTTAACAACAGGTAAGTTCCTTTTTTCAAAGCTGCAAAAATTTCTTTATGAGGTAATGTAACACGTGTTTCATCACCAAATGCTTTTTCCATATCTAAACGGAATTTCTGCCCGTTTTCCAAGGTAACCGAACCGTTTTTAAAGCAACCTACACGTAATTTTGGGCCTTGCATATCGCAAATAATTCCAAGGGGGATTCCCAACTTTTTTTCAACCGCACGAATATGTTTGACATTCATTTCGTGCATTTTTTTATCACCATGACTGAAGTTTAATCGAAATAAGTTCGCACCGGCCGATGCTAATTCAAAAATTCTTTCTTTTGTGGATGTTGCCGGGCCTAAAGTTGCAATTATTTTTGTGAACGGCAATACTTTTTTCATTTAAAGTTCTTCCACCGTGAATGAAACACAACCGGTTAAGGTTTCATCCTTACCGATACTTTGAATACCGCTACCGATAATTCCTCTGGATGCAATATTGAAGGCATCACAAGTCATTGTTGCCGGTTCAAGACAGAAGAAATTCTTACGGTTTGGCGAATAAAGCGCTACGTGAGAAAAAATCTCATCACTTTTGATATGCAAGGCAACTTTTTCTTGTGGCCATGTAATTTTAGCATTTCCATCAAAGCCACCAAAACAGGTATCAAAGACCGCACGTTCCAACTTTTTGCCGTCTTTAAAGGACCATTCACTCGGTGTTTTATATGGGCGATCAATAGGATCATTTTGATGATACCAAACGTTTTTTGTATCGAATGTCAGTGTAACATCCGGTGTTTTATTGAAAAACGGGTGCAAACCGAAACCGCAAGGCATTGGCATTAAAGCACGATTTGTTAAATTTATTTCAATTTCCAGACTTTTTCCATTTAAACGATAGCAAATGGAGGCTTCATAGGAAAACGGGTAACCTTTATCTTTTTCCTTGTCATGAGATAATGATAATTTAACACTGGTTGCATCTTGATGTTCAACAACCCATTTTGAACGCCATCCGTCTCCATGAATAGGATAAGAAAAGTTCGGATGAGTTTTGGGAACCAAACGCTTTATTCCCCAATAAGTAAATTCTCCGGACTTAATTGAAAAAGGATAAGGGATCATCGCAAACATAGACATTGATAAAATATCATTTTTTCTTAATGCCACAGAATCGGTATACCGCATGACATCAAAGTTCTTTTGATTTTTTATTTTGAAATACGATAAAGCAGCTCCGCAAGCAGGTGAAACTCCGACTTTAATAAAATCATTTTCCAGATGAATAATTTGTTCCACCATTTATCTGCCCCCTATTTATTTTTTTGTGTTTGTTCTTTCAAATTCTGTTCTGCTCTGAGCAACATAGCATCAACAGAATCTTTGTCATCCGCTTTACCAGCTGTACCAAAAGCCGTTGTAATAAATGCATTTCCGATTTCTGTTTTCAAATTTTGATCTTGAATCTTCAAACGCAACCGTTCAACCAAAAATGGTACGTTTTCGACTGGCGTTTCCGGTAACAATATAGCAAATTCAACATCTCCAATGCGTCCCAAATAATCAGAATCACGGATAGAATCTTTGCAAATTTTTACGGTTTTCTTCAGCGCTTCATCGCCGAAACTATAGCCAAATTCCTGGCCTAATACGCGAAAGTGATCTAATTTTAAGAGCAATAAAGAAAGTGTGCGATTATAACGAATTGCTCGTTTCATTTCTTTTTCGCCCTCTCTTAAAAATGCAGCACGATTTAAAACGCCGGTTAAAGGATCCATAGAGGTTAAATAATTCAACTTTTCTTCTAATTGTTTGCGACGTGTAATGTCAAAACCAACAGAGCGAATTTCAATCGGTTTATTTTTTTCGTCATAGACGACTCGATTCGTCCAAGAAATCCAAACGGGAGAACCATCTTTCTTCAAATTTTTTGTTTCAACATCCACATAAAGTTGAGGGTTAAGCAAAATCTTTTCGATCAGTGTTGGTTGAGCAATATATTTTTTCTTAGGTTCCGGAGCAATTGTACCCAGTACACTTTTGCCAATTAACTCACTTTTTTTGAAACCAAAAAATTCTTGTGCATAGTCATTAACGTAGGTAATTTTACCTTCTTGATTAAAAGCAACAATAATGCTTTGTGCCTGTGTATCCGTAAAGTCTTCAGAAAAATCTGTTCTTTGTTTTTTTAACTCTTCTAATTCTTTTGTTTGTTTAGCAAAGGATTCTGTCGCACTTTGCAAACTTTTTCGTATACGCGCATGTCTGATGCGTAAACTGAAATAAAGAAACATAAATAAACAGGCTAAAGTTGCACAGGCTGCAGCAATCCAAGATGCTAAATTCGAAATCATTTTAAACCCCTCATATCTAGTATTTAACAACTTCATTCTAAACAAAAAAATAAAATAAGCAACTATTTTTCATCAAAAACTTGACTTTTTTTTATTTTTGAGGCAATTTATCTGCAATAAATTGAAAGATAAAAAATGGTAAAACAAGAAACTTTGGCAACAGTGCAATCATTAAGCGCTGATAAGTATAAGTACGGCTTTGAAACAGACGTACAGTCCGATGTTGCGCCAAAGGGATTAAATGAAAATATTATTCGTTTTATTTCTAATCAAAAAAAGGAACCAGAGTGGTTGCTTAATTTTCGTTTAAAAGCTTATGCAAAATGGAAAACAATGTCAGAACCGCACTGGGCAAAAGTGAATTATGATCCGATTGATTATCAGGACTTGTATTATTATGCAGCACCTAAAAAACAAGAAGATTCCAAAAAATTGGAAGACGTTGATCCGAAAATTTTAGAAACTTATGAAAAACTGGGTATCCCTTTGAATGAACAGAAAGTTCTTGCGGGGGTAGTTGCTGTTGATGCGATTTTTGACAGTGTATCTGTTGCAACAACTTATAAAGCTAAATTGGCGGAAAAAGGTATTATTTTTTGTTCAATGGGGGAAGCAGTTCAAAAATATCCTGACTTGGTAAAAAAGTATTTAGGAACGGTTGTTCCCTACACGGATAATTTTTTTGCGGCATTAAACAGTGCGGTTTTTTCGGACGGTTCTTTTGTTTTTATTCCGAAAGGTGTTCGTTGTCCGATGGAACTTTCCAGTTATTTTCGTATCAATGCGCGTAATGCCGGCCAATTCGAACGAACTTTGATTGTCTGTGAAGAAGATGCTTATGTCAGTTATTTGGAAGGTTGTACAGCTCCGCAACGTGATGAAAACCAATTACATGCGGCAATTGTTGAAATTGTTGTATTAGACAGGGCAGAGGTTAAATATTCCACTGTTCAAAATTGGTATCCCGGTGACAAGGATGGAAAGGGCGGTATTTACAACTTTGTGACAAAGCGCGGTATTTGTCATAATGATGCAAAATTATCGTGGACACAAGTTGAAACAGGTTCTGCAATTACTTGGAAATATCCGTCTTGTATTTTAAAGGGAGATAATTCTGTCGGTGAATTTTATTCGGTTGCTTTGACAAATAATTATCAACAGGCAGATACCGGAACGAAGATGATTCATTTGGGCAAGAATACAAAATCTACTATTGTTTCAAAAGGAATTTCTGCCGGTTTTTCAAATCAAACGTATCGTGGGTTGGTTAAAATGGCACCAAATGCAGATGGTGCACGCAATTTTTCAAAATGTGACAGTTTGTTGATTGGTTCAAATTGCGGGGCTCATACCGTTCCTGTTCAAGAAAATGCGAATCGTAATGCAGTGATCGAACACGAAGCAACAACTAGCAAAATCAGTGACGAACAATTATTTTATGCAATGCAACGTGGTTTATCTGAAAATGAAGCTGTTTCTTTGATAGTCAACGGTTTTTGTAAGGAAGTTATGCAACATTTGCCAATGGAATTTGCTATTGAGGCAGGCCGTTTAATCGGCATCAGTTTGGAAGGAAGTGTGGGTTAAATGAAAAATTTATTGGAAATTAAAAATTTAAATGCCTGTGTTGGGGAAAAGCAAATTTTAAAAGATTTTTCTTTTGAAATTGAACCCGGGAAGGTTTACGCAATTATGGGACCAAACGGTTCCGGTAAAAGCACTTTATCCAACGTGATTGCCGGTAATCCGGTTTATTCGGTAACATCCGGCAAAATGCTTTTTAAGGGCAAAGATTTATCCAAAATGACACCGGATGTTCGTGCCAATGAAGGTATTTTCTTGGGCTTTCAATATCCGATTGAAATTCCCGGTATTTCTTACGCACAATTTTTGAAACAGGCTTTGACTTCTAAAATGAAATACTTGGGACAAAAACCATTGGATGCAGTTGCCTATATCAAACGTTTGAAAGTCAGAGCGCAAGCATTAGGTGTGACGGATGAAATGTTAAAGCGTCCGGTTAATGTCGGCTTTTCCGGTGGTGAAAAAAAGCGCATGGAAACTTTGCAAATGGCTTTTTTAGAGCCGGATTTTTGTATCTTGGATGAAATGGATTCCGGATTGGATGTTGATGCTTTGAAAATTGTTGCGGATGGGGTCAATTTAATGCGTGAAGAAAATCGTTCGTTTTTACTGATTACGCATTACGAACGTTTATTGGATTTAATTGAGCCGGATGTAATTTATATTATGGTTGATGGTCATATTGTGGAAAAGGGCGATAAATCTTTGGCTCGTAAGTTGGAAGAGAATGGTTATGCAGACTATAAATAAGATCATTTCGGCAAATGAAAAGATAAATGATGTTCTGATGAACCAAAGCGGTTTATTGGATGTCGTTGTCTATGAAAATGCCAGTTATGATCTAAATTTATTGCAGGCAGGACAATCCTTGAAAGTCAAAGTAAGTTTACTTGGGCAAAATGCTTGTTGTACCTTACGTACTGTTTATTTATCCGGAACAGATGCTGACAATAAAATTGAATTTGAGGTTATTCATGCCGTAGAGCAAACAAATTCAAAACAAGAAATAAAAGGTGTTGCTGCCGGTTTTGGAAAAGCGGATTTTTATGGCGTTATTCGTATGCCACATGGCAGTCAGAAATGTGAAGGTTCTCAGAGCCATAAAGCATTGCTTTTGTCGGATAATGCTTGCATCAAATGCACGCCGGAATTGGAAATTTATGCAGATGACGTAAAATGTGCACATGGGTCTAGTATTGGCACTTTGGATGAAACGTACCTATTTTATCTGATGAGCCGTGGAATTGATGAGACGACTGCACGTCAAATGTTAATTAAAGCGTTTTTGTTGTCCGATATGCCACAGGCTTTTGAAACAGAAATTGATAAATGGATGGAAGCAAATGAATAAAAGTGATTTTCCGATTTTTACCAATAATCCGGAGTTGGTCTATTTAGATAATGCTGCGTCAGCGCAAAAACCGATTCAAGTTATTGATGCTATGGATAGTTTTATGAAGAATCATTATGCAAATGTACACCGTGGAACTTACTATTTGTCGGAAATGGCGACAATTGCTTACGAACATGCACGCCATCATGTTGCAGAGTTTTTGTCTGTTCGTGATAAAGATGTTATTTTTGTACGTGGGGCAACGGAAGCAATCAATTTGGTTGCACAAACTTTTGGGCGGACTTTAAAAGCTGGGGATGAAATTTTGTTATCGGAAGCCGAACATCATTCTAATTTAGTTCCTTGGCAAATTTTGGCCGCTGAAAAAGGTGTTATTGTTAAGTTTATTAGTGTTTTTGAAAGCGGAAAGTTGGATATGGAAGACCTTAAAGCAAAACTTTCCGAAAAAACAAAATTGGTTTCTGTGACGCAAATGAGTAATGTTTTAGGTGTCGAAAACCCAATTCATGAAATTGTTCAATTGGCACATGATGCAGGAGCAAAAGTTTTAATTGATGGTTGTCAGGGGGTAGTTCATTCCAAAATAAATTTGTCGGATGAAAAAATTGATTTTTATGCTTTTTCAGGACATAAAATTTATGGACCGACAGGTATCGGTGTTTTATATGCCCCATCAGAATTTATGAATACTTTGCCTCCTTGGCAAGGTGGTGGTGATATGGTTAAATCAGTTCATTTTTCCGGTCCTACTTATGCGGATTCTCCGGCCCGTTTTGAAGCAGGAACACCGGCAATTGTTCAAGCTGTTGGTTTAGAAGCCGCCTTGGATTATGTTCACAGTGTAGGATTTAATAAAATTGAAGCCGTAGAATCGCAAACAATGCATCTTTTGAAAGACGGGTTGCAAATGTTGGGCGGTGTTGAAGTTTTGGGTGATTTGAATCTCAAAAAGAATTTGGTATGCTTTAATGTAAAGGGTGCACATCCACAAGATGTTGCAATGATTTTATCGGAACAAAATGTCGCTGTTCGTGTTGGGCATCATTGTGCTCAACCTATTACGGAAAAATACGGTGTGAATTCGTCTATTCGAGTTTCTTTGGGTATGTACAATACGGGTGAAGATATAACTGCGTTTATTACAGCTTTGAAAAAAGCACAAAAAATTTTAAGGAGTGCAAAATGAGTGAAGAAGAATCTGCTCCGGTAGAAGTTGTCGGAAAAGAGATTGATTTTCACGCGCATTTGGGGCATCCTTTGCCAAAAGGATCATCAATTGCGACAGAAAGTATGGTTGTTGAAGCTTTAAAAACTGTTCAAGATCCGGAATTGATGTTGGATATTTATTCCTTAGGATTGATTTATAAGATAAATATTTCAGAGGTTGGAGATGTAACAATTGAAATGACATTAACTTCTCCGATGTGTCCGATAGCCGGTGAAATGCCGGGTATGGTTGCGTTGGCTGTTTCTAAAGTTGAAGGGGTTGGCAGTGTGGATGTTTCTTTGGTTTGGGATCCGCCTTGGACTCTTGATATGTTGGACGAAGATTTAAAATTGGCATTGGGTATTGAAGCGCCAATGCCAAGTGAATGAAGTTTGTGATTTTCTTACTAAAATAAGATGTCTATGCCGGCTCTGTAGGCATAATAATCATCACCGTCAAATGTGTAATTGCCGGTCAATCCTACACCGGAAAAGAATGAGCCTTCATCAAATTTATATATTAAAGAGGCTCCGACATCGTGGTATTTATCAATAAATAAGTTTGAACCGGTATAAAATGTATAGCTATATGCAGTGTTAATTGCCCAATCGTCTGATATATCCCAACGGAGTTGAGCTCCATTTTTATATACCCAGTTTTCCAAGTCATAATCAACTTCATAATCGGCAACTTTAACTGAAAAATCACGAATATAGCCAGCCATATTTGTCATTGAAACGGTTACGGGTCCCATTGGGACTTGCATGTTGTTTGTTATCGTTCCAGAATAAAGCAAGCCACCGGAAATCATATCTTTTGATCCGATAGCACCAACTCGACCACCTGGAATAATATCCCATTTAAAATGTTCAGCTTGAACCAATGGAACTTTCAATCCTAAACCTAATTGTCCGGCAAAGGACTTAGAACCGTCAAAGTCGGCGTAAGTAAGGGGCATATCGAACATCAAAGCCCAACCGCTTTCGCCGAATTTGAATGTTTTTGCCAAAGGTAACGAAATAATGTCAGCTGTCTTATCTTCATTATTAAATTTAAAGTGATGACGAGCCCCATTTGGTGAAAGATAAGATACAAAGTTACCCAATACACCACCACCGGCTCTTTGGAAAGAAGCATCTGTCATTGTTGCCATCATAGAAGTAGGACTTCCTGCCACTAAATCGTATGGGGTGTCCTTAACGCTGCTTTTCAAAATTTTCTTCATTAAATCGTCTTTGTTCTTTTTTAAATAATCTTTTAATTGTTTGAATGCTTCTTCCTGGGTGACACCTGAGAAAGTTTCAGAAATATTGGCTTTTTGTACGTTGAAATTCAAATTGAACTTGCTACCATCCCAAACAAAGTCTAAGGTCATAGGAATTCCACGGAAATCAATTGAACCTGTAGCGTCAGCAGTTTTATCATAACCACTAATGATTGAATCTAAGGAGCCATCTTCGTATTTATCAAACAAATCTAAAACAGACTTAAACGATCTTGTTTCATCTATGGATGTACTTGTTTGTTTTACGTGTAAAGTGAACATATCAGCTTTTGCAGAGAAAGCTAAAACGGAAAATGCAACAGCCCAAAGAAGTATTTTTTTCATGTATTTTATCCTTAGTTAAAACCAAACTTCAAACAATATACTATCATATGAAAAATAAAATACAAGGGTAAAATTAATTATCGTCGCCGATTCTTAATGCCTCGATAAAGGCAGATTGCGGAATTTCTACCTTACCGAATTGGCGCATACGCTTTTTACCTTCTTTTTGTTTATCCAACAATTTACGCTTACGGGTAATATCGCCACCGTAGCATTTCGCCGTTACGTCTTTACGGTAAGCAGAAATATCTTCACGAGCAATAATTTTTCCACCAATAGCGGCTTGGATTGGGATTTTGAATTGATGACGCGGGATTAAATCCTTCAAGCGTTCGCAAATTTGACGACCTCTGCGTTCTGCTTGTGAACGGTGTACCAAAAATGATAAAGCATCGACTGGTTCAGCGTTAACCAAAATAGAAACCTTAACTAAATCACTTGCTTGATAATCAATCAATTCATAATCAAAGCTTGCGTACCCGCGGGAAATGGATTTCAATCGATCATAAAAATCGAAGACAATTTCATTAAGTGGTATTTCATAAACGGCCATAGCACGGTTGCCAACATAAGTTAAATTCTTTTGAATGCCGCGTCTTTCGGAACAAAGCGTTAATATCGAACCCAAGTATTCATCGGGTGTCATAATTGTTGCACGAACCCATGGTTCTTCAATTTTTTCGATTTGTGTTACATCCGGCATATCGGCGGGATTATGCATGTCAAAAACTTCACCGTTGGTCAGATGTATTTTGTATACGACAGATGGAGCCGTTGTGATTAAGTCCAAATTAAATTCACGGTCAAGGCGTTCTTCAATAATTTCCATATGAAGCAAACCCAAAAAGCCGCAACGGAAACCTTGTCCCAAAGCCATAGATTTTTCCGGCATAAAATGAAAACTGGCATCATTGAGCTGTAATTTTCCTAAGGATTCTTTCAAGTTTTCATATTCTGAACTATCCAACGGAAAGAAAGAACAAAAGACAACAGGAATACTTGGTTTAAAACCATCTAAAGCTTTTTCAGTCGGGCGTTTTTCATCAGTGATTGTATCACCGACTTTTGTTTCACCAATGCTTTTGATACTGGCGGTAATGTACCCGATTTCACCAGGGTAAAGCGCATCCGTTTCTTTCATTTTGGGAGAAAAAGTACCAACTCTGTCCACACTGTGCGTTGTGCCGGCCGACATCATTTTGATATTCATGCCTTTTTTCAATACACCATCAACAATACGAACTAAAATGACAATTCCTAAATAAGAGTCATACCAACTGTCCACCAACAAAGCTTTTAAAGGTGCATTCTCATCCCCTTTTGGTGCAGGAATACGATTAACAATTGCTTCCAATACATCCTGTGTGCCTAAACCTGTTTTAGCAGAAATCAAAACACTGTCGGAAGCATCAATGCCGATAACATCTTCAATTTGAGTTTTGACACGTTCCGGTTCGGCTGCCGGCAAATCAATTTTGTTGATAACAGGGACAATTTCGTTATTTGCATCCAATGCTTTATATACATTTGCCAAAGTTTGTGCTTCTACACCTTGTGACGCATCAACGACCAACAAAGAACCTTCACAAGCCGCTAATGATCGACTAACTTCATAACCGAAGTCAACATGTCCCGGTGTGTCAATTAAATTTAAGTGATATGTATTTCCGTCTTTTGCGGTATATTCCAATCGGACGGTTTGCGCTTTAATTGTGATGCCGCGTTCCCGTTCAATGTCCATATTGTCCAATAATTGCTCTTTCATTTCACGTTTGGAAACCAATCCGCAGTATTCAATTAAACGGTCAGCCAAAGTTGATTTTCCATGGTCAATGTGGGCAATAATCGAAAAATTTCTTATTTTGGTAATATCGTGCATTAAAAAATCCTTTTGGCACAGAGTATATCCGAAAAAACAAAAAACGCAAGATATTTTAAACTCTTTTTTACTTGTCAAGCAAAAGTCTTTACCCTATAATGAAGCAAAAGGAGAACGCTAATGAAAAAAGTATTTTTTCTTTTCTGTCTTTTTTTAGGAAACGTAGTTGTCGCACAAGAAACAATTACTCTGCCTTCTACATTTGATGAAAATCAGATGATTGTTAAGAAAATAGATGCAAACGGTAATTATATTCCGTTGAACCAGGTTCAACTTACTGAAAATATCCAACAGGTTCAACAACCGGTACAAAATGTTCAAACATCTGGAAATTTGCCGGAAACGCCACAACCTGAAGCTCCGCAAAAGAAAGGCGGACGATTAAAATTTAACGATCCACAAATGCAGGAAAATGCCGAAAAAGCAGTTATAAGAGATTCAAATGAAATAAAAGAAGCAATGCAAAAAGCTGAACAAGAAGGTAAAGTGATGACCTTAAGAAAATCAGTGTTACTTGAAGAAGAAACTCAATCTCGACCGGTAGAACGGAAACGTGTGCGCAAGTTCCGTGTAACAGAAAGAGATTACAGCATTCCAAGAACAACTTTTGGAAATGATACGTTGAAAAAAGTTGAACTTCCTCAAAATCTGACTTTTCAGACGCAAACAATGACAGATGCTCTGAAGGATTTCAAGCGTGAAAGTCTTCGTTTTGAGGAATGTGATTCGGAAGATCCTAATTGCAGAATGTATGAAGTTGACGAAGAAGGGAAGGTTATTTTTAAATGAAAAAACTATTTGTTTTATGTTTTTTGTTTTTAGCGGCTTGTGCAACGGAAAATCCTTTAAAAGATTTGCGTTTTCAACCTATTTCTTCGGGGGATTATACAGTGGCTTCATGGTATAAAATTACAAAACCAGGATTGCCTTTGAAAGTTTACATTGAAGGGGATGGACATGCTTTTGATAGTAAAGGTCAGCCAACAAAAGACCCGACACCTGAAGGGTTATTTTTAAGAAAATTAGCTGTTGATGATACGTATCCAAATGTTGTATATTTGGCTCGTCCCTGTCAGTATTTAATGGGACAAAATTGCTGTGAAAAGGATTGGACAACCGGTCGTTTCAGTTCATCAATCATTGACACGATGGAAGCATCTGTTGGTATTTTAAAGAAAAAATCAAGGGCAGATGAAGTTATTTTAATCGGGTATTCTGGAGGGGGAATGATTGCTTCTCAAATTGCTGTTCGGCATCCAAAAGAGGTTAAGAAACTGATTACTATTGCTGGTGTTCTTGATAAAGATAAGTGGACGTCTTATCACAAGGATGAACCACTGACAGATTCAGTCAATTTGAAAGTGGCTGATTTAAAGGGAATTCCTCAAACGCATTACGTTGGTGCAAAGGATAAAATTGTTCCGCCAGAGTTGACTTTTGAAATTTTAGGCAAAGACAATCCGAATGTTGTCGTTGTTTCATCTGCGCGTCACGATAAAGGATTTGATAAGATTTATGCGGATGTTTGGTCTGTACGTTAAAGTACTCCAGCTTCCGACAATTTCTCTTGAATAACGGAATATTCCAAATTTAAACGTTGTCTCGTTTGATCAGATAGCTTTTGTGAACGCAATTGTTTTTCCAATTCCCGTTTTCTAAAAAGCAGTGTTTGAACACTTTTTTTGGAATAACGATAACGCATGTTTTCTAATAATTTTTCATTCAGATCTTCTGAAAATAAAACTTTGACAGCATTATTTGTAGGTGCAGGCGTTTCTGCTTGTTGTGCAAATGAATTGAATGTTGCTAAAACTAAAACAAAAGATATCAAAAATAATTTCATTCCTTATCTCCTTTTCTGCCATTTTATACATTTTTTTGCAGATGTCATTAAAAAAATGTTTATTTTTTTGAATTTTTAGAGCATACTGAGAAAAACATATGGAGGTAAAAATGACAGATTACGTTCGCCCCAGTTGGGATGATTATTTTTTAGAAGTAATGCATGCATTGGCTAAACGTGCAACATGTGACAGAGGACGTACAGCATGTGTTATTGTGAAGGACAATCAAATACTGTGTTCAGGCTATGTTGGTTCTCCACCTGGATTGCCTCATTGTGATGAAGTCGGGCACTTGATGAAAGCCGTAACTCACGATGATGGAACAACGACAAATCATTGTATGCGCACAATACACGCAGAGCAAAATGCAATATGCCAAGCGGCAAAACGTGGCATTTCAATTGAATGTGCTACGATCTATTGTAAAATCGCACCATGCAGGACTTGCGCAATGTTGTTAATTGCTTGCGGTATTAAACGTGTCGTTGCCGAATATCGTTACCAGACAGGTGGCGAAGGGGAAGAAATGATGAAAAAGGTCGGCATCGACATTAAATATATTCACGATGAAACTATCGGTTATGAAAAGAAGGATGCAAAATAAATGGTAAAAATATGGGCTTTGTTAGATGATCGTATGGGCAACAATAATCAAATATTGGGTGTCGCAGAAGCATTGGGATTGCCTTTTGAACAAAAAAAAATTGTTTATAATAAATTGGTTCATTTGCCAAACTTTCTGCGGGGAAAAACGACTTGCGGAATTGATGAGAGCTGTTTGAGAGAGATAGACTTACATGCAGAACGTTTGCCGGATTTGATTATTGGAGCCGGTCGTCGTATGTTTCCTTTAATGCGTTATTTGAAAAAGAAATCGCGTGGTCGGACACGATTGGTTCAGATGATGAATCCTGGCTTTTTTGGTTTTAAAGAGGCAGATTTGGTTGTTTTGCCGCGCCATGACAGGTATAAAGGAAAAGCCAAAAACGTGATGCAAACATTGGGTAGTCCACATCGTGTAACAAAACAAAAATTAGAGGAAGAACTGGAAAAATGGCGTCCTGTCTTTGAGAAATATGCACAGCCGCGTATTTCTGTTATTGTAGGCGGTTCCACAAAAAAAATGCCGTTTACGGTTGAAATGGCAAAACAACTGGCTTTGGGTGTGTTGGATCTAAATCCCGGGTCTATTTTGGTAACGACTTCACGTCGTACACCGATTGATGTCATTCAAACATTAAAACAAATGTTTCCGGCGGATAAAACTTATTTTTATCAATTCGGTGATAAAGAAGAAAATCCCTATTTTGGTTTATTAGCATGGGGTGGCAGAATCGTTGTTACCGGGGATTCAATGTCGATGTGTTCGGAATGTTGTGCAACGGGAGTACCTGTTTATATTTTTTCACCACAGAAAAATAAAAGTAAAAAACATGCTTTATTTCATCAGCAACTTTATGAAACAGGATATGCCACAGCATTGGGTTGCGGACAAACTGCTTTTGGTGGCAGATTAAATTCTGCGCAGGATGTTGCGGAAAGGATTCGTTCTTTATTACCAGTGGAACTACCGGCGGAAAGCGATTAAGCAATTTTCTTTGTTTTATCTAATTCTTTTTTTGCTTTTTCCAAAGCTTTGCTCATGATTTCCTGTTGTTTTTGCGGAGAATCTGGTGTTACAATGCCCGTTGAAATGATAATTTTCCAAGCATCATCAACACGCAATTTTAACGGGATAATATCTTTACGATTGACAAAAATTAAAAATCCGGATGTCGGGTTAGGTGTTGTCGGTACATAAATGCTGACCATTTTTTCTTTCTTGAAATGTTTTTGAATTCCTGAATAAACATCTCCTGTAATAAAAGCAATAGTCCATAACCCTTCGCGAGGATATTGAACCAAAACAGCTTCTCGAAAAGCTTTGTTTTGACCTCCGCCGACAACCGTTTCCAAGATTTTTTGTAATGCGTTATAAAGGCCGGATACAACAGGCATTTTTGAAATAGCTTTGTTTAAGCCTTTCAGTATTGCCGTTCCGATGAAACCGGAAGAAATAACGCCGATAAGGAATAATCCGATAAGCAAAATCAAGATACCGAAACCGGGAATGCCAAAAGGCAAATAAGTTGCCGGATTATATTCTTTTGGAATAAGTGCATTAACTTTTTCATCAATAAAACGAACAAATTCAATAGCTAAATAAACAGTAATAGCCAATGGTGCCGAAACCAAAATTCCAGTCAAAAAATAACTTTTTATAGTTTTTGTTTTTTTTGCCATGTAAAATTCTCCTTATTTATCATCTATAGGCTCTGGGTGAATGAAAAATTCACAGTTGGGTAAGTTTTGTTTTAATTCATTTTCTAAATGGTCACATAAAGAATGTGCCTTCCTTAAAGTATGTTCTCCACTTAGCACAATCGAAAATTGAACAAAAGACCTCATACCGGCATTACGGGTTCTTAAATCGCAAACACGGCGAATTTCTTTATGTCTTAAAACAATTTTTTTAATTTTGCTGCGCATCTGCGGCGGTAATTCTTTGTCCATCAAAATGCTTTGGACTTTTGAAATAATTCGATAAGCAGTGTAAAACAAATAAAATGCAACAAGAAGGGCAAATAAAGAATCCATCCATTGCCATCCCAACTGGTAAGAAAATACCATTGAAACAATAATTCCGCTGTTCATCATAATGTCACTGGTATAATGAGAACTGTCTGCATCAACTGCCAAAGAATTTGTTTTTTTAATGACGTAACGTTGGAAGCAAATCAAAATAAACGTTAATAGTATGGATAAGATCATAACACCTAATCCGATATCAAATCGTTTCAGTGGAGCCGGGTTTAAAAAACGCGCTCCTGTTTCAAATAGTAAGAACAAACCGGATAAAGAAATGATGATGCCCTGTGCTAAACCACCTAGGGCTTCTGCTTTTCCGTGTCCAAAACGGTGATCTTTGTCAGGGGGAACAAGTGCCTGACGAATGGCAATTAAACTAACGATAGATGCCCCTAAATCCAAACCGGAATCCATCAAACTGGACAGCAAAGATAAGGAATTTGTCATGAAAAATGAAATGATTTTTACAACAATCAAGATAAGTGCGGTTGCCACGGAACAATAACCGGCAATCCGCATCAACTGTTGTTGCATCTTTTCAGACAGCTGAGGTCTTAAATATTTTTGTTTCATTTTTCTATCCTTTTCTTAAAGATAGACTTTTTCAGCAAAAAAAGCTATAAAATTTTTCTAAAACAGTGGATTTTTTCACATTTTGGACATATATATTAAAAAAGTATGTATCAAAGAGGAATAAAATGACAGATTTATATCAAACATTAGGCGTTTCCAAAAGCGCAAGTGCCGCTGAAATAAAAAAAGCTTATCATAAGTTAGCACGTACTTGTCATCCGGATGTGACAAAAAACGATCCGAAAGCTGCTGAAAAATTTAAGGAAATTTCGGCTGCTTATGATATTTTGGGTGATGAAACAAAGCGCCGACAATATGATGCCGGAGAGATAGACGAGCAGGGTAAACCGCGAGCTCCATTTGGTTTTGGCGGTGGTTCCGGTTATCAACAATATGGCGGAAATCCTTTTACCGGTCGGTCTTATTCTTATCAAGATATGGGTGGAGCCGGTGGTTTTGAAGGATTTGATTTTTCTGATTTATTTGGTGGTGGCGGTGCCGGTGGATTTGCAGATCTGTTCAGCAATATGGGACGTGCTGCAGGATCCAAAAGTCGCCGTCCGATGGGACAAGATGTATCGTATTCTTTAACGATAGATTTTGTTTTAGCTATGACCGGCGGAGAGACTTCTGTTCGATTGTCAAATGGCAAGCAGATTAAAGTTAAAATCCCCGCAGGCATTGCGGATGGTGCAACTTTACGTTTAAGAGGACAAGGGCAAAATGGCGGAGATGCATTGATTAAAATTAATGTAGCTTCTCATCCGCATTTTAAACGTAATGGAAATGATGTTGAGATGACGCTGCCAATTACACTAAAAGAAGCTGTTTTGGGTGCGAAGGTAACAATTCCAACGTTAACAGGAGCGGTTGCTTTAACTATTCCGCCGAATACAAGTTCGGATAAAATTTTACGCTTAAAAGGAAAAGGAGTTCCGAATAAGGGTGATTTGTTGGTTCGGGTTCAAGTTCTATTGCCGGATCATCCCGATGAAGATTTGGAAAATTTTGTAAAATCATGGAAACCCAAATCACAAAATCCGCGTCCGTTCTTTTAAAAAATTTTTTTGACTTGTAAATTGTGAAAATTTCTTATAGTATGCACAAAGTAAGAAAGGTACACGATGTCAGAGCAGAAGATTTTAATCATTAAATTAGGGGCATTAGGCGATTTTATATTGCAATCCGGTTATGTTTTTGCGTTGCATGAAAAATATCCGGATGCACATTTTACTTTTATGACAACAAAGCCATTTGTACCGTTTGTTAAATGTATGCCTTTTGTAGAAAACGTGATTGTGGATACACGTCCTCGCTATCGAATTAGTGAATGGTGGAGTACTTGTAAAAAAGGTATTGCCGATACGAAATGGGATTATATTTTTGATCTGCAAGCATCCAAACGTACGCGCAAAAAGTATTTTCCTTTAGCACGTTTTTTATCTCCTTATCCAATTAATTGGGCTTTTTTGGAAAAGAATAATACTTTTACTCTTTACCATGTAGATAAAAAGCGAAGATTTACAATGGGAAAACTGGCAAAAAGTGGTATAGAAGTTAAAGAGAATCCTATTGATATGTCTTTTTGTAAAGGCGAACAGAAGAATTTTCATTTATTGCCTGAAAAGCCTTTCATGTTGGTCATTCCGGGCTGTTCAGCATTGCACCCTTATAAACGATGGCCGGCCGAGAAATATTTGGAGTTGGTTTTGAAGGCTCAAGAGAGTGGAATCCCCAGTGTTGTTTTGGGAACGGATGCAGAAGCGAAAGAAATTCAAACAATTTGTCAGAATTCAAATGCTGTTGATTTTCAAAGTAAAGCATCTTTATTGGATATTCCTGCACTGGCCGCTCGTTCTTGTGTAATTGTCGGTAATGATACTGGTCCGGTTCATATGTCATGTTTTGTCCAAAAACCTGCAATTGTTTTATTTAGCCAGAAAACAGCACGTTCAGCCAACAGATTGCCAAATGTGACGAATTTGGTCGCAGATAAAATCGAAAATATTTCCGTTGATGAAGTTTGGAATGAAGTTCAAAAGAGCATAACATGCAAGAAAGATTAAACTCCATTTTAAATCGTTTTTCTGATGTACATGTATTATGCATTGGGGATATTATGCTCGATTGCTTTATTCAAGGAAAAGTTGAACGCATTTCTCCGGAAGCACCGGTTCCAGTGTTCCAATTTGTTCAAGAAAAACAAATGTTAGGTGGCGCAGGAAATGTTGTTGCTAATCTGTGTGCATTGGGATGTAAAACTTCTTTTATAGGTATGGTTGGGAATGATGATTATGGTAAGCAAGTTGCTTCATTGTTAGAATCATTGAATACGGCTTTTTATTTGCAGAAATCCGAGATCCGTCCGACAATTGTAAAGACCCGTTTTATCGCAGGTAACAATCATATTTTGCGCTTTGACAAAGAAAAAAATATTTCATTAACAAGTTCGGAAGAAGAAAATCTGTTAACTCAGCTAAAACCGGAGATTGAAAAATCCGATATTATTTTGTTATCTGATTATGCAAAAGGGGTTTTATCAGAGCATGTCACAAAAAGGATAATTCAAATCTGTCAGAAAATAAATTGTAAAATTTTGATTGATCCCAAAGGAACAGATTATTCAAAATATACGGGGTCTTTTTTAATTAAACCGAATCGTAAAGAATTGGAACAGGCATCAGGACGTATTTTGGATTCATCAAATCCAAATTTCTTGGAAGAAGTAGGTAATGCCGCAAGACAGGTTTTAAATAAATTTTCCATTCAAAATATGATTGTTACCTTAAGCGAAAAAGGAATGCTTTACGTACCGCAAGATTTATCAAAGGAACAGATTTATTTATCAACGTATGCTCGTGAAGTTTTTGATGTATCGGGTGCCGGTGATACATCTTTAGCAACATTAGGTGCTGCATTGGCAGTCGGGGCTGATATTCGTGATGCTATGGAATTGGCAAATACGGCTTCGGGCATTGTTGTCGGTAAGCTGGGTACGGCAACGGTCAGTGTGGACGAGATAAAAAAATCCCTCTGAATTATCAGAGGGAAAAATTTTTAAATTTTATATGTTGCTTGCGTAAAGTCGTCAAAAGTTTGGGTGCTTTTCAGTTTTGCCTTAATGCAAGGATTGTCTTCTTTAAATAAACGGATGCCCGTACCTAAGACAAGGGGAGCAGTCGTAATAACGACTTCATCTATTAACTTTTCTTTCAGTAAAATGTTGACGATTTCAGAACCGCCTAAAACCCAAATATTCTTTTTTGAATCTTTTTTTAAAGCCTTTACGCATCCCATGATGTTCTCATGAACAAATGTAACATTTTTTTCTTTTTGGCGTAAATAGTGAGTGATAACAAACACATCCTTTTCTTTGAACAATTTAGGTTGTTTATCCTTTAAATAATCATAGGTTTTGCGCCCGATAATGACAGAATTAATGGAATTGTAGAAACCTTCAAATTCCGGATCAGATTTTTGGGCATCAAAAACAAAATCGCTGTTGCCATCTTCATCAGCAATAAAACCATCAATTGATGTACAAATATGTAAAATTACTTTTGACATGAGAATCTCCTTTTCTTTATATATAGAACATTATGACGGGCTTTATTTTAAAAATCAAGAATTTTTTTACACTAATTCTTCAAACAATCCTGTTTGTCGCATTGCTTCTGCAGTAGCCATTGCACAAGAGAGAGCTAAATTCAAAGAACGTTCATCGGGTTTCATGGGAATTCGAATGCGGGCATTAACGGCTTTATGGACATTTTCCGGAACACCAGCACTTTCCCTTCCAAAAAGTAAAATATCATCTTTTTTGAATTGAAACGTTGTGTAGGGTACAGAAGCTTTTGTCGTCAATAAAACAAGACGTTCATTGGGGTGAGCTTGTAAAAAAGTTTCCCAAGCCATATGTCTGGTAACATCAACTTTGTCCAAATAATCCATGCCCGCGCGTTTTAACTCTTTAGAGTTCCAAATAAAACCGCATGGTTCGATAATATCTACCGGCAAACCGAAACAAACGGCCATACGTAAGATCGTGCCGGTATTTTGTGGAATATCGGGTTGATAAAGAGCTATTCTCATAATGCTTTCAATCCTGCAAAGGTATTGCAAACGGGGCAAGAAGCCATCCAATCTGTTGTTTTGTGCTTGCAGTGTATGCAAACATAATTTGCATCAGGTGGCAAATTGGACATTTTATCAATCCATCTTTGTGCTTCGTGAATATTATGGTTTAAATTAAATTCAATTTGAGCCATCTTAATTGCAATACTTGGTTTAAGCGGATGATTTGCCAAATAAGCATCTAATTCTTTTTTTGCTTCACTCCACAACTTTGCATTGATTGCAGCATCAGCAGTAACCAAGAAATTTAATTTAGCACGGGGGTTGTTTTCACACAATTTAAGTACGCGCTTATATATGGATAGTGAATTTTCACGTACATACAATTTTGTAAAGGCACGATATACTTCAAAACTTGGTTGTTTTTCCCAAGATGTAAAGTATATTTTTTCAGCTTTCTTTGGTTTTATCTTAGCTGCTTCTAATGCAACAAAAGGCAATTCAGGACACATTTTAAAAGCATTCCATCCTTTGCCGAGTTTTACAAGAAGAACAGCTTTTTGTTGTGTATAATCTTTGTCTGAAATTGCTTTTATTTTCCGCAATGTTTCCAAACAAGACATTGCTTTTTCCCAGTCTCCGTTAAGAGTAAACAAATTAAAGGCTTCTTTCAATATCCATTCTGTTTTTTCATTTTTATTCAATAATTTTTCAACGTCTTCCGCGGCTTTTATGATTTCGCCACGTTCAATATGTTCATTGATTAAACCTTTCCAACCGGCTTGTTGTGTTTTCGGATTTTTTATCAACTCATTGTAAATTTCTGAATCGGCTTTGGACAGTGCTTCCAACATTAAAATCAGGTCTGTATCATTGTTGTATTTCTTAAGTTTTTTTATTAATTCTTTGTTTTCGGACAAGTTGTTGCATAGAACATTACTTAAGATTTCAATCAAAATTTCTTTAAAACGGGTAAAACGTTTTCTTTCCATAGATACTCTGATCCAACGTAACCAACGAAAGGGAAATAAAATTAAATGGACAGCCAGAATCAAAGCCAAAAGCAATGCAATACAGAATGCAACAGATGTTTCGACAACATAATCAAACCATGTAATTGAAACAGTGCCGGGGTTATCTATTAATACCCACGCGCCTAAACCCAAGACGATTGCATAAAATAACCAAAGCATGATTTTATTCATTTTTTAATCCCCTTCCTGTGTGTAATCTTCAATAATTTTTTGAGCTTCAATATAGTACGTTGCTTTTTGAACGAAATCTTTTAAATGTTGTTTAGCCGGATCCGGTAAATTTTTAATATTGGCAATAGCTTGTTCGAATTGTCCGGCCTCAACCTGTTGACGAATTAAGAATAATAAATTGTCGGGTTTTGTGTCTCCTTTAGCTACATTCTGAGGATAGATATGGAACAGTGATTTAAAAAAGTTCATTAGTTTTTGGTTCCAAGAATCGTTCGGACTGCCGGCATAAAAAGAATTCTGTACCATCTTTATTTTTGAATGAAATAGTTGTTTTAATTTTTCAGGTGGCAAAATACCGTTTGTTGCACAAGGACCTAATTTTTCTTGAATTTCCGAAGCAAAATCGTCAGAGGGATTCTCTTTGAGTAATCTTTTTAATATTGAATCAAAAGGTTGCCCTGTATGGATTTTCTCCAACAATTGAATGTTTAGCAAGATAGCTCTTTGGGAAAGTGAAGTTTTTTCTTTTAGGCTTAAATTTTCTAATTCTAACTGGTGAATTTTTTCATTTAAGTTCTCTATTGTTTTTTCTTGTGATGAAATAATCAAGTCTCTTGATGAACAATCCACTTGCTCTGTTTCTTTAACTTCTGTTTCTTTAATGGGGTCTGTTTCTTCGACATCTTCTTGTATTTGCTCAATGAATTCGGGTTCAACCGGTTGGAAATTCTTTGATGTATCTTCAGCGGTCATTGACTGCGCCGGAAGGTGAAAAGAACGTTCTTGTTTAAAATAAGGATAGAGCATGGCACCACTGACACAAATTATAAAGATAGCAAAGAAGGAAAGAGATCTCGACAGGTCTTTTTTCTTCCCTTCGGGGGTAGCAATCTTTGTTTCTTCCTTCGTCGTACTTTTGATTAAAGCTTTCTTTTTTTGCATAAGAACCTCCATCTATTTTCAGTAATTGTAGCACTCATTTTTTGAAAAGAAAAGAGCATTGCGAAAAAAAACAAAAAATTTTTCTTTTTTCGTTGTAATTGTCTTTTTTTTGTTGTAAGTATAGTTAATACATTGTTAAAATTTCAAAATATGGAGATGAATTATGCGCTTTTTAAATAAAATAACGAGTTTGTTTTCGTCTGATGTTGCAATTGACTTAGGGACAGCAAATACAGTTGTTTATGTCCGTGGAAAAGGAATCGTTTTAAATGAACCTTCTGTTGTTGCAATCGGAGAGAAGAAGGGTAAAAAGAGCGTAATTGCGGTTGGGGACGAAGCAAAACAAATGTTGGGTCGTACTCCGGGGCAAATTCAAGCTATTCGTCCATTGCGTAATGGTGTTATTGCAGATTTTGACGTTGCCGATGAAATGATCAGAAAATTCATCTATAAAACTGTTGGTCGCAATAGTTTGCATCATCCGATGATTGTTATATGTGTCCCTTCCGGAGCAACAGCGGTTGAACGTAAAGCTATTCGTGAAGCAGCACAAAATTCTCGCGCTAAAAAGGTAGCGTTAATTGAAGAACCAATGGCAGCGGCTATTGGCGCGGGATTGCCCGTTTCCGAGCCATCAGGCAGTATGATTGTTGATATTGGCGGTGGTACAACAGAAGTTGCCGTTATTTCTTTGGGTAATATTGTTTATTCTCGTTCTGTTCCTGTTGGCGGAGATAAATTGGATGAAGCTATTATAAATTATATTCGTCGTAATCATAATTTATTGGTCGGAGAAACTTCAGCAGAACGAATCAAAAAAGCAATTGGTTCTGCATCTATTCCTGTATCCGGGGAAGGTGAAAAATTTGAAATTAAAGGTCGTGATTTAGTCGATGGAGTGCCAAAAGAAATAACTGTAACAGAACGTCAAGTTGCTGAAAGTTTGGCAGAACCTGTCAGTCAGATTGTTGAAACTGTTAAGATTGCTTTGGAACATACAGCGCCTGAATTGGCGGCAGATATTGTTGATCGCGGCATTGTAATGACTGGTGGTGGAGCTTTGTTGAAAAACTTGGATCAAGTTTTGCGTCAAGCAACCGGGTTGCCTGTGACAGTAGCAGAAGATCCTTTGACCTGTGTTGCCATGGGAACCGGTCGGGCTTTGGAACAATCATCTAAATATGAAGATATTTTAAGTTCTGATTATTAAAGGAGCACATTTTGAGGGAACATCCAAGCCGTCTGAGACTCTTAAAAGGACTGTATCGGCAGTTTGGTTTGTACTTTTATATCTTTTTAGCTGCTATTTTAATTTTGGTGGGTGTTTCAAAACATCCGATTATCAGTCAGGTTCGGATAGAAGTTGCTGATTTTTCAGTTCGAGTCGTTAATGCAATTTATAAGCCATTGGAAAGTTTAGGTTATTTGTCTGAATATGTCAGCGAATACATTGGTGTGCATAATGAAAACGTTCGTTTAAAATCAGAAAACCAAAAATTACTATATTGGATGAGGCATTCTGAACAATTAAGTCAGGAAAACAGATTGCTTAAAAAGCAAATGAATTTTATTTCACCGGATTCTCCGCGATATTGGAGCGGTTATATTGTAGCTGATAATGGTGGAATTTTCTCTCGTTCCGTCTTGGTTCGTTTAGGCTCAAAAGATGGAATAAAAAGGGGTTTTGTTGCCTTATACAATGAAGGTGTTTTAGGACGGATAGAGGCTGTCGGGTCGCATACATCACAGATTTTACTTTTAACAGATTATGCTTCACGCGTCCCTGTTTTGGTCGGGAATAAAAGATTTTTGGCCGTTGTTGTCGGGGATAATTCTTCATTGTTGAAACTGACAGCTTTACCGGAAGGAGCAGAAGTTACAATTGGAGATTATGTTTCTACATCGGGACACAGTGGTGTTTATCCGCCCGGTTTGGCGATAGGAACAGTTGTTCGCGTTGATGACGAAGATGATATTTGGGTAAAGCCGTTTGTCAGTCGGGAAGATACGCCTTTTGTTACTATTGTGGATTATGGTTTGGATGGATTGTTGGATACGCATACATGTCCAGAATGTCCGGTTTGCAAACAAGCATCTGAAGAAAAGATTCAGTCAGATGGAAAACAAAAAAGGTCTGATAAAAAATGAGCCAATCTTTTCTTCGCTTAACATGTTTATTTTTACAACGGCATATTCCTTTTCTGTTTTCTTTTTTTCTGTTGTTATTAGGAATGCTTCCGTGGAGGGTGCTTTTTTTATCTCACTTTGCTGTGCCGATTGTTTATGCCAGTTTATTTTTTTGGACTGTTTTTAGCTTGAATTTATTATCTCCGTTTACTGTCTTTTTATTGGGTTTATTAGCTGATTTGTTAACAATAACTCCGTTGGGATATTATACATTTTTGTTTTTAATTTTTTATTGGGGTATTTTATTGGACAGACAATTTCTTGTTGGACGTTCCTTTCTGTTTTTGTGGGGAGCCTTCTGTGCATTTGTTTGTCCGTTGATTATACTGCAATGGCTGTTAGCATCTTTGTTAAGTTTATCATGGCTTTCATTTTGGTTTTTCTGGGGACAAGGTATTTTGTTGATGGCTGTTTATCCTTTTATATCTGCCTGTTGTGCGTTTCTGTACAGAAAATATTTGGAGGATTAAAATGTCGTGGGAAGCAGCCGGTGTAAAGGAAATAAAGAAAAGAGCATATATTTTAGCCATGGCTATGTTCTTTTTTTCGTTGTTTCTTTTTTTTCGTATGTTTTTCCTACAGGTTATTGATGCTGAAAAATATCAAACATTGGCTGAACGAAATCGTATCGGTTTGCGTCAAATAGCGCCGGCAAGGGGATTAATTTTTGATCGTAACGGGCTACCTTTGGCGCAAAATCGAAAAACTTTCCGAGCTATTTTGACGGCTGAGAATACAGAGGGCAGTGTATCGGCCGTTTTAGAAAAATTTAAAAAATTAGTTCCGTTGGAAGAAGAGGAAGTTGAACGTATTTTGAAGGACGTTAAAAAACGGAGATCTTTTGTTCCTGTTCGTGTTAAGGAAGATTTGACCTTTGAGCAAATGGCATCCTTGCAATTAAATATGCCGGAGTTGCCGGGTATTTCAATCGAAGAAAGTCTGATGCGGGTTTATCCGGAAAAAGAAACAAGTGCACACGTGATCGGTTATGTTTCTTTTTTGACGGAAGATGATTTGAAGAAAAACGAAAGTTTGCAAAATCTACCAGATGCTCGGATCGGTCGTACGGGTATAGAAAGTTTCTTTGAACAAGAACTTGCAGGGGTTCCCGGAACACGTCGAATGGAAATTAATGCCGTTGGTAGAGAGGTTCGGGAATTGGAAAGACAAGAAGCTATTGCCGGTGAAGATCTTTACTTATCGCTTGATGCTCGATTGCAAAAAATTGGTTTTGATGCAATGAAAGATGAATCCGGATCTGCAATATTGATGGACGTAAGAACGGGGGAAATTTTAATGTTGGTATCAACACCCTCTTTTGATCCGAATATTTTTAATTATCCGATTGATTCAAAAACTTGGAAGAGTTTAAATGGAAATGATCGTAGGCCAATGGTAAATAAATCAATTTCTGAGCATTACTCTCCAGGTTCAACATTTAAGATAGTTGTTGCCTTGGCCGGATTGGATGCGGGTACTATTAAGCCGTCAACAAAAATTGATTGTGAAGGACGTTTGTTTGTTGGAGATCATCCGTTTCACTGTTGGCGCAGAAAAGGACACGGAGCTTTAAATTTGATAGAAGCATTACAACATTCTTGCGATATATATTTTTATGAAGTAGCTCGTAAAGTCGGTGTTGATAAGATTGTAGAAACAGCCGATCGTTTGGGATTTGGTAAAAAGACAGGTATTGAATCGCAGAATGAAAAATCCGGTTTATTACCTTCTAAGGCTTGGAAGTCAGCACAATTTGGGGATGGTTGGCGTTTGGGCGATACAATGAATTTGGGTATCGGGCAGGGCTTTTTAAATTCCACTCCGATGCAAATGGTACAAATGATGGCTTGGGTTGCTAATGGTGGTTATGCGGTTAAACCAACTTTATTAAAACAAGATCCAGACAAAGTTAATTCGGAAAGTTTGGGCTTTTCCCGTCATTATTTGTTGGAAATATTGGAAGGCTTAAAAGCCGTTGTTAATAAAAGTGGAGGAACGGCTTATCATACTCGTTTTGATGTTAACGGACAATATATGGGAGGTAAGACTGCCAGTACTCAAATACGGCGTATTTCTTTAGCTGAACGAGAAAAAGGATTAAAACAACAACATGAATTGGCTTGGAAAGATCGGGATCACGCATTTTTTGTCGGATATGCTCCGGTTAATAAGCCGCGTTATGCTATTGCTGTTGCTGTCGAACATGGTGGTGGTGGCGGTATGGTTGCTGCTCCGATTGCCAGTTCAATTATGCGGCAAGTTTTAGAGTTAGAGATTGCAGATAAGGAAGCCGAACGCCAAAGAATACAAGAAAGCGTTTCCAAGCTTAGTTTAAAGAATAAACCGAAAACTCTTTATCCTGTTTTTACGGATGAAGAAAAGGAGGAAAATTGAGTCTGTTTCTAGAAAAAAATAGCTATTACAAGGATTTTGAATTGTCCTTTAAAGAACGGCTCATAAATATGAGTTGGTCATTTTTTGCGCTTATTTGTTTAGTTATCTTTATCGGTTTGACTTTATTATATTCAATTACTGGTGGCATTGATTCTTGGACACAACGACAACTTATTCATTTTGCTGTGGGTTGTGTAGTCTTTTTTGCTATAGCTCTTTCTAATTTAAGGTTTTGGATGAAATACGCGTATGTTATTTACGCTTTGACGTTGGGAATGTTGGTTGTTGTGTATGTTCGTGGTGCTCTTCATATGGGCGCCCAACGTTGGATCGATTTGAAGATTGTTCAAATTCAACCATCCGAATTGATGAAAATTGCTTTGGTATTAGCTTTAGCACGATATTTTCATAGCAGTTCGGATGAAGACGTTAAAAGGAATACTCATTTGATTATTCCGTTGATTTTAATGGGATTGCCGGTATCTTTGATTTTGCTGCAACCTGATTTGGGAACCGCATTGATGCTGGTTTTTGTTACAGTTGCTATTTTTTGGCTTATTGGTGTTCAATGGTGGAAATTTGGCATAGGTGCTTTGATAGGAATAGTATCAGCTTTCGTTGGTTGGCAATATTTTTTGCATGATTACCAAAAAGATAGAGTGCTGACATTTTTGAACCCTGAAAGAGATCCCTTGGGCGTTGGCTATCATATTATGCAATCCAAAATTACTTTAGGGTCTGGTGGCGTTTTTGGTAAAGGATTTATGCAAGGAACGCAAAGCCATTTAAACTTTATTCCTGAAAAGCATACGGACTTTATTTTTACTGTTTTGGCAGAAGAATTTGGTTTAGTTGGTGCAGGATTTTTATTACTTTTATATATGATTATTATTTTCTATGGCATCAGGATGTCATTAAAAAGTTGTAACTTCTTTGGTAAAATTTTGGGCTTGGGATTAACAGTCAATTTTGCATTGTATGTGTTTATTAACATTTCAATGGTTATGGGCGTTATGCCGGTCGTTGGTATTCCTTTGCCTCTTGTGTCCTATGGAGGAACCGCCATGTTGGTTTTAATGGCCGGATTTGGTTTGATCGAAAATGTTCATATCAATGAAGAAATGGTCATTGGGCGATTGGGTGTTGATGAAGAATAATTAAAATAATTCTTCAATTTGTTTGTGTATCGTTTCTGAATTAAAATCAGCACCACCGGTGATGTGTCCACGCACAAGACCATCTTTATCAATTAAATAAGTTTGAGGTACTTTGCCGCCTCCCATCAAGTTCATTAAAGCTTGATTTTTGTCCAGAGCAACATGGATTTTATCCAATCTGCGTTCTTTATGCAGAACTTTTTCAACCAATTCAGCCGATTCATCCCCTTGAGATACAGCAATAATTTTTAAATCCGGATATTTTTCAGCCAAAGCATTTAAACTGGGCAATTCAATTAAACACGTACGACAAGTTGCTTTCCAAAAATTTAAAACAATAACTTTTCCTTTTGAATCTATCAATTGAATGGCATCTCCATTTGCATCATAAAATTGCGCTGTTTGAGGAAACTTCTGCGGATTGAAAGAATTTGTGAAAGATGTTGATAAATTTTCAGCATAGGACTTGCTAAAAATTAATAAAAGGATTAAAAAGAATGAAAGAAAAGTTTTTTTTGACATGTCGTCTCCTTTAAATGAGAGGAATTTTTATGCGTATAATTTCAATTTTACTATTGGTTTTGGTTGCTTGCTCTCTGATATCTTGCGGTCGGATGAACTCACCTGTGAAACCAGAAGGATCAGTTTACCGTCGAGCTTATTATTGATCCTCTTTTTCCTCGGTCTTTTGATCAGTTAAGGCAGACATCGGATTTAACTTAGCCCACTTAATTAACGTTACTGCACTGCTACCATTATCCGGATAAAGAGCAACAGATAATGTTATTGTCAGTTTAATTGACTCCTCTTTATACAAGATTGGCAAATGTATACAGTTTTGCAAACGGTCAGTTATAATACGAACATTTTGTTTATCCCGGATATTTTCAAACAAGAAATAAAAAGAATCCCCCGCATCTTTTGCCAAAGTATCCACGCTACGGATGCTGGATTTAAATCTGGAAATCAAAACATCCATTACATAGCGACGACCTTCTGCTCCGTATTTTTTAAAGACATCAGCTAAACCATCAATGTTTGCGACAATAACGGTTAAATAGGATTCAATTTTTGTTAAGTCACCACGTGCTTCACGCAGTGCACGCAAAATACCTTGTTCGATTCTGTCGTTGAGCAAAATAAGTGACGGCAAATGTGTTTCCGGATCCAAAGGTGACAGATGTGCTATTTTTTCTTCCAACATGGCATTCTTTTTTTTCAATGCAGATATTGCCGTTTCATTATAGCATTCCATCATGATAATACGATGGTCATTTAAAATTAACGGAACCAGGCGTGTCTTCATGTCAATAGAAGCCCCGGTTTTTGTTTGCATCTGTACTTGAAAATAATCGGTTCTTTCTTGAATGTCTTCCAATTTTTTCAGTAAAGAATCTTTTTCTTCAGACGTAAATAAGATAGTAACATCAGAGCCCAACAAATCCTTTTCTTCGCTTCCCAATGCCTTATAAGCGGCTTCATTTACGTAAGTGATTTTTCCTTCTTCGACTGTTATGATACATGTATCCGTAATTTGCAAAAAATATCCGCCCAATACCGGCGATAAATCTTGATTTTCTGTCATCTTCTTATCTCTTTTCCCATTAACACCTATATACCTTAAATTATACAGCTTTTTTTCTAAAAGCAAGCAAAAAATAAAAACAAGTACATTTTTTTATTGCCCGATTTTTATTTTCGGGGTAATGTTGGAAGGAAAGCAAGGGAGATGAAAATGAAAAAAATCGGCTTTTTGTTTCTGTTATTAATGATAGGTACGGCAAATGTTTATGCAAGAATGTTGCCTGAAAATGAAAAAACGGCTTGTGAAAAGTTGCTGAAATTGGCTGAAAATAAACAAATCGATGGGGTTTATGATATTTGCGGATTTAATGATGAAGGCGCTGCGTGGTATCAGTGGGCACCTTTGATGTCTGCGGCTGAAAATAAAAAAGCGTTATACGAATTATGCAAACGTTTTCCGACACATGATTATGCACACCTTTATTGTCAAAAATCAGCCGATTTGAACTATATACCGGCTTTTTATCGGTTAGCTAAAGAAGCAGAAGAAAAGAAAGAAAACGGTCTTTATAAAGAGTATTTGGAAAAGATTGTCGAACAAAACGATATTCGCAATAAAAAGCGTTTAACTACGGAAGAAGATTTTGTTACACGTCAAGCATATGAAGATTTGGCAAAAATTTATTTGAATTCTTCTGTCGATAAAGATCGTGAAAAGGGGTTGCAATATTTGCAAATAGCTGCTGATGCGGGAGATTCGTCTGCTGCCCATACTTTGGGCGTTTTGTTATATTGGAACCAAGCTCCGGAACAGCAAGCCTTGTCTAAAAAATATTTGTGGAAAGCGATTTTGTCAGGCTGTCCGGCAGCAGAAGAAAACTTGGGTTTAATGGGATATTTGGAACAAGGACGTCTTTATTTGGAAGATGCAAGAGAGTCTATTGAAAGTCATTTATATACATGTCAAGCAACACAATCAGATACAGCAAGTTGGGATAAAATTTTAAAAGTTGAAGATTGTGCTTGTCCTGATGTGTTAGATTGGTTCAAAAGACAGAAAAAGAAGCCCTTTTTGGTTATTCGTTTAGCGGATAAATCCGCTGTTTTAAAGGATCCGGAGGGTAATACATATCCTGTTGTTAAAGGGGATAAAATCGGAAATGGTTTTGTCGTAGAGGATGTTCGTTCTTCTGCTGTTATTGTTCGCAGACTAAGTGAACGTTATGTTTTACAATATCGTACTGACACACAATGTGTGGATTTGTGTTTTAATCCAAATGTTATTCCAAAACACTTTGTGAAAGATTTACCGGCTTATGAATTAACTTTTACAAAGGAAGAATGTGAAAATTTGGCTGCAGGTATAGAAAATTTAAATAATCCGATGTCTGCATTCAGAGGTTTGCCGGAATGTCAATTACAAGATTGGGCACGTTGGGGTGAACAAGCTTTAGATGAAAACAGAAATAAACATTTATTCTTGTTGGCAAATTATGAAAAATCAGATTATCTTCCGTCTTTTGTTGTTCAAGCAGAACAACTGATTGGTGATGGGATTGCTAATCATGCGGGGGATGTAGAAAAACTGTTAACAAAAGCAATTCAAAGTAAAGCATCTGATGAATTATCAGCGATAAAAAAAGAGCAAGCATACTGTTTACTTACAAAGTTGTACATGGATGCCAAATTATATAAAAAAGCAAATTCGTTGGCAAAGAAAGGTATTGATGAAAAATATCCTCAGTCAGCAAATATGCGTGCGGTTCTTTATGCAAAAGGATGGGGAGTAGAAAAAGATTTGGAAAAAGCAAAAGAATTGTTTTTGCAGGCAGATGAGTTTTCGACAACACCGTTTATTGACGCTCGTCAGAATTATCAGAACTTAATCGAAAAGGAAGATGAGGCTGAACTTATATATGGACAATGTCGGGACATAATACGTTCTCAATCGGTGCCTGTTGAAAAATTGTTGGAACTTTATTAGGAAAATTAGAAATGAAAATAGCGATACATTATTTTTCGGGTTGTGGTAATACGGCATGGGTTGCAGTGCATGCTCAAAAACAATTAAAAGCAACAGGTCATGAGGTTGTTTTACTACAAAATATAGAGCAAGCTTTCCCGGAGCAAATGCCGACATCGGATGTGGATTTATTTATTTCTCCAACTTATTTTTTTGATATTCCCGCTAATTTAATTGCTTACTTTAAACGGCTGCCAATGGTGGCTGGTCGCAAGGCTGTTTTTTGGTCGGTCAATGGTGGCGTTTCCGGCTTTTCATATACGCATGCAAGAAATTTATTGAAAGACAGAGGATATGAGGTTATTGCCGGCGGTTGTGTGGAAATGCCGGATACTTTTTTGTTTTTAAAAGAATCTCAATTAACTCCCGAACAAAGACGGGGCAGGTTGGAAAAAGCTTTATCGCAAATATCGGATAATTTAAAAATTATTGATGTTTTACCAAAACAAAAAAGAGAAAATATTTTTAAAGTTATAATCGGTGCAATAGTTGCTTTTCCTTACCTTCTTTGGGGACGACATGTGCTGGGTTTGAGCTTTGTGGCAAGATCACAATGTGTACACTGTAAAAAATGTGTCCAAGATTGTCCGGTTCATGCTATTGCATTTGGTAAGGACAGACCAATTTGGAGAACAGGTTGTGTCGGGTGTTTCAGATGCATAAATAATTGTCCGGTTGCCGCAATTGATTTTTCAAAGTATGCATTTATTTTTGGTTTTATTGGTGCCATAATATGTGCCGTCTTTTTGGGCATTTTGGCTCCATTATTGAAAATATTTGCAATTATTTTCGGATTTTTATTGGGGTGGTTTGTAGGCGCTTTTGTATTCCAAAAATGGTTTGTGCATTTTGCTGATAAATCATTATGTTTATCAGATAGAAAAAGAGTCTTGTTGACAGATGAAGAAAAAGATTTATAATCGGACAAAAGTTTATAAAAGAAAGGAAAATTACAATGAAAATTTTGATGCTGGGCTTTGGACTGATTTTTGCAGGTATAAGTAAAGTTTTTGCTAATCCCGCTTGTACAACTGTCTGTCCCATCTTATTAGGAGCTTCTTTAGGAATTGCCCGGAAGCTTGGCGTAAAAGATGAGGTTGTTGGTGTATTGTTTGGTGCCTTGTTGGCCGTTATGGGATATTGGTTTATACGTTTTTTTGAAAAGAGAAGTTGGAATTTTAAGGGGCGTAATTTGTTATTGATGCTTCTATCAGTAGCTTCTGTCGGCTTTGTTTATGTTAATACGTTGGAATATAAGCCTATGTTGCATTGGAAGTTGTTATATGTTGATTCTTTCTTGTTCGCAACAATATGCGGTGCTATAGCCCATATTTTGGGAGTTCATTTGTATGCATGGTTGAAAGAAAAGAATGGAGGACACGCACATTTCCCATTTGAAAAGGTAGTGATTCCTTTTTTGTGTGATGCATTGATGTGTTATATCTTTTGGGGTACGGATTTGTGTGATTGCCAAGAAATATTTATCTTAAATTAGAGGAGAAAAAAATGAAAAAAGCCGCTGATGTAAAAGAATTTGTAGAACGTTTAGATAATGCTAAAAAGAAAAATCCGAAAGATTTATCTTCCGATCAGGATTTGACAATCGCAATAATGAACTTAATTTCCATTGAAGAACATTTAATATTTTCCGGTGCCAAAACAGGTAAGAACAGTTTTTATGACATGGTTCAGGAAATCCGTGAACTGCGTAAGAATTTGATGTTAAAAGTGATTCCAAGCTATGAAGGTGAAGTATGGTGTATTTCAAAACATTTGCTTTCTTCTTCTATGCGTTTAATGGAAGTCGGAACTAAACAACAAAGTATGGGTAATACTAAAGAGGCATATCAGTTGTTTACTCAAGCATATGATTTATATTGCTTGTTCTGGGGATTAAATATGAATTTAATCGATACAAAGGATGTCGAATGGATTGCAGATGATGAAAAGAAAGTTGCTCAGTTACAAGAAAAGATTCAACAAGCGCTTCCTGCAGCAACAGATAAAGCAAAACATATTGATTCGACAGCTCCTGTTGAAAACAGCTTATTTGGTAAGATGAAAGCAGTTATTCGTAAAGCGGTTGACTGTTGTATTGAATGATTTAATAAGTACTAAAAAACGCGGTGTGAAAATCACCGCGTTTTTTTGTTATCTGATTTTGTTATTTTCTCTTTCAAAAAGGTTTTGAGTTTCATTATCAATAACTTTTTTGTGATGAGAAACTTTTCTTGGTTTTTGCTGAGTATCTTTCGGAACTTCTTCTTGAATAATTTCCTGCTCTAATTTAAAAACAGGTGTTTTTTCCGTTTGGGCCTCATCCTCAATTAGTTGAGTCGGTTGTGGATGTTCTGCATTCCATTTTTCGAGCGCTTCTACAACATGATCAGTGGCAAATTTTCCAGCATATATGGGCAACCCGGCTCTGAGAAAACTCATATAAATTCGATGATTTGCAAAATCTATAAACTCTAAGTCGGCGTTTGCATAGAAAGCATGGTCTGTAGTTGGTGGAACTTTAAGATAAGGGTGCGATTCACGGTCTCCCCAAGTATCATGTCTTTCCAAAAAGTACATAAAGGGAGTCGTTTGTCCATAGCGATCAAATACAGAGCTTCTATTCAATTTTACGGTAACAATTTTATGTGGATCTATGTTAAATTCATTAATCAATTGGCCAGCCAAATCCATTTTTTCAGTCCTTGGATCTTGGTGAGCAAAAGAAATTCCTCTTGTTCCGTACATCATTAACATAAAAGTAGGTGTATCATCTAATAATTTTATTTCTGGTTCTTTTTTTTGTTCCAAAATATCATCTTCATCATCATCTTCTTCTTTTTCACCCCAACGCGCCATATAATTTCGTTGGCTTCTTTCCGCGCTTTCTTTTAATACTTTTTCTTTTTTTATTAAATCGATTCCCAAATCATTGGCTCCGACTTCAAAAGCTAACGTTTTTAAATCCTGTTTTTTTTCATTGATAACTTGATAATATTCCGCAGTTGCAAGATTCTTTAAAAAATAAGACATTATCTTTTCTGTTAGGATCTTTTTTCTTCTGCTTTCCGGATATTGAAGAATTAAATTTTTTAAGTGGTTAAAGTTGCTACGTATGTAGGCACCATCGGCAGAATCAATGTCTTTTTTTCCTTTAAAATAGCTTTCTCTTAAGCTTTCGGAGAAAGAGTAAAAAGATACATCGTGAAGAATTGGCGAATCATTCGAAAAAAATTCATACATAACGAGCTCCTTTTCTTTATCAGCAACACACCTTCATTCTACCATAAAAATTACAAAAAGTCAATAAAAGTCACTTTTTGATAAAAAAGTGTTTTCTTTTATATTTTTTTCTGCTAAAATCCGGACAGAACAATTAAGGGGAGCCTGAACAGTGTTAAAGAAAATAAACGAAGTTTCGAATGCTGTTGTTATCATTGATGGAAAGGGAATTATTAAACAAATAAATCCCGCGGCGACTCGTTTGTTCGGATACAAAGAAAAAGAATTGATAGAAAAACCGATTTCTTTAATTTTACCTGCTACTACGATTGTTAAAGAAGAAAACGGCGGTTTAGTTTTTGAATTGTTGGATGGACAGATTGAACAACTGTACAAGCAAGGTGTAAAGAAAGATGGAACATCTTTTGAAGTAGATATTTCTTTGGTCCCGTTTCAAAAAGATAAGGAACAGTATTACAATTGCATTATAAAGGATGATTCTTCGCGCTTTTTCCATGAACGTTTGGAAAGTTTATCAAATGTAATTTTGCGCCGTGTCTTAATTGGGGAAACGCTGGAACAGTTTGCTTCCTTTATCGCCAGTCAGCTGAGTATTATGTTTACATGTCCTTTGATTTGGGTAGGGAAAGTCGATAAGGAAGAAAAGGGCGTTCAAGTTTTGGCCTGTTCCGGTGAAATGTCAAATATGGTCAGCGTCAATACTTTTTATACCAGTAATGATAAGTTGATACATCCTGCAGTTCGTGCTGTCGAAAGGATGGAAATTTGTGTTGATGAAGTCAAAGATGAAGACGGCAAAAATTATCGATTGATGGCATTTCCTTTTTTATCTAAAAAAGAATCTATGGGCGTTTTAACGATTTTAGCCCCGACTGTTCAGTTAGGCCATTTGGTGTTGAATCGTTTGGAAAATGTTGCTTTAAGGTTGGGTATGATTCTGCAAATTGCCGACGATCAGACGTTTTTGCGTTTGTTGGGGACTGCTATTTCAACGGCAATGAATTCTGTAATGATTACAGATGAAACCGGTCGTATTATATGGATAAACGAAGCATTTACGAATCTTACGGGCTATACGTTGAAAGATGTTCAAGGAAAGAAACCCAATATTTTAAGTTCCGGGTTGCATTCTCGTGCTTTTTATAAGGAACTGTGGGATACTATTTTATCCGGAAAATTCTGGCGTGGCGAAATTGTCAATCGAAATAAGGCAGGATCATTATTTGTTTGTAATGAGATGATTACTCCTATTTTAAGCCAAGACGGAAAAATCACACACTTTGTTGTTATTAATGATGATATAACAGCCAAAAAGAATGCTGATGAACGTATCTTGCGTCTGTCTAATTATGATCAATTGACGGAGTTGCCTAATCGGTCTCTCTTCCACAAAAAATTAGAACAAGCATTGGAAAGACGAAAGAATAAAGAAGGAATAACGGCAGTTTTACTGTTGGATGTAACAGAATTTAGTCGTTATAACGATACGATGGGGCATGATGCAGGGGATACCATACTGAAAATACTGGCCGACAGATTGGTTTCTTGTATTTCTTCAAAAGATGAGGTAGCTCGTATAGAGGGGGATGAGTTCGGAATTATTTTGAATGATGTTTCTTCTTTGGAAGAAGTTAATAAACAAGCTCATCAGATAATTAAAAAAGTAGAAGAACCGATCTCACTTAATAAAACAGAAATTTGTTTAAGTGCTTGTGTGGGAATTTCATTGGCTCCGAATGATGCAAATACGTCTGAAAGATTATTAAGTTATGCAGATATGGCATTGTTTAAAGCTAAAAAATCCCGTTTTGATACGCATTTCTTCTTTTCGCAAGAAATGAACCAGGAAATAGAAGAACGCTTAGTTTTGGAACGTGATATGCGTAAAGCAATTGCAGAAAAACAATTTTTCTTGGATTATCAACCGCAAGTGGATTTAAACACCGGAAAAGTAACGGGTTTCGAAGCATTGGTTCGTTGGCGTCATCCGCAAAAGGGATTGATTTTGCCGACATTGTTTATTTCTGTTGCAGAAGATACCGGATTGATTACACCATTGTGTGAATATGTAATGGATGTTGCTTTCGATCAAATAAAAAAATGGAATAAACTGGGACTTGGAAAGATTACGGTTGCGGTCAATTTGTCAGCAGCACAATTCCAAGATAAAAATTTGCTTTCGACAATACAAAAAATGTTAAAGCGCAAAAAGATTCAACCTTCTTTCTTAGAAATGGAAATAACGGAATCCTTGTTAATGAAAGATACCGAACATGCCTGTTCGATTTTGCGTCAGTTATCTGATTTGGGCATAGGTATTGCCATCGATGACTTTGGAACCGGGTATTCTTCGTTGAGCTACTTGCATAAATTTTCAGTAGATAAGTTGAAGATTGATAAATCTTTTGTACGCGATTTAGAAAGTAATCGTGAAAATGCAGAGATTATTAAGGCTATTGTCAGTTTAGGACACGCTTTGGAATTGAATGTTATTGCAGAAGGTTGTGAAAACGAAAAAGAACTTGAAATATTAAAAAGTTTGCAGTGCGATGCTGTACAGGGTTTTTACTTTTCTCGCCCGTTATCTACCGAAAAGGCCGAAAACTTTATTCGTCAATTGAATTCAAAATAAATTAAAACAATTCAAAAAATTTGCCGTTTTTATTGTAAACAGTTTTGTTGCGGCCTGTTTGTTTGGCTTTGTAAAGTGCTTTATCCGCAATGTTTATAACTTCATCATAGGTTTGACCCGGCATTTTTTGTGCAACACCTGCACTTAATGTAATATGTATGGAAGCTAAATAAGGTTGGTTGTTTGGGGAGGAATTCTTTTTAGGGCGCAGGAAAAAATCTGAATTTGAAACTAAAACACGTGTTCCTTCCATGTTATCCAAAATTTCATCTAATTTACGGTGGGGAAATAATAAAACAAATTCTTCGCCACCATAACGATAAAGAGTGCCTTCCTCTGAATGTTGAGATAATGTTGCAGAAATGGTTCGTAATGCTTGATCCCCAACTTCATGACCATACGAGTCGTTTAATCGTTTAAAAAAATCAATATCTATCATGGCTAGAGTATAATCTTCTTTTTCCAAATGTTTCAGTTCGGTCATCAATGCACGTCGTCCTGGCATATTTGTCAATTCATCCAAAAAAGCCATTCTGTGCGAAACTTGTAACAAAAGGAAAAGAACAGTTGTAAAACTACTGATGTAAAATAATTCAAAAAATAAGAGAGATTGTATGCAGAAAAGAGAAAAGAACATTGAGAAGAAGAGTATAGTTAAAGATGTTTGAATTTGTGTTGATCGTTTCGTTTTTTGACATATTAACAAAAGCAAACAAAGAACAAATGGCACAAAACTCATCATCGGAAAATGATAATTTTTATCAAATGGGAAATAAAGGACGGAAGCTAACAGATTTTTTATATCGGTAAAAAAAGGTCGTCCTAATAATGTTGGGATGAGATAGGTGAAGAAATAAACAAGAAGGACTTCTGAGAATAAGATAAGTAATTTTTTTGAGAAAGGATAGATGAAAGAATTATCAGAGGTGAGTTTGAGCAGTGAGTAAATGGTGATGGGCAAAATCCAACAAATAAGAGGAAAAATGATTAAATGAGAATACGTTGACGTATCGATGATATTTGGTCGAAGATAACCTGCAAAGGCATAAAGAATTAAGTTCAGAAATAATAAGAAAAAAAGTTCATCTTGACCAAACCAAATGCATAGAAAAAAAGACATTCCTATGCAAAAGAAAGAAACGGTTGTGACAACTGTTTGGTAGGTTTTTGCATCTAAAACAGCAGATAATCCCCAAAAACCCAGCCCAAAAATTGCCAGGTAAAATAAACTATATAGAAAAGACAAAAGATAATTCTTCATTTTTTTCTTTCTTTTTCTTTAAGTATAGAATAACATATAAAAACGAAATAGTTAAGTAAAAAATTGCATAAAGTGAAAAAAATGGAAAAAGAAGACATAAAGGAACTTTTTGAACGGCTTTTGACACGTTTTCCAAATCCAAGATGCGAATTGGAATTTGTTAATGAGTATACTTTGATGGTATCAATTATTTTATCTGCGCAAGCAACGGATAAAGGTGTTAATAAAGCAACAGCCCCCTTGTATGAAAAAGTAAAAACTCCACAACAAATGTTGGAATTGGGGTTGGATGGATTGCGTGAATATGTCAAGAGCATCAATTACTATAATAACAAATCAAAAAGTATCATGGCAATGAGCCAAACTTTAATTGAAAAGTTCGGGGGTAAGTTTCCAAAGGATTTTGATGAATTACAAACTTTGCCGGGTGTTGGACGCAAAACGGCAAATGTTTTTTTGAACGTTGCGCATAATGCACCGCTGATTGCCGTGGATACACATGTTTTTCGCTTAGCTAATCGATTAAAGTTAGCGATCGGTAAAACCCCCTTGGAAGTTGAAGAAAAATTGGCAAAGGTTGTGCCTGATAAATACAAAGCTAATGCCCAACATTTGTTGGTTTTATTTGGTCGTTATATTTGTAAGGCTGTAAAGCCGGATTGTGCCAATTGTCCTTTAACGGACATTTGCCCGTATTTTCTTCAAAATGCAGGTTTGATTGAAGATAAGCCCAAAAATAAGGAGAAGAAATGAAGAAAATTTTTATTTTTTTGTTAGTTTTATTTTGTGCAACAAGTGTTTTTGCTAAAAAAGGTGATGATTTGCCTTTTGGTGAAAAACGAAATGATTCTTTATATGCATCATCTGAAAATCAGGTAGCTAAGGTTCGAATAACTGTTTTTGGAGATGAAAGTTTGGATGTTGCTTTTCTGACACATATTCCGTCACTTTCTATTTTTGTTGATGTACAACCGGATAAAAGCGTTGTGGTTACAGAACGCCTAGTTTTGGTTTTGTCAGAGCCACAAAATACACCTTTTGTGCGTTCTTATCCTCTCTTTTATACTGATGTGGATGGCAAAGTACATCAGAACGGAATGAATTTCTTATGGGCATCTTATAATAAAAAGACAACAAATCCTAAAATACAAAAGACAGATTCGGAAACTCGAATAATCTTTTTGGATCAAGATAGTACATCTGCAGGAGTTCATTTGTTTGAGCTTTCGTACTTACTTCCAAGTACATTGTTTGTAGAAGGAAATGTAACAAATTTCTTTCATCCTTTATTAGGAAGTTCTCTGTCTTACCCCGCAGAAAGAATAGAGGTATTTGTTGCTTATCCTAAAGAAACAACATTAGTAAAGGCTCAAGCTTTCTTTGGAACAAATAATCAAGCTAATGAAGAAGCTTATGATGTGTACATGGATCAAGATAACCATTTAGCCTATAAAATTAAAGGAATATTACCGGAGTTGATTGATTTACGATTAAATATTGTTGGTGATGCGGCCGGATTTGAAGCGGTTCAGATGGATGAAAAACTGGATCAGGATTTAAAAACTTTCGGGTGGATATTGCTATCTTTAATTTGTTCAATTGTTGTTTTCCTTTATTTTCATTTTTCGGCTTCAGATATTCGGGATAATATGGATAGCAACAAATATTTATCTAAGGTGCGTTCGAAGTTTTCTTACGACGTTTCTATGTTGAGATGGCTTTATATGCGCAAAGCAGATGCACGAACATTATTTACGATGGTTGTACATTTTTTGCAAAAAAATCTTATTTCTGTTCATTTTGATGATCAAGAACAAATTACTTTGATCCGTTCTGGAAAGTTAAAAAAAGGTTCTTATGAGAAAGATATTTTCTCTTTTTTATTCAAAGGAGCAAAAAAAGAAAGAAAGTTATCAACTTGGATTTTAAATGAAAAAGTTCTCAAAAGATTCAGAAAGTTGATTTTAAAAAATATCTATCGGCAAAAGGTATTGCTTCTTCAACGTGAAATTTTAATTGGAGCATTATTGCCTTTAATTACTTTATTGATATCGATTTTCTTGTCCTACAATATTTTCCAAATTGCAGGTGAACTTATTTTTACATTTATTGCATATATGCTTTGTGTGAACTATTTCATACGCAAGTCGAAGTTGGATGTATTGATGAAAAAATTATTTGAAGAATATATTGCTCATCCTTTGAATGAAAACAAACAAAGAGAAATTGATGTTGCTATGGAAAGTGGTGATCATTCAAACGATACGGCTTTGTTGATAATGCTGAAGGGTAAAAGGTTGCCTTTAAGTGAATTTGAAAAAATGTTTTTTGCTCAAATACGTTTTTAAGGGGAAACAAAAGAATGAAAAAAAGAGCTTTAATATTTTCGGTAGCAGTTGCTTTGATTGCTCTTGGTGCGCAAGCGGCGGTTGAGAAGTCCGTGCCTGTATCCGCACAAAAGAATTTGACAATGACTATTTATAATGGTGGTAGAGCATTGATAAATGATGTGCGCCAGGTTGATTTGAAAGAAGGACAAAACTTATTGTCCTTCGTAGATATTTCCGATTTGGTTATGCCGTCATCAGTTTTGTTTAAATCAAATGGGGTTCAAGTCTTGGAACAAAATTTTAACTTTGATTTGTTGACAAAAGAAAATTTAATGGAAAAATCTGTCGGACAGACAGTTAATGTGGAATATATTGATCCGGCAACAGGAGTGATTACAGCAGATAAAGCGGAATTATTGGCATACGGTTATGGCGGGCCAATTTTGAAAATAGGAAATAAAATTGAGTCATCTTATCCCGGACGAATTATTTTTAATCGTATTCCCGAAAATTTATCGGCTCGTCCTACTTTGATTTTTGATGTGGAAGCATCACAAAGTGCAAGTCAGGACGTGGAAGTTTCATATTTGACAAACGGTATTTCTTGGGAAGCAGATTATGTTGTTGAGTTAAATAAAGATGATTTGTTGGATATAAATGGTCTGGTGACTTTGACGAATAATACGGAAGTTTCATATAAGAATGCACAATTACAACTAGTCGCCGGTGATGTCAATATGATTGTGCAATCTCGTAAAAGAAAGGGTTTTGTTGAAGCCGATGGAAATGCAGTTTTACTTGCACAAGCAATCAGGGAACCGGAAGTCGAATCGATTAGTGGCTATTATCTTTACACAATCGGTCGACCGACAAATATTTTATCCAAACAAACAAAACAAGTTGCTTTACTGTCCGGTAGTGGTATTCAAGCGAAAAGGTCTTATGAATATGAATCACCTTTGAATTATTTTTCCGATTATGAGTTTGAAAAGGCAAAACCGACAATGTATTTGACTTTTAAAAACACAAAGAACAACGGATTAGGGCAAGCGTTGCCAAAAGGAACAGTACGTGTTTATGAAAAAGATTCAAAAGATGGATTGATTTTTGTGGGTGAAGATTCAATTAATCATACAGCAAAAGGACAAGATGTTCGGTTGCTTTTGGGGAAAGATTTCGATATTACGGCAAAGGGAAAACGTGTTTCGTTTAAAAAGATTGATGCTAAAATTTCGCAAGCGGAGTTTGAAATCAAAATCAGCAATGCAAAAACAACACCTGTTAAAGTTCTTTTTTATCAATATCTACCGAATGGTTGGACGATCTTGTCTGAAAGTATGAAAAGTCAAAAAGAAACGTCCAATAAAATTTATTGGGATGTCTCTGTTCCGGAACAAGGAGATGTAATTTTAACTTTTAAAGTACAGGTAACTAACCAATAATGATGAAGAAAATTTTAGTATTCTTTCTAATATTCTTTGTATCCTTTGAAACCGGTGCTCGGCAGATTCCAAGGGCAGTGGGTGATATGAGCGTTGAAGAGATTGTGGAACTTACAAAGAACCCACTGAAAAATGAAGAAATGTTCGTTCAAATGCTGTTTGCAATAGATCCTTTATATCACCAATATGTGATGCCGATGGTTGCAGACATGTATGGGGTTTCGGAAAAAACACGTATGATGCCTGGTATTGTTGAATGGCGCAGAAAATTACCAACTCGAATAGCACCTCAATTGGAAGAATTTGCTAAAGAGCATTTGCGTTATTTGCATCCTGTTTTTTATCCGTATTTGATGCCGGAAGCGTGGCCGGAACCGGAAAAAGAGGGACATCATTCCGAATTTGTACCACAAGTGATTCAAATAAGTTCAACGGAAGAAATGAATCGGATTTTTCCGCCTTCTATTGATCCAGATTCTTTTTTGGGACAGTTGTTAAATGGTACCTATCAAATCAAGCAAAGAAAGAGAAAACAAGGAGATTTAACTCAGAAAGATGTTGCCTCTGTTATAACTGTTATGGGCAAACTAAAGAAGTTAGAGATTGGTTCCAAGGGACGTGAACGGCGCAATATTTTGATCTTAGATTATCAAGATACGAATGTATTGATTGATGCTCATGTTAATCCGTGTCAATCATTAATTTCTCATTTGGATAAAATAGAAGCAGATAAATGGTTTGAAAATCAAGTAAAAGCGGAAAATATGACCGTTGATGAATTTGCACAAAAATGTGATGCTGTTATAAAGGCTTATCGAATGAAGTTAGCGGCTCCCGGAATTCTTCGCGCTATTTATTATGAGGTGGAAGCTTCTATGAAATCACCAAAGAATTCCTATCGTCGTCGCTTGAGTATGGCTTTATTACATATGTTTGATACCAGTAAGGCAGATGTAGATGCAATTGAAGGAAAAGAAGAAGAATTGGAAAAAACGTTCCACGATAAATTATTATTTTTAGGAACACCGGTTTTGCTTGACTTTTAATATTTTTTGTATATGATTAATGCTACATTACTAAAAGAATAGGAGTTTTAAAATGGCTTGGACACCCGATTTAATCAAAGAATTGAAACGTTTGTGGAACAAAGGTTTAACAACGGTCGAAATCGGCAATCGTATTGGTATGAGTAAAAATGCCGTTGTCGGTAAGGCTCACCGTTTGGGATTGGAAGGCCGTCCTTCACCTATTAAACGCGATAAGAAAAAAGAAGCAACAGTTGTCCGTGCACCTAAAAAAACAGTGGAAGCGCCTAAACAAAAAGTAACACAGAGTATTTTACCACCGGAACCTGTTTTTGAAGTTGAACCGATTGTGGAAAAAGCTGTTCCTAAAAAGAAGAAACGTAAAGGTGTTCAGTTGGTTGATTTAAAACCAAATTCATGTCGTTGGCCGGAAGGCGATCCGAAAGATCCAGATTTTTGCTTCTGTGGCCAAGAATGTGTTCCCGGCAAAATTTACTGTGAAGAGCATTGTGCAATTGCTTATTCCGGAGTTTTTAAAGCAAAATAAGTCATGACAACGCAAAAGAAAAGATTATGCCTGATTGATGGGTCGGGGTATATCTACCGCGCTTTTTATGCGTTGCCACCGATGTCACGTCCTTCTGACGGTGTGCCTGTAAATGCTGTCTTCGGTTTTACCTCTATGTTAATGCAGTTTATGACGGAAAATGCGGACGACTGTATAGCTGTTGTTTTTGATACGGCAAGACGTAATTTCAGAAATGATATTTATCCCGAATATAAAGCAACCAGAAAAGAAGTACCGGAAGATTTAATTCCTCAATTTCCTTTAATCAGAGATGTTGTTCATTCATTTGATGTAGCCAGTGTCGAAGAAGATGGTTACGAGGCAGATGATCTGATTGCTGCTTATGCAAAAAAAGGTGTCGAAGAGGGTTTCCAGGTGGTCGTTGTGTCTGCAGATAAAGATTTAATGCAATTAATGGACGGCGATAACGTATTGCTTTATGATCCGATGAAAAAGCATTATGTTTCAACGGAAGATGTGATAAAAAAATTCGGTGTTTTACCTGATAAAGTAATTCAAGTTCAATCTTTGATGGGTGATTCAACTGATAATATTCCGGGTGTTCATGGGATCGGTCCGAAAACAGCGGCTGAATTAATTAATAAGTTTGGTTCTTTGGAAGAAGTTTACAATCATTTGGACGAAATTCCGGAACGCAGAGCAGAATTATTACGTCAAGAAAAAGAAAAAGCATTTATTTCAAAAAAATTGGTTGTATTGGATGCCGATGCTCCGTTGCCCAAACCGATTTCTGATTTTTGTCGTAAAGAAGCGAACGCACAAAAGATAAAAGACTTCTTACAAACAATGAGCTTTAAAAGTCTGATGGGGCGTGTGGATCCTTTTATAAAAAAACGCCAAACCGTTTTGCAACAACAATTACCGCAACAAGATTTGGTAATGGACTTGCCTGTTTCACCGGAAAAAATCGAACGTCATTATGAATGTATTCAAGAAGAAAAAGATTTATTGAAATGGTGTGAGAAAATCGAAAAGGCCGGTTTTGTTGCTTTGGATACAGAAACAGATTCTTTGGACAGTCAAACAGCCGAAATAGCAGGTATTTCATTATGTGTAGAACCGGGAAAAGCATGCTATATTCCAATTAATCATTGTTCAAATGATGCCCCTAAAAGTCAATGGGAAGGTTTAAGCCTGTTTCAAGAAGAGATATCACGCCCGAAACAAATATCAAAAGATTTTATCAAAAAGCATTTGTTGAATTTGTTGGCAAAACATAACATCGTAAAAATCGGGCATAATATTAAGTTCGATTTAGAGATTATTCATACAAATTTTGATGTGGATTTATCGGATGAAACTTTGCAAGATACCATCGTAATGGCATATGATTTGGATGGGGTAACACACAAACGCAGTTTAGATGATTTGGCTTCAATTTTCTTAAATGAAACAATGATATCTTATCAGCAAGTTTGCGGAACTCGTCGCGAAGCCATTTGTTTTAAACAGGTGGATTTGAAATCGGCAACGGATTATGCAGCAGAAGATGCTGATATGACTTTAAGGTTATACCATTTTTTCAAAAACAAACTCGAAAAAGAAAATGTGCAAAAACTTTACAATCAAGTTGACAGACCATTGATTCGTGTTTTGACAAAAATGGAAAACGAAGGTGTTTTGATTGATAAAGAAGCTCTACAAAGACTCAGTTTTCAGTTTTATCAAAAAATTTGTTTATTGGAAAAAGAGATTTATAATCTTGCAGGCGAACATTTCAATTTGAACTCTCCGCTTCAACTGGGTGAAGTTTTGTTTGAAAAAATGGCAATACCGGGCGGAAAAAAGAATTCAAAAAGCAAAAATTGGGTTACCGATTCGGAAGTTTTGGAAGAACTTGCCGACAACGGTGTGGAAATTGCTTCCAAAATTTTGGAATATCGTCAGTATATGAAATTGAAATCAACATATACTGATTCTTTGGTAAATCTGATAAACAATCGAACAGGACGTGTGCATACGACTTTTTCACAAACAATGACTGCAACCGGGCGTTTGTCATCTAATAATCCGAATTTGCAAAACATCCCAATCAGAAGTGAGATGGGGCGTGAAATTCGTTCTGCATTTATTGCCTCCGCCGGTCATGTTTTAATTTCTGCGGATTATAGTCAAGTTGAATTACGTTTGATGGCTGATGTTGCAAATGTAAAGCAACTAAAGGAAGATTTTGCAAACGGGTTAGATATTCATGCAGCAACGGCATCCAAAGTTTTTGGTGTTCCAATGGAAAATATGGATCCGATGGTGCGTCGTAATGCGAAAGCCATCAATTTTGGAATTATTTACGGAATCTCTCCTTTTGGTTTGGCGCGTCAGTTAGGTATTTCAAGGACAGAAGCCAAGACATATATAGATTCTTATTTTGAAAAATATCCGGAAATCAAAAAGTATATGGATGAAACGATTCAATTTGCATCCGAAAAGGGTTATGTCTTGACTCCTTTTGGCCGTAAGTGTTTTGTTTCCGGTTTTGAAAATGCTGCAACACGTGGTTTTGCATCACGTGCCGCAATCAATGCGCCTATTCAAGGCGGTGCCGCTGATATTATCAAAATGGCCATGATTAAGATGCAATCAGAATTGGAACAACGTCAAATGAAAACAAAAATGTTGTTACAAGTGCATGATGAATTGGTTTTTGAAGTTCCGGATGATGAAGTCGAACAGGCAAAATCTTTGATTAAAGATGTAATGGAAAATGTAGTTCATTTATCTGTTCCTTTGGTTGCGGAAGTCGGTGTCGGTAAGAATTGGAAAGAGGCCCACTGATGAAGAAACCTGAACTTTTATTGCCAGCCGGTACGTTGGACAGATTAAAAACCGCTTTCTTATACGGTGCGGATGTTGTGTATTGCGGTTTGCCATCAGTATCTTTGCGGGCAAAAAGCGGGTTTACTTCTGCTGATCTAAAGGAAGGCATCAATTATGCTCATTCAATCGGTAAAAAGATTTATCTGACTTTGAATTTATTTACGCATAATCAAGATATGGAACGTTTGGAAGAAGCCGTTAAAATGCTTCAATTTTTAAAACCTGATGGAGTTATTGTTGCTGATTCGGGTGTCTTTGATTATATCGGTGAAGTTTGTCCCGATTTGCCACTCCATATTTCTACGCAAGCAAACATTTGTTCTTGGATGACCGTTCAACATTGGCAAAAACAAGGTGCAAAGTTGTGTGTTTTAGGTCGTGAAGTACCTTTGAAAGAAATGCGGGAGATTCGTGAAAAATGTCCGGACATAGCATTGGAAGTTTTTGTACATGGTGCCATGTGTGTCAGTTATTCCGGTCGTTGTTTATTATCGAACTTTTTAACGGGGCGTAGTGCTAATAAGGGAAATTGCGCACACACTTGTCGTTGGAAATACAAGTTTTATATTGAAGAAGAAAATCGTCCGGGACAATTTATGCAGTTGGATGAAGATGATCACGGCGCATATGTGATGAATTCACGAGACTTGTGCTTGATGCCCAGATTGAATGAATTGCTTAATGTCGGGTTAGACAGCTTCAAAATAGAAGGGCGTAACAAATCCGAATACTATGTATCTGTTGCCGCGCGTGCTTACCGTAAAGCCATCGATGATTGGGCAGAAAATCCGAAAAATTGGAAGCCGGACGAATATATCAAAGAACTATCAACCTTGCAAAATCGTGGTTATACCTTGGGGTTTTTTGATGGAAATGCAGGACCGGAAAGTTTAAATTACGATATTTCGGCAAGTAATGGTGAATGGCGCTATGCCGGTCGTGTTATGGATAAAACTGGCGACAGTATTATTTTGGAAATTAAACACAAAATTGAAAAAGGGGATGAAATTGAATTTCTTTCTCCTTATCAATTCGAACCCATTTGTGTCAAAATAGATGATTTTTATGATGCCGAAAACGGCAAATCTTTGGAAGTCATTTCTACCGGTCATTTAGGACAGGCTGTTCGTATTCCTGTTGATAAATCGATTTTGGACAAATTGCCGGTGCTTTCCGTTGCTCGTAAATTTATCGGTAAGAAATAAATTATTTTTTTATTGATTGGATGTATTCGGGTAAAGTTCCGTTCATTAAAGCTAAAATGGCTTTTTTGCTGTCGTTTTCCCATATTTTATTGCGGCGAATATACCCGCACTTTTGACATTGTTGAACTAAAACAAATTCACCGTTTTTTGTATCTAATCCAATTGCAGGCATTAAACCGCCACAGTCACAAGCTCTGTCGCCAGGCATAATGTCCACATGTTTGGAAGTTAAACATTCCGGACAATGATTGGTGTACCCGTTGCCATGTACTGTCGCACCGCACATTTCACAAATAAAGTCTTCTTGAATACGTGTAAATTGTTTTGTCATAAGAATCTTATAACAAAAAAAAGCCAAAAAGAAAAGTTCTTTTTATTTTACATCATCTTTGTTTTGTGCTATGCTGACGGCAATATAAGGAAAGAAAAATGGCAACACTTTTTGAACGTCCGCAAGATCGTCCTTTGGCAGATCGTTTACGTCCGGCAACTTTGGAAGAAGTCGTCGGGCAGGATCATTTGTTGGCGCCTGATGCACCATTGGGACGTATGATGAAAACGGGTAAAGTTTCTTCCTTTATTCTTTGGGGCCCTCCCGGTTGCGGTAAAACGACAATTGCAAAATTATTTGCCAACGTTGCCGGCTTGTATTATGAGCCTTTGTCTGCTGTTTTTTCGGGTGTTGCTGATTTACGCAAAATTTTTGAAAATGCAAAAGCACGTCGGCAGATGGGTAAAAAGACACTGTTATTTGTGGATGAAATCCATCGTTTCAATCGTTCTCAACAGGACAGTTTTTTACCTTATGTAGAAGACGGTACGGTTATTTTGGTCGGTGCAACAACGGAAAATCCGTCTTTTGAATTGAACAGCGCTTTATTGTCACGTTGTAAGGTTTTTGTGTTGAAAGCTTTGGAACGTGACGGATTGGAAAAAATTTTAGCAAAGGCTGAAAAAGAATTGGGACATCCTCTGCCATTGGAGGAAGATGCAAAAGAGTATTTATTAAATTTGGCAGACGGTGACGGCCGTTACTTTATCAATATGATTGAAGCAATCGAACAATATGGTGCCGATAAACCGATGACAACAGAGCAGTTGTCAAAAGTTATTTCACAACGTATGCCGCTTTATGATAAAGACAGAGAAGGGCATTATAATTTAATCAGCGCTTTGCATAAATCTTTACGTGGCAGTGATCCGGATGCGGGTTTGTATTGGTTGGCACGTATGTTGCAAGGCGGCGAAGATCCAAAATATGTTTTGCGTCGTTTGACGCGTTTTGCAACAGAAGATGTTGGTTTGGCCGATCCAAATGCGATAAACATTGCTATTTCAGCATGGAACACATACGAAAGGCTTGGTTCACCGGAAGGTGATTTGGCAATTGCCGAATTAGTTGTTTATTTGGCGACAGCACCAAAGTCCGTTGGTGTTTATAAGGCTTGGGGTGCCGCTCAAAAGACAGCAAAAGAAACCGGTTCTCTTTCTCCGCCGATGCACATATTAAATGCTCCGACAAAGTTAATGGGTGAATTGGGTTATGGCGAAGGTTATCAATATGATCCAGATACTGAAGACGGTTTTTCCGGACAAGAGTATTTTCCGGATAAGATGCATCATTGTACCTTTTATCGTCCGCCGGAAAGGGGTTTTGAACGTGAAATCAATAAACGCCTGACATATTGGGATAATTTAAGAAAGCAGAAAAAGAAATGTCAGAAGTGAAAATTGTCAAGGTAGAAGAAAAAGACTCTGACGCACGTTTGGACAGATGGTTTAAACGTTATTATCCGGCGCTTTCTCACGGTATGTTAGAAAAGATGTTGCGTGCAAAAAATATCCGTGTAAACGGTGCACGTGCAAAAGCAGATTTGCGATTGCAAACAGGGGATGAAATTCGTGTCCCGCCTATGCCAAAACAGGAAGAAAAAGCAACAAAAGAGCTTTCAAAAGCGGACATTGAATTTATTCAATCATTGGTAATTTACAAAGATAAAGATATTATTGTTTTAAACAAACCGGCTGGGTTAGCTGTTCAAGGCGGTACAAAGACTTTGCGACATGTGGACGGGCTTTTGGACGGATTGAAGTTTGGCGGGGAACGTCCGCGTTTAGTCCACCGTTTGGATAAGGAAACAAGCGGTGTTTTGGCTTTGGCTCGTAATGTAAAAATGGCTGCTTATCTGACAAAAGCATTTAAAACAAAAGAAGCTCATAAGATTTATTGGGCTGTTGTACATGGTTGTCCAAAGCAAATGCAAGGGGAAATAGAAGTTCCTTTGTTGAAAAAATCCGGAAAAAATGGAGGCGAATCAGTGCAGGTTGATGAAAACGGTCAATATGCTAAATCTTTGTATGAAGTTGTCGATACAACCGGGGATTATTCCTTACTTCGTTTAATGCCTTTAACCGGTCGAACACATCAGTTGCGCGTGCACTGTGCTTATATCGGATGTCCGATTGTGGGTGATGAAAAATACGGCGGACATTTTGTAGACGGTTTAGAAAAAAAGATGCTTTTACATGCAAAGGCATTGCAAATTCCACTTTTAAATCAAAAAAAGTTAAAAGTTGATGCGTTAATACCAGATTATATGAAAAAAAGCCTTGCATTTTTTAATTTTAATGTTAAAAAAGAGAAAGAAAGTTTTGATTTCTTTTGATGAAACGAAAAGGGGCGTTTGATGAAAAATATATTAATTTCTTTGTTAGTTTTGATTCTTGCCGTCATATTTGGTGGAGTTATATATCTCTTCACCTTTGATGTTAACACCTATAAAGGTAGCATCGAAAAATTCTTGTTAGATCACACCGGATATGCGGTTTCTATTCAAGGAGAAATGAGCCTTTCGAAATCATTAAAGCCCAATTTGGTTCTTCGTGACGTAGAAATTAAAAATGCCGCCGGTTTTTCGGAACCCGTTTTCTTTAAAGCAAAAGAAGCTGAGGTATCCTTTGATTTGCTTCTTTTCTTGAAGGATATTATTAAGGTTCAACGGATTAATTTTTCTGATGTTGATGTTTTCCTGCAAGTTAATGAAGTAGGACATGATAACTGGAGTCGTCTTCCAAAGACACAACGAGTCGGTGAAAATAAGAAAGAACGGAAGCGTCCGACACTTTCAAAAGCCGAATCGTTATCTCCTGCAGAGCAAGCAGAATTTGACTTGATTACTATGAGAAATGTTAAAATAAGTTATGATAACAAACAGGATAACATAAATAATGTTTTTGTTTTGAATAAGTTAGCTATTGATCATTTGGTCAATATTGAAGGGGAACTTTTATCTAATCAAGAAAAGTTCAACTTCTCCGGATCTGTTAAAAATTTACTTTCTGTTATTGTAAACAAACGTGATTTGAATTTCAGCTTTTCTGTTAACGGATTGGACGGTTCTTCCAAAATTTCCGGTGTATGTCGTGATTTGACAAAGTGTGAAGATGATATAATCTTGAACATCAATTCTCAAGGGACGGATTTAAAAAAGGTATATGAGTTCTTTATGATAGGGGAAAATGATGTTCCCGCGACCGCTTATTCATTCCAATTTGCCGGTCGGTTGTTAAAAAGACAGTTATTGATGGATGGTGTTTTGGAATTTACCAGTGATGGTGTTAGCATATCCTATAATGTGGAACAAAACTTAGACAGTAAAGAAGGAAAAGGGCGTGTTAACATTGATGTTTCTAAGCCTGACCTTGTCAGACGATTCGGTTTAAGAACTTTTTCGGCACAAGCAAACTATAATGTTGTTTTGGATAAATCGTTGGATATTTCAAATTTAACATTAATGTTTGATGAAACGGATATAGACGGATCATTGAATGTAGATTTGTCCGCTAAAAAGCCCGTAATTTCCGGTAAGTTGCATTCGCATTATTTTAAATTTTCAAACATTTTTGAAAAGAATCCTTTGACGAATCTTGATGATGAACTTTCTATTGATGATTCATTGTTTTCTAAGAGTAAGATTAATTTGAGTTGGTTGGATAAATTCGATGCAACTTTGTCTTTATCAATAGACAATTTTTCCGCAAAGAACTTATTTTCGCGTTACCCGGTTATTATAAGTAAGGTTCAGTTGAAAGACAGTGTTTTGGATGTACGCTTGTTGGAAAATTCTTTCATCGCGGGCGGACAAGTTGTTGGTAAACTTGTCATTGATGCGGAAAATGCTCAGAAACCGAATTGGAATTTGGAATTGGTCGGTGAGAATTTGATGTTTAATCAAGTGAGCAGTTGGAAGAAACAATTGTTAAATGGTGTTTTCAATGTTAATTTATTCTTGACAGCGGAAGGCAATACTCAAAAAGATATTTGGAGTTCTTTAAACGGCTATTTGTTGCTTTCAGCCAATCAAGTTGAAATTCTGTCCCCTCTGGTTGCAGATTTATTTGCTGAAAATGATGCAAATGGCACATACCGGGCTTCAAAAGATTTATTTGTAAAATGTGCTGTGGTAAATGCTGTTGTTAATAATGGTGTGGTTTCTTTTGATAAAAAAGTAGCAGTTGAAACCAGTCGTTTTAATATGTTAATAAGTGGTGATGTTAATTTTGACAAGGAAACAATCAATTTACATCTTGCTCCGCAAAAAAATGCCGTTGATCGCTATGGACAAAGTACCGGTGTTATGCGTGCTGTTGTCCTAAGTGGTAATTTGGCGGAACCAAAAGCAAGTGTCGAAACAAATAATGCATCCGGTAACTCTGAAGATGGAACAACAAAGCATTCTAAACTTAACAGTAAAAGGGCTGTGTTAGATGCTTATACTACCAAAAAAGTGGTTGAAGGCGTTTCCATTTGCCGTGTCGCATCGGCTGATATGCAATTAAAGACAATTGATGATTATTTTGGTCGCGTGGCTGCAGTTGCTTCTGAAAAAACAGAACAAAAACAAGAAAAGAAAACAACTGAACAGACAAAAGCTCAGAAATTGGGAAGAGAGTTGTTGAATACTTTGTCAGATGTCTTGAATGATAAAGATGAAGATTCCTCTGACTAACTGATATGATAAAGGAAATCCATTTATTGATTGAAGGTCGTGTCCAACACGTTGGTTTTCGCAGATTCGTTTTGCGATCAGCTGAGCGTTTGGATTTGTGTGGATGGGTGCGTAACACTCAAGACGGTTCTGTGGAAGTGTATGCATCGGGAGATCAGGTCAACGTTGTTGAGTTCATAGGTTGTTGTCAAAAGGGGCCGTTGTTTTCAAACGTATTTGATATGCAGTTCTTGACCGTGAAGGAACAGGATAAGTTGCTATGCGATTCGCAATCATTTAAAGTTCTGTATGATTGACTTTTTCTAATGTAAGCTTTGTTATTATAATGAAATGGATTTAACTTTAATTAAATCTAATTTTTCTTTTCTTCTTTTTTCTTTGCAACAGTGTCAGCTGCATTTTCAGCCTGTTTTTTCAATTCTGCAATCAAATCCTGAATGGTGTGATTTTGCAAAAAAGCGGTATATTCATTACGATAATTTAATGTCATGCTGACACCTTCTATAATGATGTCTAAAATTTGATATTTTCCATCTTTTTCCCGAACTCGCCAAACAACTTGAATATCTTTTGAATCATGATTTACCGTACTGTCAACGAACACTTGATTTTTCCCTTGGGCAGGGCGTTCAGAGAAAAATTTGACTTCTTGTCCGTTATACATGTCAAAACGTTCGGCAGTCATTTTTATAGCCATTTCTTTAAATGCATCAACAAAATCGTCTTTTTCTTTTGGAGATATCGTACGCCAATATTGAGCTAATACGGCCTTTGCAATGGCTTGTGTATCGACTGCATCTGAAATATATTCTTCAAAACGTTTTGTCTTTTCTTCCTTTGAAATGTTTACGGTCAGAACGTTTTCGATGATATTGTTAATCAGTGTATTGACAAATGTCGTTGCTGATTTTTCTTGAGCCATCGCAATGTGGGTAAAACAGAAAAAAGTCAAGATCAGAACAAATATTTTTTTCATATTAAAACTCCTCTTCATCATCAAAATCAAAGTTATAGTTTTCCGTTTGAGCATCAATATCCTTTGCATTTAAGAACTTTGCGCGACTTTGACGATACATTGTTCGCAACGCAATATACGGATCAATGGAATTCTTTTCGATATTTTCTAATAATTCACTTAAGTTGTCAACAGTAACAATTCCCATCGTAATATATCTGAAAATCAACAAATATCTTCTTTCTGGTCGTGGAAAGACATAGTCAAGCGGATCAACAAAAAAACCAACGACTCGACCGGTTGTATCTCGAATATCAGATGGCCCCAAGAATGGTATTACAAAATATGGAGTAGGTTGTTTCCAACCCCATTTATAGAGGGTTTCTCCAAAGTCTTTTTGTGGTGCTTCTATATCTAATGCCCCGGCGACATCAAACAAACCGAAGACACCCAGTGTCGAGTTTGTAAAAAAACGACCAAAAATCTGAGCACTTTCTTCAAGTTCTCCCTGTAAGACGGCATTTACAAAATAATAAGGTTGAGAAATGTTACTGGATGCATTTGATATACAGTTTCGTACAGGTTCGGGAGTAACAAAGCGGTAAGCTTCATCGAAAGGGCGATAGATATATCGATTTACTTTAAAGTTAAAGTCAGTAGCTACTCGATTATAGGGTTCAAATGGATCATTGTTGGCATTGAATTGTTCTAATGCTATAGGATCTGTCGGTGGCGTAGCGCACGCTGCTAAAAGTAAGCAACCTATAAAGCAAAAAAACAAATGTCGTAACTTTTTAATGATAACCATAAAACCCTCTTTTATACTTCAAAATAAACTATTTTGAATTTTTATCAAGTTCTTTTAATTCCTTTTCAATTGTTGGTAAAACATCTTCAACTTTATCAAGGGGAGTAATTAGGTTTAAATGTTCTGGTTTCATAAAACCTTCATCTATCATATATTGAATAGCTTCTTTAAGTGGTTTAAAAAATCCATTAATGCTTAAAAGAATAATTGGTTTGTTAAACAATCCAAGCTGCCTTAAGACGGTTAATTCCATCAATTCATCTACCGTTCCAAGTCCTCCGGGAAGGACGCAAAATGCTTCTGCAGCTGATGTCATTGCAAATTTGCGTTCATACAATTTTTGAAAAACACGAATTTCATCCATGGCATCTTGCATCAAATCGGGGCGTTCTATTTCAAACAAGTGTGAAATGGTCATGCCGATAACTTCACCTCCGTGCTGTTTGCAAGATGTCGCTACAGCTCCCATTAAACCAGTTCCGCCGGCACCGAAGATTAATTTGACGCCATTTTCGGCAATTAAACGTCCCAACTCTGTAGCCGCTTTTTCAAATGCAGGATCGTTCCCATTTTTACCACCACAAAACACACATATACTCTTTAATCGCATTTTTTACCTTTTTTTATTAAATATTTGTTCACTTTTTACGTTTACACTTTATCTTACATGGTTTAAGATAGCACAAAGAAATGGAAAAGACAACGATGAAAAGAAGAACTTTTTTACTATTTTTTACTTGTTTATTTCTAGGCAGCTCTGTTTTTGCGCAAAGTACGGATTTGCCTTTGTTTGAGGAAGAAAAAAAGGCTGAGCCGTGCCCAACATGTACAAAAAAGAAAAATCCAATTATCGGTAATGATGTGAAGCCGGTCGAATCGATTTACTTTGCTCCACCTCCATTTCCTGCGGTTAATATAAAAGCTCCGGAAGAAACGTTGTCGCCAAAACCTTTTGAAGGAATGAATTTGGCATATGAGAGTAAATATGTAGATACTTCGGAGTATTCCAATAAGTTATCTGCTCCTGTCGATTTTTCCGGTGTAAAGGAAACGCCTTCAGAGACAAAAATTCAAATAAAAAAAGCTGAAGATGATAAGGATAAAGAACAGAAAGGTGTAAAGCAGACTGAAAAGAATGCACCTGAAGAGCCAAAGAAAGATGTCGAAAAGAAGGTAGAAGCATCTGCTGAACCGACTGCTCAGAAACGTCCGAGTTTGACACCTTTTTCAAGCGGTGTGTCCGCTAATGTGGGGGGCTTTGATATTGCCGATTTGCAATTGGGTATGTCTCCGGAAGATGTTATTGACAGCGCAGCTGATAATGGTTTTGAAGTGACTAATGTTGCTTATGGTATTCCTTCTTTTATGGTAACGAATTTTGAAAGGGATTGTCGTGAAAGCGGACTTTATCAGTTACGTTTAATACATGAATGTGTTCGTGAACGGGCAAGAGATGAAGATGTTTATTATATCTCACAATTAGTCTTGAAAAAAGAGATAACAAAAGAACAAATTGTTGTTTTATTTTCATCTACTTTGACGGATAATCAAGCGTTTAAGATTGATTATACAGGGTTTGGTGATAATTCTTTAAGTACATCTTACAAAGATTTGTTGAAAAAAACGAATCGACGCGATGTCTTTTGGAAGTACGTTAGTGATAAATATGGTCGTCCAAGAGGAAATGATGGTTCACTCTTCTGGGGAAATCAAAACGGTGTTTTGATGCGTGTCTTTATGGAGGGGAATGCTATGGACGGACGTATTATTTTGGAAGACGTTACACAAAGAGGAACGGATTATCGCCAGGCGGAAGATTGGAATAAAGAACAAGAAATTTCAAATCCGTTCAGTTTCTAATCGTTTGTTTTTTGCCGATTAAAGATTTGAGCAAGTTTTTTTAATCCTCGGAAGGTGGACTTTTTCTCAACGGCAACTTCTTCTTGAAATCCTTTGATCATGTGCGTTTTCAATACTTCGGATAATCTGAATTTTCTCAAAGTGTCATATTCTTCTTTGGAATAGTGATATTGAAGTGCATTCAAACAATCTACGGTATAAAAAGATATAATATCCAGTGTATCTACATCATTCAAACGAATTGCTTTTTGAAATAACATTTCATCATTCACAATCAATGGAGCTTGTACGTTCGGATGAAAAGGTTTCATACAAACATAAAAATCCCAAAAGCCTTCAGAAACAATGTCACAATCATGCTCTCTTAGGAATTTGTTTGCAGAAATATGAGATTCATAAGCAAGTTGCAAAGGTGTTCCTTCGCCGTCAATATGCTGTGATGGTTTATTGTTACCTGTAAGAGTTATTTCTTTTCGTTTGGAATAGTCGACGTAATAAGTATTTAAAGTTCTTTCAATATCGGATGGATCCTTGAAGTGCTTTTCTAAATCTAAGGCGGATAACCCTTCTGCATTAATTTTTTTTATCAAAACATGTAAAGGCGTTTCATATCTTGTCAGCAAGACAGGTTCCAAATGGATATGAGGAAGGATATAATGACGAGTTACAATCACATCCATGTTTTGTGACATTTTAACACCTGCATCGCCTAACATTTGAAAACCTTCAATGTATGGTTTTTGTGCGGCTTGAAATAATAAACCGGTCGCTTCAAAAGAAGTTTTGTCAAATGAAGGATCATTTAAAACAGCGGCTAAACGTTCTTTGTTTTGTTGTTCAATAGCATTCACTCCCTTGATATACAAAGGATCCTTTTTATTAATATAAAAAAAGACATCGTGACTGATACTTTGACTCATGAAATAACCTTAAATAAATTCCTTTTTGAAATAATCTGCAAGTTCACTGACGGCGATTCGTTCTTGTTTCATTGTATCGCGATCGCGAATCGTAACAGTTGCCGGTGATTGTTCAATACTTTCAAAATCGACTGTTACACAGAACGGTGTTCCGATTTCATCATGGCGGCGATAGGCTTTTCCGACATTTCCACTGTCTTCCAACATAACTCGACCGATACCGGTTTTTAACAGTTCATCTTTAATTTTATGCGCTAACCCGACAATTTGTTCATTGTTTCGTTTCAACGGAATAACGGCAACTTTGACCGGGGATAAATGCTTTTTCAATTTTAAAACAATTCTTGTATCGCCGCTTGGCAGAGTTTCTTCTGTATAAGCTTCTGTTATAACGGCAAGCAAACCACGGTCAACACCGGCAGACGGCTCGATAACAAAAGGAACAAACCACTTTTTTTCTTCATCATCAAACAATGCCAATTTTGCTGTAGAATCTTTGTTTTCATGAACATGAGCAGATAAATTCAGCTCATTTTGTTGCTTTGTGTGATTGCCTAAATCATAATCTGTTCGATTCGCAATACCTTCTAATTCTTCAACTCCATGTGGAAATAAATATTCCAAATCATATGTTGCTTTGGAATAATGTGCCAAGTCTTCCTTTGCAATAGCATGAACGTGAATGTTTTCACGCTTTAAACCTTGTGCAACCCACCAGTTGATTCGTTGGTCTTTCCAATATTCTTGCCACTTTTCATCTTCGCCAGGTTTGACAAAAAATTCCAATTCCATTTGTTCAAATTCGCGAACACGGAAAATAAAATTACGCGGAGTAATCTCATTACGGAAAGATTTTCCGATTTGCGCAATACCAAAAGGAACCTTGCGTGATGTGGAATCCACTACATTTTTAAATTGAGTAAAAATCGCCTGTGCTGTTTCCGGTCTTAAATAAGCAATATTGGAACCGTCATCAACCGGTCCGACATTTGTTTTAAACATCAGGTTAAACGGACGCGGCTCTGTTAAATCCGTACTGCCGCAATTAATACACTTACCATCTTTGACATGATCAGCCCGCATACGTGTTTTACATTTACGGCAATCGCACAAAGGATCGGAAAAGGTTGCTTCATGCCCGCTGTGTTGCAATACTTGGCGTAAGGTTAAAATAGAAGCATCCAAACCTTCTACATCATCTCGTTCATAAATCATTGCACGCCACCAGGCATTTTTTAAATTATTTTTCAGCTCTACACCCAAAGGACCGTAATCATAAACACCCTGTAAGCCACCGTAAATATCAGCGCTTTGAAAAATAAAACCACGACGTTTGCATAATGATACAAGTTGCTCCATACTGGTTGCAGGCATTTTTTATCTCCTAAAATTTATTATTTTTTCTAAAACAGCCCTTAATTATACAATTTTATCTTTAAAAGTCAAGACTCTTACAATATTATGAAGTGAAAAAAAATGAAAATAATACTAGACAGTTCTTTACGAGTCTGCTAAACTCAACCGAGAATAGAAGGAGAAAAGGGTAATCCATGAAGAAAACGTTTTTTTATGTTTTGTTGTTTTCTACAATAAGTTCGTTAAGTTTTGCTGATTATGTCAAGGGGTTGGAGGCTTTTCAGAAGGCCGATTATACAACAACGGAAGCAGAGCTGAGGGGATGCTTGCTCGAAAAAGATGCAAAGTGTCAGTATTTGACTGCTTTTATGCTTTATCACGGCTTGGGTGGTCCACAGAGTTATGAAAGAGCTTTTTCTTTATTTGAAGCTGCAGCAGAGCAGGGTCATACTGAAGCCAGGACTTTTTTGGGATATATGTATGACGAAGGAAAAGGAGTCAGACGAAACAGACAAAAGGCCTTCGAACTTTACCAACAATCTGCAGATGAATTTGATGTAACCGCGATTATGAACTTGGGTGTTTTGTACTACAGAGGAGAGGGCGTTCCACAAAATTACGAAAAGGCTTTTGAGTTGTTGAATTCCATCGAAAGTGTAAAACATCCGATTCTTCAGTTTTACTTGGGAAATTTATATTTTTATGGGTATGGTGTAGCAAAAAATGCAACCAAAGCTTTTACATACTATAAACGCGCAGCTCAGTTAAAATCGGTGGAAGCGCACTATATGTTAGGGCATATGTATCAAAATGGTATTGGTGTTGAGCAGAACATGGAGAAAGCTCGTTCCTTTTATGAATATGCTGCTGTGATGGGATTCCCTATGGCTCAGTTCAACCTAGCTACTATGTATGCAGATGGTTTGGTTGAAGGTGGAGTTAATAAGATTCAGGCATATGCGTGGATGTCGGAAGCAGCTAAAAATAATTTTGATAAGGCTAACTCAGCACTTGAGCTTTTATCAGATTCGATGAGTTCTTCTGACATATCAAGGGCAAAATCGGAAGGTGTTACATTGAACAAACGTGTAACAAATAAAGAAGTTGATCTTCCTATTAAACCGGAAGAAGACGATTATGTAATTGCTCCGATTACTCCTCTTGAAGGTGTTGTTGATAAGGATAAAGCTCGTCCCCGTCCGAAACGTTCACAAAGATTGATGCGGAGAAGATAATATGTTTAAACTTATGAAGAAAATGCTTTCATTTCATTTTTCCGATGTGATTGGAGTTGTCCTTGGACTTGTGTTGGTATCTTTTCTTTCGGATATGAATTTGTTTAATTTGATTATATCGCCTATATTATATGCAATTGTCTTTATTTCCGTAATTTTCTTCAATTTGCTCATATGGATATTTGCATACCGTGCTGAAGGCGCTTACATAAAACGGACATTTTTGGCAATTCTGAAAGATTTTATCAGAATCATTTTATCGTGTGTTTCTGTGATTGGTATTTATTTCTTAGTTCGTTTGACTCTTCAATAACAATCTGAATTTTTGCATGCTTTTGCAGACTCTATGTCTATAATAGCCGCTTTTTCGTTTAAGGAAATGCCTGTGCGCTTCTTTTCCAAGTCTTCCATTGGAGAGAATTTTGCTTTTACTTTATACCATCCGGGCTTTAATTCCAGAGTATGTTCATTTTGAGTAGCTTTCATCAGATAAGGTTTATCTACGAACAAAACCCGTTTGTTTGTTTTATCAGAAACATGAATAATGTATTCTTGATCGTCCGTAATTTGTATCTCCTCGTCTAAATTAGCATGCGAATCGGAGTAAACTTGAGCTTCAGTCGGTTCCAATACATGATTAGATGAAATGTTTGTATCTTCCATCCATATATCAGATGGTGCATCTTTGTAGAAGGTTTTTTGAAAGAAAATACCGTTATTATCTAAAGAAGGGCTGTCCGTTGCTTTAAAAACAATATGTTCAACTTGTGGACAAATTGTTCGAGCGTAACTTTTAACAACAGTAAACAAGTTTTGAATGGTTACAGGATCATTAAATAATGCTTTATTTTGTGTTTGAAGCAAAATTTCAAAAGGATTACAAGCATCAAAATGTGTATAGGTCCCATCATTTTCCAGATAGGAATGCATTTCACCGATATATTGAACTTTTAAATTGTCATCTTTATCAATAAAATAAAACAGGTTTTGTGTTCCATCAGCTTCGGCAGATCTTTTGATTGCATAGCTGTTTAATGGAACAGAGCCGATGAAAAAACCATTTAAAAAATAACCGGTCAATGTTTGGATTAAGTTATTTTTGTCATCCGTAATATTAACGGAGGCAAAACCCTTTTCAAGACACTGATCATTTTCTGATGGAGACAGTTGATTAATTTGAATGTTTTTATACATGGATAAAGATTTTATTGACAGATAGTGCAAGAAGCATTTTTTATCCGGTGTATAAATTAAGTACTCGTTTAAAGGGAAGCCCTTTTCATAAAATGTTTTTTCATTTGTCGGTAAAGCAAAGACATCAACAGCATTCGCGTGAAAAGTTGATGTTAAACTGAGTAAAATTGCCAGGAAAAAAATTTTTTTCATTTGCTATCTTTCGTCTAATTGTGTACCAAACAAAGAGTTTTTAAGAATATATCCTTTTAAATCATCGTATTTAACTTGGCAGAACAGACTATCTGATTTACAGTCGATAATTTTTACAATGACTTGTCCTTCAAAATAAGCAAGCACTTTAGATTGTGCACTATTCTTCTTATATAATGCTGTTTTTTTATCTTTCGGAGTTAGGGCTGTTTTTTTACCGGATAACATTCTTTTGTGAACCCAACCTTGATTTCCATCAACATCTTCTATCTTATACCAGTGTTCAAAACTATCAATAATTTTCACGGGAAGATCTTTTCTTTCATAAACCCATTCGATCGGAAAACGTTCTCCTGGTCCTGCACGCATGTAAACGGTGTCGTTACGTAAAGAATCAAAACGCGGAATAGGCAATACTTGTGCCACCGAATAAGTAGTAAATAAAAACAAAGAGAAAATAAAAGCAATCAGAGTTCGCATTTAATTGTCATCCTCCGATTGATCGTCTTCAAATTCGCTTTCAATTTTTTCAAATTCTTCCAGAATGGATGGAGTAGCAACAGGATCTTCATCAGGTGTATCTTCTTCTGAAATTAAATTCTTTTCTGTTTCAGAACGTGTAACCGGTTGGATAATATCTTGATTGTCAGAAGTTGCGACTTCAATAGAAACAGCTTCCGAAGTATTTGAGAGCGGGGGTGTAGGTTCTTCCCTTGGTTGTGTGTTCAGATAACTTGTATTTCCCGGCTGTTGTGCCAAATCGACCCACCGTATACGCAAAGCCATGGAAAAAACCATAAGAGCAATCGGATCGCCTTGCTTAATGATAACCGACTCTTGAGATGCATTAAAAATGCAAACTTTAATTTCTTTTCTGTCGGAAGCATCAATTGTTGCAGGTGCATTTAGTACGATTACTCCGCTTTCGGTAGACTCTTTTAATGAACGAACCTGGGCTTCCATTCCCATAGGTAATGCTATGGCAAAGCCGGTTGAGAAAGTCTCAAAATGCTGAGGAGCAATTTTGATAGATTTCACTTCATTTGAACGTAAGGTCACACATGTTCCTACACCATCGTAGTAAGATGGCAGTGGGATTTTTTCAGAATCTGTAACACGAATGATTGGAACCTGTGGTAACATTTTTCTTTCCCCTTTTTAAACAATTGGCGTTTTTTCGCCCCATAAAGCTTCAATTTCATAAAATGAGCGAGTTTCCGGTTGGAATATATGAACGATAGCATCGCCCAAATCTAGGACAACCCATTCACCGCTACTTTGTTTTCCATCTACCTTTGGCCGGTAACCCATTTCTTTTAATTTTTCATTTAACGTGTTTGCCAAAGACAAGACGTGCCTTGATGATGTGCCGGAAGCAATAATTAAATAATCGGTTAAGGATGTTTTCCCTGTTAAGTTTATGGATAAAATATTGAAGGCCTTACCATCATCTAAAATCTTGGCAATCAACGCAGGCAAATCAGTCTTTTCTGATTTTGGCTTTTTAACTGTTTTTGTTTTTTTAACTGCTTCTTTTTTCATTATTCTTCCTTGTTTCCAACATCTTCTTTTATAGGGACAAACTTAGCTGCCGCTCTTAATAATTCCGTCAGACCTTTGCCGGCAATTGCTGAGATAAAGTAAGGCTTTATTTTCAACTTCTTATTAAATTCCTTTTCAATGTTTTTTAAAGTTTCTTCATCAATGCAATCGCATTTATTAATTGCAACAATTTCCGATTTTTCAGATAACGTATGTGCATATTTATCCAATTCTTTACGAATTGTTTTATATGTTTGCAAAGGATTTGGTTCTGTTCCGTCTATCAGATGGATTAAAATTGAGCAACGTTCAGTATGTTTTAAAAACTTTGTTCCTAAACCGATACCTTCTGATGCGCCTTCAATCAGTCCAGGAATGTCTGCCATTAAAATTTCACGACCGTCCACCATGGCAACACCTAAATGCGGATGCAATGTTGTAAACGGATAATTTGCAATTTTCGGACGTGCTTTTGTTAAGGCAGTTAGTAATGTGGATTTTCCGGCATTTGGCATGCCGATTAAACCAATATCGGCAATCAATTTTAATTTCAACCATACCCATAACTCTTCGCCCGGTTCGCCGGGGTCAGCGCGGCGAGGTGCCTGATTAGTTGAACTTTTATAGGAGTCGTTTCCTCGGCCACCTAAACCACCTTTTGCAACCACAAAGGTTTGACCTTCTTTTGTTAAGTCGACAATAACGTTTTCGCCTGTTTCATCAGTGATTTCTGTTCCGATAGGAACCTTGATAATCAGGTCTTCACCATTAGCTCCCGTGCAATTACGTCCGGCACCGGGTTGTCCATGTCGTGCTTTAAAGTGTTGTTGATAGCGAAAGTCAATCAAGGTATTTAAATTCGGCATAGCAACAAAAACAACGTCTCCGCCTTTGCCACCGTTACCACCATCCGGGCCGCCAAATTCCAAAAATTTTTCATGGCGGAAAGAGCATGCTCCATTACCACCATCGCCTGCTTTGATATAAATTTTGGCTTGATCTAAAAATTTCATAAGCTATCCTTTGACCTTTCTCCAAATAAAAGTAACGCAAGAATATGAAAAAAGCAAGAAATTTTTTATTGTATCTGTACTTTGAAACAGTTCTTACTTACACAAAAAATCTCCGCACAAAATAGCACGGAGATTTTTGTAAAATTCTAAAGGTATTTATTAAGCTTTTGGAACAACGCAAACGAAAGTTCTGTCATCTTTTGAATGTTTGAATTCGACAGTACCTTCAACTTTTGCAAACAAAGTATGGTCAACACCCATACCTACGTTATCACCTGGATAATATTGTGTTCCACGTTGACGAACAATAATGTTTCCAGGAATGACAGATTGTCCACCTGCTTTTTTCAAACCTAAACGACGACCTTCGGAGTCGCGTCCGTTTCTTGTGCTACCGCCAGCTTTCTTATGAGCCATGATAAATCTCCTTATGCCTTAATATCTGTAATCTTTACAACGGACAATTCTTGTCTGTGACCGTTTTTACGTTTATAACCCTGACGACGACGCTTTTTGAAAACAATCACTTTTTCACCACGAGATTGTCTTACGATTTCACCGGCAACGGAAGCTCCGTCAACCAAAGGAGTTCCGACTTTATCGCCAACCATCAATACTTCGGCGAAATTTACTTTTGAACCTTCTTCACCAGCGATACGTTCAATAACAATGACATCGTCTTTTGCAACCTTGTATTGTTTTCCGCCTGTTTTAATAACTGCAAACATAATAAATCCTTTTTCAAATCAAACATGAAACTTCAAGGACTGAATATATACACCAAAAAAAAGATGCTGTCAACAAAAAAATATAAAAAATACTTTATAATTTCAGAAAAAAGGATTATTATTGCCTTATGACAGACAATAAAGAACATATTTTAGGTGGTGTCGTTTCGGGATATGATGCCTTTGTTTTGGCACGCGCAGTGAACGAAAAAGGCTACGTTTTGCATATTGCAGACAGTGAAAATCACTTAAATACACTGGCATCTTTGATTAATGTAATTGCACCGGATGTACGTGTTTTAACTTTCCCAGCATGGGACACAATACCTTATGACAGAGTATCACCCAATTCGGCAATCGAATCGGAACGATTGGATACAATGTTTGAATTGGCAAATTACAATGAACATAAAAATACACTTATTTTAACATCCGTTTCGGCGGTTTTGCAAAAAGTTCCGCCAATTGATTTTTTCAAAGGACAGGGATTATTCTTTAAAACAGGTGATTTGTTTGACATTGATAAGGTTCAAGCATTTTTAAATAAAAACGGTTATGTGCGAACAGAACAGGTTATGCAAGCCGGCGAATATGCTTTGCGTGGCGGTATTATGGATATTTTCGTCAGCGGGTCGGAAGAGCCTTATCGGTTGGATTTATTCGGAGATGTTTTGGAAAGCATTCGGACTTTTTCTGTCACAACGCAAAAAACGAATGCGATTGTGCAAAATTTGTCCATTAAGCCTATGGCCGAATATGTTTTGAACGAAAAGACAATTTCGGATTTTCGGACACGTTATCGTGCGTTGGCGGGGGGACAGACATCTTCTGATATGCTTTATGAAAGCGTTTCAGCAGGTCGAAAAGTAAATGGTTTGGAACATTGGTTGCCCTTGTTTTTTGAAAAAATGGATTGCTTTTTGGATTATTTGCCATCTGAAACACCAATTTATTTAGATGAAGATGTTCCGCAAGCCGTTTTATCGCGTCAATCACAGATAATGGAATACTATCAAGCGCGTTTGAACGCTTTAAAAATTAAAGATAAATTGGAAGATGTGTATTATCCTGTTGCTCCGGACACTTTCTTTTTAAATGAAGAAGAATGGCAAACAAAGTTACACGGTTTTGATCGTTTTGTTTTATCCTCATTTGTCGGACCTGACCAGGAAGATTTGCAATCGCGTGTCGGTATCAGTTTCGCTGCTGACAGAGCATCCGGAAATGTTTTTGAAAAAGTTGCACAGTTTATTCATAAATCAAAACATCCGGTTATTATTGCTTCTTTTTCGGATTCATCAAGTGAACATATTACAAAAGGAATTGCCCAATTTGGTATATCCTTAAATAAAGCTTTTTCTTGGGTTGGTGCCTTGAAAAATGCGCCCTCGATCATACAGATACCACTTGAAAAAGGTTTCGTTGCAAAAGATTTTACCATTTTAACCGAAGAAGATATTTTGGGCGAGAGGATGATTCGTCCGACACGTCACAGAAAAGCAAAAGAAAACTTTATTGAAGATATTTCAACTTTAAATATCGGAGATTTGGTTGTTCACGTGACACATGGTATCGGTCGGTATGAAGGTTTAATTACTTTGCAGGCGGGCGGAACAGCACACGATTGCTTGAAAATTATCTATGATGGTGACGATAAATTATTTGTGCCGGTTGAAAACTTGGATATGCTTTCCAGGTATGGTTCGGAAAATACGGCAGTTGCATTGGACAGATTGGGCGGTTCCGGTTGGCAAGCACGTAAAGCCAGAGTTAAAAAACAATTATTAGAAATGGCTGAAAAATTGATAGGTATTGCAGCGGCTCGTTATGCAACACAAATGCCGGTTGTAACTCCCGATATTGGATTTTATAATGAATTTTGCGCTCGTTTTCCCTATGTGGAAACGGAAGATCAATTGCACTCCATCAATGATGTAATATCGGATTTTGCATCCGGTCATCCGATGGATCGGTTGGTTTGTGGAGATGTTGGTTTTGGTAAGACGGAAGTGGCTTTACGTGCGGCTTTTATGGCAGCAGAAAGTGGAATGCAAGTTGCGGTTATTGTTCCGACAACGTTGTTAGCGCGTCAACATTATGCTACTTTTGCAAAACGATTTGAAGGGATTCCACTTAAAATCGGGCGGCTTTCACGTTTGGTCAGTGCGGCAGAAAAGAAAAAAACATTGGCCGGTTTGGCGGACGGATCTGTTGATATTGTCATCGGAACGCATGCTTTGCTTGCAAAGTCCGTGCAGTTTAAAAATTTAGGGTTACTGATTGTGGATGAAGAGCAGCACTTCGGTGTAGCTCATAAGGAACAATTAAAGGCATTAAAAGCATCTGTTCATGTTTTGACATTGACGGCAACGCCTATCCCACGTACGTTACAGATGTCGTTGACAGGAGTTCGGGATCTAAGCTTGATTGCAACGCCACCGGTGGACAGGTTGGCGGTCAGTACTTTTGTTTTGCCTTTCGATGCGGTGATTTTGCGGGATGCTATGATGCGTGAGCATTTGCGTGGTGGTCAAACCTTCTATGTTTGTCCGCGTATTTCGGATATGGCACCTTTGATGGACAAGTTGAAACGCATTGTGCCGGAATTGAAAATAGTCGCGGCTCACGGACAAATGAAGCCAACCGAATTGGAAAAAATTATGACGGATTTCGTTGATGGCAAGTTTGATGTCTTATTGGCAACTTCTATTATCGAATCGGGAATTGACTTATCGGATGTGAACACAATAATTATTCACAGAGCTGATATGTTCGGTTTGGCGGCTTTATATCAATTGCGCGGACGGGTAGGGCGTTCTAAGGTCAAAGCTTATGCTTACTTGACGACTTCTGAAAACAAAGTTTTAACGCCGGGAGCTCAAAAGCGGTTGGAAGTGATGCAAAGTCTTGATAGTTTAGGTGCCGGTTTTACGTTGGCAAGTCATGATTTGGATATTCGCGGAGCCGGTAACTTACTTGGTCAAGAACAATCCGGGCATATTAAAGAAGTCGGTGTCGAATTATACCAAAAAATGTTGGAAGATGCAGTTTCTATGCTGAAAAGCGGCCAAGATATTGAAAATATCGAACAAGAAAACTATTCGCCGCAAATTTCTTTAGGGTTGTCAGTATTGATACCGGAAAAGTATGTCCCGGATCTGGGATTGCGTATGGAGCTTTATCATCGTATGGCGAACTTGCAAACGCCGGAAGAAATGCAATCAATACGTTTGGAATTGGAAGATCGATTCGGTGCTATACCGGAAGAGGTTGAAAACTTGTTGACAACGGTTTCATTAAAAACTTTATGCCGTCAAGCACATATTGAAAAAATCGAAGCGGGCAGTAAAGGAATGTCGATTACGTTTAGGAACAATTTATTCCCTAATCCAGCGGGGTTGGTCGGCTTTGTTAATTCGCAAATGGGCTTGGCAAAATTAAAGCCTGATAAGTTGACAATCACACGTATTTGGAACAATCCGATGGATCGTCTTGTCGGTGTCAAAAGCTTACTTGAAACCTTCGCCAAAATGGCGGAAGAGGTGGAAGAAAAATGAAGCAAGAAATATTTTCATTACATACGCATACAATAGGTTTCGATGGCAGTAATAGCGTGCAAGAAATGGTTGATGCTGCTCAGAAAATCGGATATAGCGCAATCGGTATTACAAATCATTTTATTGTGTATCCGGGAATTGAAAACACCGGGATGTACAAGGTTGCAAAGTGTCCACCAAAAGAAGGAAGAGTTCCATATCATGCAATGTATTCTTTAAGTTTTGAAGATGCTTTGGATAAATTCAAACGCAACTATGATGAAATTGAAAAAGTAAAGGCGCAAACATCTTTTCCTGTTTATAAAGGGATGGAAGCCGACTTTTTCCAATATGCCGGTTGGAGCAAGAATTTTGAAAAGGCTTTGGATATTTTAAAACCGGATTATGTTATTGGGGCAACACATTTTTCTGTGTACAAAGGCCAAATTATGAATATGCACGATGTTCAATTGTTATCGGAAGAACAGAAAAATGAAGTCATTCATAATTATTGGAAGAACGCTCAAACAGCAATCAGTTCGGGATATTTTGATTTTATGGCGCATTTGGATTTGTATAAAATTCGCGGGTTAGGTATTGAAGAAAGTTTCAGACCGGATGAGCAAGAAACGGTTGCTTGTTTGGCCGAACACAATGTCGCTGCGGAAATAAATACCGGATTATTACCCAAAGAAAACGGAAGGAAAAACGGTTACAATACACTTTTTTTATTACAATTATTGCAACTGTTTGCTCAATTTAAAATCCCGACTTTTTTAAGTGATGATGCGCATAAGATAAAGGATTTGTCTGCCGGATATGATGTTGCTTTGGAAACAGCGGATAAGGCAGGCATTAAAGACTTTTGCCGTCCGGTCAGTAAAAACGGAAAATTTTATTTGGAAAAATATTTAATCCAAGAAAAAACAAGATAAAAAAAGTCTTGTTTTTGCATTGTTTTTTATGTAAGATAAAAGCAGCGTTTTTTTGATGAAGGGACTTTATGATGGTAAAAAAAATCAGTTGGAAAAATATCATCGGATGGGTAGTTGCAATAGTCGTTATATTCGGTGTTATCGGATATAATGCGTATCAGGCAAAGCAACAATCTTCAAGCGGAAAACCAAAAGTTTATGCTGTCTTGCCATTAAGCGGCTCAGTGGCTGATCTGGGACAAAGAATAAAATCTTATATGACTATTTACATGGACAATACGGACAATGTTCCTTTTGAAATTATCTATTTAGATGATGAATCCAAGCCGGATAAGGCAGTTTCTGTGTTTCAACAAATAGCTTTATCAGAAGAAAAACCGATAGTTATATCCGCTTTTTCGTTCATTTCAAGAATCCTGATTCCAATTGTGGAAAAACAAGGTGGATTTACGTTTGCCCTTACGACTATTGAAGGAAAGCAACTAGGTCTTTCGTCCGGCTATCAGCGCGTGGCATCCGGTATTTATGACGGAAAAGCAATCATAGAATATGCTAAACGTTTTAATACAGTTTCCATTATCAATATGGAAGATGATTTTGGGGTTGCGGGAAAAGATTTGTTTATAAAAGAATATCAAGCAGATGGAAGAAAGATTTTAAATACAGTCAGCTTACCGTTGCGCAGTTTTGATGTTAGAAATGAGGTTCAGAAAATTATTGAAAATCCACCGGAAGCAGTATTTTTTTCTGGTACGGTAACTTTGGCATACATTAATGCTATCAGAATATTAAAAGAAAGCGGTTATCAAGGAAAAATCATTGCTAATCATAGTATTTCCGATCCTTATACTTACCGGGGTTTAGGAGAGCTGGCCGATGGTATTATTGCTCAAACCGTGCCTGCTGATGTTGAAGAAATAGATATTCGGGATAATAAACTTTTGGAAACTTTGAAAAAAGAAAATATTCCGGCTTTTTTCTTACCAATTCAAGTATTTGATACGATGAATTTAATCAAATATACTTTTGATAATAATTTACCGTTTACTCAAGATACTTATACAAAAATGGAACAGTGGAACGGTGTTTCCGGAACAGTGAAATTGAATAACGGAGACAGTTTTTATTCCTATGTTGTCGCAGAAATTAAAGACGGAAGGTTTGTCTTGATGGAAGAATAAAAAAGGTTTTGTTATGACAAAGAAAGTAAGTTGGAAAAAAATAATTGGATGGTGTTTAGCTGTACTGGTGGTAGCGAGTATCATCAGTATTAATGTGTATCAACAACAAGAGCAGAAAAGTGACAAACCGGTTATCAAAATTGGGCTTATTTATCCGATGACGGGTGCCATGGGATATTTGGGAAAAGATGTTTTAAATTCTGCGCAAATGGTGTTAGATAAAGCGAATAGTAATCCCGACCGTTACTTCAACTATAAACTTATTGCGCAGGATGATGAGTTAAAGGCGGCAAATACCATAACTATAGCGCATAAAATGTTAGATATGGATGGGGTGCATCTGATTATGTCCAGTTGGTCAGGTCCCAGCAGTGCAATTAAACCGTTGATGATTGAAAATGATAAAATTCTTTTTATTGATAGCTATGCGGATTTATCAGACGGAAAAAATATTTTTAATTGTTCTGTGACCGGCTCTGATTTAGCCCCGGCGGCATTGGACTTTATTTTTAAATGGAAATTTAAGAATGTCGGGTTGATTTTTCAACAAGTTCCCGGAGGGGTTGAAATTCTTAATATTATGGAACCTAAGTTAAAAGAAAAAGGAATAACTTACGAAAAATACCTGTATGACGGAAAGGAATTGGATGCTTTCAGAACGATGGTTGCAAGGGTAAAATCCAATAATCATGATTTGGTCATTCTTTATGGATGGGCTCCCGGTATTGTATTTATTGCGCGAGAAATTAAATCGCAGGAATTTGATATGCCTCTTTTGGGCTTTGATACGGTGGAAACTGCTAATTATGATTTTACGTATTTTGACGGTTTCTATGAGGTTGGAAAACCTTATAATGCTGAATGGGAAAACTTTTTAAAGTCAAAACATCCTGACGCTGTCTATATGTATGATGCAATGAATGTCATTGTAAATACTTATGAAAAAGCTGGAAGAGCATTAAAACGTATTCCAACCACAAAAGAATTTCGCGATACCATGTATCAGCAAAGGGATTATCAAGGACTGATCGGCAATGTGCATTTGGAAGATAACGGATTGTTGCGCGTTCCAACATTCTTAAAACAAATTAAAAACAAAAGAATCATCCCGCTGGAAGAATAATTTCAATTAATAAATAAAATTCTTCATCCACTTATCAAGGGCGGAAAGGGCGCGGTCGGAATAAAGTTTTTTACGGTCTGCGCCTTTAATTTTTCGTCCGCCTGTTTTCGGTAATTCGGGGAAGATGCCAAAGTTGATGTTCATCGGTTGGAAAGTTTCTACGTTGCCGGACGTGACGTGCCTTAGCATTGCGCCCAAAGCTGTTTCGGCCGGTGGCAAAGGCAATGCCGAATTTGCCAACAATCGTGCGGCCAAAAATCCCATAGCTGTGCTTTCAACATAACCTTCGCACCCGGAAACTTGCCCGGCCAAGATAACGTTTGATTTATTTTTTAAATGCAATCTTTCATCTAAGACTTTCGGGCCGCAAACAAAAGTATTACGGTGGATGCCGCCCATGCGTGCAAATGAAGCATTTTCCAATCCCGGTATTTTTGAAAAAATTTCTTTTTGCGCATTATATTTTAATTTCGTTTGAAAACCGACCAGGTTCATCAATGTACCTTCTTTATTTTCTTTACGTAATTAGACAACAGCAAAAGGTTTATTTTTCGGATCACGCGGGTTGGTCAATCCGACCGGTTTCATTGGTCCAAAACGCAAAGTTAAAGGACCGCGTTCGGCCATCACTTCAATCGGCAAACATCCTTCAAAATAGGGTGTTTCTTTTTCCCAATCATGAAATTCGACTTTTTCACCGGCCAACAGATTTGCAACAAAATTTTCGTACTGCTCTTTGTTCATTGGCAAATTCAGATAATCATATTTGTCGCCTTTGTCATAGCGGGATTGATACCACGCTTGCGACATATCAATACTGTCTGTATAAACAATCGGGGCAATCGCGTCAAAGAAATGTAAATGTTCGTCTCCGGTTATTTTTTGTAAATTTTCAGCCATTTTTTCACTGGTTAAAGGGCCGGTTGCCAAAATGGTGGGGATGTCATCCAGTTCATCTAAATCGGTTATTTCTTTTCTGTGGATGGTAATTAAAGGATGAAAAGTCAATTTTTGCATTACCAAACTTGAAAAAGCTTCACGATCCACAGCCAATGCTCCACCGGCTGGCACACGTGTTTCATCTGCGCAGTTCATAATTAAAGAACCGCAGCGGCGTAATTCTTCATGAAGCAAACCGACAGCATTTGTTTGCCAATCATCACTGCGTAGCGAATTGGAACAAACCAATTCAGCGCATTTATCCGTTGTGTGTGCCGGTGTATTCTTCACAGGGCGCATTTCGTATAAATCAACTTGATAACCGCACTTTGCAAGTTGCCAAGCCGCTTCACTGCCGGCTAAACCGGCTCCGATAACACGCGCTTTTTTATCCATTTTTCTCTTAACCTTTTTAAAAAAACTGTTATAATTGCTTCTGATAGGAAAGAAAGTATAAGAAATATGCGTAAAAGTCAACTGATATTTATGGGATTCGTTTTGGGAATGGCATTACCTGTAAATGCTTCTGTTTTGCTGCCGCTTAATCAAAATGATGAGGCTTTTAAGCAATTGTATCAAGCCGCAGAAAGCGGAAATGCGGAATCTCAATATCAATTGGCTTTATTTTACGAAAAACAAAAAGATACAGAATATCCTGTTATTGTTTCATGGCTTTATAAAGCTGCACGACAGGGTGTTTTGGAAGCTCAGTTTGCATTGGGGCATATTTATCAATATGGAAAGCCCGGTGTTCCGCCCGATTTGTTGGAATCTGAAAAATGGTATGAAAAAGCAGCTTTGCGGGGAGATAAGCAAGCTGTTCAGGCATTGGAGATTTTACGCAATCAACCAGCATACAAGATGCTCAGTCCACCAACAATTGATGATAGATGGAATATGCAGTGGATTGTAAAAACGGCAACTTTCGGAGACAGTCAAAGTCAATTTGACTTGGGACGTTTGTATGCAGAAGGCAAAAAAATCCAAATGGATTACGGACAAGCAGCCATCTGGTACGAAAAAGCAGCAGCTCAAGGACATTTGGAAGCAATGTATTCTTTGGCGAATCTTTATTTGGAAGGACTTGGAGTTCACAAAGATATGGAAAAGGCTTTGTTCTGGTACGAGCAAGCCGCACAGCATGATTATATCCCGGCCCAGCGTAAACTGTACGAAATTTATTCTAAAAAAGATGATTCTTCCAGCAAGATTAAAGCTGCCAGTTGGTTATATGTTTCCTTATCGTACTTGTTCCCCAATGAAACAGATTTGACAACTGTTTCGCCGGAACTTAAGGATTTTTTTGAAAAAATGAGCCAAGAAGAACAAGAAGAAGCACTTTATCAGGCCTATTCTTTCATGGATGAAAAACGGTCGCGCAAATGAGTGATTTTCTTTCAAAACTTTCTTCAAATGTTTTTTTAGCGCCGATGGCTGGTGTGACGGATAAGCCTTTCCGCCAAATGATGCGACAATTCGGAAAGCATTTGCTTTATGATGAAATGGTTGCGGCAACTTCTTATGTTTACGGTTCAAAAACAACCGAACGGATGATGGATTTATCTGATGAAAAAGCTCCGATAGCTATTCAATTGGTTGGTAATAATCCCGAACACATGGCAATGGCCGCGAAAAAAGCAGAGCAAAATGGCGCTTTTTTGGTTGATATCAATATGGGTTGCCCCGTTCGAAAACTGATTTCCAACACTTCGGGAGCTGCGTTGATGCAATCACCGATTTTGGCTGCTGAAATTGTGGAAGCCGTTAAAAAAGCTGTTTCAATTCCTGTGACAGTTAAAATGCGCTTGGGGTGGGATAAAGAACATATCAATGTAAAAGAATTTGCCTTATACATGGAGCAGGCCGGTGCAGATGCTGTTACAATTCATGCCAGAACAAAAGCAGACGGCTATAGCGGTAAAGCAGATTGGTCAAAAATCGCAGAAGTTAAGCAAGTTTTATCAATACCCGTAATTGCCAATGGTGATATTGTCGATGAACAGACAGCGAAAAATTGTCGAAAACAGACGTTAGCAGACGGATTGATGATTGGGCGTGGAGCTTTGGGACGGCCTTGGATTTTAGCGCAAATTGATGGGCAAGAACCACCATCAGATATTGAACCGATTGTGCAGGAACATTTTGACAGATTACTTTCTTATTATGGCAGAAAAGGGTTGTTTATTGCAAGAAAACATCTTGCTTGGTACGCAAGTGGACATTCTTTTGTTGCTAATTTCAGACAAAGTGTTTATAATGAAACAAAACCAGAAAATGTAAAAGCTTTGATACGGGAGTTTTTTGGAAATTGAGCGTAAGTATAGAGGACATTTTGGATAAATATGTACGGGCGTATTTGACTTATTTTGAAAGTCGAAAGCATCCGGACAAAATGTACGATAAAATTGTCGGATTAGCAGAAAAATCCGCTGTTAAAGTTGCTTTGGAAAAAACAAAGGGTAATCAGTTGCATGCGGCAAACTTATTGGGTATTAACCGCAATACGTTATATTCAAAAATGAAAAAATTTAAAATAAAAGGGGATAAAATATGAACATCATTATTTGTGGCTGTGGGGATATCGGTAATAGTATCGTTTCTTATTTGTTCCATGAAGGGCATCAATTGTCTGTCATTGACACAGATGCTGAAACATTGAGAAAACTGGAAAGTGAGATGGATCTTCAAACCGTTGTCGGTGTTGCTTCTTCACCGGAAGTTTTATCACAGGCAGGTGCTGCTGATGCAGATTTAATTATTGCTCTGACCCCCAGTGATGAAGTAAATATGATGATTTGTTTTGAAGCTGCTTGTTTGTTTAATATTCCGCTTCGTATTGCCCGTATTCGTTCGGGTTTCTATTCCAATCAAAAATATCCGCCTTTCTTTGATGATTTACATGTAAATGTGGTTATTTATCCGGAAAGAGAAACAGCAAAAACAATTTTGCGTAACATAAAAACACCAGGAGCATTGGAATTTATAAATATGCCCGGGGATGCTGTTTTTGTCGGAGCAAAGTGTATGCGCGGATGCGAATTTTTAAAGAAAACAATCGGTTCAATAGAAAAAGATTTTGAAGAATACACAACTTGTATTGCCGGAATTGTACGTTCCGGGCAATCTGTGGCAATTGATTCAAAAACAACTCTTAGGGTTGGGGATGAAGTTTATTTTGTTGTTGACAACAAGCATTGTGAAAAAATTTTGGAAGCTTTGGGCCATCCAATAAACAGAACGGATCACGTTGTTATTGCCGGTGGTGGACGTATTGGTTATTGTTTAGCAAAGTTGATGGAAGAAGAAGGTATGGCAGACCACCTTTCCTTAATTGAAAAAGACGAAGATCAAGCTGTTTATTTGGCAAAAAGTTTGAATCAGACGCTTGTTATCAAAGGCAATTCAATGGATGAGGATATTTTGCAAGAAGCTAATATTGATAATGCAGATGCATTTGTTTCCTTAACCGGTGAAGATGAAGACAATATTTTATTGTCATTGCTGACAAAACAACGTGGCGTTAAAAGAACGTTTGCTTTGATAAATAAGCAAATTTATGATAAAGTTCTGGCTCATTTGGGTGTCGATGTAATTATTAATCCAAACACTATTTCAACGTCTACGATTTTACAGCATATCCGTAAGGGACAAGTTCAATCCATTTATTCTTTAAAACAACAATTGGGTGACTTAATGTCATTTGAGGTTTTGGAAACATCTAAAATTGTCGATTATACGATTGGAAAATTACGGAAAAAGAAGGGTATGCGTGTTTGTGGGGTCGTTCGGAAAGGACATTTGATAAAATTAGAGGACGATCTTAAAATTGAAGTGGGGGATAGTGTGATAATTTTGGCTCCATCCGGTCAATTTAAAAATGTGGAAAAATTATTTGTGGCGGGTTTGTTTTTCTTTTAATTTAAGGAATAGAAAATGGAAAATACAGAAAAGATCTTTTTGGAAAAGCTGTTTGAAAAAAAATTACCAGTTACGATTTTTTTGACTTGTAATGTGAAATTGCAAGGAACAATTAAGTCGATGGATGAAAATACTGTTTTATTAGAACACGAGGGGCGTTTACAGTTGATTTATAAACACGCTATATCCAGTGTTTCCGCGGGAACTTATTTAAAGGAAGACGATATTGTCTGAAAAAAAGATTCCAACAAAAGTTTTTATTATTGAAATTGACTCAAAAAATACAGAAAAAACACTGCGTTCGGGACAAGCGCGTTTATCAGAAGCCATCAGTTTGACCAAAGCGATTGATTTGGATGTCGTTGGCAGTGAGATAGTTCCTTTACGAAACATTCATCCTGCAACATATATCGGTAAAGGAGCCGCGGAACGCTTGCATTTACGGTTATGTGAGTTAGGTGCCGAATTGGTACTGATGAATTGTGCTTTATCTCCTATTCAACAGAGAAATTTGGAAAAAGTATGGCAAGTCAAGGTTATTGACAGAACGGCCTTGATTTTGGAGATTTTTGGTGAACGAGCACAAACAAAAGAAGGTGTGTTACAGGTTGAATTGGCTCATTTGACTTATCAACGTTCTCGTTTGGTTCGTTCTTGGACGCACTTGGAAAGACAGCGTGGTGGTGCCGGTTTTTTGGGTGGACCCGGTGAAACACAAATTGAAATGGACCGGCGTATTATCGATGATAAGCTGGTTCGCATTAAAAAGGAATTGGAACACGTCAAGCAAACACGCGGTTTACAACGTAAAAGCCGTAAAAAAGTGCCTTTCCCGATTGTGTCTTTGGTCGGTTATACCAATGCCGGAAAATCAACTTTGTTCAATCGACTGACAAAAGCAAATGTGTTTGCTGAAAATTTATTGTTTGCCACATTGGATCCGACAATGAGGCAAATCGAATTGCCCAGTGGTAAAAAGGTCATTTTATCGGATACCGTTGGTTTTGTTTCCGATCTACCGACAGAATTGATTGCCGCGTTCAGAGCTACTTTGGAAGAAGTTTTGGAAGCAGATTTGATTTTACATGTCAGGGATTGTTCTCATTCGGATTCAGAGGCTCAAAAGCAAGATGTTGAAAATGTTTTAAAAGATTTAGGTTTAAATGATAAAATTGCAAAAGGGTTACCGGAAGTTTTAAACAAAATTGACTTGTTAACACCACAAGAACGGACAGCTTTGACGCGTATCAGCAGTTATAAAGAACTTGTTTGGCCTGTTTGCGCCAAGACGGGTGAGGGTATTGAAGATTTATTATTATTTATTGATAAAGCATTATCGGAAAATCAGAGGACATATGTTATCCATTTGCCTTTTCATGATGGTAAAACTTTGGCATGGCTTTATGAAAAAGGTGCAGTTATTTCCTGTCAAGAGGGGGATAAAGATATTGAACTATACGTTTCTTTATCGGATAAAGATTATGCCGTTTTAAAAAAGATTGACAAATATAAATAAAAGTTCTATTATAGGAACGTTGTCTAACGAAAGAGAGGGCTCAAAATGGAAGAAAAAATTTTTAATGAAAAACTCGCACTGGCTGAGAATACAGCTAAGTTTTGGCATAAAGGTGTCGATTACGGTGGTAAAAAATGCACTGGCCCTGATGATGAATCGGGTATGTTTGCCCAAGTTAAAGGAACAGCCCAAAAAGTAAGTGCGTTCTACCATATTAACGTTGAAGATAAACAGCAAGTCGAAGAAAAACAACAAATAGTGTTGACAGCCTATTTGTACAAAGCACTTGAGGTAAAAAGGTTAAATGAAAAAGCTATTGAGGCAAGAAAAAATGCCACAAAAGAGGATGTGCTGAGAGCAATTGCGCATAATTTTTCTCCTGAAGTTGCTTCCATTGTCGAAGAGTTAGCTGGAGAACCGGAAGAAGATAAAAGTCAGACAAAAGAACAGCAATGGCAAGAAAAAACAAAATGGGCAATGGGCTTAAGTCATCAGGCAAAAGTTATTTTGTTGGCTGAAAAATTGCAAAATTTTGAAGTTTCTTATAAAAATCCAAATCCGAAAAAGCCTCCTGAATGGCATATAGAATACTATAAAACACGTATGATTATGGTTGAAGCATTGCGTGATGCTTGTCCTGCATTATACGAAGAATGCGTAAAGTATTTTTCATTGGGCGTGAATTCGCTTTCAAAGGAAAACAGTATTCGTGTAATAGGTACAAATAATCAAATGGAAGAAAAAGCTTTATCTGAAGCAAAACAAATCCAAAAAGGTGAATAAAGTATTTTGTATCTTCAATTAAAGAACGTTACTGCGATTAAGGTAGCGTTCTTTTTTTTGTGCTTTAACAATATTTTGATTTAAAATTTTTTGTGGTGATAAAAAATAAGTTGCAATTTTTTTTTAATATGATTATATTCTGTTTGATTCGTTAATAAACGGTTAAGAAAAAAAGAGGTTTGAAAAATGATTTCATTTTTTACATTGGCAGCGACAGCAACAGCAACGACTCAACAGGCTGTGGGAGATACTCCGGCAGCTGATTGGTCACGTGCGTTGATTCAACTTGCTGCCATTATAATTATTTTCTATTTGTTTTTTATTCGTCCTCAACAAAAACGTGCAAGAGAGCAACTGCAAATGTTAGCCAATTTAAAGGTTGGTGACGAAGTTGTTGTTTCCGGCATGATTGGTGAAATTTCAAAAATTGTCAATGCAGGCGAAGTTGAGGTACAAATAGCAGATGGTGTAAAAGTGAAAGTATTGAGATCATCCGTTTCACAAGTGCTTATTGAAAAGGCTGATGAACAACCCTTGGAAAAACAAAAAAAGAAGTAAAGGAATAAAAAATGTTTGGTTATCCGAAATGGCGAGCTTGGTTAGTTATTGTCGTATCTGTGTTGGGAATCTTTTTCAGTATTCCTAATTTTATGTCGAAAGATTATTATAAAGCGAATGTTCCTGCAAAGATGCAAGAATGGTGGCATCCGATGACTTTAGGTTTGGATTTGCAGGGAGGTTCCAATTTGTTGTTGGAAATTCAGGTAGATGAGTTAATAAATGAACGCTTGTCATCGGTAGCCGATGGGGCTCGTTCGGCTTTGCGTAATAAGATTAAGCATTCACCTTTTAAGGTTGAAAACGGACAGCTGCGCGTGAAGATTTTGAATGCATCCGATATGTCCGATGCTCAAAGTATAATCACAAAGCAAGAATCAGAAAAAATGGAAGTTGAACATGACGGAAATGAACTGATTATTACTTATTCAGATGCTGCATTGGAAAAAATAAAAGCCGAAGCAGCTTCTCAGTCTATTGATATTGTTCGTCGTCGTATTGATGAATTGGGCACAAAGGAACCATCCATTCAACGTCAAGGTTCTGACCGTATTGCCGTACAATTACCCGGTGTTCAAAATCCGGCAGAAGTAAAATCCTTGTTGGGAAAGACAGCTAAAATGACTTTCCATTTGGTTGACAGTTCGGTTTCTTTAGCTGATGCTCAACGTGGTAAGTTGCCGTTGGAATCAATGATTGTTCCCGGTGATGAAACAGGTCCGTTGGTTTTAAAACGTGCAATTGTTGTTAGCGGTGATCAATTGGATAGTGCAAAACCGGATTATGATCAAGATGGTGAGCCTGCGGTAGCTTTTTCATTTAAACCGTTAGGAGCTAAAAAATTTGGTGAAGCAACCAGTAAAAATATCGGAGAACGTTTAGCAATTGTTTTGGACGGCCAGGTTATTTCTGCACCGGTTATTCGAAACGCTATTACGGGTGGTAGAGGAATTATCAGTGGTAATTACACGATTGAAAGTGCCGGCGAACTTTCCATGTTGTTGCGTTCAGGTGCTCTTCCGGCTCCTTTGGAAGTAGTAGAAGAAAGAACAGTTGGTGCCGGATTGGGAACTGATTCTATTCGTAAAGGTGCATATGCTTGTGTGGTTGGTGCTCTTTTGGTTTTTGCCTTTATGTTTGTTGTCTATGGTTGGTTTGGTATTTTTGCGAACGTAGCACTGATTATAAACGTATGTTTAATTTTTGCAATTTTAAGTGCTTTGGGTGCAACGTTGACTTTGCCTGGATTAGCCGGTATTGCTTTGACAATCGGTATGGCTGTTGATGCAAATGTGTTGATTTATTCACGTATGCGTGACGAAATTATGTCCGGACATACACAGCCACTAAATGTGATAGAACGTGGTTTTGGTAATGCCTTTACTGCCATTGTCGATAGCCAGATTACGACATTGTTTGCAGCAATAGTTTTGTTTTTCATGGGTGCCGGTCCGATTAAAGGATTCAGCGTTACTTTGGGAATTGGTATATTTACCTCTCTGTTTACTTCAATCATGATTACAAGATTTTTGATTATGGTTTGGTATTCATTGAAAAAACCAAAAGAAATTAAGATTAAATTATAAAAGAAGGAATGAAAGAATGACAAAATTTAACTTTCAAACAAAGAAGCAAATTAATTTTATTGCTCAAAGTAAATATGCTTTTATTATTTCTGCTATTTGTGTAGTATTGTCAATCTTTGGGCTTTTCTACAAAGGTTTGGATAAAGGTATTGACTTTGTCGGTGGTATTTTGGTTGAAGTTCAATCAGAAGAAAACATCGATATGGGAAAAATGCGTTCACAGATTTCTGCTTTGAAATTGGGTGAAACGAACTTACAGTCGGTTGGTACCAGTGGCAATGAAATGTTAATTCACGTTGTTGTTGACACAACGGATAAAGCAGTTCAGGAAAAAGTCATCTCACAAATTAAAGGAAGTTTGGGTGATGGTTTTGAATATCGTCGTATTGAAGTTGTTGGGCCAAAGGTTGGTGCTGAATTATTGAACAAGAGTATTTGGGCGGCTATATTGGCGCTTGTCGCGATTGCACTTTATATTTGGTTCCGCTTTGAATGGCAATTTTCATTGGTTTGTTTAATTGCATTAGCTCATGACTTGCTTGTTACGGTTGGCCTGTTTGCTTGGACGGGATTGGATTTTAATATGACCGTTGTTGCAGGTTTGTTGTCTATGGCCGGTTATGTGACAAACGATAAAGTTGTTAATTTCGATCGTGTGCGTGAAAATTTGAGATTGTATCATAAAATGCCAATACCTGAATTACTGAATAAAGGATTGAACGAAATGTTGTCAAGAACGTTGATCACATCTGTCACGACTTTGATAATGTTGGTTATTTTGATTTTCTTCGGTGGAGAAACATTGTTCGGATTTTCTGTTTGTTTAGCATTTGGTGTTATTATCGGAACATACTCATCTTTATATTTAGCTGTGCCGATGCTGAGTTTATTTGACTTACGTATTATCGGTTCAAAAGCTGAAGAGACAGGTCCTTATGCAGAAGCTTCTAAATACGAAATGGAAGCAAAAAAAGAACCTTTGGGGCAGTATAGCCGGTATAACAAAGGTTGCAGGAGAAAATAGTCCTTTAATGAAACGCTCTCGAAAGAGGGCGTTTTTTTGTTATTTCCTAGACAAAGAAATTTAAATATGTTACATAACAACTGATTTAAACGTTTAATAGGGACAATGCAATTGATAAATTGGATTAAAAAACTTTATTTTTGGGCGGAGAAGATATGGTTTGGCCTTCCTTTGAAAATAAGATTTCTTCTTGTCGGCGGGTTTAATACAGTTTTTTCCTATCTTTTATTAAATTTGCTGAATTTTATTTTTTCCGAATATTTACCTTATTCAAAAAGTATCATTGCCAATATAGCATTGTTTCTTCAATACGTGATTTGTATAAATCTGTCTTTTATTACTATGCGTTACTACGTCTTTCAAAGTCACGGCATTTGGAAGAAAGAATATGTGCGTGCTTGGTGTGTTTATTTGTTTATATATGCCGTTAATGCGCCTATAATAAGCGGGTTGATAGTGATATTTGACTGGCCATTATGGTTGGCACAGGGTGTTTATTTAATTATATCGACCATACTTACATTTCTATTGCATAAATACTTTTCATTTAGAAAACAATAAAAATACTTGACAAAAATATAAAAATATGTTAAGCTGTTGCCGTCTTTAAACAAAGGGAACTGACAATAATTTCGTTAAGACAAACAGAAGGGAAAGTATTATGAAACAAGATGACAAAGAGATGTTAATAACATTAGGTATATTGGGTGCATTCATATTAGCAGCTGGTATTGGGGGCGCTGCTATTTTGGCCTATAAGACACATAGTGTCGGAGAAAGTGTTGTTGGTTTTTTTACAGAATCATTTATTGCTTTTGCGGGCATGTATATTGGATTGAGCAGGGATTAATTGAAAGGGGACAATAATTATGAAAAAAGATGATAAAGATGCGCTTATTTTTTGGGGTACTTTAGGTGCTATTGTCTTGGGTGGGGGTGCTTTATTGGGAACGCTTTTAGCTATGGGACCGGAAAACACAACAAAAGATGTAGTTGCTTCTTATGTTTTCTCAACGGGTTTTGTCGCTTTTATGACAACTTGTTTTATAAAAGGTATGGATTAATAAATTTCTTAACTTTCTTTCACATTTATTGATTGAAAAATCGTTTGACTTTTACTTTAAAACACTTTACTTTCCATAAGTATGATTAAAGTAAAAGCAAAAAAAGATATAGTTGTTTTCTCTTTGAGCGGTGTTTTGAACGAATCTAAACATCCCGATATTTCTTTTCGTGATTTGGAAAATAAGAAAATTGAACTGTCAGGAAAAGATATTGTCTCTTGGAATACAGATTTCGTAGTAATGCTTTATAACCTATTGAAACGTGTTCCTAAAGAAAATATCACTTATACGGATTTGCCGGAGGGAATGAAACAATTATTAAATTTAGCTTTTCAAACTCCCTTTAAAGAATGTGAGAACAAAAGTAAAAAAGAAAGTTTCTTGGAACGTTTGGGTGGTTACGGTATTCGTTTTGCTCAATCGGTTAAACGGGGATGCATTTTCATCAGAAGATGTCTTCATTCTTGGAATCGTCAGTTAATTGGAAAAGCTGTTTATCGTAAAAAGGATTTTTGGCTTGTTTTGTCAGATTGCGGGCCAAAAGCAATATTGATTGTTTCCTTAATCAGTTTCATGGTTGGTTTGATTTTGGCTTTTGTAGGTGCTTTGCAATTAAAAACGTTCGGGGCACAAATCTATGTGGCCAGTTTGGTTACAATCGGTATGACACGTATTATGGGGGCAATTATGACGGGCATTATTATGGCCGGTCGGACAGGCGCTTCTTATGCCGCCAGTATTGGTACAATGCAGGTCAATGAAGAATTGGATGCTCTGCAAACAATGGGTATTCCCAAAACAGATTTTCTGGTTTTGCCCAGAATGAATGCTCTTTTGTTGTCTATGCCGATTTTGGTTTTATTGTCAGATATTATGGGCATTTTAGGAGGTTGCTTCGTTTGCGTGCTCTGTTTGGAAGTTCCTCTATCAGAATATATTAAATACACCATCAATTCATTTGATATGACAAATTTTTTAGTGGGAGTGTTCCATGGTGTAATGTTTAGTCTTATTATTGCTTTATGCGGATGTTATTTTGGAATTCACTGCGGCAGAAATGCTGACAGTGTCGGAACAGCAACGACAAAAGCCGTTGTTTATGCAATTGTGTGGATGATTATTATGACTGGTTTTATCACTTTGGCGTGTGAAATGGTTGGTATATAATGAATAAAGATCCTATCATTCGCGTAAAAAATCTGGATATTGGCTATGACAGAAAAACAATTATGAAAAATCTGTCATTTGAAGTGCAGAAAGGTGATATTTTTATCGTTATGGGCGGTTCCGGATGTGGTAAAAGTACGCTGTTGAGAACTTTGATAGGGTTAATCCCGGCGCAAAATGGTCAAATTTATATTCAAGGTATTGAAATGGGGCGTGCAACGGCTGCTCAAAAACTGGAAATAATGAAGCATTCGGGAATTTTATATCAAAGCGGTGCTTTGTTCAGTTCTATGACTTTGGCTGAAAATGTAGCGCTTCCTTTACAACAATATACCAACTATTCTCAAAATAAAATTCGAGATATTGTTGCTTTCAAATTAGCGTTGGTTGGATTAGCAGGATTTGGAGGTTATTATCCTTCAGAAATTAGTGGAGGCATGCGCAAACGTGCGGGCTTAGCGCGAGCTTTAGCATTAGATCCGGAAATAGTGTATTTTGATGAACCTTCAGCAGGATTGGATCCGGTCAGTTCCAAAAATTTGGACGATTTAATTTTAGAAATTAATAAAAGTTTGGGAACAACCATTATTGTTGTAACACACGAATTACCCTCTCTTTTTGCTATCGGAAAAAACAGCATCTTTTTGGACAAAACGATTCAGACCATCTCGGCAAAAGGAAATCCGAAAGAACTGTTAAAAAATCCACCTAATGAACAAGTTTATGAATTTCTAACCAGAGGAGCATCTTATGAAAAAAGAACCTAATAAAAAAGCGATTGGTTTATTTTTGATTGTTGGTTTTGCCTTATTTTTTTGGCTGATTTGTCAATCTGTTTGGCATAAAATAAGATCTGATGAAACAGGTGTTTATGTTATGTATTTTCACGAATCTATTCAAGGGTTGTCAGAAGGTTCCCCTGTTGTATTTCAAGGGGTAGAGGTGGGTAAAGTTATCCGTATTCGTTTGGTGGCGAATCCAAAAGATTTACAATTTCAAATCCCCGTTTATATTCGGATGCATCCCTTCGAAGATGCAGAAGAAGCTTCTATGTGGGAAAGAATATGGCAAAGGGAAGATGATTTGTTAAATGCTTTAATTAAGCAGGGTTTGCGTGCCAGATTGACGACACAAAGTTTGTTAACAGGACAATTAGGAATTGAGTTGGTTATGTTACCAGATACTGAAGTCGAAGAAGTTCATGGACAAGATGACGAAAAATTTTTGCAGGTTCCAACAGTTCTTTCAAAAACAGAAGAATTTTCAAAGGGATTGGATCATTTGCAAATTCAAAATACAATCAATCAATTTAATCATATAACGGAAACATTGAATAAACAACTACCAATTTTGATGCCTGCTTTATCTCAGAGTGTCGAAAATTTAAATGAAGTGTTGTTGAAAATATCTGATAACAGCGATGAAACAATTTCAAATTTGAATAAAACATTGCAAGACGTATCGGATGCGGCAAAGTCTTTACAAAATTTGGCAGATTATTTGGAACAACATCCGGAAGCTTTAATTAAAGGAAAGAAGGGGGAATAAAATGCGTTTTTTTAAGTTATTAGTTGCTTGTTTGTTTTTAAGTGCATGTATTTTTGGGACCAGTCAAAATGCAAAGTTTTATACGCTGACTTCCGAACAGACAGCTGTTGTTTCAAAAAAATGCAATGCTTTTATCGGTGTTGGACGTGTTCAATTACCCAAATATTTGGATCGTCCGCAAATTGTTACACAAGGTAAAGATTCACCTGAGATGGTTATATCTGAGTATAATCGATGGGTGGAAGCTCCTGCTGTTTTGACTACACGTGTGTTGACAGAGGATTTAAGTGCTTTGTTGCCGAAAGCACAAATTAAAATGCGTCAAAACGTTACGGAAAAATTTGATATGTTTGTTACTGTGGAAGTCGTTAAAATGAATGCTGTTTTGAGTGAAAAGGCGCAAATGGAAGCTTGGTTTACAATCAAAGATAACACAGGTAAGTTGTTGAAACGGCAAAAATTTTCAAGTGAGTTGAAAATTGGTAAGAGCTATGATGATTTAATTAACGGATATAGTATGTTGTGGATGCAATTGAGCAAAAATATTGCAGAACATTTGGCAAAAAGCATTTCTTAGAATAATAAACTGAATTACAAAGTTGCAAAAAAACAGTCAGGATCAAAATAACTGTTGATTCTCATATCAAAATATGCCTAAAATAGGACTTGCTTAAAGGAGGCATTATGAAAAGAAAAATATTTTATCCAAACTACGACTGTTCCATATTGGGTATATCCAATTCCTTATTAAGGCACTATGGGGTTGATACAGATATGTATCATTTGCCGGAGTTGGAACAGGCTTTAAAGCGCAAATACAAAAATGTTGTGTTGCTTATTTTGGATGGAATGGGTGTTGATATGCTGCAACACGATTTGCCTTTTTTTTCTTTTTTAAGACGGCATATTAAAGGTAAAATTTCTTCTGTTTTTCCACCGACAACAGTTGCCGCAACAACCAGTTATTATTCCGGTCTTTCTCCCGTTGAACATGGTTGGTTGGGATGGTCGCCATATTTTAAAAAGTTGGGGCGTGTGGTTGAAATTTTTACTAACAAAGATTTTTATACCGGTGAATTGCTGGAAGAAAGTGTTGTAAAAGAAATGCCTTATGTGCATATTTTTGACAGGATTAAATCTGTACAGACAGATGTTCAATTAACAGGCGTTTTTCCGAATTTTATCAAGCCGGATGGCGTATCGGATTTCGATGAACTTTGTCAAAGAGTTGTAAAACAAACCAAAGAAGACGGAAAACAGTTTGTTTTAGCTTACTGGACAAATCCGGACTCAACCAGTCACGAGTTTGGTCCTTATTCTAAAGAAGTTAAGGATGTATTGAAAACTTTAAATTCAAAAGTAAAGCAAATGTGTGCGAATTTAAAGGATACGTTGGTTATTATTTCTGCGGATCATGGACATATTAACAGTAAGGATGTTATGTTAAATGATTATCCGGACTTAATTGATTGTTTAGCGGTTCCTTTGGGATTAGACGGACGTGCTCAAACAGTTTTTTTGAAAGAGGGTAAAGAAAAGGTATTCCTTGATTTATTCAAAAAGTATTTGGCAAAGGATTTTATCTTGGTAAAGTCAAATGATGCTTTGGGAATGAATTTGTTCGGATACGGAAAAGAACGTTCTTGTGTCAGGGACTTTTTAGGCGATTATTTGATTATTGCAAAGACGGAAAAAAGTTTAGTGCAGCGTTTTGAAAATGATACATATAACTATTTACCTGGGATGCATTCGGGACTAACAAACAAAGAAATGGTTGTGCCGTTAATTTTAATTGAAAAGAAGTAGTGAAAGTATTATATTCGAAGAAAAAGGAAATAAAATGCTGAACAGTATCAAATCAAAAATTGTTATTTTAACTCTTTCGTTATTGCTTGTGTTGGGACTTGTAGTTACTGGTGCTGCAATTATGGCTTTTTACCACGATAAAGAACTGATAATTGCCGGAAATAATTCTGCCATTACAGCATTTGAAGGTCAATTGAACACCGAAATTGCAGCACTTGAAAAAAACGCGCAAGATTTGGCTGTTATGGGTGAAATTTACTTTCAAAAAGGCAAACAACAAGATGTCGGAGAATTTTTTACCAAACAAATTTTGAAAAATTATCCGAATTCGATGGGAAACGGCATTTACTTTAAGCCCTACGAAATATCCGATGATAGAAAGATTTCCTGTATTCATGCTGTTTGGGAAAAGGACAATCAAATCAGCATGCTTCCTTCATGTGTTACAAACACTTTCAATTATTTTGATCAAAATTGGTATCCGGAAATTTTGAACGACTTACAAAAAAGACAAAAAGTATCTTGGACAAAACCTTACAGAAGTACTCAACTTGGCATTCTTATGACAACAGTTGGAGCCGGTATTTATAATCAAAAGGATTTAGTTGGAATGGCAACGGTTGATTGGGAATTGGACACAATTTTGAAATCCATTCTGAAAATCAAACCAACTCCAAACAGTTTTGTTCTTTTTGCAGATAAGACAAGCGATTATATCATTGCAACGACGGAAAAAGGCGTTAACAACGATGCTATTATGGGAAAATCTTTATCAACACTTAAGTGGTATTCAAAGCAATTAAAAGAAGGTCAACCCTTTAATTATAACGGAACAAAATATATCCCCTACATCAAACAACTCGGCAACGGATTATTTTTAATCGTCAATGTCCCTTTATTTGAACTCTTCCAAGCTGCACTTCATCACTTATGTGTGTTGCTTAGTGTTCTTTTAATTAGCACGCTTATCATCGTCGGAATTTTGTATTGGGTGTTAAAGCGCAACATTAACCAACCGATTTCTGAACTAACGGAAATAGCACAAAAAATTAGCCAAGGGGATTTGGAAAAAACAATTCATTTGGATAAGCCATCCGAATTGGCTCAATTGGCTTCTTCTTTCAACAAAATGAAAACGGACATGAAAGCGCATCTGTTACAATTGGCAAAAGTTTCCAGTGAAAAAGAAAAAATGGAATCTGAATTGGCTATTGCACATACGATTCAAGATTCTGCTTTACCAAAGGATTTTCCTAAAAATGAATATTTTGAATTGTTTGCTTCCATGACCCCAGCAAAAGAAGTCGGAGGGGATTTTTACGACTTTTTCCCCGTCGATGAAAATCATTTTGCCTTTGTCATGGCTGATGTTTCCGGTAAAGGAATTACGGCTGCATTGTATATGATGTCAGCAAAAACGGTTATCAAAAATATGTTGCAAGCTGGATATCCATTGCAAGATGCCATGAATAGAGCGAATAGAGGGCTTTGCGACAACCATGCACGTGGTATGTTTGTTACGGCATTTGTTGGTATTCTTGATTTGACAACAGGGCAAGTCCAATATGTCAGTGCCGGTCATTGTCCACCCTTACATAAGACAAAAGACGGTTATGATTATATCACTGTTATTCGAAATTTATTTTTGTGTGTTTCACCAGATTATAAATACGAAGGTGGTAAATTTAAATTAAATAAAAATGACAGATTGTTCCTTTATACGGATGGTATTCCGGAAGCACAAACCATTGATGAAAAATTCTTTGATAAAGAGCGGTTGAAGAAAGCATTAAACCAAAAAGAAATGTCTTTGACGGATACGGTGGCAAATGTACATAAGCATATACAACGTTTTGTGAAGGATGCTCCACAATCGGATGACATTACAATGATGGTTTTGGAATTTCATAAAGCCAAAAAGAACTAATAGAACTTTCAAGTATTATTCTTTTTCGTTATAACCGAACATGCGATTAAGTTGTGTTTTGACCTTATAAAAATCTACCAATTCCGGAAATTTTTTCAAAGTTCGAGCACCTGTGTAAGTCATAGCGCTACGCAGTCCACCTTCCAAATTTTGTATGGCGGATGACACATTACCTTTGAAAGGAACTTCGAATACAGTACCTTCAGATGCACGATAGTACGGCAAACCATCATAGTGTTGCTTTTGTGCAAAAGAAGAAGCCATTCCATAGAATAATTTATATTTTCTTTCTTCTATAATATCTTTGCCATTAGCATCAACAAATCCGGTTCTTACAAAGCGTGTGATCAATTCGCCACCGGCTTCTGAATAGCCTGCTAAATATCCACCCATCATTACAAAATCAGCATTTGCACCGATGGCTTTTACATAATCTGCCGGCTTTTGAATGCCACCATCAGAACAAATCATCCCGCCATAACGTTTTGCAGCAGAAACGCAATCCATTACTGCTGATAATTGCGGTCTGCCGACACCTGTTTGCGTACGTGTTCGACACACTGCAGAACTGCCAATACCGACTTTTACGATATCTGCACCGTTATTTATCAGCTCAACAGTTTTATCCGGAGTCACGATATTACCAGCCATAATAACGGCTTTTGGGAAGAGGGTGCGCAGTCTGTTCAAATGTTGAACAAAACCTTGAATATATCCGTTTGGTGCATCTAAACAAATGTTATTGCATAACCCCGTTTTCATTACTTGTTTCAAATTTTCAAAATCAGCACTTCTCAATCCCGTACCAATGAAAATATAATCGTTTGTTCCAAATTCTTTTTTGTTTTGTTCCAAAAATTGAATAAGTTCTTCGGCTGTATAATGTTTATGTAATGCACAAAACATTTGATGCTTTTGTAATTCCCGAGCCATTTCAAAAGTACCTGTTGTTGCCATATTAGCAGCAATTGCGGGATTTCCTTCTATTACTTTGTCTGTCCACTTAAATTTATATTCTCTAGTAATGATAACATCTCGTCTTGATTCTACATTTGAATTTTTGGGTATGATCATTACATCATCAAAATCTAACTGTTCGTCCATATTGTCCATGTTACTTCCTTTCTATATCTGATGAACAGGCCGAAAAGCTACTTTACTATATTTTGTGACTTTTGTCAATAATTTTGATAACTGTCTTTCTGATGGCATAGAGTATATAAAAATGCTGAATAAAAAAGTTGCAAATGCCGTTTTTTTTAGTAAAATAATTTCAAGATCTTAAATGAAAGGGAAAAAAATGAAATTTACAAAAATGCACGGTTTAGGAAACGATTATGTTTACATTGACGGTTATGCATATCCGAAAGCAATAGATAATGCGGAAGATTTGGCAAAGTATTTCAGCCTTTCTCATATCGGTATCGGTTCGGATGGGGTTATTTTTGTCTTACCGCCAAAAGACAATAAAAATGATTTTCAAATGCGTATTTTTAATTCGGATGGTTCCGAAGGTAAAATGTGCGGAAACGGAATTCGCTGTGTCGGAAAGTATGTATATGATAACGGGTTGACAACTTCAAAGAAGTTACGGATTGAAACCTTGTCTGGGGTAAAGCATTTGACTTTGTTTACAGATGAAGATAATCAAGTAAGTGCAGTTCAGGTCAATATGGGAAAGGTTGAAATAAAGGAGCTAACTCTTTTAAAGATTTTGGGTCGCTTAATTGAAGGTTATTGCGTTAATGTCGGTAATCCGCATTTTGTTGTTTTACCCGGGCAGATAAAAGCAACGGAAGTCAATGATTTTGGAAAAGCAATAGAAAACGATGCTTGTTTTGCGCCGGAACGGACTAACGTTGAATTTATCGAACCGGCAAAGGCGAAAGATGCTTTACGTGTGCGTGTTTGGGAAAGGGGATCCGGACGCACAATGGCTTGTGGAACGGGTGCATGTGCATCGTTTGCGGTGGCTAATCATATTAAGATGGTTTCTGATAATGCAAAAGTTATTTTGGATGGAGGAGAACTTTCTGTAAGCTATGATAAAAATAAAGATGTGTTGATGGCCGGACCTGCAACAACCGTATTTACCGCTGAAATTACGGATAAGCAATTAAAGCAAATAGCCCGTACGCAACAAGTTGTCGAAAAAACCAGAGAGTAATTGATATAGTGGGCTGAGCGAATACCTGGCAAATTATTTAGCGGGTTTCAAGTTTTATAAACTTTTAAAATTTTAATTCAGGAAATTAGAGTTTCACATTTGAAAACTAATTAATGTACCTCAATTAATTCTTGACCGCTTTTTTTTAAGGTTATAAATCCTGCCTCACCTGTAGGATCACTACCTTGTATAAAAATGATATCTTTTTCTGTATTTGGATTGTTAACCTCATATCCCATTAAACGCAAAATTTGTTCCCCTATATCCCAATGGCTTGGATTTATAATTGACTTAAAATCGCGGACAAAATTCGTATCATTACTCCAAATAAAAACAGGTATACGGGCTACTTGTCGGTGCAAAGTTATATGCCCTCGGATACCATATTCTCCAAACAATTCGTTATGGTCTGATGCAAAAAACACATATACTTTACCTGGAAGATCTTTTGCCCATTCTAATGTCTTATTCAAAATGGAATCTACGTATAAAACACCGTTATCATAATCATCAATTTTGTCTTCAGGGTGTCCTGAAAAATGGTTAAAATCATCAAAGCGGTGTTGCCACCCTTTTTTGTAAGGACTATGTATTGCCCGCATTTGAATTACAATAAAATTTTTATTAGATAACGGGATCGATTTTAAATTTTCTTGCCAAAAATCATCTCCTAAAATTAAAGGTAAGTTTCTTTTACCTTTATAAAAAGAATAGTCAACATATTCCAGCCCTACATGAGGAAACGAGGAAAATGTTTGGGCACTCATAAATGTTGTAGAAAAATCAGCCCTTTTTCCTAATTTAAACAAATTATGTTCCTTGGATTGAACTAAGGTATAATTTTCCGGTTCTTTTTGGAAATTTATAAATGCCGCAATTGAATTGCGTGTTACAGTAGATCCTGAAACTCCGCGTGTATAATAAAAGTTTTGCTGTTTAGCCCATTCTTCTAAATAAGGGGTCGTTTTTCTTGCATACCCAAATAAAGACAAATGATCCGCCGACAGACTTTCTCCCATTATATAAATAATTGTCATTGGTTCCGAGGAAGAATGTTTTAATTCAATTTGATAGGGCAAAAATGATTTTAATTCCTTGCGTGAGATTAACACATCGATAAAATATGAAGAAATTGATTTTAATCCATTGTAGTACATAAATTGAGCGGAATTTGGAAAAATAAATTCTCCGCCACGTTTAATATTTTGAATAGGAATAATCATTAAAGAAAGGATTATTAACACAACAAACAAATTAGACTGTTTAATATGCCGATTAGCAGAAAACCGCACACAAAACATCAATAAGAGCCCAAATATAACACTTAACAATAACTGCCAATATTTCCAAAAATCATTACTGAACTCCAGGATTGTATCTTGCATTTCATTGAAAAATAAAGAAATATCATATCCGGTAAAATATCTTCCAAAATATAAATAATGGAAAAAACCGATATATATTATTAACAATAATCCGACAAATATCGAATAAAAAAAATAATTACTTTTGACGTGAATTAACAATAGGGATAACAAAACTGCTAAAAAGAAAGAATCTACATGAAAATGAGGTTGAATGTAGATCCCAAGCCAATTCAAGCAATAATCCATACACCATAGTGGCATTGATAAAAGTAATGACAAGAAAAGTAGTTTAAGAAAATAGGCACCCCACGTTTTGCAGAGACGAACTACACTAATCAAAGTCGTTTTGCTAAAAGAAAAAGCATATTTTTTCATGGTTTCAATAATAGCGCTGAAAATATTACATTGTCAATCTTTTATAACTAATTATATTTCCAAAAATAATTGTTACTTGCTTCCAATCGAAAAACAATGAAAAAAACATTTCTAAGTGGTTGTTAAATTTGGTACAATGTGCCAGGCGATTGAGCTACTTCATTTTAATTGCGCCACGAGTACAGACAATCGAACAAAGCGAGCAACCCACACATTTTTCCATGTCAACTTTTACACTGCGATCTTCCAAGTGCAGAGCACTATGTTCTTGTTCTGCACAAATAGAAACGCATTTACCACATTTCAAGCACTTTTCATCATTTATATCTGGGTGGCATGTATGCATCTTTTTCAATTTTTCATGAGATGTCAGTTTGACAAATGCCTTGTTTTTTATGTCATTTGGAGAGTTAAAACCTTTGCTTTCTAAATAATTGAGTAATCCATCGCACATAGGTTTTATAATTTCATAGCCGTTTATCATAACTTCGGTACAAACTTGAACAACATCTGCACCAATAGCTATATATTCGGCAGCATCATGCCAATTTGATACTCCGCCCATTCCTAAAATCGGTTTGTCCGTTGTTTGCCTTATTTGAGCAACGCATCTTAGACCGATTGGCTTTATGGCTATACCGGAATATCCGCCAAAAGTAGATGTTCCATTGACATTTGGTTGTGGTTCCAAGGTATCTAAATCCACTCCCATTATTGATTGTACAGTGTTTATCGCAGATAAGCCATCGGCATTTGCATCTATCACAGCCTGAGCAATTTTGCTAATGTTTGAAACATTCGGAGAAAGCTTTACAAATACAGGCTTTTGAGCTACTTGTTTTACCCATTTTGTAATGTTTGCCGATATTTCAGGATCTGTTCCAATTGCCATGCCGATGCCTTTTTCCGGCATGCCATGAGGACAAGAAAAGTTTAACTCAAAGGCATCAATTGATGTATTGTTTAAAGTTTTAACAAGTTTTTGCCACTCTTCTTTGATAACCGGAGCCATAATACTGGCGATGATTACTTTTTTAGGATGTTTAGCTTTAAGATAAGCAATACCATCCAACCATTCTTGAACAGTTAAATGACTCAGTAATTCGATGTTTTCAAAACCATATACTTTACCGTTTAATTTCCACGCAGCATAACGCGGGCTGGCTTCTATCATTTCCAAATTATCCGGAGTAATCGTTTTAAGTACGGCACCGCCCCAACCGAGTTCAAAAGCTTTATCAATACTATCTATGCGTGCGGTTGGTGGCGCAGATGATAATAAAAAAGGATTTTCAAATTCAATGTTTAAAACTTTGGTTTTTAATGTAGCCATATTTAATTCTCCGTCAAATTAGATTTTTATTTTTACAAAAAATCGAAAAATTGTCAATAAAAACATAGTCGAGAAATCAACTGACAAATAATTGTTCATAATTTAATGGTTGTTAAATTTGGTACGGCGTGCTTTGCGAATACCGAGCCAAACACACGGAATACTTTACACTTGTAAAAAATCTTGACAAAAAAATAAAATATGCTAGAATGATGCTCTCGAAACACATAAAAGAAGGTTTAAAGATGAAAAAAGAATTAAAACAATTGATTTTAGGAATGACGATTTTTTCTGCTTTATTCAATGTAAACGCATGGGAAAAAGTAGATGAAAGAAAAGATAATACCTCTGTTCGCATTATCAAAAAAGAAACGTATATAAAAGCTGATGAAGTTGATGGGACATCAATCGCACCATTTTCTTTTAATGCAAAAGGCTCTATAAGCGGTGAAGGTAATTTTACAGATAAAAATGCTTTGTACGGTAGTGGTGGTAAAAAGTACACAAATATGCTTATTAAGGAAACTTTATCTATCAGCGGAAAAGTAGGAAATTTGCCTATTAAACCAACCCAAATATTATCTCATCGATACGCCGATTTATATTTAGATTTAGATGGTAATCCCGAAACAGCAGAAGGAATTGCTATTTTATGCATGGATTGTCCGGATGTTTCATTAGATCTTTTTAATATGAAGGAAGGTTCTCAAACAACGATTGGAGAAATAAGAAATCTAGGGAAAAATCACAGAGGGTGTAAATTATTCCATAATGTTGCAATCTTTTGTCGTTCCGGAAGATAATAGAATTTTATTCAAAACAACCTTGCAAAACAATAAAACAACCGTCCCAATCGGAACGGTTGTTAAATTTGGTACAGCATGCTTAACGAATACCGAGCCAAACATCCGGACGATTTCAAAAAGTTGGTACAGCAAATAAATGATTTAATTAAGGACGTCGAGGTCCTGTTTTAAATTTTTTATGAGAGAAAGTTTATTTATCCGTACTCTTTTTTTTAGTGGATGCTTTCTTACTCATTTCACGTATTTTGTTTTCTCTTTCTTTCAAGATAGCAGGTTGAACATATATCTGGTTTAATAAATCCCTCATAGCTTCTAAGCAAATGCCCAAATCTTGTGATGATATTTCAGCCCATGAATCTTCATGCACTTGGTCGCTAGTTATACCTGTAATACCTTCTAGAGGGGCGATAAAAACGCTTAAATTAGGATGATATTCTTTTAAGGCTTTAATACAATCAGAATAATGTTCGTAGCCTAAATCTTTTATTGATTGCTTCGTCTTTTTATGCTTTTTATTTAGCTGATCTGATAACAAAGTATAAACTAATTTTCTTAAACAAGCTGATGCTCCTGTCTTTAAATTTGCTTTTTTGCATTCTTGAGCTTCATCAAAAAGATCTCTTAAATTCCTGGGGATTCGTTCATCCATTGTAAAAGATGAAGAGGGAATACTGTGATATATTTTAGAATCTATATCGATATCAAATTCGCTATCATCATTTTTAGAATTTAAAAAATCGATATTATTCAATGTATTAATCCACACAGAAGAACCACTGAAACCTTTGATAACACCAAGTGCATCTTTTCCCCATGAAGTTTGTATATCACAAGAAGCAAAATGAATGGATACTTTTCCACATCTATTGCAGCGGACAAAAATAACTTTAGCAGACTTGTTTTTATTTAAATCATACTTTAAAATTGCTAATATAGTATAAGTAGTATTTCTTAAACCACAAAAGGGACAATTAAATGCCTTATTATCTATGAAATATTTACTATTTAATTCTGAATAACTAGCCATATTAAATCCTTCATTTCTTTTTAACTAAAATTTTGAAAATGTTTTTCTATTTTTAATATCTGAACTGTATCATATTATGGCAAGAAAATCAAGAAAATAAGAATTAAAGAAGTTACTCTTTTCTATAGAAATAATCCAATGGTATGTCTTTATCCATCAACTTTACAATATCGCTTGAATCCAACAAAGTAATGTGTGCCATTAGTGCTGCTTCGATAGCTCCTTTCGTAAAGCCTCCTGTACAGGCTACGATACCATATTCAACATTGTTTAATTCCATACATCCTAAAAGCTCTCTGACAACAGCCACACCGGCACGTGTTTTGTACGCTTTACATTGTATGTAAATCTTTTCTCCTTTGGGATTGAGTATAATGTCTACTCCACCATCTCCACTTTTTTTTGTTATTTCAGTATCAAACCCATTTTTAATAAAAATTTGTGCAAGTTCTTTTTCAAACTTATATCCAGATAAATCTTTCCAATAAGAAATCACTTTTTTCCGAGGATATAATTCATACCAATATTTCCATGCCTCTAAATGTCTGTTGTATTTTTCAATACGTTTATCAACACCTGTTTTAATGGATAGAATGGCACCCACAGGTCCTCCAACGAAAATTAAACAAATGAAAGCTCTATGTAAAAGAATTCCAATAAAAGATGAAAATCCTTTAGCTGTACATAGTCCCTTATATATTATAATCAAAGAGATAAAAAGGAACACATAAAAACCTATTTTGTCATAAAGGCTATGTCTTTGTTTGTTTTTTTCTTGTATCTCATCTGTTATATTATACATCATTAGAGTTGGTTTCCATTTAGGAACAAGAGGTGGAATTTCTGCTTCTGCAAACTGTGATTTTCTTTGTATGTACTTGGATTCTTGTCGTATGTGTCGGATATAATCTTCTTCATATCCTTCAGGAATAAATAATTTTCTTTTTGTCATTTCTTTCTCACTACATTTGTGTACTTTTTATATATCCTACTTAATTATGATTCCTTGGTCAATAATAAATTAATTAAAATTCGTTTCTGGGGCTGGCCAGACTTGAACTCATTATAAGTGATTGTTTTATAAAGAAACAGCATCCCAAAAGTTCGATAATTTACGGAAATGGCGCCTTTAAAAAGGGGGAGTTATCGAACTCGCTCAAATGCTTGCAAAACAATAAAAAACCGTCCCAATCGGAACGGTTGTTAGATTTGGTACCCCTGGCCGGACTTGAACCAGCACGCTCTTGCGAGCAACAGATTTTGAGTCTATCGCGTCTACCAATTCCGCCACAGAGGCACATGCTTTTTTCAGTAGACAAGAGCATATTATATTGATATATTGTTTATTGTCAAGAAAAAAATTAAAAATTTTTGAAGTTTTAAAAAGGAACAGCAAAATGCACAAAAAAGAAATGAAAAAGAAAAAGTATTCCATCTTTATCACAGGGGCTTCCAGCGGTTTGGGTAAAGCATTAGCAGAAAGTTATGCCGCACCCGATAAATGCTTGTATTTATGCGGACGCAACAAAGAACGTTTGTACGAAACAGCCGCTGTTTGTAAGGAAAAGGGCGCAGAAGTTTATACTTACCAATTTGATGTGACGGATGCTTTTGCAGTTCAGGAAGCAATTTTAAATGCGGACAGTGTGCATCCGATTGATTTGCTGATTGCCAATGCCGGTATATCGGGTGGTGTTTTGGGCGAGCCGGAAGGCGGTTCGCAGACTCGACAGATTTTCAATACAAACATTTCCGGTGTTGTAAATTGCGTTTTGCCGACTTTGGAGAGGATGCGTAAACGTAAAAGCGGGCAGGTTGCTATTGTCAGCTCTATTGCCGGATATCGCGGATTGCCTTATGCACCGGCATATTCTGCCAGTAAATCATGCGTCAAAGCGTGGGGAGAAGGCTTGCGCGGTTGGTTGAAAGATGAAAATATCAAGGTCAATGTGATTTGTCCGGGCTTTATTAAAACGCCACTGACGGATGCAAATGCTTTCCGAATGCCGTTTTTGATGCAACCGGCAAAGGCCGCTAAAATTATTCAAAAAGGTATTGCCAAAAATAAAGCAATTATTGCTTTTCCGTTGCCAATGGCCTTGGGTGCTTGGTTGATGAGTGCTCTGCCGGCTTGTATAATTCACCCGATATTACGACATTTGCCAAAAAAATAATTATGGGCTTTTATGAAAAAGTTCTTGAAAAAAACTTAAAATGTGCTAAATGTATGCTATTGTTTTACTATGAAAGAGGATTAAAATGACAAGAAGAAAATTAATTGCCGGTAACTGGAAAATGAACGGCTTGAAGGCGGACGGAATTGCTTTGGCAACGGCTGTTGCTGAAAAATACAAAGCATTGGAAGATAAAAAATTTGATATGTTTATTGCTCCACCGTTCACTATTTTGGATGCGGTTGCCGATGCTGCAAAAAATTCGGGTGTTTGGGTCGGTGCACAAGATTGTTCCCAATTTGAAAAAGGTGCTCATACAGGTGATGTCAGCCCGTTGATGTTAAAAGATTTGGGTTGCGGTGGCGTTATTGTCGGACATTCGGAACGTCGTGCTGATCATTTTGAAACAAACGAATTGGTAAATGCAAAAGCAACAGCTGCTTTGGCTGCAGATTTGGGCGTGATTATTTGCGTTGGTGAAACTTTGGCTGAACGCGAAGCCGGTAAAACTTTGGATGTTGTCGGTGCGCAAGTACGTGGTTCTGTCCCTTTAAATGCAACAGCAGGCAAGGTTGTTATTGCTTATGAACCTGTTTGGGCTATTGGTACGGGAAAAATTCCGACAACGGCAGAAGTCGAAGAAGTTCATGCATTTATTCGTTCGGAATTAGCAAAATTGTTGGGACAAGATATTGCTGATAAAATGCAAATTTTGTACGGCGGATCTGTTAAGCCGAGTAATGCAGCGGAATTGTTGAGCTTGTCCGATGTGGATGGTGCTTTGGTTGGCGGTGCCAGTTTGAAAGCAGACGATTTTTGGGCAATTGCTGAAACAGTGAAATAAAGAAAGGAAAGTAAAATAAAATGTATAATGTGTTGTTGGGCATAGATATTATTTTGGCCATATTCTTATGTATTTTGGTCATGTTACAAGATTCAGAAGGCGGTGCTTTGGGTGGACTTGGCGGAGGTACGGGATCAAGCTTTATGACCGGCCGTTCAGTTGGTAATACTTTGACAAAAGCAACAGCCACAGTTGCGGCTTTGTTCTTTATTATTACACTGAGTTTAAGTGTTTTGGCAAAACAAAATGCAAAACCTGTTGACCTTGTGAAGGATTTACCGATTCAGACACAGACGCAAGATGCAGCGGCAGGGACTGAAGGAAGTTCAGACGCTAAAGAATAAAGGTTTCTTATGAAAAAAGTTCAAGTTGGAAAAGTTACTTTTTCAAACGAATTGCCATTCGTTTTAATTGCCGGTCCTTGCCAAATGGAAAGTGAGGCACACGGGATGGAAATGGCTTGTGCAATTAACGAAATTTGCGAAAAGTTACATATTCCATACGTGTTCAAAGCATCCTTTGACAAAGCCAATCGTACTTCGATTAACGGTGCTCGTGGTATCGGATTGGATAGTGCTTTAAGAGCATTTTCGGATATTAAAACAAAGTACGGTTGCCCGGTAATTACGGATATTCACGAACCATGGCAATGTGAAAAAGCGGCCGAAGTTGTCGATATTTTGCAAATACCGGCTTTTCTGTGTCGTCAAACGGATTTGTTGGTTGCTGCCGGTAAAACGGGTAAATGCATCAATGTCAAGAAAGGACAATTTTTGGCCCCTTGGGATATGAGAAACGTTGTCGGTAAGTTGGAAAGTACAGGCAATGAAAACATATTGTTGACGGAACGGGGCGTTTCGTTCGGCTATAATACTTTAGTTGTCGATATGCGCAGTTTACCGATTATGAAACAAACGGGCTATCCGGTAATTATTGATGCAACGCACAGTGTTCAACAGCCGGGTGGACAGGGTACCAGCAGTGGTGGTCAACGTGAGTTTGCACCGATAATAGCAAATGCAGCAATTACAGCGGGTATTGCCGGTGTGTTCATTGAAACGCATGCTAATCCGGATTATGCTCCCAGTGACGGACCGAATATGATACCGCTTCATCAATTGGAATCCATTTTGACAAAAATAAAAGAATTTGATGAAGTTGCAAAGAAATAAGAAAAGGCGGTTTTAATACCGCCCTTTTTAAAGACTGCAAATATATTACAGAGTATGTATTTTTTTTGACTTGACTGTAATATTCAGATCTCCTGTATTTTTATTTTTTATTGAATAGTTAGGATTTTTCTCTAGCTTTTTTGATATATCTTCGGCAGTACGTTTTTCAATTTCTTTTTTCAATCCATCTTCTCTTTTCTTAGCATTTGATATCTGAATCATATTATCAAGTAGCTCATTATTCGACCGTAATAGCTTGCCGAATGCTTCTAATTGTTCCCCATTATTATTGAGACTTCGACTAACTCTTACCAGTAAATCTGGGAGTTCTAAATGAGAGAGTTTGCTGTTTAATTCCTCTATTTTTTCAGATAACTTTCTAATTGCTCTTGTTAAATCTTCTTCGTACATTTTTTTCCTTTCTCATGTTTAGCTTTTTTTTACGTAACGTCTTGTAAACGTTTTACAAATATAATGTACACCAAAAATAATTAAAAGTGAGTTAAAAAAGGGCGGTGTTGATACCGCCTTTCTTTATTCTTTCTGATGGGAATTCCAAAATCTTTTTCGTGCCTTCAACAATTTTTCGGCTTTTTTGTGTCTGGAAGCGCAACCCGTTCTTAATATTTCCGAATTTGTGCTGATCGCTATAGCAATTTCTTTTGCCTTATTTGATTTTTGTAAAGTTTCTTCCATGCCTTCATTACCAATTAATTTTGTCTTTTTAAACTCTTCTTTTAAAAAGGCAATATGCCTTCTTCTTTGATAACGTTTCTGCAAAGTGTTTTCGTTTTCTTTGAACATTTCTTGAAGAGCCTTTTTTTCGTTGAAGTATTTTATTTCATAATTAACTTCTTTTGCGTAAGCGGAAGAAAAGTGAGACAGCCCCCAAGATGAAGCAGATGCAATAATACTTGTCGCGGCCAATAAGATAGTGGAAGTTCCGGACATTGAGCTGATACCAATTCCAAACAATGTAAGGGAACATACTCCGATCATTCCAAAAGTTTTTGCAGCCATATTAAAGGCAGTTGTAGCCCGTTGAGCAAAATTTTTCTTCCCAGATGCATTTTTAATTGCCGCATCAAAATCTTGATAAAACATTTTTATTTTCCTTTACTAGCAGTGTTCTTTACTTTGTGCTTTGACTATATTATTTGAATCATGATGATGCATAAGCTTTTTAGCATCTTCTTTCTTTTTATTTAAATCCCGGATTAACCTTTCGCGTTCGTCAATCGCTTCATTTTTCAAAACGTTGCTCATGGAAGCCAAAAAGAAAAAGGAGAGAGACGTAATAAAATTTGTTATAGCAAGAGAACCTAATGGTAAATGATTTTTCCCAACACCAAAAGATTTGGCAGCTTCTGCACCTACACAAAGAACAGCCATCGCAGCTGAGACCATGAAAAATATGTCAGTCGTTTCTTTCAAAAAGTTGACACGCACGGTCGCTTTTTTAATTTCTTTATTGCAGTCAATTTTCTGCATTATTAAAGATCCTTTCTAAAATTTTTAAACATATAAATACGGAGAGCTGTTCAGTTGCAAGGACTGTAGCATAAAATTTTATTATTTTCAATAAAAATCACTTGAAAAAGTATCTTTAGACTAAAAAATTTTTCTATGACAAAAATTTTTGCAAAGTTAAAGATGAAAGGAAAAAGAAATGACTGAAATTATTGATATCAGAGGCAGAGAAGTTTTGGATTCTCGCGGGACACCGACTGTTGAAGTTGATGTGTTGTTGGCAGATGGTTCTTTTGGCCGCGCTGCTGTTCCAAGCGGTGCTTCGACGGGTGCTCATGAAGCTATCGAATTGCGTGATGGTGACAAGGCTCGTTTTAACGGGAAGGGTGTTTTGAAAGCTGTTAATGCGGTTAACACAGAATTGGCAGATGCTGTTATCGGTATGGATGCCGAAGATCAAATGGCTATTGACCAAACAATGATTGATTTGGATGGTACAGAAAATAAAGGTCGTTTAGGTGCTAATGCAATTTTGGGCGTTTCTTTGGCAACAGCTAAAGCAGCAGCCGAATCTGTCGGATTGCCTTTGTATCGTTATATCGGCGGTACTTTTGCACACACATTGCCGACTCTAATGATGAACATTTTGAACGGAGGTAAGCATGCTGATAATCCAATTGATATTCAAGAATTTATGATTATGCCGATTTCTGCGCCCTCTGTTGCTGACGCAGTGCGTATGGGTTCGGAAGTTTTCCAAGCATTAAAATCTAACTTGAAAAAAGCAGGCATGAACACCAATGTTGGTGATGAAGGTGGATTTGCTCCGAATATCGGATCTGCAAAGGAAGCTTTAGACTTCATCGTCAAATCAATCGAAACAGCTGGATACAAACCGGGTGATGATGTTGTATTGGCTTTGGATGCAGCTTCCAGTGAATTCTTTGATGATGGTAAGTATGTTTTAGCCGGGGAAGGAAAAACATTTACTTCTGAACAAATTGTTGACTACTATGCAGAGTTGGTTAAAAACTATCCCGTTATGTCCATTGAAGATGGTATGGCAGAAGATGACTTTGAAGGTTGGAAGATGCTGACGAACAAATTGGGTAGCAAAATCCAGTTGGTCGGCGATGACTTGTTCGTGACAAATTCTAAACGTTTGAAAATGGGTATTGAAAAAGGTATTGCTAACTCCATTTTGGTTAAAGTTAACCAAATCGGTTCTTTGACAGAAACTTTGGATGCTGTTCAAATGGCTGGGCGTGCCGGTTATACTGCAGTGTTATCGCACCGTTCCGGTGAAACAGAAGATGCAATAATTGCTGATATCGCTGTTGCAACAAACTGCGGCCAAATTAAGACCGGTTCAGCTTCTCGTTCAGATCGTATGGCAAAGTACAATCAATTGATCAGAATTGAAGAAGAATTGGGGAAAACTGCTTGTTATGCCGGTAAGTCCATTTTTGCAAGATTTGGTAAATAAGCAGTCACTTTTTTTATAAAATACCTATACAAGAAATTCCCTGCTGAAACGGGGGATTTTTTGATTTGTATATTTTTTTATTCCTGCTATACTGAAAATATGAAAGTTTTTGTCAGTGATATATCCCAAATCTTACCGGAACGGTTAAGCCAAATAACCGATGTGTTGTCCGATGCCGAAAAAAAACGCTTGGAAAATATGATTTCTGTCAAACGTCAGCACGAATTTATTTGCGGACATTTTCTGTTGCGAAAGGTATTAAGTGAAGAGCTTCAAAAACCGTTGAATGAAATCGAAATTAACACGTTAAGTTCTGGTGCTTTGGTTTTGTCTGATACATCTTTAGGATATATCAGTTTGTCACATTCAAATAATCAAGTCGCAATTGCTTTTTGTCCGGATCCTGTCGGATTAGATATGGAATGGATGCAACAAAAGGACAACTACAACGCAATTTTGGAACAAATTGATGCGGTAAAAGATGCCGGACAATTGCTTTCGCAAGGATACGGATTGCAAGAAACTTTTTTCAGATTGTGGACCCGTCGTGAGGCTTATTATAAAATGTCTTCCGTTTGTGAGCAAAGTACATTTGAAAAGACTTTTTTTCATTATTTGAACCAAAATAATTTTATGTTTTGTGTTTCTTCGACAAGGGTTCAGCAAATTGAATGGAAATTTATGAAAAGTATTGACAAAATTTTATGAATCTGATACACTGCTTGTCATTTGGCGCGTTGAAAGGTTTTGTAAAATGTCGGATCAGAATAAGCAAGCAAATATTTTATTGAATTATCTTTCTATTGATTCTTGTAAACCGGAATTTTTGAAGGAAATCGGTTTGATGGATGAAAAAGAAGTAAGGGCATTTGAAAAAGCCTATCGTTCTGAAATTGATATGCCGACTTCATCATTGGATCTGGAGGTTCCCATATCTTTTCAACATCTTCCAAAAATGATTAAAAGATGGCCGCTTTATAAAGAGCAACTTAATTTCTTATGTCTGGCTGCATTACCTTTGCAAATTAAAATATTGGAAACAGAAAAAGGGTATTTTTTTAAAGGACCTCAAACTTTTTCATTCAAGAATGTACAAAAACAAATTGCAACATCGAAATTTGGAACGGAAATGGAATTTCGTTGGCGCGTTTATTTAGCAATTATTTTGAATACCGTTGATGCTTTAAGAAGTGAAATTTCTTTGGATCAGTGTATGAAAGATTCTCATTTTATTCCAGTTTTCAGAAGAAAGCACAAAAGGGCTGATTATTTGGAAAAACAATTACGTTACTCATTAAGGAATGTCGGAAAGTATTTTTTGTCCCAAGAAACAGTTATGTCCATGTTGTACAGCCAAAATGAAAAGGTAACAACGGCTTATTCAAATCTTTCAAAACTTTTCAATAATTCCATCCGAATGATAACCAAACAAGAAGTTTTGGAAAAAGAAAAAGAGGTTTTGGAATTAGTTAAGAAAGCTGCAGTTTGGAACCCTGTAGAGGATGTAAAACAAAAAGCATTTTTGTTTGACTGGTCTTATGAATGGATTTCCCAACTTTCCAGAATGATAGAAAACGAAAAGCTCAAGGATGTTTTAGGTGTTTCGGGTAGAAGTGTTCTCGAAGATGCTAAATGGAGACGAATCTTTAAAAAGGAAGAAATAAAGCGTTTGCTTAAAAATAACACCTATTGTTATGTAGATGGTATGAACGTTGATTTTGATTTATTCGGTAAATTAGGACTTGTCAGCGAAGAAGGTATGCTTGCAGTGGACGAGATTTGGGATGAATATTTGTTTAAACTTCAGGAAAGTAAACAAGAAGATGATTTTTCGGAAACTGAAAGTGTGCCGGATGAAAGTATTTTTGAAGAAGAAATATCCTTTCCACTTTATGGATCAAAACTTGATAACATATTGAAGAAAATAGATAAAGAAGTTCATAAAGAAGGATTTTCAAATAATTTTGATTTGAATACTTGTATGAATATTTTAAAACAAGCTGCTCCGATATTACTTTTGAAATATCTTCAACTGGAAAGTGTGGTTTATGATAAAGACACTGTGCAGGATTTAAAATTTGAAAGAAAAAAATTTCCTCGGCCCTTGCCTCAACTTAGTAATCTTGAAAAGATCAGTTTATTGTCTTCTATTATTGATGCGACAACTCAAGATTTAAAGGAAAAAGGAACTGACGAATGCTTAAGAGATGCCAGAATTACACGTGACAGGTTGGATTATGCGTTAGAGGGGGTTCCGGAGTATTATTGGCTTAACTTCTTTGTAGAGCAATCTAACCATCTTCTAAGGCAGACAAGCAATCCGGCCAAGGCAAATTCTGCAAAAGTATTGCTTGATGACATGGCAGATTGTTTTAACATTAGAGGTCGGGAAGAATCCATCGTAAAAAAGACAAATATTCCTCTTTGTTTGTCTGAATTGAAGGATTTGGCAAACATAGCTGTTTGTTTAAATCCGAAGTGGGATAATCAGGAAAAAGAGAATTTTTTGGCTAGTATCTATGATATGAATATTGCATCGTATCCACGTTTTATTGTATCGTCAAAAAATCCTAATACGAATGAAGAAGAAGGACAAAATACGCATGAGTAAATTATTGCTCGTTTCCTGTTGTGCTCCATGTTCATGTGCTGTTATACACCATTTGGCAGAGCAGGGAAAAGATTTCAGCGTCCTTTTTTATAATCCCAATATACGTCCTATTTCAGAATATCGCAAACGTGCCGATGAAAATAAACGTGTGTGTGAAAAATATGGTATTCCCTTTATTGAATTGGAATATGATAATGACAGATGGTGTACATTGATAAAGGGTTTGGAAAATGAGCCGGAAAGGGGAAAACGTTGCGATATTTGTTTCCAGATGCGTTTAAAAAAAGCCTTTGAATATGCCAAGGCAAACGGATTCGATAAAGTTACAAGTGTTTTGGGCTTTTCACGTTATAAGGACTTTGATCAAGTCAACAGAGCCGCTTTAAGTGTTGGTGGTAAAGATTTGTATGATACAACCAATTGGCGTAAAAACGGGTTACAGGAGCTAGCAAGTGAATTAAATAAAGAACTCTCTCTGTATAACCAAAATTATTGCGGGTGTAAGCCAAGAGAGAGTTCTTAAGAATATAAAAACAAAAATTTATTTTTTCTGATAAGTTTTGTTTTCGTTTATATCGACTTCGTAATAGTTATTATTGGCATTAACAGCACGTTGAACTTTTTTAACGTCTTCTGCATTTTGTGCGGAATCATCAGGAACTTGAACTGTTTCAGTTACTGTTTTTGTCTGTATTGTTCCACCAACAGTAGTCGTTAAATCACGTTTAACTGTCATTGTCTTCATCTTTTTAGGACGAACAACGGTTTCGTCCGCATGTTCATAATCAATTTGTCCACGATATGGTGAATCTTTCGAATAGTTGTTGTAATTACAACCCGCCGCCAGTAATAATAAAGCAACAAAAGCAATTGAATAAATTTTTTTCATTTAAGCATCTCCTTTAACTATATAACATCACTAGACTATGCTAAACATTTTTTTTGTAAAATCAAGGAAAAAAATAGATGTCACAAAAAATTAACTTTATTTTTATCTTGTTTTGTGTATGATAAGGAAGTTCGAAAGGTAGAAAAAGGATTTTTTATGTTAAAAGCATTGGTTTTTCCGGGACAAGGTTCTCAAAGCATAGGGATGGGAAAAGATTTTTATGATACTTTTCCCGTTGCAAAAGAAGTGTTTCAAGAAGTTGATGATGCTTTGAACTTCAAATTGTCCGATGTTATTTTTAACGGAAAAGCAGAAGATTTAACCGCTACACAAAATGCACAACCGGCTTTAATGGCTATGAGTATGGCTGTCTGGCGGCTTGTTCAGCAGGAAACAGGTTTAAGAATTAAAGATTTTGCGTATGCAGCGGGACATTCTTTAGGGGAATACAGTGCATTATGTGCGGCTGAATCGTTGTCATTGGCAGATACTGCACGGTTGTTGCAAAAGCGGGGCTTGGCAATGGCAAAAGCGGCTCAAAATCAAAAGGGTTTGATGGCTGCAATTATCGGAATGGATGCGGATTCGGTTCAATCTTTGGCAAAACAAACGGATACTTTTGTTGCAAATGATAATTCAATTGGACAAATCGTTATCAGTGGTTCTGTTGAAAATATCGAAAAAGCTTGTTTAAAGGCAAAAGAAATGGGGGCCAAAAGGGCTTTGCCGTTAAATGTTGCCGGTGCATTCCATTCACCTTTAATGCAATCAGCAGCGGAAGAAATGAAAACAGTTTTAGGTGCTGTTTCTTTTAAAACTCCGCTGATTCCGATAGTGCCAAATGTTTTGGCAGAGCCGATAAATAACGCTGATTTGATTAAGGAATTACTATATAAACAAATTACAGGTCAAGTTCGTTGGACAGAAACAGTTCAATATTTGAACAAACAAGGAGTCGCGGAATTTATTGAGGCGGGAGCAGGAAAAGTTTTAGGCGGTTTGATTAAAAGAACTGTTTCAGATGTACAGGTTTTCAGTATAAATGATATTTTGTCACTTGAAGAATTCAAAAAAACGTTTTAGATATAAAATAAGAAAGGAGCTAAGATGTTCAGATTAGAAGGTAAAAAAGCTTTGGTTACAGGTGCTGCCGGCGGTATCGGTCGCGCAATAGTTAAGACTTTGCATGCGTTGGGTGCTACAGTCGGCATAACGGATATAAGCAAAGAGGCGTTGGATGCTTTCGCTGCCGAATTAGGTGAGCGTGTTTATGTTTTTGAAGCAAATTTGACCGATGGCGAATCGATTAAAGAGTTGGTTAAAAATGCCGAAGCAACGATGGGACAAATTGATATTTTGGTTAATAATGCCGGTATTACAAAAGATGGTTTGGCTATGCGTATGGCGGATGATCAATTTAAAGGCGTGTTGGACGTTAATTTGATTGCTCCGTTTATGTTGACTCGGGCGGCCATGCCTGGAATGATGAAACGCCGTTACGGTCGTATTATCAATATGGCATCTATTGTTGGTGTTATGGGAAATCCGGGACAAGCAAATTATTGTGCTTCCAAAGGTGGTCTGATTGCGATGACAAAAGCAATCGCAGCAGAAATGGCTTCACGTGGTGTAACAGCCAACTGTGTTGCGCCTGGATTCGTAAAGACTCGGATGACAGAGGTTTTACCGGAAGATGTAAAGGAAAGAATGTTGAAAGCTATTCCGTTGGCCCGTTTAGGCGAGCCACAGGATATTGCCAATGCCGTTGCCTTTTTGGCCAGTGATGAAGCTGGTTATATAACGGGGCAAACGATCCATGTAAATGGCGGTATGGCAATGATTTAGTATGCTTTTGCATACAAAAGAAAAAAAGATATTTGACAAATGTTTTTTTTCTGTGATATAACACATTTATTCTTGAAAAAGAATCGTTGTTAGAATTACAGTTTTTAACAATGTTATTGGTTTAATAAATTGAGGAATTAAAAAATGAGTGATATTGCTGAACGCGTAAAAAAGATTGTCGTTGAACATTTAGGTGTTGACGAAGGAAAAGTTGTCGATAACGCAAGTTTCATTGATGATCTGGGCGCAGACAGCCTCGATACAGTCGAGCTTGTCATGGCTTTTGAAGAAGAATTTGGTTGTTCTATTCCTGATAACGCTGCGGAAAAAATCCGTACGGTTAAGGATGCAATCGACTTTATTGAAAAGTCTGTTTAAGTCATTGTATAATTGCCTCAAGCGCTTCTTCATTCGATTATTTTCGAATGTTGACAGCGCTTGCGGTGTCTTTAATTAAGTTTAATTTTTTGTAGGAAAATAAAATGCGACGAGTTGTTGTAACCGGTATGGGTGTGGTTTCGCCATTGGGAACGGATTTAAAGGAAAACTTTGAAAAAGTTACAAGTGGAAAATCAGCTGTAAGTAAAGTGACCTCCTTTGATATTTCTGAATTTCAAAGTAAAGTAGCGGCACAAGTGCCTTTTGGAACCGAATTTGGTCAATTTAATCCGGATGCTTGGGTTACTCCAAAAGAACAACGTCACATGGATATGTTTGTCATTTATGGTCTTGCTGCGGGTTTGATGGCATTGGCCGACTCCGGATACGAAGCTGTGACAGAAGAACAAAAGAATCGTTCCGGTGTTTATATGGGAACGGGTATCGGCGGTATTCAAACTATTGACGATACATCTCAAACATTACATGCACAAGGTCCACACCGTGTTTCGCCATTTTATATTCCTTCTGCGTTGTCAAATATGACTTCCGGGCATTTGTCTATGCGTACCGGATTTCAAGGACCAAATACATGTGTTGTTACGGCTTGTGCAACGGGAACACATGCAATCGGTGATGCAACTCGGTTGATTCGCTGCGATGAAGCTGATGTCATGTTGGCCGGTGGTGCTGAAGCAGCTGTTTGTCCGATGACATTTTCGGGTTTTGGTCAGGCACGTGCATTATCAACCCATTACAACGATACGCCGGAAAGGGCTTCTCGTCCCTGGGATAAAGGGCGTGACGGCTTTATTATCGGTGAGGGCGCTGCAGTTGTAGTGTTGGAAGAATATGAACATGCTAAAAAGCGTGGGGCCCACATTTATGGTGAAATTTTGGGATATGGAATGAGCTCTGATGCTTATCATATCACAATGCCGGGTAATAACGGTGGTTTAAGGGCTATGCGTAATGCCTTAAAACAATCCGGATTAAATATAGCCGATATCGGATACGTTAAGGCGCACGGAACTTCTACACCAGCGGGCGATATGGTTGAGTTGAATGCTATTAAAGAATTTTTCGGTGCAGATATCGATAAAGTTTCTATTTCTTCTACAAAATCGACTGTAGGGCACTTGTTGGGTGCAGCCGGTGCAATTGAAGCGGTTTATAGTTTACAGGCTTTGAATGCCGGGATTTTACCGCCAACCGTTAATTTGGAAGATCCGGATGAAGGAACTCAAGGTATTGATTTAGTTCCGAAAGTAGCTAAAGAAAAGAAGATAAATGTAGCTTTATCCAATTCCTTTGGTTTTGGTGGAACAAACGGTTGCTTGATCTTCGGTAAAATATAATTTTATCTGTTTGATAAGTTTAAAAGTTAGTCTTTATGATAAGGGTGACCGATACTGATTGTATAGGCACGATATAGTTGTTCGCATAAAACAACACGCATTAGCATGTGAGGTAATGTCATTTTTCCAAAACTTAAAACTAAATCGGCTTTTTCGCGGATTTTGTCACAATGTCCGTCAGCTCCGCCGATTAACAGGGCAATGTTTCGGACACCGTAATCTTGCCAACAAACTAATTTTTCTGCAAATTGGCGGGAAGATATATTTGCACCTCTTTCATCCAATACAACAATTTTTGCATCTTCCGGAACGTGTTTTAACAATAATTCACCTTCGGCTTTTTTCAATGCTAGGCCGGTTAAGTTGCGTTTTTCTTCTAATTCTACAATTTGAATATTCCATCCGCATTGTTTGACGTAGGTATCAATCAATTCTTTTTCGGGTGAATTCTTTTTCATTTTTCCAATGGCAATAACTGTCAAATCCATGATATTTCCTTTCTTGGCGCATATATTAATTCAATAATATAAAAAAACAAGGAAAAAAGATTGTATTTTAAAATTAAATCTTTTATACTCTGTCCATTAAAATAAAAATGGAAGGAAATAAAAATGCAAAACGAACACTTTAAACATGTTTTAGAACTTTACGCAGCTGCAAAAGGTTATCAATTGTCTCCATATGCAGATAAGATTATCAATCGTTGTTTAAATGTATGCGAAGGGAAGTGTCCTTGCGATATGTCACGTGGCTTTTGCCCTTGCGGAGAGCATGCAAAAGAAGTTGCCGAAATGGGACATTGCCATTGTAATTTGTTTTTGAAAAAAGAATAAAAAAATCCCCGTATGATGAAAAACATACGGGGTTTTTATTATCAAGAAACTTAGAATAATCTAAATCCACTCTTCTTTTTGGAATCGGCCGGAGCAAATTCTTTTGCTTCTTTTAAGGCCTGTTCCTTTTCTTCTGGACTGATTTGCGGTTCAACAACTTCTATTGTTTGCTCAATTAAAGGCAATAAAGTATCTTTTTCTTTTTCCGTTACTCTGTCTTTTGCAATTATCAACCATTTATAGCATTGTACAGAACTTGCTTCGGCCAATTTGCCTTCACAATATGTTCGTGCGGTAAAGAAAGCACCTTCCGGATCACCATAATCAGCAGCTTGTCTATACCATTCTACAGCTTTTTGAGGATCCTGCATACGATACTCCACAATTTTTCCCCAATAAGTAAGTGCATCGGGACGACCGTTCTTACCCCAATCCGTAATAATCTCTTCTAGCTTGGTAGTATCATTCTTAATAATAGCTTGTTCAACATCATCAGCTAAAATGCCATATTCAGAGCCATTTGCCAGGACGGTGATATTTTGTTCTTCTAATTCACGCAAAGTATCCTTATCATTAAAGCCGGGGATAATAGGCGTTGGTTCACTCAACTCAGCTTCCGGAACGGTTTTTGCAGCCGGAGTTGGTTGCCATTTACGAGCTAATTGCTGTGCAATAATCAAATTCTTTGTATCCTTTATTTGATTAGCTATAGCATCACGTTTTTCCGCAGCCCATGATCCAGTTTCATCCGTATTGTAAGCTGCAATAACACTGAACCATGCATACGCTTCAACAAAATTCATCATTCGAGCATTCGATGACAGCAATTCAGCCAAATCTTTTTGTGCCTGTACATAGCCTTGAGAAGCAGAACGGCTCATCCATTTTATTGCCAAAGAGTAGTCTTGCGGAACACCTCGTCCGAAAAGGTACAACAACGACAATTGGTACTGAGCAGGAGCATAACCTTGCAGAGCTGCGAGTTTGTAATAAGCACCCGAGACAACATAATCGTGGTCTACATTTTCACTTTTGTTATAAATTTCACCTAAGGCATAAAGGGCTTCTTTGTCACCTGCACGGCCGGCTGTTTTTAATAAATTTAAACCATCGTCAACATTTTTTTCAACGCCTTTACCTTCTATCAAAAAACGTCCCAATCTGGATGCTGCCAATGTGTTGCCAGCATTATAGGCTGCTAAATAATATTGTGCCGCTTTTTCGGGAGAAGGTTCAACACCTAATCCTTCCTCGTACATCAAGCCTAAATGATATGCGGCAATGTTATTGTTTTCATCAGCAAGATATGAAAATTCTTCAAGAGCCTGATCATATTTCTTTTGTTCAAAAGCTTTTAAACCTTCTTCCAAACCGGCAAAAGCCATGCTTGAAATAAAAGTCGAACATAATAAGCAAACAATCCATTTCTTTTTCATTTTCTTTTAGCCCCTTCCATTTTTTTTCTATTGTAGCACAAAAAATTATTTCGTCCACACTATTTTTTATTTTTTAGATAATTTATCGGATTTACCGCCTTTGTTCCTTTCCTGACTTCAAAGTGTAATTGCGGATTTTTCACATTACCTGTGTTACCAACTTCACCAATAACTTGACCTTTTTTAACGGTTACTCCTTTTTTTACTAAAATCTTGTCTGCATGAGCATATGCTGTGACCCAACCATCTGAATGCTTTATTAAAATTAGATTGCCAAAGCCTTTCAGTTCGTTGCCACAATAAGCCACAACACCATTTTCAGCTGCTTTAATGTTTGTTCCTTTTTTGGCGGAAATATTGATACCATCATTACGGCGTCCGTTTCCTGAAACGCCAAACCCGGAAATAATGCTTCCTTGTACCGGCCAAGCAAAGTTACCGGATCGTTTAGGAGCGGCAGGTAAAGCAACTTTTTTAGTATCTTTTTTCTTTTTTGTTGGTACCGTTTCGTTTTTAGCAACTTCTTGAGGTGTTTCCTGTGCTGCCGATGTTGTTTGTGTTACCGTTGTATCTTCTTCGGTTGGATAATCGGTCATGTTTTTATTCAAAGTTGCAGGTAAATACAAATTCTGTCCCACAGATAATGTCCAAGGCTCTTTAATTTTGTTCTGTTTTGCCAATGTTGTGAAATCTACACCGTAGGTACGTGAAATACTGTAAAGCGTTTCTCCACTTTTAACGGTGTGAATTTGGGCGCGGGGAATTTTCAAAGTTTGTCCTTTTTGAAGTACATAAGGAGCTTTTAAATCGTTTGCTTCAATGATTGTTCGAATAGGGACTTTATATTTACGCGATAAAGTATAGACTGTATCATTTGATCGAACAGTGTAAGTACGTGGTTTTAGTGTAGCAAGAAAATCGGCAGAACTAACACCACATGCTGTTAAAAAAAACAGCAAGCAAACAGACAACATACTCTTTTTAAAAACGTACACCATAAGACCATTGTACAATGGAATTATTAAAAAAGAATAAATATATTTGAATCAGAAACTATTGTTGCGAAAATTTCGAGCCAACTGCTTCAGAAACAGATCCAAAATTATTTTTATGCAATAAATCAGCTAAACGTTTGCAGATCTTTCGACCTATGCTAGGCCCTTTATAAAGGATTGCTGTGTGAATTTGTACTAAGTTTGCACCTGCCTGAATCATTTCAAAAGCATCATCACCGGTAAAAACACCACCGGAAGAAATAATTGGAATACGCCCCTGAAGAACTTTATAAAAGTTGCCGACAATACGCAAAGTTTCATTCTTTATCGGTTTTCCGCAAAGGTAACTGTATCCATAATGACGTAAACCTTTGTGATTTTCTTTATTACCCATCGAATAACCGCCAATTATAATACCATCAATTCCAGTTTCAATCATCATTTCAGAAATTAAAGATACTTGTTCTGCTGATACATCCAAAGGGATTTTCAATAATAATTTTGTTTTTAAAATAGGTGCTACTTTATCAATAACATCCTTCAATCGAACAATGATTTGTCGTAAAATACCTAAATTAACAACTAAACTGGAAATAGGCAATTGAGGGTGTGATAAATTTAACACAATGTAGTCGCAATATGGAGCAACACATTGAACACAATCAATAAGTTCTTTTTCAATTTTTTCATAAATAATATTGATTTCAGCTTTGTTTTCCTCATCCGGGTTTTGATTTGATGCAATGCTGACACCGGCAATATGGGGTAAATGTCTGCGGTTTATTAATTCTTTTTGAGCAAACTTAATACCGCCATTTTTGAAAAATGGTTCATCCACCAATACAGCTTTTTGAGACGATAAAAAGCGTATTTTTCGTGCTGTATATTTTTCATAAAAAGTGAAAGTACCAAACTCTTCAAAACCAAAACCGTATTGAATTAATTCATCATTGTATTTAAATTTAATGTCAAATCCTGCGGCTATACCAAGAGGAGAGGGAAACTCCTTTCCGAGAAGAGAAGTTTTTAGTATAGGATTTCTATAACCTTCTTCATAAATGCTCTTTTCTCGTAAGGCTTCATACATAAACTTCCGTCCCCATTTCCAACTAAAGAACTGGGATACGCGAAAGAGAAAAGCAAAATTCCATTTACCAAAAGAATCTAAAAAACCTTTTTTTCTAAAGCTCATTATTCATTTTCCTTCTTTTCTTTATAACGAATTGACAACTCTTCCACTCTTTCTGGAGTTATTTTTGAAAATAATAATTCCGGAGTATTAAATGCATGTCCGATTTCCAATAATGTTAAAAATTCAGACATCGAGGCACCGACCCACAAGAGATTATCTGTCGGCAAGTTCAACAATTGCAACATTTTTTTGGATGTGTCCGGCATAATCGGTGCAGACAGAATAGCAAATAAACGTATCATATTGATTGCCGTACGTAAAATAACAGCAGCACGATCTTTGTCTACTTTGACAACTTTCCAAGGTTCGTTTCGAGCAATATAATTATTACCTTCAACCCAAATCTCACGCAAACTTCCTAATGCTTTACGGAATTCCATTTCCTTCATGTATGAAGTATAATCACCGACTAATTCATCTAAGCGTGTATATAAGGCTTCTTCATCATCTCCGGCAACACCACCATCCGGCACTTGTTGTCCGAAGTTGGAAGTTGTCATTTTTAAAACACGATTGATGAAGTTACCCAAAACATCATTCAAATCTTTATTGATTGTATTTGCAAAACCTTCAAAGGTAAATGAGGAGTCAGAAGATTCCGGTGCGTTAGCCATTAACCAATAACGCCAATAATCTGCAGGGAATTCTTCAATGGCTTGATCACAGAAAATTCCGATTTGTTCGGACTTTGAAAATTTACCGCCGTTGAAGGTCAAATAACTCATGCCTTTCAAATAATCAACCAATTTCCAATTTTCACCCGTTCCCATCAATGTAGCAGGGAAGGTAATTGTGTGATAAGGAACATTGTCTTTTCCCATAAATTCAACGTAATGTACATCATCAGGCTTTAACCACCAATCTTCCCAATTGCGTTCGGTCGGTTTTTCATCACTCCACTGTTTTGTGATTCCGATATAGCCGATTGGTGCGTCAAACCAGACATAGAAAACTTTATTTTCAAATCCCGGTTTATTGACGGGGAAGCCCCACTTTAAGTCACGTGTAATACAACGCGGTTGTAACCCTTCATTCAACCATTTTTGCGCAATGGAATAGGCTACCTCCGGCCAAGTGAATTCTTTTGTTTCCAACCATTTTTTTAACTCTGATTGTAAAGCCGTCAATTTAAGAAATAAATGTTTTGTTTCACGTACTTCCAAATTTGTTGAACCAGAGATAGTGCTGCGTGCGTTAATTAAATCAGTCGGATCAAGAACCTTTGTGCAATTTTCACATTGGTCGCCACGGGCTTTATCATATCCGCAATAAGGGCATGTCCCGGTAATGTATCTGTCCGCCAAAAATTGGTTATCATCAACGGAAAAAATTTGTTTAATTGTTTTTTCTTCAATATAGCCGTTTTCCATTAATTTTGAAGAAATTCGGTATGTTATTTCTTTATTTTGTTCTGTACTTGTACGGCCTAAATAATCAAAGGATAAATTAAAATCCGCATAGGTTTTCTTATGCTTTTCATGAAATTCATCACAATACTGTTGAACTGGAACACCTGCTTTTAAAGCAGCAACTTCAGATGCCGTTCCATGTTCATCCGTACCGCAAATATATAAAACATCTGCCCCTTGCATTCGCATAAAACGGGCGTAAACGTCGGAAGGCAACAAGCAACCGACCATATGACCTAAGTGAGGTAGTCCGTTAATGTATGGTAATGCGCTGGTAATCAGATATTTTTGTTTATTCATTTTTTAATCCTTTTTTTGTTAAAACGGCCTTATCATACGACAGAAAAAAAATAAATGCAAGAAGTCTTGATTTTTTTTTCGAAATATTGTATAAAGGAAGTCTGTTTAAACAAATTTAAGTATAGAAGGTTAAAAAATGGCACGTGTAACAGTAGAAGATTGTGTTGAAAAAGTTCCGAATCGGTTTGAATTGGTCTTGTTGGCAAGCCAAAGAGCAAAGAGTATTGCTGCAGGAGAACCAATAACGGTTGATCGTGATAATGATAAAAATTCCGTCGTCGCTTTGCGTGAAATTGCGGACAGCACAATTTGTTTGGAAGATTTAGATAATATGTTAGTTGCCGGATTCCAAAAGAGTGCTCCGGTACAAAAGATGGTTTCAGAAGATGAAGAATTAAAAGAGGTTGATGCTGAGTTGGCCGGTGATGAGTATGCTCAAGAAGCCAAGGAAGCAACATCCGAAATCTTTGCCGGTGAAGCTGTTTTTGATGAATCAGAAGCTTTCCAAGTAACAGAGGACTTAGAATCTTAATAAAAAAGAGGTCAAATGCTCAGACAGTTTGAACTAGTCGAACGCGTTAAATCCTACGATCCCAATGCGGATGAGGAAGGTTTAAATCGCGCCTATGTTTTTGCTGTCAAAATGCACGGATCTCAAAAACGCGAATCGGGGGATCCGTATTTTTCTCATCCTGTTGAAGTCGCAGGTATCTTAACCGAGTATAAGTTGGATTATGCAACGATTGTTACGGCATTGTTGCATGATACAATGGAAGATACTGCAGCTTCTTATGAAGACATTGAAAAGTTATTCGGAACTGAAGTTGCTACCCTGGTACAGGGTGTAACAAAGTTGTCCAAAATTCAGACTCAATCAGAGCATAATAAACAAGCGGAAAATTTCAGAAAACTGGTTTTGGCAATGAGTGAAGATATTCGCGTATTGCTGATAAAGTTGGCGGATCGTCTGCATAACATGCGGACGCTTCATTTTTGTAAGAAGGAAGAAAAACGCATTCGTATTGCTCGTGAGACATTGGATATTTATGCACCACTTGCAGAACGCTTGGGTATGAACAAGATGAAGGATGAACTGGAAGACTTGGCTTTCAAACAGTTGCATCCGGATGCTTACCAATCCATTATTTCAAGATTGAATTTTTTGCGTGAGAAGGGTGGCGATTTAACAGAACGCATTGTCGAACAATTAACAAAAGACGTTGCTGAAATCGGTGAAAATGTTGAAGTTTATGGTCGTGAAAAACGTCCTTATTCCATTTGGCGCAAAATGCAACGGCAGAATATTTCTTTTGAGCAAATATGCGATATTATGGCTTTTCGAATCGTTGTACCAACAGTTGCGGATTGTTATCATGCTTTGGGAATTATCAATACAAAGTATCCAATGATCCCCGGGCGCTATAAAGATTATATCTCAACACCAAAAAGTAACGGTTATCAATCATTACATACAGGCGTAATCGGTCCTTTCCGTCAAAGAATCGAAGTACAAATCAGAACGGAAGAAATGCACGAAGTTGCAGAACTTGGTGTGGCAGCGCATTGGGAATATAAGCAAAACATGTCAACAACGGTGGATGGTAAAAAATTCCGTTGGATGCGTGAATTGTTGGATCTGCTGAACAATTCTTCTAACTCGGATGAGTTCTTGGAAAACACCAAAATTTCTATGTACAATGACCAAATTTTCTGCTTTACACCAAAAGGCGATTTGTTCAGTTTGCCAAAAGATGCGACAGCCCTTGATTTTGCTTATGCTGTTCATTCAAATATTGGTGACCATTGTGTTGGTATTAAAATTAACGGTGAAATCAAGCCGGTGCGTACCATTTTGCAAAATGGGGATCAGGTAGAAGTTTTGACCTCTAAAACACAGAACCCATCACCGGAATGGGAACGTTTTGTTGTTACTGCAAAAGCCAAGGCCGCGATTCGTCGTTTTATCCGCAACGAGAAACGCACTCAATTTATAGAGTTGGGTAAAGCTTTAATTCAAAATTTGTATAAGGAACACAAAGTTACCTTTAATGAAAAGGAAGTTGAATCTGTTGTTCAAAATTTTAAACAATCAACGTTGGATGACTTGTATGTCATGGTGGGTGAAGGTTTAGTATTACCCAGTGATGTGTTCTATAAATTGCATTCCGAAAAACGGTCTACCTTGCAACGTGTTGTAGATATTTTCAAACGTAAGCCGACCAAAATCAATAAAGAAGAAAAAGAAACTTTAATTAAAGGTTTGGTTTCCGGTATTGCGTTGCATTATTCTCGGTGTTGTCATCCTGTTCCGGGGGATAAGATTGTAGGTATTGTAACAACAGGAAAAGGAATTGCTATTCACCGTGCGGATTGTGTCATGTTGAAGAAATATAAACACGAACCGGAACGTTGGCTGGATATTGAATGGAACGAAAATTCAGGAACTGATCGTGTGTTTCCTGTTAGTTTGGTGCTGACCATTATGGATAAACCAAGCGTATTAGCCACAATTTCAACAACTGTATCTAAGGCTGGCAGTAATATTTCACATTTGGTTACACGTGGCAAAAGCGGTAACTTTATTGAGTTAGTCATGGATGTGGATGTTAAAAATACAGAACATCTGGAAGACGTTATTGTTGCCCTGAAGGCCTTGCCTTTTGTCGTTTCCTTAAAGAAGGATAAATAAGGAAGAAATGACAGAAGAAAATGAAGAAACTAAAAAAGTGGAAAAGCAAGAAATCGTTTCTGTGTCGAAGAAAACTACTCATGTTGTATTTAAAACATTGATGACATCAGCCATCATGTTTGTTTCATTCGTATTTTTTATTTTAGCTTCATTCATTCTCGATGCAAACGGACGGGAAACATCTACATTAGAGGCATTATTTTTCTTTTTGCTTGTATCATGTATTATTATTTTGGGATGGATTAAGGGCTGGTTCTTTTTGTTATTATTACCACTTATGGCATTCTTTTTTTGAAAAAAGATAAATGAGAGAGTTTAACTCTTCTTCCTGTAACTCCACTTTAAAATTTCCGGTATATCGCTGGGAATAGGTTGTTTCTGCCAATCAGCATCTAAGTACTGTATGGCATTTTCTTGCTTTTCTGTATCGGATAAAGTGATTGCCGTTAAATAGGCATATAAGGCAAATTTTTGCCGTCTTCTTCCAAAAGTTGTTTGTGCAGTTTCAAATGCTAGATCATAAGCCTTATCCAATAAATCCAGCGTAATGAAGTCACGAATTAACTGTTCTTTTATTTGAAGAGCTTTTATACCGGTTGGCATCAGTTCTTTAAATTCATTATAGATGACTATACGTTGAATAGGACTTTGACTTGTCATAACAAAATGTTCAAAGTGACGTTGCATTCTTTTTAAAACATCGTCATCCCTTGTAAGTGAAAGCATTTGACGTTCAGTTTGCAAAGCTTGTGTAATATCCTTTTTTTCATTGTATAGGTTGGCAAGCAATTGCAACAGGGGTATTTCCAGTTCTGTTGCTGCCAATAAGTGACGTATTTTTTCAAGTTTCAAGATTGCTTCATCGGTATTTATGTTTCCTGTTTCAATTTGAGCGTTTATTTTTGAAAATATAATTTGTGTGCTGTATTGTGAGAAAGGCAGTTGTTCTGCAGCTGTATAAATTTCAATGGCTTTTTTAAGTTCATATTTCTTCCCAGCAAGCTGTCCTTGAAGATAAATCAAAGCCTGCTTTTGATAGTCATTTAATGATAACTGTTCCAATTCATCAGTCGCTTTTTCTAACATGGAAAGATTGTTTTCACCATTTGCTTTCTGTCCTATATTTCTCCAGAAAACAAAGGCCATCATCGGTGACAAATTTATTCTTTCGAAAGCCATTTCATTTAAGAGTGGTTTATCATCTATCGTATTTTTCCATAATTCTAAGTCAGATGAAGGATTGCGAATATTATCCCATAATGTTAATGCTTGTATCGGATTGTTTTCCATAATGTAAGCTAAAAAGGTCAGATTTTCTTTTATTTCACTTTCGGGCATGTTTTCTAAAACTTCTAATGCATTTTGTACAAAGCCTTGACTTAAATAAATTTGAACCATTTCTTGATGTAAGCGATCTTTTGCGCTGTCCGAAACGTATAAAATGAAGTCTTTTAAGTTTTGCATTTCTTTGTTTGTATCTTGTGCAGATAAATTGGCATAAGATTTCCAATTAATTTCCTCAAACTGATTTGTATTACTTTCAGGGATAGTTAAAGACTTTTTGTTTTGTGGATGAATAACATAACCGTTTTCTGTTCTTTGAATATGAAAAGAAGATGTTTTAGGATAAATTACGATGCCTTGAACGGTTGGTAGAAAGGTCATTTCCGGAGTGTCATACTGTTCTTTCATAAATAAAGAAGAGTAGGGGGTTAGAAATGTAAAGAAATTTTCCATTGTATTTGGATCTTTAAACTCTATCAAATTGGCATCGTTCAATTCCAATAATGCACCATTAAGTAACCATTTAGTCTTAAAAGAACTTTCTTCCGTGTCGTTTTTGGTTCTCATTTTTAAAAGAAGCGTACGATTTCTAGCTGAAAATTCAGGTTGCATGCCTTTTTGAAAAACGCCTCTTAGAATTAAAGCAGTTGGATGTTTTAAATGTACAATAGGTAATTGTTGCAAGGTTGCTTCATCAATTTGTAAACCGTCAGGTGATTGAAACACAAAATATGTGTATCCGTTGCGCTTAAACAATGCCATTTTCAAACCATCAGTGGATGGAATTTTTATTTGAACACTCTGAACCGAATCCTCATACCACAAAGGAGATATCTGTACTTGTGTTGCTAAAGCAGGAGTGGTAAATAACAGCAGAAAAATAAATAAAATTATACGCTTCATAATTCACTCCTTGCATTCGGGAAAATAACAATTTGAATAAATTCGTTTTTACTGTCCTTTTGTTGAACAATGCGTAAATTAAAAGGATAACCACCTTGTTTTAATAAATTAGCCACTACAGATGCTTCTAATAAAGCCTCCTGTGTTGGTTGTATGCTTTGTGAAACTTGTAAAAATATTTTATTTGGTATGTTGTTTAATTGTTCTCCCAAGCTTTCAATGCGCTTTTTATCCTCTACGGAAACAACACGATTTTTGGCGTCTTCAAAAATCTTTTTGGGAATTTGAATATACAATATTCCTTGTTCTTGATTAATACGATATCCGTCATAGTTTTTTATTTTTTGTGCCAAAATTTGCCCAAGATAATTTAAGTGAACTCCATGTGAATAAACAGGATATTCGTCAAGTGAAATACCTTTGAAAAAAGCATTGTCATTTTTTGATGCAGGAGTGGACATTGAATAAAGTAAAATAAAAAAAGTCAACATCAACATCATCAAGTCTGTTAATGTTAACATCCATGCTTTTTTTCGCGGTGAAGTATTAGAAAAAATCTCCTTTTTCATGATGAAATCCTTTTATAAAAGTGAATTTTTAATTCATGCCGATCGTTTTTTTCTATTCCGACACCATACAGACTTTCATCAACGGAAAGTCCTTTCATTTTTTCAGAAATTTTTTGTAATCGCTCTGTTGTTATTTCGTTGAAAACGGGATAATTTTGAGATTGTGTTAAATCTTCAAATAAAATAAAGTCAACAACATATTTATTCCTTATCAAAGTCGTATTTAATAAATTTTTCATCTGATTGAAAAGAACATGTGCATGAGGTGTTAATGTTGAAGTTGTTTTTTCAAAAATCAAATCGCTTTTTATCAAAATAGTCACTTCATCATTCACCGGATCTTGATGAAGTTCTGATGAAGGGAAGCTTAAAGCAATATTGTTTTGATGATAAAGAACAATGCCACTTAATTCATTTGAAGGGGATACCTTTTGAAATAAAGGGATTTGAAAACTGAATGATGAATGCAAACTGCTTTTTGCGGCTTCGAACTTTATATTTTCAAAAGATGATGTGCATACCAGGTAAATAAAAAAACTTAAAATCGTTAAGATCAAAGAAAGAAAGATAAAGGAAAAAGAAACTGGCGCGGCTTTTTTACTGCTTACACTTAAAGTTTGATGTTTGCTAAATAAAATGTTTTCTGCCATATTTTATCCTTTATGGTTCTTGAATTTCAGCCATTTTCTTTAAGATAATTTCAGAACGAGAGGTTTCCATTTTATCAATTAAACGTCCGGAAAAAGCACTTGGCATTTGCGATAAGATTTCTGCGGCTTTTTCTGGTGTTTCTGAGTTGAGTAGCTCTACAGCCTTTGCAGGGGGAAGTTGCATATAAATTCGGACAGTTGAGTTGGTTTTTGAAGTAAAAGAAGGTTGTGCACCTTGTAACAGTTCTTCTCTTTCATTTAAAGCTTTTTCTCGAGCATTCAGTTCAGCTTCTTTCTTTAACAACTCTAAATGCCGTTTGGATAATTGTTCAAATAAGTTCAGCTCTTTTTCTGAATAAACACATCCTTGAACCTCTGTGCCGGAAGTTACTACTTCGGCGTGAAGCAAAAAGGGAAGGACAAGAAGAAAAAGAAAATAAAAAAATAATTTCATTGTTCACCTTTCAATCGTTGTAACGCCTGATAAAGTTCTTTTTCCGCATCGGACTGATAGATGTTCAAAGGTTGCTTTGATGTTGTAAAATGAGCAGGAGAATCTTTATCGACCGGAGCATATGTAAATTTAGGAGCAGTCATTTTTGTTTCCGACTTTCTGTTGTTTTTATCCAAAATCAAAACCAAATCATCACGCAATAAATTAGCTTTATTTATTTCTATTTTTAATTGATCTGCAATGTTTTGAGTGCTTTTTTGCAATTGAGATAACATTGTTTCGGCATTTTGAACAACTTGATTAAATGTGTGTATGGTTTTTGTAATTTCTTTCTTACCTTCTTTGAATGAATTAAGACGATAATTCAAAACCATAGCGTAGATAATGGCAACAATTAAAAGTGTAATGATGGCTAAGTTCAAAATATTGTCCATTTAAAAATCCTCAAAGATATTTTTTTCGATTTGAACAGAAATATTTTTCTTGTTTACGTGCAAACTTCCTTTAAATAACAACTGGTTTTGACAGGATATTTCCAACGGTTTTTCTTCGAAATAATTTAATGGCAATGTGTCGCCGACTTTCCATTTCAAGACAGAGCTGAAAGGAATTTCCTTTTTATCAAGAACCGCGTTTAATTCCAAAGGAACCCGACTAAGAGCAGCGGTTAATTTTTCAGTATAATCATCTTGTGCCGAAATGAGATTTTCTGCATCATCCATTTGGCTTAATAAGTGCGCCGGCAGGATGAAATCCAAAATACCTCTTCTTTTATCCAACGAGATTTCAATACGAGTAATGACAACATCACATGCCGGAGAAGCAATCAATGCAGTTTTCGGATTTGTTTCCATATTTTCAAAAACAAAAGTCCGTTCAAATGATTTGTCAAAGTCGGATGTCAATGTTTTTAAAATTGTTTGAATAATGCTTTTTTCAATTGGTGTATAGGCGCGTCCTTCCAAAGACATCGCAGATGTTCCACGCCGTCCGCCTAAGGTCATATCCAATAAACAATATGTTAAATTGAAATCTAGCGAAACTAATGCTGACTGCTTCCATTCTTGAATTTTATAAAATCCCAGCATAGATGGTGATGCCAGCGTGTCTAGATAAGCCCCTAATTGCCCGAAAACAAAGCTTTGAATGCTTGTATGGATGTTTTCCATTTGTGTTAATTGGTGTAAAGATGTCATTATGGAACGGCAAAATGCATCCATATATTTTTCCAAGGCAGGATATCTTTTGGGAGGAGCGGCTGTTTTTAACAACTGAAGCGAGTTTGTCTTTTCAACCGTTTCTTCTTGCGGATTGAGCAAGGCATCTATTTCTTCTTGTGTTAAAATGTTGCTTAAAGATGATGTTTCCATTTACGTTACATCCCCTCTTTTACAACAATTTTCTGAAACAAAACATCTTGAATTTGTACAGGATATAACAGATTATTCATTTGTTCCAACAAAGACTCCTTTAAGTAAAACAAACGTCCGTTTTCTTGTAATTCTTCAAATGTTAAAGTTCTAAAATTGCTAATTAACGCATCTTGTATAACCGGTAACTTTGATAGAATTTCTGATTTGTCAGAGGATTGTTTGACGGCAAACGCAATTTGTATTTCCAAAAGATGATAAGGTAAAACAGCTTCAGCTAATTGAATTTGTTGAACTGGTAGGCTGATGAAGAATTTTCCGTCTTTGCCATATAAAGAAAGTTCTTCAGATGAATTTTTTGACGTGGATACCGTATAGTTGATATCCGTAGGGTATAAATATGACCAAATTCCAAAAACCGCCCAAAACAAAGAAAATGCACAAACGCAAGTGATGAAAAGTATAAAAAGCCACGATCTTTTGGGAGTGGAGTTTTCAATTTCTGTTTTTTCTGCCATTTTAACACCTTTTACACATATTTATCTTAATTTATACTCAATTTAGTTAACAAGTGGTTATGAAAATAAAATTTTTTAAAATTTATTTAGATTAAAAAGATAGTTTTTTCTTTGCAAATTTTTTCTTTTATGTTATCATCGAAACATTCATTTTTAAAGGAGTTAACATGACAGAATACAATCATCAGGCCATAGAAAAAAAATGGCAAAAATATTGGGAAGACAACGAAACATTTAAATCAAGAATCGATAAAAACAAACCCAAATATTATGTATTGGATATGTTTCCATACCCATCCGGAGATGGTTTGCATGTCGGGCATGTAGAAGGTTATACTGCTTCCGATATTATTGCGCGTTTTAAACGGATGAATGGATTCAATGTGTTACATCCGATGGGTTATGATTCTTTCGGGTTGCCGGCAGAACGTTATGCAGAACGCAAGGGCATTCACCCCAGTGAAGTGACAACGAAAAACTGTGATTATTTTACAGAACAAATGAAAAATGTCGGTTTTTCATACGATTGGGATAGAACAATAAAAACATCTGATCCGTCCTATTACAAATGGACACAATGGATATTTAAATTGTTGTTTGATAAAGGGTTGGCTTATGAAGTTGAAGTTCCGGTTAACTGGTGCCCGAAGTTGGGAACTGTTTTGGCCAATGAAGAAGTCAAAGATGGCAAATACGTTGAAACCGGTGATGAAGTTATTAAAAAACCGATGCGTCAATGGATGCTTAAAATTACCGCCTATGCAGAACGGTTGTTGGCCGATTTGGATGAATTGGATTGGCCGGAAGGTATTAAAATCATGCAACGTGAATGGATTGGCAAATCCAATGGTGCTGATGTTAAATTTAAAGTAGATGGTACAAAAGCGGAATTTACTGTTTATACAACCCGTCCGGATACTTTGTTTGGCGCAACTTATTGTGTGTTAGCTCCTGAACATTCTTTGGTTAAAGAAATTACAACGGAAGCTCAACGCGCTGCAGTAGAACAATACGTTGCTGAGACTGCTAAAAAATCTGCTCAAGACAGATTGGCAGATTCCAAAGAAAAGACAGGAGCTTTTACCGGCGCTTATGCTATCAATCCTGTCGATGGTCGTAAAATTCCGATTTATATTGCCGATTATGTTTTAGGTGATTACGGATATGGTGCGATTATGGCTGTTCCGGCTCATGATCAACGTGACTATGATTTTGCCAAAAAGTTTGATTTGCCGATTATCGAAGTTATTCAATGTCCTGCTGATTTTGATTTGTCAAAAGCCGCTTGGGAAGGTGATGGCGCTTTAGTTAATTCCGGTTTTTTGAACGGATTACACGTTGCCGAATCTAAAAAGAAAATGATAGAATGGTTGGAAGAAAAAGGCTTCGGAAAAGGTACGGTTAACTATAAATTGCGTGACTGGTTGTTTTCACGTCAACGTTATTGGGGTGAACCGTTCCCGATTATCCATTTGGCTGACGGAACAATCAAAACTATACCGACAAAGGATTTACCGTTGATATTACCACCGATGACTGATTTCAGCCCATCGAAGGACGGTCAACCGCCTTTGTCAAAAGCAACAGATTGGGTTAATACGGTTGATGAAGAAACAGGAATGGCCGCAACACGTGATTTAAATACAATGCCACAATGGGCAGGTTCATGTTGGTATTTCTTGCGCTATTGTGATCCTCACAATGATGAAGAAGCATGGAGTAAAGAAGCGGAAAATTATTGGATGCCGGTCGATTATTATATCGGTGGTGCAGAACATGCCGTGTTGCATTTGTTGTATTCTCGTTTCTGGTATAAAGTGTTGTTTGATGCCGGTTTGGTTTCAACAAAAGAGCCGTTTAAAAAGCTGTACAATCCGGGTATGATTACGGCTTATTCATATAAAGATGACAATGGTAAATATTATCATCCCAGTGAAGTTGAACGTAAAGGAAACGAATGGTATGTGAAAGCAACCGGAGTTCGTGTTAATACTCAGGTCGAAAAAATGTCAAAATCCAGATACAATGTTGCTAATCCGGATGACGTTGCAAAACAATATGGTGCAGACTCTTTACGTCTTTATGAAATGTTTATGGGACCTGTTTCAGCCGAAAAACCATGGACTGATGAAGGTATTAACGGTGCGTATCGTTTTGTTAAACGTGTTTGGGGTATGTTTATTGACGAAAATGATAAACTGTCCGACAGAATAGTCGATCAAGGTGGTGATGCTGACGTTGATAAGTTTGCTCAGAAGGTAATTAAAGGTGTTACGGAAGATATGGAAAAAATGTCTTTCAATACAGCTATTGCCAAGTTGATGGAATTAACAAATGCTATTTACAAAGCACAAAAGGTAAACAGATCCGTTATGGAAGCATTTGTTTTAATTCTTTCTCCGATAGCTCCTCATATAGGGGAAGAATTGTGGCAACGTTTGGGGCATACAGACACGATAGCTTACGAAAAATGGCCGACTTATGATGCTTCACAACTGGTCGAAAATGAAGTCGAAGTTGTTGTCCAGATTATGGGCAAAAAGCGCGCAAACATTAAAGTGCCGGTTGATGCAACGCAAGATGATGTTTTGGCTATAGCAAAACAAGAAAGTCGGGTTCAGGATTTCATTAAAGACAAGCAAATCGTTAAGGTTATTTATGTGCCTAAACGTTTGTTGAATATTGTTATCAGATAAAAATTGATAAAGAAAAATAAGGAAGCGTCCGAGCAGGGCGCTTTCTTTGATTTAAAAGAAAAATATTGACAAATACAGGAAAAAAGTATAGGATAACCATATATATTTTGAAGAAAAAAGTTTTTAAAAAGGGTTTTGGAATATGGTTGATTTTTCGGAAGAAAATAAAAACGTTGCAGAAGATATAAGAAACTGGGTTGAGCAAAACGGAATTGATGCTTTTGATGAGAATGGTAATACGCTTTTAATGAATGCGGTAATAAGTAAAAATCCAAAAGCATTAGAGGAAGTCCTGCTTCATAAGCCAGACCTTAATATTAAAAGTAACGGTAAAACTCCATTGATAATGGCAGCGGTTTTAGATGATATTACTGCGGTAGGATCACTATTAAAAAAAGGAGCCGATCCGAACATTCAAGATGATGATAAGATGACTGCGTTAATGTTTGCTGCTATTAACGATAATGCGATAATGATTATCGAATTGGTAACTTCAAAAGCTCGTTTGGATATGAAAGATAAAAACGGTTGGTTTGCGTTAGATTGGGCAATTAGCGGAAAAAGCCAAAAAGCAGTTACTTCAATACGTTCGTTTCAAACGGGACTAGGGCGTGTTTGGAAAAACGAAGGCCGTTGAATCTTTTATAGCTATTTATGCAAATACGAATAAAAGTCATTGAAAAATGGCTTCTATTTTTCTATTTAAAGGGCAGGAGGATAGAAAAATGAGTTTTCGTAGCGATTGGAAACAACTTACATTTAAAGATAAAATGGACATATTGGAAGCATTTTTTACAATTGTCGTTTCTATTATAGCCTTATGGGGAACATTTACAGCAATTGAAAATGGTTTTTTCAGCAAGATGAAACACCTTGTTGATCATTATCATGAAAAAATCGTACAAGAAGAAGTTGAACTAGCTTCTATGAAAAAGAATTTACTTTAAAATGACCCTAAGAGCTCAGATAAAGCAGATGTAGAATCAGCATTAATCATGCCTTGTTTATGCATACCGGCATCTACGTGGACAACTTCACTGGTAACACCGCTTGACATATCAGAAAGCAAATAAAGTGCTGATTGTCCGATGTCATCAATAGTTACGTTTCTACGCAAAGCAGAATTAATTTTATTCCATTCCAGAATGTTTCTTAATCCGTCAATACCAGATGCTGCTAAAGTACGAATTGGACCTGCTGAAATAGCATTAACACGAATATTTTGTTTACCTAAATCAAAAGCCAAAAAGTGAACGGATGCTTCCAAAGCGGCTTTGGCAACACCCATTACATTATAATTCGGAATGTATTTTTCTGCCCCAATATATGAAAGTGTTAATAATGAACCGCCATTTGGCATTAACTCTGATGCGCGGCGACAGACGTCCGTAAATGAATATACGGAAATACGCATCGATTGATCAAAGTTTTCAGCCGTTGTATCAACATAGCGACCTTGTAATTCGTTTTTATCGGAAAAAGCAATTGCATGAACAACAAAATCCAAGCTGCCCCACTCTTGTTTTAAAATGGAAAACAAGGTGTCCATACAGTCCGTATCCGTAACATCGCAAGGCAGAACGAAATTCGAACCCAAGGATTCAGCTAATGGTACAACACGGCGTTTTAATGCTTCACCTTGGTAAGTGAATGCCAATTCAGCTCCTGCATCAGCCAAAGCTTTAGCAATTCCCCAAGCAATAGAATGGTCATTTGCAACGCCCATAATTAAACCACGTTTATTTTCCATCAATTTTGTCATTTTATTCCCTTTCTTTTCTTATCTGCGATAAGGATAGAGCAATAAAATGAAAAATGCAAATATTATTTTTTTATATCATAAAAGTGTAAAAATTACTTGACATGCTTTTATTTGTGTAGCTATAATGAAACTAGATGTTTGAGAAAACATCTTGAGTGCCTTAAAGGTGCAAGAGAGCTGTCGAAAGCTCACGTTCAAGGGGCGGGTAGACACCCCGTCCATATGACAGTGTGTCTTTTTTCCTGATGAAAAGCACACTATGTTAGATAAAGCTCCGTTCCGAAAGGTCGGGGAGCCCCCTGTGTATGTTCAGGGACTTTTAAAGGTCTTAAAGACAGGGGGAGTCATCACTTGAATGTTGATTTTCGAACTCTCCGACCACCTTTTCAAAAGGTGGTTTTTTTGTGGAGATTTTTAATATGCTACTTTCCTGCTTTTTACTAATAGTTTTTCTCTTGATAGGAATTGTATGGGCAAAAGGTTGTATTTCAATTAACAGATATATTTTAAATTCTGTTTGGGATATTTTTTATATTTTTACTTTTTTTGTAATTCTTTTTCTTTTGATTTATCTGAATTTCTTTTATGACAGTTTGTTTTGGATTAATTCAGTACTTTCTTTTTTGTTAACATTGTTGTTCTTTACAGATCTAAAAGTAGATTCTTATTTTGATCAGTTATTAGAGAAAGAAAAATGAAGATGGTCGAGATATCCGTGATTGTGCCGGTCTATAATGCAGAAAAGTATTTGCTTTCGACATTACAAAGTATATTCAATCAAACATTTAAAAATTTTGAAGTAATTTGCGTTAATGATGGCTCAACAGATGATTCACTTAATCTTTTAAAAAAAATTAAAGATAAACGATTAAGAATCATAAATCAAAGAAATCAAGGAGTTTCGGTAGCTCGCAATGTTGGTGTTCGAAATGCAAGAGGAAAGTGGATATCTTTTTTTGATGCAGATGATTTAATGATGCCGACTTTTTTGGAAAAAATGCTTATTATTGCAAAAGAAAATAATACACCAATCGTTTGTTGTGATTATCGCGTTGTTGCAGAAGAGTACAATGAACCATTAGTTACTCTGTCGTGCAAACATAAGGTTAAAATACACGACAATCCACTGTTAATGTATTTAAAGAAACGTATAGATCCGCATATTGTCGTTTGGAATAAGCTTTATTTAAAAGAATTTGTTGAGAGAACGCCTTTTGTAGAAAAGCTGAAAACATCGGAAGATCGTACCTTTATATATCAAATATTTAGCAAAATAAATAAGATTTCACATATAGAAGAAGATTTAGTTTTATATCGTGAAAGTCATAATTCTTTAACAAGAAAATTTGATTTTAAAATGGTCTATATGCATATAGAAGCATACCAAATTCTAAAGAATTTTTTTGATAAAAACATTTTGTTGCATCACAAGCTTAGAAAAAAGAATAATCGTATTTTTATTCGATGGGTTATTTATAAACCATATAGGTATCAGAAGAAAAAGTGCCTGCTATCATGGAAAGAACTGTCTGAATATTTTGAAAGGAAGAAAATTTTAGATATAAAAGAATTTAATTTTTTTCAACGTATTTTACTGTCTCTTCTTTTAAAGAAAAGGTTTAAGACTTTATTAGTATCTGTTTCGCTTTTACATATTTTCAAATGTCATTAATTTGACATTAAGGCGTTTTTTATAAAAACTGTTGTGGTGATAATTAAATAAAAAGCCGGAAGAGATAACTTCCGGCTTTTTTCAAAGGCGTTCAGATTAGTAACCTTCTGCCCATCTACGTTTGCGTTGAATTTTGCGGTTACGACGAATTCCTTCTGCTTTTTCGCGTTTGCGTTTTTCAGATGGTTTTTCGAATTCGCGACGCATTTTCATTTCACGGAACAAACCTTCGCGTTGCATTTTCTTCTTTAATGCTTTCAATGCTTGTTCGACGTTGTTGTCACGCACGATAACTTGAACTATGGTACTCCCCTCCTTTCGAAGGAATTAAATTGTTACTACTCTTCGGTTTTCGCTTCTTCTGCTACTTTTGCTTCTTCAGCGACAACCACTGCTTCTTCATTGATTACTTCTTCAACCGGTTTAACTAAATCAGAGTTGTAAGAAGCGGCCAATTTGTTTGCTTCTTCACCCGAACGAGCAACCGTCACTTTAATTGTTTCGGAAACATCCGGATGTAAAACAATGCGAACATCATAAACACCAACGTTTTTAATCGGTTGAGGCATATCAATTTGATGACGTTCCAATTTGACGTTCATATCACGTAATGCTTCGAAGATATCACGTGCAGAAACAGAACCATACAACATACCGCTTTCTGCAGCTTGACGAACCAAGGACAAAGAAACTGTTTTGATTGATTCGGCAGCCTTTTGTGCTTCTTCGCGCAACTTTAAGTTACGAGCTTCCAATTCGGTACGTTTGCTTTCGAAATAAGCCATATTTTCCTTTGTGGAACGTAAAGCTTTCTTTTGTGGCAACAAATAATTACGGGCATATCCGTTTTTTACTTTGACCACATCGCCCATTTGACCTAAGCGTTCAATGCGTTCTAATAAAATAACTTCCATGTTTAATCTCCTTAATTTTCAGTGCCACTGACGAAAGGCAATAAAGCCAAAAAACGAGCACGTTTAGTTGCTTTTGCCAATTGACGTTGATGCTTTGCACAAACACAAGAAATACGAGACGGAACCATTTTGCCGCGTTCTGTAATGAAACGGGACAATAATTTAACATCTTTGTAATCGATTACTTGTGCATCTTTACCACAGAATGGGCAAGATTTTGCACGGTGAAAAAATGAACTACGAACTTCAGCCATTAGAATGCCTCACTTTCATTTTCCATGTTAAACAAATCATCGACATCATCAGCTTTCTTGTTTGCCTTTGGAGCCAACATAACTGACGGACCTTCTTCCAAAGCTTCTACTTTAACGGTCAAGTGACGAATAACATCTTCATCAATACGCATTACACGTTCTAATTCTTGAACGGCAACGGCAGGTGCGTCAATGTTTAATAAGACATAATAACCTTTACGGTTTTTTTGAATGCGGTATGCTAAATTACGCAAACCCCAGTTTTCACGTTTTGTGACTTTTCCGCCTTCTTTTTCAATGACACCGGCAAACTTGTCGGTCAATTCATCTACTTGAGCAGGAGTTAAATCTTGACGTGTAACAAATACATGTTCATAAAAAGACATAAATCTTTCTCCTTTAGGATATCTCGGTCACGGTTTCTGACATTTTTGCAAACCACTTGCAAATGCCTTGTGACATAGTCAACCCTTCTTTGGAGCTGACAAGGAGCTATCTGTGCGCGTTATTATAAACTAATTTTATTAAAAGTCAACAGAAAAAACAAATTTTTACTCATTTGTTTCATAAACGGGTTCACCCATTAAATCTTTTTCATCATCCGATGTTTTTTCCAACATCTTAAAGCCATCGATTTGAGAATTCGGGAATGTCTTCAATACAGCAGAAACCAAAGGTGTTTCACTTAATTTTTCTTTGATGTGTTCTTTCTTTTCATTAGCTTGTTCTTTTAAACTGAGCCCGCCAGTTTGTTCCGACAAAGCAATATCCCATTCAATACCGGTAGCTTCTGACAGAAACTTACGCAATTCTTGGCATAATGTTTTAGGAGCTTCAGCCGGTGCACTGAAATGCAATTTACCATAACTGACTTCCAACGGATGGACAAAGGTTGATAAATTAAATGCAAACAGCATTTGACCTTTTTTGCGGGCAAAAGATACAATATCTTGCAAAGTATTTAACGTGGTTTTGTCGGTTGGTTCTTGCGATGTTTGAACTGTCTTTTTAGGAACATTATCAACGACCGGTCTTGCAATCGGTTCCGCTGTTTGAACTGTTAATTTTTCAGTTTTTTTTTGAGCCATTGGTATTACTTCAATACTACCGTTTCTTATTTGTTGAATTAACTCGACAGGTGAGGGTAAATCGGAAGCATAAACGATACGAACAAGCAACATTTCCAATGCTTTAATTGGGCTTTCCGAAAATTTGACTTCCGAAAAACCTTTTAACAGCATTTGCCAGGTTCTTGATAAAGTGCTGATGGATAAATTATCGGCCAACTTTTTGCCCTCTGTTTTTTCTTGTTCGGACAAGATATCGTCATTTAAGACATCCGGCGTGATTTTGATTTGCGTCAACCAATGTGTTAAATCCATTAAATCTGTTGTTAATGTTAAAGGATCCGTTCCTAAATCATACTGTTTTTGAACGGCTTTTAATGTGGCAGGCATATCGCCTTTCATCAACAATTCGTACAATTCGAACAAAGAACCTTTGTCAGCCAAACCGATCATTTGGCGGACTTGCTCTTCACCAACATGTCCGTTGCCGTGAGCAATTGCTTGATCCAATAATGACAAGCCGTCACGCACAGAACCGTCAGCCGCCTTAGCAATCAAGGCCAATGCTGTATCTTCAAAAGTGACGTTTTCTTTTTGAGCAATTTCTTTAAAATAAGCTGCTAACACAGCCGTATCAATACGCTTTAAATCAAATCGTTGACAACGGGATAAAATAGTTACGGGAACCTTACGAATTTCAGTTGTTGCAAAAATGAATTTAACCTTTTCAGGTGGTTCTTCCAAAATTTTGAGCAGTGCATTAAATGCGGATTTTGACAGCATATGCACTTCATCGATAATGTATATTTTGTAACGAGCAGAAAGCGGATTATAACGCGCACCTTCAATAATTTCACGAATATTGTCAACACCGGTATTGCTGGCGGCGTCCATTTCAATAACATCCACGTGACAATCATTAGCAATATCTTTACAATGCTTACAAACACCGCAAGGATTGGGCGTCATGCCTCCTTTGCCATCTGGTCCGATACAGTTAAAAGCCCTTGCAATAATACGAGCAGAAGATGTTTTTCCGATACCTCTGATACCGGTCAGAATATACGCTTGTGCCAATTTGTTTTGAGCAATTGCATTGGAAATTGTGCGTACTAAAGCATCTTGCCCGATTAAGTCTTTAAAACCTTGAGGGCGATACTTTCGTGCCAGGACTCGATATTTTGTTTCTTCCGCCATTTTTTATTCCTTTTGGTGGAAGAACCAAGAACGACCCAAAAGCAAAAGGTTTAAGCTGCTTTCTTCCGAACCTGACTTTGGTAACCAACGTTTTGTCCATCCAAAGTTCTTCCGACAAACAGTATGACAAATTTTTTGAAAAATGCAAGTAAAAAAACTTAAAATAGACATTAAACAGGTATTGACATCATTGTGGAAATGAATGATTCGATTTTTATTGATGGTAAGGATGATTGTTTTTTTATAGCTATATGCAAATAAAAAATCCCCCGCAAAGTGCAGGGGATTTTTTTTAGTTATTTTTTTATTGGTTGCTTTCGCAAGGAGTCTTCACGCGTCTTTGACGAATCGTAATTTTATTGTCAGAAGGAGCTTTGAATTGATCCGTTACATCAACACCATTTGAATAAATTCTGTTTGTGCAGAAACGGCATTGTGAGTAAGCACCATTACCTAAATCTCTTTCTTTGTAGTCGGAGCATTCTGTTACAACTTCAAAGTGACGAGTCGGTGGGTTGCATGATGGGCAAACGACCGGTTCAGGTTGTGTACTTTGGCAAGCTGTTAAAGCGCAACAAGCCAATGCGGCTAATAAGAGTGTTTTTTTCATATTTTTTTCCTTTCTTGCTTTTAAAATGCACACCATATTAACTCAAAATTAACTTTTTGGCAAGTTTTTTTTAATATTTTTTTAATTTTCTTTTTTATTTATTGATTTTATTGAAAAAACATGTTTCAAAAGCACTATCAAAAGTACTAAAAAATGAATTATTTACACTTTACTTGGATGTATCCGTTGCTTTTTTCATACGTCTTACATTTTACTTTGCTAGGACGTTTACCGGTTTCGGCCGCAACACGTTCGCGTTCTTCATCAATACGTTTTTGCAATCTTTCGTCTGCATTAGCATCTTTCATGGCGTTTGAAAGAGAACGTTGGCGCATCTCTTCTTCTTCCTTCAACTCTTTCTTACGGATGGCGGCATCAATAGCATCTTGTTCTTTCTTATGAACACAGTTCCAGATGGCTCCTGGAGGAGGGTTAAAGTTACCCAGATATTCCATGCAAGTTTTATTTAAATCTTCCATTTCTACTCTGAACGAATCGGCAGAAGATAACGACATATTATTAATGTTGATATTTCGATAGCGGAGAACATCATCATAAAACATACGGCATTGCATGTATTCTTCCGTTCCCAACTTAAATCCCATAGTAACGGAGCATTGTTGGTTAAGCGTGCTGTTCATTCTGTTTTTTGCTGCGGTACGTTCTTCAACAGAAATACAAGAACAAAGAACAGAACAAAGTAGATCGCCAATAATAACTTTTTTTATCATCTTTCTCCCCCCCAATGAAAAAAGGGGTATTCCAGTACGAAATACCCCTTTAAATTTTTCATTAAATTAAGTTGTCTTTCTTAGCCATATGTTGAACCATACGAACCAAAGCATTTGAATAACCCCATTCGTTATCGTACCAAGAAACGATCTTGAACATACGTTTTTCACCTTTCAGGTTATTTTGTAATGTTGCTTTAGAATCATAGATGCTGGCGTGAGAATCGTTGATGAAATCGGTGGAAACCAATTCTTCATCAGTGTATCCCAAAGTGCCTTTCAAATATGTGTCAGCGGCTTTTTTCAACAAGCTGTCGATTTCTTCGATGGAAGTATCGCGAGCAGCAACAAAAGTCAAATCAACAGCGGAAACATCAGCTGTCGGAACACGGAAAGACATGCCTGTCAATTTACCTTTAACAACCGGCAAAACTTCGCCAACAGCTTTTGCAGCACCTGTTGTTGATGGAATGATGTTGATAGCAGCAGCACGACCACCGCGCCAATCTTTTTTGGATGGTCCGTCAACTGTTTTTTGAGTTGCTGTGTATGAGTGAATTGTTGTCATCAAACCAGTTTCAACACCAATACCTTCTTTAATCAATACGTGAACCAATGGAGCCAAGCAGTTTGTTGTGCAAGAAGCATTGGATACGATAACATGTTGTGCCGGATCAAATTCTTGTTCATTAACACCGAACACCATTGTTTTAACATCACCTTTACCAGGTGCAGAAATAACAACACGTTTTGCACCGGCTGTGATGTGACCTTGAGCTTTTTCGGATTGTGTGAACAAACCGGTTGATTCGATAACATAGTCAATGTTCAAATCTTTCCATGGCATCATGGCTAAATCTTTTTGAGCCATCAAGCATTTAATTTCGTTGCCGTTAACAACCAAAATATCATCATCTTCCAAAGCCGGATTAGATTTTTTTGTTGTGATGTTGGCATTCATTTTGCCATGAACTGAATCATATTTTAATTGATATGCGAAGTATTTTGCATCTGTACCCATATCAACAACGGCAACAACATCAATGCCGTTTCCTAATAAACCTTGTTCTGTGATCGCTTGGAACACCAAACGTCCGATACGACCAAAACCATTAATTGCTACGCGAACTGACATTTAAATCTCCTTATATAAAATTAGCATAAAACAATACAAAACGTCTTATAGCCTGTTTTTGAAAAAAAAGCTAGTCTTATTTTAAAAAAATTAAAAAAAAGTGATTATCGGTAAGAGAAAAATGAAAAATAAGAGGGGCGATAAGCCGGATTTTGTCAAAGGACAATCATTCATCTAGAAGCTATATTACTATAACTTTCTGGCGACCTACCTATCAGGCGGTACAGGAACGATACCTTGCGAAATAAATCGCTGCCATTTTCTTGGTCTTGCTTCAAATGGGGTTTACCAAGCCTTGAACTGTTACCAGTCAAGCGGTGGGCTCTTACCCCGCCGTTTCATCCTTACTCTGCATATAGCAGGGCGGTTTGTTTTCTGTGGCACTATCCCTCGGGTTGCCCCGGGCGGCCGTTAGCCGTCATTTTGTTCCTGTGAAGTCCGGACTTTCCTCTCGTCATTGCTTTAAAGCTTTGACCAGCGATTGTCTGCCCCTCTTGACCTACACTATACTTCTTTTGCGTATTTTTGTCAAGTTGAAAATAAAGCCTCTAAAATCCTTTGTTTTTCTTGCTTAAAATATACGGTATTATAATACCATATAAAAAAATCGCAAAAAACTGCTTGACAAAGAATATAAATGTGATATATTAGTGTCCGTGTTTTAACAAAAAGGATTAAAAAATGAAAACTACTTTAAGTGCAAAACCCGCAACAATTAAGCGTGATTGGTACTTGATCGATGCAACGGATTTAGTGTTGGGTCGTATGGCAAGTCAAATCGCAACAATTTTGCGTGGTAAAAATAAAACTTCTTATACACCGCACATGGATTGTGGTGACTATGTTGTTGTTATCAACGCCGACAAAGTTGCTTTAACGGGTAAGAAGTTGGAAAGAAAAATGTATTATCACCATTCAGGTTATATCGGTGGCATCAAAGGTATTTCCGCAGGCAAATTGATGGAAAAGAAACCACAAGATGTTATCTATAAAGCTGTAGAACGTATGATTTCTCGTAACAAATTGGGTCGTCAAATGATGACAAAGTTGCGCATTTATGCCGGTGCAGAACATCCGCACACAGCACAAAATCCAATCGTTTTGGATTTGGCTGCAAAGAACCCGAAGAACAAAAGGAGTGACGTATAATGACTGAATTAAAAGATTTAAAAAATGCTGTTCAAGCTCCTGAAGAAAACGTAAAACGCGAACCGAAGAAAGACAAGTTAGGTCGTTCTTATGCAACCGGCAAACGTAAAGATGCCGTTGCTCGTGTTTGGTTGAAATTGGGTAAGGGCAAAATTGAAGTTAACGGAAAAGATTCTGTTGCTTACTTTGGCCGTCCTGTTTTGCAAATGATTATCAATCAACCGTTTGTTGCAACTGCACGTGAAGGTCAATTTGACGTTGTTTGTACAGTTCGTGGGGGTGGGTTATCCGGTCAAGCCGGTGCTGTCCGTCATGGTATTTCCCGTTGTTTGGATTTATTTGAACCGGAATTGCACAAAACATTGCGTCAAGGAGGCTTCTTAACACGTGATAGCCGTGCTGTTGAACGTAAGAAAGCAGGTCGTTCGAAAGCTCGTAAGAGATACCAGTTTTCAAAGCGTTAATCTTTGGATTGGCTTTACAAAAATCCCCATCAGTCCGGTGGGGATTTTTTTTATTCGGTATAATGTTTTATTTTTCCAATTTTTCCAACTTCTTTGCGATTTTGGTTGCTTTCGGAATAACTCTTTCCACCTTTCTGACAAAGCCGATAAAATTAATTCGGCTATCATTAAGGCAACCTTCTTTATACATTTGTTTAATCAGTTTTTTCATCGGGTTCCAAAAACCGCCCAGGTTGACAAAAACCATTGGTTTTTTGCGGATTTTTCCGGTTTGAACCATGACACAAAATTCAGCTAACTCATCAAGGGTTCCCCAACCGCCCGGCAAAATGACCATCATATCGCCTTCATCAAACATCATAAATTTACGTGTGGACAAGTCGGGAACGACAACCATTTCACCTTCTTTGAACACATCCGGGTTTTCGCACTGTGCCTCCAATAATTTTTGTATGGTAATACCACGAACAGCACCGCATCCTTTCAACAAGCCATGGAAAACTTGCCCCATCATTCCTGTGTCACCGACTCCGTAAACCAATGTCGAATTGTTGCGGGCAATCAATTCACCCAACTTAAAAGCTTGTGCATTATACTTCGCTGAAACAGTCTTTGATGCACTACCAAATACAGTAATTTTTTTGAATGTCATTTTTAATCTCCTAAAATCATCTTATCTGAAATTTCTTAATCTTTTATTAAGGGAATATAAATTATATTGTAGAATACGAAAGGGTGGCAGAATGACTGACATTTCAAAATATGTTATCAATTATACAAAAAAAGCACAAGCAGGGCAATTGACACAACTTGTCGGACGTGACGATGAAGTTAATCGTTTGGTTCACATTTTGTTGCGTAAAAACAATAATAATCCTTTGGTTATGGGGCCTTCCGGTATTGGAAAAACCGCGTTGATTGAAGGGTTAATTAACTTTATAGCATCTGATGCGGCTCCGACTGTATTTAAAAAAATCGAAGTTGTCGGTGTGGATGTTGCCGCTATTATGTTGGACACCAAAACGGATGAGGAATATTCGTTCATTTTAAAACAGATTTTTGAAGATATTTATGCTTCCGGTGGTAAAAAGATTTTATATGCAAAGGATGTCAGCTTGATTGTTCGGACAGACATCAATCCGGAAAATATCGAACCGGCTAAGTTTTTAAAATTAAAAATATTGGAAGGTTCCGTCAGATGTATTTTGGAATCGGATCCTTTGTCCTATCGCGCTTATGTGGAAAAAGATATTGCTTTGCTCGGCAAGTTCCAAACTTTGTTTTTGGAAGAACCGACAGTTGATGAAGCAATTGAAATTGTTTCTAATCAAAAAGCGCAATTTGAAGAACATTACGGCGTGACTATTCCGGATGATGTTGTTAAAGCTTCCGTTAATTTGGCGCATCGTTACATTAAGCAAAGATATTTGCCCGAAAAGGCAATCGACTTGTTGGATGATGCTTCCAGTTTGATTTTGATGGATAAAAGCGAAAATAAAACATTGACCGTGGAACATGCTATGCGGACAATTTCCGCATGGACGGGAATTCCTTTGGAAAAAGTCGATTTGGAAGACCAAAAACGTTTGGCTTTGGCTGAAGAATTTTTGCATGCGCGTGTGATTGGGCAAAACGAAGCCGTGAAGGTTGTGTCCGATTCGCTACGGCGTTCACGTTCCGGTTTGCAAGATCCGAATCGACCGATTGGTTCTTTCTTGTTCATCGGTGCAACCGGTATCGGTAAAACGGAATTGGCAAAATCCTTGGCTGAATTTATGTTCAACGAAGAAACGGCTATGTTGCGTTTGGATATGTCCGAATATATGGAAAAAAATTCCGTAACACGTTTGATTGGTCCGCCTCCCGGAACTCCAGGCTTTGAATTGGGCGGTATTTTAACCGAGGGCGTTCGTTTAAAGCCTTTCCAAGTCGTTTTGTTCGATGAAATCGAAAAAGCGCATCCGGATATTTTGACTTTGTTGTTGCAGGTTTTGGATGAAGGGCGCTTGACGGACAGTAAAGGAACTCATGTCGATTTCAGAAACACGATTATCATTATGACTTCTAACGTTGCATCTGATTTACCGACTTATCAGCGTATGGACGTTTTGACAAATTACTTCAGACCTGAATTTTTAAACCGTATCGATGATATTGTGACTTTCCACCAGTTGACGGAAGAAGATTTGGCAAAAGTTATCAATATTCACTTGAATAAGTTGTTGAAACGGGCAAAAAATGTCGGATACAACGTAACCGTGGACGATAAAGCAAAAGCATGGTTTGTTGATGAAGTGTACACTTCAAAATTCGGTGTTCGTGCTTTGAAGCGATTGTTGCAACACCAAATCGAAAACAAGCTGGCTTTTTTGATTATGCAGGGCAAAGTAAAGCCCGGACAAGATGTTTTGGTTACAATGGATGCTACCGGCAAGAAAGTCCAAATGTTCGCAAAAAAAGGGGACTAGATGATCTTTTTCAGAAAACTTCTTTTTATTCTGCGCATTAACGGAAAATATCTTTTAAAGTTGTTTTTAGGAGTTTTCTTGGTTTTATGGATAAGTTGGAATTATTTAGGTATCAGAACTTTTACTTATAAGCGTCTTTACGGTAAGCCAACGGTTCAAACTCTTACCATTTGGGAGAAGGAACAAATTTTGGATTATGATGGTGCATTAGAACCCGATAATTTTAACGGCTATCCGGTCTTAAGGTCTTTTAAAAGAAAGTATGCTTTGTCCGGGATATTGGTTTATCATGATGATAATACAAGTTTTTGGAAAAAACATTTTTGGAATATATATGGAAAAGAAGGCGAAATCTATAATCAAATAGCATCGCATGATTTAACAATTTTTTGGGGAAAAACGGCTCAACCGAGTAATTTGAAAAAAATAAAAATTACTCATGAATTGAACGGAGCTTCGTATTCTTGGAAAACTGCTTGTTATTTTTCAGAAGAGGAAAACAATAATTTCCATATCATTCCCGCAAATGAAAGATTGGACAAGGCTTTATCTATATTGCCGGAGTCAAAAAGAGTCCCGATTTATGTTGAAGGTTATTTGACATATTGGTATGGAACAGGGGATTATAAAGATTTGAAAATGGAGAGTGCTCTTGACTCCCATACGGTATCTCATCAGAAGGCCGGTGGAAGAAAAACAGGACTTTGTTATCAACTTTACTTGACAAAATTTATTTATGATGGTTATACTTTTGAATGACAATAAAATTATAGAAAGGAAAAAAACATGCCACCTCTTTTCTTTTTGCGATTGAAAAATTTTTTCAGTGTGGAAAAATATGCGCTTTTAAAATTATTTTTACTTCTTTTAATTGTATACTTTTCGGTTTGGAAATTTGCCGGATTGGAGTCTTTTGTCCGCAGAAAACTCTATGGTGAAGAGCATGTCGTAGAAGTATATGAAAATAACGAAGTTATTGAGGATTACTTTGATTACAGTGCGGGAAAAGCAGTTGATGTAAAGGGACATGTAATTTATAAAGTTGCTAAAAAGAAATATTCTGTATCCGGAATTTTTGCTGCTCACAAGACTAACAGAGATTTTATAAATTACAGTCTTGCCAATTTTAGTGATGAAGATAAAAAAACGTATATGGATATTTCTCCGGATAATATAAGCGTTGTTTGGGGAAAAAAGGCGAGTTTGGCTCCAATTAAATGCGATTTTGATCAAACAGAGGTTTCGTACGTAAAATGCGGGAAAGAGATAAAAGAAGAAGAATGTCATGTTAACAATTACCATATAATTCCTGCAAACAAAGCTATTGAAAAAGCGGTGAGTACCTTACCAGAACACCCTGAAAATAAAAATATTTATCTGGAAGGATTTTTGATTGATTGGGATACTGTGGAAAGTAAAGATGGTGAATACAGATTCAAAACGGCGTTATCTTCTGGTGAAACAATACCTACCAAAAGAGAAGAAGTAAAACTCAGAAAAAACTTTCAACTTTATTTGACACGAATAGTTTATGACGGTTATGAATTCAAATAAAATTGAATTAACGCAAAAATTATTGGATTGGTATGATGAAAACGGACGGCAAATGCCGTGGCGATTTAGAGGTGCTGCACCGAATCCTTATCCTGTTTGGATTTCGGAAATTATGTTGCAACAGACAACAGTTGTGACAGTGATGGATTATTTTTTGCGTTGGATGAAGCATTTTCCGACATTAGAAAGTTTGGCAAAAGCTGATATAGATGATGTTTTACACGCTTGGCAAGGATTAGGTTATTACACCAGAGCAAAAAAGTTACATGAATGTGCTTGTGTTTTAATGGATAAGTATCAAGGAAAATTTCCGACAAAGCGAGAAGAATTATTAAAACTTCCGGGGATTGGCCCTTATACGGCTTCCAGTATATGTGCTTTTGCATTTAATCAACCGGAAACAGTTGTGGATGGAAATGTCATCAGAGTTGTTGCCAGATTATGCGGTTTAATGCAAGAAGTCGATAAAGATATTATTTATCCGTTGGCTCAACAGTTAACCTCAAAAACACGTGGTGCAGATTATGCTTCGGCCATTATGGACCTGGGCGCAACGGTTTGTAAACCGCAAAACCCATTGTGTTTGAGTTGTCCGTGGAATAAAAACTGTATTGCGGCAAAACAAGGTATTCAAAATGAAGTTCCAAAGATAAAAAAACTTCAAAAACGAAAAGCTCATGGGGCTATATTTTTGGCTTTTGATGATAAAGGTGCTTTACTTTTGACCAAAAGAGATAAAGGCTTACTTTCCGGTTTGTTCGAATTCCCTTGGAATATAGAAAGTGTGGAACCGCCTTTTGATGAAAAATGGAAAAAGCAGGGTAAAAAAATTCACCACGTCTTTACACATATAGACTATACGGCTGACATTTATATTGCCCATAATGTCAAACAAACAGGATTGTTTGTTCAGCCGAAGAATTTAAAAGATTATGCGCTTTCTACGTTAATGAAAAAAGTCGTTAAAGCGATGCTTTGATTATTATTGGTTTAAATCGATAATTTCATAATTTTCCGGATTTTTAAATACTTCACGCAAAATCATATTGTTGTGATAATGTCCGGATTTACGTCCTTTGAAATAACCGATAATGGGCATGCCGGCTTGATATAAGTCACCGACTGTATCCAAAATTTTATGGCGGACAAATTCCAATTTGTCACGAAGCCCGTTCGGGTTTAAAATTTTATCATTATCAACAATAACGGTATTGTCCAATGAACCGCCACGTCCCAATCCCATCTGATGAAGCATTTGCACTTCTTGCATTTGACCAAACGTACGTGCAAAACCGATTTCTTTTTTGAAGTCATCCAAGGATAAAGTAAAGATAAAAGCCTGATGCCCGATTGCTTGTGCGGCAAAGTCGATTTCAAAATCGATTGTCAGATTTTTTTGAGCGGGAGTGAAGGAAACCGAAATACCTTTATCGTCAGTAAAAACAACTTCTTTTTTGATTTTCAAAGCCTTTTGTGGCGCATCTTGATTTTCAACGCCGACTTTTTCAAACAAGGTAACAAAGTCGTTTGCACTGCCGTCCATAATCGGAATTTCCGGCCCGTTTATGTCAATAAAAGCATTTGTGATTTCAAAAGCATTTAATGCCCCCATTAAGTGTTCGGCTGTGGAAACCGAAACACCGGCTTCATTAGCAAAACAAGAACAAAGGCGTGTGTCTGCTACATGCAAATAATCGGCCGGAATAACATTGTTTTTGTCTGTAATATCCGAACGCCTAAAAACAATTCCTGTTCCAACAGGGGCGGGGCTTAAAATAATGGTTGCCGGAGCACCTGAATGGATGCCTACGCCTGTGGCCTGAATAGTGTTTTTAAAAGTATGTTCGCAAAATTTATATGTCATTTTAAAAGTCCTTTTTTGTTTATAATGCTTGGTTCAGAATATTCGTTTTGTATGTAAACATCAAATCAAAGATTCTTACAAAGTGTTACATTTTCGAAAATTACAAAAAAATACTTGCAAAAATTTACAATTTTGTTATAGTTATAACGTAAGGAAACACCAGGGAGTGTTTTGTGGGTTTAGATACCCTTTAATTTTTAAGCAAAAATTGGTTATAAAATAATGAAACAAAATTCAAATAAGAATCGTTCTAACGGACGTCATGCACGCCAAAATAATCGGCGTTCAAATGGTATTACTCGAAATACTGTTTTTGATAGTTGCGGCCCTGCCGGTCGAATTCGCGGTATAGCAGCTCAGTTAATTGAAAAATATACATCATTGGCAAAAGATGCCAGAGCTGATGATGATCGTGTGTTATATGAAACATATATGCAATATGCGGAACATTATATTCGTATGCTAGAAATTGCTACAGCGAATGATGCCCCAAGACAACAACATGAATTTGTCGAACAAGAAGTTGTGGAGAATGCTTCAGACGAAAATACAGCAACTTTGCAAGAGGCTTCAGAAGTTCAGAAGGAACAGGTTGAAACAAATGAATGCGGAATGTTGGTTTTGGAATCTGATGTATCGGGTGCAGAAGCGGCAGCCAAACCAAATACTTGTGATAGGGTAGAAGATGCCGAAGCACAGCATGACCATTCAGATAAGAAAACTTTTTCCAAAAGAAGAGTTCATCGTGTAAAAATTGAAAAACAGGTTGTTTCAGACGAAAAGCCGGTTCAAAGAGAAGAATAAAAAATAAATTTTATGCTTTAAAAAACTTTTCTTCCGTGTTATATAGGGGAAAAAGGGAGAAAAATGAAAGAACATTTATCTGAAAGTTTCAAACACTCTTTAATGACAAACGGATATGGAGATCCGTTCTCTGTTTTGGGTATGCATAAATCCGATAATGGCGGTTTATTCGTGCGTGTTTGCTATCCGGGCGCAGACAAAATAGAAGTCATTTCTTATGATGAAAAAACAGTGTTTGGAGTGATGGAAAAAATCCATTCTTATGGGCTTTTTCAATTAAATTTACCTGACGCAACGAATTTTTTCGCATATAAATTGCACATTTATTTTCTGGATGGGCGCAATTATATTTCGGAAGATCCTTATCGTTTTGAGCCGGTTTTATCCGATTTCGATTTATATTTGTTAAACGAAGGGACACACAAGAATTTATATGATAAGTTGGGAGCTCATTTAATTAGGCATCAAGGTGTTGATGGTGTCTTTTTTGCCGTATGGGCTCCAAATGCAAAACGTGTCAGCGTTATCGGTAATTTTAATACTTGGGATGGTCGGCGACACATGATGCGTAACCGTGCCGGACATGGTATTTGGGAAATATTTGTTCCTAATTTAGTCGAAGGTGAATTTTATAAATACGAAATTGTTGATAACAAAGGACAGGTTTTACCTTTGAAAGCAGACCCTGTCGGGTTTGCAGCTGAATTGCGACCGAATACAGCATCTGCCGTTTACAATCCAAAGCGTTATCAATGGGCTGATGAAAAATGGATGAAACAACGCAAGGAAAACACAAATCCGTTAGACAAACCTATGAGCATTTATGAAGTGCATTTAGGATCTTGGCGGCGTAATTCTTTGGAAGGTAATCGCTTCTTGACTTATCGAGAATTGGCCGTTGAACTACCTGAATACGTTAAGTATATGGGCTTTACGCATGTTGAATTCTTGCCTGTTTCAGAACATCCGTTTGATGGTTCTTGGGGATATCAAACGTTGGGTCTTTATGCGCCGACTGCACGTTATGGTAATCCGGACGATTTCAAATTTTTAGTCGATTGTCTGCACCGAGAAGGTATAGGAGTCATCATCGATTGGGTGCCGGCACATTTTCCGAAAGATACGTATGGTTTAGAGTATTTTGACGGAACCGCTTTGTACGAGCATGCCGATTCTCGTAAAGGTGAGCAAAAAGATTGGGGAACAAAAATTTATAATTACGGACGGAATGAAGTTGCTAACTTTTTGCTTGCAAATGCGCTTTTTTGGATAAGGGAATATCATATTGACGGTTTGCGTGTGGATGCTGTGGCAAGTATGCTTTATTTGGACTATGGCAGAAAGGCGGGAGAGTGGATTCCAAATCAATATGGCGGGCATGAAAATATAGAAGCCATTTCACTTTTGCGCCGATTGAATGAATGGGTATATGCCGAAAATTCGGGAGCGGTTACTTTTGCGGAAGAGTCAACTTCATGGCCGATGGTGTCCAGACCAACTTACGTTGGCGGTCTGGGCTTTACTTTTAAATGGAATATGGGATGGATGAACGATACTTTGCAATATATGCACAGAGAATCTGTTTATCGTAAATATCACCAATCCGAAATGACATTCAGTTTTGTATATGCTTTTAATGAAAATTTTGTTTTGCCTTTGTCACATGATGAAGTCGTACATGGAAAAGGACCTTTGATTGACAAAATGACGGGTGACAGGTGGCAAAAGTTTGCTAATTTGAGGGCTTACTTTACATTCATGTATGCGCATCCCGGAAAACAGCTTTTATTTATGGGGGATGAATTTGCTCAGGATCATGAATGGCGTTATGACGACAGTTTATCTTGGAATTTATTATCTAATTCAGATCACAGGGGCATACAAAAATTGGTTAAGGATTTAAACGAATTGCACAGAACGGAGCCTGCTTTACACCAATTAGATTTTGAAGAGGATGGTTTTGAATGGATCGATGGTGCGGATGTTGAACATAGCGTAATTTCTTTTATGCGTAAATCAAAAGATCCGGATGATTTTTTGGTTTGTGTTTCTAATTTTACACCGGTGCCTTTGCATGACTATAAGGTCGGTGTGAACAGGGCGGGTATCTACACGGAAATATTCAATTCTGATAATTTGAAGTACGGTGGTGGAGATGTTTTAAATAAGGGAGATTTAAAAACTGTTCAACCGGGTTGGAATTTTAAAGATTACGCACTAAATTTAACTATACCGCCTTTGGCAACAATTATTTTAAAGCCAAAAAAATTGGAAAAGGAAAAATAAATGTTTCGATTAAATCATTTTAAAACCGAATCCGGACGTCCTTATCCAATAGGCGCGACTCCTGATAAAAACGGAGTTAATTTTTCGATTTATTCCCAAAATGCAACGGGTATTAGTTTACATTTTTATAATGCTTTTGGATATGAAACAAACGTTTTTCAACTTACAGAGAAGACAGATGATGTATGGCATATTTATGTAGCTGGAGCAAAAGCCGGACAACGTTATGCTTATCGTGTTGATGGACCATGGGATCCGGAAAACGGTATGCGTTTTAACAAAAACAAATTATTGTTAGATCCGACTGCAAAGTTGTTGACTCATAGTGTGGAAATTCACAAAAGTCAATTTGCATACAAAATGGGTGATGAAAATTTGGATTTGTCTTTTTCAAAAACAGACAGTGCGCCATTTACACCAAAATGTATAGTTGTTGACGTTGAAAAATTAAGAAATGATGTAATACAAAATTCCCCAGATATTGCATGGGAAGATACAGTTATTTATGAAATGCATTTGCGCGGATTTTCAAAATTAAATACGCAGCTTTCAAAAAGTGAGCAAGGTCGTTTTTTGGGTCTTTCTGCAAAAAAAAGCGTAAGGTATTTAAAATCGTTGGGAATTACAAGTGTAGAGTTGTTGCCGATTGCCGCTCATACAAATCCGCTGTTTTTAAAAGAAAAAGGTTTATCAAATTATTGGGGATATGATCCTGTTTGTTTTATGGCTCCGGAGCCTGCTTATATGTATCGTAAGAATTTGGGCCAAATACAGACAATGGTCAGGCTTTTGCATGATGTCGGTATAGAGGTCATTTTTGATGTTGTTTATAATCATACGGGCGAAGGAAATGAAATGGGGCCAAGTCTGTCTTTAAAAGGGATAGACAATTTGACATATTACCGATTAAGTCCGGAAAATAAACGTTATTATATGAATGATACCGGTTGCGGTAATATGCTTAATTTTGACAGCTCGGCAACTCTGGCTTTAGTATTGAATTCCATGCGTTATTGGAAAGAAATGTTTGATATCGATGGTTTCAGATTTGACTTGGCAACGACTCTGGCTCGTGTCGGTGATAAGGGTGTTTATTCAAAAGATGCGCCATTCTTTGAAGCTTTATCGAAAGATAATATATTAAAGGATACAAAACTGATTGCAGAACCTTGGGATATCGGTTGGGGAGGATATCAGCGAGGCAATTTCCCGACTCGTTTTGCGGAATGGAATGACAGATTTAGAGACGCTTGCAGACGTTTTTGGAAAGGTGATTTTGGTCAAGTGCGCGATTTATTTACGGAATTTGCAGCAGTTCAATATGATGAAAAAATATATTATCAAGATGCATGGCGCAGGATAAACTTTTTGACGGCTCATGATGGCTTTACCGCTTATGACCTGGTCAGTTATAACGAAAAACATAATCAAATGAATGGCGAAGAAAATCGGGATGGTAACTCTGCAAATTGGAGTTGGAATAGCGGTGTAGAAGGTCAAACGAAAGACAAAAAAATTTTGGATTTACGTTTTAAACGTTTGAAAGCTATGTTAGCGACTTTATTGTTATCAAACGGAACCCCGATGTTATTAGCCGGAGATGAAAGATTAAATACGCAATACGGAAACAATAACGCTTACGCACAAGACAATGTAGTCGGTTGGTTGGATTGGAATCATATGGGGCCTTATGCTCGTAAAATGCAATCTTTTGTTCAAAGTGTTTTGACAATGCGCAAAGAAACACCTTTTTTTGCGGAAGATACTTGGGTTTGTTTGCAAGATAGAAACGGTATTCCGTTGGATGCAAATCATTTGTCAGAAGGAATGAGGGATTTTGCTTTTGTTTGTCAAACGTTAGGAGAGACATATTTTATAATAATGAATGCCTCTGATAAGCCTGTCCAGTATCGTTTGAAAAAGGGAATTTCTTATCAGTGTCTGTTGGATACGGCAGAAGAGAGCGTTTTCGTTGGTAAAGATATTCAGGTGGCTCCTTGGAGTTTTACTGTTTTGCTAGAAGAATAGTTGAATTTATCTTATTTTTGTGTTAAAATGCAGCCAATAAAAAGGATTGTTGAATGATAAAACCAGAGTTATTGGCTCCTGCCGGTGATATTGAAGCAGCGTATGCCGCGCTTTTTTATGGCGCAGATGCACTTTATTTGGGATTAAAGCAATTTTCAGCGCGTGCAACGGCAACGAATTTTTCGGATGAAGAATTGTGTGAAATAACAAACTATGCACATACAAAAAATGCCAAAATTTACGTAACGATTAACACTTTGTTGCAAGATGCTGAATTGTCCGGTTTGACGAAAAGTTTAGATGCTTGTGTCAAAGCCGGTGTGGATGCCGTTATTATTCAAGATCTTGGTGTTGCTCGTGTTATTCGTGAAGGTTATCCGGAACTTCAAATGCACGCCAGTACACAGATGGCTGTTCATAACGAGCAGGGTGCTTTGGCTTTGAAAAAAATGGGTTTTTCACGTGTCGTTTTAGCACGCGAATTAAGTTTATCGGAAATTCAAGAAATTGCCTCAATTAAAGGTTTAGAAACAGAGGCATTTATTCATGGCGCGCTATGTTATTCTTATAGTGGCTTGTGTTTGTTTTCGTCTATGGAAACAGGGATGAGTGCTAATCGTGGGAAATGTTTATATCCGTGCCGTGCTTTGTTTGATGGTGATTTGGGAAAAAAACATTTATTTTCAATGAAAGATATGGCATTGCAAGAAGATATTTTAAAAATGCCGGTTTCTTCTTTAAAAATAGAAGGACGCAAGAAAAATGCACTTTATGTTGCGGCCGTCACCAATTATTATCGCCGGATTTTAGATGGAAAATCTGTTCAAGATTTAGATAAAGATATCATGCAAATTTTTGCGCGTCCTTGGACAAAGTTGCATTTCAATGGTAAAAACAAAGATGTAATTGACACAGAATTTGTCGGTCATCGTGGTTTAAAAATAGGTTTGGTTAAAAATGTTGTGCATGGTCGTTTGACTTTTAAAACAAATGCAGATATTGCACGTTATGACGGTATTCAAATTGATGTGGCAGGGGATGAAAAGCCTTTTGGTTTTTCTTTGGAAAAAATGCATGTATCTGGTCGTTCTGTTTTTGAAGCAAAAGCCGGAAGTATTGTTGAAATTACTTTACCACCAAAAACACCTTTTATTCCAAGCGGTGCAGTTATTTATTTGGCTTCTTCTTCACGTGTTAAAGGATCTTATCATTACGAAAAACCAAAGGCGGGAGCATTTGTTTACCGCATGCCGATAGATGTTGATGTACAAATTGAAAAAGATTTTATTCGTGCAGATTGCGGACAATGGTGTGCTCGTATTGATGATAGTCTTTCATCTGCTCAAAACATACAAAAGGTAAATGATTCTGTTAAGCAAGCATTTGAAAAAGTCGGTAATACGCCTTTAAAACTGAATAAATTAAACATTGAAAATCCGCAAAATTTATTTGTTCCTTTGTCAATTTTAAATGAATTAAGGCGCAAACTTTATGAACAAATAGAAGTAAAAAATGAAGAACGTTTTTTGCCATCTGTTAAAACAATAAAGCATAGTTTTAAAGGTTATATTGTCAAAACGGATAAGCCGGAAAATTTACCCGATTTAGATAATGTCGCTGAAATAATAGTGGCTCTGTCGCCTAATACAGATCTAGCATGTTTGCAAAAATTACCGAAAAACAAAGTACGTTTGGCTTTGCCTGCGGTTTGTCGCAATCCGAAAGTCTTCACTGATGTTGTAAGAAACGCATTAAATGCCGGTTATAAAAAATGGGAAATCGGTAATGTTTGGGCTTTGGAAATGTTACCTGCAAAAGGTATAGATTTAACATTTGATAATTCAATTTATATGATGAATACTCAATCTGTTCAAATGGCAAAAGAAATAGGTGCAAGTCGTGTGACACTTTCTTTTGAAGATACATCAGATAACTTAGCGGATTTAACAACGAAAGCCGTACTGCCGGTTGTTCTGCCAATTTACAGTGACGTGCCTTTATTTATCAGCGCAAATTGTATTCGTCCGCATGATTGTAAGCATTGTAAAGGTGGAACTCAATGGTTTAAATTAACGAAAGATAACCAAAAATATGATGCTTTATCGGAACCTTGTCAAACGGTTGTTTTTAACCATAAAGCTTTTTATTTTGGAAATGCTGTCGATAAGGTCAATGCAGATTATTTGCGGATTGATTTTATCTACAAGGATTACACATCTGAACAGATAGAAAATATTATAAAAGCGGTGAAAAATGGAAAATCTATACCGCAGACTTACATCGGAAACTTACAACGCAGAATCTGATTTTTTTTCGATAAAACAAGCATCGCCATATGAAAAGAAACGGTAGTGCGCATCAATTGCATGTTGATATGCTTTTTTCATTGTATCAATACCGGCAAAAGCACATACCAACATAAATAACGTGCTTTGTGGCAAATGAAAGTTTGTAAATAAAGCATCAGCAAACCGGAAATGGTAACCGGGCGTAATAAAGATGGATGTTTCCTCAGCAAAAGGATGAATAACACCATTTTCATCCGTAGCACTTTCGATTAAACGTAGTGCGGTTGTTCCAACGGGGATAATGCGTCTGCCTTCTTGTTTTGCTTGATTTAATCTTTTTGCAACGGCGGGTGTGATAATACCATATTCGGCGTGCATTTTATGATTGTCTGTGTCTTCAACTTTGACAGGTAAAAAAGTACCGCCACCTACGTGTAAAGTCAAAAATTCTTCTTGAACACCCATATCTTTGATTTGTTTCAATAAAGGTTTTGTAAAATGTAAGCCGGCTGTCGGAGCAGCAACAGCGCCTTCATGTTTTGCATAAACCGTCTGATAATTTGCTTTGTCCGTTTCTTCTCCGCTTTTACCACGTTTGATATAAGGGGGAAGGGGCATGATACCATGTAAATGCAGTGCAGCAAAAAGATCAGCTCCTGCAACGTTAAATTGTAAAGTAACCGGGCCATCGCTATCTTTTTTTAATACTTTTGCAGTAAAATCATCGGAAAAAATAATCTCATCATCGATTTTTAGACGACGCGCATTTTTGATTAAACATTTCCAGGTCGATAAATCCAATTGTTTTAACAAAGTAGCTTCAATGCTTGCCTGTCCACGCTTGCCATAGATACGGGCCGGAATAACTTTTGTATCATTAAAAACCAACACATCACCGGCATGTAACAGTGAAGGTAAGTCACGAATGGTTTTATCTTCCAATCCGTTCTGCATAATATGAAGTAATTTTGCACTGTCACGCGGATTTGCCGGTTCGTTGGCAATCCTGTCAGCAGGTAACTCAAAATTGAAAATATCAACTCTCATTTAAAAATCTTCATCAGATGCTTCGTCTTTGATTTCATCTTCATTGAAAACGACAAAGTTTTGAACAACTTCGATTTGTTCATCAATCACATATTGAAACAATTCTTCAAAAGAAGTGAAAGATTTTAATACGTTGTCTTCGAATTCTTCAATAATTTCATATTTATTGTTTTTAGAATTGTAAATATAACTTTCTTCGTCAGTGTGTCCCAGTAAAACACAACCTTTTTTGTCCGGATTTAAAGCTTGAAACAACCGATTTTGTGAAACCAAGTCGGTAATGTTAAATCCCCGTTTTTTGTCAGCGTGCATAGCAGAGGCAAAAAATTCCAAACCACCCCAATTTAAACCATCTGCAGTGAATAGCAATTCTGCATATTCATCCGGCAATTCAATTTTCATTTCTTGTAATTGATTAGTTAGTTTTTCATAGCCTTCATCAGATAAAGGGGCGGCCATAAACGCGCCGCCGATTTCTTCAATTTTACTTAAAATATTTTCAAACATTACTCACAACTCCTTCATTCAAAATCCACCATAAAACAAAAGAGTTAATAAAGTGTTTAAATGATAAGTTTATTTTGTACATTTTATGCGAATATAGGGGATATATAAAAAAGCCCGCCATAACGACGGGCTTTTTGTTAACGGAAACATTTAGTATTTACAATATGTTCCGTCATAGGTACGAACATGCGGACTTCCGGTATAATTACATTTGTCACATTCTGTTTTGGATGTTTCCTTCTTGTTTGATTCAGTACATCTTGTACAGTTACCATTGGCATTTCTGAACCATGATAACGGACATATCCAATCGCAATAACCAAACTCCACTGTACGATCTGCACACACCAAACAGTCATCATCAGTAGCAGTGGTACTTCTGTAAAGATCATCACAATTTTTACAAGTTTTGTCCGCAGTTAAATATTTACCAGGGCCACAACTAGTTAGGGTTGATCCATCACATGTTGCACCGGTCGGGCATGATGTACAACTGCTACCCGTCCAATAGTTATCATTTCTGCAACAATGTAAAGTTCCTTTGGAATCATAGTGTGCTGTGTAATTAGTTGCACATCCAACTAAATTTGAACCATCACAGGCATAACCTTCTGGGCAAGTTCCGCAGCTGCTACAAGGAGCACAAATATAATCTTGATGTCGTGGAATAGAAGTATTATATCCAGTTTTATCTATCGCATAAGGAGTTCCTTCAGGACAGCAGATGTAATCAGCTCTGGTACCCGCCCGTAATACTACTTCACCTGCCTGACAACAAACATACTGTATTCCATTCCAACGAGAGCCTCCCGGACAGGAACTATCAAAACAGCTGCTTGTCGTTCCGTCACATGTACATCCTTCTGGACAGTCAGAACAATTATCGCCATTCCAATATTGCGTTTCCTCATTGCAACAACGAACAACACCACGTTGTCCTCCATGTGCTACATATCCTGGAGCACACGTCTCTACTGATGTACAACCGGTGTCCTTACAGCAGTTGAATTCGGAATTCCAGTTACTGCAACAACTGCGACTTAAACACAAACAAGTTCCTCCACTTAATGTATAGCCGTCATTGCAAACTATATTGCCATCAGAGCACGAAGCATAATTGGGGCAAGGTTTGCATTTAGTTGAACTGGTGGCGCTGTAGTAGGTTCCTTCAGGACACTCTGTACAACTTTCTGAACCTGCAGAGCTATAAGTTCCTTCAGGACACTCTGTACAACTTTCTGAACCGGCAGTGCTGTAAGTTCCAGCTGGACATTGTGTACAACTTTCTGAACCGGCGGCACTGTAAGTTCCTGCAGGACAGGTTGTGCAACTTGTTGAAGCAGCAGAACTATAAGTTCCAGCAGGACAGGTTGAACATTGTTTACCATTTACGTACGTACCCGCTTGGCAGACATCTGCACAAGTATAATCTTGATGTTGTGGAATAGAAGTATTATATCCTGTTTTGTCTATTGCATAAGGAGTTCCTTCAGGACAACAGATGTGATCACCTCTAGTACCCGCCTCTAGCAATACCTCACCTGTTTGACAACAAACTGTCTGTGCGCCATTCCAATCAGAGCCTCCCGGACAGGAGCTATCAAAACAGCTGCTTGTCGTTCCGTCACATGTACATCCCGCAGGACATGCCGAACAATTATCGCCGTTCCAATATTCCCTTGTTGGGTGACAACAACGAATGGTTCCACGATATCCACCATGTGATACATATCCGTTTTCGCACGCTTCTTCACCAGTGTTGCAACCACTGTCCATACAACATTTAAACTCGCTATTCCAATGTGAGCAACAACTTCTGCAAGTACAACGTCCATCATCTAAACAGCAATTCAAAACAGTGTCCCAGTTGTGACAAGCATAATTTTGACAACGTGACAAAATAGGATCATATTCCCCGTTGGGGCAAGTTATTTTTTCTGTCCCGTTACATATCGCACCAGTTGGGCAATTCCCACATTCAGAGCCATTCCAATGAAGGTCATTTGAGCAACAAGCTAAAGTTCCATCAGATTTATAGTGTCCTGTGTAACCATTTTTACATGTTCCGTCCGCGCCATTACACGTTGCATCAGATGGACAATCCAAACAATTTTGTTGCACTGAATTCCAATATCTATCGGTTCCGCAAGTCATACAAGCGGAATTAAAACAATATTTTCCGTTTGGACAATCAGCACTATTTCGACATTTGTTATATTCAACATCTGTAATGCAATTTCCGTAAGAACATTTATATCCATCCGGACAGTCTGTATCAAAACTACAAGCAGAAGAACAAATGCCTTCTCCAGTAATGCATTTCTGGCCTTCCGGACAATCGTTATTACTTTCACAGGCCTTTATACAAATACCTTCTACACAAATGTGACCCGCAGCACATTGATCATCATACGTGCAACCCGCTTCCGATTTACACATGCCTGCAACACAAGTTTCACCACTTTTGCAATCATAATCATCTTCACATTCTCTTCTGATGCAAGATCCGTTTATACAGATATAACCTTTTCCGTATTTGTCTAGACATTGTCTGTCTGAAGCACAAGAACGTGCCATATTGAAAATAAAGACCACATCATTTTCATCTTCACACTCTGTTAAGGAATAGGTTGAAATCTCACCCGAAGCACTTGCTTTATGAATTGAAAATCCTTCTGCTTGCTCTTCAAGGACAGCTGTACAGAAGTCTTTCGGAAGATTGACGCGGACATAAGTCATAATAGGACCATTCGTCTCATCATTTACTTCTTTTATAGCCTGTTTGCCGGAAAAGTCAAAGCCACTTTGGGATTTGTCTGCAGGCAAAGTGAGTACCCAATTTTCATGAAATTTTTTAGATACGGATAAAATTGTATAGGTTTTAGCAGCATCATCCAAAATTTTGTTTATTCTCGATTTCATAAATACAGCATTCAAGCCTTTTATACTGCCTATGGTTAGCAAACCCAATACCGCCAATACGGCTAAGGTTTCCAACATCGTCCGACCGCGTGATTTTTTAAGAAAACCAGAAGTATTTCTTTCAAAAGTAAGACATTGTTCAAGTTTATGTAAGAGTTTTTTCATGTTTTTTCCTCAGCATTTTGAAATACATTTTTTTCGATTATAACATGCTCGTTTTTAGTTGCAATAGTTTTTTGAATTTATTTTTTTGTTTAATGAGTGGTGTACATGAAAACATAACAAAAAAAGAGCCATTGAAATAATGACTCTTTTTTCTATTGGCTCTGGCGGTAGGATTCGAACCTACGACCGATCGGTTAACAGCCGATAGCTCTACCGCTGAGCTACGCCAGAATCGACACCAAGAATAAATACACCAAATAAAAAATATTTGCAAGTATTTTTTTTTATTTTGGAGGTCGGTACCGGAATCGAACCAGTGTAAAAGGATTTGCAGTCCTCTGCATGAGCCACTCTGCCAACCGACCTTTTTAAAACAATATACTTTTATCATATTTTTTTGATTCGTCAAGAGAAAAATTTAAAAAAAACAAAAAAAAGTTTGCAAATCAAATAAAATTTTGTATAAGATAGGCTTATAATCAACGAAGAGGAATACTGATGAAAAAAATGAAAAATGTACTTTTGGGTGCGGTTTGTTTGCTTCTTTCCACGTCTTTGGTGAAGGCCGAAACCCTGTTTGATGTTTTAGCAAAAACGTATCAAACAAGTCCTGTTTTACAATCAAGCCAGGCACATTTGCGTGCAGTCGATGAACGTGTCGGACAAGCTAAATCTTCCTGGAGACCCTATGTCGGAGTAGAAGGTAATGCCGCCTATATGGACCAGCGTTTTAAAGATTATCCGGGAACAAATGATTTTTCCTATGATAATGATGCATACGATGTCGGAATAGTAGCAAAACAATCCGTTTTTTCAGGTTTTAAAACTGTTTCTGCTGTCGACTATGCTGAAAGCAATGTTTTGATGGAACGTGAAAATGTTCGTCAAACAGAGCAAAACGTATTATTAAATGCAGCTATTGCTGCTGTGGATGTTATTCAAACGCGTGCTTTATTAGATTTGCAAAAAAATCAAGAAACTGTGTTAGATCGTCATTATAAAAGTTATCAAAAACGTTTTAAAGTCGGTGAAATAACAAAAACAGACGTAGCACAATCTGAAGCTCGTTTGAAGGGGGCGACGGCAGCGCGAATCGGGGCCGAAGGAAACTTGGAAACGGCAATAGCTAATTATGTTAGCGTTGTGGGACAAAATCCTGCTAAAGATATAGAACTGAATGATTTGACGGTGTTTATGCCCGACAGTTTGGATAAAACCATTGCTCATATGAAGGAAAATAATCCTTCTTTGAAGGCAGCTCAGATGGCTGTTGAAGTTTATCGCCATAATATCGATTTGCAAGAAGGTGATTTGTTGCCGTCATTGGATGTTACAGCTGGTGCTGGTTATCAATGGGGGCAACCGTTGCCTCAATTAGATGATAACTATGATGGGCACTATTGGCGAATCGGCGCCACATTGAGTGTTCCTTTATATCAAGGTGGTGGTGAATATTCCAAGGTCAGAGAAGCCAAACAATTGGAAAATCAAGCACGTATCAATTTGGTTCAAGTCGAACGTGAATTGACAAAAGGTGCAACACAGGCTTGGGAAACATATCAAACAACAAAGGCCGCTATGGAAGCTATTAAGGCACAAATTAAAGCTTCAAAGATGGCGTTAGACGGCGTTATTCGTGAAGCGGATGTCGGATCCAGAACGGTATTGGATGTTTTAGATGCTGAACAAGAATATTTAAATTATCGTGTTAATTTGGTATCTGCAGAACGTAATATGACGGTTGCGGCATTAAGATTACTTTCCGCAATGGGTAAAATGACTGCAGATGGATTAAATTTAGATGTTGACCGTTATGTTTTGGACGCGTATTATAATGACGTGCGGAACAAATTTATTGGAACAGGTATTTAAAAGGAAAGGACAACTTTATGGAACAAAAAGAACCATCTATGGAAGAAATCTTATCTTCTATTCGTCGTATTTTGTCACATGAAGAAGAAACGACATCTCAATCGGAAGAAGATTTGAGAACGTCCGTTAGTACTTCTGCTTTAGAAACTGCTAAAGAAGATGTAATGGAATTGACGGAACAAATGCGTGTCGGAAGCAATTTTGAAGTTGAATCAGTTCCTGAGACGCAAGAAGAGAGTAGCCTTCCGGATGATATGGTTCTTTTGTCGGAAGAAGCTGTGCAAGCTTCAACAGATCGTCTGTCTCGTTTAATTGATTCTGTTAGCCAAGAAAAAAAACAAGCTCCTGTTGCAACAGTTTCCAATTCCAATAATTTGGAAGATATTGTAATAACTCTGTTGCGTCCTTATTTAAAGGAATGGTTGGATGCAAATTTGCCAACATTAGTTGAAAAGGTTGTTCAAAAAGAAGTCGAAAAATTAGCAAAGAAAGTTAAGTTATCATAGGATAAAATATCAAGAAAAAAATAAAGCCCCGTTAAAAAGGGGCTTAAAGTGTATTAAAAAGAAAGGTGTAATATGAAGGGTGTATTTTTTATAGCAGGCGAAAGCGAAACAAATAAAAGTGAAATTGTCGAAATGGCATTGAATAAAATGAGAGCAAAAGGTAAAAAAGTTGCTTATTTCAAGCCGGTTGGTAATGAACATGATGTTATTTATTCATTGTCTTCGGCCAGACATTTGATTGTTAGCGGACAAATAGATAAGTTGATTGAAGATATTATAGAAGCCTATAAAAGATTAGAAGCTAAAAATGATTTTGTAGTCGTTGAAGGCACAAATTTAATGGTTCAAGATACTGTTATTGAATTTCGCTTAAATCAGCAAGTTGCAAAGTATTTGTGTTTGCCTGTTATTTTAGTTATGCGTGAAGATACAAATGTTTTGGAATCTTCTGATTTTATTCTGCGTATTTTAAAACAACATCAAATAAATGTTTTGGGTATGCTTTCAGGTGAAAAAGGATTGGATTTCTTATTGGAAGAAAGTGAAAAATTTAATGATCCGATGCTTTCTACTAAAATGTTTGAATGGCAACTGGTAAATAAAGCTCAATCCAATAAACAAAGGATTGTTTTACCGGAAGGTGATTGTGAACGAATTTTGCGTGCTGCAGATAATTTAAACAGTCGCCAAATTGCTTCTTTAACTATTTTGGGTAATAAACAAGAAATTCTTTCAAAAGCGAAGGAGTTAGGTTTGTCGTTGGAAGGGGTTAATATTATTGATCCCGAAACATCAGATAATTTTGAAGAATATGCTTCAACATTGGCTGAATTGCGTAAGGCAAAAGGAATGACAATTGAAGAAGCTCATAATCTGATGAAAGACGGTGCTTATTACGGGACGATGATGGTTTATAAAGGACAGGCTGATGGTATGGTTTCCGGCGCTGAACATACAACCGCTAATACAATTCGTCCGGCTTTGCAATTTATTAAGACAAAACCCAATACTTCTTTGGTCTCCGGTGTATTTTTGATGTGTATGAACGGAAAATTATCTGTTTTTGCGGATTGTGCTGTAACGCCAAACCCGACATCTGAACAATTATCGGAAATTGCTGTAACGACAGCCGAAACAGCAAAATTATTCGGTTTGGAACCAAAAGTTGCTTTCTTATCGTACGGAACGGGAGATTCAGGTAAAGGACCTGACATTGATTTGGTAAAAGAGGCTGTTCGTTTGACAAAAGAAAAGGGCGTTGATTTTGCTTTTGAAGGACCTATTCAATTTGATGCCGCTGTTGATCCGTCTGTGGCAAAAACAAAGTTGCCGAACAGTGAAGTTGCGGGTAGGGCAAACGTGTTTGTTTTCCCTGATTTGAATACGGGAAATTGCTGTTATAAAGCAATCCAAAGATCGTTGGAAAGTGAGTGTTTAGCAGTAGGTCCTATTTTGCAGGGATTGAATAAACCGGTCAATGACTTATCACGCGGAGCAACAGTTCCGGATATTATTAATACAGTAGCCGTAACGGCTTTATTTGCACAAAAGGAAAGATAAAAATGACAAAGATTTTAGTGATTAATTGTGGCTCTTCCACAATCAAATATCAATTGTTTAACATGGACAGTAAGGAAGTTTTATGTTCCGGATTGGTTGAAAAAATCGGTGAATCTATCAGCCGTATTACGCACAAAAAATTTCCGGATACGGACAAAGCGACCAAGACGGTAATTGAAGAACGTTTTCCGACACATGCAGAAGGCATGCGCAAAGCCGTTGATATGATGATGAATGGTGAAACCGCTGTTATCTCTGATATTTCAGAAATCGGTGGTGTCGGACACCGTATTGTTCATGGTGGTTCTTACGTAAAACCTATGATTGTAACGGACGAAGTAAAAGCAAATTTGGAAAAGGTTATTCCTTTGGCTCCGCTTCATAATCCTGCGCACTTAATTGGTATTAATGTTGCTCAAGAAATTTTCCCGAATGCTAAACATGTGGTTGTTTTTGATACTGCGTTCCATCAGACAATGCCAGATTATGCTTTTATGTATCCATTGCCTTATGAAATTTATGAAAAATACGCTGTACGTAAATATGGTGCACACGGGACAAGTCATAAATATGTAGCTCGTCGTTGTGCTCAGTTATTGAATAAGCCTTTAGATCAATGTAATTTTATTACTTGTCATATTGGTAGTGGTTCTTCTGTTTCAGCCATTAAAAACGGACTTTGCATTGACACTTCAATGGGATTGACACCGTTGGATGGTTTGATGATGGGAACACGTTGCGGTTCGATTGATCTGGCAACGGTTGGATTTTTAATGCGTAATGCCGGTTTAAATATTGATGAAGTCGATAAGATGATGACACAACAAAGCGGATTGATTGGTATTTGCGGTGTTAATGATATGCGTGATGTTCATGCTAAAATAGCCGCAGGCGACAAAAAAGCCAAATTGGCACTTGATATGTTGACATACCGCATTCGCAGTTTTATCGGCGCTTATTTTGCTCAATTAAACGGACAGTTGGATGCTTTGGTTTGGACAGCCGGTGTTGGTGAAAATGACGAAATCGTCCGTAAGGAAGTTGTAAACGGTTTAACCGGTTTGGGCTTTAAGTTGGACGAAAACGCAAATAATCAACGTCCGGGTGAATATGCTTTAATCAGCGCCCCGGATTCCAAATTTAAAATTTACGTTATTCGTACAAATGAGGAATTAGAAATAGCAAACGAAACATTGGCTTTGATGTAATAAAAAGTACTTTGAAAACAGCTTATTGAATTATATTTCAATAGGCTGTTTTTTTATTTGGTTTTGTTGTTTCCAGCTGCTACAAGTAAAATGTTATTTTTCAGACGGGCAAAGTAATTATAAGATTCTTTATTCGTAATTTTTGCACGTTCTATAAAGGAAGCTGAAACGGGATAATCAGCAGCAGTTATAGCTTTTAACCCTTCTATATTTCCTTCATCTATATACTTTGCAAGGAATTTATTACCTGCCAAAGGAGTGGCATAGCTGAAGAAGTTTTTACCTTTGTTATTTTTAATTGACGTTGACGCACCAAATTGTGTCAAAAGGGTTATCATACTGATGTCATTTGCACGTGCTGCATACATCAATGCTGTATAGCCTTCGCTGCTCTGAGCATCAACATTTAAGATACCTGCATATTTTGTTAACATCTTTAAAACTTTCTTTTGATTTTTATTAACAACGCTTTGACGGAATTCATGCTCTATTTCTTTTATCTGTTCTGGCGTCATTTTTTGCATATCTTGTTTTCGAGTAGCAATAACTTCTTTTGTCAACTGCAGTACGCTGATTTGTCCTTTTTTCCTTTTTAAACTCCATGGAAATTTATTTGATTTTTTCAAATTGAGTATGGCATCATCTATTGAGGCCCCTCGACTGACCAGAAATGCCAAAACTCTGGGATTTTTTGTTTCTTCCAAATAAGATACATTATTTAATGGAATACCGGCTTTTACGGCAGCTGCCAGTCCCATTATATCATCACGTTTAAGACATTCCAAAACCAATTTTTCTTGAATTTCCGGAGATACACGTTCAAATGGATTCAAGCCATGACTGTCTTCTTTATACAACTCTGCTCCGTTTCTATAAAGAAACATAATGTCTTTTTCATTACGAGCATGGCTCATTGCGGTTAATCCTTCTTCATCCGTTGCATCCAGGTCAATTCGTTTTCCGCATGCCTCTGCTACATCAAATAATTTTTCTGCCTTAGAGTGGTTTTGAGAAGAAATTGCACTTATAAATTCTTGATTAATTTCATCATTTTCTGCCAGTTCGATCCAATCTTCCTTACTTTCTGCTAGGTCATATAGAGATTGATCCGCACTGTGATTAAGAGGATCTTTTTGATAAGTATAATTCATGGAAAGACCATTATCTTTGTTGGCTCTAAAAAATATAAGAGTATCTGTATTTACTTTTTTTGATTTTAGTTTTTTTAGTATATTTCCCGCTATTCGCCAAGCAGCTTCTCTTGATATTATTGCTCCACAGGAAATCAGTATATCAACAGCCTCAATGGAAGAAGCATGTGGCAATGCATCAGATAATGTTTTAGATAATTCTTCCGGTGTCGTTTTTGATATAGCATCCTCTGCAAAAGAGATTAAACGTCCGATATCGTCTTTTTTAAGAATTTCTTCCAAAGGAGACAATTTTTTCTGATAAAAGACAACGTTATTCTCGGCTGAATTCAAAATTGTTTCCATTTTTGCTTCTTCAGCTTTTTTCTCTTTTATCGGTCTTTTTTGTCCCTCTTTTTCAAAAGGGCGGAATTTAAAAACATCTATTAACGACATTTCCATACTCCTCCGTTTTTTTTCACATATTTATATTATAGCTTATTTTCGTAAAAAAGTAAATGAAAAAGCGCTTGACAGGTAGAAAATAAGCAAATAAAATCAAAGAATAAAGTCAATGAACAAATGGAAAAGGCAGATGAAAAAGCAATCCGGACGTGCCATTTGAGGAATGTTTAAGTTGTCCACATCAAGCATCTGATGTTTCACCCGGACAGACTGGTACTTGTCGTTACTGTGTCGGTACGGTCAACCGAACAACCGGCAAGTGTGTACAATAATAATCTTCTAAGATTCTAAACAAGTTCAAAATGGCAATTTTTTGTGTGAATATTTTTTTATACAATAAGACTTGCATTTTATCTTGATTGTTTTATGCTATATTAAACTTTAGTAGAGGAGGAAAGCATGTCTGAAAACATATTAAAATCCAAACGCTTTTTACCACTTTTGCTTACGCAATTCTTTGGTGCTTTAAATGATAATTTGTTCAAAAATGCTCTGTTGATGTTGGTAACATTGCGTATGGCAGAAAAGGCAGATATTTTATCCAATATTATTGCGGCATTGTTTATTATTCCTTTCTTTTTATTTTCTGCAACTGCCGGTGAAGTATCCGATAAATATGACCGTTCTCGTGTCGCACGCATTCTAAAAGTTGCTGAGTTGTTTTTGATGCTAGGTGTTGGCATTGTTTATTTACTCCAAAGTTTACCTTGTTTAATTGTTTTACTGGGTTTAATGGGTGTTCAATCAGCATTTTTCGGACCTGTTAAATATTCATTGTTGCCACAACAATTAAAGCCAAGTGAATTGGTCGCCGGTAATGCATATGTGGAAGCATCTACTTATGTAGCAATTCTGATGGGTTTGATTACTGGGACATTAGTACCGATAGAAGGAGTAATTCTGATTTTAATTACGTTGGCAATCGCCGGGGTTATTTCCGCTTGGAATATTCCGCAAGCAACACCGGTACGACCTGAAGCCACCATTTCAAAGAATATTCTTAATGCTACCAAACAGACACTTTCTTTGATACACCAAAACAAAGTTGTTTTTCTTTCTGTTTTAGGGGCAACTTGGTTTTGGACTGTCGGAGCTTTTATTGCAGTACAAATTTATCCTTTATCGGGTAATATTTTGCACGTATCTAATACAGTGATCACTTTCTTTTTAGTTTTGTTCTCTATCGGAGTAGCGCTGGGATCTATTTCTTGTGAAAAGTTAATGAAGGAAGTTATTCATACTACGTATATTCCTATCAGTGCTTTGGCAATAGGTATTTGCTTTTATGCATTGTATGCCTTAACAAATAATTATCCGTCTTTCAATAGTATAGTCGGTTGCAAAGATTTCTTTTTTGAACGCCCCCATGCTTTTGGTATCAGTTTAGCATTATTTTTCTTGGCGTTTTTTGGCGGGTTATACATTGTCCCGTTAAATGCTTTAATTCAAGCTCATGCTCCAAAGGCATATACGGCTACGATAATAGGTGGCAACAATATTCTAAATGCATTGGGTATGGCGGGAATTTCTATTTTAGCTGTGCTTTTATTGGCGTTTGGGTTGACAATCCCGCAATTGTTTTTGTTAGTAGCAATTGCCAGTGTAGGTGTTTTCTTTTATATTTGCAAATTGTTACCGGATGCTTTGGTTCGATCTGTTTTTCAAGGTCTGTTAAAGTTGTTTTTCCGGGTACATTTGGAAGGAATTAAAAACTTTAAAAGGGCCGGAAAACGTGTTTTGTTGGTGGCAAATCACACATCTTTACTGGATGGACTATTAATCGCAGCATTTATGCCGGACAAGATTACATTTGCTATTAACACGGAATGGGCTAAAAAGTGGTTTATAAAACCTTTTGGACTGTTGGTTGATTTATACCCGTTGGATCCTACAAATCCAATGGCTATTCGTTCACTCATCCATGAAGTCAAAAAGGACAAAAAGGTCATGATTTTCCCGGAAGGACGCATCAGTGTAACAGGGGGATTGATGAAAGTGTATGAAGGTGCGGGGGTTGTTGCACAAAAAGCAGAAGCGAAGATTGTACCTGTTCGTATTAACGGGGCACAATTTAGCAAGTTTTCATATCTTAAAAATAAGATTAAAACACGTGCTTTCCCGAAGATTAACATGACGATTTTATCGCCCAGAGAATTTACCGTTCCCGATGGTATTGTCGGGCGAGAACGCAGACATTACATCTCTGTTCAATTATATGATTTGATGGCAAATATGATGTATGAAACATCTAACATAGAAGAGCATTTGTTTGTATCATTGTTGAAGTCGGCCGATTTATATGGTCGTCATCAAAAAATTGCGGAAGATATTTCCAGAAAACCTTTGACTTATAACAGTTTGATTAAAAAAGCATATGTATTAGGAAAAGCATATAAGACAGCATTTAAAGAAGAATACGTAGGTTTGATGTTGCCAAACGGGCTTGCAAATGTTGTCAGCTTTTTTGCTTTGCAATCAGTTGATAAAGTGCCTGTAATGTTGAACTTTTCTCAAGGTATTCAGCAGATTGTTTCTTGTATCAATACAGTGAAAGTGAAGACGATTATTACTTCGAAACTCTTTATTCATTTGGCTCATTTGGAAGAAGTTGAAAAGGCAATTATGGCGAACGGAACAAAGGTTGTATATTTGGAAGACTTTGCCAAGAAAATTAGTTTGTCTGATAAAATTGGTGGTTTTGGTTGTTACTTGAGAGAGCAAAAACCCGTCCATACAGCTGATAAACCGGCAGTTGTTTTATTTACTTCCGGTTCGGAAGGTATGCCCAAAGCTGTTTTGCTTTCACATAAAAATTTACAAGCTAACCGCTATCAAATCACCAGTATCATGGCGTTCAACTCGTCAGATGTATTTTTTAATGCTTTACCAATGTTCCATTCGTTTGGTTTATCCGTTGGGACAGTGATACCGATTTTATCCGGTATTAAAACTTTCTTTTATCCGTCCCCGTTACATTATCGTATTGTGCCGGAATTGGTTTATGATATCAATGCAACAATTATATGTGGAACGGATACGTTCTTCTTTGGTTATGGACGTATGGGACATCCTTATGATTTCTTTAATCTGAAATATGCGGTTGTTGGTGGTGAAAAATTAAAGGAAACAACAGCCGATTTGTGGATGAAAAAATTTGGAGTACGTATTTTGGAAGGTTACGGTTCTACCGAAACATCACCGGTTTTGGCACTTAACACACCTATGAATATTAAACAAGGTACTGTCGGACGTTTTGTTCCTCATATCAATTATAAAATAAAGAAAGTTGCAGGGGTTGAAAACGGTGGGCAACTTTTAGTTCAAGGTGATAATGTTATGTTGGGGTATATAAAATCAGATAAGCCAGGTAAGTTACAACCTGCCAAGGATCATTGGTATGATACGGGTGACATTGTTTCGATTGATCCTGATGGTTTTATTTCCATTCAGGGCAGGGCAAAACGTTTTGCTAAGATCGCCGGAGAAATGGTTTCTTTGACTTCTGTTGAACAGGCAATTGACCAGCTTTATTCTGGTGCGGTTCAAGGGATTTTAACGGCACCTGATGAGAAAAAAGGTGAACAATTAATTTTGGTTACAAATCATGAAAAGCCATCTGTTGCAGAACTTAGAAAGTTCTTTAAAGAAAAGGGTTTCAGTGAACTTTGGATTCCCAAAAACGTGATTTATATGAAAAATCCACCTGTATTGGGGACTGGTAAGTTTGATTATCAGACTGCAAAAAAAATGTTAAATGGTGAAAATTAGTATATTTTGCCCTTTAAATTATTTTCTTGACAGTATTTGATTTGGTTTGATAAAATGAACCATCTTATAGACAAAAGGAGAGAAAGATGAAAACAACACCAGAAGATTTATTAAGATTGAGAAATGAAGGTCTTTTATCGGAAGAGGAGTATTATGATGCTCTTGATAAGTTGGACGAAGAGGCAAATGGAAAAGTAAGAAGTCCTCGTTCGTATGAGCCATCTGGTTCTGTGAAGCGTGTACCGATGGATCCGGAAAGGATCAGAAAGCGGATCATTTTTTCGGTTGCTTTGTTGGGTATTTTCAGTGTGTTGGCCGGAATAGGTTTGATTATTGCGGCTAATTGGAAGTTTTTCTTGGGACTTCCTGCTATTGTAAAGGTTTCTTTTGGTTTGGGATTGTTAGTTATTTCTTTGATAACAGCATTCTTTTTTCATCAAAACAAAAAGAAGCTGTGGGAAGAAGCCTTTTTGTTTATCTCCTTCCTGTTAATCGGTGGTAATATTGCATTAATACAACAAAGCTATCACCTCAGTATTTCTTTACAGAAAGGAAGTTTAATTTGGTGGTTGCTTTCACTTCCACTGCTTTTCTTTACAAGATACAAATTACTTCCTTTATGCTCTATTGCTTTATTGGGTTTTGCCGTTTGGGATATTATATGGGAAATGAATTATATGTTACTTGCAGGAATGATGTTCCTTATCATGATGTTAACTCATTTCTTCACAGGCTCTAAAGCTAAATTTATACGGCAATTGGCCTTTATCCTAGGTATGTTCTGTCTGTATGTCGGTGATATTGGATTGAGTAATGGTAGAGGGGTTTTGGGTATTATTACAACAACATTCTTCTTGATCATGATGTTATCTTCTCCTAAAACAGAAGATGGTGCCGTTCGCTATTACAATTACTTGTTCTTGTTGGTTGCATGGCGTGTTTTCTTACTGTTCTGCAGGGCATATTATGATTTGATGAATATAGGTGTTGCTTTGGTCGTTTTTGGTTTGATTTTGTTAGCCGGTGCCGGTTTCTACACCTACTACTATAAACAAATTCAAGATGCTATCAGAGGATTTATCAAACATGAATAAAATTAAGATATTTATTTTACTGCTTCCTTTTTTATGCTTGTGCAGTTGGGCTATGTATTATGCAAACTTTGTAAAACATGCACCGGAAGTCAGGTTGCCTATTACCGGTTATGATCCACGTAATTTGCTTTCCGGTCATTATATCGAATTCAGAATTGATTGGGCAAAGGCAAATTGCAATCAGTTAGATTGGAATGGTTCATGCCCACGAAAAGATTTTGATGATGTCACACGGTATTATGTCCCGGAAAGTCAAGCTCATGAATTGGAACGTATTATAAATAATCGCCAATTTGATACACAAGTAGTTTTTGCTTACAGCAAAAGGCTTGTCGTGGCAAAGGAATTATTGATTGACGGGCAACCGTGGTATAAACGCTGATTTAAATAAAAAATACGCCGGAATAAACCGGCGTATTTTTTTATGTGATCTATAAACTTTTAAACTTTACCTTTATACGCATTTATGTAAATTTGTTTAATGTCTTCCATTAAAGGATAAACCGGATTAGCACCCGTGCATTGATCATCAAAAGCTAAGCGGACTAATTCATCTAAATTCTTCATAAATGTTTTTTCATCAATACCATAAGCTTTGATTGATTTTGGGATGTCTAGGTCTTTTTTCAGTTTTGAAATAGCTTTCAACAGCAATTCGACTTTTTCATCATCGGAAACTTTTTCGTCTGCCAAATACAATGTATGGGCAATTTGTCCATAACGTTTTTTGGCTTCCGGAACTGTATATTGTGGAAAAATTCCTTGTTTTTTCGGACAATCCGTTGCGTTGTATCGAATAACCTGACATATCAATAAAGCGTTCGCTATCCCGTGCGGAATGTTATACATAGCACCTAACTTATGAGCCATAGAATGGCATACACCCAAAAATGCATTTGCAAAAGCCATACCGGCAATTGTTGCGGCATAGTGTACTTTTTCACGAGCTAACGGATCAGCTGCTCCGTCTTTGTATGCGCGTGGCAAATAACGGAATATTTGCTTTGTCGCCTCCAAAGCAGATGAATTTGTGAAATTTGTTGCCATGACGGAAACGTAGGCTTCCAAAGAGTGTACTAAAGCGTCAATACCACCGGCAGCGGTTAAACCCTTTGGCATATTATCTACAAAATTTGGGTCAATAATCGCCATGGACGGTGTTAAAGCATAATCTGCAATCGCATATTTTATGTGTGTTTTGTCGTCTGTAATAACAGCAAAGGGGGTTACTTCCGATCCGGTTCCGGATGTTGTCGGGATACAAACCAATTTTGCTTTTTCGCCTAAATCCGGAATGGAACAAATTTTCTTTCTGATATCCAAAAAGCGCATAGATATATCTTCAAAGTTTGTCTTTGGTTGTTCGTACATCAACCAAATAATTTTAGCGACATCCATCGGTGAACCGCCACCAAGGGCGATAATCAAATCCGGTTGATACAGGCGCACCATAGTTAATGCTTGTTCCACATTCGACATGGTCGGATCGGGTTTAACATCAAAGAAGATTTGATAATCTGTATCGATTTCTTCCAAAATATCAGTAATTGTTCGAACTGCACCGGAATCAAACAAAAATCTGTCTGTTACAATAAAGGCGCGTTTTTTACCTTCAAACTCACGTAAAGCCAAATCGGTTGAACCACGTTTAAAATAAATTTTTGGCGGCACTTTATACCACAACATATTTTCTCTCCTTTCCGCAACAGTTTTGTAATTTAGTAAATGTTTAACGCCAACGTTTTCGCTGACAGAATTTTCGCCCCAGGAACCGCATCCCAAAGTCAATGATGGTTCCAAACGGAAATTATACAAATCTCCAATGCCGCCTTGTGAAGAGGGCGTATTGATTAAAATACGTCCTGTTGGCATTTTGTTAGCATAAAAATCTATTCTGTTTTGTACGCGTTCATCTGTATATAAAACGGATGTATGACCAAGACCACCTAACTTTACCAAAGCCAATGCAATATCCGTTGCTTGCCTAAAGTCTTTGGCTTTATACATTGTCAAAATGGGTGATAATTTTTCATGGGCATACGGATTTTTTTCTTCGTATGATGTCTGTTCCGCCAATAAAATTTTAGTATCTTTTGGAACTTTAAAGCCGGCCAATTCAGCGATTTTATAAGCCGGCTGTCCGACAATGGCGGCATTTACGCCTTTGGGTGTCAGTATAATTTTACCCAACGCGTTCATTTCTTTTGAATTCATAATGTATGCACCGCGATAAGCAAATTCTTTTCTGACATCCTTATATACGCTATCAACGACTATAACGGATTGTTCGGAAGCACAAATCATACCATTATCAAAAGTTTTTGACATTAAAATGGAAGAAACGGCCATATTGATATCCGCTGTTTCATCAATAATTGCCGGTGTGTTACCCGGTCCGACACCCAAGGCCGGTTTACCGGAGGAATAGGCTGCTTTAACCATTCCCGGACCACCGGTTGCTAAAATAGCTTGAATTTTTGGATGTGTCATTAATGTTTGTGTCATTTCCACAGATGGTTCATCAATCCAACCGATAATGTCTTTTGGGGCACCCGCTTTCACGGCTGCATCTAAAACAACTTTTGCTGCAGCGATTGTACATTGCTTTGCGCGTGGATGAGGGGAAAAAATAATTCCGTTACGCGTTTTTAAACAAATCAGTGATTTGAAGATTGCTGTTGAAGTTGGATTCGTTGTCGGAATAACACCTGCAATAACGCCTAAAGGAGCCGCAACAATTTTTATTCCGTTTGCTTTATCTACGGAAATAATACCACATGTTTTTTTGTTTTTGTGCTTGTTATAAATATACTCAGCAGCAAAATGGTTTTTGATAACCTTGTCTTCAACGACACCCATACCGGTTTCTTTAACCGCCATTTCAGCCAATTCTATACGCATCTTATCTGCTGCAGTTGCGGCTGCTTTAAAAATAGCATTTACTTTTTCTTCGGAAAAATCGGCAAACTTATCTTGTGCAATATGTACACGTTCAATCAATTTTTCCAAATCAGCAACTGTTGCAATTTTTTGTGTTTTTTCTTTCAGTTCTTTTCTGACCATTTCTTCCCCTTTCGAAATGCAACTGTATTTTCTTAGTGAATCATAGATGTTTTAAAACACTTTTGCAAGTGAAATTTCATTTTTATTTTTGCAAAAATAAATCTTTAAAACAGTACTTGAAAAATTTTTCTCAGACTATATAATGGCAAAAGAAACTGAAAGGAGATTAAAATGGCAAAAACAGCAAAAACAGGCGAAGAATACAAGGTTTTAAAACAAAAATCTACGCCAAAAAGAATCGCAAAAATATTTATTTTAATTTGGACATTGTTTATAATTGTTCCGGCTATGTACATCAGCTTGACATACGCAGTTCAGATTAAGGAATATGCTTTCGTTTGGGGTGTTTATGAAGCTAATGATGTATTGATTACACAATACAAAGACTTGTCTGAACAAGTTATTTCAAAAGTGGATATTTCAAAATACGTGTCTAAGATCGATATTCCGGAAATTAAGTTAGACAAGTTGGATAAAGTGTCTGAAACAACCCAAAAGGTAAATCAAGCAACTACTGCTTTGTCAAAGTTGGGTGTTAAAGGTATGGATAAGGTACAAGACACAACAAATACGTTGCAAAAGCAAGTTGATAAAGTTAATGCTCAGATTAAAGATATTACAGCAAAAACACAGACTTTGTTGCAAACAGATGTTCAAGCGGCTTTAAGAAAAGAAGTTAATGCATTGGCTGATACGCAGATTAAAAAGCAATTGGGTTTGAGTGATGCAACATATAAGAACTTTGTCAATGGAAAATTCGGATGGAAGACAGAGAATGAACGTAAAATAACTGCTGCAATCTACGAAGATTTAGGAAAAGGTTCAACGGGGATTTTCAGAAAATTTCTTCCTTTAGTTGACAAATATTTTAAATGGATTTCATGGGGTTTCACTGCATTGTTGCTTATTATCTTATTAATCCCGGCTGTAGCAGCTTGGTGGCTTGCAAAGAAATTATCTGCAAACTTTACGGAATGTCCGTATTGTGGAAAGGTTTTCTTATCAAAAGCTGCTAAGTTTAATTTGTTAAAGTTATTTAAGTAAATTAATCCGAAAAGTAACATGGGGCATGAATTGATGTGCCCCATGTTTTTTTAAGATTTTACTTGCAAATAAAATCGAATCCATGTATAGTTATGCGTGACCTTTGGGGGTATAGCTCAGTTGGTAGAGCGTTTGAATGGCATTCAAAAGGTCAGCGGTTCGATCCCGCTTACCTCCACCAACGAAACAGCCACCGATTCTTCGGTGGCTTTTTTGATAAAAAAGGATAGACTTTTACAAAAATATTCTTTAAACTGACGGACAGAGGAGAAATATCATGACAACCCCATCTTTTCTGCATCCGTTTGTCACCCGATCACATCGAGGCATCTATGGTATTATTCGACGGGATAATCAGATTTTGGTTATTCGCAAAGCGCGCGGCCCCTATACAGGACTGTATGATTTACCGGGTGGAAGTCCCGAGGCGGGCGAGACACCGGAACAAACATTGGTCCGAGAGATTAAGGAAGAAACAGACTGCGATGTAATCACGGCCACAAATCACCGTGAAAAAACGATTTTCTTTTCTCAATTTACAAAAGCATCCGGTGAGACCGGTTGTATGCAACATACGGGTATCTTGTTTGATGTAACGGTGGACGGCACACCGACCGAACAAGGCGACGGATTGGATGCCAACGGGGCCGTCTGGGTTGATATCGATACGTTATCGAGTCAAAATGCGACCCCTTTTGTTCTGATCGGTTGCGGAAAAGAGGTCATTAATCTGGCAAATGAGGCCGGCTATCCCATGGATGTTGCCCTGCGACGGGAAGAGCGCCCGCCCGAAAGATACCCGATGATTGCGGCCGTTATTCTATCCGATAGCCGCAGAAACATCATCTTGCAACGGGTAGCCCTCTCAAAGGCAACAGATCCCGGCAAATGGAGTTATTCGGCCGCCGGCCATGTAGATGCGGGGGAAGATTATCAACATGCCGCCGCCCGTGAGTTGGCGGAAGAAATGGGCATCACGGCCACAACATTCACTTTTGTAGGGGCGGAAAAAACATTCACAAACGGGAAACTGCGCGCTTTTCATCATGTGTTTCGGACAACTTCGGATGAGCCGATTACTTTTGACCCGAGTGAAGTTGCCGAAGTCCGATCTTTCTCGCCGCAGGAATTGGCAACGACAATTCAAACACATCCCGAACAGTTTAAGGATGTCTTTGCCAAAATCTACCTGAACACTTATTTTCCCCGGCTGACAAAGGAAGAGCCGTAATGTCTTATTGCGATTGGGACAACACACCACCAATTTAAGATTCAGCCCGTTTGAAACGGGCTTTTTTCGTGCCTGAAATGAGGCGATGATAAGCCCGTTGTAAAGGCTCTTGTGATGAGTTTTAGGTTCAATGTGAAAATGCCTGTTTACCACAATTCATTCGCAATTTTTTGGGAAAGAAAGCAAAAGTGCTATTTGAGCAGATGAACCGACCCGAATTTAGCTTTGCTAGGTAATCCATAAAAAAGGCATAACTTTGCGCCTTTTTCGTTTCGTATCTTTATCCGCTAGGCAATTTTTAATTATCGGCTGGAATGTCGAAGTTCCCATAATCAAAGACCGGGGCGCGGTATTTACTGATTTTCTTACGGATTTCTGGATCTTCATTAAGACATTTTTTCAACAGGAGTGTTGCTAACTCATTTTCGGCCAGTTTGGGTCTTTTTATCGCATAAAATTCATCCGCCGGTACAATGGTCTTTTTGGTATGC
>JAGCVC010000019.1 GCA_017962565.1 Alphaproteobacteria bacterium | reverse complement strand
GTTTGATTCATCCTGAGTTCTTAAAAATGTTGGATATTGCTTTAAAAGCTGATATCGGACGCATACTCATTAATACAAATGGGTTGGAATTACTGACGAATGAAAAGATTTTTAAAGCGATTAAAAAACATAAAGATCGGGTTGAAATCTACCTACAATTTGATGGTTTTGATGATGATGTTTACCAGGTTTTACGTGGTCGTAAATTATTAAAAGAAAAAACGGAAATCATCAAAAAACTGAACGATAATGAAATTAAGATTTGTTTGGCAGTGACGGTTTATCAAGGAAACTTAAAGGAAATTCCGAAAATTTTAGACCTATCCATTCATACAAAACATATGTCAGGTATTACTTTTCAAAGGCTCACAAAAGTTGGTAGTGCCTTATCTACACAAGTAACATCTGTTTTTCAAGAAGATATTTTGCTGGCAATTGCCGAAAGTGGTTATATGGGTTATAAGGATATGATTCCGCTTCCTTGTTCACATGAAAATTGCACCAGCTTGGGCTTTTTGTTCTGTCAGGGCGATAAAGTTTATTCTTTAGGTGATTATGTTGATTTTACAAAATGCAAAAATCAAATATCGAACAGAATTGCGTTTGATAAGACGATTTTGGATTACATGAAAAAGAATGTATGCAAATGCTTTGTCGGCAGGATGTTGGGCAGTTCCTTTATGCTTGAAAAATTACAAGATTTTGCAGAAGGCGATGGTTCCTGCCATAAAGACATGAAAATCATACGTATTGTTGTTAAAAATTTTATGGATGCCGATACTTTTGATTGGGAACGTTCAAAAAAATGTTGTACGGGTGTTTCGGTCGGCAATGGTAAAGTTGTTCCGTTTTGTATTCACAATGCACTGAAAGGAAAAATAAAATGGTAAGGGAGAAGTTAGAAACTTTGTTGACAGAAGGGAAAATTACTCAAGAGCAATATGAGTTTTTATCCGAATTGAAAAAAGAAAGAATGGAAAAGGATTCAATTCAAAAGAGTGATCAGGATAAATTAAGACATTTGCTAGCTGAAAAGGCCGTTACATTTGATGAATATATCCTTTTATCCCAAAGACAACACAAAGAGCGCCCCCTATCGACCGGCAAGAAAATTGTCTCTGTTATTTTGACGCTTCTAGCTATTGGGGCGGTTTTATGGGGAACTTGTATTTTGAATGTTGCTATTGTTTCCTCTACAGAGGCATGGGAATTGATTGCGCCCTTGTCTATCATATGGATTGCTTTTCCGATATTTTTAATTATTCGAATTGCAAGAAGAACTAAAAGTGCCAGTGTAAAAGCGGGTATAAAGGGAGCACTTATAATAATAGGCTTTTTACTTCTTTGGTCTTTAATTTTGGGAGCGATGTTTTAATTGTAGAATAACCTATGACTTATTACATCTTTTTTGAATTAATGGGAATTATAGTTGCAGGACTGGTGGCTTGGCAACTTGAAATGCCGAAAGTAAAGAGCCCTCATAAACAAGATATCTATATCTGTGGTGTTTCTGGTATGTTGATTGGAATGAAATTACCAATTTTGATCAGTTATGGTTTTTCATCTGATTTTATTTTCAATGGTAAAAGCTATATGGGTGGTATATTGGGTGCTTTTTTTGGAATTAATCTATATAAACTTTTAACACATCAAACACCGTCATCTTTTGGCGGACGTTTTGTTATTCCTTTAGCCATAGTGGCCGGATTCGGTAAAATCGGTTGTTATTTTAATGGTTGCTGTGGCGGACATTTTTTTATTCCAATTCAGCTATTAGAAAGTGCTTTTCAATTTTTAATGGCTAGCCTTTTATATTTATTCTACAAAAAAACAAACAGGATTGATTTATTATTTCCAATTTATCTGCTCTCCTATCTTATTATGCGATTTATAGTAGAATTTATCCGAACAGAACCCAGACTGATAGGGCCATTTACAATTTATCATATTTTAGCTTTGATCTTTATCCCTGTTTTAACCATTATTTTATGGAGACGTCGTCATGCTTGAACATATCCTAAAAACAGCCAATTTATCCATTAATCCCACACTTTTTTTAATTGGAATTGTGTTCATTTACCTTACTGGTATTTTACTTTTAATAGCGGTTGGTTTAAAGTTTTTAGAACACGCTAAACATCGACAAAAATTGGACAAAGAAACACCACATTTCTTTTCAACCAGAGAAATGGCTATTTGTGTATTGCTGTTGATGCCTTTTTGGTCGAACTCTATCGGTCAATTTAAAATACATGATATTATCACGCAGTATATTTTCTTTGGTGTTGGTTTAACTATGTTGTTATTCGCAATCGTGTGGCATATTTGGGCTAAAGTAAATATCGGTTTTATGTGGTCTGATGATATTGAAATTAAAAAAAAGCATAATTTGATTACCCATGGGGCTTTCGCTATTGCAAGGCATCCCATGTATGCCTCTTTATTGATGTGGTGCTGGGGAGCCAGTTTTATGATGTTTAACTGGACTACATTATTGGCGATTTCCTTTCTGTTTTTACCTTTGATGGTTGAGCGAGCTAAAGATGAAGAAAAAAATCTACTTCAAAAAAACAAAGACTATCAACTCTATCAACGTAATGTACGAATGTTAGTTCCAACCACATCTGGTGCCACTTCAATCATTATTCGAATTATTTTATTGGCACTGCTTATCTATTTCGTTTGGACGGATACGATTACAATTCCTGTTTTGTTTTTATTAGTAGGACTACATTTATATTTTGGGTATTCTTTCTTGCCAGAAAAAGTGGCCTTTTCTTATCGTTCTAAATCTGGGATGATTGGTATTATTGGATTACTAAGCATTTATGTTTGGCATCCCTTTATTTATTTGTATTATGTGATTATGGGAATGTGCTTATATGGTCTGAAATGGAATTGCCCTTGTATGTTGGTCTATGAAAAATACCACATGTGCCCATGCTTTGTTTTGCTTAAAAAATGCATCCGTAAAAAATAAAAGCAATCTAAAAGTATCTTTTTATTAAAAATCAATATGTTATATCTGAGGTTCGCGACTCAACCTCACCCCCTCCAGACCGGATTAAGAAGTCCGCCCTCTTGGTCATAACTCATTGTAAAAAAATAATTTTTTACAATCTTAAAAAACGGTATCTTTTTCTCGACTTATGAGGCTTGATACGACCATTAAAAAAGCACTGGTTTTCAGCGCTTTTTTATTTATCTATTATTTAATGCTGAACGTTTCAACATCAATTTTTGTTCTTTCCATGAACTCTTTATCAACTTTGCCGACAATTTCTACCAAATCTTCCGGCTTAACAGTAACGCCACGCCAATCTTCATCATCTATTTCAATAATTACTTCGCCACTATCATCACGGAAAAGATATTTTTCATCTCCTAAACTGTGAACAATATGACCTGTCAAGACAACAACAGTGTCATCACGCATTGTCAAAGCTTGCTGAACCGTTGTTGGAGCTAAAGACGGAGCACGAGGACCATCAAAACCTGCCATTGCCACACCAGAACAAATACACCATGATAAAAGTAAAAGAGCTGTCTTTTTCATATTTTTTCCTTTCTTAAAAAATAACATAGAAATAGATTATATGCAGCTAAAAATATTGTCAATCAAAATATCATAATTTCTTGTGATATCTATTTTCTACATCTAAAAGGAGTTTATTTTCAAAAGGGGATTTAACCAGTTGTCGAACAAGCTGACAGTATTTGGTATTTTACATTGGATCCGCAAGATGGATTTGAATTACGACAGAGTGATCAAAAATGTAATTATTTAAACAAAAAATCCTTTCATTTCAATGCAATTAATGCTATAATGAAGGTAGATAGTAGTTCGAAATGGTATATTATTTTGCAGTGCGAACTCCTATCACCCGATCAGCTTGTAGTGTGATGTGTATTATGCGCTATATTATTTTTTGAGGAAGAAAAGCAACATATGGATTACGAAAGATTTGTAGAGATTAGGTCTTCTAGCATAGAGAAATATCAAAATAAAATATCAAAAGCCAAAGAAAAAAGAGATTTATTTGAAAAAGAAAATGCTGAAGGAAAAGTAGAAGCGATAAATCGCCTTATTGAAATGCATCAACAAACCATACAGAGATTTCAAGCCGAATTAAACTTTTGTCGTCCAGAAAAGCCTGCGGATATTGCGGAAAGAAGACGTATTTATAAGAACTATGCCAAAACAATTAGTCAAACGATTTCGGAAGAAAATCCTGTTTTTTTTCACGGTGTCAAAAGTTTAGCCTTTTTAGAACCCATTTTATCCAGTGGTCATTTAGGTGATGTAGAAGGATCTTCTCAAGGAATGGTGGATGTAACTGGTCGGAATTCAATTCAGACAACTCTAGATGAATTTGTAGGCATACAGGAAAGTTTTATTAAATCATTTCCTTTTCTCCCCGCTGGTTGTATCTTTGTTATAGCTCCTCAGAACGAAGAAGAAAAACTCAAAGCACAAAAAGGAGATGTCACAATGCTTCCCCCCGTTGATTTCTCAAAAGATCCAAAAAGATTGGTAGCAATTGTTAGTACAAGCGAAAATCAAGATTACATTAAGGGTTTATGCAAAAAATACGGAGTATCAATGGATAAAGTTTGCACTTTTGATGCTTACGTAGAAAAATTTCAAAAAGAAAAATCGTCAGATTTATTAAAGTATTTGTCACGTCACACTGTGAATACGTCTCCTTTAGCAGCGAATATAATAAAAAACGTTACGGAAAAATAGCTATTACAATTTTCTGTTTCTTTCTTTACCACCTTTTCACATAAAAACAAACATCTTGTATTTTTCATCGAAATACGATATTATGCCCCGAAAGGAGTAATAAATGCGTGCACAATGGGGTTCAAAGATAGGATTTATTTTGGCTACGGCAGGCTCTGCCATTGGCTTAGGTAATATCTGGTGTTTTCCCTATTTGGCGGCACAAAACGGTGGCGGAGCGTTTTTATTAATCTACCTGCTCTGCGTTGGTTTTCTGGGTTATTTTCTATTGACAGCCAAACTGGCTTTCGGACACATAGCACAAACAAACTTTATTGATGGCTTTCAAAAGGTAATGGACAAGAAAGTATCTCCATGGTGGGGCAGAATCGGTGGTGGATTAACCCTGTTCAACCTATTTCTTGTCAGCAGCGTTTATGTAATTGTGATCGGTTGGACACTATCGTATGTTATTGCCGCCGGTAAAAATCTGATCGGACAAGACAACATCACGATTGATGCAAGCTTGTTTAAAACATTAACATCTTCATATAGCGAACAATTGTTTTGGATTTTATCGTGCATGGTTGTGGCGGGATTTATTTTAGTCAAAGGAGTTAAAAGCGGAATAGAAAAGGTTTCTCTTTATATGATGCCATTGCTATTTGGATTGTTGGTATTGATGGTATTATGGATGTTTTTCATCCCCGGTTCGGGTAAAGGCTTTTTATATCTATTGACACCACATTGGGAACAATTGGGATTTTCACCACAGGGCTTTCAATGGCGGCAATTTGCTCATCTGACACTACTTGCCTTCGGACAAGCCATTTATTCCTTATCTTTAGGAATGGGTGTTTGCTTCATTTACGGATCTTACTTAAAAGCCGGAAGTAATATCAAGAAATCAGCCTTATGGGTAGTTGTATTGGATACATTGGTAGCCATATTGGCTTCTATGATTGTCTTCCCTGCCGTCTTTGCCTTTGATTTAGGATCTAATCAAGGCCCTACTCTAACCTTCATTACACTGCCATTTGTATTTGATCAAATGATTGGCGGAAAGATATTTATGTTGGCCTTTTTTGTTTTGCTGTTCTTAGGAGCACTCACTTCATTAATATCCATTTACGAACCGGCAATCAATCTGGCTATGGAAAAGTTAGGATTTTCACGATGGAAGGCAACATTATCCGTTCTGACTATCAATTTGGGACTTGCCTTAATCGTACTTGCTTCCTTCACACAAAAAATTCATCTACAATTGTTGGATAAGGATTTATTTGATTTATTCGACTATATCACCGGCACCTACACTATGGGAGCTATGATTTTGATTTATTGTATTTTTATGGGATGGAAGATATGTCCGAGATTATTGCAAAATCTGCATAACAATACACCTTTTTTTAAAAGATATTTTTCCTTCACCCTAAAATGGTTGGCTCCGTTTGTTTTAATCGTTTTATTTTTAAGCGCATAAGTTTATTTTTCAATAACAGAATCCTGAAAACGTAAAAAATCGCCCTCTTTTATGTTCAGCTTTTCACATGTTCCACCGAATAACTCAACCACACCCAAAATGGGTTGATCTGCTCCGACAGGTGTCAAATCCAAAGGTTGGGCCGTATGAATATACACAATTTGCCCTTTCTCATCAAAGAAAAGCATATCCAATGGGATTAAAGTATCTTTCATCCACATTTGAATATCGCGCGGGTAATCAGCTAAAAAAAGCATCCCCGCATCTTGATTTAACTCTGTTCGATTGGATAAGCCAATACGCGCTTTTTGTGGCGTATCAGCTATTTCCAAAAAAAATGATGTTGTGTCCCATCAGTTGTTTCAATAGATACTTCTTGTTCAGCAGCCTCAGCAAGTGAGCAACCGCTTAGTATAAAAATTATACCTAATGAAACAGCCATTATAAGAAACAATATTCTTGCGAATTTAGATAATCCACTTTCATACATTTTATTTTTCCTCTTCAAATTTTGATTCGTCCAACTCTTGAATTTTATACCTTTCAAAAATTTTATCCAGCTTATTAGTATAGGCAGAATCTTCTATCTTATAGTAAGCTAGAGCTTTAGCAAAGCTTCTTCCCAGTAACGGATGGCGAATTGATGAACGTTGTACCGTTCTCATCACATGGAAAGGGAAATAAGAACGTCCGCGGTTCAGCTCTAATGCATAATCCGAAACAGCATCCGATAAATTTGCATAATGTACAAAATCGTATTCTTTTTTATCATTCCAACGACGAACGCCAAATGGTGCATCGAAATCTTTCGTAGCCAAATCTGTTGCTTCCAAAGCTTGTGCAACCGCTAAAGAAGGAGATATACAATCAACCCTGTTATATAAAGTTTCTTTCTGACCGTCTTTATCCGGATTTAAAACTTCATATTTCATAACCAACTCATTCCAAAAAGCTTCCTCTGATTGCGTAAAAGGCTCTCCATTTCGTATCTTATCATTCAAAGCTATAAAAGCATCTCTTTCATTTTCCAAAAGCTCATTTTGATGTAATAAATGCGGTAATAATACAGCTGCAAACAATGCCGGATTTCCTTTTTGTGCAAAATCATCCGGAAAACGTCGGATAAAAATCTTAGGCATTTTATCATAACGCGCATCTTTAAATAAATTCTTTAATTCTTCAGTGGTCTTCACATCTGTAAAAACAATATCGTTCTTTCCAACGTCCTGCTTTACGGGAACTGTATGAACCATCTGTTCTTCCAATTTCTGCGGTTTATTTTTCAATGCCAAATACAATCCGCTAATAGCAATAATTAAAAGAAAAATTAAGAAAAATTTCCATTTCTTCATTATGCATTTCTCCTTTTTCTTTTCGACAAAAGAAATTCTTTCACATCTTTAATCAAAATCCCATGTGTAAGTATCAAAACAGCAAAATAAACAACTGCAGCGGCTCCAATCAAGAAGATAAGTAGCATTAAAGAAAAGAATACTCCTAAATTTGCCCAATTTCCCCATATATTTGTATAAATATAATCTCCGACAAACAAAAGCAAGCCCATCATCAAAGCAGAACCAATAATACGAATAAAACGATATTTAAACAAAGAATCTAAAGAAAAATCTCCTTGTTTTCTGAGTAAATAAATATATTGTCCGGCATTTACCCAAACCGTTATGCCGGTGGCCATTGCAATTCCGACATGTCCCCATATTTGCATCAAAGACAGACATAAAATCGCATTAATAATAACACCTACAACCGCTATACGAACAGGTGTTTTTGTATCCCCCCTTGCATAAAAGAACGGAGCCAATGCTTTTGTCAGCATATACGCTGGCAATCCGATTGCAAATGCTTGCAAAGCCGTTGCGGTTGGCAATGTAGAATCTGCCGTAAAAGCACCTCGTTGAAATAAAACCGTAACGATTGGTCTTGCTAAAATTATTAAGCCTATCATAGAAGAAACAGACATTGCCAAAGACACCTCTAATCCTCTGTTTAAATCATGAACAGCTTGTTTTATTTTACCTTCCGCAACATAACGAGAAAGAACCGGCAACAAAACCGTACCGATAGCAACGCCTATAATACCGATAGGCAATTGGAACAAGTGATGAGCATAATTCAACCAACTCATAGCACCTGCACCGACAAAAGAAACAAAGAACGTATCTAAAAACAAATTTATTTGATAAACGCCCGAACCCAAAACCCCAGGCAACATACGTTTAAATAATTTTTTCAACTCAGCTGAAATTTTTAAAAATGTTTTGAAAGGAGAAAACAAACGAACAGAAAATCCGGCTTTTTTAACGCAATAATAGATGAATATCAATTCCACAGCACCCGCCAAGAAGACACCCCATGATAGAGCAACAGCCGGATTGTCAACAAAGGAAGTTCCCCAAAGTAAAGAATAAATCATTACTAAATTCAAAATACATGGCGTAAAAGCAGCCGCGGCAAAACGACCAACAGAATTCAATACTCCGGCCAACAAAGACACCAAAGATACAAAAAGCAAAAACGGAAATGTAATTCGCGATAAATAACTTGTTGCTTCTATTTTACCCGGAATAGAATCAAAACCAGGAGCCAACACAATTGTTGCAAATGGCATGGCCAATTCCATTAAAACAACGAATATCAGTAGGACATAAAACAAAAAACTAAACGCTTCAGAAGCAAAATTTTCAGCTTGTTTTTCACCTTTTTTCTTTAAATTTTCCGTGAAAAGAGGTACAAAAGAAACGTTCAGCGTCCCTTCGGCAAACAAACTACGAAACAAATTTGGAAAGCGAAAAGCAACAAAAAAAGCGTCTGCATACATTGTTGCTCCTAAAAAGGCCGCAACTAAGACATCACGCCCAAAGCCGATTAAACGGCTGAGCATTGTAAATCCACCAACGGTGGCTATGGATCTTAGTAACGACATACAATTATTTATAAATGATTCTGCATTGCTTGACAAGAACATTTATAAAGAAAAAGAAAATTTCCGCAGCAAAACTAAATAATCGCACAAGCACCGTTAGCATATGTGTGACCGGCAGGACAGCAGAACTCGTGATATTCTTCAATTTCATTGTTATTGGCATCCTTAACCTTAACAAGTCCACTTGAAACAGCTCCATCACAATCACAAGGGTTCTTTGTTATATCATACCCGTTTTGCGGACAGTGTCCAGCCGTTGCGCATTGCGGCAAGTAAACTCTTTGGCAATTTCTACCGAAATAATCGCAGAACATTCCACATAAAGCACCTTTGTAAAAACATCTTATTTTGTTATCACCATACATACAGACAGGTGCATCAGGAGTTTCATTTCTGCAATCGTAATACCCACCACCTTCTATATAACCGTACTTTGTTCCTTCCGGACAATTTGCTTCTGCTTCTGAACAGCGCCCTGCTGCATAATTTGCATTAGAACGAATAGTATCATTTACGTAAACTCTACAGGTTTTATCTCCATTTTCTGCATAGCAATCTTGAACAGGATATAAAGTTGTCGGTTGTGTTGTTGAACAAGTAACAGTATCCTCTCCCGAAGTATATTCACAACGTTTTGTTTCTGGATTATAGGTACCAACAATATCTTTTGATACTTTACAGCTATTTCCTGTACAACATGTACCACTTTTAATTTGTTCTTCGCTACAATAATCACAATAATATCCATGCTTAAAACATACATATCTTCTATTAACGTATTGGCATATTAAATCTTCAGATAAAACACATGCATCCCCTGAAGCACTATAGTTTGTGTTTAAACTTCTACAACGTGATCCATCCCCACAAAAGCCTGTAGTGCATTCAAATGTTGTCGTATTATTTGTATCACAACAGTATGTGTTACCTCTGTAACATTCCCAACCGCCCCATTTGTGATAATAACAATCATATCCATTTCTAACGTGTTTTTTACAAGCATAGTTATATCCACCCGTATGCCGTGTCTTTTTAACGAAAGTTTCTCCTTCACGACAATCGGAAGCGTGGCAAATTCCTGCACCGCAATTATGTCCCGTTGAATCGCAATTATAACCACAACTTACATTATCAATATAACACTGGTAAGTATTTCCAGACGTTCCGTCTCGACAATCCATTCTTTTACAGTTACCACCAACGACGCTAAATCCGGCATCCACGCAAGTGCAATAACCGTTGACCAGTGACATTCGTCTTCCGTTTGAATCAGTCGGACATTTACATCCTCCCTTTCCGTCTGATTCTAATCTCATCCCCGCTGCATCTTTTCCACATCTGCATTCACATGCGTTTGAGTCATACCTTTGATTTTCCGGACATTCTACCTTCTCTATACATTCTCCTGCACAACAATCTTGTCCCGGCTCACAACAATTTGATCCGCATCTTAATCCATACTCACAACATGC
>JAGCVC010000018.1 GCA_017962565.1 Alphaproteobacteria bacterium | reverse complement strand
CTCGTCTTAAGCTTGGGAAGCCTCCGCTCTACCATTGAGCTACACCCGCAAACAATCGCTTTATACACCCTTTTCGACTATGGGTCAAGAAGATTTTGCTTTATCTCCTGCGGCATTTGATCATCTAATTGGTCTTCCATTTCACGCAACATTTGGGCAAACATGTTATCCCGCTGAGTGAAAGAAGCACGTTGTGGCAACTTATGCGAAGTATGACCATTCATCGTAACGCTTTTAATTGCCTCAGCATTTTCATTCAAAATCCGTATTGTTACCTGATATGACAAGGTGTATTTATAATTATCGTAGGTAAATATGTTTGTTTCTGGTGCTTCATCACGCAACATTTCCGCTTTTTCGATAATAAATTCTGCTTTGTCTTTTGTTTGATAATTCGGGCGCAGACGAATTAAAGCCCAACTTTTTAAAGCTTTTTCCGGAGTTAACTGCATTTCATTTTCTACATGGGGCAAACGTTCCATTTGTCCGACTTTAGACACTGTATTAACGCGCATAACAGGCAATTCCAACAAAGGAACTCGACTGTAATCTTTCATTTGCGGAGCAGTATCATAGTTATGAATACATGCTGTCAAAAACATGGCCAAAACCAGAAAAAATTTTTTCATTTGTCAATCTCCTATTTTTGCGATAACATACTGCGCAGGAAAGGTTTTGTCAAGATGGTAAAAAAAATAACGCAAAAACGGTTGGAAAACATAACGCTTTATTATTTACAGCGATATGAAAGTTCAAGCGGCAAACTGCGTGATATGCTCAAACGGCGTGTTTTAAGGGTCAAAATGCAACTGGGCGAAGTACCAAACGAAACAAATAAATGGATTGAAGACATTATTAAACGTATGCAAGAATTGGGCTATGTTGATGATAAACGTTATGCACAAAATACTTTCCGGCGGTTGCAAAATGCCGGTAAATCCACCCGTTTTATTGCAGGGAAATTGAAACAATCCGGTATTGGAGCCAATATAATTAACCAATTGATTGAAGAACAAGAAAACACCACCGATGAAATGGATTTAAATACTGCACGTCAATTGGTTAAAAAGAAAAAATTAGGATACCTACGCCCCCCCGAAAAACAACAAGAAATGCACCAAAAAGATTTGGCTGTGTTGGGACGTGCCGGCTTTTCATATGAAATTGCCTGTCAAGCCTTAAAAGGCGAAGATTAACCGTCTTCATTATGTAATAAAACAGATGCGCTTATAAAAATCATAATAACGGAAGGACCAAATACAGCTAAGAAAATCGGTAAAGTCCCTGACATTCCCAATGCACCGGTTAATCTGGAAATAAAGAAAAGAACAAACCCAAACAAAATCGCATTTGCGCTTTTCATTAAAATTCCCCCTTGTCTTTGGTTAGGGGATAAAGTAAACATTGCAGCAATAAATACCATAGCAATAAAATAAAAAATGGAAGCCAATGTTGAATAAAAATGCATTCTGTGTTTTAAAGACGAAAAGCCGGCATTATTCAGCAATTTAATAAAATGGGGTAATTTCCAAAAAGAAATTTCTTCCGGCTTATCGAAAGTTTGAATGATTTTGTCCAAATCCAATTGTGTCGGGATATGCATCTGTATGCCCTCTTCCCTGTCACCATCCGGTGTATAAGAAACTCCATTATTGACAACTAACGTATATCCGGACAAAAAGCCATTTTTTGCTTCTATTTGTTTTTTCAAAGTTTCATCTGTATTTAAATTTAAAACCAGAACACCGGTTAATTTCAAATCCTTACCTTCCTGATAAACGCTGTCAGCATGAATAATGACAGGATCATCCCCCATTTTTTCACGCAACCAAAGCCCTTTTTCATTCCAAGAAAAACCTGTTTTTTTACGCAAAGTTTCGCCTTCTTCAAATTGATAACGCCGTATCATTGCGGTCGAAAACGGATTAATCAGAGTAATATTTACTATACCGATCAGACAAACAACCACAAAGACAGGGGTCAAAAAATTCCAAACCGACAAACCAGCTGATCGTGCAATAACCAACTCATGCGTTTTACTTAAAAGCAAAAAGGTAATCACTGATGCAATTAAAATCGTAAAAGGCAAAATCAACGGTAACATTTGCGGAACTTTGTAAAGCCCCAACCGAACAACATCCAAGAAACCGACATAATCACGTGAAGAAGCTCTGCGCAACAAATCAATCACATCAAACAATAAAATCAGAGCGGCTAAAACGAAAAGGACAGCAAAAAAAGCCAGCAAAAACTTTTTTGCCAAGTATCTGGAAAACAACCAAGGTATGCGCATTTCTTTCCTTTCCGAATGACGTTATGATTTATAGTTTATACGTCAAAAAAAAGAAAATGTCTATACCTTTTTTGTCATCAGGTATTTTTCAACACTTAAAGCTGCAATGGCACCCGATCCGCAAGCTATTATTGCCTGACGGAAAACTTTTTCCTGTACATCTCCGGCAGCAAAAATACCCAAAACAGATGTTTGACGCGTTTGATTATCAGTAATCAAATAGCCGTTTTCATCCATATCTAACTGACCTGCAAACATTTGTGTATTCGGGTTTTGTCCGATTGCAACAAAAACTCCGTCAACGCTAATATACTGCACTTCTAATGTCCGAATATTTTTAACGTATATCTGTTCCAATCTCGTATCACCTTCAAAAGAAAGGGGCATAGTTTCATTAATTACTTCAATTTTAGGATTATTTAAAACCTGTTGACGCAATCCGACTTCTCCAGATAATTGAGTTTCTCTGTTGATAATCATAACGTGATTTGTCAAAGTTGATAAAAATAAAGCCTCATAAAGTGCCGTATTACCACCACCGATAACAGCAACACTTTTGTTCCGATAAAAAAAGCCATCACATGTTGCACAAATTGAAATGCCCTTACCTTTAAATTTCTCTTCGCCCGTAATCCCCAGCCATTTAGGTGAAGCCCCCGTGCAAATTATAACACTTTCCGCCGTCAAATTATTGCCGTCCGAAAGTTGAAGTAAAAAAGGTTGCTCCTTAAAATTTACACTGACAACATTTTCGTTCAATGTCTGCACACCTAATTGTTTAATTTGATTTTGAAAAATATCCACTAAAGCTATACCGGAATTATCTTCAAACCCGGGGAAATTTTCTATTTTATGTGTATAAAGCAACTGACCACCGACCAAATTACCCATAATCATGATTGGATTTAAATTCGAACGTGCGGCATAAATTGCCGCCGTATAACCGGCAGGTCCAGAACCGATGATTGCTGTTTTTGTATGCATAGTATCTCCTTTTTACAACAAATAAGAGATATATGCCAAAAAACAACCTATTTGCTTTTAACTTTAGCCTCTTCTGCAACCCTTTTCATAGCACATGATGCATTATGACTTACAATAATCTGTCTTTCATTTGTTTGAGAAGGTTGTATATCTCTACGAAAATATTTATTTATATAACGCATTAAAGAGGTTCCGTTAAGATTACCATTATATTCTTCATTTACATCAAACTGTAAACCGGAAATCAAAGCCTTTTTTGAAATCAGAATGCCACTTACATCTAATAACCATTCAATCGGCTGCACCTGAATCCAACAAGGCGTCACACATCTTACTTTTCTTGAAGATGAAGATTTAATATTTTCATTATTTAGACATTTTAAAAAACGGATGTATTTCTTTCCTTCATATTCATATTCTTGATACTCCATCGGTTGAAAACCAACGGTATAATCTTTCAAACCGGTTGAATCAAATGTATAACTCTTTCCTGTGGTTTTAAGAGTTTTTGAAACAAACAATTCTTCCAATTTAGAACTGGTTTGTACGTCAGCAGCCATTTGAGGATACTCCCCATATTCTGCTATAAAAATATTACCCTGTTTTTTCCATTTTATATCAGACAAAATCACATTTGGATTTGCTATAACGGGACGAACTGCCGGTGTTCTTGAATCCGGACATTCGTTATACATACTGGCATCAGCACCCGAACAACGTACCTGCCCATAACTGCCCCCCGTTGCAGTCCAAGTACAGCATGCAGGCTCGCCGTCTCTTGTACGATAATGACCATCTTCTGTTCTTCCACCACTTAACAAAGTCACCAAAGTAGTAGCTGCAACACGAACATCATAATTTTTGAATACATTTAATGCGCTAAGACCCCACAATTGTTTTCTTGTCAATATCGTAAAAATAATTTCTTTCTTTTTCTTCATTATAGTTTTATCCTTTTATTACTTTAATTTTTGGGAAAGTTATTCGTATTCGTTACAAATAGCTACATATCTGCTTGGTGTCGCTCCGGCCTTAATCAACGTTTTGATTATTCTTCTTTTTCTTCTGCCAGTTGCTCTTTCCATTGCACTTAAACCACATTCATCTTTTTCATCCAAATTTGCACCGGAATTTGCCAAATAATCGACAACCTTATCTTTATCGCTAGTAGCAGCTACTATTAATGCGCTTTCTTTATGAGATGTTTTATCATTTATTTCGGCCTCAGCATTAAACAGTGTTTTAACACCAGATAAATAACCATACGCAGAAGCCTTTATTAAAGGTGTTATATCATTATCACCTTTTGCATTTACATTTCCACCCCATTTGACCACTTTTTTGATTTGAGCTGCTACTGTTCTGGGATCGCCACCCCAAGAAACGTATTTATCCCATGGTTTCCAACTATGTTTATCAAAAGGTTCAAAAGGATTATCCATTGTGATTACACTTTCTTATTTGTAAACTCATCAACAAGATTAAAAAGCAATGCTGTTCTGTCAGCAGAGGCAATCTTTTGTACTTCCTCATTATTTGCAGATTGTTCAGCAACTGTATGTTGATTTGTATTTAAGAGAGATCCTAATGCAGATAAACATTCCAACATCTTTCTTGCTTCCACCTGTTTTGATTCAATTCCTGAAGGAAACAAAGCCACACTTTGAATTGTTTCGACACGTGCTGACAAACCCCACATTGCACCATTTGTATATGTCGAAAAACTTCTGTTTTTATTATGAGAAATTTTGCTTACTCTTGCAGCCACAGGTTTTTCGTTAAAATCAGTATCATTTGCTGAAAAGGTTTCAAGCGTATCGTCCTGATAACGAACAATCATAGCACAGCCACCATTCGAAAACGCTTCAAATACGCCATTGTTTATTCTTGTAACCAAAACTGAAGTAGCTGGAGATTGATTTTCAAATGTATCTGCCGCGATATGTGAAATTTTGTTATTAGCTTCTTTTGTTACACCCAAAACAATTTCCGGCAATGTTTTTTCAGCGTCCATAGCAAGTCTTGAAATTTCTTCTTTCAATAAGCCTGTCCAAGAATTCTCAGTTGTTTCTTCATTTGGGAAAATACTTTTTTTTCTATCTCCGACTTCATCAACAACCATTGCAAAAGATGTAACATCCTTGTTATTACCTTCTGTGTCTATAATAAAACCATCTTCATTTTCGGCAGGTTTATACGCGACTTCAAAATAACACTCTTTCATATAATTATTCACTTTCAAAAAACTTATCTATGGATACCTTATTTACCAAAATAAAGGTCATTTTACCATAAAACGTATTTTTGTCAAGTTTTTAATTTATCTTTATTTTTTTGCAGATAGCGTTTTTTTATTTAAATGGCGCTTCTGTACTTCATAAATATAATATGTATCGTACTTACATCCCAAAGAAACTTCCCTTTTGGCTTTCATATCAGGTATGGGAAAACGATTTACATAAAGAAGTGTTCCTTCTTTGGCTTCTGATTGGCATTTTTTACTAATCTTTGGCATCATACGTGTCCACAAAAATAAAAAGATAATATCGGCCTTTGATATATTACTATTGAAAAAATTTTGCCGATAAAATGTAATATTTTTCATTTTTCTGGCTCTAAATTTGCTAACTAGACAAGGAATAAATCCATATTCAATTCCTATAAAGCGATGATTTGGAAATTTTCGAGCCAACGGTAACAACAAAGTCCCCCAACCGCTTCCTAAATCCATTACGACTTGTTTTTTTCTTTTAGCAAGAACTGATGCAACATCATCAATTATTTTTGTTTTAATCTTACCGCTGGAAGGAACGGGTGGCGGATTGCTCAGAAATTGGGAATTGAAGAAAAAATAAATGCCTATTGCACTGATAACAACAATAAACAGCATTGAAAGTATTTGCAACAATAGTATCAAAAACAAAAAAAGATTCATGCCCTACTCTCCTATTTTTCTACAGGAACAAACTTTTCATCGTGCATTTCTCCGACTACAACAGGTGCATGAAGCAAACCATTTTCATCCATCTTTGCTACACCAAAACCGCTATTAAAAGTTTCTTGCTCTAACAATCTATTTGCCAGTTCCTTGCCACTTAATTTATGATCGCTTTGTTCATATGCCTGAATCATCATATCAAAGGCATCATAAACAAACGCCCCTAAAGAAGCATCGAAATCTTCTTTATACCTCTCTTTATATATAGCAAAAAGCTTTTCATTATAATCTTCTTCCCCCACAGCCCAATTACCTTCGAATAATTCCTTATTTCTGCTGTGTTCAAAACGATTGATAGAAGAAATCGGAGTTGTTATATTTTGCTCTTTCATTTTTTTACCGAATTCATCCAAAGTCGGATTTAACAGAGTGGCCAAATAAATATCCGGTTTTTTGGCATTCATTTTCAACAAAGTTGTTCTTAAATCCGAACCAAACAAAGGAATATGTTCAATACCAACAATTTCCATATCCGGATAATTCGGTAAAAGTTCTTTTATAGCAGCAATAACATACTCACCGCCTGCGTGTGCTTCATTATTAATAATAGCAATTTTACGTACACCTCTTTGGTATGCAACATCCAACCATGCTTTTGCAACGTCTTTTGGAACCAAAATAAACGAAAATACATATGGACTCTTTTTAACAATTTCATCTGTCCATTGAAAATTCCAGTAAACAACTTGTGCTTTATCGGCTAAATCAGCTATTGCAGAAGCTCCACCCGAAAAGCCGGAAATCATTACATCAACATTATTAAAATTGATTAATTTTTGTGCGTTTGCAAATTCTTTAGAAGACTGTAATTGATCATCTTCAAAGATTAATTTGTATTGATATTTTGATTCTTCGGGGATCTCACTTAAACGTATTTGAAGGGCTCTTTGAGTATCTTTCCCCAATTTTGCCATTGAACCGGTCAAAGGCAATGTCACACCGATTTTAACAACCGGTTTATCGTTTTTCTTTTCATCTTTTTGTTTATAAACATTTATTGAAACAATCCCAATTGCTACTAATACTGCAATTGCCAAAACAACAATACTTTTCCAATTGATTTTTTTCATAAAAACTCCCTTTTAAAATTTTATTGTTTTATTCTAGCAAAAAATATTTGTAAACACAATACTCAAAAAATATTCAAAGCAAATGATAAACTAAGCTTTGTGGATTTCGTTAATTAATTGTTCTGCAAACTTTGGAAAAGTTTCGGATGCTTTGCCCAAAATTTCTTTATCAAATGCCAAGCTATTATTGCATGGTTCCAAATTAAAAAGGTAAGTTTTTGCTCCATGAAATTTTGCCAACCGAACAAAACCGGCCGCAGGGTAAACAACACCGCTGGTTCCAATAGCAATAAACATGTCACATTCCGCCAACATGTTATCTACCTCGTCCATATATTGGGGCATTTCACCAAAAAAGACAATATTCGGCTTTAACATTCCCATAGCTTTGCAGCGAGGACAAATTTCATCACTTTTGACATCTTCCAAAGTTTTAAGAACGTGACCGCAATTCATACAAATACATTCATCAATTCGTCCGTGTATGTGATAAATATTTTTGTTATCGGCTTTTTCGTGCAATAAATCTACATTCTGCGTTACAACATTGATATTTATTTCCGGCAATTCCTGTTGCAACATTGTAATGGCTTGATGCCCCATGTTAGGAAGCGCCTTCATCATAATCGGTCTTAACTCATTATAAAAAGAATGAACAAATGCCGGATTTTTTTCAAAAGCTTCCACTGTACAAACATCTTCAACTTTGTAATTCAGCCATAAGCCATCTTCGGATCTGAACGTTTTTAATCCGGATTCCGCTGATATTCCCGAGCCCGTTAAAATTACAATGTTTTTCATAAATCGATATATTAATTTTTATTCAATAAAATGTCAATTCTAATAATCTTAAGGCTATCAATTGTAAATGGGAAAAAATTACCGACCTAAATATTTATCTACTCTGTCGCTTACTTTTAAAATTAACTCGTCAAGATCTTTGTGTTTCTGTATCAATTTTCTGCGTGCTCTTTCCGCATCATTATCATGATGAGCCACAGCCCGACACCGATGACGATATTGATCAAAAATGTCTTTTTCTTCTTTTGTCAGCAAACCTTTTTTTATTAAATCATTAAAGTATGGTTTGTTGTAAACTATTCCGGGCTTTCCGTTATTTTTCTTCTTTTTTACAAGCGGATCAACACACGCATCTAACATTTCAGCAAGACAACTGAATGTTTGCAAATTAAGAGCAACAACCGTATTATAATCCAATCGAGACATTTTCGTGGCTTGGGAATTATGGTTAGGTGTTTGCATTAATATTGAACAAAAATCATCATATATTTTTTGCGGTTGAATGTATTCCGGAGGCGTAGTGTCCGGGTGGCGCAAGTGATTTCGTATATTTTCATAAAGAGGAATCAAATTGGCATTTTTTATTAAATTTAATTTTTCAGCCAAGTTAAACATGTATTCGTGGTGACCGCTTAAAAAATCGCGTACTTTTTGAAAATCGGATACAGTATTCGGATATGAAGCTGTAAATTCCTTGCACGCTGCAGAATTAGCAATAATAGTTACGCAATTATTTTCCATATATTTTTGGGTTTCTTTCGTCAATACTTGCAACAACTCCAAAACAGCAGCTTCGGTTGCTTCAAATTGAGGGTTGTCGTTATAAATGGCCCTGCAAAGATGTCCCGGGAAGCAATCGGCCAGGTTTTTCTTTGGTATCTTTCTGTCCATACATTTGCTCAAAACATCATGTACAGCCTTATCAATGCCTTTTGTTTCAAATACATATTGCATTTCCATCCAAACAGGAAATTCAATTTCGACTTTTCGTGATCCGTCTTCTAAAAAGAATTGACCGATTTTATCGTGCGTATAAAAAAACCATTTTTTGTTGTCAACGGAAATATAATTAATATCAAGTTCTAACAATTCTTTTCGATTTAATTTAGAAAATTCACGCAATCCATTTGGTGGACAGGTATCTATATTACGATTAAATTTTAACACATCATCTTTGTTAAAATCTCTTTTATTCTTAACGCGAACGACAGGTTTAAGTGACTGTGTCGGAATACAACAAATTGATTTTAAATGAGCAAGATAACGATTTAAATGCAATAAAATATTTTGTGGAAACATACTTTTTATCCTTTCTTTTAAGGGGTTATCGTACCACAAAATTTCAGAAAAATCAACAAGTTTTTAATGAACTACACATTGATAGAGATGCTTTTAATTATTACACAAAAAGCAAATTTTAAGATTGTTATTATCGAACTCACACAACCACTTGTAAACAAATAAAAAAGCCACTGATTGAAAGGTGGGTGAGTATACTCTATCTTCAGCGATAGAATTAATGGCATAGGTGGAAAGAATTAGAAAAATGGCTTGACTCTCAATATTTATTTATGAATAATATTTTTCGGAAATAATCATGAGGGGAATAATATGTTAAACAATTATGCAAAATCCGATCTGGAATTAATGGTCAACAACAAAGAACAAATCCTGTGGCGTGGCCGTCCAAATAAAAAGTGTTATGTCTTGGAGGGTATTTTTAATCCTCTTTTGCCATTTGCCTTGATTTGGCTATTATTTGATTCTATTTTTATTGCAGCTCTTTTACATGAGCCAACGGAATTTGTGTGGCTTCCAATAATCTTTATATTATTTCACCTAATGCCTGTTTGGATATACCTTGCAGGGGTTTTATTTATTTTTCGTAGATATAAACATACGGAATACATTGTCACGGATAAAGGAGTATATACATCCGGAGGAGTTTTTGCCTATACTTGTCAAATGAAACCGTATACGGAGATTTCCAAAATTAATATTCATCGAGGCATATTTGATCAATACTTAGGAGTAGGAGATGTTGTTTTTTCGGATACAAATGATGATACAGCTCCCAATGTCAGAGTAAATGGCCGTCCCGTTTCGATGGGGCTATCTATTTCCGATATTTCGGATTATCGGAAAGTATTTGAATTGATTAAAAAGTTGCAAACAGATGTATACGCAGACACCATGTATCCGAACGATTTAAGACCGGCAGAAAATCACGGATATAAAACAAAATATAAAGGATTGTAATTAAATTTATTTTCAAAAGTTCAAAACTGTCAAATTTTCGTTTTTTTTATTTTACTGGTTTCGAACTTGAATAAGTTTCTAAATACAAATAAAAAAAGCCACCGATTAAACGGTGGCTGTTATAATTGGTGGGCGAGTGTATACCATTTTCGAACCATGAAAGCAGCAGAACTAAAAAATTTAGCGGAGAGAATGAGATTTTTTAGGAGTAAAAAAATAAAAAATAATACCTCCTAATAGAGCTCCTAATGTATCCATCAACATGTCTTTTTGTGCATCCCAAATATCGCCTTGAGAGCCCAAAAAAGCTTGTCCTGCCGAACCTCCATCAACTTCGGCGTAAATCCATTCTACAAGTTCCCAAGCATTTGCCATAGCCATGATGAAAATAATTCCAAAACATATTGCTATTATTTTGCCAGAAACAAAACCTTTTCGATAAACAAATTCGCTAATTAAAAAAGAACTGCAACCGATTGTAAAATGTGCCACCCTGTCATAATGATTACGTTCGAAGCCGAATAAGTTTGTAATATAATCAAAAGGAACTCTTTCAAAAGTGTATTGAGCTCCAATTACTTGTAATACGCACCACGCAAATAAAATAAAGTATGCAGTATTTGAAAACTTGAATTTTTTATAAGTTAATCCAAAAATTAATAACAAGAAGAAAACACTTGCTATTTCTGTCCACCAAACCTGCGTATCATAAGCGTTACTATAACTGATAAAAGTCAAAACACACAGGATTACAGAAAGAAACAGCGGAAAATATAGATTTAAAGTTTTTTTCATTGTTTATTTCCTATTAAAACAGACAGGGTCAAATTTATAATATTTTTTATAGAAAATCAATATAATTTTCAAATAATTGCTTTGCAAGTTCGAAACTGCCTAAAAAATAGCGTTTTTCAAAAACGCCATCTTCGAACTCGCACAAACGCTTGGAAACAAAAGAAAAAGCCACCTATTATAAGGTGGCTGTTATAATTGGTGGGTGATCAGAGACTCGAACTCTGGGCCCGCTGATTAAGAGTCAGCTGCTCTACCAACTGAGCTAATCACCCGAACGGATGTCCTTTTATACACGATTCTTTCTCTAATTGCAAGAAAAACTTTTATACCCGATCCTTACAACCCACATTATTTAATAAAATGGAGCTTCTTCTTGGTTGGTGGTGTAACGTACGGATTGCACGATTTTCTTTTTTTTCTTTCTTTTTAGGCTCTTCTTCCCCACTAGGCACTATACTGACTGCAACATTCTTAAACGCCCCCCCTTTGTCGCCAACATTTCTGATGGAATACGTATCATTTGTACTTAAGAATTTCGAAATTACGCTTCCCTTACCTTCAATAATTTCTCTATCCAGAACACCTGCTTTTACTTCCTCATATATAAAAATTTCCTTACGCACAGATATGTCTTTTTCGGCCTCTCCACTTAACCGTTCTTCCCCGACCAAACGCACTCTATTTGCAAATCTGTCTGCATAAATATTCCAATGACCGTTATACTCTTCTTCCGTTCTTGGATTATTTTTTGGCTTTTGATGCCCTTGTACCCTTATCAGACTGAAATTTATATTTTTGTTTTGTTCAAAAAGGTCCATGATTTCACTTAACACTCTTTTTTGAAAGGGGGAACAGTTGGTTTCCAACTTATTCAAAAACTTCTTATCTTTATGTGATAACGTTTGTTGTGTTTTTGACAAACAATTTACATAACTTTTTATTCTTCTTAATATGGATTCCGAATCTGAAAAAATGCGAACTTCTTTTAATTCATTTTCACCTGCAATTTTAGCCACATACCGAATGGCCGTATAAACAGCATAAAGTTCCGCAAAATTAACGCTTCCGGTGAAGAAAGAAGAACCGAATGAACCGAGGAGACGATTATCGTCACTGACAAGCACACAACCGGCTCCCAGTGTCCCATTATCAGAGGACGCGTCTGTAAATATTTTCATCCGAATTCCTTTTTAAATACAGTTTAGAATATTTTACAAAATTTTTGATAAAAAATCAAGTTTTTTTTGATTGTAAAAAGCATTTTTTTCTAATACAATATGTTTTGCGTTGTGTTACAATAATAAAAAAGATTATATGATGAAAAAAAATTACATTCTTTGTTTAATTGTCGGTTTTTTATCCGGATTTGGTTTTGCACCCTATTCATGCATTCTGCTATTATTCTTAACTTATTCCCTATTTTTCTATGCATTTATGAAAGCGCGAAACAAAAGACAAATGTTCCTTTGCGGTTTTTGTTTTGGATTTGGTATAGGCGCAATGAGTATGAGCTGGCTTGTCCATGCTTTGTTGATTGATAATGGGGCGTTTGCTTGGCTTGTCCCTGTTGTACCATTGGGATTTGGATTACTTTTCGGATTATTTTTTGGATTACCGGCTTTGCTATGTTGGCGCGTTAATCACATATTTGCGCGGGTGCTTGCTTTTGCTGGGTGGCTATGCATATTTGAATGGATACGCAGTTGGCTTTTCACAGGGTTCCCTTGGAACTTAACAGGCTCTGTTTGGACCGCATGGTTACCTGTTCTTCAAACGGCAAGTGTTACGGGCGTATACGGACTTTCTTTATTCAGCATCATTTGGTTTGCCGTACCTTTTTTGATTTATAAAAAACAATATGTTTGGGCTGCAATTGATCTTTCAACTTTTGCATTTATAGCAATATTCGGTTTTTTAAGATGTTACGAAATGACACACGAATATGTTTGGGGAGTGCAATTGCGCTTAGTTCAACCAAATATAGAACAAACATTAAAATGGGATGATAATGCGGCGGAAGAAAATTTCATGCAACACATCCGTTTGTCTAAAAGCAAAAATCACGAAAAAATAACACACGTTCTTTGGTCAGAAACTGCATCACCATATCCATTAGACGTATCCGAAGATGCACGTGCAATGACTATATCTGCAGTAAGACAAAACGGAACCTTAATCACGGGATCTTTGCGCGTGGCTGATAAATCTAAAAAACAATTAGCAAACAGCGTTTTTGTTTTAAATGATATGGGGGAAATTGAAAGTTTTTACGACAAATCACATTTGGTTCCTTTCGGTGAATACGTTCCTTTGCGTAACATATTGCCGTTTGATAAAATCGTTCCAATCGGTTCCGATATAAAGGAAGGATCAGGTGTCAAAACAATTCGTATTCCAAATGCACCGCCGGCGGGTATGTTGGTTTGCTATGAAGTTATTTTTCCGCATCAAGTCGTAGACAGAACGCAACCGCGTCCAAAATGGTTAATTAATGTCACAAACGATGGTTGGTATGGCGATTCCGCCGGTCCTTATCAACATTTGGCATCGGCTCAAATGCGTGCTGTGGAAGAAGGATTGCCCTTAGTACGTGTGGCAGGAACTGGCATCAGCGCTATTATTTATCCGTGGGGAGAAATTATGTCCTCTTTACCACTAAATACTCAAGGGGTTTTGGATGGTTCTCTTCCAAAAGCATTAGACAGCATAACAATTTATGCACGTTTGGGTAACAGCATCCCATTAATTTTAAGTCTGTTATGCATTGTATTTGCATTGATATTAAACAAAAAAAGCCCCTAGAATACAAATTAACGGTTGACAAACATAAAATAATAGTGTTACTTTAAGTGTAACGTTGTATGTATCTATTTAAAGGAGCAAGCGTATGAGTAAAAAATCTTCTCGCGGTCGTTTAGATGGGGAACCCAATCCGGTTGATGTTCATGTGGGTAACCGCGTTCGTATGTATAGAACGTTAAAGGGATTAAGCCAAGAAAAACTTGGGGAAGCATTAGGCCTGACATTCCAACAAGTACAGAAATATGAAAAAGGTCTGAACCGTATCGGTGCCAGTCGTTTATGGGATATCAGTCAAGTATTAGAAACACCAATTGGTTTGTTTTATGAAGGTATTACAGATGAAACAAAAAGCTTAAGTCCAAGACATCTTCAAAATGCATCTTTAAATGAAGATTGGGTAAATAAAGTGGCTCAGTTTACCGCTCAATTAGATGATGATCCGCTTAATCGCCGTGAAACGTTGGAATTGATGAGAGCTTATTATCGCATTCCGAACAGAAATATGGCACACAAGATTTTTGATTTGATAAAAGCTATGGCAGGTCCTGATGAAGAACTTGAATCAGATGGTAGCGATTATCTAGAGGAGTGCTAATGAAAGACTTACAACTGTCAAATCGTATTGAAGAATCTTTGGAAATGCTGCAAGCATTAAATGATGAAGGTTTAATCATTGTACCGGCGGTTCCTACAAAAGCGATGATAGATGCCGCAAAAGAAATTTCAGATTTGTCCGAAAAAGACATTCGTAAGCTTTATTTTACAATGACGGCTTTTTCGGATGAAAGCATTCCAAGATCAACAAACTAATTCCTCCTTACATCCCTGTTGATTTTGGAAAAAGGGACACTTTTTTGTGTCCCTTTTTGTTTTGAAGGATAAAGATTAGATAAAAAAACAACTATTATTTTGCTGGTTTAACTTTGCCGACATTCAAAGCCAAAACATTTAAAAAACTTCTGACCTTTGCGATAAAATTATCGTCTTTTGGTGTCGGTGTCAGTGCACAAATAGCACTGGCAGCCGTCACAACGGAAGTTACTGCGATCAATACATCATCAAAATGAACCATTATAAAATTCATATTTTTTTCTCCTTTAAAATAAACGTTTAAAAAATAATTCTGAAAGAGTCAGGCAAATTGCACTGACAGTTGCAACGGCAATAACGGACAACATTGCTTTGATTGGAGCAATTTCAGAACGCAAAATGAAACGTTTTTCCATTTTTTCCATAATATCTCCCGAAAAATTTTCGAATTCTTGATGCCATTTCATTAATTGCTTATTCGTATTTTCCATGCCTTTGCGTACATCATCCAATCGTTGTTGCAAACTATCAAACTGTGCCATCAGTTTACCGATTTCCAATTCAAAAGCCGTCATATCAGGCTACCTCTCTGTAAAACAGATGATTGCCGTATTCATAAACAGGCGTTAATCGTCTTGCCCATGCTGGATTAACTTTTTTTGAATGATAATGCGTTGCACCATGTGTAATATCGGATAAAGCACCGTTTAAAGCGCGCGTTGCGACACGCTGACACAATCGAAAAATGGGGTTTTCATCATTAATACGGATTAAACGATAAAAGTTTTTATCCGATGGGGTCCAACATGAAAATTGAAAAGGTTTTAAACAAACTTCCGAAACCGTTTTTCCCCACCACAACGCATGTTGTTGAGATAAAGCAACTCGGTTCAAAATTACATTTGCTACTGCTTCTATACCGATTAAACCTTCTCCTCGTGCTTCACCATAAAGTGTACGCGCCAAAATATCGGTATCATCAAAAAATCTTTCTGTCATTTTCTCTCCTTTTTAAATCTTTATGTCATCCAAAGTAAAAACACTTGATGTTTGCGAATATCGCCAATCTGCTTTGCTTTCAAAATTTTGAAAGTTTCTTGTCAAATGAACGGGTTCGGACAATAAACATCCGGACAACGCATCCAATCCGTCATCATGCATTTGTCGTGCATCCGGTGTCCACGAAGCAATTTCGTTCATTAAAGGCGTGTGCTTTACCCGTTCGTGAAACCACAAAGAACCGTTTGCCAATCTGGCATCCATACTTTCGGTTATGCGAACAGCCTTCGGAACATGTGAATGCATCGGAAGAACCGCACAAACAATATGTCGTTCTTGTAATGTCTTTTTTAATAATTCAGGCAAAAATTTGCCTATACCATTTGTTTCAATTCGAATTTGAGGCAAATGATATTTTTCAATTAAATCAGCAACCTGATTACACTGATTTTCTGCCGCTTTATCAATCTGCTCGGATTTCAAATAAGCAATATCATGTAAAAAAGCGCGCCCTTCTTTATCAAAGAAAACGCACGCTAAAACACTATTATCACCTGTTTGACTTGCTCCAAATGCCGGATCCCACCAAGCACTTGCCGACACCATCCGATATGGTCCTATTGATAAAACCGCCATTGTATTTGTTTCGTGATAATCCAACGGACTATCATAAAAAACTATACCGTTTGCATTTAACCTACCTTCTTTTAAACTGACCGGTTTCAAAAGCATTTGGCTTAAAAATTTCAATGGCCCTGCTCTTTTGCGTATTGCTTCAATTTTAGGTAAAGGAAAACGTTCCGGCCATGCACTTTGTCCTTTTTCATTTAATATCGGCAAGCGAAAAGTTTGAAAACCTTTTAAAAAACCATCATTGTTTGTATTGTAAATTGTTTCTTTCGTATGTGGTGTTCCGACATAAAGCATTAAACCACCGGGCACCAAAACAAAATCCAGTTCCGAAAGTTTTTCACGCAAATCATTTCGTTTACTTACCGTATCGCAGTTTTTTGGGACTTCCACATCATCACATACAATTAAATCTGCACGTGAGCCGGTAATGTTAGCACCAATACCACGCGCCAAAACAGAAGGATCCCTTAATTCTTGATTTCGACAAACCGTAAAGCGGTCGGATGCCCATTGATCTTTTTGTTTTGGCTTTAAATGTACTGTCAAAGGGTGATGTTCAATAATGCGTTTAATGTTCCGTACCATCTTTTTTGCCAACTCATAATCCGCTGACATAATCAAAATGCGAACGTTTGGATTTTGGTATAAAACCCAAGCACAGAAAAGGCCAACTAACGTTGATTTTCCGGAATTACGAAAAGCCATTAAAAGTGCCTGATTTTTGTTTTGTTTAAGCATATCGGACAAAAAAGTGCAAATGGCTTTATGATGTTCGGGAACAGTCAAACCTTGGATTTGATTCCATATCCACAAAAATTCGATTAACTTTGCTTTATTCATCATCAGTATTTGTTTCCTCCATTGCCAATCTTGCTTTTTTCAGCCAATCATCAGGACTTTCCTCTTTGTTGTTTTCATCAACCAATTGCAACATTTTCATCAATAAAACGATATGTGACAGCGCATTTTTACAAGCAGTGTGATAGGCTCCAAAGGACTTTGCGTCCAATGGAGCCGGTTGCGCAGTAAAGTCGTTGTACTCTTGGAGTACAGCAGACAATTTTTCGGGTAAAGCATCCAAGAAAAAATCCTTCATCTTTCGTATTTTTTCCTGTGTCATTTCCTTATTCCCTTATCAACTGGTGCCGACGTTAAATCCCAAGGAAAGCAACGTCTTTTTGCGCGTTCTGTTTTGTTGATTTTTAATTTTTTGATTTAATTTTTGTATAATTGATGTGTTTGCATCATCCGTCTCCTCTTTCAACCCGTTTTGAATACCGGTTGAAATACCGGATATTCCCTGTGCGGCCATTTTAGACCGGTAAGACGCCAATTTCTTTTTATAATTTTGAATATTGCTTTCTTGTTCCAACAAAGCATTTCTTTTTTCTTCTTTTAATTCATTTTTTTGATTGCCGGTTAATGCTTCATAAACCAAACCACTAAAACTTGAAGATGTTGCTGCCATTTTATTCACTCACTTTCATAATACATGTAACGGAAACAATTTTGCATGGCAAAGGAATATCACTTTCTATTTTCCACAAAGGTGTTGTGCAATTACGCACCCAACCCAAAGCGTGAATACAAACATCTTGCGTTTGTTTTTCTTTTACCGCATCCAAAATGTAACCGTTATTCATTTTTTTGACCAAAAATTCCGTATAACCGTTTCCGATATCCAATTTTAATGATGCCGTATCAATTATTTTGAAACGCACTTCAATTAATCTGACGGCTTTCAACGGTATGCTACCCATTGAAGAATTTACAACCGGCGGTAATGGTACAATTGTATGCTTATAAGGCAACCCAACTTCCAACTTTTTAATGGCTTTCGATAAAGTAATGGATGATGAGGACAATTCCATACTTTCTTCAATTTGCCCGTCAGCAACCACATAAACTTCTTTTCCAACCAAAGGTGTCAAACCTGTCCACGTTGTGTGAGCCGTTGTATCTTCGCCCAAAAAAGCACAATCCGTAAAAACTTCATCGTCAAATGTTTCCAAATAAATACTGTTTCCACGTTTGATTAAAAAGTAAACATTTTTTTCAACAACACAAACCGACAAAAATTGACCGGCAGTTTCATGCAAACTCCAAGCCAAAACATCTTCCGATCGATAATTGGTCAAAGTCGCCATTTGTCCGTTTTCCATAATAATATAGACCAATCGGCGATTAGCATCGTAATCCATATCTATTGGTTTTTGTATCAAATGACTTGACAATAATGATACGTTTTTTGCTTGATACGCTTGTTCCAAATCGGCAAACAAAAATTCCCGAATTTCCCGACCATTTTCCGAAGCAAATAATGTTGCACCGGAAACATCCACAGGCGGAACAAAACGATAAGTCGGAGAACCTACCCTTGTTTGACGTTTTAGTTGGATGCTTTGAGGTGTTAAAGGTTCCCCGGAAACCATCCATTCTGAACCGGAAGTAAATACTTGTAAATGACGACCGGGCATTAAACCGCAAATAGCATTAACCTGATCAGATAGCAAACTGAAACCGATTGCTTCATCATCTAATCCGGTTCCCGCATCAAAATTCATAATTGCAAAACTTTTTGAAAACCATAACTTGTTTGGCAAATCGCGAGAACCACCGATAACCAAACGTCCTTGATAAAAAGTAACACAAACGGGATAACCGTGCTGCGCGCTAAAAGCTTCTTCTGCCCAATCTAAAGTCAAACTTGAATTTTGTGCTGCTTGCACCTGAGTAGCAGTCGCATGTGTTGTATCAGCAACTGCGCTGACAACAAATTCTCCACCGGCAACTTTAAAATGCCGTCCGACATGATAACTTTGGAAAAAAGCATTGTCCGTTGTTAAAGATATATTAGAACCATTACTTTGAGCGCTCATTTTTATATTTGCATCATATTTTTCATATGGACAAAATTTATGCCCGACAGCATCCGTTTCAAAAACCCAAGAAGACAAAACAAATGTTTCATTACTTTGTCTTGTGATTTTCTTTGGTTCATAATCCGGATGCGTCAACAATAATGTATCAGCACTTTGTGTCCAACGTAATTGAGGAATATCTGCTTCTACCCACGGCGTTACCAATGTTTGCAGTAATGTTTCGTTTTTATAAACACGAATAAATCTGTCCCCAACAACACATAAATAAACTTGTTCTGTATTGAAAGTAAAGGAAATCAAACGCACTGCCGATGCAATTGTATCAATATAACGCAAACCGGATCGCCTTTGAATACCGCCAATCGGATTGATAAATACATTTTTCAACTCCAATGCACCATTATCATAAGCCGACAGATCTGTTCTGCCCAACAAATCCATTGAAACGGCGCCGGATGTAAAATTAGTTTTATGATTGACTAACTGACTCATAACCTTGCTCCTATCAATGAAAAGTCTGTTATCCCTGTTGGAATATCTTGTTGTGCATCAATCAACTTTGCACGTGTGAATAATTCGTTTGCTTGTCTGACTAAAAATTCGGTTCTCGATGCATTTTCCGTAAGGGGCAAACAAAATTCAGCTGCTAATTTAGCAATCAATAACTGATTGAAAAAGGGCGGATAATTTTGCTCTTGCGGATTGTAAATATAAGTCAATATCACATTTGAATCATTACATTGTAATGTTCTTTCGCAAATTCGATAATTAAGACCACGACCGGTATTATTAACCCCTGCTGATAAAACACGCAAAAAATCATTTGGCAGTTGATAAGCATAAGCATAATCTGCTTTTGGAGCATTGACCAACTGATTTAATTGTTTTTGTGCAGTAGCAAAACGCCAAGGATAAGCAGACAGTAAATCGTCTCTAACCGGTTCATAAAGTTGAGATGCTATTTCGGCTTCCGCCGTGCTTTCCGCAAATGAAGATATTGGTTGAGCACCTAATTTAATTAACGCTTTCGAACATAAAGAAATAGCAGTTTGAGCCATTTTTCACTCCTTTTATTAGTTGTGTAAAGGGGGCATAACACCCCCTTTACTGTTTTATTTTTATGATTCACCTTGTTCTGCTTCTGCATCAGAAGTCAAAGTGTCTGAACAAATAATCTTAACTGCTGCGGTATCATCAATCATACAAGCACCTTGGCTCATCATACTGTTCACAAAGTGTGCTGCATAATCACCGTGCCATGTGATATCTGTTTTAATATCCATACCAACAGCGTGACCTATTGCATTTTTGTGGTAAATGAAACAAGTGTGTGTACCAGTTCCTTTTGGTAAACCTGTATGCATAATCCAGTTAATTCCCAACCATTTACGGCTTTCGCAACCGGCAATAAATGGTGTTTTATCACCGACATAATTTGCTGAAGAAAATTCTTCAATGCCAAGCAAATGATTCCATTGTTCCGGAGCAACCAAAGCATAACGTTCACCATCATCTGGTACATCAGCTGCATTTAACTTTGTAAAAGCTTCCAAAATAGTTGCTTTTGTCATTTCTGCTGGAGAAAGTGCAGAACCGATTGTATTGGTTGATGTATCCAATGCCGTAATGATTAAATCGTCTGTTTTACGTCCCAAAGCATATGCACCCATTTGTGCGATTGCTCTGCGTTCATCATGTCCGACTTTTAATTCATCCAATTTATCAACCCATGCACCAGCATAATAATCCGTCAAAGTGCATTCAACCGGTGTATGTGTCAGGCTCATGGCCGTAATTGCACCATTACGCGTTTTTGTCGTTGCACTGCCTTTTCCGATTACTTGGAAAGTTGTACTGGCACCAATAACGTTGTTTTTTGAACGAACCGTCGAACGCAATTTCGAACCCATTTGCTGATAAGCTGTTACCACTTCTGCTTGAAAATGTTTCACAAAAGCGGCATCTATTGCTGTAGATACTTCATCTGTCATATTTTTATTTCCTTTTTTAGTTGTTGTTAAATACAAAAATTACGCTTTTTACAACAGGTTGTGGACAAAACCGCCCGTTTATAAAAACAAATAAAAGGTCGCAAAGGCGATTATCTTTTATTACTTATTCGGATAAAGACGATTAAATCCGTCAGAAACTTTTTTCAAAGTTGCCGGATCTTGGTCACGCCAATATTTCGGCGACATCATTAATTTTTTTAGACCTTCTTCATCCAAAATTTCATTGACTGGTGCGCCTTTCGGCAAAATTGCCGGCTCACCGTTTTCCATCATTTTATACAAAGTCAAAACACCTTCATAAGTTGTCGACAAGGCATCAAAGACTTCCTGTAAAACATTTTGTTTTGCCCAAAGAGTAATTTGACGAGCAACTTCTTCAAAACGTTCTTTTCCACCAAAATGATTTTCCAAAAGAACTCTTTGACGAGAAGCCTCATAATCTTGTGCCAATTCCTCGATTACCGGCAAAACTTTTTCCGCAGCCAAATCATATACTGCCTGTACTTGCGCATTGGTAAAACCCAAATTGCACAAACGTTGATTGACTTCCGGATCAGATGCCAATAATTCGTTTTTAATTTCCAATTTATAATCATCTGCATTAGCCGGAACGCCGATTTTTTGATAAAAAACTTTCTTTTCATCTTCCGAAGCATCTGCTGATGGAATATGAACCATTGAACCCAATTTCTTTTCCAACTCTAAGTAAGATTGCAATAAAGCATCTGCATTTAATTTGCCTTTTGCATCCAAAAATTTAGCTGGGATTTCATTATTATTGTTTTGATTTTGCATTAAATTTTCTGCCATTTTATTCTCCTTTTTTTCCTTTATTAATTAAATGTTCGATTTGTGCCAACAGAGCACGTTTTCCCTCTAAAAACCACAGTTCGTTTGTGCTTGCCGTTGCCGGTAAAAAACGATTTTTTATTTGATCACACAAATAATTCAAAACCTGTTTACCGTCGGAAGAAGAAAAACATCTCACAAACGACTTTGCCAATTCATCAGGCGCGGGGGTCGGCTGTGAATTTTCCAAAAAAGACCAACCGAACTTCATGAAATAACCTCCTGAGGTTTTGAAATCGTTTCTTTAATCAACGACAATGGTACATTCAAACGTGCTGCTAACCATTTGGTAAAACCCAAGACATCGACCATTTGCAAGGCGTCTACTTTCATATCAATCAAAGACCGCATAAATGTTAAAGCATTTGATGCTTCTTGCTGTGTTTGTAATGAAGCAATCGGTGATTGATACGTGATTGAAACCACTCGACCATCCAAGTACAAATCAGGAATTTCACCACGTCTGCGCAAAATGTTTAAAGCCCGTTCAATCAATGGCGTCAGCAATTCTGATTGTAACCGTCCGTAGGTTGCACCCAAAATACGTACCATTTCGGCAGAACGTTCTAAAACTTCCGTTGCTGTCATTTGAGTATTTTGAACTTGTCCCAATTTATCGGTCAATAAAGCATGCCGAATACGTGCACGCAAATCTTCCAATATCAATTGCGATACATCAAAATCACCGGCAGGTTGCAGAGGTGTCAATCCTTTTGAACCGACAGCTTTTGGAATAATCGTTCCGGGGACTAATCGAATATTTGCGGGATTTAAAACGCCGTCGTCTTCCGCTTGCCAAATTCCCGTCACAGCGATGCTGGCATTTTTCAAAATCAATTCAACAACTTTATTTGTTGTTTTAATATCAGGTAATGCCTTCATAACCGGAGAACGTCCGTAAATTTCACCGGGAGCTTTCAGCCATCTGAACGTAATAAACGGAGATGTTTCAAAAAAGCCCTCTTTCAATAAGAACTGATCTGCCGGACTGAACAAATGATTATTGTCTTTTTCGACAAAAGCGACATAATCATAACCGCCTTCTTGACGCGGAATAACACACTCGATAATCGGAATTTGAATATCCGCCGGATTTTCGTTTTCAAGCATTTTTTCATCAACCTTTGCCCGTTCAAAACGTTGCATCAAAGTCGATAACGGTAATTGACAATATCTGTAAGTTGTATCCAATCTGCCCGAATAACCTTCGTCTACATAAATTTCAGACAGAGGAATTGCCGTAAAATGAAAAGCCGTTTTTTCGCCTAATCTGGATTCTTCAAACAACAGACAAGCCGTTCCGACAGTAACCAAATCCAAAAAACATTGATGCATTTCAACGCTAAAGGTTGATTGATTTAAATGGTTTTTCAAAATATCCGAAATTTTTTGCAAACTTTGAATTGTTTCTTTGTCGTTTTCATCCACTTCAATTCCGGCCCTTAAATCAAACCATTTGCACCAAGGCGGAGTTAATTCCGAAAAAATAGATGCAGCCAATTGATCCACACAATCGGGTGCCGTACCATCAAACAATCGGTCAACCTGACTGGATATACCGGAGAGCAATCCTTCACGTTGAGGCAATGCAAACTCATAACATTCTCGCCAAGTATTTTCCAATGCTTGACGATGCGATTTCATTTTCAAAAATCGCTGATATAAATTAGAAACTGTCGGCATTTTATTCTCCCAATAATCTTTTTCGTTGCGGTGTATTTTCGTTTTTTCTTAAAATTCCCCGCATAGACGTTTGAACCGTTTGTAAACCGGCCTGACGTGCCAAGTAAGAGCCATCCCTTTCTTCTAATGAAGATGGGGCCGTTACTTCTTGCGTAACCGGTTGCAAACCGATAACTTCTTTTACTTTTTTCATAAACTTCTCCTTATAAAAAAGAACCAAAGCTAGTTAAGAAAAAAGGGCTGTCTATAAAAGACAACCCTTTCAAAAGAACAAAAAAAGCCCCCTTTTTAAAAGGAGGCTTTTAGATACACTTTTCCCAACCAACTGCAAAACAGTATATCACACTTTCAACCCAATGTCAAGGATTTTTTTCCTATTTTTTTATTTAAATAACAAAACAGGCTGTAAGGCGTGAAAATAAAGGATTTTTCAACGCCTATAAAACGTTTTACAGTTTCAACACAAGTGTATGGCATTACACGTAATCGTTTGTAAGCAGGTTCATTTACAGGCACTTCAACGAATCTGTAACCATGATTTTTAAAAAAGAGTTTTATGTTCACATTTTTTATCATAATCGCATCCGTAAAATGCAATAAAGGATCAATGATCAACCATTCATTTTCTCGTCCCAAGGCGACAAGACAATGATAAAAGCCCTTTTTCAAAAAATGCATCCACCATAATGTCGGTTCTCCGCCAAAACCGACAACCGCTTTTTCATACCGATATCCGTTTAAATGTTGTCCTATCATTTTACATCTCCGCAAAATTTAAAAACTGTTCCCGCCGAATCAACAATTCCCTTCATCTTTAAAGGTTTTAAAATTCTTTGCAGAGCCTGTCTCCAAAGTTGACAATGCTGTTTTGGATCACCGTCTTTTTCATAAGGCGGAATTTGTTTCAACCCGTAAAGACTGAGTATCTTCAGATGCTCTTGTGTTAAGATTTTTTGTTGCAGTAACCGTTTAACGACTATTGCAATATCAGAAGTTTCACACGGCCAAGTCGCTGTTTTCCCGCTACGTTTAAATGATTTTGGAAGCGACTCGCAAAAACAAAACCACATCCATGCCTCCTCTGCATTTTCAAAAAGGTGTACCGGAGACGTATCAATTTTAACCATATTATTTTCTTTAAACATCTTCATTTTCCCCTAAAAAAATTGTTTATTTTTATACAACTAAAACGAGAACTTATTTTTAAATACACGATTCTCTCGTTACTTTTTATTGATTAGGATTATTTTCCTACATTGTCAACAAAAAAATATAAAATTTCCTATTTACTTTTATTTTTTCCTATTATATACTCGTAACAGTAGAAATTTTGGCATTCGGAAAGGAATAAATACCCATGAATTTATCTTATTTTGAAATTTGGAAAGGTATCGACAACTTAGCGGAAAAGAAAGGGTTATCCCCTTCTGCATTGGCGCAAAAGGCGGGATTGGATCCGACCTCTTTTAATAAAAGCAAACGAATCGGATCTGATGGACGTAAAAGATGGTTATCCATGGAGAGTTTGAATAAAGTGCTGGAAGCAACTTCAACTACCTTTTTGGAATTTATGGCATTAGCCGGTCAGGAAATAAATACTGCAATGACAATTCCATTGCTCGGTTTTGCAGAAGCCGGTCGTGACGGGTACTTTGATGATGCTGGTTTTCCGACAAACAGCGATGGTTGGGACGGAATTGAATTTCCAACAAAATTAGATAAGAATGTTTACGCTTTGGAAGTTTCCGGACACAGCATGGAACCGGTTTACCGCGAAGGTGACAGGTTAATTATTTCACCGGAATCTGAAATTCGCCATGGCGACAGAGTTGTTGTTAAGACAAAAAGCGGGGAAGTGATGGTCAAAGAGTTAATGCGTAAAACCGCCATGCAGTTGGATTTGAAATCACTGAATCCCGAATATCCGGATTGCCACTTCAGAATGGATGAGATTTTATGGATCAGCCGTGTTTTGTGGGTTAGCCAATAACACACCACATAAAAAAAACGCCCTTTGAAAAAGTCAAAGGGCTGTTTAATTTAATCTGTCTTTTTTATATTACAGAATACTTCTTGCTTTCATCTTTATTACAGACAAAAAGTTTAAATAGTATTCTTCAAATTTTTTATTATGTGAAAGTTTTTTCTTATTTGCCGGTGCTTTTGCCTTACTCTTTTTTTTACCAGCACCATTTTTAATCAATACTTTGACTACCTCTGGAAAGCCACCTCGTTTTGCCAAGTGCAAAACCGTTTCACCGTTTTTATCCTGAGCATTCACATTTGCACCAAGTTCAATCAATGCTTCAATGGTTTCAATTTTTCCTCCATATGCGGCAAGATGCAATGGCGTTATTCCCCCATCAAGCTCGGCATCCACCTTTGCTCCATGCGCAACCAAAGTTTTAACTATTTCTGTATTCCCCAAAGAAGCAGCTAAATGCAATGCTATCACATGTTGGCGTTCGCCCAACTTATTTACATCTGCGCCTAATTCAACTAACATTTCAACCATTTCGGCTGAACCACTCAAGACAGCATTATACAAAGGACAATAACCTGATAATGTCTCCGGTTGATTGACTACTTCCCGATCAATATAATTTTCCTTTTTCATAAATTTTATGACGTTTGTACGGGCATAATAGCATGCACTCATTAACATATCGTGATTAAAATTACCATTTTTAATCTTCTTTTCAATTTCTTCGTCCGGATCATTTACCCAGTCAAAACTACTCATATTTTTCTCTTTCTACTCAACAATTACTCTTTCATAAATTATATTTATTGTTTACAATAATACCCCCCCCCTTTATTGTCAAGTTTTTTTATTTTTTTGTCAAGTTTGAGGATATTAAAATAAAAAAGAGTGGCTGTAAAACCACTCTTTTCTTTTTATTTGTTAAGATTAAACTTTAATAATTCCCCGAACCATAGCATAAATAGCAAATAGAGCGATTAAAATCAAAGCGCCGGCAATTCGTCTTTCATGACAAGAAAAACATGATTGCCCCTCATCATTTTCTTTACGAGCCCAAATATAAACCGGAATACCCAATGCAATAAATATCGCTGCCATCAATAAATAACTTAATCCTGCTGCGTAAATTAGCCATAAAGCATAAATTGTTCCGATAATACTTGTAAACAAAGCAGCTGCTCGGCCAGTCGTAATCTTAGGGTATTCTCCGTCTTCGCATATTTTCCACAAATACGCAGTACTTGTTAAATAAGCCGGCAAAACCATTACACCCGTAATAGAAAGCATCGTATTCCATGCGTTGTTTGAAAAATAAACGACCAACATACCGATTTGCATAACGGCACTGGTCACCCATAATGAAACGCATGGTGAACCGGCTTCATTTTCTTTTTTGAATACTGTTGGAAACGTTCCGTCCTGTGCCATAGACTGTGGCATTTGGGCAGTAATCATTGTCCATGCTAGCCAACTAGCCAATACAGCGATAATCAAACCAATATTCATTATCCAAGCACCCCAAGGACCGACAACTTTTTGTAAAACACCGGCTGTTGACGGATTAGCAACACCTGACAACTCAGCTTGCGACATAAAACCAAATGGCAATACGGATAAAAGCACATAAATTGTCAAACAGCCGATAAAGCCCATTAAGGTTGCCTTACCGACATCGGATTGGCTACGTGCCCGATTGGATAAAACAACCGCACCTTCAATACCGATAAAAGACCATAAAGTGACAAGCATTGTGCTTTTTAATTGTGCTTCTACTGAACCCAAACCTTTTACTTTACCGGCAATAGCTTTTCCCCAAAAATCAAAGTCAAACTTATCAATATTGAAAACAAACATCAAAATAATGATGAATAAAATCAATGGTACAATCTTGGCAATTGTCGCAATTAAGTTAATTACTGATGCTTGCTTCATACCACGTAAAACAAGGAAATTAAATCCCCAAATTAAAATCGATCCTCCAATAATAGAAGGAATATTATTACCACCTGTAAATGTTCCGGGGAAAAAGTAATTTAATGCATCCATTGTAATAACTGCATATCCGACATTACCGAAAATCTGACAAAGCCAGTAACTCCACCCGATATTAAATCCCATATAAGGTCCAAATCCGCTTTTGGCATACATATAAATACCGGTTGTCAAATCCGGTTTTGCCATTGATAAAATTCGAAATGAATTAGCAATAAAATACATACCAATTCCGGTAATAACCCACGCCAACAAAACTGCTCCGACAGAAGCAGACTGCGCCATATTTTGCGGCAAACTGAAAATACCACCACCAATCATTGAACTGATGACAATAGCAGCCAACCCAATTGCGCCCATTTTACCGGCTGCACCAACTGATGAATTTTGCATATTTTTTTGTGCCATTTTACTATCCTTTCAAAAAAACAGTGATACGGCAAAAACCATATCCCGTTTCTCCTCCCAACCTATTTTTTCACTTCAACAAGAGGTGCATATTCGAAATTTAAAAAGCCCAAAGCCGTCAAACAATAAGCAAAATTTTGTGTAATGTTTATGTAGTTGTGGAAAATTTGGAAATCACTGTGTTTTTCCACATCACGCAATTCTAATTCATGATTGAGTGACTTTGTCAGCCACATTTCAGCATGTGCTTTGGCGATACTGTCATCAATATAAGTATCAAAATATTCGACATACTCAGCAGCCCAACCGCCGATAAATTTACCTTTTTTGTCTTTGCCCCAAACAATGCCAACGCCTGTTGCAATGGCTTTATGTTCTTCGATACGTGCACCGTTTCCGGCCATAATCACTTCCAAAACAGCGCCGTGTTTGAAGTGCTTTTCAACTTGTTCAACCGGTACAATGTTGTTAAATAATTCCGGTGGCAATACGGAAGTGTACGGAACCACGTTAAAGTCTTGAATTTTTGCTTGTTTTAAAGCCGAATCATAACAGAATGTTTCAAACGGTTGTGGCGGAATACCGTCATCAGCCTGCCCTGCTCCACCTGTATGAAAAGCCAAAGTTGGATATCTTGTTCCTAATTGTGTTGTCATTTTTTTACTCCTTTTAAAAATTGTTTTTACAAAAAATTTGCAACCGAAAAGGAAATTAGAAACCATAAAAAACAAAATCAATACATACAAATACACCCGTATGATAGATTTTAGTTCATATTGAAACACCCTCAAAAATTTCCCCATATAAAAAGAAAAAGGAGGTTTTTATGAAAAAAAAGTGTTTTATTTTTTATTTTCTGACGTTAATAGCATGTCAGGCCAGTGTTTCAAATTACGAAAAATTTTTAAATTCATGGATTGGTCAATCCGAAGCACAATTGGTTACTTCCTGGGGTGCTCCGGTTGATATGCAAACAATCGCACCCGGCCGACAAATCTTTACTTATATTCAAGAAAGACAAATACCGGTACCGGGAGCAGAACCCACTCAACTGGGGCAAGGTTCTTTGTATACTGTCGGCAACGACGATCTGGGCACCATTTATGATTATTATTGCAAAATAACCTTCACAACACAAGACGACATTATTGTGGATTATTCGTGGTCCGGTGACGGTTGTTTGATGAAATAAACTTTATTCCACTATCAATTAATAACCATAACACACTGACAGCAAGCGGCAAGAAATAATATAAAACTCTGAATGTAATTAAAACAGCTAATAGAGGCAATTTTTCTGCATCTGTATGTGGAAATAAATATAAAAAACCGGCTTCAAATACGCCTAATCCACCGGGAACTTGTGAAGCAATACCAATCACTTGCGCAATCAAAAAAATAATCGCTACTTGCAAATAAGAAGCATCCATATGTGCCCTGAACAACGTATAAAAAACCAACGAAGCCGAAATAATATCAAAACTGCCAACCAACATTTGTTTTGCCGTTAAACGTAATGTCGGTGCTTTAATTGTTATATTATGCCATTTAAAACAACGTTTCGGCTTTACCACAAACCATAAATACGTCAAAAACATTATTGTAATAGCAACAGCACCCGCATCCAGTAAATGTTGATACTTGTGAATATGACTTAAATGCAGAAAATGAGATGAGATCAAACAAATATCCAACACTAATCCCATCCCCATTAAAAAAGTCAAACTTTCAAAGGCAATCATTTTTAACACTTGAAATTCGTTTAATCCGACTTTGGAGTAAAAGAAGTATCTGATCGATCCACCAGCCATATAGGCATGTCCGGTTGTATTTGTAACGGAAAAACTTATAAATGCTGTTTTAATAACCGTCCATTTTTTTAATTTTGCCCCGATATAACGAAGTGCCAAAAAATCATAACCGGAAAATGCCGTATAATCACAAACAATAAAAAAACAAGCAATTAATAACGTAAACAACGGTAACTTAGTTATTTTATCCATTATCTGCTTTGGGCCCAAAGAATGAATTTCTCGCCCGACCAAATACAAAGCAAATACCAGAAAAAATATTCCGACAAATTCAATCGCAAATTTTAAAACTTTTTTCCACATAATTGAGAAAATGGCCATCATGATATTAAAAAGCAATTGCATTTTAATAAAAAAGGATTTAAAAACATATCTGTTTATGTCGTTATACATTCAAAGGAAAAACAGATATGAAGAAATTTTTACTTATTATTTGTCTTATGTTGTGTAGTTGTACTGCGGTCAATGAAATGGTGAATGTTAAAGAAGAAGCCAAAGAAATGAATTTCCAAACGGCTTTTGTCAGAAAAGACTATAAACCAGTTGGACGTGTTCGCAAAGAATACAGCAGAACCTGCTTTTTATTCAATTTGTTTTGTTCCAAACCATATTTTGTCCAAGATGATTTGATTTCTGAAGCAAAAACTATGGGAGCCAATGAAGTTATCAACATTACTTTAGATATTTCAAAAACACCTTTGATTTGGTCATGGTTATACTCATATGAAGAAATCAAAGCCAACGGTTTAGCCGTTTTATTAACACCGGAAGATTTGTCCCGTTCAAAAAATAAATAAAAAAAAGAGCATACCACCCCAGTATGCTCTTTAAGAAAAAAACAAAATTAACCTTCGTTTTCTTCTGTTAAACGTTTATGGACTTTTTCCATCTTTTTTTCACAAGCATCGGCTAACTCATCATGTTTGTTTTTATCCGCCCACGATTTTAATTCTTTTAATACAGCCAACTTTTGCTTATCTAAACTGTGCATCATATCTTTCAAATTCTCCGGTAACTTATCCCACAAAGAATGAACCATATGATGTAGACAAACTTTACCTTCTGTAACTTCACAATTGGTGTCTTTCGAACAACCGCAATTTTCTTTATTATGCATCTGAATACCTCCCTTTTTCGTTAGATGACAAAAAACACCTAGGGAGTTTCTTTAAAAAAAACAATCCGACTTTTGTTTATACTTTTTGAGATAATGTCATTGCGGGCAAACGTTCAACCATTTTTAATGGAACCATGTATTCACGAATAATCGCTTCATCATGAACTTCAACCATCAAAAGCTTTGATACTCTTTTCAAAGTCTCTCGTATCTCTTGTGGAACATTTGCTAAATATATTGTTTGATCTGCATTCCGGTACATCAAAATCCTATCTGCACCATCATACAGAATTTGAGGTCTATTCACTCCCCCCAAGCGCGCACGAATTGCGATCAGCACTTCTCCTTCTTCATTCAGAAGGATATCATACTCATCAACGGGCTCAATAACTATTTCAGACATTTATCGACCTTTTACAAAAAACACTTCACCAACTTTTCTTATAATACCCCATTTTTAGCCTCATGAAAAGAAAAAATTATAACTTTTTTGTGACAAAAAGCTTGGCAAATAAATGTTAATTTGTAAACAAGAAGAATAATATAGCTATTCCCAAAACAAAACGATAAATCATAAAAGCAAAAAACGAATGTTTTTTCACAAAATTCATCAGAAAGCAAATGACTAACAAACCACCGATGAAGGAAAATAAAATTCCTTGGAAGAACTGTGCATTTAATTGATCCAGTTGATTTTCAAGGAATAAACGCAATACCAACCATGATCCGACCGCTCCGATTGTCGGAATAGATAACAACATTGAAAAATGTGCTGCATCCGAACGATTAATTCCCCGAATACGCGCGGCAGTCATTGTTACACCGGATCGACTTACTCCGGGAATAAGAGCTAAGCACTGCGCCATTCCAATGAAAAGAGCATCCGTTGTTTTCATTTTCTTTATATTATTAATCGAAGGACTGTTTTTATCCGCCAACCACAAGAAAACGCCAAAAATCATCAACATCATACAAATAATGAAGGGATCGCGGAAAAGACTTTCCACATAGTTGCCAAAAAAGAAGCCTATTAACAAAATCGGAAAAGTTGCTAACGATAACAAACCTATCAAACGTAACTGAGTTCCTTTTTTAAACAAAGACAACAACATACCTTTTAAATCTTTATAAAAATAAGCACAAACAGCCAATAATGTCCCAATATGCAACGCAATATCCAGTACAATATCCCCGTCATTCCAGCCCATAACCGTACGTGTCAAAATCAAATGTCCGGAAGAACTGACGGGCAAAAATTCCGTTATGCTTTGCACTATGGATAAAAACAAAGTATGCAACCCCATAAGAAGTCCCCTTATTATTTTTTACTGGCTATTTTCCGGAAAAAAGAATATCATTTTTTCTTATGATTGGAAAGAAAATTATAAATTATTTTAAAATAATTTTTCAAAAGTTTTTACAAGCAGAAGAACAACGCATCAATCTGTGTCTGCCGATTGCTTTTGCTTTGGGTATCATATTTTATTTTGCGTTGCCCTTTGAACCGAGCTTATGGATCTTTTTATGCCTTTTTATTTTAAGCATTATCGGCTTTATACTTTTAAGGCAAAAAAGTAACCTGGCATTGTTGTTTTTATTTACTTTGTTTTTCTTTGCCGGTGTCTGCAGAATTATTCTTCAAACAAATTGGGTCCAATCACCTTTTATTCATAAACGTTATTCATTCGTATCAGTAGAGGGTGCCGTTGAAAAAGTTGAACTGCGTCAATCCGGTTTTCGTTTAACGTTAACAGATTTAAAATTGGATAAAATTCCGGAACAAGAAAAACCCATCAAAATTCGTGTCAGCTTGAATGGACAGAAATTTATTCCCGCTATAGGGGATGTTATTTCATTAAAAGCAACTCTATCACCACCGATGTTACCTTTTTATCCGAATGAACATAATTTTGCACGTTCAGCTTATTATGAACAAATCGGCGCAGTCGGATTTTCTGTCAGTAAAATAAAAATCATTACAAAGGCAAAAGAAACTTTTCTTCAAAATATACGCTTATCCATTTTCAAAAGAATTTCGGAAATTCTGCCAAAAGATACCAGCAACATTGCAACTGCACTTATTACCGGTGAACAAGGCGGAATATCAAAAACAGTTCGCGACAATTATACAAGTGCCGGCATTGTACACATTTTATCCGTATCCGGCTTTCATATGGGATTGATTGCCGGTTTTATTTTTGCAATCTTACGTCTTATATTTTGCTTATTCCCAAGCATTTGTTTACGTTTTAACACTAAAAAAGTTTGTGCTTTATTGGCACTTATCTTAACTTTTGCTTATTTATTAATTTCCGGAATGGCTGTTCCCGCCATTCGTTCATTTTTAATGATTGCCTTTATCTTGATTGCAGTTATGACGGACCGGCAAGCACTTTCCATGCGATCTGTTCTGTGGGCGGGCTTTTTAATTTTATTACTTCAGCCGCAAGCTATTACCTCTGCCAGTTTTGCCCTTTCATTTGGCGCAGTTATGGCTTTGATTGCCGGATATGAAACACTTACGCCCTACTTCAAAAAATTTTGCACCCGACATAATAATTTTTGGATAAATGGAGTATTGGGAACAATTTGCCTATTTTTGTTAATGAATATTATTGCCCATCTGGCAACAGCACCTTTTGCGATTTATCATTTTCATCGCTACAATAGTTATGCAATTTTGGGTAATTTCTTTATCAGTCTCCTGTTTTCTTTTCTTATTATGCCTTTTCTCTTAATTGCAACAATACTAATACCTTTCGGATGTGATAAACCCTTTCTTTTAGCAGTCGGATACCTTTTAGAAAAAATCAATGACCTAACTGGCCGGATTGCAATTCTGCCCGGTGCTACTGTCTTTCTACCAAGTTTTCCGACATGGGGATATGCACTTATTTTACTCGGCGGTGTTTGGTTATGCATTTGGAAAAGTCGCATTCGTTATTTGGGGCTTATAGCAATTCTGCCCGGATTACTTTCCATCTTCATGCATACCACCCCAGATATAATTGTTGGTCAAGGCGGAAAGTTAATCGCAATACGACAAAATGACACCTTTGCTTTTAATACACTAAAAAGTCAAAAATCAACACGCCGCATGTGGTTAGAAAGCAACGGAATTTCTCCAGATATTTTACCACCTAAAATAAATCATCAGGATTTCTTGAGTGTGCAGGGTTTAAAAATAAATTTTGATGGAACAAACACAAATAATTTTGACATTATCATTAACTCATTTGGAAAGTGCCATGCCCGCCAATTGTGTCTGCCAAAAAAGAAATTATGGCAAGAAGGTGTCCACGCAATTTATATTGACGATAACAATATCAAAATTGAAACATCTGCAGACGGAACATTCAACCGTCCTTGGGGACAAGGTCAATTTGAAAAAACAGATCAAATATATCCTTAATCTTGTTTTTCGCAAACAACCGGAGTATCTTGACCGACATACAATGGCCAACACCCTTCGATTAAACTATCCAAAGAAGGAACTTCTTGATTCATCAACGTTTGATAAATCCAATAATTTGCCATAATCCGTTCGACAAATCCTCTTGTTTCACGGAAAGGAATACTTTCAATAAACAATAACGGATCGTCATTGTATTTCATCTTGTTTTTAAGCTTATACAAGTTACCCGGACCGGAATTATAAGCAACAGCCGTAAATAACAGATTGTTTTGGATTTGTTTATCTTTCATCAGCCATTGTAGATAATTTTGTCCCAATGCCAAATTGTATTCCGGCTCTGTCAATTTCTTTTGATCCCATTTTAATTTTAAACGTCTGGCTATTTCGCGTGCATTAGAAGGCATCAATTGCATCAATCCCATAGCACCGACTGAACTTTTTGCTTTTTCATTAAAGCAAGATTCTTGTTTTACAAAAGCAAACACCAAAGCCTTATCTACTGTCCATCCGGTTTCAGGTTCCCAATCCGGAGCCGGATAACGCGGTGCGTCATCATCACTGTCCAAGTCACCGGCAATACGTGTTAAATCCGCCGCGATCCCGTTCTTTTCTGCAACAGCCATCAATAAAGCCCGTGTATCCATATCGGCATGTAAAAACAAAGCTGCTAATTCTTCATTGGCACTTTTATCAAGTCCGATTTGCTTTAACGCTAAAACACGTTCAAGTGTCGGATGAGAAAATGTTTCTGTCACGTCGTCTTCCGGTAATGCCGGCTTTGCCCATGTATGATTTAAGTCTTGCCCTAATGCGCGGGAAGCCATAATACCATAGAATGTTCTGGGTGAATTTGCTGCAATTTCCAAATAAGAATTAACAACAGCAAAATTTCCCAACTTTAAATTGGCTCGGCTGGCCCAAAAAGCCGCTGCAGATTTCAACAATGGATATGCTTTGGTGTGATTAACAACTTTATCAAAATGATAGGCTGCTAATTCGATTTTCCCTAAACGCCAAGCGGCTAACCCCAAAGTCCAATGGCCCAACGGTAATTTATCGCCAGAACGAGCAACTGCTTTTTCCGCCATATCAAAAACTTTATTATCAAGCCCATCCAAAAAGTACGAAAAAGCCAACGCTATTCGTGCGGCATCATGATCACGTTGATTAAATAAAACTTTTGCATCATTTCCTTCGATTAACTGACGCGCATTTAATGTACGTCCGGCTTTAATATATTTAACAATTTGACGCATTATTTTCTTTGCTTTTTTTCTCCGGTCGTCCGCCAGATAAGAAAAACTTAAATTTTCGATGCTATCCGTTGGTTCTGCCCGATAGACAAACGAACATGTCCCGGCTCGCCCTCCATATAAAGGAACCGGTTGCTTTTTAGGCAATTTTGCTTTCTTTTTCAATCCTAAAGCATACATTCGGTTAGCTTGAGGATGATCAGAATACTTCTTCATCCACTCTTCTATTTCTTTTGCTTTTGTTGTCCACGTTTTTGAAAAATAACGCTGAGCTAAAACATGCCCCATTAAAGATTTATCTTTTAATTGGTCTATATATTTATCGGCTTTTTTCCAATCTTCTTTTTTTTGAACATCGAATATATTGCGGTAGAGCTTCTCATCCGAAGAAGTCAAAATATCCTGCGCAAATACCGGAAAAACCAGCATCCCTAAAAACAAACAAAAAAGGAATCGTTTCATTTTACAATTCTGTTACTCTCATACGACACTGCTCTTCCGTCAGCCCTTCCATAGAACAGGTACTAATTGTATATTCAGCACCGTTTGTAATAACATCACAAACAGACCCGGCCAAAGCCATTTCATGTTGTTTAGCATCCGCAACATCTAAATTCGAAAAAGTAACTGATGTTTTTACATCACCCCAAGAGTATGTTATATAAATTCTCTTCAATCTACGGGGTGTATTATTTTTGATATTTAATTTCATTTGACAATACTTCATACCTGAAACCGTATTTGTTACTCGAAAATCAGACGTTGAAAGAAAAATACGATCTTGAGCTAAATATTCAGCATAAGCCTTCGCTTCATCGGGGGACATCTGGTCTAACATATCCAAATCAGGTCCAAAAAGACTTTCCATAAGCTCTTGCTCCGTTTTAGCCATTGGAGCGGCAACCTTCATTCCATTTTTCATTTCTATGGTCTTCGGATTCGTATTCACGGGAATAACAAAACGTCCTTTTTCTTCATCAAAATAAACGTATTTTCCCTTTGATGGACTAACAGCCCCCGATGTTCTATCAACAACTACATCTCCCCGATTCTTAAGCATTTTCAATTGTTGTGGCGTTTGCGCTGATACAGCACAAGTAAAAAGCACTAAGGCAGTGAAAGCACAAGTAAAAAAACGAGTCATTTTTTCTCCTTTTCTTTTTGTTAACTTATTTATACTATATATGAATAAAACGAATTCGTAAAGGGATAAAATATGAAATATTACTTTTGTGGCATTGGTGGCATTGGTATGAGCTCAATTGCTCAATATTTTTCATTAAAAGGACAACAGGTTTCAGGTTCCGACAGATCCTTTGATTTGAGCAAAAACACCCAAATAAAAGAACAATTACAAAAATTAGGCATACGTATTTTTCCGCAAGATGCGTCCGGTGTAACCGATGATATTGATTATTTTGTAACTTCAACCGCCGTTGAAGCACAAATTCCCGATGTTCAAAAGGCTTTGCAATTAAATTTAACGATTCGCAGACGTGCAGAAATGTTAGCTGAAATTTTACACAGCTATACAGGTATTGCTGTTGGGGGAACCAGTGGAAAAACAACCATTACAGCAATGATTGGACATATTTTAACTGTTTGTGGATTGTCTCCTACTGTTATCAACGGGGGTATTTTTATTAATACTTATAAAGAAAACGAATCGCCATCGAATTTTATAATGGGGAATGGTGAATTTTGTGTCATAGAATCAGACGAATCGGATGGGACAATTGAACTTTATAATCCTGCTATTTCCGTTGTTTCTAATATATCTTTGGACCATAAGCCATTAGAGGAACTGCGTCCCCTTTTCAAAAATTTCATTGAACGCACAAAAAAAGGCGTTGTATTAAATTTGGATTGTCCGGAAACGGCTATCTTTAAAAAGATTCATTCAAATACGCTGACTTTTTCTTGTAAAAAGGATAGCGGTGCTAATTTGATTGCAACCGATATTACACCGTCTCAAGAAGGCATTGATTTTAAAATCAACGGTATTTTGACACATTTGCAGGTTATGGGAAAACATAACGTTGAAAATGCTTTAGCATCTATTGGTGCGGCATTGTTAGCAGGTGTTGATTTGGAAAAAGCAACACAAGCATTATCCTCTTTCAAAGGGACAAAAAGACGTTTAGAAAGAATCGGAACGTCAAATGGGATTGCCGTTTTTGATGATTATGCGCACAACCCGGAAAAAGTATCCGCTTCGCTTCAAACGTTATGTCAAAATGATCACACACTTTGGGCAGTTTTCCAACCACACGGATTTACACCGACACGCCTAATGAAAAACGAATTTATTGAAGCATTTGCAACAAAAACAGGTTTGCAAGATGTTCTGATTTTTCCAGAAATTTTCTATCAAGGTGGGACTGTTGCAAAAGATATATCATCCAAAGATTTGGTTGAAGCCTTAAAAAGCAAGGGTAAAAAAGCTTTCTTTTTTGAAAATCGGGCAGATATACCAAATTTTGTTGCCCAAAATGCAAAACCAAATGATCGGGTCGTTGTTATGGGTGCACGAGATGTTACATTAACCGATTTAGCGAAAGACATTTTAAAAGAAATTGGAGATAAAAAATGAAAACTATTGGTTTATTCAATCCTTCCAGTCCTTCTTACAGTCCGATAGATATGGATAAGTTAAAAATTTGGTTTAAAGAAAAAGGATTTGAAATAAAACAATCCCCCAACCTATTTTCATATGAACGTTTTTTATCCGGTACAGATACAGAACGCGCATTTGACGTTATGTCTTTATTTGAAGATAAAAGTGTTGACATTATGCTAGCCATGAAAGGTGGGTACGGATCTGCACGCATTTTGGACTTATTAGACTTTGATAAAATCAAAAAAAACAAAAAAACTTTAATCGGTTTTTCTGATACAACTGCTCTACAGCTTGGTTTATGGACAAAAATCGGATTAAAAAGTTGGACCGGATTATCCCCAAGGCGCGACATTGCTGATGCCGAACATGTCGATAAAATGTTGGAAAAAAGTTTTGATTTAGCATTAAAAAATGGTTCTATTTCACTTGCTTTACAACCGCTATCAAAAAAACATAAGGATGTATCGGGCACATTGATTGGCGGTACTTTATCACTTGTAAGTGAATTGATCGGCACCCCCTATCAACCAGAATTTAAAGGTTGCATACTTTTCTTAGAAGACGTAATGGAAGAACCGTATAAAGTTGATCGGATGTTAACACAGTTACGCCTATCCGGTGTTTTTGACCAAGTTGCCGGTGTTATTTTCGGGGATTTTTACAAATGCATATCTTCCGATGAAAACGATGGAACAATGACAGAAGTTTTAATGGATTTAGCCGAAAGATTACCGGATGTTGCTATGTGGACAGGATTACCTTACGGACACAGTGATACAAGAATTATCATGCCCATTGGCTCAACGGGGCAAATCAATAAAGACACTCTTTCTTTCAAGTACGATTTATTTGACTAAGAAACTATCAACAGTTTCTAAAAAATTAGGAACGGCAATCGGTTTAGCAATATATCCATCACAACCGCCGTCAATGATTTTTTGTTCGTCACCTTTCATAGCAAAAGCAGTAACGGCAACGATTTTTGTCTTTGCGACATCCTTTGATTGACGAATCAACGCAGTCACTTCCAAACCGGAAATTCCAGGCATTTGAATATCCATCAAAACCAAATCAGGATGATTTTCTTGAACAACCGACAAAGCCTTTTTTCCATCCATACATTGTAAAACTTCATATCCTCTTGATTTCAACAAATCTGAAAACAAGCGCATATTCATTTCATTATCTTCCACAATCAAAATCTTTGCCATTTTATTCTCCTTGCAAAAGCAAATCATTTCCCTTATCATAACAACAAATTAAATAAAAAGACAAGGATTTTTTCAAATGATATGCAATAAATGCCCCAGATTATGCCAATTCATTCAAAAAAACAAAGAGTTGTATCCGAATTTTTTTAATGCTCCAGTTCCAAATTTTGGCGATGAAAAGGGTATTTTATTGATTGTAGGACTTGCACCAGGGCTGAAAGGCGCGAATCGTACAGGGCGACCGTTTACGGGAGACTATGCTGGTATAATTTTATATGAAACATTGTTAAAATTCGGTTGGGCAAACGGCACCTATGAACAACGAGCAGACGATGGATTACAACTAAAAAATGCCTTGATTACAAACGCAGTTGCATGTGTTCCACCAGAAAATAAACCAACCCCACAGGAAATCAACACCTGTAACGAACGATTAAAATCAACCATTAAAAACATGAAACACTTACGTGTAATTCTTTCCTTGGGACGAATTTCACATCAATCCGTTATAAAGGCTTTTTGTCTAAAACAAAGTGCATTTCCATTTGCCCACGGAAATGTACACCATTTACTAAATGGTATTTGTTTGATAGACAGTTATCATTGCTCGCGATACAACATTAATACCGGACAATTAACACAACAGATGTTCGATAAAATCTTTGAAACGATAAATAAACTTGACTTTAACTGATTAAAACATCGCATGAAAGGATTATTTTCCTATTTTTACAAAAAAACATAAAAATATTAAAAAAATAGTGGACAAGAAATGAAAAAAATGCTAGACAATAAGTACTCTTTTTGGTATAATAATAAAGGGTATAGGGAAAAACAACTTTTTAACAGGAGGTTATCATGAAAAAATTGTTCTCTATTATGGCTTTTGCGTTGATTGCCGGTATCATGTTATGGGCTGGCGATGCATGCGCTAGCAGTACAGGAAGTGCCTGGGATACAGCTTTTAACAAAGTGACAGAAGCATTCCAATACTCACGTAAAATGATCTTTATCGTTGGTGGTTTTGGTTTGGTTGTGTTGGCATTCTGGGCTATCTTCGGTAAATTACACTGGAAATGGTTTGCTGCCTTGTGCGTAGGCTTAGGCATTGTTGCTATTGCCGGTATGATTATCGACTACGTAACTGTTGATGGCGCAGCAAATACATCTGTTCAAACTGGTGCTGGACAAGCAGCAGGCAACACGATGCCGTAATTTTTGTAGCCAAAAAAAAGAATACCGATGGGAGACCTTCGGTATTTTTTTATTGTCTTTTTTATACTTTCAGATAGTTGTCCGTTATTTTCCTTATCTCCTATATAAAAAGCAGGAGATAAAATGCTCGTTAATGATAAAATGCAACAAAATTATATCTATGAATATGCAGTACCGATGGGAAAAGACTTTGATGTCAATTTTCGTCCGGAATTGTCGCCGGCAGAAATGTTACAATTAGGTGTTTTCGAAGGACATTATTTAAACGATTGCCAAAATGAATTTCCAAAATCATGGTTTAAAAAAGCAAAATTATCGCCGGATTATCCGGACATCAACTGCAACTACTTTCAAATTAAATCCAGAATGTCCCTACAAGAATGGCAAAAAAGAGGTTGGATAATCGAACCAGATCCACGTGGTTGGTTTCAATGGTATTGTCGATATTATATGGGGCGTAGAATCGCCGATATTGATGCGTGGCAAATTAAAAGATGGATAGCTTTTCGCCGACATTATGGACAAATCAAGAAAAATTGCACATCTTTAGATTTCAATTGCCGCAAACGCCAACGTCAAGCGTTACTGCAATGGGCATATAATCCTTTCTTCTGATTAACTTGCGTTCTTACGTTCTTCTAAAATACGTCTGGCAACTCTTTTATCGCAAGATCCCCTTGTTTGCGTAAAAGTAGAAATACCGTCTTTATCAAAAAAAACAAATAACGCACAATCGGGAGCTTTAAATACCCAAGATTCGTTTGGAGCCTCTTTACGTACGAAGGTAGGATTACCCATCAAATCACGAACTTGCTCAACGGTTTTGCCTTCCAACATAGTGATGGAAGACGAACGCGCCATTGATAAAATCGTATCAACACGCTCATCTTCTATGGTCGTGCAAGCTGCTGTGAACAATAACAGAAAAATCAAACAATATCTTTTCATGGGGGAGTATTTTATACGTAAAAAGTTTTTTTGTCAAGTCCGATTGATTGTCGATTTTTTATTTGACGAGCAATCGAATCAATAATAGTATCATGACGATATTACTTAAGGAGTGCATTATGATAAACAATATTCGCATGATTAATTTGTTGAGACACGTATATATAGAATCAAGATTGAAAAGTGACCTTAAGGGAATATCTGATATCGATTCAAAAATTGAACACCCCTTTTCATCCGACTGGAATAATTTGAATTATAAACAACAATGGATATTGCATAAATATCTTCATTCCATCCACGTCTTTGAAACAGGCGTTGATATCATCTTAAGTGAAAAAAAGTTGAAATCTCAACCCGCAAAAGTAAAAAATGATTGGTATGCTGCTTTACTAATGCATGACATTGGACGCGCCGATGAAATTAACACTGACGGAAAGAAAATATTGGGTTATTCACATGGAGCATTAGGCATAGAAATTTTAAATCATAACGGCATCAAATCACCGTATATACTGTTTCCTGTCTTAATGCATGACAAAATAAACTTTGATATTTCTTCTTTAAAACCGGAAGACGTTACCACAGATCCGCGTTTTTCAAATGTTCCTGTCAAAATCCAAAAAATAATTAAAAATCTGATAAAACAATATCGTCGAATGGATCCGAAAGAACAAGAAAATGTCAGATCAGGTTGTAAAATAGTTGTTGATGCCGACCAATTAGCAAACTTAAAAGAATATGATAAAATGTTTAAGTTATCCCAATTACCCAAGCATCCCGTTATTTCAAAAAAAGTCGAGCAGGCGTTGAAAGAAAAACATTATGCCAGTCATCATGACTTAAAAACTTATCCGGATGAAGCAATTTCATATTTGTCATGGATGCTTTATAGCAATTATCCCATTTTTCAAGCTGAATTAATTAAAAGGGACATTCCAAACAAAATACGACAATTTATCTTAAAAGAGATTTCAAAAAATAGTTCCAAAAAAGATGTTGAGGCGTTGGATAAAAAATTAAGAGAACTTCAAAATATTGTTGAAGAAAGCTTACACGCCCAAATTGTTCCCGATAAAATGAACAGCAAAACAAAACAGACTGAAGAACAAAAAAGACGCATTATTGCACGCGTCTTACGTTTAAATCCATCCCAAGCTTAGTAAGAGATAGCCATGTCATGTAAAAAAGCCCCTGACTTACAGGGGCTTTCTTTCAATATGGGGCGGAAGAAGGGACTCGAACTCTCGACATTCGGTACCACAAACCGACGCTCTAACCAACTGAGCTACTTCCGCCACAGATGAATAGTATTCTTTTACATAATTCGTTCAAAAAAGTCAAGCACTTTTTGAAAAATATCAACTATTTTGAAGGCTGTCTTTTTCTCCAATTAGCTTTCTTAAGTAATTCATATAGCTATATGAATACCTTCTGATTGCCTGTCCATCAAATACATCTTTCAACTCCGGCATATCTTGAAATACAGCTGTTCTAAAATCTTTTGCCGATTGTTGATCGGAATTCCATAATGTTATTTTCTTTGTTTTTTTATCTTGATCTTTCAAAGAATCCCAAATGGAATTTTTGTAAATATCCTTCACAGGGAAATCTTTTACTTGCATTTGTGAATGAATTTTCCACAGATTCGGACAAACAGGCACATCCTGTTCCAGTGCTTCTCTTATAAATTCTTCCCCATAGGCAAAAATTCCCTTAAAACCAGTGCCTTGCCACATAGCAAAACGTTGCTGATATGAAAAATCGTCTTTCCATTCACCAATAGTAAATTTTTCGATTGGTACAAAATTATTTGTTTCAACACAACAACGTGCAAACGCCTGTAATACAGCAGGCGATGATTTTACCAAAGAACTTTTCAACTCATCAAAATATTTCTTTGGCTTTGCAGACAAACAAATTGTTGCATAGCGTTTTTTTATTTCACTTATTGTTGATAAAACCACACGTTCTTCGTCATTTAATACACTGTTGTCTAAACAAAAATTTTCAACCATCTTTTCACCTCTTTATAAAAAAAAGAAAGTACCAAGATAGCAAAATTTTTCTACCTTGTCAAGCTTTATCCTATAATTTTTTAAGTATTCAAAAGCAATTAAGCTTCTTGTTTCTCAAATTGATCTTTTCCGACACCGCATAAAGGGCAAGTCCAATCGTCCGGCAAGTCTTCAAAAGGGACATCACCGTCATAAACATAACCACAAACGACACAAACCCATTTTTCCTTCTTTTCCATTTTCTTTACTCCTATTTTGTTTTGAAATGAAGCCAACGCTTCTTTTTTTAAATTAGTTTGATAATATTCATAAGTCAATGGTATACCGGATTGTTCCAGCCACGCATCATTTATTTTTGCCAAAAACAGTGTATGACTTTCGAAAACTCTTTTTTCAATAACTTTTGCTTCCAATACAGCTAATGAATCTTTTAAATATGGCAAACCCGATTTTAATTGATATTCAACGGCAGGCCATTTATCGACATTGCGACTTGATTGAAAACCGAAATTTGCAATAACAAACGGATTCACATCCTCCCCCAGTATTGACAAAGAAAATTGTCCCGTTTTTTCTATTTGTGTTTTGGTATAACCGGCATTCATCAAAGATAAAGCAATCACCTCAGGATCGGTAGCAACTTGCATAACTGCGTCCACAATTAATCCGCAGAAACCGTTTTTATCAACATCTTGTGCGCCGACAACATATAATCCGTGTGTTAATTTTGTTAAAGCTTGTTTATCCATGACCATCCTTCCTTTACTCAGTTTAGATAACTTGCCTTAAAAAGCAAGATTTATTTTAAATTTTGAAGGGCAAATTAGCATAAAAATAAAAAAAATATAAAAAAATGCTTGCAATTTGTTTCGATATTGTGTATAAGGTTTTCATCGTGCCGGCATAGCTCAGTTGGTAGAGCAGTTGATTTGTAATCATCAGGTCGGGAGTTCGAGTCCCTCTGCCGGCACCATAAAAAAAGACCTTGCCATTTATGCAAGGTCTTTTTTTATTTATTACCCAAAGAGAAATTCCGATATATTAAGCCTTATATGTTTCTTCTTTTTTCATTCTTGCGGCTATACGTCTTGCCTCTTCAGAACCATAATATTTTCGAGTTTCTTTCAGCTTTTTTGCCTTTTCCTTTCTTTCAGGAGTTCCTTTACGTAATGCTTTTTGAGCTCCATCTATTATATCGCGAAGTTTTCCTCGATAATTATTATCATTCAAATTAGCTAAGACTTCTTCTCTTTTTTCCGATGATATAATTTCCTCAACATTTGCTAATTGCTCTGCGTCTTGATTCTCTTTTATAAAACGATCAAACTCATCACGATCAAATATAGCCTTCTTAAGAACAATACGCAAAACTTTTTGGTTGGCTTCACGCAGTTGATCAGATACTGACTTGCGATTACCATCCAGTATATTTTCATCAGCATGATTCAATATTAAACCTCTCATCATATCTGTATTTCCATTTTTTGCTGCAGCCATCAATGAAGTTTGCTTATCTGCATTTTGTAGATTTAGGTTAATATCCTTTGAATTTACTAACTTTTCAAATATATCTGAAGAGTTATTTTCTACCGCTATTATTAATGCAAAATCACCATTACTATCCTTTAAGTTCAAATTTATGCCCTTCATTTTCAATAAATTTTCAACGGCTTGAATTTGTCCTTCCTTTACAGCTTCTATCAAAGGTGTTTCGCCATAAACATTAACTTCATTCGGACGAGCACCTTTTTTTGCCAATTCTTGTATAATATCCGCATATCCGTTACAAGCGGCCCAATACAAAGCCACACAATCCTCGTCCCCTTTTAAATTTACATCAGCATTATTAGCAAGCAACGTTTTAACGGTTTGCAATTTTCCATGAGCAGAAGCTAAAATCAACACTGTGTCGTCGTCTCCATCTCGCGCATTTACATCAGCACCGGCATCAATAAGTTTCTGCACTTTTTTTGCAATTACTTCATCTGGTAAATCCCAATCAATCTTTTGCCAAGAGAAAAGCCAATACTTCATAAATTTTCTCTTCAACTTTCCAAACAAACCCTCTTTAGGCTTCTTTTCTTCAGATTTCACCTTTGGTTGTTCTGTTTCTTTTTTTATTTTTCTTTCTGTAATTGTTTTCTCTGCAGCCGGTTTTACAACTTCTGCAACTGGCTCTGACTGAGACTGCTTAATAATTTGAGAATCATTTTTCTTAACTGTCTCTTCTTCTGTTATTTTGTTACTTTCGGTTTGTTCAGATTGATCTTGCTTTCTTGGTTCTTCATATTTATTCCCTAACGTCCGTTTCAAAAAGCCTTGGGCATCCAAATCTTCAGCAACATGTTCTATTGCATGGCGTAAATCGACCCTTTTGACCTTTTCACCGAATTCTCTTATAATTCTTGAAGCCCTATTCAAAGTAGCGATTGAGAAAGGTGTTTTACCTTCATTATCTTCCAAATTGATATCGGCATTTTTTTCCAATAACTCCTTAATGAAATCCATATCCTCATTTAAAGCAGCCAAATGCAAAGGCGCCCAACCTTTGTTATTTTGTATATTTACGTTAGCTCCTTTGTTTAATAACATTCGACCAATTCTTATATTTTTGTTGAAAACAGCTTGATACAAAGATGTCCACATATCGTTGTTTTGTATATCAACGGCGGCATTTTTATCAAGCAACATTTGCGTCATCTTTTCATCTTCATTGGAAACTGCTTGATATAAAGCTGCATAGCCACTATCATTTTTTGCATCTATATCAGCACCCATTTCAATTAACATTTGGGCAAGGCCTACCATGCGAGCACGAACGACCTTCAACAAAAATGTATTCTGGTGCTTATCCGTCAGCTTCAACAATTCCTTTATCTTATTCTTGTCATTATCTGCTATCTCTTCGAACAAAGCAATAACTTGTTCTGTCGCTGTTTTTTCAGAAACAGAAAGATTTATACTACCAAAGGTGTTTTCCCAATTCATTCCTTCTGTTTCAATTTCACTTGTTGAGTCTGAAGTGTTATTTAAATTCGTGTCCGCCATTTTTTCTTTCCTGTCCTAAAAAAATAACCAATCATGAGTGTGATTATATCACACTTTTAAGCAAAAGTCAAACGTATTGCAAAGCAAACAACCAAAAGAAAAAACTTTTATTCTTTTTTAAAACAACCTTGTTGATGGTCATTGATAATGCCAACGGCCTGCAAAAAAGAATATATAATCACAGAGCCGACAAATTTCATTCCTTTTTTACGTAAATCAGCCGAAACTCTATCTGATAATTCGGAACGCACCAAAGTTCCGTTTCCTTGAATGATTTGATTATCCATCCAATGCCATAAATAGTTTGAAAAACTGCCCCACTCTTTTTGAATTTGCAAAAACACCTTGGCATTTGAAACAGCTGCTTGTATTTTTAATCGATGACGGATAATTTTGTCATTTTTCATCAGTTCATTTATCTTGTTTTCATCATATTTAGAAACTTTCTTTACATCAAAATTATCAAAAGCTTTTGCAAATTCTCTTCTGCGCTTTAAAATAGTTAACCACGATAAACCTGCTTGAAAACTTTCCAACAGTAACATCTCAAACAACTTTCCATCATCATAAACCGGCACACCCCACTCACAATCGTGATATTGAATGTACTCCGGTTCGGACAAATCAACCCAAGAACAACGCTTCATTTGGCACTCCTTATTTTTCTTTTACATATAAAATATGCAAAAGTCCACATAATCTTTTTGTCAGATTGAATAAATTAAAAGTTTCCTTAATTTTACCAAAGGAGGCTTTTTATGACAAACATTTTAATTATCGATGGACATCAAAAATACGAATTTTCAAAAGGAGAACTGTCCGCAACACTTGCATTAAGAGCAAAAGATATTCTTTCAACAAAACATACTGTCAAATTAACCACAATAGAAAAAGGATATAAAATAGAAACTGAACAAGATAAATTCCATTGGGCAGAAAGTATCATCTATCAATTCCCGATTTTTTGGTTTGGCGTTCCGGCCATAATGAAACAATATATGCAAGATGTCTATCAATATGGCATCTTATTTACAGCTGGCAAAAAAGGATATGGCACGGGTGGTTTGTTAACCGATAAAACATACATGCTTTCAACAACATGGAACACGCCTTTATCATCTTTTGGAAAAGGATTTTGGAAAGGAGTTGATTTTCCGGATGAAGTTTTAACTGCATTTCATCACACTCAAGCCTTTCTGGGCATGAAAAAATTACCCAGTTTTTCATGTCATGATGTTATAAAAAATCCGGATATAAATGCCTATTTAAAAGCATTAGAACGCCATTTGAAACTGATTTTCTTAAAATGATTAATTGACTTTAGATAAAAACTTTTATACTCTGTATTCACTGGAGGATATCATGAATACAGTCTTAAAAGCGGGTGCTATTATTCTTTCAAAAAACAATCCGGATAAAATTGCCATTATATATCGTAAAGAAGAAAATGATTTTTCCTTTCCTAAAGGCCATCTGGAAGCAGGAGAAACATTGGAACAATGTGCTATTCGTGAAACAAAAGAAGAAACCGGATTGGATATTCAAATAGTTTCAACTCTATCTGTTATTCCTTACACAAATAAAAGTGATGGCTATGTTGAAACAACATATTATTTAGCGTGTTCTTCAGATGATAGTGCCGTTCAACCGGAACCCGGTGTAGATGTTTATTGGATGACAATTTCTGAGGCGTTAGAAAAAATTTCTTATGAAAACCTGCGTCAATTTTTAAAAGAAAATATCTCTGTTATTGAAAAATACAAAAAAAGTTGATTTTCCTTTGATTATAGATTATAATTTGCTTGTCGAGTGATCGACTATGATACTAAACGATCAATGGAATAGGTGTATTGGACTCGGGGGCGGTACCCGACACCTCCACCAATCTTTTATGGGGGTGACATAGCATCGACAAACACAATAAAGGTTGAATCTTGTATCCGGTATTGTACCACCGTTATCGGGCTGAAACTTTAAATGCGAATGATAATTTCGCTCCAGTTGCAGTTGCTGTCTAAGGATAGTCTGTAACGAAATTAATTCCTTTGGTGATGAGAATCGAAGGTGGGGTTGGTGCTTTCCCAGCAACAGAAAAGCACCATAAAAAAGGGGATAAAATGGAAGAATATCAAAGGTTAGTTCAAGAAGCTTTATTGGGTGTTGTTCGTAATATTCTGCAAAAAACGGCAAAAGACGGTTTGCAGGGTGAACAACATTTTTTCATTACTTTTCGCACTCAATCGGAAGGGGTTCGTATTCCCGCTTTTTTGAAAGAACGCTATCCGGATGAAATGACTATTGTTTTGCAACATCAATTTGATGATCTAAAGGTTGAAGATGATTGTTTTTCTGTTTTACTTAGTTTTAAGGGACGACCGGAACGTTTAACAGTCCCTTTTAAAGCTTTATTGGGTTTTGCTGATCCTTCCGAACAATTTGCTTTACAATTTATGCCGGCACTGATGGAAGAAAAAAAAGAAGAAAAACACGGTGCTGCAGAAATTATTGACTTAGCCTCTTTAAGAAGTAAAAAATCATGAAAAAACACTCTGTTTTAATTTGTGGACATGCAACCAGTATCAGTCTTGAAGAACCTTTCTGGACCGTCTTAAAACAAATAGCAAAAGAAAACGAATGCTCTTTGGCTCAACTGATTACCGAAATAGATGCCAATCGCGACACAAACCTGTCTAGCGCTTTGCGAATCAGCGTTGTAATGTATTTACAAGATAAAGTAAAAAATCAATAACCTTTTAATTGTTCTTCTAAAGTGCCCGGAACAAAATCAACCAACGGACGTTCTATCATTGTGTACGCACCCGGTTGGTTGGCTTGACAAGCCCGATAAGCAGCGCGGGCAGATGCAACCAATACATTTGCCGTCATTAAAGGGTTTATCCCCTCTATTTTATACTTCTGTATAATATCTTCAGAAATACGTTCAACTTCTCCGCCATGATTGAGTGTATTATATTTCGACACATCATCAACAGCAACTATATCAGTCGGATCCTTTTTGAAATAGTCATCTTTCCGAATAGAAGCCGCAACCGTATTAAAGTCGACCTTTGGTTCTAATTCCACATAAACCAGTCTTTTCTGATGTCCTGCTCCATTTGGTAATGTTAAAGAAACAGCATCACGAACACCTTCTATTGCTTTAACGGCAGCAGTATGTCCCATACTGCGTCCACCCTTTTTTCCTCCAAAAGTCGTTGTTGTAAAAGAATGATGGCAAACAATTTGCATTAAACAACGAACAACCGAATCACTACCTGGATCCCAACCGGCACCCAAAATGGAAACAACACCATTCTTTTTAGCAATAGTATTTAAACGTTTTCTCGTTTTAACTATTTGGTCATGTATATCGAAACTGTCCACCGTTGAAATACCCAATTTCAAAGTTTCGGCCACACGGTCACCCGCCAATCTGGAAGGAACACAAACCATCGCAACATCTACCTTACCCAACTTGGTAATGTCAGAAACGACTTTCACATCTGATAAATCATCATCAACTTCCTTTAGAGAAGATGCTCTGCGAACAACACCGACCAATTGCATATCAGCTGTTTCGTCCAACACATATTTACAATGACGACCGACATTTCCCCAGCCGATAATCGCAACACGAATACTCTTCATTTTTATCCTTTCAATTGCTGATACAAAGAATAATACTTTTTGGCAGAACGCCCCCATGAAAAGTCTTGATTCATAGCTGTTCTTACCATTGAATCAATATGTTCCGGTCTGTCATAATAAGTTGAATTTGCCCAACCGATTGTATTGTATAACGCACCGGCGGCAATATCATAGAATTTGAAACCCGTTCCTGTTCCGTTACTTTCATCGTAATTTTGAACCGTATCGGCCAATCCACCGGTTGAACGTACCACCGGCAATGTTCCGTATAATTGGCTGTACATTTGCTTTAATCCGCAAGGTTCATAAATGGATGGAATTAAAGTAAAGTCACTACCCGCATCGACCAAATGTTCTAACGGCCCGTTAAAGCGATTAACACTGATCTTTCCGGGATAGTAATTTTGTAAATTACCTAAATAAGCCTGTGCCCAAACTTCACCATCACCCATAATCAAAAATTGAGCTTGCATATTACGCAAAACACCTTCTATACACTCAGTGAACATACGAATTCCCTTTTGTTCACTCAAACGAACACACATTGAGAAAACGGGCATATCATTATGTTCCAAACCAAAGTGATCACGTAATGCTTTTTTATTTTTTGCTTTTCCTTCTTTAAAAGATTTAACATCATACGGATACGCAATATTAGGATCAGTTAAAGGATTCCACAAATCCAAATCAATACCATTTAAAATACCGGAAACGTCATCTTTACGTTCTTGCAACAACCAATGCAAACCAGCACCACCTAACGGGGTCATAATTTCTTCGGCATAATGCGGACTGACGGTTGTAATTTTATCTGCAAAACGAATACCGCCTTTTAACAGATTAACACGCCCGTAGTTTTCAAACGCATACATATTAAAATCATTCCAATCAATTTTGGCATAATTGACAACATCTGAATTATAAATGCCTTGATATGGCAGATTGTGAATAGTCAAAACACTTTTTGTATTTGCAAAAAAAGGATTGCCGTCTTTTTTCAAATAGTACGGTATCAAAGCCGTTTGCCAATCGTGGACATGAACAACATCCGGTTGAAAACCCATATCTTGCGTCAATTGCAAAGCCGCGCGACAAAAGAATGCATAACGGTAAGCATTGTCTTGATATTCTTCATGTGAATTCTTATCATCATAGACACCATAACGGTCAAAATATTTATGAAATTCAATAAAATAAGCATCATAGTGACAAGGTGTTTCAGCATAATAAACACTGTACCATTCTTCACAATTACCCATCTTGACACAACTGCCATCATACATTTTTCGTATATGATATTTATCTCTGTCTATCAAAGAATATAAAGGTAAAACTAATTTAACCTCTGCCCCCTGTCGTTTCAAATACTTTGGCAAAGCAGCGGCAACATCGGCTAAACCGCCTGTTTTAATAAACGGAGCTGCTTCACTGGCTACAAACAGGATTTTCATTTTAGACATTATTTTTTCTCCCTTTTAGTTTTCATTTGTCTACAGGATAATGGATTCTGGATAAAATAGCAAGCACATTTTTTAACTTTTTTTTAATTTTTTATGACGGCTTTTTGTCACTTTTTGATAAAATATGTTCTGATTTTCTACTCTTCGGTGTTTAGACTAGAATCTTCTTCTACTTCTGCGAGTTCTTCATTTTTGCTTTTAAGCAAATTTTCCAATGTATCCAAACCTTCGGCCGTTCCTTCATTCCATAAAACGACAGCCCCTTCTTTTTCGTCCCATTGTTCCTTTATGCTGGAAACATTCAAAATACTTCCCCGACCAACAACTACAACCGGAATAATTTCTGAAGTCGGTTCTTTTTCTCTTAAAAATTCAGATGCTTTGACCATCTTATAAAATGGGGAAGGAATCAAACCCTCTGAAGAAAACCAAGTTGGCTCACTTCCATCTTCTGAAATACTTTCATCCGCGATCCATTCTTTGTCGTCCATTAAGAATGTTGTAACCAGAGCCACTGTATCCGTCGCAAAAACAAATGGCACCAAATAATCATCCAATTGCACTTTTTCAAATAATTCATAACCGTATTTTTCACCCAAAACACGTAATTGTTCCTTTTGCCTTAAATTTATAGAATTTCCGGATTGTACTTTAGTTGATGAGTCAGTACTTGCATTGGTATTCGGAGTTTCTTTCTTTTCATCTTTAGGAGTGTTTTCAGCCTCAGCCGTAAGTGTAACATTACCGAATTTTACAGATTTTGGTACTGCAGTCGGGCGTTCCGACGATGTTTTAATCATTTTTGAAACACTTGGCTTTTCAACATTTCTTTTGTGAAAATGACGTCTGTAAAAGTAAATAGGCTTCATAAAAATCTTTTCCCAATTGAGACGTTTCAAAATAAACCATAAACCAATCCATACAGGGAAGAAGAAAAGAAAAATGAAGAAAATAATCAAATTTTCAAGTGAATTAATGGCCCAATTATCATGCTGAAAATCCATATAAAGCCTGTACCAATCCGAAAAAGGATTTACGAAAATTTCTTTTGTTGAAACTGAAAAACAAGCAAACGGCGAAACATCAAAATAATACGTTAGCAAAGAACCGCCAACGCATAAAAATATAAAACTGTAGATCAAAAAAGCAAAAAATACTTTCATTTTGTTCCCCTTTTGCAATCAGTTTAAAGATATTATAAATAAAAAGCAAGAAAAAAAATATCCCGCACATTTTCATGTACGGGACAATTTTAAAGAGCATTTGCCCCCAGAGCATTCAAACTTTGGAGACCTTTTTCTATATCTCCGGTTGACCTGAAAACTCCATTTATAGCCTCTTTTATACGAGCTCTTTCCCTCTCAACAGCTGCTGATTCTTTTCCAAACGCATCCATCCGCGTCAAGAACGAATTTGCTTGTGATGTAAAATCCTTTATCTTACCTTGGAAAGCCTTTACATGGTCATCCAAAGACATTGGTTTTTCAGAGTTTCGTTTCTTATCTATCTCTGCTTGCTTATCCACAAGAGATTGCGCATCGGCTACATTTTTTTCTTCCTTTGCAGAATTCTCTACACTTTCTTTTGCAGCTTTTTCTTCAGCCATTTCCTTACCAACATTCGCATAAGTGCCCGACTCTTGAAATGCTTTAGATTGTTCCATCAATTGAATCATCTTATCGTTACTGGGCTTACGTCCATAAGTATCAAAATAACCTTTTGCTAAAATTTTACTCTTTAATTGATCCTTTTGTTCGTCAGAAACCGGGGCAGCAACTTTTCCATCAGAGTCAAACTGCAAACCTAATTTTTCAACATTCTTCTTTTGGTCATCAGAAATCTTGCTTCCGACTTTTCCGGCAGAATCAAACTGCAAACCCAATTTCTTTGCCGCTTCCTTTTGATCATCAGAAACTTTGTTTCCAACTTTCCCGTCAGAATCAAATTGCAAACCCAATCCTTCTACATTCTTTTTTTGGTCATCAGAAATCTTACCGGCGATTTTTTTGTCAGAGTCAAATTGCAAACCCAATCCTTCTAAGGCTTTCTTTTGATCATCGGAAACATCACCCATAACTTTTCCGTCAGGATCAAATTGTAACCCCAATCCACTTAAAGCTTTCTTTTGATCATCGGAAACTTTAGCAAAAGCTTTTCCGGTGGAGTCAAATTGCAAGCCCAATCCATCTAAATTTTTCTTTTGATCATCGGAAAGTTTACCAAAAGCTTTTCCGGTGGAGTCAAGTTGCAAATCTAATCCATCCAAACCTTTCTTCTGCTCATCGGAAATATTACCAACAGCGTTTCCGTCAGAATCAAGATGCATACCTAATCCTTCTAAATCCTTCTTTTGCTTATCCGAAAGTTCGCTAAAAACTTTTCCTTCGGAATCAACCCGCAAACCTGTTTCTTTTAACAGTTCCGGATGATCTTTTTTCAAGTTAGCAGCCGCTACACCGATATCTCCCATGGCTTCAAATAATTCCGAATGGACAGAACGGAGACGATCTGTTGCACTTAACCCCTTTGCCGCTGCAATATCATCTTCATATTTATCTTCGGCATCTCGTTCATTTCTTCTTTCTTCTCTTTCCTGAGCGGCTCTTTCTCTTGCGGCTTCTTGATCGGCTCTTTCTTGTTCTCTTGCCTCTTTTGCCTGTTCTCTTAACCTGGCTTCGATATAGTCATTTTTTTCTCTTGCTCTGGCTTGGGCATATTCGAAACCCCACGCTATTTTATTCGGCAAATAAAGCAACGCTGCCATAAATGCATTTTGGAAAGCATCTTCAGGTGTTTTTGCGTTAGCAAATGCTTCCACAATTGAACGCAACGAAGCCCCGCTGTTACTTTCTCTAACTTTTGCTTCTGCTTCATAACTCATGCGGAAACCGGCTGCCGGATCTTCCACCACTCTCGCAGCTGCCCCTGCTTGGGACAAAGCAGCCTCAGCACCTGCCGGAATTTCCGTTTGTATACCTGGAATCGGCACAGAAGGCCTCCCAGGTTGCTCTACTGGTTTTTGTTCCGGTTGAGGTTGTGGTTGTGGCTGAGATTGAGGTTGCGGTTGTGGTTCAGGTTGTGGTTGAGCAACCGTTTCCGGAGCTGCTTGTTCAGTCTTTTCCGGTTCCTCTGGAGACAATCTTTTTGCTTCTTTATCAAATTCCGGTTTAGCTGCGTTCCAAACGATATTTGCGTTTTTTTCGAACTCTGCATTATACGCTTCTAACTTCTTCTTGTCCCAATAGAAATTTCTTACGCTCCTTAAATAGTCCTTTGATAAAGGGTCATTAACAAAACCTCCCAATTTTTCATCTTTAATTTTCAATTCATCATTCTTGGAACTTACATTAAGTTCCAACAGTTGTTCAACTTGTTCAACCGACAACTGATCGAGAGAATCAACTTTATCAAAAGATTTTTCTAAATACTTTCTTGCCTCTGATTTGTATTCCTCTGGTTGCTTACGAGTAACGGAAAAAGAGTCCAGTTTATCCGGCTTAAACTCAGGATGTTCAAAATTGTAGTACAATTTATTAAAAGCCGTCAACACATCGCCAGAAAAAACCTTATTTTTCTCTTCTAATTTAACATCCCCTGGGTTAAAACCCAACCCTTCAACAAAACCTTTAGGATTCTTAAAGAACTCTTCTCTATTTTGTTCTGTTGTTCGACTTCTATATTTTTTTGCATTAGTCGAGAACACCTCTTGATCAACATCATTACCTTTTCTCTCTTCTCTGTTCTCTTGTATTTGTCTATTGACTTCTTCTTTATTTTCCTCTAAATCTACTCGCTCTACCATTGTTCTGTCTCCTTTTTGACCCTGACTACTTTAATTGTAGCATAGTTTTTTTATTTTGTCTACCTTTTATTATGCTTTCATTTTTTTGATAAATGCGCCGATTTTCTTATTTATTTCTTTTGCACTTTCAACAGACAAAATTCGATTCCCGTTTTCATCTTCCACTATAATCGGAGAAAAGAAGGCAGGATTCGTTATCAAAGCATCCCATGCTTTTTCAGCATCCAAATCAGCCATATGCAAATAGTTTTTAAACATTCTTTGCACATCTATCGGAAATTTTTCAGGTTCAATTTTTTCGGAAAAACGGCGGATAAGGTCTTTTCTCTGTTTTTGGAACTCTCGTATTTTTTCATTCAAAGAGAGCCCTTCTTTTTGAATTTTTTCCCTTTTAATTTCGAGTTCTGCTTCATCTTCTTCTTGTTTAATTTCAATGTAATCCAACAACAATTTGCGCCAAAAATCATCTTTTGTATAGTGTTTTAATAGCGAATCCATCATTGTTTTGACGGATAATTTATCGCCTGACAAACCCAATAAATAAGAAATTGATGCAGTTAGTTGCGAATTTATCTGTTCAAACGATGTTTCTACTGTATTCGAATCCATCGAATCGATATCAAAAGTCAGATTTGCGCCCCCTTTTAACATATCTTTGTATTGATATAATTTCTTATAAATGTCCAATAAACGTTGTTGTTTGTAGTCAATTGCCATTTTTCTGCCCTTTCAAAAAAAATATGCTCTTTACATAAAATAGTTATAGACGGATTTGAAAAAATAGTCTATAATATTATTATGATAAAGTAAAAAAATTACTATAAAAGGGGTTTATTATGGGGAAATTCAATCGTTTTTTATCTGCCTTATTATTGGCTGTATGTTTGTTAACACCCGTTTTTGTTTCATCTAATGTCTTTGCCAATATCTCTGCCAATGAAGATTGTGGTGAAGATTGCGCGCATTTAACTGATTCACAAAGAAAGAAAATGGCGGAAGGTGTTCTTTTAGGACAGGGAGACGAACTGTCGGACTTTCGGAATAAATATGCGACAAGAGGGTATTGTGACGTATGTTACGATGAAACAAAAAAAGTTTTAGCACTAGCCGAGAAAATTTATAAAGAGCAAAATAATTCTGGTTGTATGAACATATGTCTCCAAAGAATGGGACAATCTGTTTGCGAATCCCGTTGTGGAGAAGCACCCGATAGAATTGCAGAATGGCGACTTGAAGCAAATGAATGTCATAAAATTTCCGGTTGGCAAGATGATAATCACAGCGGATTTATGAATGTTGTTACAGAGATTGTCACTTTTGGTACAGACCACTGGGTTGGTAGAAATCTGGACGCAGGTAATTCTTTAGGCGCAAAATACAATTCTATATTAAGCGATTATTTAGGATATGACGGTGGAGGATGTTGGTTTTGCCCGATTTTTGACCTAGTATTTAACTCAGTCAATAAATTGGCAACAATGCTATACATTAACTTGAGAAGTATATGTCTGGCTTTTCTAGGTATTTTAGGCTTTGGTTGGATATTATGGACCGTATTTAGATTAATTACAACAATTCATGGTCCGAATATCGGCGAGTTCATGACAAAAGTGTTCAAAAATTTACTGCTGTGGTCCATTCTCGCCATCATCTTATGGGCCCAACCATCGTTTATAACTCGATACATTATTGATCCGTTTGCGACTTTTGGAACACAAGTAAGTATGAGTATTCTAGCCGCAGAAGGCCTTGATAATGACTCGATAACAATTACAAAGTATGAAACCGATACATTTCAATGTGGTATGACAAAAATAACATATAATGGAGTTCCACATACAACTACACGAAAAATTTGTAACAGAAAACCTTCAAACTCAAATGATTTTGTCTTTAATGCAAATGGAGGCAATCGTATTCAGATGTCACTTTCAGCGGACGTTTACAACGACATGAATTGCATGTTGCGCAGAATGAGTATTGAACTTATTGGGGGTGTAGCATTAGGTGCGGCGATAATGTCCGAAGGTATGTCCGGAGGTAAATACGATCTCCCGCGTTGGGGAATGTTATTTGCCGGTCTTTTGATATTCTTAAGCTTTTTTGCTCTACTTATATCTGTACCGTTGAAATTGATTGATTTATTGTTACGGTTAGGATTTGTGATTATTTTACTACCGATTTTCATTGCCTGCATGGCAACACCGATAACGCGTGAATATTCAAAAAAAGGATGGGAAATGTTCATTTCGTGCTGGATTTCGCTGATTTCATTGTTTTTGTTTATATCATTGGCATTGATGATGGTCAATACGGCATTGTTGATGGATAGTTAAGAGAAGATTTTTAAAAGGGACTTGTACGAAAGGAGTTTAAAAATGAAAAAATTGAAATTACTCTGTTTAACTCTCTTAAGTTGGATGTCCGTTAGTAGTATTGTTTATGCATCTGCAGCAATCGATCGGATTATCCAAAAAGCTAGCAGTGACAATTTAGAAGAGTTAACCAAAACCGAACTTTCTTTCAGCGGAACAACCATTTGGATGTTAATTGCAACTTTATTCATTTGTTTGAACTTAACCAATCTGGCCTTTGAAGTGGCGCAGCATTTTGGTGGTGCATCGTCCGGTCCTGTCGGTAACAGTATTTACTCATCTGCAGTAGGTATTGCCGGTGGTACGATGATTGCAGCCGGAAAAACCGTAAAGGGTGGATATGGACTGTATAGAGAAAAAAGAAGAGAAGCAAAAACGAAAAAGGCTGCTGAATCAGCAAGAAGTGCGGGAGCGAACAATTATGAAGGATCTGGTGCCGGGCAGCCGGATACACAGCAACCTGAGACAAAGCAGCCGGATGCAAAACAACCGGATACAAAACAGCCAGATACAAAACAGCCAGACTCAAAACAACCGGACACACAACAACCGGCTGAATCAGGCACTTCTGGTCAAGCAGATGGAAGCGGATCTGGTGGTGCTGGATCTTCAGGTGGCGCAGGATCTTCAGGTGGTGCCGGATCTTCAGCTGGTGGCGCTGGTGGTGCTCCATCTGCAAAAGCATCCGGCATTTCGGCAGTTGCCTTGGCCGTTGCTTTGGGAGCTTTTGCGTTAGGTGGAAGAGCTCTTAATGGTGCACGGAGAGCCTTGAGTAGTGTGACAAAAGGCCTCAAGAGCATCAGAAAAAACAGTAGGAAAAGTGATCCAAATCGAGTTCAAGTACGTACCCCTGCTAAACCTAGCAAGAATACACCGGAACTTCCTAAGTCCCCACAGGGTTATGATCGAAATACAAATCGAACGGATGTGAGAAAAGATGCAGAAAAAGGGATCAATAAGAAGCCTGAAGGTCAAACATCAACTGTTAATGAGGGTAGTTTGATTAACAGATTATTGAGAAAGGTAAAGGAGTTAATTCCGGGTAAAGGCAAACAGTAAAAGGTGTTGTATGAGTAAGTTAAAGTTGCCATTTTCAAAATACTTTTTGAGCATACTGCTGATAGGCCTTTTATTCCTATTAGCCGCATGTGATACAACATCCCAAGAAGGTTTGGACTTGAATGAGGTTCAAGATTCTATGAATGAACCTCAAGCCTGTTTTTCATGTCAATTATTTATGTTCATTTTTAATGCTATAGCTAACTTAAGCAGTGCTTTATACCCTCGTCTTTGTTCCATAGCACTCAGCTTATTGGGATTGGGATTATTTGCATGGCTTTTATGGCATGTATTTACCCTACTCACAACATTAAGAGAGCCAAATCTTTCACAGTTTTACGTTAGTCTTTTTCAAACCTTATTTAAATCTGGCTTCGTAGCTATTCTGATTCATTATAGAGAACGACTTTATGAAGTCATCAACACTGTTTTAGAACCAATTGCAATGATTTTTATCGATCTTAGTAAAACTATATTGAATAACAATTGGATAACCCCGCTTAAAACGGCTAGAGGGCTTAATCTTTCATTCAATGGAGCTCCTGGTTTTCCGGCTGATATGGGTAAGGAATTAGTTGAATTGATTTACAGAATTACTGTTACTTTAAACATCGGCCGTATTTTAGGTTTAAAGCTAATGCTGGGCACGGATTTTGTAAACTTTTGGATTGGATTAGTAACGACTCTCATATTCCTCTTAATGACATTATTCTTTCCATTCTACTTGCTTGATGGTTTATTCCGGTTGGCCTTTGTCTTTGCCTTATTGCCGTTCTTTTTGGTTGCATGGGTCTTTAAAAAGACGGAACATTATATGACAAAAGCTTGGGCAATATTCTTTGGTGCATTTGCGCAAATTTTGGTAGCTTGTATTTTTGTAGCAATTTCTGTTGCCGTATTAGAAACTTTCATTGAACTTAACGGATATGGAAACTTTTTGGGCACTGCAGGAGATATTGATAAATTTGGAGAAATAGAAGGAGATCAATTGCTTTATCCTTTCCTATCGTTTTTCTTTGTTGCTATCTATATATATGCTATGTCAAAACGTATTACATCCGTTACAGCCCACTTCACGGGAGCCCCTTCATCCAATATAATCGGAAATGTATTAGACAGATTCAAAAAGGCGGTAAAAGCTCTTGCTTTAATAGCTGTTGCCGTCGCGGCAGCGTCCGTTGGACTTAGTGCAGCCGCGCACGTTGCATTTGACCGCGCAAAAAATGAAGCAAAGTCTGCTGCTTCTCAACAGGGAGGAGGTGGAAGCTAGATGAAACAACGTTTGATTGCTTACTTCATTTTTCTTCCGATCATCTTATTGGCGGGCTTTACTGATATTGATGTTTTCTTGAAATATCTGGCAATTGCAAGTATCCCCCTTTCTATCGGATTACTTATTTATATGTTTATCAAAACAAAACAATTTTACAAAATCAAAAAGGTTCTGCTTTTTGCTTTTGTTATAGGATGTTTATTCGTTCCTAACATTTCATCTGCTCAAGTAGAAATCTGGGATGCCGATAACACGTATATGAGCGAACAAGAATATGTTACAGCTGTAAGGCTTGTTTACGAATTAGAGAAAATTCCACGGGAACTGCGGACAGAAGCACAACAAAAGGAATATGAAGAAGCAAAGAAAAAAATGCATGAGTTGGCAAAGAAACTTAATGTTCCTGCACCTTGTCCGTCAGCAACTGAATTGCATAGCGAATTGGTTTCCAGCTGTTGGGCTTGCGATATTGCAAATTTATTTATTGAAGCAACAAACAAAGTCGCATCCAACTTATATACTCTTGACAAAAAGAATGGTTATGCTAAATCATTGTTGGCTTTAGGCTTCTTCTTCTGGATACTGATACATGTTATTAAACTGATCATGAGCTTTGGCCGAGGAGATATCGGTGCATTCTTTACTGATTTATTCTTAAAGATTTTGTTAGTGGGGGGTATCTTTATCTTATTGACTTTACCGATGAAAAAAATCATTGATTTCTTTATTTCACCATTCTTCTTATTCTCTGCTACCATGAGCCAAGAAATTCAACAAACAGCAGCTCCGGATAAAATTCCCGAAATGTTTAGTTCCGTTTCCGGTGTTTCCTCAAGTGATCAGAAAGAAATCAAACAAAATGTAAACTCTATGTTAAAGGGGTTAACATGCCATTATTGTCAAAACTTGGATAGAGATAATCGCGATGAGAGAGATGAAAAAATATCCTCTTTATTGAAGTATAATCCGAGAGGATCGGAAGGACGTGTTGTTTCTCCACTTTTACGTAATTCTTTGCTCTGTACAGTCTGCACTATTTATAATGCGACCGTTCAGCCGACTGTTTCCGGACAATTCTTACTTTGTAATGCAAAAAGAGAAACGAGCTGTATCCCATTTACTAGCATATGTTGGTATTCTAATTTGAATGGTATAATCGTAGGCCTATTGTTGGTCTTTACGTTCTTCTCAATAGCTGCTGTCTTTTCGTTCTACTTGATAGACACGTTCTTCCGAATTGCGCTTGTATTGGTACTTTTACCATTCTTAATTGTTGCTGGGGCGTTTAAATCCACCATGGTGTACACTAAGAAAGGATTTGAAGTCATCATTCATTCGGTATTCACGTACATCGTCATTTCTTTGTTCATGACATTGACAGTTCAAATATTCTACTTCCTTTTGGGCAAACAAAGCGTTGCTATAATTAAGGCAACTTATTCTAATAACTATCAAAAATTAAATGAACTTGTTAAATTTGGAAACAGTGAAAACCACGTTGTCTTAGCGTGTTTTGGAATAGCAATTATTGTGTTCTTTATGATGAAACAGTTGGATTATTATATCACAACAATAAGTGGTATTAAGTTAAACAACAGCGGTGGCTTCCAATCAGCTACGATTCCGGTAGCAATGGGAGCTGGCGCAGCAAAAGCCATTTCTGATACATATAATCAAAAATGGAAAAAGGGTGGAAATGGCACGGATAACAGTCCGGAAGATAAAGCATCCAAGATTCGTCAATGGGGAGAAGATACATCTGATGGAAAAGCAGAGAAGACGACCGACAGTGCCGCTGACGGAATTGATAAATTGGGCGAAAAGGGAGCCGAAAAACTAAACGAATCCGGAAAATCTGACGTGAAGAATGGAGCTTCAAACGTAGCATCCGGAATTGGAGCATGTTTCACCGGAGCCGGAGTTCTTGCCGGACTTGGCAAAGCAGCTCTTGGCATTGGTCAAATGGCTATGGGAGCCGGTAAAATGCTTGGAGCTCTTGCAGTAAAAGCGGTTTCAAAAGCTGCTGCAATTACTGTCAAATATGGTTCTCGTGCAGTAATCAAGAGCGCTAAATATTTAAATCCAGCAAAAGTAATTGCTCGCAATAAATATTTTAACAAAACGGTCGGATTATTCTGGCAAATCGGCTCTGATGTCAAAAATGCGCCTCAAAATATACGAAATAGTTGGAAACGTACAAAAGAACGTTTGGGACGTGCAAAAGAGTGGGCAAAGAAAAAATATAGACGCCACTAAAAAACAATAAAAATTGTGCATTTTTCCGCCTAACAAACGGACTTAACTAAAAAAATGAAAATTTTTCATTTTTTGTCTATTTTCTTTTTTTTAAAATCTGCTATAAATAAAAAAGAAACGATAAAAAGGAGTCTAAAAATGGAAGAAATCATATTCCCAAACCAAATTCGCATGATTCGCCGTACTCGCGGAAAAACGATGAAAGAAATTGCCGGTATTTTAGGTGTTAGTTTATCAGCTATCAGTAAAATTGAAAAAGGTTATCGTCGAATTGACGAAGAACAATTAGCCAAAATATCAACATTTCTAAACTGCCCGAAAGAAAGCATTTTTGTCTATGAAAAAACATCTCAACCGGAAGTTTTGCAAGCTTGGGAAAAAGAAAAAGAGCGCCGTTGTCAAATCAACGAAAAAAGCGGTTTGAAAACTTTAGGTGCCGGGTTACGTTATCTGCGTGGAGATAAGATGCTAACATTAAATGATGTTGCAAAAGGTGCCGGTTTAACTTTGTCCGTTTATCACCGTATTGAAATGGGGCAACGCGAAGTAACAGAAGATCAATTCAAAAAAATCGCACATGCATTAGGATTTGATCCCGAACAGCTGCAAGTAAAAATTTACGAATTGGATATGGCGGGTACATTACAAGAATTCAAAAAAACAAGAAACTCCGGTATATTCCATCCAAAAGGCGGATATAATGATTTACCATTGAAAAATTTGGTTTTCCAAAGTTTGTGTGTTGAAGTCTATGATGCTGACAATGCTGAAAAACCGATTACAACAGAACCTTTATCACTTCCGCAATCAACAGACTGTTTTAAAGTAAAGATTAAAGGAAGCAAAATTCATATGCCCGATTCGAATTTATTGACTTTGTTAGCATCCAAATCCGAAAAAGCAAATGAAGGTCAGTTGGCTGTTTTAAAAGTCGATGATCATTTTGAAGTTGGATATGTTGAAAAACAATCAGATTTTGGTTTGATAACTGAAAAAGGAAGAATATCCATTCCAAATTTGGATGCAACAAATAAGGTAGTGGCAATCTTAGTTTAAAGGTAAAAGTCATGGCAAGCGAATCATTCAAAAGAGATGAATTTATCCGTCGTAAGAAAGAGGCTCGTTCAGAGATCGATACGATAGCGCAACAATTGACAAATGTCTATCGTCAATTGTCCGTGTTGGGTGAAGAAGCCGGAGAGCATTTTAATCAACAATTGATTAGACAAGCGAGCCCAGAAGTTCTAGCCGCCTTAAAAACAATACCGGGCGGTGAAGAAGTTCGTGAGTATTACAACTTTTTAACACATGCCGACACAGAAGAAGATACTGATCTTATAGGAGAAAAGACGCAAGAAGGCTTTATTGAAGCGCTTTTACCAAAGGCAGAACAAATCTCTCCCGTATGGGAAACTTTCGGCATAGTAAATTCTCAAGGCGGGCCTGGTCCGGCACAGCAAAAACCAGTTCAAATGTCGATTGTAAACCCAATCCGTGCATCGGTTATTACTTCTCTTGCAAATGGAATGGGGTCTTTACCCTTTGGTGGCGCTGGCAATAGCAACGCTGGAGGAGGAGAAAAAGGGGGAGACGTTGTACCACAACAGAGTCACGTCGATTTTACTTCATTGCAGGAAGATATTGATAATTCTTATGAAAGTCAAAAGAAAGAGATTATGCAGGCTTTGAATTTTATAGTTATTGATTCAAATATTGAGAAAATGCATCAAAACTTAAAATTTGCAATCAACACTGTCACAGAACACTTAAATCAGTTGAAAGATGATTTAAAGAATATCATAGATGATGCCAGTGAAAAAGCAGCTTATCCTGAATTTGAAGATGAAGTAAAAGAACGTAAAAAGCACAAAGAAGAAGCTGAAACGGAAAAAGTTGTAACGGAAAAAAGTCGTAGATTCAGATCCGGACAAAAATTTTCTGTTGATATGACCGATAATGAAGATTAATTTTTAAACAATCGTTAACTATGTTGCTTTATACTCGGTGTAAATGGTGATGTGAACAGGCGGTTATAATGGAATCGGATTTACTTAAACAACTGGAAAACAGCTTAATTTCCTATCAAGAGAATCAAGAAACTCTTGATATTGTTGTTCACAGTGCCCAAAGGCTTTTTGGCGATGATTGGATAAAATCGTTGCCTCAAGCTTTTGATGATGCTCCGATGGATGAAAGAACAAAAGCTGTTTTAAGAGATAAAGCCAACCATGCCATACATTATCACAGTGCTTTGATTGCCTGGCAAGAAGCCTATGCATATTTGAATGATCCCGATCCTCAGACCGCAGAATATTTGGCAGAACGTGTTCCCGTTTTGGAATATTGGTTAAGTTTGTTTGGAAAGGAAGGAACAGATTTAGCACAAAAAGTAAAGAATCTCTACCTTCAGAAAGTAAGAGAACAAGCCGAAAACCCAAAAGAACAACAATCCACGGATAATGATGCAGGAGAAAAAAACGCCGAAACACAAGAAGAAACTCCTGTGGCACAAGAAATTGCTGTAGTAGCAAGAAATCCTGTTCAAGAAACTACTTCTGAATCTTACAATCAAACCGAAACCGTTGTTCCGGAAGTTGGGCAAGAAAGACCGGCTGATGCATCTGTTGAAGGAATAGCCCCGTCTGAAGTTCAAAACACAGAAGAAATTCCGACTGCACAAGAAGAAAATGTTACAATTACAGAACAAAGCGAAGTGCCTCCCCAAGTGGTCTCTTCTCAGGAAGAAGTTGCAGTTCAAGAAAAGCCAATCGAAGAAGTGACATCATCTGAAATTCTCGGTCAAGAAGAAACCGTTACACAAGAAAAACCTGCCGAAGAAAAGATAACTCAAGGATTTAGTGAAAACATACCCACACAGGAAGAACTTATTGAAGAAATACTTATACAAAAAGAAACGGTTTTACAAGAAACACCGACTGAAGAAACTGTAAAAGAGATACCGGCACAAGAAGAGCCGACTGTAGAAGAAACACCTGTACAAGAAAAGCCGATTGAAGAGATTGAAAAAGTTTCCGATCAAGAAGAATCTGTTACACAAGAAGATACAGTTAGTACACCCGTTGAAGAAATTCAACAAACAGACACCTTGAATCAAGAGCCTTCCCCTGTTGCTCAAGAAGAGAAGCCTTTGGAGACAACTGTTGAAGAAGTAGCTACGCAAGAAGGAACCCCTGTTCAAGAGGAAGTTATTCAAGAAGAATCTGTTGTAGCTCCTGTTATTCAAGAAGAGATAGCTACCGTTCAAAAAACGTCGGATGAAGAAAACACCATCCAAGAAGAAGCTTCCGCTCAAGAAAAACCGGTTGAAGAATTTACCGGTCAAGAAGAAACTTCTGAAAAAGTAGTTACTCAAGAAGAAATTCCTTCGGAAGAAATCCGAAAAGAACAACCTGTTCAAGAAGAAACCACGAAAGAAGAAGTCACACAACAAGAAACCACTGTTCAAGAAGTAACTGCCATTCAAGAAGAACCAGTTGAAGAGACATCAACTCAGGAAGAAGTTGTCGTCCAGGAAGAAATAACTGAAAAGGAAACTACTCGGGAAGAACCAGTTGAGGAAACTCCGGCTAAAGAAGAAACTTCTGAAGAAGTAGTTACTCAAGAAGAAATTCCTTCAGAAGAAATTGTTCAAGAAGAAACCTCACAGGAAGAACCACCACAAGAAGAAAAAATTGAAAAAGCCGTTGAGCAAGAAGAAGTTGTCCAGAAAGAAGAAACAGCTATACAGGAAGAGCCAGTTGAACAAAAAGAAGTAAGTGAAACTGAAGAAACAGAGACTACAACAGAGGTTGAAAAGAAAGATGAATCTTCTGATGAAAAAGAAAATGAAGATGTTAAACATGACGAAGAGACACCCCAAAAAGATAAATTGAAGGATAAAAATGCATCTGCCGAAACTACATTAGAAGATTTGATTGAATTGGAAAACATGTCAGTGACATCTCTTCCGACAGCACAAAAGAAAGAAGCTCCGAAAGAAACAATTGATCCTCAGATTGTTTCACAAAACTGGGATATTGCTGCATATATAAAACAAAAAGAATTGTTTGATTCAGCAAACAACTGGTTAAGTGCTTGGTGTATTCGCATGGATAATGCAGAAAAAACCGCTTACCCATTCTACGGTTTTATTGTGGATTTAATGCATGATCTAAAAGAAAAAGCACAACTTGTTTTGGAAAATCAATTGTTAGAAGATTTAGTGGATAGAGAAATTCCTGACGGACGTGACGGAATGAAGCGTGTTATGGAAGCAATTGACGAAGAATTTGAATATTTACCTGATGAATTTAAAACTTCTACCGCAGAAAAAATCAAATTGAATGCACGTGAAATATTAGGAAAAATAGACACATCAACAGAACGGGAAATTATTGAAAAAGCGCCGGATGGTTTTGAATTAATGGATGATCCTTACGAAGCTTCCACGCAACAGATTATCGAAGACTTTGAAAAAACAGAGCTGGAAGCTCAAAATAAGATTGACAAGCTCAATGTAATAGAAGACAATAAAAACAATAAGAAAAATAACAGGAAAAGGGATAAAAAGAATGAATAGTGCAAAAAAATATTTAATCTTACCTCGCGCATTAAATTTATGCGTTGCAGGACTTTTTGTTTTGGTAGCTTTGGTCGGTTGCTCAACAGCATCGGAAGAAGAGCTTTATGAAACACAGCAAGATGATCTTGCCGGTTCTTATTATGTGCAACCGGAAGACGAAGTTAGCGCTAATCCGTATGAAGAAGAAACTCTTTCCTATTCTGATAATGAAGAAGTCCCCTATATTGATGATGGCGCAATTGATAATGAACCAAAAGATGCTTGTTATCAAGTCAAAGATGGCCAAATTGTAGGAAAAGGCCAAAATCCTTGTGCTGCTGCAAATATTCCTGTCAAAAAAGGAAATATCGATGGGATAAATTCAGTCGAAGAAGTTCAAACAAAGATCATCAGAAAAGCGAATTCTGTAGTTAACATTGAAACGCCGACACGTTGTGAAATCACCGGCAGAGATAATTCTATTATTTCCTCAATTCCAATGGGCAGTGATACATTTAAATTGGTTCGCTTAGATAAATCAGATGCATTACCTCGTTTTGAAGTAAATAATTATACCTTTAAGAAGAAACCCTTGGACATAGCTATCCAAAAATTAGTGAAAGAAGCTGGTATTCAAGTTTATTCTGACGATGCTCTGTTCCCTGAAGTATCCGGAGAAAACATTCGTGGTGAGTTATCTGCCGTTATCAATGAATTGGCTGCAGCCGGCGATGCTTATTATCGTTATGATGCAAACAAAAAACAATTGTATTTATCCAGATGGGCTCCGTTTATGATGAAAGTTCCGGGCGGTCGTATCGGAATGTATACGATTTTAGATGCTTTGCGTGGAGCTAACATCAATAATCTGCAAGCTGATTTCGGATCAAATGAAATTTATATTCGTTTGAATTTTGAAAAAGAAAAGACCATTTCCGGTTTAATTAAAACAATCGAACAATCCCCTAACCTGTTATTGTTTGATGTTCAAGTATATCGTATTGATGCCACTTCAAATCCTTTGGATTGGCAAGAAATCGTGAAAGATTACGGAATAACACGTATTGATTCGTCCGTAAGCGGAATTATGGGACGTATTTTATCTATTGCGCCTCAAAAGGTACGTCAAACATTCCTTGAAACATTGCGCAATTATGCACCGGTTAATCTTGTTTCAGAAGGTGTTGTCGTAATGCCGAATGGTTGGAAAGTTCGTTTTGATATTGGTCAATGTGCGAAAATTGAAGGACCGGAACAAAAGTTATCCATGTTGTTCCAATCAAATATTCTGTCAGACGGAAAAGCTGAAAGCAACATTGCTTTGGATACGCCAACCGGTGAAATTACTTCATTCCATACAATTTACAATATGAATAACACATTGAATATCATTGCAGTTAAAGGAAAGTCTGTCAATCCGGAGTGGGATGATAATATTGAATACATTATTACATTACAACCCAAATTAGTCAGATTAGTTAAATAAAGAGGTTTGTCATGACGGATGAAATTAAGAAAGATACTTTCAGAGCACCTCCCATGCCAACAAAGGCTATTCAGATGCCTTCTCACCAAACGGAAGGAGCTAACAGTGGAGCAAACAGCAATGCTGGTTATTCTCAAGCATCTGCCACAAACGATCCGTATGTAAATACCTTCGTTTCAGAGTTAAATCTGCCACCACAGGTATTGCAAACAAAAGTTATGGGTGCCATTTTAGCCGGTGTACTTGTTTTTGGTATGATGATGGGATGCGTTATGTTTGGCAGCGGGAAGAAACCGGTAGTGCAAGGTTTAGGCGATGTTGTCAGGAACCCGCGTGTTACTGGTAATATGCGCCGTTGCGGCCAGATAGACCCGAATAAAGAGTGTGTTCTGTATATCATGAATCACAAGAACTTTGACAGATTGGGAGATGATTTCTTCCAAGAAGCACAAGATATAACGGGTGTTCCTAAATATTCAATTCAATTGAGTAATACAAACTATGCGAATATGCTGATTCAACCGGGTTGGATTGCTCAAATTTATATCCCGTCACGTCGTTAAACCAATTCTATCTTTTAGATAGATATAGGGGAGAGTAAAGTCCTGTATTCCTGCAGGACTTTATTTAATGCTTGTAAAATAATTAACTTTATGCGCAAGTAAAATAATCAATTAAAAATATGATCAAAAAAGTCATAAAGCTCATAAGAAACAATTCAATCAAATATCTGGTTCTAATATTTAATCTTTGCTTTATTCTCGATATGATTGAAAGAATAATAAATAAAGGCATTAATACATATATACTATTACGAAACCACTTATGATACGTCAAACTAACTACCCACCCAATTGGCTCTGGTATCCATTTGGTCTCGTGTCCAAGTACTCCATCTTCTAAACAATAAAGTACTGATAAAATAATCACCATATTTACAACAAACCACAACCAAACGATCTTTGTTGTAATTTTTTCAGCTCTTGTTTTTGTTGTAAATTTTATTTTTTTGTTCATATTACAAAACTTTACCTTTAATAAAAAAAATTATATTCTTTTCTTTTATAAAATCAAGAATAAAAAAGTCTCACTTTTTATCGTCTTATATTCCAAAAGCTATTCTTACGTAATCTTTTCGTCAGGTACAGGCTTGTTTTTTAATTATACAATGCTTACCTCGACAAAAGATTTCAGACAATAGGAGAGATAAAATGAACTTAATAGCACAAAGAAATTTTAATTTAAAACAAAAATGGGTACATGTCTTAAAAACAATGGCACCAACGCAAAAATTGGCCGAATGCGAAGATTGGGATTGCACATTGTTGGGATTAATCCAAAGCGGTACAATCAAACACTTATTTTTGGACTTAAATGTATTAGGCATTTCCTGGCAACAACGTTGCAGAGATTTATTGTCCAGTTTGGAACATACAAAATTGATTTTAACTTCTGATGAGATAGACAAAAATGCCCTTCTCCGCTGTTTTGAACAAGGGCTTTGGAGTTATATTCCCAACAGTGCGGTTGACAAGCTTGGCAAACCTATTGTCAATTTGATTTTTTGTGGCGGGCAATATTTTCCGTCCTTTTTGTTAACATCAAATGGTGATATGGGGAAAAATACGGAAAAAAATTATATATTACCATCAGGGGAAAAGCTGACCAAACGCCAACATGAAGTACTGGATTATCTAAAGCAAGGACTTTCAAACAAACAAATCGCCGGAAAAATGGATATTTCGGAACCGACTGTTAAATTACATATTCATGGACTTTTCTATAAATTAGGAGCAATAAATCGAACACAGATTGTTTTAAAAGCGTCCGAGTTAGGATTGATTTAAAAACAAAAAAAAGAGGGGCTTTTAAAAAGTCCCTCTTCCTTTATCAGAAAAATGCCTGATATTATTTCAAAATCTTAGAAACAACACCAGCACCAACTGTGTGACCACCTTCACGAATAGCGAAGCGCAAGCCTTCTTCCATCGCGACAGGAGCAATCAATCTTACAGTCATCTTAATGTTGTCGCCCGGCATAACCATTTCTGTACCTTCCGGTAATTCAATTGTACCGGTAACATCTGTTGTACGGAAATAGAATTGAGGACGATAGTTGCTGAAGAATGGAGTATGACGTCCACCTTCTTCTTTTGTCAAAATGTAGCATTCAGCTGTAAATTCCGTATGCGGTGTAATTGAACCAGGAGCAGCCAAAACTTGACCACGTTCAACTTCTTCACGTTTCGTACCACGTAACAAAACACCGATGTTATCACCAGCTTCACCTTGATCCAACAATTTACGGAACATTTCAACACCGGTAACAGTTGTCTTTTGAGTTGGTTTAATACCAACGATTTCAACTTCATCACCAACGTGAATGACACCACGTTCAACACGGCCTGTAACAACAGTACCACGGCCAGAAATGCTGAACACGTCTTCGATTGGCATCAAGAATGGTTTATCCTTTGGACGATCCGGTTGAGGAATGTATGAATCAACAGCATCCATCAATGCTAAAATTGATTTCTTACCTAATTCTTCATCGCCGCCTTCCAAAGCAACTTTTGCAGAACCTTTGATGATAGGAATTTCATCACCCGGGAATTGGTAAGAGCTTAACAATTCACGGATTTCCATTTCAACCAATTCCAACAATTCTGGATCATCTACTTGGTCACATTTGTTCATGTAAACAACAATTGCAGGAACGCCAACTTGACGAGCCAACAAAATGTGTTCACGTGTTTGAGGCATAGGACCATCAGCGGCAGACACAACCAAAATAGCACCATCCATCTGAGCAGCACCGGTAATCATGTTCTTAACATAGTCGGCGTGTCCCGGGCAGTCAACGTGTGCATAGTGTCTTTTATCTGTTTCATATTCAACGTGGGATGTGTTAATCGTAATACCACGAGCTCTTTCTTCCGGAGCTTTATCAATATTTGCGTAATCAACGAATTCAGCTTCCCCTTTTTCTGCCAATACCTTTGTAATCGCAGCGGTCAAGGTTGTTTTACCATGGTCCACGTGTCCGATTGTCCCGATATTGCAATGGGGCTTACTTCTTTCAAACTTCTCTTTTGCCATTTTATTCTCTCTTTCTGACTAAAAAGTTAATACAAACCCCAACAAAGGGGATAAACTGTCAAGCTGTTCTGGTCGCTTACATTCACCATTTTCCGACAATTTAATCGAAAATTAATCAATCTTTAAACGTTTTTACAACAATTGTCAAGAACTTTTTTAAAAAAGTAAAAGAATTCAAACATTTTTTTGACAACAAACAAAATCATGTTATAATTTTAGTGTCGAATTTTGAGTAAAGGAGTAAATCATGACCATTTTTATCAGGCCCATTCAGGAACATGAAGATGATGCTGTTTATCAGATGTTTCAAGACATTCCGGAGGAAGAAAATCGTGCAACAAACCATGCGCATGGAATGACACGCAAAGAGTTTAGTGAATTCTGCAAAAAAAATGTTCTCAATGCAAAAAAAGAAGCTCTCCCAAAAGATAAAGTTCCCCAAATAATGTATATCATCTTTGACGATGCTATTCCCGTTGGGTTCGGAAAATTCAGACCTTTCTTAAACGAATTTTGTATCAAAACCAGAGCTGGTCATTTTGCATATATGATTTCTCCAAAATACAGAAAAAGGGGATATGCAACGGCTTTCTTATCCTTTATCAAAACCGAGGCGCAAAAAGCAGGATTGACTGAAATTGAAGGGACCCCGCTTCAAAAAAATATTGCATCTCGCAGAGTTATGGAAAAAAACGGCGGTGTAGTCAAAGAATATAACGAAGATGAAGTCACTTATGTAATTAAGTTGTAAAAGTCTTGTTAAAGTTTGTTTAAGGAAACGGAAAATGGCAAAGTTATATTTTTATTATGGTGTGATGGGATGCGGAAAAACGACCGCGTTACTTCAAACGGAATACAATTATTCCAAACGGGATTTTAAACCTTTGGTTGTCAAACCCAAATTGGACACCAGAGAAGCTTCCTATAGCGGTTTTGCTCCTATCCAAAGCCGCATCTTTTCCGGAAAACATCAGGCACTTTACGTAGACTCGATAACGCCGGAAAGTTTAAAAGGCATTGATTTTAACATCTTGTTGGTGGACGAAGTACAGTTCTTTAAAGCAAAAGATATCGAATTTTTATCTGAAATTGTAGATAAAAAAGATATTCCGGTCGTATGTTACGGATTAAAAACGGATGCCAACGGAAATTTGTTCGAAGGCTCTGCAAAATTATTGGCCATCGCAGACAGCATCAAAGAAATTAAACACATATGTAAATGTGGCAGCAAAGCAATTATGCACGTACGCTATGTAGATGGAAAAGTAGATTTTTCAGATGGTGTTATTGTTATTGAAAAAGGAAATGTAACATATGATTCTGTCTGCCGAAAATGTTGGAAAAAATTAAAAGGTTTGGAAAGGTAATCAAAATGAAAAAACTAAATTGGAAAAGCATTGTTGGTTGGGGAATTGTTGTAATTTTAGTTGGACTGGCCGTTTATGTAAATTCACAAGATAAAACCGTTGGTGTCAAAGTAAAAGTTGCCATAAATACGCCTTTAACCGGTTTAGCCGCAACTTATCATGTTCCTTGGAATAATGGATTTAAAATGGGTGTTAGGGATGAACTACATATCAATAACTTACCTGAGGATACTTTCTTTTTTGATATTAAAGATAATCAAGGACAAACACAAAATGCCTTTACTATCTGGCAGACACAAGAAAATAAAAAGTTTGATGTTTATATTTCCGGAACTTCCCATATTACAGAGGCTTTACGTTCTATATTGGACAAAGAAGATTTGGCACATCTTCCGGTAGCATGGGACGCTGACTTAATCAAAGAATGTCCGAACTGTATTCGACTTGGCATCAATTTTAATTTAGAAACGCCATTGTTTTTGAATTTCGTTGATAAAAAACAAGCAAAAAAAGTCTTTATTGTCATTCATGATATACCCGCCTATTTAAATTTATTCGGGAACCAAATATATCCTGTTTTAAAAGAACGTAACATTGACTTTAAAACGGAAGCTGTGGATTTGAAATTCAAAGATTATCGTATTTTGATGGAAAAAATCCGGCGATATAATCCGGATGTCATTTTGTTAGCCATGTATGATGTCGGATTGCAAGCAGTAGCCCCTATGTTGAAAGAATATGGTCTAACTCATGATTATAATACCTATGCTGGTGCAGATTTTCTGGAACTAATTCCCAAAAATGAACTTAAAACCTTACAAGGTTTTGTATTTACAGCACCTATTTATTATGTTTTAAACAAAGAAAAAAATGCAAAATGGGAAGAAGAATATCAAAAAGCGTATCGAACTAAACCCACTTATATGTCTGCTGATGGTTATGATGTTGGTCGATTGACCGCTAGAGCCTATATTCACTCTGGGAAAATCACCCCAGAAACAATAATGGCTGAAACACCCGCCGATGATATGATGAACGGTCGTATTGAGCTTAACAAAAAATGGAAAGATCGTGTAACGGGTGGATATACTTCCGTTATTTTGAATGACAACGGTGATTTTGTTGAATGGAAAGAAGACTAACTTATTCTTTTTAATACATTATCTTCAATATTGCTTGATTCAGCAAGTCAGCACTTACAGCGGCTTTGTATAAAGATTCTAAACTTCCGTAATCCGCAAAAAGTCTTTCATTTTTTCTGACAACATTTCCAGACTTTTTATATTTCCTCTCTATTGAAAAATCAAATTCAAAAGGACCGTCCGGAACATACAAATCAATCCCGTTTGCATCAAATTTTAAATACATAAAATTTGTTCCAATTCCATTTTCTTTTAAAAAAGCATTTTCCAAGAATGCATCTAATTTTTCTTCAAAAGCAGGTGTTAGAAAATCCAAAGATTGATTTGGTTTTGTTGAATAAAATCTTAACTGATCAAACAATTTACCTTTATATTCGACCGGATAATAACCTGGCATATCCTTTTTATCATCGTGACCTTCAAAAACAGGAATGGCAATAATGTTTCCGTTAATCGGCAATCGAACATCCAAATTAATAAATGAAGCATTGCTCAACATTTCAGATTGAATATAAAAATTCATCCATTGCACTCTACCCGCCATAAAGCTATGTGTGGGCAAAATAAGCTTTTGATGCCGACCTACACATAAATCCATCAAATCTTGTGGTATATCCAAAGCCCCATTAACTGTTTGAATGGACAACAAATTAAATATTTTTGAAAAAGTAGAAATCGTAGAAGCGCTTATTTTCCTTTTTTGAAGAAACAGAAACAAAAGTGCAACAACAAACCCTACACATCCGCCAATTATTCCAACGACAAAAAATGTTCCCACAAATATAACAAAAGAAATTTCTTTGCTTATGATGTTAACGGTGGATAAAATGAAAGCAAAAAGGCAAAACACTGTTAATACCAAAACAACATAAGAAAAATACAAACCCGCTTTTCTTATAAGGGCATAGCCATCTTTTGTGCTTTTCAAATAACGACTAGCTTGTGTTTTAAAGTCTTTTTTTGATATCATTTTCGTCTTTACCTAACATAGAAAAAACATCGCGTAACAGCACCATTTTACAACAAAAATACCGTTTTGCAACCACAAAATTTTGATGGCAACATATGTTGAGATAAACTTTAAAAAGCTAGTTATTAATTAATCAAAAAAAGCACATCCTTAATTGTTGATGTGCTTTTTTATATCAATAACATTCTTTTATGATTTATCTGTTATAACCAGTATTGAGACCGATCTGAAACAATCTTTTACTTGTCGCTTCTTTAAGTAAATATTCAGCTACATCATTATGACCGTTTTCTTTTGCCATTTCATGCGGCAATAGGCTTGTTTCCTTAGTTTGAGCTAATGGATTTGCTCCTTCATGCAACAACAGTTTACACATATCCAAAGACCCGGCGTATGCAGCAGCATGTAATGGAGTAAATCCGTTTTTATTGGCTGCTCTGACATCTGAATAAAATTCGTCAATTAAGGTTTTAGCAATACTGTCTTTTTGGCATTGAATAACGAGTGTCAGAAGAGGTGTTCCATTTGAATCTGTCCATTCGTTCGTTTTTAAAGAGTTGCCCTTAGGATCTTTAAAGTTCGCAGCTTTTGCTCTGGCATGTGCTTCATAGAACATTTCTTTAGCATCAGCCTCGGAAGTTTCAGAATTAACCGTGTTTACAAAAGCATCCCATGGAGAGATATATACACCACCTTCGGCCATTCTTTTTGGGGCGAGTTCATCATAATCTTTCCAAAATTTATGAACCCAACTTTCTTCTTTTGCTGCATTCTCTGCTTCCGCCCAACGTTGCCAAAATGATCCGGAAGCTTCTGGTTTAGTAAAGATACTTGATTTTAATTTTTCTAAACTTTCGGAATCTAAAATACGGAGGGTTAAATCACCGACTGAAACATTAGAAGTGGATTTAGTTGCAATCCTTTCTTTAAATTGAATGCCTAATTCACTCAATTCGTTTTCAAACTTTTGAATTTCAGTTTTAGGTAATCCCTTTAGCGAAACACGTAGCCCCTCACGTCCGTCATAAACTTGCACAGTTCCCCAATTTTCTTCTTTGTATAAGTCATTTATATTCATTTTTACCCATCCTTTCAACACACACCTTTATTATAACAAACAAGAAAGATTTTGTCAAGTTGATGATGATTCAAAACACATTACACTTTTGGGGCTTTGTTTTACCCTTCCCGATAAAAATCGGGTATGTTTTTGAGCCGCTGAATGCCAACGGAAAGACATTTATACGACAATTCGTGTCATGTTCACCTTTCCAAAAATTTTAACTTATACAAGTGTGAATATTTTAATTGTATTTTAGCATTCAATATCATATTATTTAAAACATCAGGTGAAAGGTTTTTAAAATAAATGATTTACGTGGAATATGGTTTAGATTTTGATAATAACCGCTTTGGTTTTGGCAGAAGTGTCGAAATTGAAAATGATGATGGCACGGAATACAGAACCAAAGAAAAAATTAAATTGACGCAAAAACGTTATTATTTTCGCTTTTGGATCGGAAAATTAGTCTTTGTTATTTCACAAGACAAAGGTTTTGAAATTGTCCATAAAAAAAGATATAATTTTAAAATAGTTTTCGGGATAGAGGGAAAAAATAAATGATACTTAAGCAGGTTCCAACAGAATGGTTTTTGAAGAATTATATTGAGTATAGAAATAATAAAACATATGTTTCTTTGAAAGCTCCCAAAAAAGTTGTGAATTATTTTAAGAAATTGACAATGTTTATTTTGAAGATGACCATATTCATCTGTTTTTCTTTGATAATCATAAAATTTATGAAAATATTAAAATACCAGAAAATGCCCCAAGGGATTTTCCTGTTTAGAAAACAAAATTGGAAGAAATATGGAAAAAGTAACATCCGAGCATAAGAAACTTTTGAATGAAGTTAATCATAAAATAAAAAATATGAGCGGAAGCATAACCATTAAAGCCGCTGCATACACTTGCGTCACAAGAGATATAGAGAGTATACGTAAGTTTTTGGGAAAAGATAGAAACAGAGAATATATCTCATCTTCTTTTGGTAAATGTAATTGACTTTTGAATAGGTCATACCCATACATGTGATAAAATATAAAGGATTTTTCAAAAACAAAAGGCTCCAAAATTGCTCTTGGAACTCTGTTTTTAACTGCTTGTAAAATAAGGCTTTTTAGATGGAGCGGGTGAAGGGAGTCGGACCCTCGTACTCAGCTTGGAAGGCTGCTGCACTACCGTTGTGCTACACCCGCACCCTGAGTGGTGGAAAGGGGTGGATTCGAACCACCGTACTCAGAAGAGGGCAGATTTACAGTCTGCTGCCATTAACCACTCGGCCACCTTTCCACATTCTTCAAAGAATGAAGCGTGTTATAATATGCTGGAAAAAAATCATCTTGTCAAGAATAAAAAAATCGGTTATAACTTTTTTTAAAGATTTAAAATTCAACCTATTGAAAATAAAGGATTTTTAAAGATGAAAAAAACAAATGGAAGTTTGTGGCTTTACGGACATCATGCAGTTGTCGCGGCGCTTCAAAATCCGAATCGGGAAAAGATGCAATTGAAAATGACAAAAGAATCTGTTTTGCCCGAAAAAATTATTGGAAACACAAACCATCAAATTGCTTTCAGACAAGAAATTGATTCTTTGGTTGGTCAAAATGCCGTTCATCAAGGTTTGGCTTTGCTGGTCAAACCATTGCCGCAAAAGACATTGGATGAAGTGCTTGAAACAATTCCGCAAAAAGCCGTTATTTTGATTTTGGATCAAGTAACGGATCCGCATAATATCGGTGCAATTTTACGTTCGGCGGCGGCCTTTGATGCTGTTGCTGTCGTCATACCGGATGCTTGTGCCCCCGAAGAAAGCGCTGTCTTGGCAAAATCAGCCTGTGGTGCGTTGGAAATAGTACCTTTGATTCGCGTAACAAACCTGGTACGTGCCATGCAACAATTAAAAGATGCGGGCTTTTGGTGTTTGGGATTGGACGGATATGCAAAGGAATTTATTTCCGATAAAAAACTCCCTGCTCACACGGCATTTGTTTTGGGATCAGAAGGCGATGGCATGCGCCGTCTAACTGCTGAAAATTGTGATTATACAATTAAGTTACCCATATCAGATAAAATGGAAAGCTTAAACGTTTCCAATGCAGCAGCAGTTGCTTTATATGAATTCTATCGGCAAAGATAATATAAGATAGCAAACTAAAGATTAAATTGTCCTACCTTGTTGTTGCTGTAATTGAAGCATACGTTCTTTTGCTCTTATGTTCAAAATTTGTTTGGCTCTGTGTGCGACAAGTCCGCTGATACGAGGACTTACGTTTTCACTCCACGTTCTAAGATCATTATCCGTTAAATATTCTTTTGAAGTACCATCTTTTGTCGAGCTTTCTGATACGGCCTTAGCCACTTCAAAACAAGCTTCCATACCATCTTTAACTTGAGTAGAATAATAGGGTTTATTCCTATTAAACGCATTTATACGTCTGTTTAATTGACTGCGATCATCTATTACACTTAATAAAGAATTAATAGATGCTGAAGCCTTTGGGTTCCTTTCCTTTAACTTTTCCGCACACTCAATTAAAGTATCCAATGCTTCACTACGTGCTTTTTGCAAAAGAATATTCTTCTTACATAGATTTTTTACAAACGGTTTTGTAAAACTCTCAACCGTAAGAGACTGGTTTTGATCTCTGTTTATATCTTCTCTTTTAATATCATATTGGGTAAAAATATCATTGACACAGGATTTTACAAGGTGTTCCAAAAGTTGGATTTTTGTCGGATTTTTTTCCTCATCATCTAACCAATTATTTTCAAATGGAGCGTCTTTTTCCTCACTTCTATCTTTTCTATAATCTCTTTCCTCTGGTCTAACTTGAAAATCATGCAAAAAATCTACATGAGATATCAAACGAATAGCCGCTTGAGCATTCAACAACAGCTTTTTTTCTTCTTCTGTAACAACGCCTAGACCAACTAAAAACATACCTGAAGACGGAACACCATCCGGAACCGGTTTTTGGGGATCAATATAATTTCTTTTTACCGTTGCACGCAAAGCATCAAGTTTTTCTGCATACTTTGGATCTTTCGAATCCACACAAGCAGCAAATGTTTTTTTAATCCACTCTTTTTTGTACTCCGGCTTTGCTTCTTCAGTCTCTTCACCTTTTTTATCTTTTTTTAAAATTAAATCTTTTAATCTTTTAGCATTTTCTTCAGTCGGATTTGCCTCATATATAGCCAACATTTCTATAAAAAGAGCCATGATTTCATCCGGCATTTTACAAAATATTCCCAATAATGAGAAGGTCGGCTCATCCAAATCACAGTATGCTTGCTCAAACTGCTTTTTTTGCGTGCCTGTCATTTTAGTCATCTTATGATATGTTTCTTCAAGCTGCTTTTTTTGTTCATCCGTCATTTTGACCATGTTGCAAAATATCCTTTCTTTTTGATGTGTATTTTCTCTAAAGATAGAATTATTTTATCTCATTTTTCTTATTTTGTCAACTGTTCTAATCGTCGTCACGTCTTTGCCCGGCAACTTTTTCAGCCATTGTTTGCAAAACGACATAGAATAACGGCACAAAGAAAATCGCCACAAATGCCGAGAAGGCCATACCGCCAAAAATAGCCGAACCAACCGCACGACGCGACAAAGCACCTGCTCCGGTTGCCATAATCAATGGTAAGAAACCCATCAATGATGAAATTGCCGTCATCATAATAGCACGGAAACGCAACGCCCCGCCCTTTAGAGCGGCTTCTTTAATCGAATCTCCGAATTTTTCATGCCTTTCTTTAGCAAATTCGACCAATAAAATAGCATTCTTTGCACCCAAACCAATTAACACGATTAAACCAATTTGTGCATACAAATCGTTAAACACCGGATAGTTAGCGTTTTTACTTTGCAAGAACACCATCAAAATTGAACCCAAGAAACCGATAATAATGGACAACATAACGGAAATCGGTAAAGTCCAACTTTCGTACAAGCCAACCAAGAATAAATAACCAAACAAGAAAGCCATAAAGAAAACAATTGCTGTCTGTCCGGCAGATTCCAATTCTTGAACAGTTGTACCCGTCCATTCGAACTTATACCCTGATGGCAAAACTTCTGCGGAAATTCGTTCCATTTCTTTAATTGCTTCACCTGAACTGTGTCCTGGTGCAGGAGAACCTTGAATTTTCAAAGAACGATAGTTATTGTAACGTTGAATGCTGGAAGCACCTGTAGTCTCTTTGATTTTCACCAAAGAACGCAAAGGAACCATTTGACCGGTTTTGCTCTTTAATTCGATTTTAAAGATGTCATCCATACTGGAACGATCATTCATATCACCTTGTACATTCACTTGCCAAGAACGACCATAAAGGTTGAAGTCGTTTACATATGCACCACCCAATACCACTTGCATTGTTGAGAAAATATCTGCAACCGGTACACCCAAAGCGTATGCTTTTTCTCGGTCTAATTCGACCGACCAACGCGGACTATCGACACGATAGAAACTATATACACCTGTCAATGACGGGCTCTGATTTGCTTTAATAACAATTTTATTAGAAATATCGACCAATTCTTCCGGACTTGCACCTTCCGTAGATTGCAACATGTATTCAAAACCGTTACTGACAGAAGCACCCATTAAAGCAGGGAAGTTTGAAACCATACCATAAGCATCATTCATTCTTTTCAATTTCTTATTGAGTTCAGCGACAATATTTTCAACCAATAAAGCAGTATCTTCACGTTCCTCATATGGCTTTAACTGAACGAACATTGTTGCACTGTTAGATGCTACACCACCTGAAAACATACCAAATCCGACAACTGACATAACACCATCAACACCCGGCATATCCAGCGCCATTTTTTCAACCTTCTGCATTACCTGTTGAGTACGATTCAATGAAGCACCTGCTGGCAATTGAATTTCACCTAAGAAAGCTCCCTGATCTTCTGCCGGCAAAAAGCCTGTCGGCGTTAAGCGGAACAAACTATAAGCCAATAATCCAACTAATATTAAAGCCGGGAAAGACAGGATTGAAAATGGAATAAAACGCTTAATAATCGCTTCGTATCCCCGACGCAACCATTCAATCATGGATATAAATGCTGCAACAACGAAATTCGGTTTTTCATTACGCTTCATAATTAACCTTGCTAACGCCGGTGAAAGCGTTAAAGCATTCAATGCGGAAATAACCACAGCGCATGAAATAGCCACAGCAAATTGTCGATATAATAAACCCGTAATACCCGGAATAAAAGCAACCGGAACAAACACGGCAAGCAAAATCAAAGTTGTTGCAATAATCGGGTTTGTAATACGATCCATTGATTTTTTAACATAAACCGCTGGTTTATCTTTCGGGTTTTCTTTCATGATGGCTTCAACGTCTTCCACCACCACAATAGCATCATCCACCACCACACCAATGGCCAAAACCAAAGCTAATAAAGATACTGTGTTAATCGTTGCTCCCAAAGCCGCCATACCAGCAAACGCACCGATTAAGGAAACAGGAATAGCACACAAAGGAATTGCCGTTGCACGCAAAGAACCCAAGAAGAAATAAATAACCAAAACAACCAATATAAATCCGACAATCAATGTTTCTTCGATTTCTGCCATAGAACGTTTCACGAATGCCGCATTATCGAAAATAATTTGTGTTTCCAGACCTTCCGGCATTAATTTTTGCAGTTCGGATAATTTTTTATTGATACCTCGTGCGACCTCAACAGCGTTAGAACCAGGGCTTTGGAAAACAGCCATTGTTACGGACGAACGGCCATTATAATTACTTTTCATTTCTTCACTTTTTACGCCCAATTCAACACGAGCAACATCCTTCAAACGCAAATAAGAACCATCACCATTTGCACGAATGATAATATTTTCAAATTCTTCAACCGTACTTAAACGCCCTTTTGCAGTCAAAGAAATTTGGAATAATTGATCTTTCGGAGCCGGCATAGCACCAATACGTCCGACAGATGCTTGAATATTTTGACTTCTGATTGCGGCAATTATTTCAGACGTTGATAAACGCAAACTCTTCAATTTATCATCAGATAACCAAACACGCATACTGTAATCGTAACGGCTGAATATTTGAATATCCCCAACACCGGGAACACGTGATAATTCGTCCTTCATATTGATCAAAACATAGTTTGTTAAGAACTTTTCGTCATATTCCGGCACATTAGAAACAATACCAATAACCTGTAAAATAGATGACATCTTCTGACGAACGGAAATACCTTGTTTAAGCACATCTTCCGGGATTTTAGATTCAATCTGTTTAACACGATTTTGAACATTCATTGCAGCCGTATCCGGATCTGTACCGACTTTAAAAGCAATGTTTAAATTATATGAACCGTCATCAGCGGATGTTGATGACATATAAAGCATATCTTCAACGCCATTTACACCCGATTCAATTTGTTGTGCAACAGAACTTTCAATAACTTCTGCATTTGCTCCGGGATAAAATGCCTGAACAGAAACTTGTGGCGGAGTGATATCCGGAAATTGTTCAACCGGCAAAGAAAATAACGCCAACAACCCCGCAATCGTAATAACCAAAGAAACAACAATGGCTAAACGGGGACGTTTAATAAATACGTCTGCAATCATTGATTATTCTCCTTCTGAGCTTTAGGAGCAACTTGCGGATCTACTGGAACTCCTCTAAATTGATTGGCTACCTGTAAGTTACTGGTTAAAACTTTTTCACCTATATTCAAACCGCTTTCAACAATTGTTTTTCCGGTAGATAATTCCAAACCTTTACCAATACGTTTTTGTTCAATCATATTTTTATCATTGACGACATAAACATAAGGACCGGCTAAGTCACGTAAAATAACTTCCGAAGGTAACAAAATTGCTTTTTTAGGTTCTGTAAAGCGCATTTCAACACGACCATATTGACCGGAAATCAGTTGGTTATCTGAATTGTCAAAAGAAATTCGCATTTTCATCGTATTCATTTGTTCATCCAATGCAATATCCATAAAATTCAACTCACCCGGTTTGGCATATGTTGTACCATCAGAAAAGACAAACGAAATTTTGATGTGTTCATGTTCCTCTTTTTCCCAAAAGTTTTTCATTTGAAGTAATTGATTTTCTGAAACGGAAAATACTGCATACATCGGATCAATACTGACAATAGAAGCCAAAGAACCGGACTCAGGACCAATTAAAGAACCAACAGAATAATTTGCAGTTCCGATACGTCCGGAAAGAGGTGCTACAACGTCCGTATAATCTAAATTCAACTGAGCCACATCCAATTCTGCTTGAGCCTGTTTAACAGCCGCTTTTGCACTGGAAAATTCTGCTTGACGTTGATCCAAAATAGCTTTTGAAACATCTTTTGTTTTGAACAAATCTTGTGCCCGTTTAAATTGAGCTGATGCATTTTCTTGATTAGCTTCGGCTTTTGCTAAATTTGCTTGCGCGTTATGGAAATCGGCAATAAATTTATCTTTTTCAATTTCAAAAAGTAATTGTCCTTCTTTTACGAATTCACCTTCCGTAAATAAACGTTTTGTCAAAAAACCCGTTACACGCGCACGAACTTCCACACGATCTTTTGCTTCAATTTTAGAAACAAAAGAAATTTCCGGGTAAAAATCCTGTTCTTCCGCCAAAACAACTTGAACAGGCTCTGCTTGCGGTGCCTCTGCATCCTCACCTTTTTTAATGAATTTTACGTAAGAAACATATCCAACACCAGCCAAAGCTGCGGCCAAAACCAAAATGACAATTAATTTTTTCATGTTTTCCTCTTTTCTTATGAATTATCCTAATCTTTTAACCTTTTTTATGTATTTATGCAACCTCTTTTTACTTTTTTTTACTTTTGTCACAAAAGGATCATTTACGTTTTTTTCGATAAAATAAGTGGATAAGAGTATTCTTCTTGCGCATAGGTTCCAAATTCAATCCGACTTCCGTAATTCTCTGTCCTTCTTTTTTGCGAATAATCAGTTCCATTTTACCAACCAAAAAACGATCTCCGACATCTAAATCGGAAAAATTTTCTTCCAATGCCTCTCGTAAAGTACGTTCTTTCCATTTTTTAGGAACATTTACATTGTAAAGATAGGCAAATTCTTTTAATAAAATATCAGAACTTAAAACAAAATCCCCCATATTTTCCGGGAAATCCGTACTTTGTCCGCCTCCGTACAACTCATCCAACTGATGTACAAAAGTATCGTTTACAGCAAAAACATATATCTGATCGCCGGCACGTAAAGTTTTAATGTTTGCTCCATTATAAGATATATCATCACGCTGTACATATACAGGCATTGCCCAACGCGGTATTTTTGCACCTTGTACTGCCGGTGTACTTTCCGTTAATTTATATGTAATTAAATAACTGTCCACCAAACCCGGTAAATCTATTTCACTTTTTAAAGCCGGTTTTTCAAGTAAAGGCAAAACGACCAAACATTTTTTTGCCATCGGAATAATCAACAAACCTTGAACAGCCAATGACATCAATACCATTAAAAAGATAATGGAAAAAATAACATGTGCCTGAGGAACATCCTTAACCAATGGGGCCAAAGCCAACAAAATTGAAGTTGCACCGCGTAATCCGACAAAGGAAATAAAAACCTTTTCCCTGAACGAATATTTAAATGGCCACAAGCATGCAAACACCGCCGCCGGACGTGCTACAAATAATAACACCAAACCCAATACAAGAGCTGGCAGAAACATAGACGGCATTTGACGCATATCTGCAAAAAATCCCAAAGTCAAAAACAAAATGATTTGGCTGAGCCATGTCAATGTTGTTTGGAAACGAACAATTTGATAATGTCCTTTTAATTTTGCCTGACCTGCAATAATACCACTGATATAAAGTGCCAAAAAGCCGCTTCCGCCCAACATGTTTGTCAATGCAAAACCGGATAAAGCCATCCCTATCACTAACACAGGATAAAGTCCAGCATCAAAATCGACTTTTCCGACAATTGTTTTAATTAACCAACTTAAAGCAAAACCTGCGGCAACACCTATACCCATTTGCATAAAAAATTGTCCACCAAAAGTAATTAAATCGGCCTCTTTTACTGCATAGAAAGTCAAAAGAGAAAAAGTCAAAAAGATAGCCATCGGATCATTACTGCCGGATTCCATCTCCAAAGTTGTTTTTATTTTCTCACGTATAGAAACGCCCCCCATCCTTAAAACAAAAAACACCGCTGCCGCATCAGTTGAGCTGATAATTGAAGCCAACAAAAAAGAATCTAGCCAAGGCAATCCGACGATATAATGCGCAGCTGGAGCTAATAATAAGGCGGTAAAAAACACCCCAAAACTGGACAATAAAACAGCCGGGGTCAAATTCTTGCGTACATTGGCAAGGTTTGTTTGATAACCGCTGTCAAATAAAATAAACGCCAATGCCAACGAACCAACAAAAAATGCCAATTTCGGTTGATGATAACCGGCAACAATACCTAAACCGCCTTTATCCCCAAAAAATAAACCGATACATAAAACAACCAAAATCAAAGGCACATTAGCGCGACTGGAAACAAAGCTGGTCAAAATACTGAACACCAAAATAACAGAAAAAATCAAAATCGGAAAATTGATAAATTCCATTTTAGACACTTCCTTTGCGTTGTTTCAATCCAATCAATTTTTGGCTAACTGATGCCGTATCCAAACCGGCGCGTTCCAAACGTTCATACATACGATGTGTTTCTTTTCTTAAATAGGCTTTTTCGATTTGGATTGCATATTTTAAATTATCCGCATTTTTTTCAAGTTCGTCCAAAAGTAATCTGATTGGTTGCTTTGAATTTTTCTTTCTTTTTTCAAAAATAAACGGCATATAATAAATCAACTTTTCAACAAAATCGAACACATCATATTTTTTTGTTTTCTTTTGATATAACTCTTTCAAAATTTCAAAAACTATACCGGCTTCTTTTGCATCATCAACAACAATAAACGGTGTCGGAGCAGAAAAGCCCTTTACATGGATTTCTTTTAAATATTCCAAAACGTGATAATAATGCGCATTTACGTTAAAAATAATAAAAGGTTTCATCGGTAAAAAACCATCTTGCATAGCCACACAATCATAAACCAATTCATCTAAGGTCCCAATTCCACCCGGAGCAAAAATAACAAAGTCAGCATTTAATAATTGGTTTTTACGTTCCTCCAAAGTATGCGCCACAAAAACTTCTTTAATTTGATTAACGGTTTCATCCTTTTGCGTTAAAGCTAAATATTCTGTTGTCGTAATTCCTTTAATCGGCAATTCGGACTCTTCTTTCTTTTGCTTTGCCCAAATTTTCAAAACACCTTTTGCAACAGCACCCATAATACCTTGACCGGACAAACCGAAATCCAAACGGAAATCCATTTTGGCAATTTGCTCACCCAACAAAAACGCTTCCTTTTCATAAATGGGATTATCACCGGAACGCGATCCGCCCGCGACAAAAATCCTGAGCTTTTTTGATTCGTTGTCTTTTTTAAAACTGTCCGCCAATCGTTTAATTTCGGGCGCAGATTTTTGAAATTTTTCCGGCGCGCGCATATATGCGCCACGTTCAACACTCATTTGCTTTACGGTTTTTTGTTCTTTCATTTTTGCCTCTTTAAAGAAACCCAATTTATAATAGATAAAGAAACATTAATGTTTTGTTAAAAAAAGCTTTTCTTCGGATGAATTTATGTATATAATCGGAGCAGAAAGGAAAAGACAATGGCTGAAAAAACATTTGAAGAAATGCTCAACGAATTGGAAAATATCGTACGTAATTTGGAAAGCGGACGCGTTGGATTGGAAGATGCATTAAAAGCTTATCAGGAAGGCATGAAATTAAAGACCGCGTGCGAAGCCAAATTGGCAGCCGCAAAAGAGCAAATTGATAAATTGATTATCGAAAAAGATCAAATTGTCGGCAAAGAACCCTTTGATGTCGAAGGGGCATAAGAGGTTACATCCCAATTACTTAATCTATCAATCGCAATTGACATAATTACACGTTAACAGAACACATGTAAAAAAAAGGGCAAAACGCCCTTTTTTTTCTAAAGAATACAGTAAAGATCATTGTCGCAAGGACCACTACTACATGGGCTACACTTACCGCTTGAGTTGACTTTATAGCCGCTTTCACAGGAAGCACAATAACAACCTTCTTCACAATATTCTGTACAATGTTCTATTGTCGGGCATGTGCAAAGTGCAATACTGGAATAATCCTTATCAAAATCACCAATCATACCATTTTCGAAGACTATCAAATTCCTGCCACTATTACTGACCCAATGGTAACCCGATGTCCACCCACCACTTTGTAATGCAGCCAACGCACTGCCGGTTTTACCCGGGAACCCACTGCTGCCGGTATCTGTACAATATTTTCCAGGATTAAACTCATCACATCCAAGATCTGCCATAGATGCCATCTGTAATGATGTTACACCGTCATTTGCTTTTTGACTTTTACACCAATTTTCGGCTGTCCACCAATCCATTGATTCAGAAGTTGTACTGCGTACCCACTTTCGACCATTTATCGTCTGTGAAGCGGTTCCATAAATACTGGATGGCATACAAGCACCGGTACCTGCTCCTCCATCATATGTTGCGTTCGGGAAGAAACAGAACTCATTTGCAGCACAGGGGGAGTTATTTGAACATATTTTTCTGCAAATACCGCCCACTTCGATACGTCCTGAAGTACATACACATTCGCCACTTCCATTAGATACGAAACCATTTGCGGTATCACAAACACAAGCACCGTTGGACATAGTGAATCCTAATTTGCATCCCGTACAGACACAGTTTGTATTATATGTTCCGCATCCTACAACCGGCGGACATGAACATATAGCAAACCGTTTATAGTAATTACTGTTCTTATTCTTATCTTCAACAAGAATACTGTTCAAATATGGATACCATACATAAGATTGTGAACCATTTGGAGACGTTTCACTCAACCAAGTCTTGTCCTTATCTGTCCAAGGATTCGTTCCACTTCTTAATTCATCTGTTGTATCGGAAGAGCAAATATCATATTCTCCGTAATTTTGACATCCGATAGTGTCACGTCCGGCACGTACCATGTTCTTTGCCAAACACCAGTTTTCTACCGTCCACCAACTCATGTTCGAAGAAGAACGCAAGAATTTGTTGCCATTGGCCATCTTCGGATTTCCGGTTGCTCTTTCAGCAAAGTCATCAAGATGACGACAAGCACCATTTCCAGGGTTACTAGCGCTCGATGGTTTTTCAAAGGCACAGAAGTCACCATCACAACAATCTTCATTTACTGAACATTGGCCGTTTACCGGTACACACACTTTTACGCATGCGCCATTGCCATCGGAAGTATAACCTGTTTCGCAAACACAAGTGTTACCGGATGCAACATAGTGATTTTCAGTATTACATGTACATCCGCCACTTCCGTTAGACGTATAACCATTTACGCTGTCACAGACACAGGTGTTACCGGATGCGACAAAGTGATTTGCAGCATCGCAGACGCAAGCAGTACCACTGCTGTTGGTTGTAAATCCGGTCTCGCAAGCTGAACATTCGCAATTGTCCGTGTTATATTGTGTACAATTTGCTACTTGTTTACATGCACAAAGTGCAACATGCTTGTCATTACGCCATGTATCGTTACCGATATAACCGCTTTCAAAGTGAGCATAGTACACATCGCAAGCTGTATTGTCTTCATTCAACCAGTGAACTTGGGAATTCCATGCGTTTGGTGAGCTTCTCAACAATGACAGAGCTGAACTTGGGGATGTACAAGCACTGCCGGCGGAAACGTTGCCGCATCCCAAACTTGCACGATTTGCCAATTCCATTCCCTTTCGGCTACACCAATTTTCTGCAGACCATCTGGTCATCATCACACTTGTTGAAGCCGGTGAGCTACGTACAAATCTCTTATTATTAACAATTTTTACATCATTGCCCGCACCGGTTCCAAAGTCGGCCATTAACTTACACTTACCATTACCTTTATTAGAACAGCTGGACGGACTTTCAAATGCACAGAACTCTGTTGCATCACAATTGTCATTTGTTGTACAGTTCTTACTCAATACACACCCGCCGTTTCCGTCAGGTTCATAGTTGTTGGCTGTATCACAGACACAAGCTGTACCATCACTGTTGGTTGTAAATCCGGTTGAACAAGCTGAACATTCACAATTACCGCTGTTATATTGTGTACAATGTTCTACCGGAGGACAAATACAAAGAGCATAACGAACGCTATCCGTACTGATAGCCGTAGAACCATCGTAATGTTTGTTACTGTACCCAGTATTAACGTAAACACCTGAAGAATCATTGTTACTGAGGAAATACTTATTGGTACAAACTGAACCAGCTGAATCCGTCAACCAGAAAGAATATTTTATAGTCCATGCCGGAGATGCTGATCTCAACAAAACAGCCGGTGAATTTGCATCACAAGAATAAGACGTACAACCTATATCTTCTGTACCGACCATTCGTCTGCTTTGCGCTTCACACCAGTTCTTCGCAGTCCACCAATTTATTTGTTTGCTACCAGGAGTCGATGTTGTGTAGCTCCAATATGTTGCGCTTTCACCGTCTGTAAGAGTTTTTGATGCTCCACCAAAATCGCTCAGAGGTACACAAGCACCTTTCTGTACATTTGGATTACCATTTGTACAGTCTGTTGCTTCTTGGAATGAACAGAATGTGGATGTTTCCGTACAATCATTATTGCTTTCGCATTCTTTACGGCAAACACCGTTATAAAGAACTTGTCCCGTTGCGCAATCCGTACAACTACAATTCGTATCATATTGTGCACAACCTTCAATTATCGGGCATTTACACAAAGCACCTACCGGAGAAGCACTCATATTCGGGAATGCTCTTCTCCATTTACCAATCGGACTTGCACTGAAACATACAGTATAGGCATCTGTACCCGTTGCATTTTCCAACCAGAACCAACCCGCAGGCCACGCCGGTTCTGTTGTTTGGAATGCATTCAACACAGATCCTGCATATCCATTGCCGGAATCAAAGGCACACCCAACTGCAGTACAATATTGATGGTTCCTATCACTTCCGCATGTGCCGCCACATCCCAAATCACTACGGGTTGCAGGTTGAGCTCCCCTTCGTGCGCACCAAGTTTCTGCACCACACCAGTTCAATTCAATAGCACCCTTGACCCATCCTTGAGTAACACCATTTACGGTTGTTGTTTTTGCGTAAGCAGTTCCCATCGGCATACATGCACCGGAACCTTTATTTGATGAATTTACTGCGCTTTGGAATGCACAATAAGTCGTTGCATCCGTACAATTTGCATTTGTCGAACATGCCGGATAACATACACCGTTTACCGCCGTATAACCGCTGGCACATACAGCACAGCCACATGCACCGTCATAGCTGGTCGCATTCGCACAATGAGCCACTCCGGGACATGCAACGCAACCGGTACCGGATAATTGATATCCCGCTGCACAACCGACACACTCACCCGATGTATTATATGTTGTACAATTTGCCTTGTTCAAAGTACCCTGATATGTCTTATAGCAAATCGGCAAATATGCATCACTCTTATAACCGGTTGTTATGTAGCTAGAATCCTTATCAGGTCCAATCACCATATCCAATCGCCACATATAAGGATCACTACTACTTTCTAAATAATTATAGCTGTCTTCTGTCCATCCGCCGACTTGCAAAGCACGTAAGACGGTTCCTTTTTTACCCCAACCTAAACCGCCATCCGTACACCATCCGGCACTTACAGTGGAACATCCGACACTTTCACGAGTTGCTATGTCATAACCTTGTGCCAAGCACCAATTTTCTGCGGTCCACCAGCTGGATGCAGGTGTTGTTGAACGTATCCAAGCTGTCTTTTGTGAATTTACATTAACGTATAATTCGGATGCCGGATAAGCACTGATCGGTTTACATTTACCGGATCCTTTGTTTCCGGTTGCACTGACAGGACTGTCGAACGCACAGAAGTTGCCCGAACAACAATCTGTATTTTCTGTACAGCTTTCATTTTCTTGGGCACATGACATATAGCAAGCACCTTGGTATTCGGAATAATCAGGATGACACTTACATCCGCCTGTGCTTGGATCATTTACCCAATGTCCTTCTGCATCACACGTTTTACATGTACAATCGGAATTATATACCGAGCAATTTGGTATTGCCGTACAGCTCTTACACAAAGCACGATAGCTGTGATCCCAACGAATATCCCAAATAGAGACTGAGAACATACTTACCATACGTGGATAACAAGTAGTTCTTCCATCACCGATACTTAAGAAATAATTTGCTTTATTATTATCTGTATTAACCCAACCGGCTTCCTGAAGTTTTCGCAACATTGACCCTTCATAAGCATAACGGGCTTCATTTGTATTGTCTTCACAACCTTCAACGGAACAGTAATAATGTCCGCTTGTTCCACATGGATCGCCACAACCCATATCTGCACGCGTTGGCAATGTCATGGAAACGTTATCCGTTCCTTTTTGACGTTCGCACCAATTTTCTGCACTCCACCATTGCATTATATCATTACTTCTGGTCCAAATTTTACCATCAACTACTATGGATGAACCGCCATAGTTTGCCAAAGGTAAGCATCGACCAACATCATGAGGAGTACCATTACATAACCCTGACGTGGAACCATCTAATGCGCAGAATTCTGTCATTTCGCATTGATCATTGGATTGACATTCCGGATAACATTTGCTCTTGTACAAGTTATATCCTGTACCACAAGCACATCCGCCAGCGCCATCAGACACAAAATGTCCTGCCTCATTACACGTTTTACATGTACAATCAGCATTGTATGCCAAACAACCCGTTATTGATGTTGTACAGCTCTTACACAAAGCGGTGGCAATATGATTGGATGCATCTATTGCAATAAAATCACTGTTTGAATAAGCAAAGTAATAAGGATAGCAATAACGATTTGTGCTTGATGTATCACTTGTCCAAGAATATTCACTTGTCCAACCGGCACTTTGAAGTGCCAACAATACAGACCCAGTGTATGCCGAACCACCACTGCTTCCACATCCTTCCGCAGTACAATAACGACCACTATCGTCAGGTTGAGTTCCGCAAGAAGCACATCCCAAAGATGCACGATCGGTTAACGTCATCGGTATATTGCTTGTTCCCTTTTGACGTTCACACCAGTTTTGTGCCGACCAGAAACGCATATTCTCTCTACTCTTTGTCCATTTTTTACCATCAATTGTTTTGGAATCGCCCAAATGATTCGATAAAAGTTCGCATACACCCACTCTGGTCGTTATATTTGGTCCGCATTCGCCGGAACCTTCAATATGATATGAACAGAACTCTGTACTTTCACAATCTAGGTTCGTATTACATTCTTTCTTACATTGACTGCCGTCCATCCTGTATCCAGGAGCACATCCAGAACATGTACAATCTTCATTATAATATGAACAATCTTCAATTTCCTGACAAGTACAAATAGCATAGAAGCCAGAAGAATGCTTATAAGAAGTCCAACCCAGACCACTATATTTGATTTGCATATTATACATGTTTCCATTTGATGCTGCTTGTTCACCCAACCAAATTGCTTTTGCTGATCCCGTTTGATCACCCCAACCACCCAGTTGCAATGCTTTCAAAATACTTCCTTCAATTGCCGGATAACAATTGTTTTCACTGTTCATACAACAATGTCTTCCTGTTCCGGTAACTCCGGGTTGATCACATTTGAAATCTGCCATCGTTGGCATTTTCATGTGATGAGCGGCACACCAACTTTCCCCTGTCCACCAACTGCTTACTTTTGTTGCAGTTCTCTTCCATCGAGTTGTAATACCGTTTACAGTAGGAGTTTGTTCTTCGGTTTCATAGGTTGAAATTGGCAAGCAAAGGCCTTGACCTTTGTCGCTATTACCCTTTGGATTCGGGAAAGCACAGAAGTTACCCGAATCGGTACCGCATTCACTGTTTTGTGAACATTTTTGAATACAGGTATCATCTACAAGCAAATGAGTGGACACACATAAAGTACACGCACATGTTGCATCATATGTAGAACAATTATCTACATCCGGACACTCTGTACATGTACCATTTGCTGCAAGGGTGTATTTATTTGCACATAACGTACAAGTACAATTTTCATCCCAAACGGAACAATTTTCAGGTGGCGTACATGATGCCGAGCCGGTACACATACCGTAACGTGCTGTTGTGGTAGGATTAGCGACAGTACCATTAATGTTCTTATCATTCTTTGACATACCATTCACGTTTTTGCCTTTTTCGCTTGGCAACCACACCCATGCTTGTTTTGCAGAATCTGCTTCCAACCAACTCTTATCACCATCTGCTGTTGGTGCACCCCAACCGGCGTTATTTAACGCAGTCAAAGTATCTGAACTCAAATCAGAACGTTTTGTTTGTTGCATACCCTTTGCTTCACACCAGTTTCCTGCTGTCCACCAGCTCATACGGGTTGAAGAACGCAAAAATTCTATTCCATCAACTATCTTTCTACCTCTTTCTCTAAACTCTGAAATAGGTCTGCATTCGCCGGTTCCCGCATTGTTATTAGCAATTGGATTTTCAAATGCGCAGAAATTTTCACTTCTGTTACAACAATCCGCATTTTGCGTACATTCACCACCTACCGCAACACAACATTCACCATTGAGTAATGTCAATGATGTTGATATACATCCTGTACATTCACAAGTATTTCTGTCATATGTTGAACATTTTGGTATTTCCGGACAAATTGTTTGTTGTACACATACACCATCTTCTAATTCAAATCCTTCTGCACATCCGCTACAAGCACATGCATCATCGTAATCCGAACAGTTTGGAACTAAAGGACATCCCTCCTTAAACATACAGAAACCATAACGAGAATATCTTGAGTCACTGTCTGCGTTCTTGAAAGAACTAACCATACCATTGTATTTTCCATTATTATACGGCATCCATACATACGCATATGAATCATTCTTAACATCCGACAACCAAGCTTTATTTCCGTTGTTCCAACCATCATCATACAAAGCATTTACTATAGTGCTATTACAACCTTTATCATCAATGCCTTTACATCCAAGGGCTTCACGAGAAGGAACTGTCATACCCTTTGCTGGACAATAATTCAATGCTGTCCACCAGCTCATTGTAGAAGAAGTACGCACGTATGTCGTTCTGCCAACTGTCTTTCTGCCTTCTTCAACAAAGTCGTCAACAAAGCGACAGGTTCCTGTTCCACTATTACTTGCACTTGTAGGATTCTCAAACGCGCAGAATGTAGTTGGTGCACATTCTGGATTTTGACTACAAACCTTTTTCAAGCAAATACCTCTGGAAAGTGTGTAATTTTCCGTATCACATGCCGTACAAGCACAATCTGTACCATACGCTACACACCCATCAACTGCAGGACATTGACAGAAAGCTCGCGGTGATGTACTTGTCCGTTGATAACTGCCATGGTTATGTATTTTACTTGTTGAGAAACCAACACTATATGAAACTGTTGGAGTAGTCGCATGGGCTTCCAACCAACCATAACCACTGGACCAACCGGCATTTTTAATTGCGGTTAACATATTTGACTCGCACAATGTACCATTTATTGTAATGGAAGAACAATCAAAGTCTGAACGGCTGACAGTAGATAAATTCAATCGTTCACACCAATTTTGTGCACTCCACCAATTCATCCCTTTCGAACTGCGTGTCCAACGTTTTGACACATTATCCGCTGTTGCAGTTATAGTTTGTGCTGTATATTCGGTAAACGTTGCACAACGCCCTGTTCCGGCGTCCGAAGTTGTTGAAGTTATGTAAAGACAGAATTCATCTTCCTCACAATCACTATTGCTGGTACAACCCGCATCACATACGCCGTTACTTGCAACATACCCTTCTTCACATGCATTGCAACTGCATTGACTTTGATAACCCGTACAATGTTCTACCTCACAAGGCTCACATTCAGTCCCGCTATATCCGGGTGCACATGTCGAACACGTACCATTTATTGGGCTATAATCAACACAATTTTCCATCTTACAAATATGGTAATCTTCATATGTATAAGGTGTATATCCCGTTGGACAAGAAGCTACACATGAACCGTTATGCAAATAAGACCAACCATAACCGGAAACAGAATAACCGCTACCATAAACAGAACCATTACATTCAGTGCATTTACAGCCATCACCATAGCCTGAGCAACCCGGAATAACTCGACAACATGTCCCTTCCGAATTACTTGGAACGTAACCGGACGGACAGGTGTTGCAATCTTCATCCGCACATGGTACGGAAGCTATGTAACATTCAGATACATATGCCCATTCATAACGACCATCATAATACAGTGTTTCACCGGCTGTGTATCCGTCTTTACAAGCTGTACAGTTACAGAATTCATCGTATTCCGCACAACCTTCAATCTTCGGACAACATTGATGAGTATAACGATCATTTCCACCATAATAGAATGCTTTTGTATTTAAATCATAATCACTGCGACAACGGTTACATAAGCAACCCCATTCATAAGCATCACAACCGGTAACATTACAAGACAAATCACAATGTCCTGTACTTGGATTTGGTAAGTAACCTGCAGCAGTAGAACATCCGACACATTCGCAACGATTATCATAATACGAGCATTGATTAATGTTTGAACAGCATTGTGCCTTTTCTATATCAGGAGAGAGTCCTTCTTGACATGTCATACATGCACATGTTGATTGATCATATGTATCGCAGTTTTCGATTATCGGACATTTCTCATCACAAGAACCGTTATTAAACTTATATCCGTTATTACATGCCGTACATGCACAAGTCATCGGATCGTATGTTGAACAATTCGATATAGACGGACAGTTGGTACAATTACCACCTTCTAATTTATATCCGTTGTCGCATCCTGTACATGCACATGTTGCTTCATCGTATGTAGAACAATTTGTCAATTTCAAGCAACACTTTTGCCCACTGACACGTTTATATCCTGACTTACAAGCCTGACATGCACAACCTGAAGTATATGTGTTACAATTTTCCACCGTTGAACAACATTTGCCATCAGACAATGTATAATTTTCATCACATGTTTGACATGCACAATCGGATCCATAACCACTTGAAGCACAGTGATCAACACCTGTACAACATTTAGAACCAGTATTAACCGGTATTAATGAGCCACTACAAGATGTACAGTCACAATCCGCATCATACCCCGTACAACTTGTTATAGCCGGACAAGCATAACATAAAGCATATCCGTGGGTATTACTATCGGAATAATTGGTTGCAGTTGCATCTGCAATAAAGCCGTTTGAAAAACGTACTGTATATGCATAACCGGCTTTATCGGTTCTATATTCTTGCCAATGACTACCTTCCGTCCATGCAGGACTTTCTGTTTGTAATTTATATAATCTTGAACCGCTCTTACCTGGGAAAGCACTACTACCGCTATCGGTACAATAACGAGCATATTGAGCATTTCCGCATCCAAGTGAAGCCCTGCTTGCCAAATTATATGGCACTCCATCGGATGTTTGCTGAGTTTCGCAGAAACTCTTTGCCCCCCACCAAGTCATCTCTTTTTCACTACGAATCCAACGTGTTCCATCTGACAATGTTTTTTCCATAAGACCATAGTCTTCTGTTGTTGAACATCCGCCACTTGACCCTAAGTTGTTGCTACCGGTGCTATAATTACAAAATTCACCTTCATCACAATCGTCATTTGACGAACATGTACTTTGACAAGTACCATCTTTTAAAGTGTATCCGTTTTCACATGTCCTACAGCCACAGCTTGAATTATATGCTGTACACTTATCAATATCTGGACAACACTTTCCACCTGAAAGGGTGTGTTCACTGTCACAATCTGTACAAACACAACTTGAATTGTATGTTGTGCAACCTTCCACAGCTATACAACATTTCCCATCCATTGGCGTATAATTATCATTACATGTTGTACAAGCACAGGATTCATTATATCCGCCCGGCGCACAGTTTAGTACATTTGCACAACATTTTCCGCCACTCTTTGTGTACCCATCATTACATTCCGCACAATTGCAATCTGCATCATAGGATGCACAATTTTGAACTTTTGGACAGCATCTTCCGTTACTCGGATCATAGTTTTCTTCACATTCCGAGCAAGAACAATCCGATTGACTGTATATATCACAGCCTGCCAAATAAGCACAAGGAACACAATTACCCCCACTTATTTTGTATTGGTTTTCGCATGTTGTACATTCACAGTTATTGCTGTATTCAGTACAATTGTCTTTCTTTAAACAACACGTTGCATCACCCGGCAAGACTTTATGGACATAATCATCGCTACATGTTTCACAAATACAAGAATCGGTAAAACTTGTGCATCCGGCAACAAAATCACAACAATTTCCATCTTTCAACTCATGCCCTGCTTGGCATGTATTACAGGTACAATCATTATTGTACAAAACGCAATATTCCTTATCACTGCAACTTCTACAGTCCCCTGTAGCTGTCACTTTATACCCGTCATTACATGATGTACAAGCACATATTCCGGCTTTAACATCAGTATTCGGATAAAGATAACTGCTATAATAATTATATGTAGCGCAATGAGATCTATTCTCACAACAAAGCGTCCATTCCGCCTGTGTATATCCGGTTTCACACTGAGTACATACACACTGATAGGGATTACTTGGATGAAGGCCATGATCTTGACATCCTTCAATCTTATAGCAACATTTATTTTGCTCCTGTCCGACCTGTGGTATTGGCGTTGGTCTGTAGTTTGCATCACATGTTACACACTCGCAAGCTCCGTTATAAACGCTACAATTTTCTATTTGACGACAACATTGAGAACCCAAATTATTTGAAGTATACCCCGCCGGATTCACAACATAGGTCCCGGAAGAGCCGCTTTCGCAAGTCTCACATTTACACACATTTGCGGCTATTTCTTCCACACTATTGCCATAATATCGGCTACAATTACCAACTCTGCTGTCATTGGTAGGCGTACACGGCTCACAGCCACCGCCAACGGGACGATAACCGGCTTCGCAAACCTTACAATCACAATTACCGTCGGCATAGACCAAACAATTCTGCTTTATACCACAACACTTAGATCCACTTTCACTAGGTAAACCTGATGAACATAAGGTACATTTACACGTTTCCGGATCATAGCTTGTACAATTATCTACTTTTGAACAACACTTACCGGCAGTTAATTCATAACCATTTGAACAATCAGTACAGCCACAATTACTATCGTAAGAAGAAGATGTTCTACAACCTGTTACACTCGGACATTTATCACATTTATTATTATTCACAAAATACCCTGGTTCACATGTCTTGCATGAACAAGTATTATTTCGAGCATATGGTTGCGAACAATATTCAATAGAGGGGCATTCTTTACATTTTTCATTTGTATCACATATTTGATTGGAACCAAATTTTAAACAATCACTCCCACTAGAACACACTAGTGACTCGCATTTTCCGTTAAAACAGGTCCAATCCGCACCAAATCTCGATGTACAATCTGACAGTGTAGAACACCTTGCATCTCGACATGTATTTGATAAACATATCCAACCGTCCCCGAAGGTTGCACGACATATAGCATCATTTTCGCAGTCGGCATTTTTGCAAATGCCTGCATCACATATGTACTTATTGCCAAATTTTGAACAGAAACTGCTACCCGTTTCGAAACATTTTGCATTTTCACAAATATGATTGGTAGAACACAAATAACCAACACCAAATTTTAAACAATCTTCGTTGTGTGAACATCCTCTACTTTGACATGTTCCATCCAAACATTCATAACCTTCCCCCATGATTTGAACACATTCGTCGGTATTACCACAAGCAACCTTTGTACAAACACCATCCTTACATACGTACTGTATTCCAAAATTATCTATACAATAGCTGTCACCACCACCATCCGAACAAGATCCAGAAATACAAGTTCCATGTGAACACAAATAATTTTCTCCAATCTGCAAACAATCGTCATTTGAAGAACATTTTAACGGTGTGCAAACATTGTTAATGCATCCATATCCACTACCATACGTCGCGACACATTCGCTATGATAATTACAGGTGCAGTAACCATTTTTGCAACAATTATCACCTGAACAAGGGTGAGCACAATAAACTCCATTGCAGCAGTGTTTTGTATCTGTCTCACCACAAGAAGAGTTATTACATACAGCACAATCACAGCCTGCATTACTGGAACAGTAACCACTATATGAACAAATACCTGACGCGCAAATATAACCGAAGCCGAAAACTTTACAATCGGCGTCATTTTCACAAGAAATGCTGTATTGACTTTGGGCATCATTCTCTTGATTTGGAACAAATACCTTTCCGGTCACCGGAGAAAATGCAAAAATTAAATCATTAAGCACATCACAAGATTCTACCTCTACAAAATCCCCCCGCTCAAAACTGGATGCTTGATAAATTGAAAACTTTTCAGATTTCATACGTAGCATATGTTTGCAAAGTTCTTTTGTAAATCTGTACGGAAAACCATCCCTTACCGGCCGAACGACGTAAGAAACCGTGCCTTCGTTGACAAATCGTTTTGCCTGGAAACCATAGGAGCTTCTTGTTTCCGTAGCATCTAAGATATTTGTCCAACGATCAAAGGTAAAACCAGCTTTAATCTTATGGGTTGCTGCTTTATTGCGAGCATTTATCATATCTTCCAATAAATTATTGGCAAGTGTTCTATCTTCAAAATAATCCCACATCTTTACGGCAGCAATACTTATAAGTGCTGCTATAAACAAAACGCACAGCATTTCCAGCATAGTACGGCCGGAAAATTTCTTATGCATTTTTTTCTTAACAAAAGGAATCGACATCTTTTTTTCTAAAAAATTAAGGATTCTAAAGCGTTTTTTCATCTATTTGCTCCATTTTTATGATGACTTTTTGCCACCAAATGACAATTTTTTGCATATTATACCACTGTTTTATGCAGTTGCAATACTTTTTTTAATCAAATAAATACTCATTTCCGATGCCATTCTATACATCAAATGTTAAAAAAGTATGAAAAAAAGCCCCTGTTTTTTTAACAGAGGCTTTTTTTTATTTTCTTGCTATTATTTATTGATTAACCGGCTCATTTGCCACTTCATTATCAACAACATCCGGTTTTTTGTTCACGCCTATCGGATCAAAAACTTTGACTTTCATCTTTGCGCGTTCTTCTGCCAATATTTCCGGAACAGTATCCTCTGCAAACTTAGCTGTTATAAATTCTTGCATTTCGACTATTGTCGGAGGAGCAGCTTTACGTTTGTCTTCTACTTTTACAACATGCCAACCGAAAGGTGTCCTGATTGGTTTTTCTGAAAACTTACCAACCTTAATTGCAAATGCTGCATTTGCAAAATCCGGGATCATCATATCTTTTCTGAAATATCCCAAATCACCACCATTGTCAGCGTCAGGATTTTTATCCAAAGAATATTTGTTAGCCAAATCTTCAAATTTTGCACCATTTTTCAATTTAACAATCAAATCTTTTGCTTCTTTTTCTGTAGCAACCAGAATATGACGAGCATGAATTTCATCTTGAGGAACATAATTCTTTAACTCTTCTGTATAAATTGCCTTCGCCTTTTCCGGTGTCATACGAGCTTGCAATTGATCTGCCAAATAAGCTTTTGACAAAATCTGTTCCCGAGCTTCTTTGATTGCTTTTTGAACTTCCGGTCTTTTTTCAATTCCGCTTTTTTCAGCGGCTTTCAAAATGACACGCCCGTTTACATAACCTTCCAACAGATTATTATATACGGTTTCTATTGGCATTTCTCTTAATTGAGGAATACTATTTTTGACTCTTTCCAAATCCGACAATTTCAATTTTTCACCATCAATTATCGCAACAACAATCCCATCATTTGCATGAGATTTAGGTTTGAATTCAATTTGTTTTTCCGGACAACACCACTTTAAAAGAACAAGGGCCGCCAAAACAATGACAACCACACCGCCTAAAGTTGCAAAAACTTTAGACTTTTTATCTTCTTTTGAACTATTTGCCGAAACAACTTTCGTCAAATTTGACTTATTTTCTGTTTTCTTTGTTTTTTTCATTTTTATTTTCCCTTTCTTTAAAAAAACGACTCTAAATGTGCCTATTATCTAACACTTTTAAACGATTGACAAGTGTTTTTATAATTCCTTTTGCAATATTCGGATGCAATGCCATCATTTCATATAGGTTTTCTGAGGAAATACGCAATGCCAAGGTTTCTTCCGTTGCTGTTACCGTTGCGTCAATCACGGACGGACAAAGAACTGTCATTTCCCCAAACATTTCCTGGCTTTGTGTTTCACTCAAAATCGTATCTGCGTCATGAACCTGAACCATTCCTGTCAATAGAATATAAAGGTAATTATTAAAATCCCCTTTTTTTAAGATATCTTTTCCTTTTGCAAAAGCAACTTCTTCACAAGCGTAGATAAAATCAGATAATGCCGATTCAGAAACATCCGCAAAAGCCGAAATATTTTTCAAGAGCAAGACTTTTTCTAAACTTAATCGCATATTATTCCTTTCACTTTAAAATTTCCGCCGTCATCTGGCGAATATTTAATTGTTTATCTTTCAAATAAGGTTCTATTATTTTTTTCAATTCTTTCTTTGAAGAAACCAACCGTTCCAAAGCCCAAATAGCATTTTCACGAATAATCGGGCTGCTATCTGCCAGCAAATTTTCAATATCAGACAATAAATCTGTATAATCCATCTTTCGGATACACCACAAAGCCGCTGCTTTTGTCCAATTGCTACGATAAGATTTACTTTTTAAAACTAACTCAAACTGTGCAGATAAAGATTGTTGTACAGAAGCCTGCCGGGAAGGAATATGCTCCAAACAATCTTCTAAAGGCAAACCTTTTAATATCCATTTTAGTTTTGCATAAGATTTTGGCAATAAATCATCTAAGGTACTTTCCGCCACCTGTTTTTGTTGAACAGAACTATCTTTTAACAATAATATTTCCACAGCTTGTTCCATCAAAGAAGACGGAAGACAAAAATATACTTCCATTAACAAACTTTGACGAATATTTTCAAAATCTCTTTTTAAAGAATCGCATAACGTTTCAAAAGCACTTTGTGCATCATAGTTAGGAGAAAAACGAAAATCCTTAATCAACAACAATGTTGCTAATGCTTGTTTAAAATCCATTTTAATTAAAGGCAAAAATGTTTTTTTTATAATTTTCTTTGAAACATGCAAATGTGTCTTTTTTAATAAATGTAATGTGTACAGACGCAATTTAAAGTCCATATTCTTTAAGCAAGATAACAATAACTTTTTAGCGCCGACATCTTCGGAGATCCATAAATAAGAAATCAACGTTTTTTTACACAGCTCTGTTCGTTCCTTATCTTCAAAAGCTTTCTCAATAAAGGGATATGCCGAAGGGCCAAACATCTTTAAGGCACTTATTGCTTCATCTCTGACTTCCATTTTATTTAAAGATTTGAAAATCGATTTTAGCAATCCAGTATGAGATAAACGTCCGGCAGCTAACAGCGCCGCTCTTTTAACACGAATATCCTTATCGTCAATCAATTTCTGAACAATTCTGAAAAATCCCTTTAATCCCGTTTCCTGTAAAATTTCGGCCGCCTCCAATCGACAAGATGCATCTTCGGAATAAGCTAACTTATTAACACCTTCTGAGGCTATTAGGATTTCCTCTCCTCCACTTTTAAGCAAACCGATAATTGCTCCTTTTCTCAAAACCGGATCATCTAAATATAAAACAGCCCGTTCGACAGCATATTTTTCTCCCAATGCACAAAAAACGTCCAATGCCGCTTGACGCACCAACGGATTCTTATCTTTATCAATCACATCTGACAGCGTTTTTTTGAACATATGCAACTTATTACGTTCGATACATTTTAAAGCAAAGAACCTTACTTGAATATCGGGATGAGACAAAGCATGCCTTAAATGATTTTTTAAATTATTAACACGAGCTTGTTCCAAAACATTTAAAAAATAAACGGCTTCTTGCGGATTTGAACTGGCGGCTTTCTTTTCGACATAATTTAAAACTTTTGTATTATGAATCATCAATCGCCCGCCGCGCCAACGGAATGTTTTAAATGCAGATAAAAGAACCTTATAGTATTCTTGCTGACAATCAAAAAATGTCATTAAAAAGACGATAGATAAAATACATCCGTACCATAAAGAACTTTCGGAATATGGAATAAAATAAAACACAAGCGCACTTGTCGCAAAACCGAATGGTTGTGCTACGATTAATCGTCTGACTTTTAATCGCCCTTTCTTTCCATGGGACAAAGGTCGTGGAACTATCCGGAAATAGTAACCGACACAAAAATAGCTGATCAAATCCAAAACAACTTTAGAAAACAAAACAACCCAAAGTAAGTTCGCTTGCGATCCCAAACAACAAACCAATGGGAGAAAAGTCAAAATCGTCATGGCTGTTGTTATTCTGAATGCTTTGCGCAATGAGTAAAGTACCGCCAGTAAAAACAACGCCGACAAAGAAAATAAAATCCAAATAGCAGCAAAGAAATGAACATTGGCATTAATACTATTTTGAGCCAACTTTATTGATTCCAAACATATACTATAATCAACAAATGCCGTAACAGCCATAAACAAAAATGCTACGCCATAAATCAGATAAAGCAACTTCAACTGTATTTTCTCGGAAACACCGCCGTTTTTCTTTAATTGCAATTCCGGTGTTACTTTTTCGAAGTTTGAAATTTTCCACAGCAATGCCACCAAGACACAGACGCTCATCAAAAATAAAATCAAAATGACCGGTATATATGATATAGAGAAAAAGAAATAATTAAATATACCGCCAGATAAAAAGCCTAAAAATTCACAAACGACTAAAAATAAAAAGCGTTTTGATTTTAACGACAATTCAATATAACGGAAGGCATATGCCCAAAAGCCAGTGAAGACAACTAACCTGTATCCCCACTTTATCAAAAACAAAATATCCACAGCCATATGAATATGTGCATAATACCATGCCCAAAAAATACCCCCTTGGAACAAAGCCGATAAAATTAAAAATAAAATAAATCCATTTCCAAAATGTCGTTCGATTTTAAGTGCAATCCATCCACAGACGGATAATACCATTGCCCCTATAAAGAAATCAAAAGCTAAATCCCGATCGCCATAAGTTCCCAAATATAATCCGGAAGAAAAAGAATCAAATAAAGAAATATTGAATCCTTGTATAATAGCAGCCACGCCCAGCAACCCGACAACCCATAAGTGAGCCGAGGAGAAAGATAATACATGTTCAATAAAACGTCTCAACCTGTGCATTATTCTTTTGTTCCCAATAAACTATCCACGTATTCTGCATGATCAAAGGTTAATAAATCATCTATTTTTTCACCAACCCCGATATAAAAAATCGGTAATTTAAATTGGGAAACCAATGCCACCAAAATTCCACCTTTGGCAGTTCCATCTAATTTACTCATAATCAATCCGGTCAATGGCGTTATTTGTCCAAATGATTCAACCTGGCTGATAGCATTTTGTCCGACAGTAGCATCCAACGTTAATAATGTTGCATGTGGTGCCTGCGGATTTATCTTTTGAATAACTTTGGTAATTTTTTGCAATTCGGCCATTAACTCTTTCTTATTTTGCAAACGGCCGGCCGTATCGATAAAAAGCACATCATCTTTGTTTTTTATTGCATGATTATAAGCATCATAGGCCGTACCTGCCGGATCAGCCCCCATTTTTGATGAATAAACATTACACCCGACACGTTTACCCCACTCTTGTAATTGTTCAACAGCAGCCATACGGAAAGTATCAGCAGCAGCCATAGAAACTTGCAAACCCTTAGATTTCATTTGACTGGCCAATTTACCAATCGTTGTTGTCTTACCTGTACCGTTAACACCAACCATCAATATCACAAACGGTTTTTGTGTTTCATCTATTTTAAAGACATTGTCTGTTTGGGACATAATGGCATTTAATTCTTTTTTCAGAATTTGTTTGGCCTCTTCAACAGATTGTGGTTTTTGTCGTGCCATTTTAGAAACCAATTCGGCACTGACAGCGGCCCCCATATCAGATAAAATTAAACTTTCTTCCAAAGTTTCTAAAGCATCATCATCCAATTTTGTGAATCGAAAAGCCACTTCTAATTTATCGGATGTTTTTTGCAAACCTTGTTTAAACTTTTGCCACAAACCCATTATCTGAAACTCCTTCATTTATAACACTTAGAATTTGTCCACTTTGATATGAACCGTTTAACTTTGTCGGAATATAATGTTCATTAAATCCCTGCCCGTCTTTTTCTACCAAAACCTTTGCTGTTTTTCCGATTTGCGTATTTAAGTATTTTTGTAACAACTCATTTCCCAATTCACGCAATTGATGCGCACGTTCACGCCGTTCGTGGACATCTACCATTTCCATTTTTGCGGACGGCGTTCCCGGACGAACAGAAAAAGGAAAAACATGCAATAAAATAATTTCCGTCTGACGAACCAAATCCAACGTATTTTGAAACATTTCTTTTGTTTCTGTCGGAAAGCCTGTAATAAAATCAGAGCCCAAAACAAAGCCGGGACGAACGGCACGCAATTTTTGTGCTAATTCAATAACTGTTTCACGTTTATGCCTGCGCCCCATTCTGCGCAATATCAGATTATCCCCCGACTGAACGGATAAATGCATGTGAGGCATCAATACATCATACTTTCCAAACAAATCTATCAATTTATCATCGACACCGGCCGGATCCATTGATCCAAAACGCAAACGTTTTAGGCCCGGCACTTCTTTTAAAACCTTTTCGACTAAATCCGAAAAACCATACGGGTAACTGGTAACATCAATCCCGGTTAAAACCAATTCCGAATAGCCGTTTCCAACAAAAGTTTGGGCTTGCTTTATTACCTGCTCCGGTAAAATGCCCTTATTACGCCCGCGCACTTGTCGAACCACACAAAAAGTACACGCATGATCACAACCTTGTTGAACTTGAATGAAAGCACGCGTTCTGCCTTCGAAATCCGTCACAATCGGAATATCAAAGTCAGCATTTGAAACATCACCAACCAATACTTTATCGTCTGCCATTAACGCTTCTCGCGTGATTTTTTCGCGATTACCGATAACTCGGTCAACTTCCGGCATATCGGCATAAATTTCCGGATGAAGTTGTGCGGCACATCCCGTTACAATCAATTTTGCAGTTGGATTTTCTTTACGTAATTTACGAATAGTTTGGCGACATTGACGTTCGGCTTCTGCTGTTACAGCGCAAGTATTAACAACGATAATATCATCTAAATCACCGGCTATTTGATTGATTAAAGCCGATTCATAAGTATTAATGCGACATCCAAAAGTAACTATTTTCATAACTTTTATTTACATTTTTTTTGCATTCTTGTCCAGTATTTATTATAATAAGAAAAGAAATTTTATTTTATAGGAAAGAATATGGAAGCAAACTTACGTCCTTTATGGGCAATCGGATTGGAAAGTGACACCGCAATCAGCGGTGTTGATGTGGCATTAGTTCAAACGGATGGTGTAGATATTTTCGAACGTAAAGCCGAATTTTCCCGTCCTTATTCACCGGCGATGCGTGAAGCTATTACCGCTGTGTTGGGAGAAAAAGGACAACAGGATTTAAATTATTTGCGTCAGGTCGAAGAACAAGTCACGCAACACCATATTTTAGCTGTTAAAGAATTATTAGACACGCAAGATATGTCCCCCAGACAAATTGACGTAATCGGTTTTTCCGGTCACACTGTCTTAAATCGCCCTTCTCAAAAGTTATCTGTTCAAATCGGGGATGCGCAAATGATGTTAGATGCTTTTGGTATTCCCGTTGTCAATCGTTTTTATCAAACCGATTTAGCAAGCGGCGGTCAGGGAGCCCCCATTTTTCCGGTTTATTATGAAGCTTTGGCACGTCCTTTTGAAAAACCGTTGGTTATTTTCAGTATTGGCGGTATTTCCTCTTTAACCTACATTGGAGCAAACGGTGAATTAATCGCTTTTGATGTCGGGCCGGGCAATGTTTTAATTGACAGATGGATGCAACAAAGATTAGGTGCTGAAATGGACTTTGACGGTCTTTGGGCCGCAAAGGGAATCGTTGATGAACGTTTGTTAAATAAAATGATGCAACATCCCGCTATCATCCAGAACCCGCCAAAAGCATTAGAACGCGAAGATTTTTTACAACTTTTAACCGATGTAGAAGGTTCTTCTTTGGCAGATGGTGCTGCAACCTTGACAGCACTGACCGGAGAAGCGTTAGTTCAAGCATGTGAAAAATATTTACCCGAAAAACCTGTGCAATATATTGTTACCGGTGGGGGAGCCTATAATCCAAGCATTGTAAAATATTTACGTCAACATTTAACCGCACCGGTTAAAACCGCTGATGAAGTTGGTTGGAATACCATGTGTTTAGATGCTGAAAGTTTTGCTTTTCTGGCTGTACGTTGTTTGTTTGGTCTGCCACTTACTTATCCGACAACAACCGGCGTAGAATTTCCGCTTTCCGGCGGCAAAGTTTGGAAAAAATAATTATACTTTATTTTCCCATTTTCCAGTTTCATTTTGTTGCCAGTAAAATCTGTCAGCACCAGCATCCGAAACACGTTGCCATTCTTGACGTGCTTTTTGAAGTGAATCTGGATTGCGACCGTCAAAAAAATAGAGAGCCCTAACAAATCCATCTTCCATAGGAATCGGAATATTATCAAGCAATACAACTAAAGTTGCTTTGTTGGGATTATAATTGTCTTTGTGCGTAATCAAAATAGGTTGGCTTTCTGCATTACCGTCTTTTTCAACGCCATGAGGCAAAAAAGAATCCGGCTTATATGTCCATAAAAGCGTATTTAAATAATCTGCACGTTCTGCTATATCAACTTTAATTAAAACTTTTTGATCGCTTTCATACGCCTTTTCCAATAAAATCGGAAGAACGTTATCTAAGGGCGTTTTTTCTAAATGATAAAAATCTACTCTCATTACCTTGTCAAACTTCCACTGAAAAACAAACCTAAAAAGATACCTGTTCCAAATAAAATTACACCAAACAAACGCAAATTACCCGGTTTTGCATCAACCAAACAACGAATAGCAAATGCTTGTATATATTTAGGAAAAAAGAAATAAAGAGCACCTTCTACAAAAAATAATAAAACAACTGCTTTTAAAAAATCAGCCATAGAAAAAGAAAACATTCTTAAACCTCATCATCAAAAATAATCGGAATATTCTTTTGAAATTCCTTTTTCAAATCGCGCATCAAAAAACGAACGTCCGGATGAGCTGCTTCACTGCACCGCATGAAAAAAATATGTTTCCATTCACGTAAGTTTGCCGAAACGACTATCTCTGTTTTCAAACAGCACGGCAACACTGAACGTGCCGTTTCCGGCGTTGATCCGGCATCAATCATTTTAAAGTATGATTGTTCGATACTTTTCATCTCATCAAGCCAAATTTGATAAGCAGCAGAATTTTCATCTAACTGTATTGGTTTGATTACAGATATTTCATGTCCGAATTTGTCTTTTGCGTAACAACAATAACGGGTACTTTCCTGACTGAAGGAAGCCAAACGATGTCGAACAATTTCATTGGCAATCGCTCTGTCTGTTATCAGCTTTACCGAAACGGAAAAATGCTCTATAACGGATTCGTGATGACGCGAAATAATGTGTTTTAAAAAGCGTAAATGAGATGTCTCATCCATTTTATCAAAAGATTGATAGCATGTCCGCCCGCACCTTTCGATATGACGCAAGATAAACTCACCGTCCATCGGCGTTAAAATTTCAAACGAAGGTTTCACAATTTGAACCATTTTTATCCTCTCTTTTTGCCCTCTTCAAATTTGACAAAAAAAAAGGATATTGTCAATATTAAAATTATTTTACTGATAACGAAGCGCGTCTATCGGATCCAGTTTCATAGCTTTGATGGCAGGGAATAAACCCGATAAAATACCAACCACAATTGCAACAGAAACTGAAACAATTACTGTCCAAATGGAAATCGGCACATTTTGTTCAAAGATAACACCACCGATTTGCGATAATCCGACACCCAAAACCAATCCCATAAAACTGCCCATAAAAGAAATTAAAATACTTTCGACCAAAAATTGCATCATAATCCATTTATTCGGAGCACCCAACGCTTTACGTGTTCCGATTTCACGTGTACGTTCGGTAACGGAAACCAACATCATATTCATAATACCGATAGAACCCACAACCAATGAAATAGATGCTATTGCGCCCAATAACAAAGATAGATAAAATCCCACTTTTTTAACTTGTGCAACTAATTCGGCCATATTGCGAATAGTAAAATCGTCATCATCATTTTCTTTCAAATTATGTCGTGCACGTAACAGATAATTGACCCGTTGCATAACAGCGTCCAATTTGTCTTCTGTAGTTACTTTAACAAAACCGATATTAATCATCTGCGGTTGTCTGGCACCTCTGATTTTTTGACGCAAAGTCGTGAAAGGCATTAATATCAAATTATCTTGGTCATCACCTGTTAATCCGGGCCCTTTTGACTTCAATGTTCCGATAACCATAAAAGGTATATTCTGCAAACGAATCGTCTTTCCTATCGGATTTTCAAAACCGAACAATTCATCAACAACCGTTTGTCCTAAAACAACATAGGAAGCTGCTGCTTTCAGATCCTTTTCTGTAAAAGCAATACCACGATTGATTTCCCAATTGCCAACATCCAAATAATCCGGAGTAGTCCCGGTAACCGCAACACTCCAGTTATTCTTACCATAAATAGCTTGTACACCGGACATGCTGGCATAAGAAGTCGTTACAACATCTTTTATATCTTTCATAGCATCCATATCTTGACGTGAAACAGTCGGTCGTCCCATCGCTGTACGAATACCTCCGCTGGTAGAAGCACCCGGCAAAACAATCAACAAATTTCCGCCCATACTGGCAAAACTTTCATCTATTACATTTTGCACGGTTTGGCCGACTGCAACCATTAAAACAACAGCTGCAACACCAATCATAATACCCAACGTCGTTAAAAACGTTCGTAATTTATACGATGTAATTGAAATCCAAGATTCGCCAAATATGCGTTTAAACATTTACTTGTCTTCCTTCACAAAATAATCTTTTATTGATCCATCGTATTCGATAACCCCATCGGCAATACGGAGCAAACGTTTTGCGTACATAGCCACGTCAGCTTCATGCGTTACCAAAATAACGGTAATACCCTCATTATTCAAATCCTGAAACATACTCATAATTTCATCAGATGTTTGACTGTCCAAATTACCTGTCGGTTCATCTGCCAAAATAATTTTAGGATTATTTATCAATGCTCGTGCAATTGCCACCCGTTGTTGCATACCACCGGACAACTGATTAGGAATACGATCGGCATATCCTTTTAACCCGACACGTTCTATCATCGCGCTTGCACGTTCATAGCATTCCTTTTTGCTAACCCCCTGATAAAGCAAAGGCAAAGACACATTATCAGCAATTGTGCGCTTCATCAGTAAATTAAAATTCTGAAAAACAAAGCCCAAAGTCTTTCCGCGAACAACAGCCAGTTGATCATCCGTTAATTTAGAAACCTCCTGACCGGCCAAAAAATACTTTCCGCTGGTTGGCCTGTCCAAACAACCGAGTGTATTCATCAAAGTTGATTTACCGGATCCGGAATGTCCCATGATCGCAACAAACTCGCCTTCATTGATTTCAAAAGAAATACCCCTTAAAACCTGTTGGCTCAAACCACCGGGCATAAAGTAAGTCTTGGTCAGATTATCAACTTCAACAACTTTTCTGTTTTTCATCGTAACCTCTTACATTGGCGGACGACCACCGGATGATTTTACGGAAGTGATAAATTCAGAAATAACTTGATCTCCTTCTTTAATACCATCAACAACTTCGGCATATATCACATCAACCAGCCCCAATTCAATAACATGCGGTTTAATCATCCCTTTTTCAGCATCAAAAGTATAAATAACCGCTTGCGTCGCTTTCAAATTACGCGGACGTTCCCCATCCATCTTTTGACGCAAAGCGGCTGAAGGACGAAATTGAATTGTTGTATTCGGAATACGCAAAACATCTTTCTTTTCCGCAGTCAAAACAGTCACAAACGCAGTCATTCCAGGAAGCAGGCGTTTATCCTCATTCGGTACTTCAATAATAACCGTGTACATCACAACGTTTTGCTCTGTTGTCGGAGATAAACGAATTTGTTTAACCTTACCGGTAAAAGTATCTGTCGGATAAGCATCAACCGTAAATCTTGCCGTCATATCGTATTTGATTTTACCGATATCGGCTTCGGAAACAGAAGCTTCAATTTGCATCAAACGTAAATCTTCCGCAATTTTAAACAAAGTCGGTGTAGAAAAAGAGGCCGCTACTGTTTGACCTTGCTCAACTTCTTTTGAAATAACCGTTCCGGAAACAGGCGACACAATACGCGCATAATCCATATTTTGTTGTGCTTTGTTATAGTTTGCCTGAGCACTTAACAAACTTGCTTCTGCCGTTGCCAAGGAAATTTCGGCATCTTCCATTTCCGCTTTTGCAATCAACTTTTGTGCATACAAATCTTTATAACGATTAAAGTTCATTTCAGCAACTTTTTTCTTACTTTTTGCCAAATCTAAAGCCGCTTTTGCATCCTGTAGAGTTTCGTTCAAAACAAATTTATCCAGTTCAGCTAACAGTTGATTTTCCTCAACTTCATCGTTGTAATCAGCATATACTTTCTCAACAATACCGGAAACTTGAGTACCAACACTGACAATATTAATCGGTTCAATTGTTCCCGTTGCTGTAACTGTTTCAGTCACATCACCGCGATCCACTTTTACGAATTCAAATTGACGTGGCGTCAACTTATCTGATGGACGCATCAAATAATATAATCCGATAATTCCACCAAAAATAACAGCAATAACAATCAAAACTTTTTTCATTTTTTATCCTTCCTCAAAACACATAAATCACCCTTCATCTCACGATCCGGACAAACATCACAAGTTTCTTTGTCTGTCAAAAATTCTACATCTGCATCGCAAGAAAAGCAATCCTTACCATAGTTTTCCAATAACCATGCTTCTATCTCTTTATTACGTTCTTTTATTTTTTCATTTTCTGCTTTTAATTGATTTAACTCATCTTCCGTACAATCTCCATCATGAGAAAAAAAAGATTTAACAAAATGATCGTGAATAGATAACTCAAATATACACACCGAAGGTTCACTTTCTGACAACATAGTTTCTACTCGATCTTTTGAATGAATATCTTCCTCATATGCATTTTTCTTTTCTTTTATTTTTTCCTGTATTTCTTTTTGTTCTTTTAATTGCTCTGAAACTATTTTACATATTTTTTCACCATTCCAATGAAAATAATCGTCATCCACAGAGAGAAAAAAAGGATAACAACTACTATTATCTCCCACTTTTACCCTTCTTATTGGCTTTTCAAAGGGACAGTAAACCTTTGAATGATAATACATATCATCTCCTTTTTTTAGCACCCCTGAAACAGCATTATATGAAATGCCCACATAAAGAAAGAAAAACAGCAATAACGCTTTTTTCATTTTATTTTCTCCATTTGACCCAATGCTTTTTGTAATTTATTTTGTGCCGTTAAAAAATTATAAAAGGACGTTGAATTTTCAACTCGTGCTGAAGCCAAAGCCGATTGTGCATCCAATAATGTTAAAATATTTACTTTACCTACTTTGTATGAAGCAAAAGCGACCTTTTCCGTTTCTTTTGCACTATCTAGTAATGTTTGACTGATCTTGAAACTTTCTAACGATGTTTCATAGTCTTGAATGGCATTCCAAACTTCATTTTCAATACTGCTTTTTGCCTTCTTCAAATTTTCCTGTGCTGCTTGATATTGTAATTTAGCCTGACCGATTTTGTAACTTTGAGAAAATCCGGTAAAAAACGGCATTGTAATAGTTAGGCCGGCAGTTCCTGAATAAACAGCACGATTGCCATCGCGAATATCTTTATCTGCCCCGGCACTCAAATTACCCGATAAAGACGGTAACCCGTCAGACTTTGCAACATCAATTTGATGTTCGGCCGCTAATAAATCCTGTTGAACCGCTTTGTAATCCGGACGTTGTGCCAATGCCTTTTCAATCAAATCTTTAATTTCTTCAATTTTAGGCAGATTTTTTAATTCTTTATCCGGGCGCTTTAAATCAAACATTGTATAGGGTGGCATATCCAACAAATGCGCCAAATTACCACGTTCCAAAGCAATGTTTTTACGCGCTACATTAGATGCCAATTTTGCTTGTTCATAGGACGTTTGAGCCTGTAATTTATCAGACAAAGGAACCAACCCCAAATCATACCGACTGCTTGCTTCTTCAAATGCCTTTTTTGCTGATTTTTCAGCTTCCATCAATCCTTCATATTTTTCTTCTGCAGATAGCACGCCATAATAATTCTCAGCAACTGTGTACAGCAAAGTTTGCAATGTATCATCATATGCAAAATAGGACGATTGTAATGCTGCTTTTAAGCGTTCAACATTGGCACTGCGCCCACCGAAATCAAGCAACAACCAATTCAATCTGGCCCAAGCACCGACAGAACCGGTCTCACTGTGAGACCCTCCATCAACTTTTCGGCTGGTTGTTTCTATTGATTCCGATAAAGAAACCGTTGGCAAATAAGACGACAATCCTTGACCATAAGAAGCACCTGAAACCAAAGCCGATAAATAACTTGTCTTCAACCCGATATTAGCACAAATTGCTTTTTCCATTACAACAGCCAAATCAATTTTGCCTTCCATTGACTGTTCTTCACAAACAGCGGCGGCTTTATCATCATAAATGCTAAACGGATCCAAAGCATTTGCAGATACTGAAAATAACATCGAGCATATACACAAAAAAACGAATTTGTATTTTAGCATAAAGAGACTCCCTTTCATTCTCATATAGGCACAAAAAAGTTTCTTTTTTATTAAAATGTTGCTTTTTAAAAGAAAAAAGGTTAATTTGCTAAAAAAAGGATACAATTATGCAAGAAAATATCAAATTGATGGAAAAAACGCCAATTAAACGGGCCATATTGGTTTTAGCAATCCCATCCGTTTTGGCTATGCTTGTGCAAGTAATTTACGGCTTAACCGATGCATTTTTTATTGGTCAATTAAATGACCCAAATTTAATTGCGGCCCTTACTTTAATCATGCCGTTTGCATTATTAATTCAAGCTGTTGGAAATATCTTTGCTATCGGTGGCGCTTCATATATATCCAGAATGCTGGGGGAAAAAGATATTTTAAGAGCTAAGCGCACGTGCTCGACAGCATTTTACTGTTCCGTGATATTGGGTATTATAGTGGCTGTTGTTGCCTATGTGATGATGGAAAATGTTCTGTCATTGCTTGGAACATCAACTGCAACTTGGGAACCAACAGAAACATACTTGACTATTTTAGTTGCATTCAGCTCTGTCCAAATTCTGCAAATTGTTTTATCGGGCTTAATCCGTTCAGAAGGAGCCACAAAACAAGCCATGTTTGGCATTTTAATCGGAACTGGAGTTAACATGGTTTTGGACTATGTTTTCATTTTGATCTTTAATTGGGGAGTTGCCGGTGCAGCGTGGGCAACTATTTTAGGCAATTTAGTCGGAACAATTTATTATTTCTTCTATTTCAAAAATTCAAATACCCTGCTCAGTTTGCATCCTGCATTTTTTAAGCCAGACAAAAAAATGATGTTAGAAATATTAAGCATTGGCCTTCCGGCCGCTTTGAATGCTTTTATTATGAGTGCTTCACACATTATTTGTAATAATTTGGCTATTTCCTATGGAGAAAATGTTGTTGCAGCCAATGGAATTATTATGCGACTAGGAGCCATTTCATTTTTCACAATTATGGGTATTGCGCAAGGATATCAACCTTTCGCAGGATATAATTTTGGTGCAAAAAATTTAAAACGTCTGAAAGATGCTTTTGTTTTTACCATAACTTTGGCTTCGACTATTGGTGCGCTTTGTGCCATCATTTTCTATATATTCGGGAAAGAATTACTTGGTTATTTCTTTAATAACGAAGATGCTATCGAAAAAGGCGTTGTCATGGTACGTGCTTTTGTTTGGGCAATGCCTTTATTTGGCGTCCATTTCATCATCAGCATGACTTTCCAAGCGACCGGCAAAGCTTTAAAGGCCTTTATTTTGGTTGCCGTGCGACAAATATTTTTCTTTTTACCCATGTTATTTATTTTAAACCATTTATATGGCTTTCAAGGATTTATTTTCGCTCAACCGGCCGCAGATGCTTTAACTAGCGTTATTGCCTTATTCCTGTTGCTTTTGTTTTTAAGACAGATTTCACCTAAGCAAAAAAAGGCTAAATAAAGCTTTATTATTTTTAAATTTTTTGATATAAAGAGTGCAGGAAGCGAAGATGATAAAAGAACTTTATAACAAAGTCATCAAAAAAATGTACGATTGGGCAATGTCAATTGCCGCCAAGAGCAATGCTGTATGGGCATTGGTTGTCATTTCATTCATTGAAAGTTCTTTTTTTCCTATACCACCGGATATTTTCTTAATTCCACTGATTTTAGCCCAAAGAGAAAAGGCTTTCCGTTTGGCTCTTTACTGTACAATTGCAAGTGTATTGGGCGGATATTTCGGTTACGGCATCGGTTATTTATTGGATGAAACCGTCCTAACACCTTTATTAACTGATTGGCATATGATTGACGCATTCAACCGTTTCAAAGATTGGTATAACGAATGGGGTTCCTGGGTTGTATTTATTGCGGGGACAACTCCATTTCCTTATAAAATTGTCACTATTGCCAGCGGAGCAGTCGGATTGAACTTATTTGTATTTACTATTGCTTCTGTTATCTCGCGCGGATTACGTTTTTTCCTTATTGCTTGGTTACTATACCGCTTTGGAAAACCGATGAAAGAATATATCGAAAAAAACTTAGGTTGGCTTTCGATTTTATTCGTTCTTTTGCTGCTATGCGGTTTTCTTTTAATTAAATTTATATAAAAATTAAAAAAAAGTATTGACTTTTCGAAAAGAATCATGTAAAAGAATTCCCTATGTTTGTATTGTAATGTAAGAAAGGATTTAAAAAATGGCAAAGCGTTGCCCTATTACGGGAAAAGGTGTTCAAGCTGGAAATACTGTCAGCCACGCAAAAAATGCGACAAGACGTCGCTTTATGCCGAATTTACAAAACGTCTCTTTGATGAGCGAAATTTTGGGTAATTTGGTTCACTTTCGTATTTCTGCAAATGGTTTGCGGACAATTGAACACAATGGCGGATTAGATAACTATTTGTTATCAACTCCAAACAGCCGTTTGACGGAAGAAGCAAGAGAAATTAAAGATCGTATTTTAAAAGCGAAAAAATCCAGCTAATTCTGTTTAAATAGTTTTACAAAAAAGAGCTCTTGAAGAGCTCTTTTTTTGTTGCAAATTTAACTTATAAAAAAATCCCCTTCTCATCAGAAAAGGGGATTTTTTAATTCAAACTTTTTTATTCGTTATCTGCTTTGTCGACCAACATCAAAACATCCTTTGGATCTCTGACAGAACGCAACTCAGCGCAAATTTCATCATTACGCAGTAATTTTGAAATACGAGCTAATGCTTTCAAATGGTCGGCACCCGATTCTTCCGGCACCAATAAACAGAAAATCAAATCAACTGCTTTGCCATCAACGGATTCAAAATCAACGGCCGGATTTACACGCATAAACAAGCAATATAAGTCTTTCAGACCGGCTAATCTGGCGTGCGGAATAGCAACACCCTTACCAATCCCCGTCGTTCCCAAACGTTCACGTTCGACCAACGCATCAAAAATAATCTGTCTTTCACAGCCGGTTGAATCCGCAGCCAAGTTGGAAATCGTTTCTAAAACCTGTTTTTTGCTTGTTGCAGGAACATCCAATTGGATGCGTGCAAAATTCAAAATATCAGCTATTTTCATGAATTAACCTTTTGTTTTCGGATCTACCCAACCAATATTGCCATCCGGACGGCGATAGACCATATTTAATCCACCGTGAGCGGAATTACGGAACATCAAAGCCGGTAAATCTGCCAAATCCATACGCATAACAGCCCCACTAACCGAACAAATCGGCAATTCCGTTTGCATTTCTGCAATAATAACCGGAGCTGTTCCCGTCATTAATTCTTCTTCATCTTCATTTTCGATAACAGAAACATCAACCATTTCGAACTTTTCGTTCTTATGTTCTGCCAAACGATTTTTATATTTACGTAATTGTGTTGAAATACGTTCACATGCTTGATCAAAAGCGACATAAGCATCTGCTCCCTTTGCGCTTCCCTTTAACAAAGCACCGGAAGCCGGATGAACAGAAACTTCTGCTTTAATTAAATCACCTTCTTTTGAAAAAAGAGCCGATGCATTTACAGCATCATCAAAATATTTTTCTACAACGGCGGACAAATTCTTTTCAGCATAGGATTGCATATTGTCGCCTAAACGAAGTTGTTTTCCTGTAATTGTAATTTGCATTTTTTATTATCCTTTTCAAATAATTTACAACATTCACTTTAAATATAGTCAACCCAAAAGTCAAGAACATTTATAAAATTTAGCATAAAAAACTTGCTTTGATTTTTCCATTTATTATACTTTTCGTTATGGAAAAGTTTGGTATTTATGTTCATTGGCCTTTTTGCCTGTCAAAATGTCCTTATTGCGATTTTGCATCCGTCCCCTGTCACGCAGCAGACGAAGATTTATTATTGGCCGGATATCTAAGGGATTTGAAGGATTTACCTAAACGGCCTGTCACCAGCGTATTTTTCGGTGGTGGCACACCGTCCATGATGTCAGAAAAGCTGTTAGAAAGAATTCTACACCAAGTAGAGCAAAGTTTTGGCTTTGCACCAAACATTGAAATTTCATTAGAAGCTAATCCGGATGCTATCACAAAAGAAAAAATGATTGCTTTTAAGCAAATCGGCGTTAATCGACTGTCATTGGGTGTTCAAGCATTAAATGATGCCGATTTAAAGTTCCTGGGACGAATCCATTCAGCAAAAACCGCCCTGACACGAATTGAGCAAATGCACCAAATTTTTGATAATTGTTCTATTGACCTAATTTATGCTCGCCCAAATCAGACAATGGAAGAATGGGAAAAAGAATTAAAACAAGTTTTGTCTTTTGACCTGCCACATATTTCACTTTACCAATTAACCATAGAAGAAGGCACAGTATTTGACAGAAAAGGTATTGAGCCGGCCGATGATGAAACAGCAAGGAATCTTTATTTAAAAACAATAGAAATGACTGATTTAGCCGGCATACCGCTTTATGAAGTATCCAATTTTGCACAATCCGGATTTGAATGTCGACATAATTTGCTTTATTGGCAAGGCGATGATTATGCCGGCATCGGCCCCGCTGCGCATGGACGTCTAGGATTAATTGCCACGGAAAATCCGAAAAAAGTAGATGAATGGATAAAAAAAGGAACTTCAAAAACGACACTTACGGCGACCGAACGTTTTGAAGAAAAACTTTTGATGGGGCTCAGATTAAGAAAAGGCATGTCCGCAACAGGCATTCATCCCGACAAACTGGAAAAAGCCGTTCGGCAAGGTTGGTTGCTTTATAACCCGCGTAATGAATGGATGGCACCGACTATGGAAGGACTGATGATGTTAAATCAGCTGATTCTGATGTTGGTGTAACGTCAGAACTTTCTTCTTCAATAACTTCTTCAAAAATCAACCCTTCTGTGTTTTTATTAACGATTCTAATGTCCTGCAACTGCTCTTTTTTCCAATCTTCAAATGCGAAGTTAGAAGATGGTTTTTCGACACGTACGAAATCTTGCGGTCCGGCAATCTTATAAACAGACATCAAACGTTCAACACTTCCTTTTTTTGAAAAACGAAACAATCCGTCTGTACCCCAAAAACCGACTTTCGTATCAAGAATTTTTAAATTCGGGGTACCTTGTGAAGTTAAAGCAAGGGACAAAGCAACCGCATCGTACGCTAAAGATGCTAAACGAGTTGGCTTTTTACCGTAAGTTTCTTTAAATTTTTGAGCAAATACATTGTATCCCTGCTCCGGCAACAAAGGAAAATAAGATCCCTTTAAAGAACCTTCATTAGATAAGGAAGATTCACGCCATTTAGATAACCCCAAAAATAAAACATCTTCCGGATAAATATCATATAAACCAAACAAAGAAGAGATGGATTTCAAACGATTACCTTCATCAGCAATAAATAACGCGTCAAAATCCAAACGATCTTTCAATGGAACTTCTTCTTGTGCTTCTTCATTCTCGTTTTCTTTCTCTTTTTTATCTTTTTTCGTCAACCGTGCACGTTTCTTTTCTGCCACTTTTTCTTTACGCATTTGAGCAAAGTCTTCCGGCAAAACAGATAAAACGTATGGTTCGAAATTTATGAATGTCGGGTTATAGACAGATAACCTTGTAACCTCTATACCACACTCATCCGCAACATCTTTTGCCGTATCAATAGCCAAATCACCGGCTTTATTGTCCGGAGCCATAATAGCTAACCGTTTTGCCCCTCTTTCACATGCAAAACGAATAATGCGTTCTGTTTGGTTGGGAATTGTCAAAGCCAAACTGTAAATTCCGTTACCCAATTTATCTTGATCTGACGTAAAAGAAAAAACGGGGACATTATGACGGAAAGACATAGAACGAATAGCATCCACCTCCGTTGACGATAAAGGCCCTAAAATCATTTCAACATTTTCATCTATTGCCTGGTTAAATGCATCCCGAGCACCTTCTTCAGTTCCTTTTGTGTCATAAAATGACAAAGTATAATTTTCACCGGCCAACTCAAATTGTGCTAAAATGGCGGCATTTCTTAAGTCATCCGCTATTGCACTGTTCTTTCCCGACAAAGGTAATAACATACCGACATGTACCGGGTACTCTTTAACTTTATTGGAAATATCCATTGGGCGACTTTCATAAAAAGGCACAATGGAACTCGGTTTACCAATTGAAAGTGTTTCGGAATCTTGTGTTGATTGACAAGCCGTCAAAATACCGGAAACAACAATCAGAAATACTAAAAAAAACTTCTTCACTTTTTGACCTTTTTTTAATTCCTTTTTTTCTCTTCTTCTGATATACTTTAAAAAAAGAAAAAAAACAATACTAAAAGGAATAAAAAAATGAGTGGGCAGCTTTTTTTGGTCCCAACACCGATTGGAAACTTGAATGATATAACCGAACGTGCAAGACAAGTTCTGCAAGACGTACAATTAATTGCTTGCGAGGACACAAGAACCACACAAAAGCTGTTGAACCTGCTGGCGATTAAAACAGATGCACAATTTATTTCTTATCACGAATATAATGCGGATAAAATGCGTCCCGTTTTACTGGAAAAATTGTCATCCGGCACAGATATTGCTTTGGTATCAGATGCGGGGACACCTTTGATTTCGGATCCGGGCTATCGTTTGGTTCGGGATGTATTAGATGCAAATTTAACAGTTGTTCCGTTGCCGGGTGCAAATGCTGTATTACCGGCGTTACAGTTGTCCGGATTGGCCAGTGATCGTTTTTTATTTAATGGCTTTTTGGCATCGAAAAAGTCCGCCAGACGCACAGAGTTAGAAAGTTTAAAAAATGTTCCGGCTACAATGGTTTTTTACGAATCACCACACAGAACTATTGATACATTAGTCGATATGTTGGACATTTTCGGCGATCGCCCGGCCGCTGTTGTTCGTGAATTAACAAAAAAATTTGAAGAAAGTAAACGCGGAAAATTAAGTGAACTTATTTCATACTATACCCAAAATGGAGAACCCAAAGGGGAAGTCGTTTTGGTTGTAGCTCGAGCAGATGAAGATGCTGTTGCACAATCTTTTGATATAAATGCCTTATTAAAGGAAGCTTTGAAGAAAAATAAAAGTGTTCGTGATGCTGTTGATGAAGTGACAAAAACAACCGGTTTAGACAGACGAAAGATCTATAAACAAGCAATTGAGATAAAAAATGAATAGACAGTTACGCGGGCTTATTTCTTACATAACAGGACACGCGGCAGAAGATACCGCGTGTGATTATTTGAAGAAGAAAAAAGGATATCGCTTCATCGAAAAAAATGTACATGCAAAACGCGGTATTGGCGCTAATGAGTTAGACTTGGTTATGATGGATAAAAAAACTTTGGTTTTCATTGAAGTCAAAAAACGTACGAATCTTTCGGATGCCGCGGAAGCCATTGGTGTACGTGTTCAAAAGCGTTTATATCGAGCCGCAGAAATTTTCTTATCCAAGCATCCAGAATACGTCAACAAAGATTGTCGCTTTGATGTTGTTTTAATTGTTCCTAATCAAGAACCTGTCCACTTACAAAACGTAATAGAGGAATCATGAAAAAACTTCTTTTCTTATTGTCTTTATTTTTCCTTTCAGCCTGCTCCTTTATCGGAACAGCATACAACGTTGGATCAAAAGTCGGTGCTGTTGTTATGGACGAACGAGAATTGAAAGACGATTGGAACGATACAAAAATCAATATGACCATTCGCAACAATTTTTTAAAGGACAAAATAAACTATGTTTTGGATGTAGAAATTACCGTTTTTGAAGGCGAGGTTTTGTTAAACGGTGCTATTCCGACAATAGAAGATATGGAACGAATTGTTGAAATTGCTTGGCAAACACCAACTGTGACAAAGGTTTATAATTACATTCGATTAGAACAGCCGTCCTCCTTGGATGTTACGACACAAGATGCCTTGATTGCTTCATCTATACGTACACAGTTAATGATGAGCAGTGGTATCACTTCCGTCAATTATAAAATTACTGTTGATAAAGGTATTTTATATATGATGGGAATTGCCAAAAGTGAAGAAGAACTGAAAAAAGTTATGGACATTATTCAGGCAACCGAAGGCATCGAAAAAGTCATTTCTCACGTCCGAAAATCATATGAAAATTGAAAACTGCTTAAAAATTAAGCAGCAATTTAAAATTTTTTAGTGAATCTAACGAGTCGTTCAGATTCAGTAAAACTGCGCGTTTCGAGTCGTTTTAGGGAATCCATATATCGACTCGAAAAAGAAAAAATAAATTTTTTTGTTGCAAACAGCGACTCGACAGATTATAACCATTCTTATAAGAATAAAACAAATTTGGGAGAGCTAAAAAATGTCAAAAAAAATGGTTTTAAGTATTGATGATGCATTGTATGCACGTTTAGAAAAACACGCAAGACGCAACGGGGAAAGCATCAATGAATTTTTTGTTCGTGCTGTTTGCGATGCATTAGATATGTTTGATGATTTTTATGACAGTGTTGAATCCATGGATTCATTAGACGATCGTCCCAACATCCATTTCTTCGGCAATAATTAGATTCAGCGGTTTTTGTAATTCAAAATACGTTGTTTTTCTTTATTCCATTCGCGTTTTTTTTCTGTTTCGCGTTTATCTGCTGCGTTTTTACCGACAGCAACGCCTAAACGTACTTTTGCCAATCCGCGATCATTAAAATAAATTTCCAAAGGAACAACTGTATACCCTTTACGTGCAATCATTCCCAACAGTTTGTTCATTTCTTTTTTATGCAAAAGCAATTTACGCGCACGACCTTCTATATGCTTAAAATGCCCGCTATTTCCCAAAGATGTAATCAGTGCATTATTTAAATATAATTCGCCGTCTTTTTCAGTGGCATATGCTTCAGAAATATTTGCAGCCCCCATGCGCAAGGATTTAACCTCACTGCCCTCCAGTACAATACCTGCTTCCAAAGTTTCAACAATCGTATAGTGAAATCGCGCTTTACGATTTTGACACGCTGTTCCGGTTGTGATAATTTGCTTACGTTCAGCCATTAGACCTGACCTCCAACGGTACCTTATATTCAGCAACAATATGTTGGTTTAAAACTTCAACACATAAAATCTTTTTTACTCTTCTTAAAGAATCCCAAGCTTCTCTCGGCAGAGGATAAAAAGGTATGCGTTCATTTTCCGTTTTACATAAAACACCTTTGGTTCGGCCATCATAAACAAATACAGGGCTGATTGGTTTGCTTGTTGTTGCATCAAAAGCAATCATCACCTCACCGGCTGCATTCATTAACAAGTCAAAACGTCTTTCACATTCACCCATCTTGATACCTGCTTTAATATCCATTTCTTTGTGGTTTCATCCACATGAGGATAAACTCGTTTTAAAATTTCCGTATAATAAGATGCAATCCAAGCATTTTCTTCTGCGGTTAACATTTTAGTGTCAATCAATTCATCGCAAAAAGGAACAAATGTCAACATTTCGAACATCAGGAAACCTTTTTTTCTGAAAGGGGCACGAACAACTTGCATCATATTTTCAATGCGGATACCGAATTTATTTTTTGCATAGAAACCCGGTTCATTTGTCACTATCATATTTTCTTTTAAAACTTCTCTGGAGCGAGGACTGATTGATGGCGGTGTTTCATGCACATTCAAATAACATCCCACGCCGTGGCCTGTTCCATGGTCAAAATCAGCTCCGTCTTGCCATAAATACTGACGAGCTAAAGCATCCAAAGATGCCCCGGTTGTACCGGCAGGGAAAATTTGACGTGCCAACGCAATATGTCCTTTCAAAACTTGTGTATAACGTGTCTTAATTTCCGGACTTACTTCATCCAACAAAGCAACCGTTCTTGTCATATCTGTTGTTCCGCAACGATATTGACCACCCGTGTCCAACAAATAAAGTTTAGCCCCATCTAATTTAGAATTTTGTTCTTCTGTTGCTTGGTAATGGGGTAATGCGGCATTCTTTCCAACTGCTGAAATATCCGCAAAACTTCTGTGCTTATAGGATAAATTTTCCTGTCTGAATTCTTGTAAAAATTTTGTTACATTAAATTCATTACATACCGGTGCTTTTTCAGGCAATATAGCAAAAAAGCGACAAACTGCAATACTGTCGGCCAAAGTTGCTTGATGTATACCCTTTAATTCAAAATCATTTTTCACAGCTTGAAATTCTGCAAACGGATTACGCAAATGATGAATTGAAGCACCGGCATCAATCAAATCTTGTTTTACTTTAACTGGTGTTTCATATGTATCTATCGCAACAATTTTTCCTTTCAAAGCCTTAATGGTATTTTTGTTTAATTCTACGGGTTCCCCTTTCGGATAAATAATCAAACGTTTTAAATAAACCGGATTATATTCAAACGCATCACTGCGCTTATTTAGTAACCAAGAAACCGTATCTGCATTTGTTAATATAAAAGCGTCATATTCTTCTTGTTTTAATATTTTGCGAACTGGTTGCACTTTTTGCAATGTTGTTTTACCTGCGCACAACAAAGGAAAAGCAAAAGTTTTCACCGGTTTTGCTTTTGGTTTTTCAATCCAAAACTTATCGACCGGATTAAAAGGTGTTGGCAACAAATGTGCACCACGTCTTGTAAAGATTTCTGCCCATTTATCAATTTGTGCAACGCTTTGCAACCAAGGATCATACGCAACGATATAATTAGGACGTAAAAAACGAGCAAACCATTCACTCACCGTTGTTTGACGTGGCACCTGTAATACTTTAAAAGTCGTTTGCTTTTTTGCTTGGTTAACATAGCGACCATCCACAAATAAAACAGCTTGTCTGGGTGTAATAATCGCCATTCCGGCTGAGCCTGTAAAACCGGTTACATAAGCTAAACGTTCATCTTCCGGACGCAAATCTTCATTAAAGTAATCATCATTATGCGGTATTACAATCGCATTAGCTCCGATACGTCTTAAATAAGCTCTAATTTCTTTTAACAATTGCCGTACTCCATTCTTTTATTTTATATACCCGAACAAATTCTAATCCGGCTTTTGCATGAGCCCTTAAAACCCAGGACTTTTGACCATTCAGAAAACCGGATAAGATAGCCATTCCCCCCGCATTTAAATGCTTATATAAATCTGGTGCCATTTCCATCAAGGGACGAGCCAAAATGTTAGCAAAAATTAAATCATATTGATCGGTAACATTTGCATACCCTTCGCTTTGAAAGACTTTTATATTTTTTTCGACACCATTAATTTTAATATTTTCTTTTGTTACTCGAACAGATTCAGGATCTATATCTACCGCATCAATCTTAACATCTTTTCCTAAAACTTTTGCGGCTGCCATTGATAAAATACCTGAACCACACCCCATATCTAAAACTCTCTTAGGCTTTGTTGTCTTTAAAACATCTTCAAAAGCTTGCAAACACCCCTGCGTTGTTGCATGTTCACCGGAACCAAAAGCCGTTGCTGCATCAATTTGCAAAGCAACCATCCCTTTTGGTATTCTCGGGTTTTCGATATGAGAACCATAAATGTAATATTTGCCTAATTCCAATGGAGGAAAGTCAAGCAAATTTTCACGCAACCAATTTTTCTTGGGAACCGGCAACAAATCCCATTCGGGTTCATCTATTTCCGCACTCATTGCCGCAATTGCCATTGTAACATCTAGGACATTTTCATCCGGTTTACCATCAAAGATGGCTTCCATTTTCCATTTATTTTTATCTTCGCCTTTTTCGATTAAAGATGCCATCAAAGCGACCGCATACGGATCCAATGCCTTTTCAAAAAAAGGGACTGCTTTTTCCGGAATAGTTATTACAGTTTGATATTGCGTTAAATCTTCTGTCATCTTTGATTTTCCAACTCTTGATAAACACCTAATGTTTTCTGACACATCTGTTCAATTGAAAAATTTTGAATAACCGAAGTTGAAGCATCTTTTGCAATTTTTTCACGTTCTGACACAGGCATATCCAAAACCTTATCCAAAGTTTGTGCTAAAGCTGTTGCATCCCCGACAGGGACTAAAAAACCTGTCTCTCCGTCCTTAATTGTTTCCATTGCACCACCATGTGCCGTTGCAATAACGATGCGTTCCATACTTTGCGCTTCCGTGATTGTCCGCCCAAAAGCTTCTGGATACAAAGAGGCAGATAAAACAACACTGCTGATTGCATAAGCCGTTGGCATTTGATTACAATGATCCTCCAACAAGACGGTAGTTTGTCCGTCCAATGCATTGATTTTTTGCTGTAATTCTTTATGAAATTCTGCTTTACCGTGGTCTGAACCGACAAAAATACATGTTACATTTTTATGTTTCATCTGATGCAATGCATCCAAAACGACCAAATGTCCTTTCATACGCGACAAACGTGATGGCATTAAAATAACAGGTTTATCGGTTGGAACTTGCCATTTATTTGTCAGTTCTTCTATTTGTAAAGAAGACACCAAAACGGGATCAAATTTACTTATATCCGCGCCACGATAAATTAAACGAATTTTTTCTTCCGGTACATGGTAAGTTTTCTTTATATGTTCGGATATAAAATTTGAAATAGAAATAACCAAATCGCCGGAAACCATAATTTTGTTGTAAGGAATTTTGAACCATGCCGGCTTTGTTCCGTATTTTCCGTGAAAAGTCGTTAAGAACTTAACACCCGGACATTTCTTCAAAGCAAAATGCACAATCCAAGCCGGTATTCTGGAACGTGCATGAACAATTGTTATTTTTTCATCTTGAATAATTTTACGTAATGTTTGGATATTCTTCCACCACTTAAAGGGATTTTTACTTCCGACATCTAAACAAATATGAGGAACTTTTATTTTTTCCAATTCAGAAACTAAACGACCACCGGCAGAAACAACCATATTTTCGATATGATTTTTTTGCATAGCTGATGCAACTTCAATTGTTCCTCGTTCAACACCGCCCCCCTGCATTGCCGGTAAAACTTGCAATACTTTCATAGAAGACCTCTTTTATTCGGGTAACACCTGTCTGCGTACGATTTTGGGTTGACGTTGGACATAACCTTTTCCTTCCATACAACTTTCATATTTGGAAGGCGACATAGTCGAATCATTTACCAAAGAATTTACATATACCGGTTGAGCACCCGGATAAGGTATAAAATTAGCCCAAATACCATTATCGGCATCATTATCAAAACGCGCTTCCGGCAATCTGGCTGTTCCCAAAGGCCAAGTTGGCGCTTGCCACGGCCACCAGTCAGCAGCAGCCAAGCATTCGTTATGTTCTTTTGCAAACCAAACAGGTCCGACATCTGGTTTTTCCCAATAGAAAATCGTTTGGCCTTTATATCCGCAAGCCGCTAAAACAAACAGTAAAGAAAAAAGAAAAAGATGTTTTATTTTTCGCATTTTATTTATCCTTTTTACTTAAAAATCCAAATTCGAATACGCATCTGGAGGTATTATACCAGGTAATCGATCAGTTAGCAAGTACTGAAATGAAGGACGTGATTTTATTTTTGCATACCACTCCTTCGTTTCCGGATATAAGTCCCAATTTATTTCCCCCAAATAGTCCAAAACAGATAAGTGCGCTGCCGCATTTAAATCCGCAATAGACAAACTTTCGCCAGCCAACCAAGACCGGCGTTCACATAACCATTCCAAATAATCTAAATGTCTTTTCAAATTTTGGCGTCCGATTCGAATTGCCGTTGCATTGGGCTCGCCCCGATTCTGCATTTTCTTCAATGCTTTTTGTACAACCAAATTTTGATATACTTCCGGATAAAACAAACTGTCAAACCATCCGAGTAAACGCCTTACTTCTGCTCTTGATTTTGGATTATCTCCGAACAATTCTAATCCGACACGCGTTTCATTTAAGTATTCACAAATTGATCTGTAATCAGATAAAACCGTCTCATCTTCATCTTCGAAAACGGGAACTGTTCCCGCCGGATTTAATCGCATAAAATCCATTCGGCGTTCCCACGGTTTCTCAAAAACCAGTACATAAGAAATGTTTTTTTCATACAAACACAGACGCACCGTTCTGGAAAACGGGCACAAAGGATAATGATATAAAGTACAATGTTTCCTTTCCTGTGTCATTTTTCTTTATTTTTCCTTATGATATCACGCACAACATTTGCCGCTTTTTGACTGGGTGTCAAGGCTTGTCCCGCACCTAACTGTTGCATAACTTTTTGAGCTGATACAACTTGTTTTTTTCCATCTTCACCGGCAACTTTTTCTAATTGAAGCATAATTTTTTCCAAATTGCAATCATCTTGTAAACATTCCGGAATAATTTCTTTATCTGCTAAGATGTTAATTAAGTTTACAAACCGAATTTTGCGTTTTAAAACAGGTTTCGCCAATTTTCCTGTCAACCAGTTCATTTTATAAACGATCACGTGAGGAACGCCCGCCATTGCTAACTCCAAACTGACTGTTCCGGAAGCTGCTAATGCCAAATCAGATGCTGCAAAAGCATCATAACGTGCTAATTCCCCCGTCACAATCATAACCGGCACTTTCCATTTTGAAACAATCGGCGCTATTTTATCTTTTACGGTTTCAACAGTCGGCAAAACAACACGTAAATTTTTGTATTTTTCCGCCATTTTACTTACAACCTGCTCAAAAATCGGTAACAAGTACTTAATTTCTGTTTTTCGACTTCCGGGAAGAATTGTTAAAACAAAATCTTTTTGCGATAAATTATGCATTGTGATGAAACGTTTTGCATTACCCTTATCTGATCCGCCTTCCGTCACCGGATGCCCGACATAAGTAAAAGAAACACCTTTTTTTTCAAAGAATTTTTTTTCAAAAGGCAATAACATCAATAAATGGTCTACCCATTTTCTTATTTGATCCGCACGCTTACCTTTCCAAGCCCAAACTTGTGGTGCAACATAATGAATATGTGGTACTTGAACCTTACGTTTAATTAATCCCAAATGGATTTGTTTTGAAAAACTCCAACTGTCAACAGTAATAACAATATCCGGTTTCTTTTCTTCTATATCATCTAATGTTTGACGAATACGTCCCAAAATTTTAGGTAGATGAGGTATAACCTCAAAAATCCCCATTACTGCCAAATCCGAAATAGGAAATAATGTCTGCAAACCTTCTGCCTGCATACCTTCGCCACCGACCCCGAAAAAATCGACATTGTCTTGCGCTTTTAAAGCACGCATTAAACGACAAGCCAACAAATCGCCTGACGGTTCACCGGTTACCAGATAAACTTTTAATCTGCGTCTTTCAGACATGTTTCATCAATTCCTAAAACAAAAATTCCCAATTCATCAGCCTTTTTTGCAACGGCTTCTTTATCGACAACGAAAGCACTGCCAGCTTCAATTGCAATACCGCAAAAACCCGAAGAAAAGGCATTTAATAATGTTTGTGTTCCGACTGTCGGTAAATCTGCACGAGTTTCTTGTTTGGGCTTTTTAACTTTAACCAATACCGGTTTAACTTTGGAACGAGCCAACGAAGCAGAACGCATAATCAAAGCATCAGTTCCTTCTATGGCCTCAACCCCCAACACCAAACCATCGGCAACAACAACAGATTGTCCTACATCTGCCTGTCCCAGTACTTTAGCAACTTGATACCCTTTTGCAATATCTTTTAATGCTTGTTTATCCGGTTTTACTTTTCCGTATAACCCCATAGTTGATACACAATCTTTTAAAATCGTATCCGCACCGACAACGGAAAAACCTTCTTTTTCAATTTCCTCAATAGCAGCTTTCAAAATACCGTCATCACCCAATGCTTTGATACCGGCTTTTGCAAAAAATTTCACTCCACGCCAATCCGGACGTAATTCCGAAAAAGTCGGACGACGTACAGCCCCGATCATTACAATTTCTTCAACCTTATTTTCATGAGCAATTTGAATAGCCTTACCAACATCACCTAAACGAATCCAAGAAAGTGGTAAATCCGGCGAATATAAATCCGCTTCCGCATGATCTTTTAATGCCAGAACATAAAAAGGACGATTTTGTTCTTGACACGCCTTAATAATCATCAAAGGCAATGTTCCTCGACCGGCCACAATTCCCAGTTTCTTCATATCTATCCTCCCACTTTTGGTTGAAGTATATTATATTTTGACGGATTTTGAACAAATTTAATCACATCTTGAACCAACGGATTATCTTTGTATGCTTCATTAGCAGATAGCGCAGCAACTCTGTCTGCAAAATTTTTATCATCAGCCGCGAACAAATCTTCATAAGCTTTCTGTAATCCAAAAATCAACTTATTATCAACACCGGCACGACGTAATCCGACCAAGTTTATACCCGCCAACGGCGCTTCGTATCCACCCTTTACAATACCATAAGGAATAACATCCTGACCAATACCACACATACCACCGATCATTGCGCCTTTACCGATTCTGCAAAATTGCAAAACGGCTGAAAGTCCGCCGATAATAGCTCTGTCTTCCACATGAACATGTCCGGCCAATGTTGCATTATTACTCATCACGATATCGTCCCCCAACACGCAATCGTGTGCAATATGAGAAGCAACCAAAAACAAATTACGACTACCGATTATGGTGATATTATTATCAACTTCCGAACCGACATGCGCTGTCACATGTTCACGGAAAGTATTATCATCACCAATAATCAATTGTGCATCTTCGGCATGAGAGCGTTTGTGCTGTGCCAAAGTACCAATAGCAGCAAAAGGATAAACCAAATTCCTTTGTCCCATTGTTGTATGTCCGTCCACAACAACATGAGAAATCAACCGTGTTCCGGAACCGATTTTTACATGCGGTCCAACTGTACAATAAGGTCCGATTTCAACATCGTCTGCTATGTCGGCATGAGCATCAACAATGGCTGTGGGGTGGATATTTGTCATTTTAATTCTCCTTATTACTTATCAAAAATCATAGCAGTCAAAATACCTTCACAGGCTTTTTTTCCTTCAACAAAAGATTCACATTTGAATTTATGAACATTGCGAACTGTTTGCATGCGTTCAACACGCATCTCCAATACATCACCCGGAAGAACGGTTTTTCTGAACTTAACACCGTCAATTGACATAAATAAAACTGCTTTCTTTTTCAATTCTTCTTCTGAAAAAGTTGCCATCATCACGATACCGGCCGTTTGCGCCATTGCTTCAATTTGCAAAACACCCGGCATAACCGGATTGCCTGGAAAATGACCTTGAAAGAAGGGTTCATTAACCGTCACATTTTTAAACCCAATTCCTCTTTCACCGGCGACAACATCAATTGCTTTATCAACTAATAAAAACGGATACCGATGCGGTAACATCTTCATAACATCATTAATATTATAACTTTTTGTTTGTTCTGTTTGCTCACTCATTTTTATTTCCTTTTTTTGTTTCTTTTACCATACGCTTCAAAATCACATTTTGACGCATAAAATCCATGTGAGGTATTGCCGGAGAACCGATTAAAACTTCTCCCATTTCCGTGTTACGCATCAAACCGCCTTGTGCTGCAATCTGCGTTGCCGAGCCGACTTTCAAATGTCCGGCTAATCCGACTTGACCGCCTAAAACAACAAAATCGCCTAACTCTGTTGAACCGGCTATACCGGCTTGCGCTGCCAAAATACAACAACTGCCCATCTTTACATTATGCGCAATCTGGCACAAATTATCAATGCGACAACCGTCCCCAATAACCGTGTCACCCATAGCACCACGATCAACAGTTGTATTAGAACCGATTTCAACATCATTACCTATCAAGACACGTCCCAATTGAGGTACCTTTGTTGGCCCTAAAATACCCATGGCGAAACCAAATCCGTCCTGTCCGACCATACACCCCGGATAAATATAGACTTTATTTTGTGCAATGCAATGGCTGACACATGCATTTGAACCTACAATACAAGCATCACCCATTTCAACACCTTCGTGAATAGTTGCATTTGCCTGAATCCAACAACCACGTCCTAATTTTACATTTGCACCGATAAAAGCACCGGCATCAACGCGGCACCCTTCACCCAACTGAGCAGTCGGATCAATGTTTGCTTTATCTGAAATACCACCCGTTTGAACGGTCGGATAAAACATTTGGGCGGCCAATCCATAAGAACGATGCGGATCATTTGAAAGTAAAACAACGACACCTTCCGGCACAAAAGAAGCAAACTTTTCTGATGTAATACATGCCGATGCTTTTGTATTTTTCAAAGCATCCCGAACAGAAGCGATAAAAGCCCATGTCAAATCACCTTCGCCCGCAGCATCAACACTGCGTACATCTTGAATCAACAAATCCGGATTAGCACCTTCACCCAATTTGCATTCGCACTTAGCTGCAATCTCCGATAATTTAAAAGGACCTACTTTCTTAAAAAAACGCGTATCAGCCATAATCTATTCTCCTTCATTTAAACTGATTTGTAAGGCGGGTAATTTTCCCGCTTTAAAAGCTTTATCTAATTGCTTTATTACATCTTCGGTTATATCCACACTTTCCGAGTAATAAAAAGTATTTGAAACAGATAAAACAAAATCCAATTTTTTATTTTCTGCGATTTTTGCAATTATCGGTTTCATTGTTGTTTCAACTTGAGTTGTCACCAAACTTGCTTGATAACGAATTAAATCCAATTTAGCCATCTGTTGATTTTGAAAATCCAAAATTTTTGTCTTTAAAGCTGCTGCTTCCTTTTCAAATTGAGCTTTACGCATACGTGATTTTTTCCGCGATAATTCTTTATCTGCTTTTTCTAATTTTTCTTTTTCGACCAATGCTTGTTCTTTCCATTCGTTTTCAAAAATTTGTTGATCGTTGCGAATATTTTGAAATACTTTTGCTTCTGCATAAACACGGTTCATATTTACAACAGCAATTTTTGATGTATGAAAACTACATGAAAACATCAACAACAGAACACACACTGCAATCACTATTGTATGTAGCGGCAAAGATATTTTTTTATTTTTCAAAAAATTCCATATCTTTTTCATTTAAAATCCTGTACCAAAATTCAATCTGAAGATTTCTCGTTTATCATAGTCTTCTTTCACAATCGGGAAACCAAAATCAATGTTAATAGGCCCCATAGGCGAACGCCACAAGAAACCAAAACCGGTTGAAACACGCATTTTTTTGGAATACTCCGTTCTGCTCCAATCAATATCTCCACTTGGCTTACCGAGTGTACCGGCATCAACAAATAACTTTCCGCGCAAACCAAATTCTTCCGGCAAACCCAACGGGAACATTAACTGCGCAGTTGCCGACAAACGCCAGTCCCCACCCAAAGCATCATCTGTCACCATATCACGAGCACCGGCACCGCTACTTTCAAAACCACGTAAATTCGAACCTCCCAAAAAGTACGCATTGTTAATACGAACAGGTTGGTGAATTCCTTCAATAATACCGGCATTTGCATTTAAAGAAAACACCCATTTATCTATTAGTTCAAAATAACGCGTTGCATTTAAATTCAATCGAACAAAACGGTTATACAGATTGTCGTCTTTTTTACTTAAACCTGAAAAATCAAGGCCCACAGAAGTAATATATCCTGTTGTTGGCATAATCGAACTGTCCCGAACATCGTAAGAAAGAACTGTTCCAATCATAGAAGTAATTCTTCTGCCTTCTTGATTTTTAATGTAAAGAGAAGCACTGCTATCAACATCTTTTACATTATCGCGTTGTAAAGTATATTTCATTGTTTGTCTTAAACGTTCTGTGTAATCCCAACCAAAACGCAAAGCGGCACCGGTTGTCAAGGATTTATATGAACTTTCATCTGAGTAGTCATAAAGAATATGATAAACATCAATACCGGCTAATAAAGGCATATCCATAAAGTACGGATCAGTTAAACTGACATCAATTTGTTTTTGAGAATCTGAAGTTGAAGCTGTAACACCGATAATGTTTCCTGTTCCCAAAAAGTTGCGTTCCTGCACACCGACTTCAAACATAATGCCGTCATAAGTTGACCAACCGACACCCACATTAAAAGCACCTGTTGCTTTTTCGGAAACTGTTACAGCCAAATCTGTCTTATCGGGAGCATTTGCCACCGGAACAGTTTTTAAATCTACCTGATCAAAATATCCCAAATTTTCGATTCTTTGACGAGAACGCCGAATTTTGTCCGTATTAAACGGATCACCTTCATTTAAACGAAATTCACGACGAATAACTTTATCCAAAGTCCGTGAGTTACCTAAAATATCTATACGATTAATAAAAACGCGAGCGCCCTCTTTTATTTTGAAAACAATATTAACTACACCATTTTTATTTTTTTTGAAATCCGGTTGAACATCCACAAAGGCATAACCTTCACGTCCCAATTCATCCGTCAAATTCTGGATCGTTTCTTCCATTAAGGATGCCTGATAATAATCCCCCTTTTCTAACACAATTTTTTTCTTTAAATCATTCACATTTACATCCGCAATATGTGTTGAAATGCTGACATCCCCAACTTTGTAGCGCGTTCCTTCGGATATTTTAATTAAGATATCAAAATTATCCTCTGCGGCATCTTTATTAACAACGGTATCCAGGACTTCAAAATCAATATAACCATGTTGAAAGTAAAAACGACGTAAATATTCTTTATCATAATTTAAACGATCCGGATCATATGTATCCGTACTGGCCAAAAAACGGTACCAACGATGTTCCTTACTGACTATTTTTTCCCTTAAATCAGAATCCGAAAATTCCTTATTACCTTCAAAACGGATATTTTCTATGTATTTTTTGGAACCTTCTTGTATTTTGAAAGTGATATCCTTACGATTACGTGTCTTATTTTTTACATCCGCCTCAATAACAGCATTTAACAGTCCCATACGCTGATAAATCATCTTCATTCGCTCGACATCTTGTTGTACCTTTGTCGGATTATAAATATCGCGAACTTTAATTTGAACTTCACCCTTTAAAACATCTGTACTAATCTTACTGTTACCCTCAAAAGAAATAGAACTGATGATTGGGCGTTCTTTTAATTTAATATGAACTGTTTGTCCGTCCAAATCCACTTGAACATCGTCAAAGAAACCCGTTTTATATAAAGCCTTTAAAGCCTTATTTAAATCCGCATCTGAAATTTCATCCCCTTCTTCAAAAGGCAAATAGGATAAAACCGCACTTTTTTCCAAACGTTGATTACCTTCAACTTTAAAATCATCCACAACTGTTCCTGCAAAAAGTGAACAATTGAAGAAAATCAGTATAAAAAAGAAGACGATTATTTTTTTTCTCATTTTATAACCCAAAAACACGTCCTATCACACGTGGAATATCCTTGAATAACGTAAAACAGAACAAGAATAACAATAATGCCATACCCACTTTCAGTAACGCATTTTGAACACGTTCACTGACCGGTTTACGCACAATCGCTTCATACAGTAAGAACACCAAATGTCCTCCGTCTAATATAGGAACAGGTAATAAATTTACAAACCCTATCCCAACAGAAACTTGTGCCAAAAATAAAATAAATGACAACCAACCGCCACGAGCTGCATCTCCGGATGCTTCTGCAATTCCGACAGGTCCGCGCAAATCATTTGCTTTTCGTTTTCCCGTAACGATTTGCTTCAAATAAACAAACGTATCGACATTCATTTGATAAACTTCTTGAATGGCCTTACCAATAGCACCTATCAAATTATATTTTTTATATGATGGTTCTACTATTGCTTCGGAAATAACTCCCAATTGAGGAACTTCATCCTTCCCCACCAATTCAGGAGTTGCCGACAAACTTAAAATTTCCTCATTTCTTTGAATCTGTAAATCAATGGATTGCCCGTAATTTCCCAAAACAATAGCACGTTTTAAATCTGAAAAGTCTTCTATTTTTTTATTGTTTACGGACAAAATTAAATCGCCAACCTGAATACCTACTTTTTGAGCAACAGACCCTTCCATAACCTGACCGACTCTTGCCGGAATACGGGGATAACCGACAGTTGCCAGAATAGCCGCAAAAATCACAACAGCCAATACATAGTTCATAAAAGGTCCGGCAAAAATAACAGCCGCACGTTTATAAACCGGTTGAGCAAAGAACGTTCTTTCTTTTTCTTCATCCGTCAAAACTTTTTTACTTTTTTTGGTACTGGCAGCATCTTCATCTCCCAACATTTGAACATATCCGCCCAAGGGAATTGCACATAATCTCCACTCTGTCCCTTTTTTGTCCTTATGTACCCACAACTTTTTGCCAAAACCAATGGAAAAAGCTTCTACTTGAATGCCACATAAACGCGCAACAAAAAAGTGTCCGCCTTCATGAACAATAACAACCAACGATAAAATTAAAACAAAAGAAAATAAGTATATAAGCGTAGTCATTTTTACAAAAGAATCTCCAAATTATTCAACAAAACAAATAAAGCAACAGCAGGCGCTGCAAACAATAATCCATCAACACGATCAAATATACCACCATGGCCGGGTATTAAATTGCTGGAATCTTTGATATTCAAGTAACGTTTGATTTTTGATTCGAAAATATCCCCAACCTGTGAAATAAAAGCCAAAACAACACTGGACAAAAGGAAGTATTTCATCGATAACTCAGAATCGTAGTAATGATTCATCGAAACAACAAAAATATACGTTACAACGGCACTTAAAAACATACCGCCCAACAATCCTGCCCATGTTTTGTTCGGGCTGATTTTCGGACACAACTTCGGACCACCAATACTCTTACCAAAGATATAACCTCCGACATCCGTTGCCCAAACGACGAACAATAACCATAAAATGTGATTGTAGCTGTAATTTAAATCACTCAAACCGGAATCTGTAAAATAAGCAATATACATCATAGAAAGTAACGGCAATCCGATATAAAAAGCCCCAAACGAAAGCAACAAATTTTTATTTGATTTAACATAAAGAAACAGTGCGAAAAAGGCTATAATTCCAAGTACCAATACAGGATTTATGTCTTTTATCAAGAAAACAACCAATGCCGACATCAAAGTCAAACTGACAGAAACATAACTTTTTCTATCACAGAGCATTTTTTCCCATTCCCACGACATCAAAGCGCCCATAACGGCGACCAAAATATCATATGCCGGAGTGCCATAGAATATTGCTGTAAGAACAATTGGTGCTAGAATCAAAGCTGATATAACACGCAAAAATAAGTTACTTTTCATTCGTTCAATCCTTTTTACCTTTTTAAATAAAATTTTCGTCGGCGCTAGTATAACGGACAAAAAATTACTTGTCAAAAATAATATGGATTTTTTGATAAAAAAACGCCTTTATTTTTCGGTTTTCATACTTTTTTATTAAAATCGTTGCATTCAGTTTCAAAAAAGGCTACTATTTTCAGTAGCAAACAACATTTTAAGGAGTGTGCAATGAAAAAAATAGGTTTAATCGGAGCTGGTATTTGGGGAACAGGATTGGCTTTAACTGCCGCACGCGCAGGATGTGAAGTGTTAGCATGGGCATTGGAACCGGAAGTTGTCTTTGCCATTAATCGTCAGCATTGCAACACCGTATATTTGCCCGATATTCCTTTACCTGATTCGATTAAAGCAACGCAAAACATTAATGAAGTATTGGATTTTGCGGACAATGTTTTATTGGTCGTTTCTGCTCAACATACACGCTCTGTTATCGAGCAAATAAAAGATATGATTCATCCGAACAATCGTTTAATTCTGTGTGCAAAAGGAATTGAACTGAATACGGGATGTTTGCTCAGTGAAGTTGTTAAACAAGTATGTCCGGCTGCTAAAATAGCTGTTTTATCCGGTCCGGGATTTGCTCATGAAGTCGCTTTAATGAAACCGACTGCAACAACTTTAGCTTGTGAAGAGGAACATTGCGCCGCAGATTTAGCAGAAATGATCGGTACAAAGTTCTTCCGTCCTTATACAACAACGGATATTATTGCACCCCAAATCGGCGGTTCAGTTAAAAATGTTATCGCTTTGGCAACCGGTGCTGTTGAAGGAGCCGGCTTAGGTGACAATGCACGTGCGGCTTTGATTTGTCGCGGATTACACGAAATGACGTGTTTGGCAAAAGCATTGGGCGGTCATATGCGCACCATGATGGGGATGAGCGGATTAGGTGATTTAGTTTTAACCGCAACAGCAACGCAATCCAGAAATTTCAGTTTCGGATATGAAGTCGGCAGATTAGGAACAGCAAAAACTTTAATTGAAAATAACAATAAAACCGTAGAAGGAATTTTGACTGCTCCTGCTGTTATAAAACGTGCAAAAGAATTGAATATTGAAATGCCTATTTGTGAGATAGTCAACAATGTTCTGTTTAATGGCATGCCGTTAAAAGATGCAATAGACGGATTACTTTCCCGTCCATTTAAAGACGAAGGTTTTCAATTTTAAAACATATCAAAAACATGTCTGAAAATACCCGGAGCCAACAAGCTGGCCGGATTAAATGATGTTTTTGGATCTTCTGTTTTTCCTGTGATTGAATAAGAAACACCAAATAAACCGCCGCCTTCTTCACCTGAAAGCAAAGAACCAACTACAGGAATTTTACCCGGCAAACTGTTTAAAGCATATGCCGGTGCCACCGAACCGGTTAAATCAATATTACCTGATTCTATTGTCCCGCTCATTGTTATACCGACAGCCGTTCCAAAAGCAACTGCATCTTCTATTTTTACTTGATTTGTCGGGGTCAAAGTAAATGGAATAATGGCTTTATCAAAGCTAATTGAATCGCCTCGAATAGCATCTACTATACCCAACAAAGTTGCTGCTTGCATAAAAAAGTCTGTATCCGTTAATTTATAATTTTTCACTTTGATTGTTCCTTTTAAAGAACCATCTTTTTCTTGTGATAATGTTGAATCCAACAAACCGCCTTTAATTCTGTCCGTAAAGCCTGCACGGTTTAAAACATCACCAACGTCTTGTGTTTTTATTTTCAAAGCCGTTTTTTCCGGGCTTAAAGAAACAGTTAACGGTGAAGCCCCCACCAAAGATCCTTCAATTTTCTGCCAATATCCGTCTTTTTTGATAATTTGAACAGAAACATCTCTAAACGGTTCTTTGTCGGACAAATAAAGTGTATCAACGGATGCAACAATCGAAAAATCCTGAACTTTTGAAAGTTCTTCTTCATTTTTATTCAATTGACGTACAGAGAAGAAATCTCCATGCAACAAATCTGATATATCTGCACTCTTTCCAGTCATTTTTACATCAAAATTTTCATTTTTAAAGTAAGAAAGCGTCAAATTAGCATCTGTTCGCGGAGCTTTTATTTCCGTCAAATTCAGTTCAAACACTTTATCTTTCGGAAAAGTAACTTTTCCTTTAAATGAAATATCTTCATCCGGCATTGACAAATATATGCTCGGAATGGAAGCTAATTCTTCATTGATAATCGACAAAGTTGCCTTTATGGTACCTCTTTTATTAAACTCTTTGACATAACCGATTGGCAGAGAAATTTCCGCATCATGCAATCCAAATTCCAGCCCAACACTCATTTCATTATCCTTCACAGGACGAATCGTGATATTCGTAAATAAACTACCCTTTAAAAAGTTATCTATTCGGTCAAAATAAGGGTGTATCATTGACGCCGTAACCGGTAAACGAATATTATAACTTGAATTTTCATTATCATCAAATAAGCTTGTAATATCCAACTGCATTTGTTTTTCGTCTAATAAACCACGCCCTTGTAACGTCAAACGTGAGTTATTAACAAACAACTTAAATGAACCTTCCGAAACATCCCATTCCGTTTTAGGAACAGGAAGAACAACATCTTCCAAATCAGCGGTAACACTAAATTTAATAGAATCTTCTAAATTTTCATCGACAAACGGAAAATTAAGTTGAACATGTCCGGTAGCATTTCCTTTAATTCCTTTGCAAGGGATTGGCATATCATCACATACTAACAAAGGCTTTGTTGATACAATCGATAATCCAGCCGGAATATTTCCTTTAAATTCGACATCCATATCAAAAACAGGAATATCTTTATCCAAATCCAAAAAATTAACATAACCGCCTGTTGCTTCTACTCCGTCTATTTGCCCGTCAATTACCTTTATTTTTACATTGTCTTTTTCTAATGTTACAACGGCATTTGCCTTTTTAACGGGTTTCATTTCATCAACATAACGAACCGTGGCATCTTGAACATCTAAAACAGACACTAATTTATCAACATCATCTCCGACCATATTTAATTGTAAAGTTGCTTTTTTAATATTACCTTCCGTTATATTTTCTTTGATCCACTGATGTGTATCGGTAGCAAGATAAGACGGCCACAGGTCAGGAACTTTTGTAAGTGGGATATCATCAAGGGACGCATTTAACGAAATAAGAATTTTTGAAAGGTCCTTTGTATTAAAAAAGTTCGATAAGCCGGAAACATTTCCATCTACCAGTGCGACTTTATCCAAAATTTTAATTTGACTATCATTTAAACTTATTTGATTAAATCCGGCATCTACCTTTCCACGAATAACAGCGCTTTGAATCTGGTAAATTGTATTTAATGGATCAGGTAATTGTAAAACACCTTCTTTTTTTGTCTTTAATTCAAATGAAATATCTTCGACAACGCCCTGACAACTTTGTTTCAATGTGATTAAATTCAAGTCTGCTTTAATATCGGCATCAAATGCCAATTCCGTACCATTTAAAACAGGAATGATCGAATGAAATTTGGATAAATCAATATCATCGATAAAAGCATTAATTTTCATTGCCTTGTTATCCAAATTATAATCCGCTGTTATTTTCCATTGTGTGGAAGTATCACCAAAATACAGTTGCCCTTCAGATGAAATATCCATTATATCATTTTCTTTTTGAATTAAAGACAAATCAAATTTGGGTAAAAGGATAGATTCATCATCTTGAATTTTTACAGCCATTTCTCCTTGAACAACTTTCAATGTATCCAATTGTTCTGCATATCTGCGTACCCGATTTAATTTTCGGCAAAGAGGCCTTTTATCTTCTTGTGTTTGAACAGATGGTTGTGAAGCGTTTAAGTCAACTTGTACATACGGTTTTTCCAGTTCAATGTTGCGAGGCACAAACCGCCCCAATAATAACCAAAAAGGATTAAACGAAACATCTGCTTTTTCTATGGTAAGTGCAAAACCTTCTTTATCAAGGACACTCAATTCATCAATTTGAATTTTCATCAATTGCCCCTGTGACAAGGCCAATTCCAAAACGGCATTTTTCATATCAACCTTAACACCGGCATCTTCACTGAGTGAAGAACCTAAAATGAAGGAACTTAAATCTTTAATATCAATAGGACCTTTTGACAAACGAATAAACAATAGTACTGTTAGGATTATAATAAATCCCAAAGCAAACTCGACAAGACGATAAATACATTTAAGTAATTTTTTTGCCATCTAAAATACCTCTTGACCAAAAACGTTTTGCATAAAAAACAATGCCAAAAAGCACGTTGTCGCTGCAATGATTGGCGTAACCAACCATGCTGACATAATACGCAATAACATCTTTACTTTCAATCCCTGTCCTTTTTTCGACAAAGAAACACCGATTAATCCCCCTACAATAGCACCTATACTTGAAATTGGAACCAAAGGAAAAGCAGGCAGCTTATTACTAATCAAAAACTGACGTAAAGCAACAGAAGAAAATAACAATAAGACAATTCCCTGGCTCATAATAACAATAAATGCTTCAATCGGGGACATTTGAAAAACATTTTGTCCGATTGTTTTATTAACTTTTTGGGAATAGGTAAAAATGCCCACGACAATTGCCAAACCACCTATAAAAAATAATTGCTGAGCAGAAGAAAGTTCAAAAAGACCAAAATCCAAAGTAGGCAAAGAAATAACCCGAACAAAAGGTGCCATTACATTTCCGATATTATTTGCTCCCAAAGCATAAGCACAAAAAGCACCGGCTAAAACCAATCCCAAACGCGTATAAGCATCACGATAAAGCATCGGCACCGGATGAATTTTCAAAAATCCTTTTACTATTAATGTTAAAATGAAAGCAATCAAAATAGCTAACAACGGGCTGGTAAACCAAGAAATAACTATTTGTCCGACAATTTCCCATTGAATATCCACATGAACAAACCAACTCCAACCAATCAAAGCGCCGACAATTGCTTGTGTAGACGATACCGGCAAACCAGCCTTTGTCATTAAAAACAACGATATTGCTGCCGATAAAGCCGTCATAAAAGCACCTGCTAATGTGTTTACTTGGCCTAAATCTTGTAATGTAGCCGATACACCGGCACCGCTGATAACTGCCCCTAACACAATTAAAATACTGGCTATTATAGCAGCAGTTCTGAATGACAACATTCGTGTTCCGATGGCTGTTCCGAAAACAGAACTCATATTATTGGCTCCGAATGTCCAACCTAAAAAAAGTCCGCTACTTAAAAAGAAGAGTGTTGAAATATCCATTTTTAAAATGACCTTTTAACAGAAACGATAGTTAAGCTGTCGGCAACGTCTTCCGCAAAATCGGATATTTGTTCCGTTGCCATTTCAAAATCTTGTAATTGACGTTTATGCGCTAATTCTAATTTTTTTTGTTCAAAAAAAGCTGTCTTTAATGCGGTTCCTTGCTGATCCGCTTGTTTTTCAAAAAACATCACTTTATGTAAAGAATTTTTAATTTCTCCGTTCATAGCAAAAAAACTACGTGCTGACACAACCAATGCTTCGACACAATCTAAAACCGTTTGAACCAACTGTTTTATTTGCGCGTGAAATTCTTTTGGAATAACCGGCTGTTCTATTGTGTACATATATAAATTACTTTCGTATTTATTGATAACTCGATCCACATTTTCCAACAAATGCAACACATCCGCACGAGAATCCGGTAATAAAGTATGTTCATAAAGTTCGGCTTCTACATCTCTGCGCAGTTGATCATTTCTGCTTTCGAACGCACTAACTTCCTGACGCTTCTGGGTAAATTCTTCACTTGCCCCCTGTTCCAAATATAAAGAAATAGCACGAGCATAAACCAAACCGGCCTCTGAAATATTATCCAAAAACTCTGTTATTTTATTATCTAGTTCCCGTGTTTTTTTAAATAATGCAAATTCCATTTTTCTCTCTCCTTTATTTTTCAGATTGGTTTTCTAATCCCGCTGCCAACGACGCATTTAAAAATAAATCAATATCCCCATCCAAAACACCCGACGTATCAGAGGTTTCCGCTTCTGTCCGTAAATCCTTCACTAACTGATAGGGTTGCAAAACATAAGAACGGATTTGATACCCCCAACCAATTTCAGATTTTGAAGCTTCAACGGCTTGCGTCTTTTCACGTCTTTTTTGTAATTCCAATTCATATAAACGCGCACGTAACATACTCCAAGCTTCATCTCTATTAGCAAACTGACTACGCTGATTTTGACATTGCACAACAATACCGGTCGGTAAGTGTGTAATACGAACGGCACTATCGGTTCTGTTTACGTGCTGTCCCCCCGCACCCGAAGCACGATATGTATCAATTCGGCAATCAGACGGATCTATATCCACTTGGATACTGTCATCAACAACCGGATAAACCCAAACGGAAGCAAAACTGGTATGACGACGGGCATTTGCATCAAACGGAGAAATTCTGACCAACCGATGCACTCCGCTTTCAGTTTTCAACCAACCGTAAGCATTATTACCTTTTATTTTAATAATGGCTGACTTTATGCCAGCTTCTTCACCGGCCGTAACTTCCATTTCTTCCACTTGATAGCCGTGTTTATTTCCCCAAAATGTGTACATTCTGAGTAACATTTGAGCCCAATCTTGTGCTTCTGTTCCACCGGCACCCGGATGAATTTCCAAAAATGTATCATTTCCGTCAGCTTCTCCGGAAAGCAAGCTTTCCAATTCTTTTTGAGCCACTTCTTTTTGCAGATTTTCCAAAGATGCAGATGACTCTTTTAAAACGTTTTCATCCTCTTCCATTTCAGCCAGTTCAATTAAATCACAACAATCTTTCAAGCGTGTTTCAAAAGATCTTACCGCTTCAATAGCCGCATCCAATTTATTTTTTTCTGTCATTAATTTCTGTGCCTTCGGGGCATCATCCCAAAGGTTCGGATCAGATGTCAGGCTTTCTAATTCCGATTGGCGATAAAGTGCATTATCCCAGTCAAAGACGCCTCCTGAGCAAATCCAATGATTGCTCGATAGTTCGTTTGATATTCTCTTGCTCTGCCTGCATTAATACAGTCCTCCCAAATCCGGTTCTTCTTCCGGTGTCATAATAACATCTTGTCCAATAACGGGTGTTTGTTCATTGACGTTTGTTTCTTTTCTGAACGCTTCCCAAATAGCATCTTTTGTTCCGACTTTTGCCGGTTTTCCTGTTTTTGCATCAACGCGTACCATACGTACACCTTCCGGAAGACGGAAAGGAATATCTGGTTTGTCTTTTAATGCTGCCAACATAAAGTCACGGAAAATAGGTGCAGCAACAACCGATCCTGTGTCATGCGGTCCCAATGTTTGCGGATTATCAAACCCGACAAAAACACCAACAACCAAGTCAGGTGAAAAACCGATAAACCAAGTATCAAAACTGTCATTACTGGTTCCGCTTTTTCCGGCCAACGTTCTTTTAACCGTTTGAGCAATCTTTCCCGTACCACGTTCGACAACCCCCGTCATAATATTCACCATTTGATAAGCACTGATAGGATCTTGAATTTGTTCTCTGGTATCTTCTATTTGAGGAACTTCAGCACTTGTAGCGTCTTCTCCCTGACAATTAGGACAAGGACGATTGTCATGTTTATAAATTGTTTTTCCTGTTCGATCTTGAATACGATCGATTAAATTTGCCGTTATTTTTTTACCGCCATTGACCAACATACCATAAGCCAATGTCAATTTTAGTAATGTTGTTTCTCCGGAACCCAAGGACATAGCCAAAACAGGCATTAAATTATCCGAAATACCAAATTTTTTAGCATATTCGACCGTCTTTTCAATTCCAACTGTTTGAGCCAAACGAACCGTCATTAAATTTCTGGATTTTTCAATTCCCGTGCGCAAAGTTGAAGGACCATAGAAAATGTTGGTATAGTTTTTCGGTTTCCATTTTTCCAAACCGGGACCTTGATCCACCACCATCGGAGCATCCAAAATTAAGGTGGATGGTGTAAAGCCACTATCCAAAGCCGTTAAATAAACAAACGGTTTAAAAGACGACCCCGGTTGACGATATGCTTGAACCGCACGGTTGAATTGAGATTTTGCATAAGAAATCCCCCCTGCCATAGCCAAAATACGCCCCGTATGAGGATCTAAAGCAATAACGGCTCCGTTCACTTCCGGATACTGTTGTAAAGAATATAAAATCCCTTCATCCGTTTTCTTTCGTTCAGATACATATATTATATCACCAACGTTCATTACGTCTGTAATTTCATCAACTTCTTCATCCGAAACACGTTGATTTTCCATCCATTTACGCGCCCATTTTATCGTATCGAGTAGAATTAGACCTTGCGAACCATCCGTCAAACCGATAGTTGCCGCATCCTCTGAAATTTCTAACACGACGGCTTTATTCCATGAAGCCGGGAAATACTCCGGCATCTGGTGTTCAGATAATTTTTTTTGCCAATTTTCCATATCATCAATATGATCAGCGACACCGCGATAACCATGCCGTTTATCGTATTCGAACAATCCTTTTTCCAAAACATCTACCGCAATATTTTGCAATTTCGGATCCAATGAAGTTCTGACCGATAAACCACCCTGCTTTAATATATTTTCACCGTATTTTTGTTCTATAAAGCGGCGAATTTCTTCATTATAATAATCTGCATTTTTTACTGTATCATTTAATTCACGATGCACTGCATTGATGGGCTCTTTTTTTGCTTTTTCGACTTCTTCTGCCGTTGCATAGCCGTTTTCATACATTCTGTCCAACACGTAATTACGACGGTCAAAAGCAGCTTTGTATTTCTTATCAGGATCGTAATTGTTCGGTCCTTTCGGTAGTGCAGCCAAAAAAGCAGCTTCTGCTAACGTTAATTCATCCAAAGATTTATCAAAATACATTAAACCGGCAGACGCAACGCCATAAGAACGCCTTCCTAAATAAATTTCGTTCATATACAATTCCAATATATGATCTTTATCAAAAGTCTGTTCGATTCGACGTGCTAATAAAGCTTCTTTGATTTTACGTGAAAAACTCATTTCGGAAGACAAAAAGAAATTCTTTGCAACCTGTTGTGTAATTGTAGAAGCGCCAACCAATCGTTTTCCGCTTCCTCTGTTTTTAATATTGGATAAAACGGCACGCACAATACCTGCGTAATCTATACCGTTATGTTTATAAAAGTTTTTATCTTCTGCTGACAAAAATGCATTAATAACAAGTTTTGGAATAGATGTAACCGGAACAAAAATACGTTTTTCAGAAGCATATTCAGCCAACAACTGTCCGTCAGACGCATAAAAACGGGTTGTAATAATCGGTTCATACTTTGCAAGTTGTTTATAATCAGGCAATTGCTGTGTATAATAAACAATTACGAAAAAGGCGGTTCCCAAAACAAGAAACGCACATAAAAACAACCAACCGGCAATAGAAGCCAATAAAGATACAAAAAAATGTCTTTTCATAATGGTTAAAATAGCAATTTTTATTTAACTTGACAAGAATTATTTGTGTACAACAACTTGATAAGTTGAAATACCCAATTTTCTTGCTCCTTCAATATCTCTTTCAAGATCGTTGCCGACCATAATAACATCTTTTGGTTTTAAATTTAATTTTTGCAAAGCACGTTTAAACATTTTAGGATTTGGCTTATCTGATCCCACTTCATCATTTGACACCATTAAATCCACATAATTTGTCAAACCTAAAGACTTTAATTTTCTTACTTGTATTATGGCGTACATATCTGTTACCAAACAGACAGGGATTTTTTGTTCTTTGCATTTTTTTAAAAACTCTTTTGCTTGTAATGCTGGACCTTGTGTTTTTAAAGTTTTCATGAACGAATCAAAGTATATGCGTTGCATCCGTTCTGCCACAATATAAGGCTTTTTAATATTATTTTTTTCGGCAAATCGTTGAAAAGTAACCATTCTGTTGTGTGTAAAAACCGTAGCACCGAAATCTTTATAAAAGTCTTGCCAAATATCTTCTATTTGTTTCACAAATTGTTGAAAAGATATTTTGCAAAGGGACGTTATTACTTTATCATACATAGACCGAAAAGCCTTTTCATGTGCCTGCTTATAAAAATAAAGCGTATCATCCAAATCGATTAAAACACCCTTTACGCCATCAAGATTAATGTCGGGAAAAGAAATAGAATCTTGTAAAATTAAATTTTTCATTTGAATTTCATTCATTCTTTGATTAAACTGTCTGTCAGCATAACAAACTACGAACAAAAAAACAAGAGAGGAAATATGAAAATCGAATTTATAACACCGGCACAAAACAAAACATCTGTTTTGATTATCCCGATATTTGAAGGGCAAAAATTATCAAGCGACTTTGATTCAAAAGCAATTAAAGCGTATCAATTTGAAGGTAAAGCCGGTCAAATGGTATCTTTTATGATGGATGGTTTTTTGACTTATTTATTCGGTGCAGGTAAAAAAGATGAATCTAATCTGGATTTATCTTTACAAGAATTAGGTGGAAAAATTGCCGGTTTCATTAAAACATTACCTCAAAAAACAGTTTCTGTCTGTGCCTGCGGTTTGGGACATGATAAAACAAAAACAGCAACGCCAGCTGCTCATTTGGCTTACGGATTGGGATTAGGCTCTTATTGTTTCGATGAATATAAATCCGAAAAAACAGATGAACACACAATTGAAGTTGTCAGTAAAACTGCATCCGATGATGAAAAAGCTTTTCAACCGCTTTTTGCAGTCATGGATGGTATTTTTGAAGCGCGCGATTTGATTTCCGAACCAGCCAATATGCTTTCACCGGCCGATTTTGTCGAAGCCGTCAAAGAAATGAAATTATCCAACGTTAAAATCAATGTTTTGGATAAAAAGCAGATGGAAAAATTAAATATGAATCTGCTTTTAAATGTTGCTGCCGGTGCCGCCAAAGAACCTTATCTTTTAGTTATGGAATATATGAATGGCAAAAAAAATGACCAACCGACCGTTTTAGTCGGCAAAGGTGTTTGCTATGACAGTGGTGGTATGAATTTGAAACCTGCCTCGGGATTAACACACATGAAATATGATATGTCCGGTGGTGCGGCAGTTGTCGGAACGATTTTGGCTTTATCGAAAATCGGGGTAAAGCAAAATGTTGTTGGTATCGTACCTTTGGTTGAAAATATGCTTTCTTCAACAGCGCAACACGTTGATGATGTATGGCAAAGTATGTCCGGTCAAACAGTAGAAGTCGGCAATACAGATGCGGAAGGTCGTTTAATCTTGGCTGATGCTCTTTGGTACGGGCAAGAAAATTATAAACCGTCTGAAATTATCGATATTGCAACATTAACCGGTGTTATGCGTTATGTATTTGCCGATGAATATGCCGGATTATTTACAAATGATGACAGATTGCGCACGCTTGTTTCAAGTGCAGGTGCAAAAACACAAGATAAAGTATGGGAATTGCCGTTAAGTCCGGCCTATGAAAAAATGCTCAAATCCAATATTGCTGATATGACAAATATTGGCGGCAACGGAGCGGCCGGTTCTGCTATGGCAGCAACTTTCTTGAAAAAGTTTATCAAAAAAGATACGCCATGGGCACACATTGATATGGCTTCTGTTTGTTGGAATGACGCGGACAAACCATTAGCACCCAAAGGTGCAACCGGTTTTGGCGTTGCTTTATTAACTCAAGTTGTTTTGGATAAAGAATAATGCGTGCAGTAGTTCAAAGAGTTTTGTCTTCATCCGTCAGCGTTGATGGAAAAATTGTCGGTAAAATCGGCAAAGGATTCAATATATTATTAGGTGTCGGTCAAAACGATGGTGAAAAACAAGTCGAATGGTTGGCAGAAAAGATCGCTCATCTGCGTATATTTGAAGATGAAAACGCCAAAATGAATTTGTCATTAAAAGATATTAATGGTGCTGCTTTGGTTATTTCTCAATTCACTCTTTACGGTAATTGTGAAAAAGGGCGCAGACCGTCTTTTACAGACGCAGCCCATCCTAAAATTGCAAATCAACTATACGAAAAGTTTATTGAAGCGTTAAAAAAATACGATATTCCCGTTGAAACCGGTATTTTTCAAACGGATATGAAGGTCGAAATCATCAATGACGGGCCGGTAACAATGATTATTGAAACACCAAACGTTATTATGAAACAAAACGCACCCAAAACAGAGCCAGAAAATTATTTGGGATTATCGGAAAAAGAATTAGAAAAATTTAATCGAGAAGCACAAATGTTAAAGCGTAACATCAACTTACGCAAACAACAAAAGGAAAGAAAAAATGGATAAAATTCGCATCATTGGGGGAAACACATTAAGCGGACGCATTCGTGTCAAAGGCGCAAAAAACGCCGTATTGCCCTTGATGGCGGCATCTTTATTAACAGAAGAAGAAGTTATTTTGCATGATGTTCCAAACTTGTCTGATATTCGGACAATGACAAAGGTTTTGGAACATTTGGGTGCACAAGTTTCTTTTGAAGGTGATACCTTACGTATTAAAGCAAATAACATTAACTGTTTTGAGGCGCCTTATGAATTGGTATCTAAAATGCGTGCCAGTTTTTGGGTACTTGGTCCTTTGGTCGCCCGTTTTCATCAAGCCAGAGTTTCTTTGCCGGGCGGTTGCGCCATCGGTACACGTCCGGTAGATCGGCACCTATATGCCATGGAACAACTGGGAATTAAAATCGATATCGAGGGCGGATATGTTTTGGCTTCCGGAAAACCGCAAGGTAATAAAATCTATTTTCAAATTAAAACTGTCGGTGGCACAATGAACGCCTTAATGGCATCTGTATTGGCCAACGGCACAACCGAAATTATCAATGCGGCAGCAGAACCGGAAGTAACGGATTTGGCAAAATGTTTGGTTAAAATGGGTGCAAATATTGATGGAATAGGCACTTCCCATTTGATAATTAACGGTGTTGAAAAATTGCATGGCGTGTCACATACAGTTATTCCGGACAGAATTGAAGCTGCAACCTATGCAATTGCCGCAGGTATTACTGGCGGACAGCTTTATATTGAAAATGCGCGTTTAGATTTGATAGAAAATATAGCCTTTTCTTTAAATCTTATGGGATTGAATATTTCCCAAAAAAATGATTGCCTGTTTGTCAAAGCATCCAGCAATCGATTAAAAGCAACAGACATAGCAACAGAAGAATTTCCAGGCTTTCCGACAGACGTTCAAGCCCAAATTATGGCTTTGATGTGTTTAGCGGAAGGCACATCAACCGTCACGGAAAACATATTTGAAAACCGCTTTATGCATGTGCAAGAATTGGTACGTATGGGAGCTGACATCCGTTTGCAAGGCAGTCGAACAGCTATTATCAAGGGTGTTGATCAACTGTCCGGTGCACAAGTTATGGCTTCGGACTTACGTGCCTCAGCCGCACTGGTATTGGCCGGATTGGCCGCAAAAGGCGAAACCATTGTCAATCGTATCTATCATTTGGACCGCGGTTATGACCACATGGAAGAAAAGTTACGCAGTTGCGGTGCAAATATCGAACGCATAAAAGAAAAAATCGATGAATAATCAAAGACACTAAATAAGGATTCGTTTTTATGTAAAAAGAATCGAATCGATTCGTTATTTTTTGACAAACTTTTTGTACAAACATAGTAAATAAATATTTAACTAATTGAAAATATGTATTTTTTTATTGAAAATTTTTCTTTACTTTTTGTTAATGTTATGATATACTAGTTCCATAAAGTTCGAAAGATAGGCGGGAGAACCAAAAATCTGAAACTTTGTTATTTTTTTTAGTTTAAACGTAAACCTATTAATTATTGAGAGGGATAAAATGAAAAATATTAAAAAAGTACTTGGTTTTGTATACACAGTTGGAGCTTTAGCTATTGCAACTGGTTGCACAACCGGAAGAACAAGAGAAGAAATCTGGGTAACAGGTGATAACTTCATTGCAAATCAGAATAAGTTTGCTCAAATTAACAACGCATCTAACCAAAGATTGGTAAAATCTGTTGAAAATTTACAAGAAACCGCAATGATAACAAATGGTCAAGTTGGTATAGCAAACGCTAAATACAGTCAAGACCAAGAGGTTGTTGTAGTTGGTGGTTACGGCTATAATCGTAGTATTGGTGTTCCTGTTATATTAGGAAATGGCTTGGGTTTTGCAAATGGCGGTATGATGATTCCGCAAGTAGCTCCGGCTACCGAAATTCCTGTAACACCGGGTCCACAAGTTAATGCTTCAATCAGCATCAATGGCGGAAAAACAAGCAATGGTACAAACGTCAGTGTCAGTACAGGCTCCACACAGAGCACTTCTTATACAACGGGTGGGTCAACATATTATTACAATAATGGTCGTGAAGAAACTGCAGGTTCTATGTTAGATAGAACAATGGGTGACCATATGCCGGTCAGATACTATGACGATCACTTATTCCCACAAAAAACAAGATAATAAGAATTTAAGGAGAAGGAAAATGGAAAATACTAAAAAAATTATTAAAAATAGTGCATTAGTAAGCTTTTGTGCTTTAGGCACATTGGTTGCGACTTCTTGCGGAACTTATGGTGTCACGACACAATACTACATGGATCAAAATGGTCAAGTTAATGGTATTGTTGACAACACAGAAAAAGTGGGTTGGTTGGAAACAGTCAGAACAAATAATGCTGTAAATGTTATTAACTCTGTTTTCGGTGGTGCCACTGGCCTTGCTAAAGCTACTGCACCGGCTGCTGCTTCAATAGTTGGTTCAGCTTTACAGTATAAGTCAAATTCAGAATATTATCATACCGTAAAAAGCATGAATCACGACAATAATAATGCTAATATAACAGTTATCAATAAGACACTTCAATCTTTAAATAACAATAGTGCTCCTGCTCACCATCATCATCCGGCCCCTGCGCAACAGACAAATCCTGCACCACGTGGCGGAAATGTTAATTATGGCGGCACAGGTACTGTTCCACGCTTTAGTGAATTCCGTGGTGGCAATGTACAATATTGCATCTCTACCGAACCGGCCGGTGCTGAAATGGTTCAACTCGATTGGGTCAATGGTGTCAGCATTAAAGACAAAGTTGGCAACATGTACAATACCCCGTTTGGAAAAGTTGTAAAACACAATTGTGGCAACGGACTCGCAATCTATGAAGCGTTAGATGCTCGTCAATATTTCTAATAATAGAAAACAGTAAAAAAAGTCCCTGCATTAAAACAGGGACTTTTTTATTACTCAAAAACTTCTTTAAAAATTGGTATTTTCAATAAAGAAATATGCTTTTGGATGATTGCAAACCGGACAAACTTCCGGAGCAGATTCACCAACATGAATATGACCGCAATTGCCGCATTCCCACATCATAATGCTTCCTTTTTTGAAAACTTCACCTGCTTTGATGTTTGCTAACAATTTACGATAACGTTCTTCATGGCGTTTTTCAATAGCAGCCACCATTTTCATTTGAGCAGCAATCTGTGTAAAACCTTCTTCTTCAGCGACCTTTGCCATTTCAACGTACATGTCTGTCCATTCGAAGTTTTCTCCGTCTGCAGCATCCTCCAAATTAACTTCGGTTGCCGGTACTTGTCCGTCATGCAAAGCTTTAAACCACAATTTTGCATGTTCTTTTTCATTATTAGCAGTTGCTTCAAACAAATCAGCAATTTGATTAAAACCTTCTTTACGTGCCTTACCGGCATAGTACGTATATTTGTTACGTGCTTGAGATTCGCCCGCAAAAGCCATTTGCAAATTTTTTTCTGTTTTTGAACCTTTTAAATCCATTTTATTCTCCTTGACAATAGTGTGATAAAAAAACTCAACGCCATAAAAGCATCAATGAGTCAAACTATACATAAAAAAATATTCAGAGTCAAAGCAAAATAAAAAAATTAACTTTTTTACTTGACTTATGTTAATAATCGGTGGTATTATTTATTTGTTTAATGCTTGAAGGTCAAGGTTAAACACCTGTTCGCTTGGTTTCAAGGAACGCTCATATTGCTAAATGAAAGGATATGAAAATGGCTCAAACAACGGCTTTAATACCGAATTTATCAGGAACTTCTCTATCTGTGTATTTGCGTGAAATTGCAAAATTTCCGATGCTCAGTGCTGAAAAAGAGTACATGTTAGCGCAACGTTATCGTAACTATAACGATTTACAAGCCGCACATGAACTGACAACTTCGCATTTGCGCCTTGCCGCAAAAGTGGCGTTGTCATTTCGTCATTACGGACTTCCTTTAGCAGATTTAATTTCAGAAGCCAATATCGGATTAATGCAAGCAATTAAAAAATTTGATCCGGATAAGGGTTTCCGTCTGTCAACTTACGCAATTTGGTGGATAAAAGCGGCCATTTCTGACTTTATTTTAAAATCATGGTCTTTGGTTAAAATCGGCACAGTTGCTACCCAAAAAAGATTGTTTTACAATCTGGGCAAGATTAAAGCGAAATTAGGACTTTACCAAAGCACTGATTTGGATGATGAAACCGTTTCAAAAATTTCCACTCAATTGGGTGTTCCGGAAAAAGATGTTTGGGACATGGAACAACGCTTACACGGTGATGCATCCTTAAATGAATTTGCTTTTGATGATTCTAATGAAGAAAAACAATCCTTCTTAACGGACAATATGCCGACTTTGGAAGAAACGTTTATAGAAAACCAAGAACAAACCATTCGCAATAAAAAATTGGCATCTGCTGTTGCAACTTTGTCTGAAAGAGAACAAGAAATTGTCAAAGCCCGTTTTTTAAGCGAAAATCCGACAACTTTGGAAGATTTAGGCAAACAATTTAACATCAGTCGTGAACGTGTACGTCAGATTGAAAGCAAAGCTTTTAAGAAAATTTCAAATTATATGTTGGCTTAAAGCAAAAAAACTGTTGACAACTAAATAAATATTGTATATATTAGGCACATAAATTTCCAATAGCTGTGAGAAAGCAGTCTTTACGGAGATCCACCAGTCCGCGAGTACGCGCACTGGTGTTAGTGTTATTTATATGCTTTAAAGGAGCAAAAATGTTTAGAAGTTTGGCCGACAAATTGGCCGGTGTTTTTGACAGATTAAAAGGACGCGGTGTTTTAACGGAAAGCATTGTTGATGATTCCATGCGTGAAATCAAAATTGCTTTGTTAGAAGCTGATGTTGCCCTGCCCGTTGTTAAATCATTTATTGCTTCCGTCAAGGAAAAAGCAGTTGGGCAAGAAGTTATCAAATCCGTTTCTCCGGCAAACATGGTAGTTAAAATCGTCAATGATGCTTTAATCGAACTATTGGGTGAAGAAAACACAGAATTAAAGCGCGCCACAACGGCTCCCAGCATTTATTTAATGGTTGGATTACAAGGTTCCGGAAAAACAACCTCTTCCGGTAAATTGGCTGCTCGTTTAAAAAAAGACGGTCAAAAAGTCTTGTTGGCATCTTTGGACGTTTATCGTCCGGCTGCTCAAGAACAATTAACAGGACTAGCAAATCAAATTGGTGTTGATTGTTTGGAAATTATCAAAGATCAAAAACCGGTTGAAATTACAAAACGCGCATTAAACGAAGCGAAAAGCGGTGCCTATGATGTTTTGATTTTGGATACTGCTGGACGTTTGCATATTGATGAAGAAATGATGGCAGAAGTTAAAGCCATCGAAGAAATTGCAAACCCGACCGAAAAATTGTTGGTTGTTGATTCTTTGACCGGACAAGATGCTGTCAACGTTGCTGATGCCTTCCATAAAGCATTAAACATCACCGGCATTATCTTAACACGTGTTGATGGTGATGCACGTGGCGGTGCGGCTTTATCCATGAAACAAATGACCGGTCAACCGATTAAATTTTTAGGTGTCGGAGAAAAAACAGATGCTTTGGAAGTTTTCGATGCAAAACGAATTGCCGGTCGTATTTTAGGCATGGGTGATGTAGTTGGCTTGGTCGAAACAGCTATGGAAAAAGTCAATCAGGAAGAAGCCATGGATATGGCGCAAAAAATGTTTTCCGGTAAATTTAATATGGAAGACATGCTTGCTCAATTACGCCAAATTCAATCACTTGGTGATATTAAAGGAATCATGATGATGATACCGGGTATGGCTAAATTCCGTGACAAAATCGAAAATGCCAATATTGACAACAAAATTTTTAAACATCAAGAAGCAATTATTTTATCAATGACACCGGCCGAACGTAAAAATCCGGATATTATTAAAGCATCTCGTAAAATCCGAATTGCAAAAGGTGCCGGTGTTACCGTGAATGACGTCAATCGTTTGCTCAAACAATATGAACAAATGGCTTTGACATCAAAGAAATTCAAAAAGTTGGGTCCTTTGGGCGCTATGCGTATGATGAAGCAAATGTCATCTATGGCCGGCGCATCAGGGAACCCTTTTATGAATAACGGCGGAGGGTTTTCGCCGTTTTAAACTCGAACAAAAGAAAAGAAAGGAAAATATATGTCAGTTCGTATCAGATTAGCCCGCGGTGGGTCAAAAAAACGTCCGTTTCACAAGATTGTTGTCGCTGATAAGCGCGCTCCTCGTGACGGTCGTTTCATTGAACAAATCGGTTACTATAATCCATTAGTACCAAAAGATCATCCTGAACATTTCAAGATTGATGCCGAAAAAGCAAAAGCTTGGATTGCAAAAGGTGCTGAATTAACAGATCGTATGGAACGTTTAATGGCTGCTGCCGGTATCATTGAAGCAAAAGCTGTTAAAACAAATGAACAACAACCGAAAAAATCAGCTCCAAAAGCAAAGGCTCAAGAACGTTTAGCCGCTGCAAAGGAAGCCGAAGAAGCTCGTAAACAAGCAGAAGCTGAAGCAAAAGCTGCCGCTGAAGCCGCTAAGGCAGAAGCAGAAGCTGCTGCAAAAGCCGCTGAAGAAGCCGAAAAAGCAGAAGCAGAAAAACCGGCTGAAGAAGCTGCCCCTGCAGAAGCTCCGGCCGAAGCACCAGCTGAAGAAGAAAAACCGGCTGAATAAGGAATTAAAATGACTGATCGCTTCATTGAAATGGGACAAATAGTTGCAGCGCATGGCATTAAAGGCGAAGTGAAAATCACTCCGTTCTGCAAAGCTAATGTGTTTGCTTCTTATGCGCCTTTTTATGATGCTGACGGTCATGCTTTGGAAGTTAAAGTCAAGCATATTTGTAAAAATCAAGTAATTGCTCTTGTCAATGATGTCTGTGACAGAAATACGGCAGAAACTTTACGTGGTACGACATTATTTGTCGAACATAAAGTTTTACCGAAACTGAAAAGTAACGAATACTATGTTTGCGATTTAATCGGATTAGATGTTATCGAAAACAGCCAAAAAATCGGGCGCGTTACAGATGTTTTGAATTATGGTGCAAGTGATATTTTACAAATAAAATGTGAAGATGATGAATTGTTATTGGCAATGTGTCCATCCACTGTGTTAAAAGTGGATTTGGAAAATCGTCAAATTGAAGTTGCAGTTCCGCAAATGGTGGAAGGAGAAGATAATGAAAGTTAATTTTCTGACTCTTTATCCTGAAATGTTTCCGGGATTTTTGGGATATTCTGTGATGGGAAAAGCTTTGGAAAAAGGCTTATGGTCCTATCAGACAGTTGATATTCGCAATTTTGCAACCGACAATTACAAAACGGTTGATGATACGCCCTTTGGCGGTGGTGCCGGACAAGTCATGAAAGCCGATGTTGTGGATGCTGCAATTAAAGCAACTTACCATACAGGCGCTTTACTATACATGACACCGAAAGGCAAACCACTGACACAAGATACTGTTATACGCTTGGCCAAAGAAGATGAAATTACCATCTTAAACGGGCGTTTTGAAGGTATTGATGAACGTGTTATCGAAAGTTGGCCGTTTGAACAAATCAGCATTGGTGACTTTGTTTTATCAGGTGGTGAACCTGCTGCCTTAACATTGATGGACGCTGTTTTACGGTATCTCCCCGGTGTTTTGGGAAATGCAGAATCTGTAACGGATGAAACGTTTGCCGGAGACGGTTTATTGGAATATCCGCAATACACCAGACCGGCGGTTTGGAACGGAAAATCCGTACCGGAAGTTTTATTATCCGGTCATCACAAAAACATTGAAGCATGGCGTAAAGAACAGTCAATTAAAATTACTCAACAAAATCGGCCTGATATTTGGGAAGAATATAAGGCTAAACATAAGAAAGGATAAAAAAATGGATATTATTCAAAATCTTGAAAAAGAACAAATTGAAAAATTAGCAAAGAATATCCCTGCTTTTAAAGCCGGCGATACTTTGAAAGTACATTGCAAAATTAAAGAAGGTGATCGTGAACGTATTCAGATTTTTGAAGGCGTTTGCATTGCTCGTAATAATGACGGTTTGAATTCAAACTTTACAGTTCGTAAAATCTCTTTTGGTGAAGGTGTAGAACGTATTTTCCCGCTTTATTCTCCAAATGTAGCAAAAATCGAATTGATTCGTAGCGGTAAAATTCACCGTTCAAAGATTTACTATTTGCGTCAATTGTTTGGTAAAAAAGCTCGTATTGCCGAAGATACACAAACAAGCAAAGAAGAAGCTTAATAAAAAACGAACTATATTTCAAAAAAGCGCTTTCAACCGAAAGCGCTTTTTTTATTTTTTATCGAAAAATTTACCAAATTTTTACCTTTGATGAATCTTTTTGATTCAAATACTTGGCTCTAACCGACTCGAAAGATTAACTTTTTTAATTTTTTTCATTTTTTTTGATTTTAACCATTGACGGAGTCGTGAAATTTTTATATAAATATCTTAGTGGTATTCAAAATGGGGTAAAAAAATGAACAATTCTAAATCATTATTGGTATTGTCAACGGCCATTTCCTTGGTCGTTGCTCTTGGTTTTTCCGGCAATTTAAAAGCTGAAACTATTTGGTTGGAACAAGAAGACTTTAAAACCGTTGCGCAAGGGGATAAAGATGACCAACCTACAAATTTAGCAGACGGAAAAGAAACAACTACTCAAACTTTGCAATCTCCGACAGAAGAAGGCGGATTTTTGTTGCCGACTTACATTTTGCCGGAAGCACAAGGAGATGTTCCTAAAAATGTTGTTGCTGTAGACAGTCAAAATCCTTGGAGAAAGCCACAAACGCAATCAGATGTTTCCATAAAGAGAAGCACTCGCTCAACCGTAACTTCTACCCTGGACTTACCACAAACGAGCAATGGTGAAAAAGCTTTATTGGAAAATATCGAAAAACAATATCAAAATACTGCCGCTTTGTTGGAAAATACGGAAAAACGCTTAGCAGCATTGGAAAAAGATATTGAAAATTATTCTAAAAACAATACAAAAGTTCGTAATACCAGAACAAACGTAATTGAAGTAGAAAAAGAAGATGAGGATGAATATGAATATGTTTGCGAAGACAGCGAAGTGAAAAATGACAGCAAACCCCGTTCACCACTATTGTTGCCATTAGCTCCTGTTCGCGCTGTTGCCGCCAGCAAAGAAGAAGAGGATGAAGAAGTTGTAGTTGACTTAACTAATACCGCCGAAGCGAAAAAAGATTATGTCGATTTCATTTTGGAAGCTATTGAACGCAGTAAAGCAAGAAAGTTCAATCCGTCACAATCGGATGAAATGATTTTGCGCTCTATTCCAAAGGAAATGAAAGTCAGCTTCTTACCGGGAAGTGCCGACTTATCCAATCAAGCATTCAAATGGTTGAAGGTTTTTTCTTACAATCCTCAAAGAACAGTCGGCTCTGCAGTTGAAATACGTCTAAGTCCACGGGATTTGGATTTGCAATCGCGTCGTTTTGCTTTAATGAAGGGTGCTTTATTAGCAAACGGTTTAACACCACGTCAAATTCGTTTTGTCTTCACAGACAGAGACTGCGATTCCGTTGTGTTACGTGATATTCAACTGCCAGAAGATCAAGAATTTTTATATCAAGCGGGCAAAAACGGAAAAATTTCTCAACAAATAATTCAAAAATGGTAAAAATTTATACCAATTGTTAATATTTGTAGCTTATAAGAGAAAAAGAGTATCTGTGTACACGCACCCAAATGTGCATTTTAAAAGTTGGAGATGACATTAATGAAAAATACTTTAAATACAAAGAAAATCTTAAAAGCGACAATTGCATTCAGTGGAATTTTGTTGTTTGGTTGTGCCCCTGTTTCCGAAAATGGCGTTGACTATTACGAAGAGGACACTCAGGTTGTCAGTTATGAACCGGTTCAAGAAAGAACTGTTCAAAGTGATGTTTACATCGAAGACGACACAGCCTATGACGATGATGTATTGTTCTTAACTGATGAGGATATATCAGACGGTCAATTTGAAATTGTAGATGCTTCTGGATATGAAGACAATGGACCAATTGTTCTCACCGAAGAACAGATTTCAGTTGCTGCATCAACACCGGCGGCACCACGCGTTGTTCCAATCAGAGAAGAAAAGAATTGTCCAACCTGCACGAAGAAAGCCAAAGCTACTCCAACGGTAACGGCAGAAATTGCAGAGGATGAAGAAATTATTCTGGCTAATGAAGGAGCAACTACGGAAATCGCAGTTGTTGAAGAAAATGATGGTTATGCCGTTCTTGATAAAACAGTAGATGGAGACAGTGAAGAAGAAGCAAATTTAAAAGCTGAACGTGATCGTCTGAAGAAAGAATTAGAAAGTTTGACAACAGAAAGAAAATCTTTGGAAGATGAACAGGTACGTATTACACAAATTCAACAATCAAGCACAGAAGCTTGTGATGAAGTAAAAGATTGGGTTGCAGCAGAGGGCACAACATTACGTTCATTATTGATAGATTGGGGTAACCACGTTGGTTGGCGTGTTGTATGGAACATGGATCGTGACTATACATTGGAAGCCGGTGCAATATTCCGGGGACGTTTTGTTGAAGTTGCATCAGCATTGTTGAGATCCTTTGCTCGCGCCGTACCTGCACCAAAAGGTGTATTCTATAAAGGAAATAAAGTATTGGTCGTAAGCACACGGGAGGATGAAAATGCAGATTAAAAAGACAATTCGTCTGCTAAATATCTTGGCTTTGACGGTGGCCACACTTGCCTTAACGGCTTGTGGTGATTTTGGCCACGTTGAAGAAGTTGAAGATAATGTTCTGACAGTTTTGGATGAAACTGAAAAATATATTGATCAAGCAAAAATTCCGTATAAACCGGAACCAATTGATACTGTTACGGTAAAGGAAGATATTTGGTTGGGCCAAGACAGTTTCAAAATCACAGGAGGAGAACCTCTTCCTGCGGATATGGAAGTTTCAGATGCTTTGACAGTTTCATATGCAGAACCTATCACTTTGGCTGATTTGGCTGTTGATTTACGTGAAATGACCGGATTGAAGTTTTCTTTGGATGAATTACGTGTAAGTGAAGAATTACCAGATGAAGCATTTCAATTAAATTATACGGGTTCTTTGAGCGGTCTGTTGGATTATATCTCCAATAAATATTCCATTTGGTGGAAAAACCGTAAAGGACAAATTTCTTTCTATAAGATGGAAACACGTGTCTTTACTATTTATGCTTTACCGGTTGAAAGTTCTATGTCTGCTTCATTAAGCGGTACGCCTATCAGCAACTCCAACAGTGGTGGTTCAGGTGCCAGCACAACATTGTCTATGTCAACAGATGTTAAATTATCTTTCTGGGAAAATATCGAAAGCGGCATCACACAAGTTATGAACGGACAAGGTGAAATGCTTATCGATCAAACTTCCGGATCCATAACGGTAACGGCACCTCCGTTTGTTATGCAAAAAATTGCTCGTTATGTTCAAGATTTGAATGAAAAATTATCACGTCAAGTTGCAATTTCCGTTAAAGTGTTGAATGTCGTCTTGGAAAATACCGATCAGTACGGATTGGATTTAAGTGCAGCATTCAAATCCTCTCGTATATCAATGACTGCGGTAACTCCGACATTTACGACACCGACTTCCGGAACAATCACTATGACATTGTTGGATACAAACTGGAAAGATTCTCAAAGTATTATTCAGGCACTTTCCACACAAGGTAGAACGTCTTTGGTGACAAGTACATCCGTTACGACTTTAAACAACAAAGTTGCTCCGGTTCAAGTTACAACTCAAGAAAACTATGTGAAAGAAACGACTGTTGAAAAAGACAGTTATAGTTCCGGTAGCGGCAGCACATCCGTTGATGTTGATACGGATACGTTGAACTATGGTTTCACAATGGAAATTTTACCACGAATTTTGGATAATGGTCGTTTGATTGTTTTGTTCTCAATGACCCTAACCGATTTGGTTGCTTTGAATACATTCTCCTCATCAAGCGGACCGGTTTCACCCGATTCGAGTTCGAATAATTCAAATGGAGAAAATAATAATAACAACAATAATTCAAATAACAGTAACACCAGTAGCAATGATGAAGGTGGCGAAAGTACTGTTGTTCAATTACCAAAGATGCAAACACGTGGTTTTGTACAAGAAATAGCTATGCGTTCCGGTTCCACATTGGTTTTAACAGGTTTTGAGACTGTTGAAAACAAAACAAGCTCGGCAGGTATCGGACAACCCCGCATTTCTATTTTAGGTGGAAAAGCGAATGCAAATCAAAACAGAAGTATTTTGGTGATTTTATTAACGCCTGAAATTTTGGTCTCTCCGCTTTCTCCGGAAACGCGTATGGAAAACTTTTAGTTAGAGTGAAAGATTTGTCAAATGGCAGATAAAGACGTATTGAATAATGAACAAAAATCAAATTCTGCGACACCCGCTGCAGCGTCGCCTTCGTCTGCCCCAAAATCTGCCTCAGCCGGTGCAATTTCACCTGATTTAGCTTCCTCTGATTCAGATGCAAGCACAGAACAGAGAGGTTCTAACAGTTTAATACATTTCGGAAGAAATACTTATGCAGTTGGATTGTTTTGGCAGCCGTTGCAGGATGTGGATGATCCTATTTCCGAAATTCGTGAAACGATGGAATCTGATGAAAGATCCAATCTTTATGCGATTCATTACGGTCGTGCACCGCAATATGGTATCGGTCGTTCAGACAAAGGACATCAAGAAGGTCAAATTGTCGGTTCTGTTGCCGTTTTGGATTCTTTATCGGATAAAACATCTTTTGTAGCTGTATTTGAAGTTGAAGAAGGTTGGTGGTTTTTAGCTGCCCGTAATGATTTAATTTTACCGGAAGAAGATGTTCTGTATCATACGGAAAAAGAAGCAAAAGACGCCTTCTATTCCATGATGGCGGTTCCGGATTGGGGTTACAAAGTTGCTCCCGCATCTTGGAATATTGACGGCGCAGAAGAAATGCGTGCAGAAGACTTATTAAAAACAGGTCTTCAAGTACGTTTATACAGTCTGAGTGCTATTCGAGGAACAAGAGTTTTGTTAACTATTGTTGCTTTACTTTTGATTGTTATTGCCGGTATTGTTTATTCAATCATTTTCTTTATGGATCAAGAAAAGTCACAGACTACAATTATTGAACCTATCATACCGCAGGTAACGATTCAACCGGTAGAACCTCAGCGAGAGGAAGAAAAGCCATGGGAAAAATTAGTCAGTGTCCCTGAATTTTTACAAAAATGTTGGATTTCTTCTTATCAATTGAAAACAATGGACATACCTGGTTGGAAATTAAATCAAATCGTTTGCACTCCAAAGGGCATTTCCACGGGATGGAAAAAAGGTGAAAAAACACGTATTGCATGGTTGGAAACAGCACTTCGTGATCAGTATAAGATAAAGGGTGAAGTGCAAGTTAATGAAACTGCAACGGAAGCGACTATTGAAATTCCGTTTACTGACTTGCCGTTTGCAGCGTCAACTCCGATGTATTCAATTCAAAAATTACGTCGAGAGCTGACAGATATTTCACAAGCTTTGTCTTTACCCGTTCAAATGTCTGTCGGGCAAGTTGTTATTGAAGCTGCAGCGCCGGAAAATCAAAATGCTGGAAAAATGCAGCAACAACAACCGCAGATGTCAAGAGTATATAATTATTTGTCGTTTTCTTTCTCGTCTTCGATGGATCCACCCGCATGGGAATCCTTCTTTAAGCCGTTCTCTGCATTAGAAATCACAAAAATAGAATATAATCCAACGGCAGAATCGGCTTTAACGGAAAATTGGAGATATGAAGGGCGCATTTTTGAAATTAACAAGTAGTAAAGGGGCATATCGATGAAAAATAGAACATTACACTTTTTAAGCTTAGGATTGATTTTAAGCATGTGCTTTACGGCATTTGCCGCAGGTGCACAGGAAATCGAAGTTTTTGATAATGTTGCGGAACCGACACCTGTAGATTTCCCGGGTCGTTCTTCTTTGTCGGAAGTAAAAGAAGCTCCCTTACCCAGCTTATCGGACAGTATCATCAAAGATCCTACACCAATGGATCGTGTTGTTTCCAGAAAGGAATTGCCGAGTGAACAATTGTTGGGTCACATCAATGCCGATGTTTTCCATGAAATGGCAGATTTGGAACGTGGAAACGTTTTCTTAAAATTGCAAGCTCAACGTGAACAATTAAGAAATGATGTCGAAGAGTTAAAAGCAAAATATCGTGAAGCACGTTTGGCCGAAATTGAAAAACGTGAAGATATCATTCGTACTCGTGTTAAATGGCAACAAGAACAAGAACAGGCACGCCAAGAAATTCTGGAAAAAAGGTTAAAAACAGAATTGTTGGAAAAGCAATTAGAAGAAGCTGAAATATCAAAAGAAAATTTGTTGAAAGAAACTCAAATGAAAGCGGAAGCCGCAGCAGCGGCAGCTGCAGCAGCGGCTAAAGAAGCTGCTGATAGAGAGGCAGCAGCAGCTGAAAAAGCAGAAAGTTCCGCAAAAGCACAAGTTGAAGAAACAAAAAAAGAGCCTGCCTTTGGTATTCAAAAAATTATTGATGTTAAAGGAATGAAGGGTCGTTTGACAGCTCGTGCTATTGACGCAGATGGTAAGAACCTGACTTTGAAAGTCGGTACAAAATTGCCTTCCGGACATGTTGTTAAATCAATTACAAAAACAGATATTACTTTTGAAAAAAATGGTATAGCTCAAACGTTTAACATCGAAGAACTGGCAAAAGCTTACGCCGAAAAAGAATCTCTGGACGAAGATTCAGACGAGGAAGAATAAAATTATGAATACACAAACAGAGCAAGACTTGACGACAGGAGATGAAAATCAGGCGCAAGAAATCGTTGTGCCTGTTGTCGGTCAGTCGGAAGAAAGTCAACCGGTTGAAGAACCCTCTGTCCCTGCTATATCAAAAACAACAACATCATCAAACAATACAGAGGAAGATGACGATCAAGACGGGCCTCGCCGTTTGGTTACTTCCAGTCCTGAATTCATAGAATCTCTATTTACTGACGGAAATGAATGTATTACTGCACCAAACAGTATTTTCCCTGTAAAAGATGAAACTCGTTTGATCTTGGCTCTATTTTCAAACGGACGTTTTTTGGTCGCAGAACCTTACTTACATGATGGACGTGTCTTATCATTTCAAGTATTAGCACGTAAACGTAACTTGCAAATCGGACAACCGGAAGCCGTTTCAATGGCTGTTATCTCCGATATTTACGAATACGTTAATAAAAAACCAACTCGTTCAGAAGAAATGTCCGCGGAAGAGCAAGACCAAGTTCGTATGCAGAGAGACTTCGTGACAATTGTTTCTCATGCGGCAAAGATGCACGTGTCCGATATTCATATTATTGTTGCGGATCATACAACGGTTCAATTCCGTGTTAACGGCTTGTTACAAGCGGAAATGGAATACAATAATGAATGGGGAGAAGCGTTTGTTCGTGCGGCGTTTGCTTCTGCCGATATTTCCGATGCAAACTATGCTCAAAATGAATATCAGGCTGCACAAAAATCCGGTAAAACACCTTTAAGAGGATCCAGAGGACGTTTGATGTTGCCTCCTGAAGTTTTGGCTATTCGTCTTCAATTTAACCCGATTGCTTTTGGTACTCGTTATGTGGTTATGCGTTTGTTGTATGCCGATGCGAGTGCCAACGCCAATGATCCTCAAAGTAATCTGTTATCATTAGGCTGGACACCAGAAGATGTACAGTTATTTTATCGCTTGCGCGCCATGCCGATTGGACTGGTCTTTGTGACCGGACCGACAGGTTCTGGTAAATCAACAACGTTACAACGTAACATGATTAACATGCTTAAAGAGCGTAACTACGAAATTAACCTGATCACGGTGGAAGACCCGCCGGAATATCCTATTCCAGGCGCTCGTCAGATGCCTGTTACAAATGCTGGTGTAGAAGAGATAAAAGAAAGAGAATTTACAAAAGCCTTATCAGCTGCTTTACGTTCCGACCCGGATATGATGATGATCGGTGAAATTCGTACCCTATCAGCCGCGGATTTGGCTTTCCGTGGCGCTTTGTCAGGCCACGGTGTTTGGACAACATTGCACGCAAACAGTGCTCCTGCAACATTGATTCGTTTGCGTGATATGGGGGTTGAAAACTTTAAACTGGAAGATCCAAGTTTGATTCGTGGAATGGTTGCTCAACGTTTGTTCCGTACGATTTGTCCTCACTGTCGTATTCTTGCAAAAGATGCCTTAGATGATCCGGCAGTTCAACGTTTGAGAGAAGCTTTTGGTGATTTTGGTTTGGAAAAAGCTTATTTACGCGGAAAAGGATGTCCTCACTGTGATTACAGAGGAATTATCGGACGTATAGTTGTTGGTGAATTCATTATTCCGGATTCAACTTTCCTAGATTTGATGCTGCAAGGCGAAACAAAAAAAGCCATTGACTATTGGCAAGAAAATTTAGGTGGTCGAACCTTGAAAGAAAATGCGGTTTCACGTATGTTGGAAGGTCGTGTAGATATTGAAGAAGTCGAACGTTGGACAGGTTTGTTGAACGAACGCGTACGCTATTAAGGAAAACAGAAAATGCAAAAAACAGCTTCTTATAATAACAATGATAAACGTTACGGTTCTTTTACGATCCGTTATGCACAAATAATGCTGAAGCTTTTTCAAAGCGATCGTTTGAGAATTTACCGTAAATTAGCATCTCTCTTGCGTAACCGTTTTTCATTAATGGATGCCTTGGAACGTTTGAAAAACATTGCTTCTGATAACGGAAAAAAGCCTACCGAAACAATCGCTGTTGCAATGACTTGTTGGATGGAATCCTTACAAAATGGTATGAGCTTTTCCGTAGCATTAAGAGGTTGGGCACCGCAAAGTGAATTATTGATGCTGTCCGTTGGTGATATCGCAAACTTGGAAGACGCATTAATGAACTTAATTCACGTTGTAGAAGGCACCAAAAAGATGAAGGCACCTTTAGTCGGGGCATTAGCCTACCCGATGTTCTTAATGTTCATGGTTGTTTTAATTATTTATGCAGTTGGTGCCTACATGGTTCCGCCTATGGTTGATGCCGTCCCCGATTTGATTTGGCGAGGACAGGCCAGAAGCTTGGTCAGTTTGTCAAACTGGGTACGTAATAATTCTTTGATTTTATTTGCTTCTTTACCTATCATCTTTTTTGTAATCGCATGGACGTTACCACGTTGGAAAGGGCGTTTAAGGTCTAGATTCGATAATTATCCACCTTGGAACTTATATCGTATTTTTGTTGGTGTTTCATGGTTATTGTCCTTGTCTGCATTGATTAATGCCGGTACTCCTGTTTCAAAGGCGTTGCGTATGTTACGTGCGGATTCATCTCCTTACTTACTTTATCGATTAGAACGCGCTTTAATTTACGTCAACAATGGTGAAAACTTAGGTGAAGCTTTATTCTTAACAGGGCTGGGTTTCCCGGATAAAGAAGTTATCGGAGACTTACAAATTTACGCCGAATTGGATAACTTCCCTGCCGCATTGACTCAGATGGCAAACGAATGGTTGGAAGATGCCATTCGTGATATCGAACAAAAAGCTGCTGTTTTAAACGGTATTGCAATTATGAGCATTGCTTTGATTGTTGCTTGGGTTGTTGCCGGTACATTTGACATGCAAGACCAAATGGTTACAGGCATGGGATAAAATGGCGGAACATTTACTTCATACACGAGTCAAAACAGCAAAAGGTCGAAAAAAAAGCTCAACCGCATGGTTGCAAAGACAGCTGAATGATCCTTATGTTGTTCGAGCCCATAAAGAAGGCTATCGCGGGCGTGCTGCTTACAAAATCATGGAGTTAAATGAGCGATTTCACTTTTTTAAAAAAGGGGCTCGCGTTGTTGATTTGGGAGCTGCCCCCGGCGGATGGTCTCAAGTTGCCGTTCAAAAAGACGGTTCAACGGCTGAAAAGCCGTTGGTTTTCGGATTGGATATTTTGCCAATGGATCCGATTGCCGGTGCAAAATTAGTTCAAATGGACTTTAATGATGAAAAAGCTCCTGAAGTTTTAAAAGAAATGATGAATGGCCCGGCCGATATTGTCATGAGTGATATGGCAGCTAATACAACAGGGGTTCAGTCATTAGATCATTTACGTATTATGAATTTGATTGAATTGGGATATGACTTTGCCGTACAGGTACTTAATCCGGGCGGTTGGTTTATTGCAAAAATTTTTGCCGGCGGAACAGACAGCGACTTTTTAGCAAAAATGAAAAAAGACTTTGCTGTTGTCAAACATGTAAAACCACCTGCAAGTCGTAAAGATTCTGTTGAATACTACGTTGTCGCAAAAGGCTTTAAAGGACGTTAAATGCAAAGCGAACAAATCCAAAAAGCCATAGATGAATTGTGGGCATTGACACAAGATGCTCACCGCCCCGCATCCGAAATCATCAATGAATATACACGAGCAAGGCGTTATATAGGCTCAAAAGACCGTAAGTTAATTACGGAAGGTGTATGGACCCTCTGGCGACAAAAAAACTATCCAAAATGGCTTAAAATTAAAATTCCGAATTTTGATGATGAATTTAAATCAATGAACTCGTCACAAGCACCTACAACTTTACGTGCCAACGGCGATCGTGAAAAAATCGCAGATGCATTAAAAAAAGAAGGGATTGAATGTCGTTTAACAAATTTGTCCCCTTTGGGTTTGATATTGGAAAAACGCATTAATCTGACAACGTTGGATACATTCAAAAAAGGTTTAATTGAAGTTCAAGATGAAGGTTCTCAAATGATTGGATTGGACACAGGTGTCCGAGCAAATGAAACTGTTTTGGAATTATGTGCCGGTGCCGGTGGTAAATCTTTGCTGTTTGCACAAATGATGCAAGGTAAAGGACGAATCGTTGCATCCGATATTTCTGCCCGTTCACTTGCTGAATTGGGAAAAAGAGCAAAACGTGCAAATGTTCATATTATTCAAACAACTTTACAAATTCCAAATGAAAAGTTTGATGTTGTTGTTATTGATGCCCCCTGCTCCGGCACAGGCACTTATCGCAGAGCACCCGATAATGTACATAAATTAACGGCAGAACAATTTAAGCACCTTTTAAAAACTCAAAAAGAATTGTTAGAAAAGGCTGTTGCTTACGTTAAGCCGGACGGACGAATTTGCTACATGACATGTTCATTGACACAAGATGAAAATGAAAATCAAATCAAATCGTTTTTATCTTCTCATTCTGGTTGGCAATGCGCTCTTGAAAAACATTATACACCGGCAACAACACAAACAGATGGTTTTTATATTGCAACATTAAAAAAAGGCGCTGTTTAAAAACAACGCCTTTTCTGTTTAACACTTTCTTTAACAAAACCTTATTTAACAAGCATACGAACATATTGCAATGGAATTTTACTTATTCCGAAACAAATAAGATATGAAACTAGATAAACAAGAAAACAATAAGACATATCGCCTTTTACAAAAAAGTAAGGATATAAAAATACATCTACTAACCGGTGGATACAATAGATACCTAAAGTATTTCTACCAACAAGACTCAATATCTTATTTAATTCTCCCTTGCTTTGTGGAATTGAGGCAAAAATTAGTATTGATAAGACAGAAAGTGAAAGTATTTTTATTCCTGAATAACCAAAACCATTTGGAGTCAGAATGGAAAAATATCTACCATCCAAATAAAACAAAATCAGCCATAGAGGAATCAATATCCATTTAAGATGATTAAATACGTTATATCTTGCTAAGACAATTCCCGTCACCATAAAAGGAATCATTTCTATTAATCTGCCTAATGGATACTTTAATTCATATCTTAAATCAGAAAAAAGTTCGTAACTAATGCCTGAATATTCAAGAAAATATGAAGAAAACAAAAGACATAACATAATACTCCAGAAGTACTTATTAAGCTTTTTGAATATAACAAATAAAACTATTGTTAAAATAATTAAATTATTTGAAAACCACATACTTGGATTAAGTTGTGGACTGTGGCCTGTTGTGATTTGCCAGAGAAAATCATATATTGTTACCTTTCCTGATAAAAGATAATAGATTATAAAATATATGGCTCCCCAACCAATTAAAGGCACAAACAATCTGCAAATTCTCTTTTTTAAGTCGACAGTAGAAATCTTTTGATAAAAGAAATAAAAGGAAAGAATCATAAAAATCGGCACAGCCAAAGGTGCTATACTGCGTACAAAGAGTGGGCAATCTTGCCCAAAATGTGCAACAATGACCAAAAAAACACTCAGTGCTTTTAAAAGATCTAAATTTGTATTTCTATATTTTGCTTCCATAGCGCTATCATATTATTTTATTTGTTACTTTTCAACTTTTTTTTAGATTAAAAAAGGCGCCGTTTAAAAACAACGCCTTTCTTTTTCTAAGCTTTTTCCAAATCAACTTTGACATTACCGTCACCAATTTCTTCCGAAACAGGTGCATTGTCCAAAGCTTGATTAGATATAATGTTCAAAGCCAAAACTTGTTCCATAATGTAATTTTTATGCAGTTCCAAAGCTTGATTGATTAAATCTGTCGAAGCTTCATAACTTAAAACTATTCTGTCTGAAACGTCCAAGTTCTTTTCTTTACGTAAGTTTTGAACCATACGAACAAAATCACGCGCAATACCTTCTTTTTCCAATTCAGGATAAACTTGTGTATCCAATTGAACAACAGCCGTATTGTCAGGCAAAGCCAGTCCTTTTAAGCTTTCCTTCAAAACCAACCGCAATTCAAATTCGTCAGCATTCAAAGTTTGTCCTGCTATGGATAAGGTTCCGTCATCTTGAACATGCCAAGCATCTGTTTTGCTAGCTGCCATAATATCTTTCATGAAAGCGCCCAAACGTTTACCGATTAAAGGTGTTTTCAAATATAAGAATTTATTAGCAACTGCCAAAACATCGTCTGCAAAAGCAACTTCTTTAACATTGATTTCGTCTTTGATTAAGTCTGTAAACTCTGCCAAATCACTTTCATGAACACCGGCAATAGTCATACTCTTCAACGGCAAACGGTTACGTAATTTTGCGTCTTCTCGCACTGATTTTGCTGTTGAGCAAATTGCACGTACTTTATCCATTTTTTCGATCAATTCATTATTATCGGCAATTGGTAAATTTTCAACCCAATCTGTCAAATGAACAGATTCTTCACCGGTTAATGATTGATAGACATATTCAGTCATAAACGGCATCAAAGGGGCCATCAATCTGGAAACTTCAACCAACACTGTGAATAAAGTATTAAATGCATCTTTATCTGTTCCATCCCAGAAACGAGCCCGTGAACGACGAATATACCAGTTGTTCAAAATTTCCAAGAAATCAGAACATTCCGCACAAGCTGCCGCCAATTCATAACCATCCATTAATTTGGTTAACTTCTGACCTAATTTTTTCAATTTTGATAAAATGTATTTATCCAAAACATCATGCGAGTCAGAAGTCTTTTCGGCTTTAATTCCTTCTGCATTTGCATACAGGCAGAAGAAATAAAATGCGTTCCACAACGGGATCAAAGCTTTACGGGCCGCTTTTGAAATTTCAACACCCTTCATATCAACATTGACCGTACCGCCTTTAACAATCGGGGAAGCCATTAACCACCAACGCAATGCATCTGAGCCCATCGAATCCAAAATTAAATTGTGATCCGGATAATTCTTTAAACGCTTCGACAGCTTTTGTCCGTCTTCGGCCATAATCAGCCCCGTACAAACACATGTTTTAAATGCATTTGTATGATGCAAAGCTGTTCCCAAAACATGCAAAGTGTAGAACCAACCGCGCGTTTGATCCAAAGCTTCGACAATAAAGTCAGCCGGGAAATGTTTTTCAAACCATTCTTTATTTTCAAACGGATAATGAATTTGTCCGTAAGGCATTGAACCCGATTCAAACCAACAATCGAATACGTCAGAAACACGACGCATCATTGTTTGACCACTTGGATCGTCCGGATTCGGATAAACAACTTCGTCAATATATGGTTTATGCAAATCCTTAACTTCAATGCCCGTTTTTTCTTTAATTTCAGCAATAGAGCCAAAAACATCTATACGCGGGAACTTCGGATTATCGGATTTCCAAACAGGAATCGGTGTTCCCCAGAAACGATTACGGGAAATAGACCAATCTCTTGCACCTTCCAACCATTTACCAAAACGACCATGTTTGATATGTTCCGGAATCCAAGTAATGTTTTCATTTAACTTGACCATTTCATCATTAAAATCGGAAACTTTTACAAACCAACTGGACATAGCTTTGTAAATCAACGGTGTATCTGTTCGCCAACAATACGGATATGTATGCGTAATTTGTTCGCGTTTAACCAATTTGCGATTTTCTTTCAGCCAAGCTAAAACTAAATCATTGACTTCAAAAACCTGTTTGCCTTGATAATCCGGAACTTCAGCTGTAAAGCAACCACCTTCATCAACAGGACAAACAACCGGAAAATCTTTGTTATAGGAACGACAAACATCAAAGTCGTCTTGACCAAAACCCGGAGCAATATGGACAATACCTGTACCGTCTTCGGTAGAAACAAATTCACCGGACAATACTTTAAATGCGCCCTTTTCTTTCAAATGTTTGAAATAAGGGAACATCGGTTCGTAAGATAATCCAACCAAATCACGACCTTTAACAACACCGACTTCGGTTGCATTGGCAAGTTGTTGCTTATATCTGTCTTTCAAAGCAGATGCCAAAATGTATTTTTCATCACCTTCCTGCATCACGGAATAATCAATATCCGCACCAACAGCAATCATCAAGTTTGACGGTAAAGTCCACGGCGTTGTCGTCCATACAAGCAAATGCCGACCGTCTTCCAATTTAAATAAAACAGTAATCGCTGTATCTGTTTTATCACGGTAACCTTGATTGACCTCAAAGTTTGATAACGGAGTTTGAGCTGCCCAAGAATATGGTAAAACGCGATAATCTTCATAAACCAATCCTTTATCATACAATTCTTTAAAGTTATGGATAACGGATTCCATAAAAGGCAGATCCATTGTTTTATATTCAGCATCAAAATCCACCCAACGACCGATACGGCGGAAAGTATCTTTCCAAATACCCGAATATTTTAAAACGTCTTGACGGCAAAATTCATTAAATTTGGCAACACCGTATTCTTCAATTGCTTTATGACCGGAAACACCCAATTGCTTTTCGGCAGACATTTCAGCCGGCAATCCGTGGCAGTCCCAACCCAAACGACGTTCGACCCTTTTGCCGCGCATAGTTTGATAACGTGCAACAATATCTTTCACATAAGAAATCATAATATGTCCGTAGTGCGGCATACCGTTTGCAAACGGAGGGCCATCATAAAATACGAATTCATCAGCGCCTTTTCTGCGTTCAACAGATTTTTCAAACGTACGATTTTGACGCCAAAATTCGATGGTCATCTTTTCACGTGCAACGACATCGTTTTTGGCATCTAATTCAGGATAAAATTTTTCTTTTTCAGACATAGTTTTTCTCTTTCTTCATTTACTGTTTTTTGCTTATATTTAGGAAATTGTTTTAAGATAATAGGATGATAGCGGCTGTTAGCCACTAATTCGGATGGTAATAATTATGTTGTTTATCTTTTTCATACTTTGCAGTATATCGAATCTTTTACACAAATGCAAGAAAAATTTTAATTTATCAAAGATGCTTCCAGCAATTTTTTAGTGTAATCATCTTTGGGATCGGCAAAGATTTTACGCATATCACTGACTTCGACACATGAACCTTCCTTTAAAACCAACACATCATCGGCCATTTGACGAACAACATTCATATCGTGCGTAATCAACAAATAGGCCACTTTTGTTTTTTGACGGATTCGATTCAACAAAGACAAAACCGCTTGCCTGTTTTTTTCATCCAAAGCGCTTGTCGGTTCATCCAAAATCAATACTTTTGGTTTTAAGATTAAAGCACGGGCAATTGCTACACGTTGTCTTTGACCGCCGGATAATTGATGAGGATAACGATTCAATAAATTGCTTTTTAAGTCAACTTGTGCCAACGCATCACGCACCAATTTTTGCTTTTCTTTAAACTTCAATTGCGGTGCATGAACATTTAAACCTTCTGCCACTATTTGAGATACCGTCATACGTGGATTGAGTGAAGAAAACGGATCTTGGAAAACAATCTGGATCTGACTGCGTAACTGATTAAATTTCTTTGAAGATAAAGATAAAATTTCTTTACCTTGCAAATACGCTTTACCGGTTGCTTTTGTTAATCTCAACAATCCCATTGCCAAACTGGTTTTACCGCTACCACTCATGCCGACTATTGCCAAAGTCCGTGCTGGAAATAATTTAAAGTTTAACGGTTTTAAAGCGATTAAATTACCATAACGAACACTTAAATTTTTAACTTGTAAAAGCGGTTTTTCCGAATATATTTTTTTGTGAGCCAACAGCGCATTATTTTTCTTCAAAATAAATGGCATTATGCGCCCATGTTCCATGCGGTAAATATGATCTGTCATATAAGAAACAACGGCTGTATCATGACTGATAAACAAAATGGATAATCCCAACTTTTTTTGTAAATCTTTTAATAAATCCAACACCTGTTTTTGTAAAGAAACATCCAAAGCCGTTGTCGGCTCATCAGCAATCAACAATTCCGGATCCCCCGCCAAAGCCATAGCAATTAACACGCGTTGCCTTTGACCACCAGATAATTGATGCGGATAACTGTTTAAAATACGTTCTTTATCATCAGTTAAACCAACCAAATCCATCAATTCAAAAATTCGCTTTTCAGATGCTTTTTTAAAGTGAATTTTCATAACTTCGGCAATTTGTTTTTTCATCTTATGCAACGGATTTAAAGCCGTCATCGGCTCTTGGAAAATCAAAGCAATTTTGCGTCCCCTGATTTGACGCATTACATTTGACGGTGCACCGATTAACTCTTGTCCGTCCAATTGGATGCTGCCACGCAAAGAAGCATCCGGCACCAATCCCAAAATGGATAATGCTGTCAAAGATTTACCGCTGCCACTGGCACCAACCAAAGCAACCGTTTCACCTTTTTGAATATCAAATGAAACATTTTCTACAATTTTTCTTTTACCCAAAGAAACGGATAAATGACGAACACTCAACAACATTTTTGATTGCGGCAAATCCGTAAATGCTTTATGACAAGGTTTTACCAAAGCCTTTCTTCTTGGATCAAAAGCATACCGGACACCTTCCCCAACAAAGACCAAACATATCAACAAAGTTGCCATTGAAACAAAGGCCGACAATCCCAACCATGGTGCATTGATGTTTTCTTTACCTTGCCGCACTAATTCACCCATAGAAGGTGAGCCCGCCGGCATACCGAAACCCAAAAAGTCCAAAGCGGTCAAAGCAACTATTCCTGATGACAAAATAAACGGAATGTATGTTACAGAAGCAACCAAAGCATTCGGTAAAATGTGGCGAAGAATAATACGCATATCGGAAACGCCCAAAGCATGTGCTGCTTTGACATATTCAAAATTGCGCCCACGCAAGAACTCAGCACGAACAACGCCAACCAATCCCGTCCAACTGAATAATAACAGAACAATCAACAATGTCCAAAAACCGGGTAACAAAATGCTGGATACGATAATCAAAATAAACATTTGCGGCAGGCTGCCCCAAATTTCCAAAAAACGTTGCATAAGTAAGTCCGTTTTTCCGCCAAAATAACCTTGTATAGCGCCCACAAAAATACCTATGATCGAAGATATTAAAGTCAAAATTAAACCGAACAAAATACTGATGCGAATACCATAAAGCAAACGCGCCAGAACATCACGCCCTTGATCATCCGTTCCCAACCAATTTTGAAGTGTCGGTCTGGATGGTGACGGTTCCTGTAAATCATAATTGATGGTATCATAAGAAAATTCAATCGGCGGCATAACCATAAAGCCGTTTTGATTGATTTGCTCAATGGTATAAGCATCTTTGTAGTCCGCATAGGTTGGTAAAGAACCGCCAAAGAATTCATCTGTATAATCCGTCACAATCGGAAAATAGGCATTTCCTTTGTACCAAATAAACAACGGCTTATCATTAGCGATAATCGGAGCCAACAAAGATAAAATAAAAATACCGATAAATATAATCAGCGCATAAAAAGCCCTGCGTTGCTTTTTGAAAATTTCAAAACGATAACGAAAAGCCCTCATCATGATTGCCTCCGTTCAAAATCGATCCGGGGATCGATCAAACGATAAGTTAAATCGCTGATTAAATTCAAAACCAATCCCAATAACGCAAACATATAAAGTGTACCGAAAATAACCGGATAATCCCTGTTCATGACCGATTCAAAACCAAGCAACCCCAATCCGTCCAAAGAGAAAATTACTTCTATTAAAACCGATCCGGTAAAAAGCATACCGACCAAAACAGCCGGAAATCCCGCAACAATAATCAACATTGCGTTACGGAAAACATGCCGATATAAAACTTGCGTTGATGTTAAACCTTTAGCAGCTGCCGTTATAGTATAATTTTTGTGCATTTCATCCAAAAATGAATTTTTTGTCAGCATCGTCAGACCGGCAAAACCACCTATTACCATTGCAAAAACAGGTAACGCCATGTGCCATAAATAGTCCGTAATCTTTCCAAACCAAGACAAAGAATCCCAATTATCAGAAACCAAACCACGCAAAGGAAACCAATTTAAATAACGTCCGCCGGCAAATAAAACAACCAGAAAGATAGCAAATAAAAATGATGGAATAGCATATCCGATAATGACAAGCCAACTGGTCCAAACATCAAACTTTGTACCGTCCTTTTGTGCTTTTCGAATACCGAGCGGAATTGAAATTAAGTAAATAATCAAAGTCGAAAAAACGCCCAAAGATATAGAAACCGGCATTTTTTCCAATATCAAATCCGTTACCTTTTTGTCGCGATAAAAACTTTTTCCGAAATCAAACACTAAATACTTTTTCATCATCAACAGAAAACGCACATGTATAGGTTTATCAAAACCGAATTCATGTTCCAATTGTTTTTTTAATTCTTCGCGAACACCTTGTGCCCCTTGATATTTCGAATTACTGGCAACACTTTCGGCCGCACCGCTAGAAGCACCAGAGATACGAGCCGTAGCCGATACCGCACTACCTTCCATCTTCATCATCATTTGTTCCACAGGACCACCGGGAGCCAACTGAATAAACATAAAATTGATCAGCATAATGCCAAACAAAGTCAATGGGATTAAAAGCAATCGTTTTAAAATATATTTTTTCATTTTACCCACCAAGTCATTACGCTGGGTCCGTGTAACGGCGTTACATCCGGCATACCGAATTTATCCCAATAAACAATACGCGTTTTGTTTGTGTGCCACTGAGGAATCACATAAAATCCCCACATTAAAACTCTGTCCAAAGCGCGTGTGGCGGCAAGCAAGTCTTCACGCGTATTTGCACCAATAATTTTTTCAATCAACCCGTCAACAACAGGACTTTGAATACCCGCAAAGTTATAGCTGCCATTTTGATTGGCCGCTTCGGAACCCCAAAAATAAAGTTGTTCATTACCCGGCGATAAACTTTGTCCCCAAACCATAACAAACATATCAAAATCAAAACTGTCCAATTTGTGTTTATATTGCAAAGCATCCATTACACGAATGCGCGCCGTAATTCCTATTTTCTTTAAATTGCGAACAAAAGGCAAAGCAATTCTTTCCCAAGCAGATGCACCACTGCTGTCCAATAAAATTTCGAACTCAAAAGGTTGTCCTTGTGCATTTTTTAAAACACCGTCCTTGACTTCCCAACCGGCTTGTTTTAACAAATCCAAAGCCTTTAACAACTGCGGGCGAGGATTTTTACTGTCCAATTCTGGCACATAAATTTCTTGCGTAAAAACACGTTCATCTAATTGTTCTTTAAACGGTTTCAACAAAGCCAATTCGTCTTCTTTAGGTAAGCCTGTTGCCGCCAAATCCGAATTATCAAAAAAACTTTTCGTTCTGATATAAGAACCATGGAATAATTTATCGTTTAACCAATTAAAATCCAATACATACTGCATTGCTTCACGTACTTTAATATCAGCAAAAATCGGTCGGCGCGTATTCATTACAAAACCTTGCATACCACTGGGCAACCCATGTGTAAATTCTTTTTTTATCAACTCTCCTTCTTCAACAGCCGGAATATCATATGCCGTTGCCCACTTTTTTGCTTCGTTTTCGACACGAACATCATAAGCACCGGCTTTTAATGCTTCGACAGCAACCGCCGTATCACGATAAATATCATAACGGATTTCATTAAAATTATTCATCCCGCGATTAACCGGTAAATCAGCACCCCAATAATTCGGATCACGTTCATAAACAATATATCTGTTCAACTCAAATTCTTTTAATCGATAAGCGCCGGATCCCAAAGGCATTTGCAAAGTCGTTGCTTCAAAATCTTTGCCTTGCCAATCCTTACGGGATAAAACGGGCATTTGCCCCAAAATCAAAGGCAATTCACGATTGTTTTTATCTTTAAACGTAAATAAAACACGCAATTTATCCGTAGCTTCGACTTTATCTACCCCGCTGTAATAATAACGATATTGCGGAACACCTTTATCACGTAATGTTTCAAAAGTAAAAACCACATCATCTGCCGTCACCGGCGTTCCGTCCGAAAATTTTGCTTTCGGATTAATTTGAAAAGCAACCCAAGACCTGTCTTGCGGCATTTCCACTTTTTCGGCAATTAAACCGTATTCTGAAAACGGCTCATCGGATGATGAAGTCATTAATGTTTCAAAAATTAAACCATTGCCGGGCGCACTGTTGCCCTTTATTACAAAAGGATTAAATGTATCAAAAGATCCAAAGGATGCTTCACGCAAAATGCCACCTTTTGGCGCGTCCGGATTAACATAATCAAAATGTGTAAAGTTCGCCGGATATTTTGGATATCCATGCATGGCAATTGCATGTGTCGGTTCAGCAAATACCGAAACAGAATAAAGAATAAAAATCAAAAAAGCGATAAACTTAACTTTCATTCTTTAAAACGCAACTCCACATCTTCCGGCAATTCCATATTTTGATATTTGGTAATCGGTTCATCTTTTGAAATATTTAAAACCGCGGGCGGTTCTTTCATTTTTTCTTTGATTAAGTCTCCTACTTGCTCATGCACAGCCACCGGGTCATTCAATACATTACATTTCAAAGCTTTTATCAAATCACTCAATCTTAATTGTAATCGTTTTATTTCGAGACTTAAATATACCAAAAACAAGGACATGGCAACAATAACCAACGGTAAAAAAAGTCCCATTAAAGTGACTATGTAACTCATACCGGAAGTAATTTGCCCTTGTTTTAAAAAGGAAATAATAAATCCTATCCACAACAAAGAAGCGGCAACACAAGCACCTAAGAAAAACACCAATGGCATCATTTTAGCACCTCAAAAAGAAGATCTCATAACAACAGCCGTAAAAAATATAAACGCAAAAATTAAAGCCAAAGCAATCAAAGCACGCCAAACCATAAATATTTCCTTTCTGTTATAAAAGTTGATTTGATGATTTTCACAATATCATATATTTTATAAAAAAACATTAAAAAAGTGAAAAAGGAACGATTTTATTAAATGAAAGCTTTGGATTTTGAAAAAACAATCGGCGAAGTCGAAGAAAAAATAGATGCCTTGCGCCATTTAAGCGAACCTGAAGGCATTAATATAGAAGCCGAGTTAACACGTCTGCAGGCAAAATTACAAAAACACATGGAATTAACCTATACACATTTAACTGCTTGGCAAAAAGCGTGTGTTGCTCGCCATGAGAATCGCCCGCATACCGTGGATTATATTCAAACGTTGATTAAGGACTTTTTTGAACTGAAAGGCGATCGCTGTTTTGGTGAAGATGAAGCTATCATCGGTGGCATTGGTCGTTTTAACGGACGCACCGTAATGATTTTAGGCCAAGAAAAAGGCCACGACACACCGACCAGAGTTCAACACAACTTCGGGATGGCACGTCCGGAAGGATATCGCAAAGCTATCCGCTTAATGAAGATGGCAGAACATTTTCAAATTCCTATATTGACTTTTGTGGACACGGCGGGTGCTTTTCCGGGCGTAGAAGGTGAAGAACGCGGACAAGCCGAAGCCATTGCAAGGGCTATGGAAGAATCCTTTGATTTGACTGTTCCGGTTATTGCCTCTGTTATCGGCGAAGGCGGTTCGGGCGGAGCTATTGCAATTGCAACAGCAAACACCGTTATCATGTTGGAACATTCCATTTATTCTGTTATTTCTCCGGAAGGTTGCGCAGCTATTTTGTATAAAGATGCAAAAAAGGCGGAACAAGCTGCAAACAGCTTACACTTAACAGCACAAGATTTACACGATTTAAAAATTGTTGATGAAATTGTCCCGGAACCTTTTGGCGGGGCTCAACGTCATCGTCTGGAAGTCATTGAAGCCCTTGGAAAATCCATTGAAAAGCATTTGCGTGCTTATGATAAAATGGACGGTAACACAATTCGCATTGCACGGCGACAAAAATTTATGGCCATGACACGATTGTTACCAAAAGCATAAACCATATAAAAAACTTTGATTTTTTAATAATAGCTCTTGACAGATGCTTTTTTTTGTGTATAATAGCGCTCTTGAAGTTTAATTTTTATTATGGTGAAAGATTATGGCAAAACCGACAACTATTCAAATCAGACTGGAAGCAACAGATGGTTCAGGGCACTTCTATGTCGCAAGAAAGAATCCAAGAACAAAACCTGAAAAAATGGAAGTCAATAAGTACAATCCAAAAACACGTAAACATACAAAGTACGTTGAAAAGAAAATTAAATAGGTTTTGTTTAATTTCAGACGCAAAAGCTTTTATCTGCTGATAAAAGCTTTTTTTGTTTTAAATATTGCAAAATTTTATACACGAGTATATATAAAAAAGTGAAGTTGATTTTAAAAGGAGATACAAAAATGGACTTAAATGAAACAAAACGAAATTCTTCCTTTTTAGAAGGAACAAAGAAATCACAAGGTTTTTCATTGGTTAATGAAGGTTTGCGTTCTTATTTAATGCAGGTCTACAAATTGATGGGTTTAGGATTATTGGTATCGGCTCTGACAGCTTTTTTAGGTACAACACCACTATTCTTTAACTTACTGTTTACACAAACGCCGCAAGGCATTGACTTTAGCATTCTTGGAATTATCGTTATGATAGCTCCATTAATTTTGGTGTTTATGTTTGGTTCTGCAGTTCGTAAAATAAACCCAACAAAAGCACAGGCGATTTTTTGGATCTTTTCTGCTTTAACAGGATTTTCTTTTTCTGCTATTTTATTGGCTTTTACGGCAGAAAGCTTGTTTCAAACCTTTATCATAACATCCGGATCTTTCGGTGCTTTATGCCTGTACGGATATACAACAAAACGTGATTTAACAGGGTTAGGCGCATTTATGCACATGGGATTATGGGGACTTATTATTGCGATGATTATCAATTTCTTCTTGAACAGCTCGCCATTGGCTTATGCTATTTCAATCATCAGTGTTATCGTTTTTGTTGGTCTGACAGCCTTCGACACACAAAACATTAAAAGAATGTATGACGAATCGGATGAATCCGATTTAGTAAGAACAAAGGCCATTTACGGTGCTTTGGAACTTTATTTGGATTTTATTAATCTGTTTATCGCCTTGCTTCGTTTTACAGGTAACAGAAAATAACACAATTAAGAACAATAAAAAAATCCCCTGCTTACGAAAAAGCAGGGGATTTTGAAATCAATTGATTATTTTCCACATGGAGAGATCAATTCAGAAATGGAAATGACACCCAACAAGTATTCATTTTCACATACTTTTTGACCACCAACTTTACCACGTGTACCCATGCAAGCTGTTAAAGCCAATGTCAATGCCAATAAAGCTACGATTCTCATTTTTTTATCCTTTCATAAGTTTATAAAAATAACCACGTTTCAAAGTATAATCGGATTAAAATGTTATGCAAGCACTTTTTAAAAAATTTTTAACCATTACATTTGACAAAAGAAAAAATATGTGCAAAATTACGCTGCAGGTTAACCGTAAAAAAGAAAGGATTAAATTATGCGTAAATTATTACTTATCGGTTTGGCTTTAGCACTCAGCGCATGCGCAGGACAAACAGCAAATACTTCCAATGCATCATTAAATGCTTGCTTAACACAAAAAGCATACGCTTCATTAAATGATGGTTCACTGTTTACAACAGAATTGAAAACTTTGGCAAAGAACATTTCGTCAACTTGCTTACAACAACTTGCTTTACAAAAAGCCGGATTGAATCAAGAATCCGTCACGGCTGCAACAAATGTGTTAACTGCATTAAAGAACAATTCTTCAAAGAAATAAGATATTGTGATAGTTCGTAATAAAACGGGCGTTTGCAAAAACACCCGTTATCTTTTATCGATTCTTTTGTGCCTCAAGAGCCTCAATAAGATAATTTCTGTCAATCTGATTTTCCGTTTCATTAACTTTCAAATTTTTCAACGTATCTTTCATGGTTCCGGAACTTTCTTTTGGTTCATATTTTTTTCCGGTGGACTTTTCATAAAGCGTCTCAAACGCTTGTTGCGCATCTGATAATTTGGAAAACATAACATCCGGATACATTTTCTGCAACGGAGGAATCAATTTTTCTGCCAAATCTGTCAACAAAACTAATTTTATTCCGTCATCCAAAGATCCTTCATAATCGGAAACAATAACAGCTAAACCGTCTTTATAAGCACCCCCCGCGGCACCCAATCCAGCACCCATCCATGCAGCATCTTCCGGTGTAAAACAAAATGGTGCCGTATATGTTCCTTCCGATATTCCATTATCTAAAAGGGCAAACAAAGCTTTTTTCTGATCAAGCAAAGAACCTTTTGCTATTCCATGTGCATCAAATTCGGCACCTAAATAGCTGTCCCAACAACCCAAAATTTCGGATTCTGCATTAGCTTCCATTACATCACTAGTTCTTAATCCTCTGCGTTCAGGCGTTGGAGTTCCGACCATTTCTTTCCATCGGCGTTCGAATTCTTCCATCAATTCTTTTTTATCTGTTTTTTCCATAATATCCCTCCCTTTTCAACTTTCATCACATATTATATTATCGCATAAAAACGACAAAAAGTCAAATTTAGAAAAACCTTTGTTTCGTCAAATAAATCTGTAACAATACACAAAAACACCGCCCGATTAATTCGGACGGTGCTTTTTTTATAATCTGCTTTTTATTTCAAAGCTTCTTCAACTGCAACAGCGACGGCAACGGAAGCACCCACCATTGGGTTGTTTCCCATACCGATAAGTCCCATCATCTCGACGTGAGCCGGAACTGATGAAGATCCCGCAAATTGTGCGTCTGAATGCATACGACCCATGGTATCTGTCATACCATAAGAAGCCGGACCGGCTGCG
>JAGCVC010000017.1 GCA_017962565.1 Alphaproteobacteria bacterium | reverse complement strand
GCTGCTAAATACTATGAAGAATTGGTCGAAATGGCTGTCGAAATGGATGATGCTGCTATGGAAGCCTATTTGGAAGGAAATATGCCGGATATGGATACATTGAAGAAATGTATTCGTAAAGGTACAATCGAACAAAAGTTCGTTCCTGTATTCTGCGGTTCTGCTTTCAAAAACAAAGGTGTTCAACCATTGTTGGATGCTGTTGTTGATTATTTGCCTTCACCAATTGATATTCCACCAGCTCATGGTATTTCTGCTAAAGACGGTTCAGAAATTGGTGTTGAATCAAAAGATGATGCTCCGTTTGCCGGTTTGGCATTTAAGATTATGAACGACCCGTTTGTCGGTTCCGTAACATTTATGCGTGTTTATCGAGGTGTTTTGGAAACTGGTTCTTATGTTTTAAACTCTGTTAAAGACAAAAAAGAACGTATTGGTCGTATGTTGTTGATGCATGCTAACCACCGTGAAGATATTAAAGAAGCTCGTGCTGGTGATATCGTTGCTTTGGTTGGTTTGAAAGATACAACAACCGGTGATACTTTGTGTGATCCATCAACTCCGGTTATCTTGGAAAAGATGGAATTCCCGGATCCAGTTATTGAAATTGCTGTTGAACCAAAGACAAAAGCTGACGTTGAAAAAATGGGCTTGGCTTTGAACCGTTTAGCAATGGAAGATCCTTCTTTCCGTGTTGCTTCTAACACAGAAACAGGTCAAACCATTATTAAGGGTATGGGTGAATTACACTTGGAAATCATTGTTGATCGTTTGAAACGTGAATTCAAAGTGGAAGCAAATGTTGGTGCACCTCAAGTGGCTTACAGAGAAACAATTTCTCAAGCTTATGACTGCGATTACTTACATAAAAAGCAATCCGGTGGTGCTGGTCAATTTGCTCGTGTTAAAGTCTTATTCGAACCGTTACCTCCGGGATCAGGTTACCAATTCGAAAACAAAGTTGTCGGTGGTAATGTTCCAAAAGAATACATTCCTGCTGTTGAAAAAGGTTTGGAAATGGCAAAAGAAACAGGTGTTATTGCCGGTTTCCCATGTACGGACTTTAAAGCAACTTTGCATGATGGTGCTTATCACGATGTTGACTCTTCATCAATGGCGTTCGAAATTGCGGCTCGTGCTTGCTTCCGTGAAGGTATTCCGCAAGCTAAACCAAAATTGCTTGAACCGATTATGAAAGTTGAAGTTGTAACACCTGAAGATTACATGGGTGATATTATCGGTGATTTGAACTCTCGTCGTGGTCAAGTTTCCGGTATGGATCAACGTGGTAATGCGCGTGTTATTGATGCACAAGTTCCTTTGGCAAATATGTTCGGTTATGTAAATAACTTGCGTTCTATGAGCCAAGGTCGTGCGCAATATACAATGCAATTCGATCATTATGCGGAAGTACCTCAAATGGTTGCAGATGAAATTGTTAAAAACTTGAACGGTTAATTCGTTTAAGCGATAAATTTCCTATAAGAGAAGGGGCTTTTAAAGCCCCTTTTTTTTTATGATATTGACGCATAAATAAAATTAAGCTAATATCACTTTATATATTTTAAAAGGAAAGTAGAATGAAAACGATAAAAATTAATTTTGTAGATCCAGAGGATCCGAGTTTAATAAAGGATTTTTTAGTGGATGTACTTTCTTTGAAATATAATGTTGAGCTCTCTGAAAAACCTGATTATTTGTTTTATGGTGTTTTTGGAAATTCACATCATACTTATGATGGTATCCGTATTTTCTATACGGGCGAAAATGTTGTCCCAAATTTTAATTACTGCGATTATGCTCTTGGCTTTAATTATATAGAATTTGAAGATCGTTATATGCGTTTGCCTTTATGGCTTCTATATAAGGAAAATTTACTTACTGCTCTTAATAAGTCAAAATTTGATAAGAGGGCGCTAGATAGAAAATTTTGTTGTGCAGTCATTTCAAATACAAAGCAAACTGATGGTTTTCGCGAAGAGTTTTTAAAAAAATTAAATACTTATAAGCAAGTTGATTCTGGTGGAAAATACAAGAACAATGTTGGCGGCAGAGTTGCCAATAAGGTAGAATTCCAAAAAAAATATAAGTTTTCATTAGCTTTTGAAAATGTTTCCGTCAATGGTTATTGTACTGAAAAGATATTGGATTCATTTGCTTCCGGTACTATTCCTATTTATTATGGAGATAAAACCGTTGTTCAGGATTTTAATCCAAAAGCTTTTATTAATTGTCATGATTTTAGTTCAATAGACGAGGTCATTGAACGTATTCGCCAAATTGATAACAATCCACAGGAATATTTGAAAATGTTAAATGAACCTGTTTTCAAAGACGGAAAATTGCCGGAAAAATATAATAACGAAAACATATTGAAATTCTTATCAAACATTTTTGATCCGCCCATTGAACAAGCTAAAAGACGCAAACTGATTAAACCTTATATGGATTTTGATTACACTCATATGAAGAAAAGGGATGTTTCTTTGGTTGTGAAATATTTTCTGAAAAGTAGGATATCAAAAATTATAAAGAAATAAAAAAAACGCCAAATATTTTGGCGTTTTTTTAGGAAGGAACTTTATTATTAATTTGCTTCTTTTAAAGCTAATTCCCTTGCAGATACGTAGTCAAATTTACCCGTTCCAAGCAGTGGCGGCGTATCTGTATAAATCACCTTCTTAGGTAAGGCTAATTCCGGCAGCCCTGCTTTTTTGAAAAGTTCAGTTAATTGTGATGATGTAATGTCTTTACATGTTGTAATTAACACAATTTGCTCACCTTTCTTAGCATCCGGAATACTGACTGTTCCGCTTATGAAATCAGGCCAATTCTTCTTAACAGCCATTTCAACGGCTAGTAAAGAAATCATTTCACCGGCAATCTTTGCAAAACGTTTAGAACGTCCTTTAATGAAAATAAAACCTTCTTCATCAATTTGAACAATATCCCCGGTATCGTACCAACCATCTTTTGGCGGTTGTAAAACTCCCGGCTTTTCATTTTTCATGTAACCAATCATAACATTTGGACCTTTAACAACCAATTCTTTACCTTCTTTAATGCCCGGTACTTCTTTTAATTTGTAATCCAATCCGGTCACTAAGCAGCCGACAGAACCGACTCTATTACGTAAAAACGTATTGATGGAAATAATCGGAGAACATTCTGTTGCACCGTATCCTTCAACCACGCGAACGCCGAATTTTTCTGCCCAAACACGTCTTGTTTCATCTTTTAATTTTTCAGCACCGGCACCGACAACCCGCAAGCTGTTAAAATCATACGGATTTGCACACTTTGCATAGCCGGCTAAGAAAGTATCCGTTGCAAAGAAAATTGTCGCACGAACGGAACTGCAAAATTCCGGAATAACACGATAATGCAACGGAGTTGGATAAGAAACTGTTTTAAATCCAACCAACAAAGGTAAAAACACGCCGGCTGTCAATCCGAAAGAATGGAATATCGGTAAACAGTTCAACATAATATCATTTTCCCATATATCAAACATTGTCGTAACCTGATAAGAGTTTGACAAGATATTTGAATGGCTGAGTAAAACTGCTTTTGGCAATCCTTCAGAACCCGATGTGAACAAAATAACGGCAGGATCTTTCGGATTAATATCACCGGCATATTTTTTATAGGCACAGCGAGGGAAGAACATATCACGGATACCAGCCAACTTATCAGAAAAAGTCAAAAGTTTCTTCAAGTCTTCCAAATAGACAACTTCAATACCGGCATTTGTTAAGGCTTCAATTTGAGGTTCCAATTTTGCCAATAAAACAACTTTTTTAGCTGTCAGAACTTTTTTGATTTTAGCTGTTTGACAAGTGGAAACAACTTGTTTTGGTGCTGATGTAAAATTCAACATAGCCGGAACTTTACCATATGCGTGTAATCCCAATAAAGTCAATATACACGCATTTGAGGTTGGCAACATAACACCTAAAGTTTTCTCATCAGGCAATTTCTTATTAATTAGGTTACCTAAAATGAAGGCACGTAAGAAAATGTGCTTGAATTTCAGCGGTTTCCTTTCTGTATCTTCCATCATAGGTTTTCTTCTGCCAACACGATCCATAGCATCAATAACAGCAGAGAAAAGAGGTTTATTTAAATCCCAGGCATCTAAACGCAATTTTGCTAATATTTGATATAACTGACTACTAGAACGTGCTCTTGCTTCATGGAAAGTTGTTCCTTTTGGCGTCTTGAAATTAACAGCCGGCAAAATTTCCATTGAGACACGAGGGAATAAATTAAGGAGTGATTTTTCGGGTAAACGTGAGTAGGCGGAATATTCCAATCCTTTAATTTGAATAGGAAGTACTTTTGCACCGGCTTTTTGTGCCATTAAAGCGGCTCCTTCATATACTTTCATTTGTGTATTACCACCCGGCATATGAGCTTCGGTGAAAATCATACATAATTTACCGCTTTTCAATTCTTCTACCATTGTTTTAACGGCAAAAGGACTGTTCGGATCCAAACTTTTGATATTCATCAAATTACCGAAGAAACGCACCCACCACTTACCAGCCATTTTATTTGTCAAAGAAAATGTAATTTCTTGATCAATAAATGTAGAAATGAACAAAGCATCAATATAGGATGTGTGATTTGGTATAATCAAAGTTCCTTTTCCAGCTGCTTTTAAGTTTTCTAATCCGGTAATCTTTACGTCAAACAGGAAGGTTAGTACTTTTCTGAAAATGCGTTGTCTTGTTTTAAACGGTAATAATTGACACGCATAAATAGCAAAGAACAAGTTGATGATTCCTAATGCTACGAAAATTAACATCAAAGGGATATTTAGAATCATTAATGATAAAACAATTAAAATTGCACCCAATACAGCCAATCCGCACACAAAAGCCATATAGCCAAAAATGCGTCCCATAGCCTTTGGCGGAACGGTTCTTTGTAACATCGGATAGAACGGGATAATAAAGAATGCAGCACAAACGGCCAGCATAAATAAACTAATCAAAAACCAAATTGCGCTAAAGCCTGCATGTAAAAAATTTGTCGAATCGTATGGGACATCCATAGAAGGCAAATATGCGGCGGCTAAAAGTGCACTGAATAAAAAGAAGGAGATACCGACACAGCTTATTGGAACTAATGCACTCAATTTTTTTCGTTCTATTAAATAAGGACATAAGAAAGAACCGATAACATAACCGCATGAAAAGATTAGCATAGACAGAATAAATACGGAAGAACGTGCAGTTAAGACAGTCTTTAAGAAGTCAGGGGCAAAGAAGATGACAACACTGCCAATTAACCAATACCAAGCAATTGATGCAATGTAGAACTTCAATGCCGGTTTTTCTTCGACTTTCTGGCTTGTCTCTTTTAAGAAAAATACAGGATTTTTATTTAAAGCAAAGGATCTGTCTGCCGGGTTAGTTTTTGAAATCATCAAGGAAGATAAGTATCCGATAACGGAAGAAATCATTAAAGTTACTCCCATGATTTCCAAAACGATATCTGTAAAATAGGCGCGTGAAGAATATAAAAGTATGGAGGCTAAAATAGCACTGATAAAGGTAAAGCCCTTTAGCAAAGCATTTGCAGCCAGTAAGCTTTTATCCAAAACAAGTTCAGGAATCAAGGCGTATTTAGCAATGCGAGTCGCGGACATGGAAACAGCAAATGCCGTAAGCGAAAACAGCATCAAGAATCGACTTTGGAAAAACAAGCTGAATACGGTAAAAGCCATAACAAAGACTTCCAACAATTTCAAACGTTGAATCATCTTTGATTTTGAAAAATAATCAGCAAAAGAGCCGGCATAAACAGATGTTGCCAAATAGGCAACTCCATACAAAACACAAGCAACAGCAAGCCAATAGACGCTGCCTTGTGTTAACTGGTATGCCGTTAAGAAAACGAAGATATTTTTGACTATATTATCATTCAAAGTTCCAAAGATATGTGTCAAAAGAACCGGCAAAAATTTTTTATTTTTCAAAGTATTAAGCATGTTATTTCCTTATTTTTTTATTACAAACACTCTATGTTTAGCACATATTTGTTTAATCTTCTAGCACTGTTTAAAAAAAAAAGCAAATGAAGATTTTATGACTTTGATTTGCCACATTTATAAAAAAGTGACAACAAGGCAAAAAAAATACAAAAAAAAGATGGACTTTTTATGAAGAATATTCTATAAAATGCTCATTCTGAAAAAAAGAATCCGATTTTGCGTTTGCAAGATTTCGAAAGAAGTATGTGCTGAATGTAATTTTGGCGCGACAGCTTATTAAATGAAAGGAAAAATGATGGCTGATAAGAAAATGAAAATGATGGACGGTAATGAAGCTGCTGCTTCCGTTGCTCATCGTTTAAATGAAATGTCAATTATTTACCCGATTACGCCAAGTTCCCCCATGGGTGAATGGGCTGATGCTTGGACGGCTGCGGGTGTAAAGAATATTTGGGGCAAATTGCCGACTGTTGTTGAAATGCAATCTGAAGCCGGTGCTATAGGTGCTGTTCATGGAGCATTGCAGGCCGGTTCTTTAACAACAACTTATACTGCTTCGCAAGGTTTGTTGTTAATGATTCCGAATATGTACAAAATTGCAGGTGAATTAACGCCATTTGTAATGCACGTTGCAGCACGTACTTTGGCAGCACATGCTTTGTCCATTTTCGGTGATCATTCCGATGTGATGGCTTGCCGTCAAACAGGATTTGCGATGTTGGCTTCCAATTCAGTTCAGGAAGCAGGGGATTTGGCAGCAATTGCTCAAATGTCCACATTGAAATCACGCGTACCTTTCTTGCATTTCTTTGATGGTTTCCGTACTTCTCATGAAATCAACAAAGCAGAAGTTTTATCAGATGATGACTTACGTGCTTTGATGGACGGAATCGATACAACGGTTGTTGCAAAACATGCTTTAACACCGGATGCACCGGTTGTTCGTGGTACAGCGCAAAATCCGGATGTATTCTTCCAAACACGTGAAGCATCCAATAAATATTATGATGCTGTTCCGGGTATTGTTGAAGAAGCAATGCGCAAATTCGAAAAAGTGACAGGTCGTGCTTATCATTTGGTTGAATATGTCGGTGCTGCCGATGCAACGAAAGTTATTGTTGTTATGGGTAGCGGTGCTGAAACAGCAGAAGAAACAGCAAATTACTTGAATGCAAATGGCGAAAAAGTCGGTGTTGTTAAAATTCACTTATATCGTCCTTTCCCATCAAAAGCATTTATTGAAGCTTTACCAAAGACGGTCAAAACAATCAATGTTTTGGACAGAACAAAAGAATCAGGTTCAACGGGTGAACCTTTGTATTTGGATGTTGTTGCTGCAATTGCAGAAGCAGGATTAGGTGTTAAAGTTTTGGGTGGTCGTTATGGACTTTCTTCCAAAGAGTTTACACCGGCTATGGCAAAGGCTGTATTTGAAAATGAAACAAAGAATCACTTCACAGTCGGTATCAATGACGATGTAACACATTTATCATTAGATTATGATGAACATTTTGATATTGCCGGTTCTGATGTGACACGTTGCATTTTCTTTGGTTTGGGTGCTGATGGTACAGTTGGTGCAAACAAAAACTCAATTAAGATTATTGCAGAAGGCAGTGATTTCTATGGTCAAGCATACTTTGTTTATGACAGTAAAAAATCAGGTGCTATGACAACATCTCACTTGCGTTTTGCAAAACATCCGATTAAAGCGCCTTATTTGATTTCAAAGGCTTCTTTTGTGGCTATTCACCACATGCCGTTCATGGATAAAATTGATATGACTTCATGTTTGGCTGATAATGGTGTTTTGTTGTTGAATACACCAATTCCAGCCGATCAAGTTTGGGAAAAATTGCCGCGTGAAGTGCAACAAGATATCGTCAGCAAACATGCGCGTGTCTTTGCGATTGATGCTGTTGAAGTTGCTAAGAAGACAGGTATGGGACGCAGAATTAACACAATTATGCAAACTTGTTTCTTTGCAATTTCCGGTGTTTTACCGAAAGATGAAGCAATTGAAAAAATTAAAAAGTATGCAGAAAAAACTTATGCAAAGAAAGGTCCGGAAATTGTTGCCGCAAATATTGCAGCTATTGATGGCAGTTTGGAACACTTGCATGAAGTTAAAGTCGGCGCAGTAGATTCCAAATATACACGTCAAGCCGGTGTACCGTCTGATGCTCCTGAATTTTTGAAACGCATCACAGCTCCGATTATTGAAGGTAAGGGCGATCAAATGCCTGTTTCTGCTTTTGCTGATGTAGTTGATGGTACTTGGCCGACAGCAACAACTCAATATGAAAAACGCCGTGTTGCAACGGATGTTCCGGAATGGGATCCGTCTTTATGTATTCAATGCGGTAAATGCGCTATGGTTTGTCCGCATGCAGCAGTTCGTCTGAAAGTTGCAAAACCGGATGCATTGAAAGATGCTCCAGCAAGTTTCAAATCCGCTGACTACAAAGGAAAAGAATTTGCTGGTGATAAATTTATCGTTCAATGTTCTGCCGAAGATTGTACAGGATGCGGTTTGTGCGCCGGTGTATGTCCAGGAAAGAATAGAGAAAATCCGGAACAAAAGGCTTTAATGATGCAACCGATTGAAAAGAATTTGGATGCAAACATTGCCAACTGGGATTTCTTCAAGAAGTTGCCTGAAGTTGACAGAACAGCGATCGAACCAAAGTTGGTTAAAAATGTTCAATTGTTGCAACCATTGTTCGAGTTCTCTGGTGCTTGTGCCGGTTGTGGTGAAACACCCTATGTAAAATTGATGAGTCAATTATTTGGTGATCGTTTGATGGTTGCCAATGCAACTGGTTGTTCATCCATTTACGGCGGAAATTTACCGACAACTCCGTATGCAAAAGATGCTTGCGGACGTGGTCCTGCTTGGGCAAACAGCTTGTTTGAAGATAATGCTGAATTCGGTTTAGGTATGCGTTATTCCGTAGATAGTAAAGCTGAATTTGCAGCCGAATTATTAAAAGGATTAGAAGGTCAAGTCGGTGGCGATTTAGTCAACGCTATTTTGACATCTGATCAAAATACGGAAGCCGAATTAAAAGCAGCTCGTGAACGTGTTGATGTCTTGAAAACAAAATTGAAATCAATCAATGATACAAATGCACGTTTGTTAGAGCCATTGGCTGATTACCTTGTCAAAAAATCCGTTTGGATTTTAGGTGGTGATGGTTGGGCTTATGATATCGGTTACGGTGGTTTGGATCATGTATTACATTCCGGACGTAACGTTAATATCTTGGTTTTGGATACCGGTGTTTACTCCAATACAGGTGGTCAAAAATCAAAGGCAACACCAATTGGTGCATCCGCTAAATTTGCTGTTGCAGGTAACGACTTACCGACAAAGGATTTAGGTATGATTGCGATGGGTTCTGAAAATGTTTATGTTGCTAAGATTGCAATCGGTGCAAACGATATGCAGGCAATTAAGGCATTTACGGAAGCTGAATCGTTCAATGGCCCGTCATTGATTATTGCTTATGCTCACTGTATTGCTCATGGCTATGATATTGGTTCACAAGGTCTTGAACATCAAAAGGCGGCTGTATCCTGCGGTTTGTGGCCTTTGTACAGATTCGACCCACGTTTGTTGGCTGAAGGCAAACAACCATTGCAGTTAGACAGCAAAAAGACAACTGATGTTGCTGATTTTATGGCTTCTGAAACACGGTTTAAGATTGTGGCTCGTGCCGATAAAGAACGTTATGAACGTTTGGTTAAATTGGCTCAAAGCCGAATCGAAAATCGTTTGAAGTTATACGGTCATTTGGCAAAACCGGAAGTTTAATTTAAACTTTAACAAAGTAAAACTCCTCGACCTTTGTATCGGGGAGTCTTTTTTATTTGACACATGTTTGAAAAAGAATTATAATAATAATAGGTACTCTGAGAGGAAGCAAAAGTGGCTTTTGCGTATTAGAAGGGTAATGTTACAACAAAAAGGGAGTTTGAAAAATGAAGAAATTTTTATTAGTTTTGATGGCTGTTGTTGCCTTTTCATCTGTTGGTTATGCTTATAACCCACATGGTGCACCGGAAGCTGTCGGATCAACAGTAGATGCCAAAAAAGAAAGCGCTGGCCTTGCAAAAGAAACAGAAAGTGCACAAAATATGTTGCAAAAAGCTGATAATGAGACAGGTATGGGAGCATCTTATTCTGGCAAATCTACTTCTGGTAGCTCTAAATAGAAAAATATTTTAAATGAAAATCCCCAACTAAGGTAGTTGGGGATTTTATTTTGTGATTGTAAATACCTTAAGAGACAGATTCTTTAATGGTGTCATATGTAATATATGCGGCACTTAGTCCGACAACAATATAAACAATTCGACTTAAAATACTCATATCACCAAAGATAAAACTGACCAAATTAAAGTTTAACAAGCCAACCAATCCCCAGTTTAAACCACCGATGATTGTTAGCCAAAGACAAATTTTTGTAAACATAATTATTTCTCCTTTCATTGTTACTACGAAAGGGAAGATAATATTTGAATGATACTCAATCAATCTGTACAAAGGTATAAACAAACCGCTTTGTCGAAACAAAGCGGTTTGTTGCATTTGAAAATCGAATTAACGAGAGTAAAATTCGACCACCAAATTCGGTTCCATTTGGCAAGCATATGGAATATCAGCCAAGACAGGAATACGTGTCAATGTGCCGGACATATTCTTTTCATCAACTGTGATGTAATCCGGAACAGAACGTTCTGCAGAAGCCATTGCTTCGATAACCAAAGCCATTTCTTTTGCTTTTCCGTTGACTTCAATGACATCGCCCACTTTAGCTAAATAGGAAGGAATATCCACCTTTTTGCCATTAACCAAAACGTGACCGTGATTTACAAACTGACGTGCAGCAAATACGGTTGGAACGAATTTCATACGATAAACCAAAGCGTCCAAACGTGTTTCCAAAATACCGACCAAATTTTCGGAAGTGTCACCTTTGCGGCGAATAGCTTCTGCGTAATAGCGGCGTAATTGTTTTTCGGAAACGTTGCCATAATAACCTTTCAAACGTTGTTTTGCACGTAATTGTACACCATAGTCTGTCGGTTTGCCATGGTTTTGTCCATGTTGACCCGGACCATATTCACGTTTATTGAAAGGGGATTTTGCACGACCCCACAAGGATGTTCCCAAGCGGCGTTCAATTTTATATTTCGCATTAATACGTTTTGACATGTTGTTTTTCCTTTTGTTGTCAAAAAATTTTTCCCAATAGTTCCTGCCGTTTCAAACGCGGACCGAATGAACAGGAAACCAACACCTGCATTCACTTTCTTGGGTCTTTAGGGCTGTAACTATATCAAATATCAAATAATTTGTCAAGTGAAATTTTAAAAAACAGTTGTCTTTTGTTAAAACATAACATATTATATGAAAATAGTGTTACACAGAACTTTGAATTAGAAATTTTCAGGAAAAGCTGTTATGTTACCGATTTTTAATAGAAGAGGATTTGCGGAAGATACAGAGGAAAGCTATATTTTGGGAGAGCTTATCCTTTGGCTTGTTGTTCCTTTTATTCCGTTATATTTAAGTTTAGGTAATCCTCCGGTTTTTTATGTGATTTTGTTTGGGTATGTTGTATTTTTTCTTGTTATGAATATTTTTGTTATGCATTATTCATTACTGGAAAGTTGTATTTTTCTTTTGTTTTTTCTGTTTGCGGTCTTCTTCATAAAGAGCCTTTTTGATTATGAAGTTGTTAATGGAAGAGAGATTGTAAAAAACGGAATAATGGTTAATTTTGTTCAAGAATGAGATAAAAGAACTTGCAATTCAAACAAGAATGGTGTATAAGAGGTTCATTGTCGGAGCATAGCGCAGCCTGGTAGCGCACACGTCTGGGGGGCGTGTGGTCGTGGGTTCAAATCCCGCTGCTCCGACCATTTGCATAACATAGAAAGTGTATACCTTCTATGTTATTTTTTATCTAAAGTAAATTAATTATATTTTTCAATGAGTTAATGATAATTTTTCCTCTAGAACGCAGAGGGCAGACTTCGAGTTTATGGAACTTCATAAGCATATAAAAGTATACTTTTGGCAAAAAAGTATAACATGCCTAAAAAAATAAAAAAGGGTAGCTGCCTAGTATAACATATAGGAACAGATATATTTCTTACCTTGTTGTTGGCAGTTCAAATCCATTCAAGAGGGGTAGTATAACCTACTGCTTTTTGTATATTTCTTTGCGCATATCTAAAAGATTCTTTTCTGCTTCTTTTAGGGATGTATCAAAATTATCCAAAATCTCTGTCCATCTTTTCATCATTTCATCACTTAACATAACTTTTTTTGGAAGCATAGCTTTTTGGAATGCTTCTATATTATCAATACGTTTTTTTATTGCTTCTTTTTCTTCTTTAGTTTCGCAATCTTGTATAAGTTTTTTCATGTATGTTTTCCAATCCATATTACCTTTGGGTTGGTTACAATTACTACAACACGGAACTAGATTTGCTGGCTCTGTTCCATATCCAGTTGGTTTTCTATCAATTATTAAAGGATGAAGATGATCCAAATGCGTAGCATTTTCTCCACAGTAAGCACATTTATTTTTTGGAAAAAACTTTTTCCATATTTTTTCTTCCTCATTAGAGCATCCTTCTCTATCTAACAAGGTACAAGCCATGGACCTACATATTGTTGAAATACGCCCGCTTATTTTGTCAGAGGACGGATATTTAAAACCATTAATTTTGCACCTACGTTCTTTCATCTTATTCTCCACATTTTGTTAAAGTATTTTTTGGTTTTATATTTTTACAAAATTTGCCATTCAAATCTATAATTATGATCCTATTTCTTTTTTATAGTCTGGGTTTTGACTTACCACATCCCAATGAGTTAGCAATTCTTTTGCCATACGTCTTATTTCCGCTCCAGATAAACCTATCTGGTTTCGGCCAAGTGCAGCTTCATTGGCTTTTGATATTCTTTCAAGAAATTGGTAATGCACCTTCTTTGTATCTTTAAAGTAACCGGTTCTGAAATTATTTAGTGTTATTTCCCAGTTTCTATGATTTTTGTCATAATAATGATACATATAAGAAACAAACCATGAATTACCCATTTGTCCCAGCCTTTTAAGGTGCATAGCTTCTAATTCTATGTCTTGACTTTTACTAATTCCCGTACCATTTATACTTTCAATATGTCTTATATAATTTTCGGTTTTTCCTGCTTTTTTTGCCAACTCTACTAAAGTTAATTTTTGTCCATTCAGATCTTCACCATTGCACTCCCATTTTATAGTATTTTTATTTTGCATGGTATTAGATATATAACTAGCATTATCATCTATGTTGCCAGCTGATTTTGTAATTGGTTCAATAATATTTGTGTAAGATTTTAACAATTCTAATAATTCTTCAGAGGGAAAATATGTTTTATATTTTTGTTCATCGAAGTCATAAAATTGCATATCTGCAATCCAAGAAGGTTGTAAAATATCGCTCAACCAACTGTAATTATCCAATAAATATTTGACACATTCTAGATTGTTTGCATAAATACAGCTATAAAATTCACGCAAAACAAACTCTTTACAACGTGATTTTAAACCGTTAACGTTACAATTTCTATAATCAAAATTATTTTCCATTTTCATCCTCTTGTTTTATATGCCTTGCTAGAAAATCTACCAAACCGAATCGATATGGCCAACTAGTAGATTCAAAGTTGCCTTGTCTATCTTTATGTCTTTTATTCCATTCCATTCTTTCTTTTGCTCTTTTTATACATTCTGTCCATGCTTTCGTATCTGTCACATGAAGTCTTAGCCAGACAGATATATCTTTTCCTACCCCTGTAACATCATGAAATGCCGGCTTTATTTCTCTTTCTCCATTCTTACTATTATCAAGATCACCACCAAAATAATGACTTCTGTCTACAGCATTATACTCAATTGGTCCAAATCGTTTTTTAAACCATTTTTTCTTGTAGGTATCGCCATCCATAAAAAACAAAACAAAGAAATCCTCAAAATTCAATTCTTGTTCCATAAATATATATTCTTGCTCTTTTGTAGGAGGATAAGAGTATTTATTCAAAAGTCCGGATCTTTCTGCTAAGGCGGCTCTCATATCATTAGAGGGCAAATGTCTATAATCTTTTTGTAGTTTATTATTTTGTATATTATCCAAATTGTCATATGTTATATTTGGTTCTACCTTAAAAAACACATCAGTATCAACCAACAAACATATCTTTGTGTTTTTATCTTTTACAAGCTTGCAACAATCTGTTTGGCGATCATCTTTGCTAGGGCGAGGATAACTATATATCCATTTCACATTATCAGTGACCATATCTCGATAATAATCCAATATTCTTTGAGGTGTAAAATAAATCCCATTATCATTATCGTCTAAATTAGGTATTCTGGCATATTGTATATTTATTCCATCGAGAATTTGTGCGCAATTTATTCTTTCTATGAGCTCTGCTTCAGTTTTCCCTTCGCAGAAAAATACGTATGTTGTATTCCGTTCTTTTGAAGCAGATGGGGCTCTGAAGTTGTAATCACTTATTGGCATCTGGAACCTCCATGTTTTCAAAAATATCTATGACGCGAGGGGTGGCTCCAAAGCGATCATTTAAATAATCGTCCAAGACACTTTCTGCACTATATTTGTATTCAGATAGGAAAGAAACTTCAGTTGATAGACCAGAATTTTTTTCAACAAACATTATTCCATAACGTCCTGCCGCATTAATAATGCAGGGATTGTGTGAGGAACATATCATCTGAGCATTTTTATTTAAATTTTTGGCGTGCATTATACCTAAAAGAAATTTTAATAATTCTGTATGTATTGTCCTGTCTATTTCGTCAAAAATGATAATTCTACCATGTTTCAGGGCATCTACTAACACAAATAAAAATCTGAATAAATTTTTGGTTCCTGTAGATTCGTCTTTAATATAATTAATTGAAACAGTTTTATCTGAATCGTCTTTTTGATATTTCATATTTATATTATACGCATTAAATCTCGGGGATCCAGCATCATCAAAACCAAAGATTATTAGATGATTGGGGTAGGACTCTCCTAAAATATTTTTTTGGTCGTTTATATCTTTAAGATATATATTAAGATGTTCATGTTTACCTTCAGAAACTCCTCCGTAATCAAACGCAAAAGGATCTGATTTTTCTTCATTCTTGTTACAATTTGAATCTCGTTCTTCTGGTGGTTTTTCCTCATCAATGTTGATCTCGCAGAATCTCATATCCATTCGTAGTAACCAGTCTTTTACTGTTTTTTCATCTCTTGTTGATATAGGGGCTAAATTTATATCATCAGCGATAAATAAGCCTTTAAAAAAAGCTTCTACGGCACGAAGTCCTATTTGGGATTCTAAATCGAGGTTGTTGAAATAATCATAAGTGGCATCTAAAAAGATATTTGCTATTGGTTTACGACGCGTAATAAACAACTGCCATATACTTGGGAGAATTGTATCAAAATCGTTCGTATCAAAAATCGTTTTATCCTTTTCTTTACCAATTTGCTTCAGATATTCTCGTTTAATTTGACGGGCTGTATATTCAATCCCGTATGAATAAATACGTGGATCTTTATTATCGTCATTAGAAAAAGTTATTGCAAACTTTGTTGGGGCATTTTCTGTGCTATTTGAAAACAAAAATGGGGTGTAAAAATTTTCAACAGAACCATTTAAAACTATGGCGCGTATTGCTAAAAATGCTTTTAATATATTGCTTTTACCACTGGCATTTGCGCCAAATAGTGCCATAACCGGACAAACATTGATCCGTCCTTCATCTTTACCTGTAGATGCTTTAATAAAATCAATATAATTTGTTTTGTTATATTTTTTATCCAGTTGTTCATTTGATTCTCCTGTATTGTAAACCATGTTCAAATGGACAGTTTTTTTAATACTTTTATAGTTTGTTATTGCAAAATCAATTAACATATCGTCCCCTGTTGATATTTGATAGGCACTGCATGAATAAATATAGCTAAGATTATAGTCTTGTTTAAAAATTATAGCAATAAAAAAAGATCAAGCATATTGTTTTTTATATTCTTCAATACTTTTCCACTTTTCAGTATTTTTAAATAATTTAATAAAACCAGTATATAATTTTAATAAGTCTTTTTGATCGTTTCTATATGGTACTCAATTTTTGAAAATTTAGCTTGTAATAACGCCTGGAAAATCAAGTATATACGAAGCTGCTGGTATCATTTCCCTTATTTAGAGGGGCAACCCGACCACTAAATATAAGTCGTCTGAGAAGGCGACTTTTTTGTTTTTAATTGGTTATGAAGCCGATCTTATTCTTTAAATATCCAAACTATCATCTCAGAAAAAGCAGTTGCATTCGGGTATATTTTCAGTTATACTTTTCTAAGATTAAAGGGAGCTTTATTATGAAAAAGATCAACTGGAAAGTTATTGTAGTGTGTGTAGTAGTGGCATTGATTGCCGGTTTTATTATTTGTTCCAATATGAAAGAGCAGAAAGCTTTGCAGGAGTCAGGTAAGCGAAATGTGTATGCCGTTTTACCTCTGAGCGGACCTTTGGCCGTTTGGGGAAAACAAGCCCAAGAAACAATAGATTATTACTTGAAAAAGAATCCGGATGCTCCAATGAATTTAATTTATATTGATTCTGAAGGAAATCCTAGCAAGGCATTGACCGCTTTGCAATCCAAGATTTTAGATGAAAAAAATCCAATTGTAATTTCTGCGGTTTCCAGTATTAGCGCCGCGCTTTTGCCGTTTTTAGATCAACATGGAGGGTTCAATGTTTCTATGTATACAAAGGTGTCTCCAGCTACAGCTACATACAAAAACCAACAGCGTATTTCATTTCCTATACTGACAGAAATGGGAGAAAAACTCATAGATTATATGAATAAGCACTATAAAACTATGGCGATTTTTTATAGTGAAGATGAATTAGGTCGTCTTGGATTAAATGCAATGAAAGAAGTGTTTAAAGGTGAAGTGATTGGGGCTTATTCATTCTCTGTTGCAGAAAGAGATGTGCGCAATACAGTTGTAAAAGCCCTCGCAACAAATCCTGATGCAGTTTTTGTTATTTCCCCCCCATCCATAGGTTACCGAAATGTTATCAATGAGCTGGGAACGGCAGGGTATCAGGGCGGAATTTTGACCAATCAAGGGTATCAAGTTACCTGGGTATTCCAAAATTTAGAAGGAATGGATAATGTTATGTTTCCTTGCTATGATATTTTGTTGGATGAAAACACCTCCGAAAAGCGTAAGCAAGTCATGGCAGAGTTGAGTGCAGAAGGACTAGATTTGAACTGTTTAAGAATAGAACCATACAATGCAGTGGCGTTTGTGGATTATATGCTTAAACATAATATTCCGTTTGAACGCTCGGAAATTTTGAAGATGAAAACATTTGAAGGAATCGCAGGTCCTATAACCTTTACAGAAGATGGAGATGCAGAATTTGAATTGGGTTTCTGTACTATAAAAGATGGCAAAATCGTTTCAATGGAAATTGAGGAAAAATAATGAAAAAACTGAATTGGAAAAGAATTGTAGGATTAAGTACTGCAGTATTTGCTGTTATTGTCTGTGTTGTTTGGAATAATGCACAAGAAATTTCAAAATCAAATGCTCATAAAATCATGGTTTTTGTTCCAATGACGGGAAAATTGGCATCAGCAGGCCTTTCAGAAGGAAGAGGTGTTGAGGTGGTCGTAGATGATTGGAATAAAAAAGGCGGATTATTAGGAAAGAAACTTGAAGTTGTATGGGAAGATACACGCGCAGATATAACAGAAGCTTTGACAATTTATCAACGTAATAATCTATCTGAAAATAAACCGCTTGGCATTTATTCCATTGTGAGTAGTGTTGCAATGAATTTGAAGAACTTTACCGAAAAAGATAACATTCCGCATATTGCCGCAGTTGGTGCAGAAAACTTTTCAAAAGCCCCACATGCCTATGCTTTACGTAACTTTAATTCTGCCAATATTGTAGGTAAAGAGTTGATAAGATATATCAAAACCACCTATCCAGACAGAAGGATTGTTTATTTTTATGAAAACTCCGACCATTCTATCAGTTGTAAAGCGGCAATGGAAAAAGAAATAGATGAAACAATGACTGTCAAAGTATTAGATTTTGACCCGACAATGAATAATTTTAGAGACTTGATTTATAAAGCAAACCCAAATAATGATGAAGATATTGTTATAATTACGGGGATTGGTTCTTATTTAGGAATACTCATCCGTCAACTGAGAGAATTTGGTTATACCGGTCTAATTATGGGTGATGCGAATCTGAATATTGCAGGTGTGCATAGTTACGCAGAAAAAGCAATGAACGGAGTTATCATTTTGGATTATCAACAATATGATGACAATGCTTATTGCAAGCATGTCAATGAAGCATTTACTAAGAAATATGTAGAACCTCTACCAGATGTAGGATACTATTTGGCCTATCAAGGCATTGATACATTGTTAGCATTTTATAAGAGTAAAGGAACAACGAATATTCCAAATTTAACAGAGGCTATGGAAGGTTTTATTCACGATGGATGTTTGGGCAAAGTAACGGTTAAGAATGGTGAATTAAACTATCCTTTATCATTCAGAACAATAAGTGAGTAAGAAAAGGAAAAATAATGAAAAAAATGAATTGGAAAAGTATTGTCGGATGGTTGGTTGCGATTGCGGTCATTTTTGGAATAATTGGACACAATGCCTATCAAAATAAAAAGAGATCTGAAGATGTTTTTACAATTCATGCTTTAATGCCTATCTCCGGCCCTTTTTCTGTTTATGCAGAGGATTATAAAAAAGGTTTGGAATTAGCGCAAAAAGAAATTGATGAACGATACGGAGCTGGAAAAATAAAAATAGAGTTAGAAGATTCACAGGGAAATCCGTCAACTGCTGTTAGCATTTATCAGCAAAAGATTATGGGAAACAAAAATCGAGCTATGATTTTAGTTTATTCTTCAACGGCAAAGGCCATTGAACCATTAATGGATGGAAGCGTGATTTCATCTGTTGTAGCTGCCACATTACCGGGAGTTGCTAAACCGGAAAAACATCTTTATCAAATAACGTTGACATTAAAAGATATGTTGGCAAGTATTCATGAATATATTGGAAAAAAGAATATTAAGACTGCTTCCGTAATTTATATCAATGATGATTATGGGGCAGAGGGGTTGCGTCAATTTAAAGCCGGTTTTGAAAAATTGGGAGGTCAAATTATTGATGAAATTCCTTATAATGTCACACAGAGTGATTTAAGATTGCAAATACTGAAGGCATTTCAAAATAATCCGGAAATGTTCTGGGTTATCGGATACGGTTCTAATTCTTATACTATCTTAAATCAATTAGTCAGTTTGGGATATACAGGGTTGATTATGACGGATTACAGTTATGCTTGGCCCGGATTTTATCGCCAAAATCCAGAGTTGGCTGAGCATATTTTAACAGTTACGTCTACTGAAACAGAGGACTTTAAGAAAAAATATAAACCACTTGGAATGGATGTTATCAGTATGGCGCATCTGTATGATAGTGCAATCGTAATAGCAGATGCGTATATGAAATTTCAAGGTGATGTCACCAAAATGGGGGATTATATAAGCAATCTGAAAAATTACAATGGTACACTAGGTGTTTGGACAATGCGATCTTCAGGTGATATCTATTTGCCAACACAAGTTGTGCGTTGGGTCGAAGGGGGGCTTCTTCCGGCAGAAGAGTAAAGGAATCCCGTAAATAAGTTTGAAATTTTGTATATGTTTTCTTCCTCGTTTTGCTAAAGCGGGGGAGATTTATTTTTTATTAAAATTTTTCTTGACAAACAAAACGAATCATCTATAATGTCAACCCTGAGTGTTACTCTGTCCATTGTGGACGGAGTAGTTTTGTTATAATTTATATGTAGGAGAGTAGCCTTGGCACGTATTGCAGGTGTAAATATTCCGACAGCGAAAAGAGTCGTCATTGGTTTGACGTATATCTATGGGATTGGACGGAAGAAAGCCGAAGAAATCTGTCAAAAGACAGGTATTTCGGAAGATAAGCGCGTCAGTGAATTAACTGATGATGAAGTTTTAAAAATTCGCGAATTGATCGACAAAGATTATCACGTAGAAGGTGATTTACGTCGTGAAGTTTCTTTAAACATCAAACGTTTGATGGATTTAGGTTGTTACAGAGGTTTGCGTCATCGTAAAGGATTGCCCGTTCGTGGTCAACGGACACATACGAATGCACGTACTCGTAAAGGAAAAGCAGTTCCTATTGCGGGTAAGAAGAAAGTGACGAAGTAAGGAGTTTTGAGTAATGGCTAAAACAGAAACAAAAGTCGTTCGTACAAAAAATCGCGACAGAAAGAATATTACATCAGGCGTAGCGCATGTAAATTCAACATTCAATAATATTATGATTACCATTACAGATGCTCAAGGAAATACAATTTCTTGGTGCTCCGGTGGTGTTAAAGGTTTTAAAGGTTCCAGAAAAGCAACTCCGTATGCTGCACAAGTTTGTGCCGAAGAAGCCGGTCGTAAGGCAATGGAACACGGTTTAAAGAATTTGGAAGTTTTGGTTGCAGGTCCGGGTTCAGGTCGTGAATCTGCTTTGCGTGCCTTCCAAGCTTTAGGGTTGGTTATTACGTCGATTAAAGATGTGACAGGTGTCCCGCACAACGGTTGCCGTCCTCCGAAACGTCGTCGGATTTAATGGTGGCTGCTTTCGGGCAGCTGATGGGAGTGCCGATAAAAAGGCACTCGTTCCTGAAAAAATAGGAGCTTATTGTGATACAAAAAAATTGGCAAGAATTGATTAAACCATCAACATTATCTGTGGAACACATCGTTCCTGGATTTAAATCAACTATCGTTGTTGAACCATTGGAACGTGGCTTTGGAACAACGTTGGGTAATGCATTGCGCCGCATTTTGTTGTCTTCTTTGCGTGGCGGTGCTGTAACTTCCATCAAAATCGATGGCGTTTTACATGAATTTTCCAGCATTCCAGGTGTTCGTGAAGATGTTACGGATATCGTGTTAAACATTAAAATGTTGGCTTTGAAAGTTGAAGAAGAGGGTACTCGTCGTATGACTTTGGAAGCAACCGGACCGGGTGTTGTGACAGCAGCTCAAATCCAAGCGGATTCAAGTATTGAAATTATGAACCCGGATTTGGTTATCTGCACATTGGATGCCGGAGCAAAAATTAAAATTGAAATGACGGTGAATACGGGTAAAGGTTACGTACCTGCTGTTCAAAATCGTCCGGCTGATTGTCCGATCGGAACTTTACCGATTGACAGTATTTTCAGCCCGATTAAGACAGTTGTTTACAAGGTTGTAAATGCTCGTGTTGGTCAACAAACAGACTATGACAAATTGTATTTGACGGTAGAAACAAATGGTGTTGTTACTCCGGAAGATGCAGTTGCTTTATCTGCTCGTATTTTACAAGATCAATTAAAAACTTTCGTTAACTTCGAAGATCCGGAAGAAACACAAGAAGAAGAACAAAAAGTCGTCTTACCGTTTCCGGCTGCATTGCTTCGCAAAGTTGATGAATTGGAATTATCTGTTCGTTCTGCAAATTGCTTGAAGAATGACAACATTGTTTACATTGGTGATTTAGTCCAAAGAACAGAATCTGACATGTTGCGGACACCGAACTTTGGTCGTAAGTCATTGAATGAAATTAAGGAAGTTTTGGATTCTATGGGCTTGCACTTGGGCATGTCTGTAGAAGGATGGCCTCCTGAAAACATTGATATGTTAGCTAGAAGTTTGGAAGAACCATTCTAATAGCTGCTAGAAATTGTTCGGATTGTCCGGACGACTTGAAAGCGCATCCGAATGGGTGGTTTTTAAGGAAACTTTATCGGTTTTGTGCGCAAAACCAAACGCAAGAAAGAAAGGAAAATAAAAATGCGTCATGGAGTAGCAAAAAGAAAATTAAATAAGTCGATTTCTCATCGTCGCAGCATGTTTGCAAATATGGCTGTGTCTTTGATTAAGCATGAACAAATCAAAACAACTTTGCCAAAAGCAAAGGAATTACGTCCGATTATTGAAAAAATGATTACAAAAGCACGTTCGAAAGATTTACACGCACGTCGTGAAGCCCTTTCTTTCTTACGTGATGAAGCAATGACGGAAAAGTTGTTGACTGTTTTGGTCGATCGTTATGCAAAACGCAATGGTGGTTATACGCGTGTTTTGAAAGCCGGTTTCCGTTATGGTGATATGGCTCCGATGGCGATTATCGAATTCGTTGATCGTGATGTAACAGCAAAAGGAAAAGATTCCGGTGTTGTTGAAGTTGCTGCAGAAGAAGAAACTCCTGCTGTAGAAGAGAAAAAGACCAAAAAGAAAACAGCAAAAAAAGAAGAAAAAACTGAAAAAGTTGAGAAGAAAGCTGAAAAAAAAGCCGAGAAAAAAGCTGAATAAGGTTGTTTAATTCGTCGAAAAAACGGAATTGCAAAATTGCGTTCCGTTTTTTTTCTTCTTTTTTTTACAAAAAGTCTTGATTTTATTTTTTTTAAAGGTTAGAGTATAAGTATTCAATCACAGAAATGACTCAGCTTTTAAAAGCTGCGTTTTTTTATTACTCTTTAATGAAAGGATTTTAAAAATGGCTGATGAAAGAGTTCCTATGACCAGAACAGGTTATGACCGTTTACAGGAAGAATTGAAACATTTGAAATTTGTCGATCGTCACGATATCATTGCAGCGATTGAGGAAGCTCGTTCTCATGGCGATTTGTCTGAAAATGCAGAATATCATGCAGCACGTGAAAAACAAAGCTTTATCGAAGGCCGTATTCAGGATTTGGAAAGCGCATTATCTCGTGCTGAAATCATTGATGTTAAAACTTTATCCGGTGAAAAAGTTTTGTTTGGTGCGACAGTTGAAGTAAATGATTGTGATGAAGATAAAACACAAACATATCAAATTGTCGGACAATACGAAGCTGACTTGGAAAAAGGACGTATTTCAATGCTTTCTCCTTTGTCAAAGGCATTAATTGGGCGTTCTGTTGGTGATTTTGTTGAATTTAATACGCCTAAAGGCCAAAAAACATACGAAATTTTGAACGTTAAATTCATTTAAGTTTCTTTTCAAAAATAAAAGGCCCGTCGTTATGGCGGGCCTTTTTTAAAGAACGTGTTACTCCACTGAAAAGAAATTCTGAGACTAAGACAGCAAATTGTTTTTGATGGTATAATTTCAAGTCTGTCTTTTTAAAGGAAGAAGGGGAAAATTATCCTACAGTAAACAAATATCCGATACAATTATCACTTTTTTCTTTACGAAGGACGACTTCTTCATTTTTTATATTGGTAAAACCGACAGCTTTCAATTCTTTTTCAATTTGTTTTAACGCATGTCTGTAACGACCGGAAGTTTGAAGCTCTGTTTTACCGGATAAGGACTTTTCAACCGTAAAAATAAACTTTCCAGATGGTTTTAATATTTTATGTATTTCTTTAAATATGTCAATTAACTTATTGATGTAACAAAAAACATCTGCAGAAATAACTAAATCAAATTGTTCTTTCGTATTTTGAATAAAGTCCATAATGTCTTGAGTAAAAAGCGCATTGTAGATATGTTTTTCTTCTGCTTTTTGAACCATATTTTTTGATATATCTACGCCAATCAGATTTTTTGATTTGTCTTTCAAAAAAATACCGCATGTACCGGTTCCGCATCCCAAGTCCAGCACATTTTTAAAGGTCTTATCTTTTATTTTATCTGCAATTAAGTTAGGAATTTGACATTCCAAAAGCTTCATTTTTTCATCATAGCTGTCTGCAAAACCATTGTAGAAAGCTTGTGTATATGCAAAATCAACCTGATCTGAGCTTGTTTTTCCGTTTAGAGCATCATTTGTATGTATAGCCAATGGATTGTCAGGGAAGTTTCTAACCCAACCCAAAGCGTATGTTTTGGCTTTTTCTTTATCTTTTTCAAACCATTTTGGGAGTAAATTAGCTAAACGTAAGTGTACTTCTTGTTCAAATTGTTTTTGTCCCAGTATTTTAAAATAAAGACCGGCTGCTTCTTCAAAGTTATCTAAGTCTTCCAGTGCAATTGCCAAATTGAATGCGGCAGATACATCATCGGGCTTGATAATGAAAACCTTGCGATACATTTCCAACGCTTCTACAATACGATTTTGACGATATAGCAGGGCACCTAAATTATTGTAAGCGGCTATATTGTCCACGTCTATTCGCAAGGCATCACGATAAGCTTGTTCTGCAGCGTTCGGATCTTTTTGTTCTAAAAGAAGGGCTTTTTCGAAATAAGCATCAACACAAAAACGATTTAGCTCGATAGCTTTTTCGAAAGCATCTAGTGCTTCTTGCGGTCGATTGAGTTGCTTTAAAACCTTGCCATATTCTACCCATATAAAATCTATATTTTTATTTATCTTTAATGATTTTTCAATAAGTTGTAATGATTTATTAAAGTTTTTATTTAATCTGTTTTGAATTGAAAGTTGGTAAAGAGCCTGAATAAAATCGGGTTCAATGTCCAATGCCTTTTTCAATAAATCTTCGGCTTGATTGGAGTGACCTTCCTGTCGTTCCAAAAGAGCTTTATTGACGTATACCAAAGGCATTTTCGGGTTAATTTGAATGGCTTTATCAAAAGCCGCATGAGCTTTATCCAATTCTCCCATCTGCCGATAAATATTACCCATATTATTTTGGGCTTCCGCCATATCGGTAATTTCTTTATATCGGTTGAGTGCTTCATCAATCTTACCATCTTCTTGCAAGGCAACAGCTAAAGAATACAAAAAATCTTTGTTTTGCGGTTCGGATAAATTTGCCTTGAAAAGTAATTGGCAAGCTTCATCCGTAATACCCTTTGACAAAGCTATAATCCCCAGAAAATATAGGGCTTGTCCATGGGTCGGATTGAAATCCAAAACTTCTCGAAACAACTTTTCCGCTTCGTCAAAATGACCAGAAACATACTGTTGAATAGCGCTTGAAAGTAAAACATCCTGTTGCATTTTGTATCCTTTTTCAGCCAGTATAAGAGTTTTTCTGCTTTATCACAAGCAGATTTTAACAAATTTGTTACAAAAGTTGAATTGCGTTTTAAAAATGCCGTGCTATACTCCATTAGAAAATAACAAGAAAAGGATTTATTTATGGTAGATATTGATAAAAAAGCCATTACGGAATTGTCCGAATTGTTGCGTAAGAACAATCTGAACGAAATCGAATACGAAGCGGAAAACGTACGTATTCGTGTTGTGGCAAACCTTGATAAAAAGGCAAATATTCCTGTTGTTCAAGCTGTACCTGCAGTTCAGGAACAGCCTGTTGCAACGAAACCTGTTTCGGATGCGGACAAAGAAAATCAAGTAAAATCTCCGATGGTCGGTGTTGTTTATTTGTCATCTGAGCCTTCTGCGCCTGCATTTGTCCAAGAAGGTGATGTTGTTGGTGTCGGACAAACGTTGTGTTTGATCGAAGCTATGAAGACATTTAACCCGGTAAAAGCGACAAAAGCCGGTCGTGTGAAAAAGATTTTAGTCCAATCCGGTTCTCCGGTTGAATTTAACGAACCCTTGTTTGTGATAGAGTAAACATGTTTGAAAAAGTTCTGATAGCAAATCGTGGTGAAATAGCATTACGGATACATCGTGCCTGTAAGGAAATGGGAATTAAAACGGTGGCTGTTCATTCAACAGCAGATGCGGATGCAATGCATGTGCGTTTGGCTGACGAAGCTATTTGTATCGGGCCGGCTCCGGCAAGGGATTCTTACCTAAACAAGGCTGCGATTATCAGCGCTGCTTTGATTTCGGGTGCCGATGCAATCCATCCCGGATATGGTTTTTTATCTGAAAATGCAGATTTTGCCGAGATGGTAGAAGCGCATGGCTTAACATTTATTGGTCCTAAATCTTCCATGATACGCAAGATGGGAAATAAAGTTGAAGCGCGCGAGGCGGCTAAAAAGGCCGGGTTACCT
>JAGCVC010000016.1 GCA_017962565.1 Alphaproteobacteria bacterium | reverse complement strand
GTTGCTTTACGAATAGCTTCTGGCACTTCACGTGCTTTACCTGTTCCAAAGCCAACGCGACCTTTTTGGTCACCGACAACAACCAAAGCTGCAAATGCCATACGGCGTCCACCTTTTACGGTTTTCGCAACACGGTTAACGTGCACCAACTTATCGACAAATTCTTCTTGAACTTTTTCGATTTTAGCTTCGTCTTTACGACGATTTTGATTATTTTCTGTACGAGCCATTTGCATCTCCTAAAACTTCAAACCGGCTTCACGGGCTGCATCTGCCAACGCTTTTATACGTCCATGGTAAATATAGCCCCCACGGTCAAACACAACTTCACTGATACCAGCCTTGGCAGCGCGTTCGGCAATCAACTTACCAACAGCAACAGCACCGGCAATGGTAGAACCTTTTTCTGTAATTTCCTTGTTCAAAGAAGACGCAGAAAGAAGAGTTTTTCCAGCTTTATCATCAATGATTTGCACAGAAATGTTCTTTTCGGAACGATACACTGATAAACGTAATTTATCAGATGCATTTTTCTTCAAGCCGTAACGAACACGAGCTTTCCGACGTTCAAATTTAATATCTGATTTATTCATTTTCTTAATTCCTATTTCTTCTTGCCTTCTTTACGACGGACTGTTTCTTCAACGTACTTCACACCTTTACCTTTGTAAGGTTCTGGAGAACGGAAAGCACGAATTTCAGAAGCAACTGCTCCGACCATACGTTTATCCATACCGGAAATTTCAATTTGTGTCGGTTCTGGACAAGCAATTTTAATACCGGCTGGAGCATCATAGTCAATATCATGACTGAAGCCCAAAGACAACTTAATGCCTTTTCCGGTTGTTTGTGCTCTGTATCCAACACCAATCATTTCCAACTTACGAACAAAGCCTTCTGTTACACCCTTGACCATATTGTTCAAGTTTGCACGTGTTGTTCCCCATTGCATGCGGCATTCTTTAGTATCCGCAACAGGTTTCACAACGACTTCGTTATTTTCTACTGTCACAGTCACCTTATCGGAAATGGCACACTTTAATTCACCCAATTTTCCTTTAACGACTGCTTGACCATCCGTCAATGTTACTGTAACACCGGCCGGCAAGATAATAGGATGTTTTCCAACTCTAGACATTTTCTTTCACCCTTTCCATTAGAATACCTTGCACAAAACTTCGCCGCCGACATTGGCTTGACGAGCTTCATGGTCAGACATAACACCTTGCGGTGTTGACAATACAAAGATTCCCAAACCATTATAGAATTTCGGTAAATCTTTCACCTTTGAATAAACACGACGACCCGGAGTCGATACGCGTTGAATTTCATTAATCACAGGACGACCTTCATGATACTTTAATTCAATATCAAATTCATCAACTCCTGCACGAACGTTTCTGCGTTCATAGCCGCGAATATAACCTTCACGAACTAAAACATCCAAAACACTGGCGCGCAAGGAAGATGCAGGCGTAACCACATGACTTTTTTTTGCTTGCTGACCGTTTCTGATACGAGTCAACATATCTGCAATTGGATCTGTCATAGACATCTTTAATCTCCTTACCAACTGGACTTCTTCGCACCCGGGATTTGACCTTCGTTAGCCAATTCACGGATTTTAATACGGCAAAGTCCGAATCTGCGATAACTGCCACGTGGACGACCGGTCAATTCACAACGATTGTGAATACGGACAGGCGAACTGTTACGTGGATACGTTTGTAACTTTAACTGAGCTTGGAATTTTTCCTCATCAGTTGACTTTGGATCATGAATAATTGCTTTTAAAGCATCACGACGAGCCTTGTACTTCTTAGCCAAAGCAACGCGTTTTTTATTCCGTTCGATAGAACTTGTTTTTGCCATTTTTTACTCCTTACTTTGTAAAGGGCATATTGAAACCGGCCAATAAAGCTTTTGCTTCTTTGTCGGTTTTTGCCGATGTACAAATAATAACATCCATGCCACGAATTTTGTCAATTTCGTCATAGTTGATTTCAAGGAAAATAATTTGTTCCTTAATACCAAAAGCAAAATTGCCGTGACCATCGAAACTTTTGCTAGAAATTCCACGGAAGTCACGAATACGCGGCATAGCCATCGTAATCAAACGATCCAAGAATTCATACATTTTTTCCTTACGTAAAGTAACTTTACAGCCGATTGGCATACCTTCACGTAATTTAAAACTGGCAACGGATTTTTTGGCATGACATAAAACAGGTTTCTGACCCGCAATCGCAGTCATATCTTTGACAGCGCCATCAAGTGCTTTTCTGTCATCAGTTGCTTCACCAACACCCATATTTAAGACGATCTTTTCCAGTCTAGGAATTTCCATCTCATTTTTGTATCCGAATTCTTTTTTCAAAGAAGCACGGATTTCTTTTTCATATAAATCTTTTAATCGAGACATCTTCAAACTCCCATAACCTAAATCACATCGCCTGAACGCTTAGCGACACGTACTTTGCGTCCACCTTCTTCAACCCGAATAGCAACACGAGTTGCTTTACCGGATTTCGGATCTACGAGTGCAACATTAGAAACATGGATAGGCATTTCTTTTGAAATGATCCCACCCGCATTTTCTTGACTTGGCTTTTGGTGACGCTTTGCCAAATTGATACCGGAAACGATAACTTTGTTTTCCTTTGGCATCGCTTTGGTTACTTCACCAGTTTTGCCTTTGTCTTTTCCTGTGATAACAATAACTTTATCACCTTTTTTAATTTTCATAGACATTATAAGACCTCCGGAGCCAAAGAAATAATTTTCATATAATTCTTTGCTCTTAATTCACGAGTCACCGGTCCAAAAATACGTGTACCGATAGGCTCGCCATCTTTGTTAATCAAAACGGCGGCATTGCTGTCAAAACGAATTGCAGAACCATCCGGACGACGAATTTCCTTTTTCGTACGAACGATGACGGCACGTGCAACATCACCTTTTTTGACACGACCGCGTGGTATTGCTTCCTTAATAGAAACGACAATAACGTCGCCTACGGATGCAACCTTACGCTTTGAGCCACCGAGGACCTTAATGCAACTGACGCGGCGAGCGCCGGAATTGTCAGCCACATCCAAGTTAGTACTAATTTGAATCATTTAGCTTTCCTCTTCGTTTTTATTGTTCTGCCGCTTCATTTACAACGACCCAAGTAACGGTCTTTGAAACTGGACGACACTCTTCAATACGGACAACGTCACCGACTTTGCACGCATTGTTTTCATCATGAGCATGATACTTTTTACTGCTTCTGATGTATTTTTTGTAAACAGGGTGCATAACACGGCGTTCAACTTGAACCACAACCGTCTTATCCATTTTGTCACTGACGACAACGCCTTGTAAAATACGTTTTGGCATGTCTTATACCCCTTTCTTTTCTTTACGTTCTGATTGAACTGTCTTAATTTTAGCAATTTCACGACGTACTTGACGACGACGAGCTGTATTCGCCAATTGTCCAGTTGCCTGTGAAAAACGCAAATTCAAAGCCTCTTTATTGAGTTCTTGAACCATTTTATCCAATTGTTCATCAGACTTTTCTCTTAATTCTTTTATTTTTATCATAATTAAACCTCTTCACTTGCAAGACGACTGACGAATTTTGTCTTGATCGGCAATTTAGCGGCAGCCAAAGCAAACGCTTCACGCGCTGTTTCTTCTGACACACCATCGATTTCAAACATAATCCGTCCCGGTTTAACACGGCAAGCCCAGAATTCAACTGAACCTTTACCTTTACCTTGACGTACTTCAGGCGGTTTCTTCGAAACTGGAACATCCGGGAAAATACGAATGAACATTTTACCCTGACGCTTCATCGCACGAGAAATCGCACGACGAGCAGCTTCAATTTGACGCGCTGTTACGCGTTCCGGTTCCAAAGCTTTCAAACCGAAAGAACCGAAATCAAGAGTCGAAGCACCCTTTGTCAAACCGTGAATACGGCCCTTAAATTGCTTACGAAACTTTGTTCTTTTTGGACTTAACATTTTCTTCTAGCCCTTTCATTAACGTTGCTCAGCTACGCGCTTTTCGGAAGCCATCGGATCATGAGCCATGATTTCACCTTTGAAAATCCAGACTTTGATACCACAACAACCGTATGCTGTATGCGCTGTCGCTGTTCCATAATCTACATCAGCACGTAATGTATGCAAAGGCACACGACCTTCACGATACCATTCTACACGAGCAATTTCTGCACCGCCCAAACGACCACCGCATGTAATACGGATGCCTTGTGCGCCTAAACGCAAAGCGGATTGAACTGCACGCTTCATTGCACGACGGAAAGATACACGTTTTTCCAATTGTTGTGCAATGCCGTCCGCAACCAAAGTTGCGTCCAGTTCAGGTTTACGAACTTCAACAATATTCAAGCTTACTTCTGAACCGGTAATTTTTTGCAATTGGTTTTTCAAACCGTCAATATCTTGACCTTTTTTACCAATGACAACACCCGGACGAGCCGAATAAATTGTTACTCTTGCTTTTTGAGCCGGACGTTCAATCACAACGCGACTGATACCTGCGGCTTCCAATTTATCCATGATGAATTCACGGATTTTTAAGTCTTCATGCAACAACTTGGCATAATCTTTCTTGCTGGCATACCAACGAGAATCCCAAGTTTTATTGATGCCTAAACGCAGACCATTTGGATTAACTTTCTGCCCCATTAGACCTTCTCCTCTTTCTCACGTACGACAATCGTCAAATTAGAAAATGCTTTGATAATTTTACCAGCACGACCTTTAGCCATTGGGTGGTAACGTTTCATAATCATTGCCTTTCCGACATAGCTTTCTGCTACGATAAGACGATCCACATCCAAGTTATGATTGTTTTCTGCATTTGCAATTGCTGATTGCAGAACTTTTTTCACTTCTTGAGCTACACGACGTTTGGAAAAAGTCAATTCTGACAAAGCTTTTCCAACAGCCATTCCACGAATTGAAGCAGCGACTAAATTTAATTTACGCGGACTTGTGCGGATTGCACGTGCCTTAGCCATTGCTTCTTTTTTATTATTTACTTCAACCATCGTCATTAAACCTTTGCTTTATTATCACCTGCTGCGGTATGGCCATTGAAAGTTCTTGTCGGTGCAAATTCACCAAACTTATGACCAACCATGTTTTCCGTAACTAAGACAGGAATGAATTTCTTTCCGTTATGCACTCCGAATGTCAAGCCAACGAAATCAGGCAATATTGTTGAACGACGAGACCATGTTTTGATCACTTCATGACGACCAGCAGCGTGAGCCGCTTCTGCTTTTTTCAACAGATATCCGTCAACAAAAGGACCTTTCCAAATTGAACGAGTCATTTAGTCTCTCCTATTTCTTCTTATTCAAATGACGGGAACGCATAATCAAGTTATCCGTCTTTTTGTTTGTACGTGTCTTCATACCACGAGTGCATTTACCCCATGGAGTTGATGGAGCACGTCCACCATTACCACGACCACCATGCGGGTGATCAACCGGGTTCATTGCAATACCACGTGTTTGAGGACGAATACCAAGCCAACGAGCACGACCGGCTTTTCCCAATGCCGTGTTTTGTTGATCGGCGTTCGAAACAGCACCGATAGAAGCCAAACATTCACTACGCACCATACGTAATTCGCCGGAGTTCAAACGCAACTGCGCATAACCACCGTCTTTACCGATTAATTGTGCATAGCAACCGGCTGAACGAGCCATTTGACCACCACGACCCGGTTTCAATTCAACGTTATGAACGATTGTACCGACCGGCATGTTCTTCAAAGGCATTGTATTGCCCGGTTTAATATCTACTCTATCAGCAGAAACAACCTTATCGCCTGCTTTCAAACGTTGCGGTGCCAAAATATAAGATTTTTCACCATCTTCGTAAGTTATCAAAGCAATAAATGCTGTTCTGTTTGGATCATATTCTAAGCGGTCAACGGTTGCGATCATATCCTTCTTATCGCGTCTAAAGTCAATTACACGATAAGCACGTTTATGACCACCGCCACGATGACGACTGGTGATATGTCCATGGTTATTACGACCACCAGAACTTTTCAGTCCTTCGGTCAAAGCTTTTACAGGAGCACCTTTGTACAATTCACTGCGGTCAATCGCAATCAAATGTCTAATCGCAGGTGTCACTGGTGTATAAGTTTTCAAAGACATTTTACTTTATTCCTGTCACATCAATTTTTTCGCCGTCAACTAAAGTCACGATTGCTTTTTTCATATCGCTACGGACACCTTTTTTGCCACGGAACAATTTCGTTTTTCCGCCGACACACAAAGTGTTAACAGCTTTTACTTTAACTCCGAACACACCTTCAACTGCCTTTTTAATTTCAGGCTTAGTTGCATCCATAGGAACAGCAAATGTAATCTGTCCTTGTTCGGAAACCTTCATTGCCTTTTCTGTAATCACAGGGCGACGCAATACAGCGTACAAACGGTCTGTCATTTCAGTTTTGGCTTCTTTTACTGTCGTCTTTTTCATTATTTTAACAGAGCCTCCAAGTAAGAAACAGTCTCTTTCGTCAATACTAATGTATCACGACGGAGAATGTCATAGACATTGGCACCTGCATCTGCAAGAACATCAATGCCGACAATATTTCCTGATGCCAAAGCGAAATTTTCATCCAATTTAGCACCACCTAAAATCAAAGCAGATGTCCAACCCAATTTATCAAAAGCATTTTTCAAATCTTTTGTCTTTGGAGTTGCTGCTTTAGCTTCATCCAAAATAAAGAGCTTTCCGTCTTTAACTTTGGCTGATAAAGCACATTTCAAACCTAATTTACGGATCTTTTTGTTCAAGTCATATTCATGAGAACGAACGACCGGACCAAAAGCAACCGCACCATGTCTGAATTCCGGAGCACGCAATGTACCTTGACGAGCTGTACCACGACCTTTTTGGCGGAACGGTTTTTTCGTCGTACCGGAAATTGTGCTTAAATTTTTAACCGAGTGTGTACCAGCACGGCGTTTTGCCAATTGCCAATCCACAACACGAGAAAGAATATCTGATCTGACTTCGACACCGAAAATCGCATCCATCAAGTCAACTGATCCAACTTTCTTATTTTCTAAATTGATAACGTCGTATTTCATCGTCCGTTATTCCTTTACTTCCTGAGCTGGAGCTTCTGCTGGTTGTTCAGAGGCAACTTCTTCTGTCTTTGTTTCAACAGCAGCAGCCGCTTTTACTTTTAAACCCGCAGGAATTGGTGCATCTTTATGTAACGCACGTTTCACAGCATCTTTAACAATAACAACATTCCCATCAAATCCGGGAACGGCACCTTTAACCATAATCAAACCTTTGGCTTCATCTAATTCGACAACTTCCAAATTTTGAACAGTTACTTTTTCTGCACCCATATGACCAGGCATCTTTTTGTTTTTAAAGACTTTACCCGGATCTTGGCATTGACCGGTAGAACCACCGGAACGGTGTGTCAAAGAAACACCGTGAGAAGCGCAGTCACCAGCAAAGTTCCAACGTTTCATAACACCGGCAAAACCTTTACCGATAGAAGTACCTGTTACGTCAACAAATTGACCTTTAACAAAATGGTTAACACCGAATTCGCTGCCGACTGGAACAACGCAATCGTCAGAAACACGAAATTCTACAACTTTCTTCTTTGGAGCAACATTTGCCTTTGCAAAAGCAACGCGTTGTGGTTTAGCTGTATTTTTTTCTTTAGCTTTACCCGCACCGACTTGCAAAGCAACATAACCGTCTTTTTCCAAAGAACGAATACCGACAACTTCACAATTGTCCACTTTCAAAACAGTTACAGGAACATGATTTCCTTCCGCTGTGAACAAGCGTGTCATGCCGACCTTTTGTGCAATAATACCTGAACGCATAATCGGCTCCTTATAACTTAATTTCAACATCAACACCGGCAGACAAGTCGAGTTTCATCAAAGCATCAACTGTTTGCGGGGTCGGATTAACAATATCTAACACACGTTTATGTGTGCGAATTTCAAACTGTTCACGAGATTTTTTATCAACGTGCGGTGAACGGTTCACTGTAAACTTTTCAATACGTGTCGGCAAAGGAATCGGACCTTTTACTTCGGCACCGGTTCTTTTCGCAGTATTGACGATTTCACGGGTTGATTGATCGAGCAACCTATGATCAAACGCTTTTAAGCGAATTCTGATATTTTGACTATCCATTTTAACCTACCATATGCGGGATTTTATTCCCTTATATATAATAAAAAAACCTTTTAGCGACCGTTTTACCGGTATCGCTAAAAGAACCTGCCCCGAATCGAAGATGGAAACTCAGCCCACCCGTTCGGAACCCTTAAGAACAAGACGTTAGGAAGGTTTTTAATACCTTCACCGCCTTGGAAAGTGGGGGTATTATTTCATATTTCAGACGACTTGTCAAGCACTTTTTTTGATTTTTTCTAATATTTCTTTATTCTTGATACGTTTCGAACTTTGAACGTAATTCTTGCGGAATACGAATTGGACGCTTTGCAGACATACAAACAAATGCAACGGACACTTTTAAACCGGCGATTAAAATACCATCTCGCTTAATATCTTGTTTCAAAAGCATTGTCGCAGCGCCCATTTTAAGAACGGACGTTTCAACCGTCAATTTATCTTCCAAAAAAGCCGGTTGTTTATAATCAATTTCCAAATGACTGACAACTATTCCGATATCTTCGGATAACATCTTATGGTTAGATAATCCTAACTTGTGTAAAAACTCTGTGCGCGCTCGCTCTGCAAAGCACAAATAATTTGCATGGTAGACAATACCACCAGCATCTGTATCTTCATAATAAACGCGTAAATCAAATGTATGAAGCATTTTATTCTTCCACCTCATCAAATAAAGTTTGCGACATCGCCGGCGCTTTTAATCCGATTTGTTTAAACCCGAAAGCCGTTAAGACACGCCCACGCGGGGTTCGTTGAACTAATCCTTCCTGCATCAAATATGGTTCAATAACTTCTTCTATTGTATCACGTTCTTCCGATAAAGCCGCTGACAAAGTATCTGCACCAACCGGACCACCATTATATTTTTCGGCAATACAACGCAAATAACGCCGATCCATCATATCCAGCCCCATCTTATCCACTTCCAATTGTTTCAAAGATGAATCTGCAATGGCAGCGTCAATTTCTTTTTTACCGGCAACAATTGCAAAATCACGTACACGCCGCAATAAACGACCAGCCACACGCGGTGTTCCACGTGACCTGCGTGCAATTTCATGTGCACCGTCTTCCGTAATGGCTATTCCCAATAATAAAGCCGCACGTGTTACAATTTTTTGCAAATCTTCAACGCTGTAAAAGCTTAAACGCACAGGGATACCAAACCGATCCCGCAAAGGCGTTGTCAACAACCCAGTTCTTGTCGTAGCACCAACTAAAGTAAATGGTGGTAAATCAATACGGACAGATCGTGCCGCAGGACCTTCCCCGATAACTAAATCCAATTGAAAATCTTCCATAGCCGAATAAAGCACTTCTTCAATCGTCGAATTTAAACGGTGAATTTCATCAATAAATAATACGTCATGCGGTTCCAAATTTGTTAAAATAGCGGCCAAATCACCTGCTTTTGAAATCATCGGACCTGACGAAGGACGAAAACCGACACCCAATTCTTTTGCAATAATTTGTGCCAGTGTTGTCTTACCCAATCCCGGAGGACCAGCCAATAAAACGTGGTCCAAAGAATCCCCTCGCTCTTTTGCCGCAGCAATAAAAACACGTAAATTGTCGCACGTTTGCTTTTGTCCGATAAATTCGCCCAAATTTTGCGGTCGAATAGAAGTGTTGAACTCTTCTTCTCCCGATTGACGTTTTGGTGTAATTATTCTTTCATCAACCATTTTTCTTTCCTATTTCTTTCAACGACAACCGAATTAAATCGGATATATTTGCGTTTTCGTTATCTTTATAAACAGTCCCGACAATCATACCCGCTTCGCTGCGTCCATAACCCAAATTTACCAAAGCGGAAATAGCCTCTTGAACGACATTGGAAGTTCCCCCTGCCCCTGCTATTGTTGAAGGAATATCCAAACTTACGCCCGTCATTAAATCTTTACCTTTTAATTCGGTAACCAAGCGCGTTGCCAATTTAGGTCCAACACCGCTCGCCCGCGTAAATGTTTTTGCATCACCCGTAGCAATAGCCATGGATAAATCATTAGGTGACAAAGCAGACAAAATCGCCAATGCTACTTTTGCACCGACACCTTGTACATCTGTCAAAACGTTAAACCACTCCTTTTCTGCATTATCGGCAAAGCCAAATAAGTGTATATGATCTTCACGTACTTGTGTTTCAATTAAAAGGGCGCAACTCATCCCCTTACCGGGCATCATAGATAACGTACGATTTGAACAAAACACACGATAACCGACTCCGTTTACATCTAATATCAAAAAGCCATCATAAAGGCTGTCTAAAATTCCCGTCAATTTTGCAATCATTTGCGTTTCCTTTGTTTCTTTTGCTTAAAATCATAACAAAAACAAAAAAATTTGCAACGAAAAAGCTTTTCGTTTACGAAATTTAATATCTGCGCATTAAAGCAACCAATTTACCTTGTACCCGAACACGAGAGGCTGGTAAAATACGTGTTTGATATGCGGGATTTTCCGGTTCAAGTGCAATGGAAGATCCTTGACGACGGAAACGTTTTAAAGTCACTTCCAACCCATCAACCAAAGCAACAACTATTTCACCATTTTCAGCCGTATCAGATCTTTGAATAATAACCGTATCACCATCCATAATACCAACATCAATCATGGAATCGCCTTCTATTTTCAAAGCATAATGTTCCCCTCGTCCCATCAAAGAAGTCGGCACAGGAATGCGTGTTTCCATGTCACGAACGGCCTCAATCGGTGTACCGGCAGCAATCTTACCGTATAAGGGAATTTCCACCTCTTCGGCTGTTGGAGGAAAATCAGTAATTCCTTTTGAAATTGTCGTTACTTTTGCTTGCGGCAATTTTACAACTTCCAAAGCCCTTGCTCGATGAGGCAAACGGCGGATAAAACCCCTTTCTTCCAAAGCATTCAACAACCTGAATATACCGGATTTTGATTTCAAATCTAAAGCTTCTCTCATTTCATCATAAGATGGAGAAACACCTTGTTTTTCTATCTTCTTTGCTATAAATAAGAGCAAGTTATGTTGTTTTTTCGTCAGCATTATATTCATCCTTTCTTCAAATATTCTACTTTTGTTCTACATTAGTTCTTTTTTTATGTCAACACCTTTTTTATACTTTTTTTATTGTCAAAAGATAAAAACTTCGCTATACTCCAAAATAATCTGTTAAGAAGGATACGGAAAATGGAATTTATACGATTAATTGGACGCGTATTTATCAATTTTTTTGAAGCAGCCGGACGTTTAGGTATTTTCACATTAAAAGTGATATACAGTTGCCTTACGCCACCCTTTTATTTCAAACAATTATTCTCACAATTTTTGGAAGTTGGCTTTTATTCCCTGCCCGTTGTGGCCTTAACAACAACTTTTGCCGGTATGGTTATTGCTCTGCAAACATATACCGGTTTTGCACGTGTATCAGCGGAAGGTGCTGTTTCCATGGTTGTATGGATTGCTGTTACGCGAGAACTGGCTCCCGTTATGGCAGGATTAATGGTTGCCGGACGAATCGGTGCTTCTATGGCTGCTGAACTCGGAACTATGCGTGTTACCGAACAAATCGATGCTTTGACTACACTATCAACTGATCCTTTTAAATATTTGATTTCACCGCGTGTTATTGCCGGTCTTTTGATGTTGCCTATTTTGGTTCTAATCGGAGATGTTTTGGGTATTTGCGGGGGTTATTTAATCGGCGTTTATAAGTTGGACTTTAATGCAACTTCGTATTTGGTTAATACTTGGAATTTTATGAAACCTATTGATGTTATTTCCGGTCTGGTCAAAGCCGGAGTTTTCGGTTTTATTATTGCATTAATGGGTTGTTATAACGGTTTTTATTCAAAGGGCGGTGCACAAGGCGTGGGTACTGCAACAACAAATGCGGTTGTATCATCCTCCATTTTGATTTTGGTATTCAATTACATCATTACAGAAATTTTCTTCAGAACATAAAAGGAAATGAGCATGTTTTCATTTTTAAAAAAATCTACAAAAAAAACCATTCCCAACGGACATGTACCTAAAATAAAAATGACCGGTGTTTATAAAACCTTTGGAGAAAAGAATGTCTTAAACGGTGTAGACTTGGAAATAAAAAAAGGGGAATCCTTAGTCATTATCGGCGGATCAGGAACAGGCAAATCAGTTACGCTGAAATGTATTTTGGGTTTACTTTCTCCGGATAAAGGCTCAATTAAAATTGATGGTGAAGATGTTTTAAACATGTCTCCTCATGAACGCGAACGAATCAATAAACAAATCGGTATGTTGTTTCAAGGTGCTGCTTTATTTGACAGTATGAGTGTGTGGGAAAATGTAGCCTTTGGATTGCTTCAAGGACAAAAGATGCGTAAAAAAGCCGCACGTGCAATAGCCATTGAAAAGTTAGCTCAAGTCGGTTTAACTGAAGATGTTGCCGATATGTACCCAGCAGACTTATCCGGCGGTATGAAAAAACGTGTTGGGCTAGCGCGCGCGATAGCAACAAATCCCGAAATTATTTTCTTTGATGAACCGACAACCGGATTGGATCCGATTATGTCCGATGTTATCAATGACTTAATTGTTTCTTGTGTTAAAAAGTTGGGCGCCACAGCATTGACTATTACACACGATATGGCTTCTGCACGCAAAATTGCTGACCGCATAGCCATGCTTTATGAAGGAAAAATCATTTGGATTGGAACAGTCAAAGAAATTGAAAAGACAACAAATCCTTATGTCAGACAATTTATTGCCGGTTCTGCCACGGGACCTATTCACATTTCGGCGAAGGAGTAAAAAATGGCAAAAGCAACAACTCAATTTGTTTGCCAAGAATGTGGGGCTGTTTATGCCAAATGGGCCGGCAAGTGTGATGCTTGCGGAAAATGGAACACTATTCAAGAAGAAGCCGTTGCCACACCGGAAACAAGTAAATCTGTAGCGGGGAAAAGCGGACGCAAGATCGAATTTGTCGATTTAAAAGGTGTTACAGAAAAAACTTTCCGTCTAAAATCGCAAATTACGGAGCTAGATCGTGTATGCGGTGGCGGTTTAGTTGAAGGCTCTTGTATACTGGTCGGTGGTGATCCGGGCATCGGTAAGTCGACATTATTATTACAAGCGGTTGCAAAATTATCAGATGGTGTCAATAAAGAAGGATCGCCTACACGTTGCGTTTATATTTCCGGGGAAGAATCAATTGAACAAATTCGTTTACGCGCCGTCCGTTTAGGATTAAGTAATTCAAAAGTAGAATTGGCAAGTGCGATGAATGTTCGCGATATTTTAACAACGTTGGACACAAATGAATCTCCCGATATAGTTGTTATTGACTCCATTCAAACAATGTTCGTTGATACCTTAGACGCGGCACCTGGTACCGTCAGTCAGGTTCGTGCGGCCGGACATGAATTAATTCGTTTAGCAAAGAGAAAAGGATTTATCTTATTCTTAGTCGGGCACGTAACAAAAGAAGGTACTTTGGCAGGTCCGCGTGTTTTGGAACACATGGTAGATACAGTTCTTTATTTTGAAGGCGACAGAGGTCATCATTTCAGGATTTTACGTGCTGTCAAAAATCGTTTTGGTGCCACTGATGAAATCGGTGTATTCGAAATGACGGAGCAAGGTTTAGAAGAAGTTGCAAACCCGTCTGCACTCTTTTTGGCAGAAAGGCGCGGAAATATTTCCGGTTCTTGTGTCTTTGCGGGAATAGAAGGTTCTCGTCCTGTTTTGGTCGAAGTACAAGCTTTGGTCGCACAATCCTTTGGTACATCACCCAGACGGGCTGTTGTCGGTTGGGATGTTAATCGGCTAAACATGATTTTGGCTGTCTTGGAAGCAAGATGCGGGATCATTTTAAGTAATCGTGATGTCTACTTAAATATTGCCGGCGGATTGAAAATCACGGAACCGGCAGCTGATTTAGCGGTAGCCGCGGCGGTTGTATCATCTTTGACGCAAAAACCGATGCCGTCAGATATGGTAGTTTTCGGTGAAGTTGGCTTGTCCGGTGAAGTTCGTGCAGTACCTCAAATGGATTTGCGTTTGAAAGAAGCCGCAAAATTAGGGTTTGAAAAAGCCTTGATGCCTTCGCAATTTTCACATAAGAAAAAGACAACAACAGATATTTGTATTCATGAAATGGGAAACCTAAAAAGTTTGGTGGAATTTTTTGTTAAATAGGGAAAATAAAAATGGGTATTATTGATCTTCTTTTAATTGCAGTTATCTTAATTTCCGGTCTATTGGCCTTTTATCGTGGTCTGATACGGGAGCTGCTTGGTTTGATTGCTTGGGTTTTAGCCGCCTTTGGTGCTTTTTACGGATTATCAGTTGCACGTCCGCTTTTCCGTAAGATGATTACAAATCCGACTGTTGCTGATATTGTTGCTGCAATCGTTATTGCTTTAATTATCCTAGTCATTTGCACAATTATCAATGCCAAAATCAACGAAAAACTGCGTAAAAGCGTTTTAAGTGGTCTGGACAGAATTTTAGGGCTCGCCTTCGGCATATTAAGAGGATTATTGTTAATAATAGTTGTTTACTATTTTGCCGTATTTGCTCTAAAAAAAGAAACAATAGAAGAATGTACGGATAAAAACTTCTCATTAGCCTATTTGGAAAAAACAATGCCTGTCGTAGAAAATATACTGCCTGACGATATTATAAACGGAATTCAAAGTATGTCGAACAAACAGCAAGTTACAGCGGAAAATATTGAGATTAAAGAAAAACCGGTAACACCTGACGCTGAAAATCAAGAAACTGTTTCTTATGACAAGAAAGATTTGGATGATATGGACATTTTACTTGAAAGTATAGAAGGAGAATAAGATGCTTTACATATACTTTATTATCGGATTGGTTTTGCTGGCTTTTGGCGGAGATACTTTGGTCAAAGGTGCTGTCGGCGTTGCAAATAAATTAAAAATTTCCCCTTTGGTCGTCGGTATTGTTTTAGTCGGGTTTGGTACATCAACACCTGAGCTGGTTGCAAGTATTTTGTCTGTATTTCAAAAACCACCTGCACCGGGTATTGCTGTCGGAAACGTCATCGGATCAAATATAGCAAATGTCTTGCTGGTATTGGGAGCCGCTGCTTTAATAACACCGATTAAAATTGATATGAAAAATTTTAAGCGAGATAGTTCGTTTTTAGTCATTTCTTCGCTTGCGTTAGTTGTAGCAACTTTTTGCGGTGGTTTAAATTTCTTTGGCGGGATTATTTTTGTCGCAGGTCTGGCAAGTTATATTTACTATTGCTATCACATGGAAAGCAAAAATAAGAAAGCTTTGAAAAAAATGCAAAAAGAAATTGAGGAAACATCCCCATCTAAAGGTTCAGTACTTAAAGATGTGGTAATCACTTTTGTCGGAATTGGAATGACCTTAATCGGCGCAAAATTATTGGTAAACAGTTCTATTACTTTAGCTCGTCAATGGGGTATATCTGAAACGATTATCGGATTAACATTAGTTGCTGTCGGAACATCCTTACCCGAATTGGCGACATCCATTGTTGCATCTGTTCGCAAACAAAATGACGTTGCTTTTGGTAATATTGTCGGTTCGAACATTTACAATGCTTTATTTATTTTGGGTGTCGTATCCCTTTTAACACCGATTAATTTTCCAAATGATGTCTGGGAAAGTTTAATTATCATGTGTATGGTAACTTTATGGTTAATTTCACTTGGTATCTTTCATCAAATATCAAGAAAAATGGGTGCGTTATTCTTAATTGCTTATGCAGGATATGTAGTATGTCTGATGTAGTTGTTGTCGGATTATCGGGTGGCGTTGATTCATCACTATCTGCCCTGCTCTTAAAAGAGCAAGGATATGATGTCATAGGCATTTCTATGTCTATTTACAATCAAGACATCCCCAATTTAGTTACGGCCGGAAATGCTTGTTATGGTCCGGAAGAAAAAGAGGATATTAAAAACATCCAAGAGTTTGGCAAAAAAATAGGTATTAAAACGTACGTCTTTGATTGTTCGGAAGAATATAAACAAACTGTTTTGGCTTATTTCAAATCAGAATATGCTGCCGGTCGCACACCTAATCCATGTGTCAAGTGTAATGAATTAATGAAGTTTGGATTACTGACGCAAAAGGCCAAAAAAGAAGGGATCAATTATGATTTCTTTGCCACAGGACATTATGCCCGTGTTGAAAAAGATGATAAAACCAGTCGTTATCTACTGAAAAAAGGAATGGATGCCAAAAAGGATCAAAGTTATTTTTTATATCGGCTTTCACAAGATCAATTGGCACATATTTTATTCCCTCTTGGCAATTATACAAAAGAACAAGTGCGTCAAATTGCACGTGAGAAGGGTTTGACCGTTGCTGACAAGGCAGACAGCCAAGATTTTTATTCAGGCGATTATAATGATTTGTTGCAATTACCTCCAAGACGCGGAAATATTATGCTGATGAATGGCAAAGTTTTAGGAACACACCAAGGATATTGGAATTATACAATCGGTCAACGCAAAGGATTAGGGATTGCCTATCCGGAACCATTATTTGTTTTAGACGTTGATGCTCATAAAAATATCGTTTGGGTCGGAACTGCGGCAGATACCCAGAAAACAACTTGTTTTATAAACGATTTACATTGGATTAAATTCGCGACACCACCAAAAGAATTTAAAGCATTTGCAAAACAACGTTCAACGGCAAAACCGGCATCTGTCACCGTTTACATAGAAAACGAAAAAGCGCGTGTTGTTTATGACGAACCGCAAAAATCATTTACACCGGGACAATCAATGGTCTTTTATGACGATGACGTTGTTATTGGCGGCGGAGTAATTATAAAGGAACAACAAAGTTCTTGACTTTTTATGTCCTTAAAGATACAATAATTTCCTGGTTTTTCTTAATATAGAAGGATTTAAAAGATGATTGCAAGAGTTATTAAATTATCCAGTATGATTAACAATGCAATTTCTAAAAATTTTCCACATCAAACTACTAGAAGGTATAATGAACACTGTTGATGATTTTCTTGGCGGAAAAATAAAATTACAACAAGGTGACTATAAAGCCACCTCTGATGCAGTTTTGTTAGCATCTGCCGTTCCGGCAAAAAAAGGGGAAACTATTTTAGATGTAGGTTGCGGAAATGGTGTAGTTGCTCTATGCATTATGGCACGTGTTTCCGTAAAAGCAACCGGTTTAGAAATACAAAAACAAATGGCTGATTTGGCACGACAAAATGCCCTGCTAAACAAAATGGATTTTGAAGTTGTAGAAGGTGATGTTGCTAATCCGCCGGCTGAATGGAGAGAAAGACAATTTCATCATGTTGTAACTAATCCCCCTTATTTTACAGAAGATATGCTACGTCAAAATGAAGTAACTGCAAAAGCCCACAAAGTTCAAACTCCACTTGCAACATGGCTTGACTTTTGTATTAAAAAAGTACGTGCTAAGGGTACCTTGACAGTTATTCACAGAACAGAAGCTGTTCCGGAAATCCTGTCTATACTGCATAAAAGAATGGGGAAAATAACATTGGTTCCACTTTGGCCAAAAGAAAATGTCCCCCCAAAACGCGTCATTATTCAAGCAACCATGAACAGTAAAGCTCCTTTTCAAATCCATAACGGGTTTATTTTGCATAATTCGGACGATACACGTCCACAAACAATTGAAGAAATTATGCGAGATGCAAAGCCTTTACTTTAGCTTTTTTTGACTTTCATTTAAAATTTATGTAAATTGTTTCATTATGATTGATTTAAATAACATTACAATTCGTATCTGCGGTAAGACATTGTTAGAAAATGCCAACGCACACGTCCCCGACAATAAGAAAGTCGGATTAATCGGGCATAACGGATGCGGTAAATCAACGCTTTTCAGAGCAATTCTAAATGAACAAAGCATAGAAAGCGGCTTGATTTCTTATCCGACAAACAGCCGTATAGCTTATATGCGCCAAGAAATGGATGCTGTAAACGTTTCTCCATTAGATTATTTGTTAGCAGCTGACAAAGAAAGAACCGAGCTGTTAAACCGTTTGCAAAATGCACCGGAGACACAGTTGGCAGAAATTTATGAACAGTTAAATGCTATTGAGGCAGATACTGCCGAAGCCAGAGCTTGTCAAATTTTAAAAGGATTGGGCTTTAAAGATGATGATTTTCATCGTCCCCTATCTGAATTTTCAGGCGGTTGGCGTATGCGTGTTGCCTTGGCCGCAACATTATTTCAACCTTCCGATATCTTATTGCTTGATGAACCGACAAACCATCTGGATTTGGAATCTTCTATTTGGTTATTAAATTTTCTGCAAAAATATCGTGGAACTTTATTGTTAATTTCTCATGACAAGAATTTTTTAAACGACCTGTGTAATACAATTATTCATTTTGAAAGTCGCAAACTAAACACATATACAGGTAATTATAACGATTTCCAACGTTTGCGTGCAACCCAAATGGAATTGCAAAATAAACTGATTGAAAAACAAGAGGCCAAACGTGCACATTTACAATCTTTTGTTGATCGTTTTCGATATAAAGCCACGAAAGCCCGTCAAGCACAAAGTCGATTAAAGATGTTGGAAAAAATGACTTTGAACGTAACTGCTTATGAAAACATATCTTCACATTTCGAATTTCCCGCGCCCACTGAATTAGCATCCCCTATTTTCAAGATTGAAAACGGATCTGTCGGTTATGAAGAAAATAAACCCGTTCTGACAAAACTTAATTTACAAATTGATAAAGATGATCGTATTGCGATGTTAGGTGCAAACGGCAACGGTAAATCGACATTGGCAAAGTTGATTGACGGCAAATTACCGTTAATGACAGGCCAAACAGAGCAATCAAAAAAACTGAATATCGGTTATTTTGCACAACATCAAATGGAAGAATTACCATTCGGACTGACCCCGACAGCATACATGACAAGCCTGATGCCGGATGCAAACGAAACAAAGGTCCGTGCACATTTAGCATCTTTCGGATTGGAAGGACAAAAAGCAATTACCCGTATTGAGCAACTTTCCGGCGGAGAAAAAGCACGCCTGTTATTTGCTGTCATCACGCATACAAAACCCAATTTATTGATTTTGGATGAACCGACAAACCATTTGGACATTGATGCGCGTGAAGCGTTGGTAGATGCTTTAAATTCTTATACAGGTGCGGTGGTTTTAATCACGCATGATTTAAATTTAATTGAGATGGTTGCTGACAGATTATGGTTAGTTGCAAACGGCACCTGCGTGCCTTACACAGATGATATTGAAAGCTATCAAAAGATGTTGTTGGATGCGCAAAAAACAATAGCTCAAACCAAAAAAGAAGAACGTTCCGTTTTGACCCCAAAGGAAAAACGACAACAACAAGCCATCAAATTGCAATCAATGCAGCCGATAAAAAAGCAAATTAAATCGTTGGAAGACAAAATGCAAAAAACAAATGAACGTATTTCCTCAATTGAACAAATGTTTATGCAAAATTTAAATCCTGGGCAGATGGTGGACTTGCAAAAGGAACTTGGTTTGCTTAATAAAGAATTGCAAAATGATGAAAACTTGTGGTTAGAGTTAAACGAAAAACTGGAAAGTTTTCAGTAGAAAAAAACACCCCTTGATTAACATCCAGGGGTGAATTTTTATTTAAATTTTACTTTGACTGTACGCGTTCTTGATAAACAGAAATGGATTTTAATATATCCAATGCCCTATCCAACTGATAGTCTTGTTTTTCTTCTTTTTTTGTTTCTGTATCAGATGCATCTTCAGGATCAGCTTTCACCTTTTCTTTCGACTTTGTTTTTTCTGCTGATTTTACTTTTTCATCAGATTTCTTTTCATTTTTCTTTACATTCTTTTCACCGTCTTTTTTACCTAAAGCACCAGGCAAGTTAGATTCGCTGTATCCTTTAATAATTTCTTCTTCCTTGACTTCTGCTCGAGGTATCAAAATATCCGGTTGAATTCCTTCGGCTTGAATAGACCGACCTGAAGGCGTGTAATAACGCGCAGTCGTAATTTTAATTGCGCCATAACCGGGTATAGGTTTTACACTTTGTACCGAACCTTTCCCGAAAGACGGAGTACCAACAATAACGGCACGCTTATGATCTTGCAAAGCACCGGCAACAATTTCAGATGCAGAGGCTGAACCTTCATTAATCAACACCACCAAAGGCAATCCGTTTGTAATATCCCCCTTTGTTGCTGTCAAGCGCACTGTTTCTTCTGTTTTCTTGGAACGTGTAGAAACAATTTCCCCTTGATCCAAGAAAGCATCTGCAACACCTTGAGCTTCATCCAACAATCCACCTGGATCGTTTCGCAAATCAATTACAAAACCACGGATTTTGTCTTTACCGATTTTCTTTGTTAATTCTTGAACTGCTTTTTCAACGTTTTTGGCTGTATTATCGCTAAAAGTAATAATACGAATGTACCCAATATCATCATTTTTAACTTCATAACGAACGGATTCAATTTTGATGATATCACGTGTCAAAGTGACTTCAAATGGTTCTTGATTTTTACGCCGTACCATAATACGAACAACTGTCTTTGGCTTACCACGTAATTTTTCAACAGCTTCGTTTAAGTTCAGTCCCATGACCGCTTCATCATCAATATGAGTAATTAAATCACCCGGTTGAATACCAGCTTTCGCAGCCGGAGTTCCGTCAATAGGTGCGACCACTCGAACTAACCCATTTTCCATACTGACTTCCATGCCGACACCGCCAAATTCCCCTTTGGTCTGAATTTGCATATCACGAAAGGTATCTGCATTCAGAAAATTAGAATGAGGATCCAATGATGACAGCATACCATTAATGGCTGCTTCAATCAGTTTACGATCCGATACTTCATCAACATATTCTGTGCGAGTTGTTTCAAAAGCCGATCCGAACAGTTCCAACAATAAATAAGGATCGTCCTTTGCCGTCTTTTGTGCCTTATTTGGTGTTGCTGAAATAGCAATCGCACCTAACATCGTAATCAATGCAACAGAGTAAAATAACGTTCTTTTTATCATATTATATTTCCTTTTTTAAATTTTAGAAGCAAACCACATCTGAGGATTTACCGGTTGGCCGTTCTGTCTGAATTCTAAATAGAGTCTATCTGTTTCTTTATTTGACATTCTTCCAACAGGTTCTCCCGTTAAAACATTTTGTCCGACTGTACAATCAATATTGTTTAAACCGGATAATAAACTGTGATATCCATCGCCATGTTCAATAATAATCAAATTGCCATAGCCTTTAAATTCACCGGCAAAAAGGACTGTGCCGTCAAAAGGCGATATAACTTGAGCTCCCGGTCTGGTTTGCATTGTTATACCTTTTGCCGAACTACCGCCCAATGTTGTATCTCCATAACGTTGAACAACCCGTCCACGTGCCGGAAGCGGTAAACTGCCTAAAGATTTTTCAAAAGCACCGGCAACTGCAGATGGCATAGGAATATTTAAAATTGGTTTCTGACGAGCTGCCGCATCAGCCATTTTTTGCATTTTCTTTTGCTTTTCTTTTTCTAATTTTTCAAGCAAATCTTCCAAGTTTTTCGCCCTTTTACCCAAAGCTTCGGCTTTCTTTTTAGCATCTAAACTTTCGAATTCGAAGTGACTTTGCAAAATGAATTTTTGTTGCATCAGTTTTTCCATTTTTTCACGTTCTGTTTCCAAACGCAACGCCGCTAATTTAATTTGGGCCGCTTGTGCCTTAATAGCCGCTTGCAAAGACGCAAGTTTATTCAGCTCTTGTTTTAATTTTTCAGCTGTAGCTTGCAATGGTTCTTGCGTACTTTTCAAAATTAAAGAACTACGCAAATTATCAATTGGATTTTGAGGCGCAAAAAAGATTGCATCCGGTGGATAAACAGCTATTTTCTGCAAGGCAGACATTAAAACAACAATTTGACTTTCTCTTTCGGCCAAATGCGCTTCTACCTCTACCTTTTTTTCTTCTAATTCCTGCAAGTTCTTTTCTAAAGCAGTCAGTGTTTCTTCATTATTTTGAACCAAACTTGCGGTTTTCACCATCTGTTTTTTCACGGAAGAAACTTCGGCAGCAACATTTTGTGCCTTCTCATGCAATTGACTTTGGGCTTTTCTTTCTTCTTCCAGTTGCGCTTGAATTTCTTCCAAATCAGCAGCAGATGGTGCACATACTGCACTTTGAACAAAAAGAATTAAAGAAAAAGCCAAAAGTATTGCAAGGCGCATCATTTAAGCCTTTTCGATTAAAGAATGTCCTGTCATCTCAGATGGTTGAGGTAAATGCATCAGTTCAAGCAAAGTTGGTGCAATATCTGCCAATCGTCCGTCTTTTAAACCTTTTACATCTTTCGGTGCATCAACCAATACGGCTTGAACTTTTCCAACTGTATGTGCCGTATATGGTGCTTTAGTAACAGGATCTTGCATCAATTCAGCATTACCATGATCGGCCGTAATCAGCATACATCCACCCATTTTTGAAACTGCATTTGCAACACGACCGATGCAAGCATCAACTGTTTCAACCGCTTTAACGGCTGCTTCCATAATGCCCGTATGTCCGACCATATCGCCATTGGCATAGTTGACAATAATTGCATCAAATTTGTCTGCTTCAATAGCAGCGACTAATTTATCCGTTACTTCAATTGCTGACATTTCCGGTTGTAAATCGTATGTAGCAACTTTCGGGCTTGGAACCAAAATACGTTCTTCCCCATCAAACATTCTTTCTTCACCACCATTAAAGAAGAAAGTAACGTGCGCATATTTTTCTGTTTCAGCAATTCTTAATTGAGTTTTATTATTTTGAGCTAAAACCTCACCGAAAATATGTGTCAATTCTTCCGGTGGAAACAAAGTTTTTAACCACTTATTGTGTTCGACAGAATATTCCGCCATTCCGACAGCAGCTGCAAAATGGACAACTCGACTGCGCGGTGCTTTTGAAAAAGCAGGATTCAACAGCATTTCAGTTATTTCTCTTGCTCTGTCGGCACGGAAATTGACCATCAAAATAGCATCGCCATCTTTCATACCTTTGTAATCTCCTACAACAGCAGGCAACATAAATTCATCATATTTTCCGTTGTTGTAAGAACTTGCGATTGCTTCATCTGCACCGGCAAAATCAACAGCATCTGCATTTACCATAGCATCATATGCCAATGTAACACGTTCCCAACGATTATCACGATCCATAGCATAATAACGTCCGCCCAATGTTGCAATTTTGCAATTCGTCAAGTCCGCTGTTTTACGTTCAAATTCAGCAACAAAACGCCGTGCGGAATCAGGCGGTGTATCACGACCGTCCAAGAAGGCATGAACACGAACAGGAACATCTTCATTATCCAAAATACGTGCCAAAGCGATAAAGTGATTCATATGGGAATGAACGCCGCCCGGACTCATCAAACCCATCAAATGACACGCACCTTTCGATGCTTTTAACTTCTTAATTAAATCAACCAAAACAGGATTGTTTTTCAATGTATCAGAAGCAATAGATTCATCAATTCTCGGTAAATCTTGCATTACAACACGCCCTGCTCCCAAATTCGTGTGACCGACTTCAGAATTTCCCATTTGTCCATCGGGCAAACCAACGTTTAAACCGGATGTTTCAATAAATGAATGTGGGCATGTTTCAATAAATTTGTGCCAATTAGGTGTTTTACCTGTTTCAATAGCATTGAATTCTTTTTCCGTTCTGTATCCCCAACCGTCTAAAATACATAAGACGACTGGACGTTTTGTTTTTTCTGTCATTTGATTTTCCTTTCAATTTTTCCTTCTTCTAATATAGCGGAAAACAAATTAAAAGTGTAGTGTTTTTATAAAATTTTTTTGAAAAATTTTTTTAACAATGTTTTAGGAGAAAAAATATGAAAACTTTTTTGGGAAAAATAATAGCAAGCCTCCTTAGCCGTCGGTCAATCTAGAAACCAGATCACTTGTTTTTAATGAGTGACGGTAGTTAAGAAAAATCTTCTTGCCATCCCCTTTCTGTGATTATCGACCCCGGTTCAACAAGATACCTAACGCACCAGAAAGCCTGCTTATACTTTCAGTATAGCGCATCAAAAAATCACTTTCAAGTCTTTTTTATTCTTTTTTCAAAAGAGTTGCTAATTCCAAAACTTTCGTTGATAAATTTTCAATAATATCTATTTGAGCTTTATCAATCGTTGCGGATGTATTAGAGGCTTTTTCCTGTCGTAAGGCAAACAACTCTTGAGCAACAAGCACACTGACCATAGCGAGCAGCTGGTTTTCCGGAATATACCCAATCGAATTTTTTAATTTAGTTGCTTTTTCATCCAAATAACCGGCCAATTCCAATATTCGATTTTCTTGACCATCTTGACAAGCGATTTTATATGCATATCCGGCTATTTTTAAGGTAACGACAGACATATTTCATCCTCCTTTTCTTCAGCATCTAAATCGGCCAACGCTTTATCGATTCGATCATATGTTGTTTGAATGGCGGTTTGAAGAGTTTCAATTTTTTCTTTATGTCGATTCTGTTGTTCAATACTGAAAACAACAGCATCTTCCAATGCTTTTATGGATTGACTTAAATCTTCCAATGCTTTTTTCAAATCTTCCATTTGAACTCCTTCCAACTAAATCTTACGCCGTGTTTTAAATGCCGCTTGTAATGTACCGTCATCCAGATAATCCAATTCTCCGCCAACAGGAACCCCATGTGACAAAGCTGTTACTTCAACTGGATATTTTTCCACAATATCTGTTAAATAATGGGCTGTTGTCTGACCATCCAAGGTTGCAGGTAATGCCAAAACTATTTCCTTTACTTCACCACTTTGAAGCTTACCGATTAAAGATGAAATATTTAATTCTTCCGGGCCAATCCCATCCAAAGCCGACAAAACACCGCCCAAAACATGATACAGTCCATGAAAAGTATTTGCCCTTTCAAGCGCCCATAAATCAGCAATATCAGCAACAACACACAATTGCGATCTATCTCGTTTCGGATCCGAACAAATCGAACACGGCTCTGTCGTATCCATATTACCGCATAAAGGACAGGATCGAACGTTATTCATAACATTCGTCATTGCATGGATAAGCGGCTCCATATGTGTTTGTTTTTTCTTCAGTAAAAACAAAACTGCCCGTCTTGCCGACCTAGGTCCCAAAGCAGGCAGTTTGGATAATAATTCCGTTAAAGAGTCGATATCCGTTTTTGACATTCCTATTTCCAATTAGAACGGCAATTCAAAATTATCCGGTAAATTCAGCCCTTTCTTAATGCTTTCAAAAGCTTTGTCAGAAGCGTCATCAACACGATCTTTTGCATTCTTCATCGCAACGATAATCAAATCTTCCAAAGTTTCGATATCGTTCGGATTAACAACAGATTTGTCCAGTTTGATTTTAACCGGAACAAACTTTCCGGTAATAACAACTTCGACGGCACCGTTGGCTGCCAATCCTGTAAATTCTGTATTTTCCATTTTATTTTGAACAGCGGCCATTTGAGTTTGAACAGCTTGCGCTTTCTTAATCATGCCAACCATATCCATCATGTTTTTCATTTTACTTCTCCTTATTTTGTTATAACGTTACTTTCATGTAACAATATTTTTTTTAAAAAGTCAAACCTTTTTTACGTATTTGTTCGGCAACAATTCCGAAACAGGTACAAATTCATAATCTGCGGCACCGACAGGGACACAAACCAATGCATCATCGCTATAATCCGCAATATATTCTCTGCACTTACCGCACGGAGAAATAATGTAAGCCGGATCATCCCTTACACAAGCAATTGCTTCGATTTTCAAATCTCTATTTTCTTTCAAAGCCATACCGATTGTAATAATTTCTGCGCAAGTGGAAATAGACGGCTGATAGGTTCCGACATTTAATGCCGAATAAACTTTTCCGTTATTTGCCAACAACGCCGCAGCCACAACCGTATGATGTCCTTCTTTACAATATCGGCTCTGAATCAGTTTTTTTGCTTCTTCTATCAAAAAATCATATTTATGTTTATCCATAACCTACTCCAACACAGCTTTAATGCGGCGAACACCGGCAGAAGAAGCTTCCTCTTTTACAATACGGAAATGTCCCATTGTTCCGGTATGTTCAACATGCGGACCACCGCAAATTTCTTTTGAAACATTATCACCAACGGTATAGACTTTAACTTTTTCTGCATCGTACTTATTTGTAAACAGCCCCATAGCACCGGATGCTTGCGCTTCCGCCAAAGTCATTTCTTCCATTTTGACCGGCAAATCAGCAGATATAATTTCATTGACCTTTTGTTCAACCAAAGCCAATTCTTCCGGTGTCATTTTACGACCAAAAGAAAAGTCAAAACGCATACGTTCTGCCGTTAAATTTGAACCCTTTTGACAGATATTACCGTCAATGTATTTACGCAAAACAGCTTGTAAAATATGCGTTGCTGTATGGTATTTTGTTGTTTGTTCGGAATGGTCGGCCAATCCGCCCTTGAATTTTTGTTCTGCACCTGCACGGGATTTTGCCTGATGTTCTTCAAAGCACTTTTTAAACCCATCTACATCAACTTTAATACCATTTTCAGAAGCAACTTCTTGCGTAAATTCCAATGGAAAACCAAAAGTATCATACAAATGGAAAGCCGTTTGCCCGTCAATTACTTTATTATCTCCCAAACGAGCCATCACTTTTTCCATTTCTTTCAATCCGGATTGTAAAGTACGCTTAAATAAAGTTTCTTCTTTTTCCAAAGCTTCTAAGACAACGGCTTTATTTTGTTCCAATTCCAGATAATATTTTTTATGTTTTTCAATGAACATCTCTGCCAATGTAGCCAAAACATTGTCATTAACATCCAATTGCTTCAAAGCACGAATAGCAGAACGAATAATACGACGCAGAACATATCCTTGTTCCGTATTTGATGGTTTTACCCCTCGCACATCACCCAAAATAAAGGTTGCGGCACGAACATGGTCAGCAATTTTACGGAAAAGTTTTTCATTACCTGTATATGTTTTACTACTGATCTTTTCTAATTTAGCGATCACATCTGAAAAAACTTCAGTCCTATAAACATCGTTTAGACCATTCATAACACGCAGAACACGTTCTAATCCCATACCTGTATCAACATTCTTTTGTTTGAGTGGTTCAAATGTTCCGTCTGCCTTTTTGTTATATTGCATAAAAACATCGTTCCAAATCTCCATATATTTACCACAATGACAAGAAGGGCCACAATCTGGTCCACATGCCGGTTTTGACAAATCATTGATAAACATTTCCGAATCAGGGCCACAAGGACCTGTTATTCCCGCCGGGCCCCACCAATTGTCTTCTTTTGTAAAGAAAATTTGTTCGTCTTTCAAACCACATTCTTTCCAAATGGATGCAGTTTCTTCATCCTTTGGAATAAATTCATTTCCAGCAAAGCACGTAACCGCCAATTGCTCGACAGGGATTCCAAGATGCTTTGTCAAAAACTCAAAACTCATTTGAATTGCTTCTTTTTTGAAATAATCACCTAAAGACCAATTGCCCAGCATTTCAAAAAAAGTTAAATGTGATGTGTCTCCTACTTCATCAATATCACCTGTTCTAATACAACGTTGCACGTCCGTCAAACGCGTACCAGCCGGATGCTTTTCCCCCAACAAATAAGGAACCAGAGGATGCATACCGGCTGTTGTAAACAACACTGTCGGATCATTTTCTGGAATTAGAGAGGCATTTTGGATTTCTTTGTGACCATGACTTTTAAAGAAATCCAAGTACATATTACGCAATTCATCATAAGTTAATTTCTTCATTTCAAAACCTTTTTAAACTGTAATTTTCAATGTCTGCAGATTATACAAAAAAGAAATAAAATCTGCAAGGACTTTTTGTTTTTTTGAAACAGTTTTAAATAATTGCGCAAGCTCTATTGGTGTAGGTATGACCGGCAGGACAGCAGAACTCGTGATATTCTTCGATATCGTTACCATTTTCATCCTTTACTGTAACAAGTCCACTTGATACAGCTCCATCGCAAACACACGGGTTTAGCGTTATATCTTGCCCGTTTTGTGAACAATGTCCTTCACTAGCACATTGTGCCATATAAACTTTTTGACATCCGTTACCAAAATAATCTCTGCAAGTATCTCCACATAACTGCCCGTTATAATAGCATGATATTCTGTTATCTCCATATCTGCAGACCGGTGCATTTGGCGTTTGATTTTTACAATCATAGACACCGCCTTGAACTAAATCATATTCCGTTCCTTCTGGACAGTTCGCTGCTACTTCCGGGCACCGCCCACCTGCATAGTTTGCAGAGAATCTGTATCCTTTAGGTGTATAGATATTACATTTCTTTACTCCATTGGAATAACACGACTGATAATATCCTCCTTGCATCGTTGTACAGGTGACTTTTTCCTCACCCACTTGATATTCACATTCCTTTGTAGCTGAATTATATTCTCCTACAATATCTTTTGACACTTTGCAAGTCGTTCCTGTGCAACAATTTCCACTACTCACATCATTATCAGAACAATCCCCACAGTAGTATCCATATTTGAAACATTCCCACACACCGTTAACGTATTGACATCTTAAATCATCAGAAAAGACGCAGTAATCATTATTTAAAGTAGCTCCTCTCTTCAATCTTGTACAATTCTTTTCATCCTGACATAGACCCATAGTACATTCAAACGTTGCCATATTGGTAGTGGTACAACAATATTGATCATTTTTATAACAAACATATCTTGAACTGGCTCGCCATGACGAATAACAAATATATCCCTGTCGAATTACTCTTTTACAAGAATAGTTGTACCCACCGTTTCCTGTCACATTCTTTTGCACAAATTCTTCACCTGGTCTGCAATCAGATGCGTGACAAATACCTATACCGCAATTATGCCCTGTTGAATCGCAATTCCATCCACAGCTTAAATTATTAATGTAGCATTGGAATGTATTCCCTGTAGATCCGTTTCGACAATCCATTTTTTTACAACTGCCACCTACAACGGTAAATCCCGCATCCACGCAAGTGCAATAACCGTTGACCAGTGACATTCGTCTTCCGTTTGAATCAGTCGGACATTTACATCCTCCCTTTCCGTCTGATTCCAACCTCATCCCCGCTGCATCTTTTCCGCATCTGCATTCACATGCATTTGAGTCATACCTTTGATTTTCCGGACATTGTACCTTCTCTATACATTCTCCTGCACAACAATCTTGTCCCGGCTCACAACAATTTGATCCGCATCTTAATCCATACTCACAACACGCTCCAAAGTAACATGTCGTTCCTTCCGGACATTCCCCATCACACACATTGTCTCCTATAAAAAATGTCAAGACGTTTTCTTCTTCACATTCCGCTATGTTTCCCTTATATAATCTGAACAACGTTTCTTCATCATAAAAGCCCAATATATAGTCAGCCAATCTGTAATTTCCTCTTTTTATAGTCGCCCGTCCTAATAACGTTTCGCATACCTTTCTTGGCACACCTTCCACCGTTATGAACCAAAACTCCTCACCTGTAGTATGCGCATCATATCTATACACCGGCGCTTCCGGTTTAAAGTCCGTATGAACTGCGTCCCCGAATTCATCAAACTTTTCTTTTAATGCTTCTAACGTCATATGATACGTAGCCACATCCGCCAATATTGCATTTGCCCGATGATTATTCAGCAGAATACTTATCCCCCATACCGATCCGATTATCAATAACCCTCCTATCGCTAATACTCCCAACATTTCTAGCGTACTGCGACCGGCTTCTTTTATTCTATGCAATTTT
>JAGCVC010000015.1 GCA_017962565.1 Alphaproteobacteria bacterium | reverse complement strand
ATTCTTGGATTTTTCGCAACTCCAAAGTCAAGAGAAATCGTTATTTTTCAATGTAAAAAAAGGAGTTAAAATGTCTTACATTGCTTATTGTCGTGTTTCAACATCACATCAAAATGAAATAAACCAGCACTTTGCTATCCAGCAGTTTGCTGATAAAAACAACATTCACATAGATAGATGGGTGGAAGAAAAAATATCATCTTCCAAAAAATTAAAGAAAAGAAAATTGGGAGAATTATTAGATGAATTAAAAGATGGAGATATTCTTATTACAACAGAGATTTCAAGAATATCAAGGTCAATAACCGAATTATTTAATATCTTGGAAACTTGCTTAAAGAAAAATTGTCAGGTATGGACTTTGAAAGAAAATTACCGACTTGGAAATGATATTCAAAGTAAAGTATTAGCATTTTGTTTTGGTTTAACTGCTGAATTGTCAAAACAATTGCTTCAACAGCGAACAAAAGAAACAATGGCAAGATTAAAAGCGGAAGGAAGAATACTTGGCAGACCAATCGGTCATAAATCAAAAGAATTAAAATTGTCAAAGAATAAGACCAAAATACAAAGATTACTCAATAAGAAGATACCAAAAGCACAAATTGCTCGTATATTTAATGTGAATAAAACAACTTTCTATCGTTTTTTGAAAAGATATAATATAAAGGAAGAAGAGTAGATAGATATAAAGAAAAGTTATTCATTTCACATCTATAATATCATTTTCAATTAAATCAAACTCATCTTCTCCACCAGTATGAGAATTAGAATTACTATGTTGTTCTCGTTCAATCTTATTCAATAACGACTGAACATCTGGTGGAAGCACAACTTGGTTATATAGTTTTATAAGAATAAATGCACCAATAATCACAAATAAAATCATTTAACCCTGAAATCCTCTTATACTCCTGTTTGATTATCAAGTTTATAATATCACGATTCTAATTCCATTGCAAATACTGGGTTTTATTGAATATATTACCCAAAATATATAACAGAAATATATAGGCATCTGTGGAAACTTTATCATTTTTGAAGAAATACAACACATACAGAGAAAAAGAGTTTCTTAAAAATGTATAGATGAATATGCCAAAAATATATAACAGCATATAAAAAAATAACCCACATCATTGCTGATATGGGTTATTTAGTTTTGTGTATGAAAGAGATTTATACTGCATAATTATTTATCTAATAAAGCATGAATAAGTGGATTATCTAAATCAAATAATCTATTTTTTTGTTTTTTACTTTTTTCTCTAATTTTCTTGTAAAGAAAATCATTATGTGTATAGCATTCATTTCCTTCTTTTAAGATATAATTATAAACATTTACTCTATAATTAGGTTTATCTATTAGTTTATACTGATAATCTATTCTATCTCCAAAATGTTTTTCTAATTGTTCTTTAATAGATATATGAAACTTATTTAACATATCTTGATTCGTGGTTTTTAGAATAATATGCAAATGGGTGTCTTTCTTACCAGTTAAACTATATAATTCACCATACTCAACTGCTGTAAAGAACTCTATTTGTTGTTCTTTCATTTTATTAAAGTGTTTTCCTAAATATTTCCTATAAAACTTGATTCTAAAATCTCTAAATAATTCTAATAATCTATCTTCATCATAGTTCTCTATTTTGGGATTTATAACCAAATGATGTTCTATAACACCTTTTTCAGCATAAGACCTTTCAAGTATTTTTTTCCATACATCATCAAAATGTTCTTTATCAGTTCTCTTGTCAGTATCATCATCTTTTGGTTTTTCTACATCATCTGTTTTCTTTTTAATCTCTCCACCAAGAGTAATCATCTTACGAATGCCATTTCGTTTAGTAGGATTATAAACTTCATCTAAATACTTCTTATCTATATGACCTTTATTCTCATTGTTATCACTTTCATCATTATCTTCTTCTCTTTCATAACCAATTGTAAAAGAACGATTAGTATGAATATCAAGTGGAAAGTTGATAATTATGTTTTTATCTATATTATTTAATTTAATAGACAATGAATTATTGGTTTTCATATCAACTTCTCCTAACTGATTATCAACCAACATATCTTTAATTTTAATTATATCTTCATTTGTTTTGTAATTATCACTTATGATAATAGATAGTTTTTTTATTGTTTTATAATCATTATAATTTGTTATATACATTATTTTCTCCTATATTCTATATTCAATATAATAACTTATGGCAGGTTTTTACCCTCCATTTATTTTCAAAAGACCAAGTAAGAGTTGATGCAACCTTACCAATTAAACAGATTTTTAGACCCGTTTAATCACAAACCGAAGTTTGTGTGTCCCTGTATGAAAGAAATAAGTGATTTGAACCTTGTATCATTTATTGTTATTTCAGTGGTTCTTGCTGGCATAACAGAAAACTTGATTCTAAAATCTCGTTTTCCTCCTTCATACAAAGTTATTTATTGTGAAAATCAAAAAATTATGATTCTAACAAAAAATAATTTTTATTTCTTTTGAATATTTAATTATTTTTACTATAATACTCTTTATGTTAGATGCTAATTTGGATAAAATTGAAAGAATTACTGATATCCCAGCAGAGTTTTCCAAATCTGTGTGTGGAAATGATAATCTATTCACTTTAATTAAAGGTATTATTGCAGTAGTAAGATATAATATCTCTCTATTTTACAAAGGATATTATGGTAAAAATATTAAAGTAAATAACATTAGAAAAAATGAATGGTTAGTATTTTTGAACTTACCAGTTTCCAATTTGAAGTATCCAATAGTCAAAAGGTATCTAAATAGAGAACTGACAAAAGAAGATAAGGACTTTATTAAATCTCATAAAAAATACAGACAAGGACTTCCGTTCATCAGAAAATCATTACTTGTAAGAGAAATCCTTGCTACGATTCAAAAGATTATTGACTTGAAATCACCTTTATCAAGCAGAACACAAGAGCAAGTCGTTCATTTGTATATTCTCTCCACACAATTGTTTATAGCAGATAAACGAGGAGTGTTAGATAATATTGAATACAATGCAATAATAAGAAAAGAAAAACTAAAAACCAAATTAAAACGAGGTGGATTACAAAAAGGTAAGAATGCTGAACCATTTAAGCAAAAGATGTATGAAGAACAAAAGCAATGGTTTTACGAGAAAAAATCAAAGGGAATAACTCCTATTGCCAAAGATTTTGCCAAAAGATATTATAAGCAATGTAAAGAAAAATATGATAAAGACAACACTATAAAGTTCCCATTTCACTTTACAAAAGAAGTAGAAAAAATGGATTATGATAATGCTTTTATATATCTCACTAAATTAGCACAAAAAATCAACAACAGATTAAAAGAAGAATACCAAGAAAATAAAAAGTAAGATACTGGTAAGATATTTTGAAATCCCTATTCCTGTTATTGTATAATGAAAACATAACAAAAAAAATAAGGAGAAATTGTTATGAAAGAAAAAATTACTTTTAATAAAACTAATTTAATGAACTTGAATGCAAAGTCAAATATAACTTTTTATTATGATACAATAGAAGAAGGACTTTACTTATCTGTATCTCCATTAGGAACAAAAACATTCTACATACAGAAAAGAATTGGCAGAAGAGTAGAAAGAATTAAAATTGGAAGATTTCCTGATATGAGTGTTGATAATGCCAGAAGAAAAGTAAAAATTATCAAAGCACAAGTAGCAGAAGGAATTGACCCAATGGCAGAAAAAAGAAAAATTAGAGATGAAGCAACATTCCAAGAAATGTATAATTTGTGGATGGAAAAATATAGTAAGGTTTGTAAAAAATCTTGGAAATATGACGAACAAGATATAAACAATCATTGTAAAAAGTTTTTTAATAGGAAAATTAGTTCCATAGGAATAATAGAGTGGGAAGATTTTTTCAATAAAACAACTAAACAATCTGGCGAAACCTGTGCTAATAGATTGTTAGAAAAAGTGAGAGCAATGTATAACAAAATGATTTACTGGGGATGGAATGGAGAAAATCCAACAAAAGGCATCAAAAAGCACAGACTACATCCAAGAAAAAGATTTTTGAAAAAAACAGAAGTTGGTTTGTTTTTAGACACCTTAAAAAAATATCCAGTTGATTTTCAAGACTATGTTATGCTTGCAATATATAGTGGTTTAAGAAAAGGGAATCTATCTTCATTAGAATGGAACGATTTGGACTTTGAAAATAATTTAATTAGCATAGATGCTTCAAAATCCAAAAATGGTGATGAAATGAGTATTCCAATGATACCATTAGCAAAAGAATTGCTTTTGAGAAGAGAAAAGGAGTTTGCCGACAAATCACTTTTTGTTTTTCCAAGCACAAAAGGTAGTAATTCAGGTCATATCGTTGATTATTCCAATTATTGGGATAAGTTTAAGGTAGAAGCACAACTGAAAGATTTTCACTTTCACGATTTAAGAAAGACCTTGGGGTGTTATCAGGCAATAAACAAAGAGTCTATGTTGGCAATTCAAGCATCATTAGGACATAAAAGCATTCAATCTACACAGGTTTATGCTTTTCTTACACAAGACCCAGTCCAACTTTCAATGGAAAATGCAGTTCATACATTATTAGATACAAACAAGGAGAATAAAAATGATGGAATTAGAAACTAAAAAATTACTTACTACACAAGAAGCAGCAGTATATCTTGGATTACAAACGAAAACTTTGAATAATTGGAGATATAATCAGCGAACAAAACTAAAATATGTAAAACTTGGTGGTGCTATTAGATATTCCCAAAAGGATTTAGATGATTTTATAATAGAAAACACCAAAGAAACACCTGATGAATATATTTGCTAATTAAATATGTTTGTAAAGCAGTTATTCCCCTGAAAATCAGGGGTTTTTTAATGCCTAATTTTAGACCTTCTGGTTGGTTGTTTTTGATTCATTTTTGCTACATAAAATGTAGAAAAATGGTCTTTTATAGGGTATTTTAGAGCATATATCTTTTTTTAATTTAATAATAACTCATTGAAAATACTATATTTTTATTTCTACATCATATATAGATACCAAAACTCATAACCTGAAGGTCGTGAGGTTCAAATCCCACCCCCGCAACCAAAAATCACAAGTCGTCAGTAATGGCGACTTTTTTTGTTTTTACAAAAAAAACTTGACTTATTAGGCGTATTTGTTTAATATGTCCTTAAGGCAGGTTGGTGTCTGCCCCGAGGACTGAAAAACTCTTCATAGGTTGCCAATAGATACTATTGGTGTAAAAACTCCTTCTGGTCGATATGACTGGAAGGAGGCTAATAAGTTTGCAGGCTTAGTCCTGTTCAAATCAATATGCCCGCTATTCCTATGAGTAGTTTTCAGCTTCCAGTCGCCTTTCGCACCAAAGGCGATTTTGAAAGAAAGCGGCGATGATTAAATATGAAACAGTATTAAGAATGCGTAGCTTATTTATTATGGATAAGCGAATGAAGAATAAGCGTTTTCGTCAGTATTGGCGAAGATATTGTATGAGAATTAATTTCACTCAAAAGATCAAAAAACTAAAATGGGGTATATCCTATTCGGTCTGGGATTGTGAAGAACTTTTAGAGGAATCTATTCGCTCTGTTAGAGCTGCCGCTGATTACATACAAGTTGTATGGCAAGAAATTAGTTGGAGAGGGACCAAGACATCAGGTAACCTGTATTCTTTACTGAAGAAATTAGAAAAAGATGGTTTGATTGATGAATTGGTAAAATTTGAACCAGATATAAACGATAAACCATGGCATAATGAATTAAAAAAAAGAAATATAGGTTTAATGATGTTAAAAAAAAGAGGGGTTGATTATTTTATGACAATGGATGCTGATGAGTTTTATGATGCGGATCAACTAAATGAGGTAAAGTATCAAATTTTGGAAAAGAAACTGACACATGTTTATTCACCAATTACGACATATTTTTCTCCAACAAAGCAAATTATCCTTCCGGGATATTTCGTAAATATATGGAGTAAAATCTACTTTTTTAGCAAACTTGGGCATAATCTTCATGCCCCTTGTTTATGTGATCCTACGAGAGAAATTTTACATATCCCTTTTGCGAGGTATTGGGTGCAGGAAGGTATAACGATGCATCATTTTTCTTTTCTAAGAAAAAATATAATGTCTAAGTGGACTGAAACTAGCGCATCCAAACAATATAAAATATTTGTTGATAATAGCACTTTATATAAGAATCTTCCATATGCAGTGGTTCCTGATAAATTTAATTTAGGCTCGTTAGTTAAAGAATGGAAGTGAAATGATAAGGATCAGTCTGGTAATTTATCAAGTTTCATAAAACTGAAGGTCGTGAGGTTCAAATCCCACCCCCGCAACCAATAAAACTAAGTCGTCTGAAAAGGCGGCTTTTTTTTTGTAATTGTTTGATATATTCAAAACCAAAAATGCTTGATAACGCATTTGAAATATGGTACAACATTTTCATTAAAGAGGTGAGGAAAATGAAAATAACTACTATATTTAATCAGGAATTAGAGATCAAAGATTGCATTGGTTGTCACTTGGTTAATACGGATTTTTTTAAAGATGGTTTGATCTCTCAAACAAATACAATGCAACTTTCTTTGGACTTGGAACTTTCTTATCCTGGCATGATGATTTTATCACCCAAAAGACATGTTGAATATTTTGATCAACTTACAACAGATGAAGCTAATGAATGGAATAAATTATTAGCTATTGCAACTAAAGCATTACGGCAAGATTCCGATTGCATTCGAATTTCTTATTTTTTCAGAAGTTTTACCGGATATCACATGCATTTGGCAATTATGCCCATTTGGAAAGATTCTGTTTACCAAGATAGCCAAACAATACTGTCTGATTTAATTAAAGACTGCAAAAAGCTGAGAAAAGAAAATATACAAAAAGTTATATTGTATAAAGACAAGTTGCAAACAAAGATAAATTCATATATTGTGTAAAAGTATTTAAAAAGTCTTTTTTAACTTGAAAAATTTAACCGTTTATTTTTTGAAAATCTTTGGTCGGTTGGATTTGATTTTTATGCGCTATTTTTTTGTAGAAAAGATTGTATCTTTCATGGCACTGCTTTACAAAAGCTTTAACATAAGAAGCTAATTGATCTGGCCCTTGATTACGATAAATTGACGGCTCATATTCCAATGGGAACCCTTTTTTCAACAGAAGAGCGCCTATGTCCACCATTTGAAAATGGATTTCTTGAAATGCTGTGTGTAATCCTTTGAACTTCCTTCTATATAAATAATTTTCATTAAATAACTCTTTATCCAACCAATAACTGCTTCCCAGAAATGATGTAAGCATAAAGTCCGCGCCGTCTTCTTCGCTATATTGGAAATCAGGTTTTTGAATAATTTTTCGAATTTGATTTAAACGAGGCAACCACGGACTGGCTTCTCCGGCCAATTGGTTAATTTGAAAATAATCTTCCGACAGCATATCTTACCTTTCGGCTTTTATTGTAGTAAACATGACAATTCGTGTCAAGTGTATTCGTAAATTACACAGTGCCTAACTGATAAATTTGAAATGTTGATGGAGACTTTTTTGATGTTTTAAATAGTATTTCATTGACTAAAGAAGAAAAAAGTATACAATATACCACGTATGTGTATGTGGAATGGAGAGAGGAGAGTACAAATGCCACTGAAGATGCCAAAGAAAATCAAATCAGAACGTATCATACTGGAAGCGGCTTATCCACCATCCTTTGCTTTGGCAACAGAAATTGTTGAAAAGGCTAAGCCGTCGTATGGAACATTACGTCAATGGTTGCCATGGCCAGATAAGATTAAACGCCCTGAAGATGAATATAATTATTTGGTCAACTGGGCTAAAAGGCATTGGGAAGAAGGAAGTGGCTATACTTATATTGTCAGGGATAAGAATACAAAAGCTTTTGCCGGATTGATAGACTTCTTCAAATATGATGATAAAAGTAAAACGTCAGAAATCGGTTATTGGCTGATTGACGAAGCCGTCGGACATGGTTACATTACAGAAGCTGTTCGTGTTATAGAAAAAACAGTTTTTGAGCAAGGTGTCAATCGGATACAAATTCGTATGGATACCCGGAACAAACGTTCCGAGATGGTAGCTATAAGGTGCAACTATCAGTTGGACGGAACTATTAGGGCTGCCGATTGGGCGGAGTATTTCCAAGACTATCGGGATGAATATGTTTACTCAAAATTAAAATCTGACTGGAAGAAAGAGCAGCATATTGTTTCCAGAAATGTCAAAGGGAAAATGAAAGTCAAAAGGATTATCAAACAAAGGGAATATAGCTGACCAAACAAGGCCACCTAGATGGTTGGCCTTGTTATTGATAAAGATGATATCGTATGCATAATACATATTTGCTCAAGAACAATGAGATATACACATTTTATCCGTTTTAAGAAGCATTTTCTAAAACTTTTTAAAACAAAATGGATAATTTCACATTTTAATACCAAAAAACTTTACAAAAGTACATTTTTTGTGCTATGCTTTCACAAGTTTGGTATGCAAAGGGGTAGAATTTTATGATATTATTATTGCAACTTCTTATCAATGGCTTGGTTCAAGGGGCGCTTGTCGCGTGTATGGCTGTTGCTTTTGGGTTGGTATACAGGTCGTTGCGTATTTTTCATATCGCCCTGGGTGGTATGTTCATTTTAGTCGGATACTTTTTTTATACTTTTGTAGCATTGCTGCACCTTTCAACCCCCATTGCCGCCGGTTTGACTTTACTTGCTACTCTTATTGCCGGCGCCATTTTAGAAAGTTGTGTTTATTATCCTTTTGCAAAGAAAAAATCAACATCCGGTGTAGTAATGTTGGCTTCTTTGGGTGTCATGATTATTATCGAAAATACAATTGCGTTGCTTTTTGGCAATAATGTAAAAAGTATTTCTGTTGATTTAGAGCCTACATATATTTTCTATGGATTAAAGGTAACCAGAATTCAACTGTATGAATTTTTAATTTGTGCTTCTGCTTTTGTGATTTTAGGATTGTTGATACGTAAAAATCCTTATTTTAAAGTAGCCTGGGCTATGGGTGATCAACCACGGTTGGTTCCCGTAATGGGATTGCCTTTGCAAAAAATCAGACAGTTAATCATTGCTGTCAGTTCTTTGATGATAGCACTTCCGGCGGCATTAATCGCGTATGATGTCGGTATAGAACCTCATGTCGGTATGTCTTATTTATTAACAGCTTCTGTGGCCGTATTTTTTGGTGGTATAGATAAATATTGGGGTTGGGGATTAGGTGCCTTCATTTTAGCATTGTGCCAAAGCATTGTCAGTTGGAAATTTTCCGGTGAATGGGTCAGTATGGTGACTTTCATTATTTTGATTTTTGTTTTGTTATTTAAACCATCTGGATTAATCGGAAACAGCAAACGTTTGGAAGAAAAATAAAGGAATAAAAGAATGAAAAAAATTATAATCGGTTTATGTGTCGTGGTTTTAATAGCTGTCTTTGGTGGACGGGCATGGTGGCTCTATCAACATAAAGAAACAGGAGACGACATCGTGAAGATTGGTGCAGTGTTGCCAATGAGTGGAATTGTGTCCGATAGCAATAAGAAGATTGTTGCCACTTTAAATGTTGCAAAAGACATAATTGAAGCCGAAAACTTGTTGGAAAATCAGTGTATTTCTTATCAGCTAGAAGATGGCAAATATACGGTCAAAGACAGTTTATCCGCTTTTAACAAACTGATAACGGATAAACCAAATGCAATCATCGTTTTGGGGGATGTTCCTGTGTATGGATTAAAAACTCGTATCAAGGAAAATAAAATTCCAACAATTGCTTTGATTACAGGAACGGCAGATATTACAAAAAACAATCCTTATCTGTTTAGGGCATTTCATGCAAATAATGTGTTGGCCGAAAAGAATAGCAAGTTCTTGTTAGATAAAGGTGCAGATACGGTTGCAATTTTAAGAATTAAAAACAACTATGGTGATGATATGGCCAATACCTTTATTGAAAAATTTGAACAAGGTGGTGGAAAAGTTTTGATAAATGAAAGCTATGCCATGGATTCTTTGGATGTTCGTCCGCAAATTGCTAAAATTTTGAACACAAATCCGAAAGCTGTTTTTATCACTGGATCAGGAACAGGATATATTGCCGCATTTAATCAGTTAAAGGAAAATGCTTATGAAGGTATTGTTTTGACGGAAAGCGCCATTATGGATACCGAAGTATATAGCCACATTACCAACAATGCAGAAGGGTGTTATTTTGCAACGGCTGAATATGGTTTTGAACAACTTCCGACTTTTAAGGGTAGGTATCAAAAAGCTATTCAAGAAGAACCTGATATTTTTACAGCTTTTACTTTGATGACAATGCAGGTTTTAACAGAGGCCATAAGGCGTGGAGGAACTGAACCAGAGGGAATCAGAAGAGCCCTTTTATCTCTTAAAGATTTTGATACCGTTATGGGAAAAGTCACATTTAATGCGGACGGAGAATTATATTTAGATTCTTTATCCATTAAACAAATGCAAGCGGATGGGACGGCAAAAATAGTGAAGGAATAAAAAGTGAAAAGAATACTTGTTGGTTTGTTTGTAGTTGTTTTGATTGCCGTATTCGGTGGTCGTATGTGGTATCTGCACCAACAAGCAGAGCAAAATAAAGATGCTATCAAAATTGGAGTTGTTGTTCCTTTGTCGGGATTTGATGAAAATCTGACAAATCGTGTTGTTACGACATTAAAAATTGCAACAGAAGAACTGACCGCTGATAAACCTTATAAAATTCAGTATCTTTTTGAGGATGGCAGGTACACAGTCAAAGACAGTATTTCCGCATTTAATAAGTTAAAAACATCTAATCCAGATGCTTATATTGTTTTTGGTGATTTGCCGGCGTTTGGTTTGCTACCATTGATTAATGAAACAAAGGTGCCTACAATTGCATTGGCTCTGGGTGATTCACAACTTCCGTCAAAAAGTCCGTATATGTTCCGGGTTTGTACTTCAACAACAGACTTGGTAAAAAAAATAGCAGACTTTGTGTTTCATGATATGAAGCAAACGGAAATGGCTATTTTTAAAGTTAAAAATAACTATGGAGATGACTTCAGCAACGAATTTCAAAAGTATTATACAGCATTGGGTGGTAAGATTTTAATTGAAGAGAGTTATAATATCGGGGATATGGATGTTCGAGCACAGGCTTTAAAAATTTTAGATGAAAAACCACAACTGATTGGAATGTTTGGTTTCGGTCCCGGATATAATGCTGCTTTTAATCAATTGGCCGAACGAGGATATAAGGGTGATTTTATTACAGATCATACCGTCACGGATGAAGCTGTTTGGAAAAATATTTATAATCAAGCAGAGGGAACCTATTTTGCAATTGGTGATTACAGAGTTGATCAGATGAGTCCGCGCTATTTGGAAAGATATCGTGCTAAGATTGGATCTGATCCGGATGTTTTTGCAGTTTTGTCTTATGTGACTGTTGATGTTTTAATGAAAGCGCTTGAAAATAAAACAGATTTAAATCAAGGGTTCTATGATATTCAAAATTTTAAAACAGTGATGGGAATAATCGGGTATGATAAGGATGGTGAACCGCATCCGCCGGTTATTATCAAACAAATGCAATCGAATGGTGCAGCAAAGGTTATAAAGGAATAAAAAAATGAAAAAAATTATAGTTGGTTTATGTATTGTTGTTTTAATTGCCGTGTTCGGTGGTCGTGCTTTGTGGCTTTACCAACACCGCGAAACTGATACCAATGTGGTGAAGATTGGAGCACTTGTTCCGACTTCCGGTTTTATGGCTTTTGAAGGTAAGAATGTTGTAAGTGCGTTAAATTTGTTGGCAGAAAAAATGAACGCAAAACGGGATGTGAAAATTAAAGTTATATATGAAGATGATAAATATACTTCCAAAGATTCTGTTTCCGCTTTCCGTAAGTTGCAATCACAAGGGGTAGACTTGTATTTTGTCTATGGTGATTTACCTGCAAAAGCCATTGTGTCTATTGCACAAGAACAAAAATTGCCTTTGTTCGCCATGGCTGAATCAAAAGAATTGAATGACAGTCCAGTTGTGGTTAATTTGAGCCCATCTAGCACAGATTGGACGGACAGTATTTTCAGCTTTGTAAATGAGATGTTAAAACCGCAAAATGTAGTTATTGTTCATCAAAAAGATATGGCACATGTGGAATCAACAAAACGTTTGAAAGACAAGTTCAAAGATACCGTTCAAGTTATTAATTCAGAACAATTTGACCCCAATGTAATGGAAGTCAGACCTTTGGTATCAAAAGTGTTGAGCTATAAACCGGATGTTGTGATTGTGTTGGGATATGGTTCAACTTATACAGCCATTTTAAACACGTTACGGGAACAAGGTTTTACAGGCACAATTGTATCAGATCCGAATGTTTCTTCCATTAAACATGAATTGGCAAAGACACCTTATCCGTTATATTGGACAGACACATTGTTTGATGACAATACAGACATACCTGAAATTAAAGAATTCTTGGCTGAATTCAAAGAAAAATTCGGTAAAAAACCATCTACTTTTACCATGATGAGTTATGTCGGAGCACAGGCTCTTATGAATGCTATTCAAACAGCCGAATATAAACCTATGGACATTTATAACAACATCCAACAAACAAAAGATTTGAAAACAGTGTTAGGACCTGTGACCATTGATAAGAATAAATGGATGAAATTGCCGATTGTTATTAAACAGCTTCAACCGGATGGAACAGCAAAAATAGTAAAGGAATAAAAAAATGAAAAAAATTATAGTTGGTTTATGTATTGTTGTTTTAGTTGCCGTGTTCGGTGGACGAGCATATTACTTGCGCAAGCAGACAAAAAGTGAAACGGATAGGATTATTAAAATTGGTTTTTTAAGTGACTTAAGTGGTTTTTCTTCGCCCTCTGGGAAAGAGGCTCTTTCGGGCGCCCAAGAGGCAGTTAAAGAAATAAATAACAAACCGGAATATGGCTTTAAAATCAAGTTATCTGTTCAAGATCATAAGTTTCTAGCAAAGGATTCTTTAAGTGCCTTCAAAAAAGCCTTAAATGATGAAATACAGGGACTTATTATAATGGGAAGTGTTCCCGTCTTAACTTTAGCACCACTTGTCGAACAAGCCAAAATTCCTACTATTGCAACTTCTGCTGCAAATACAGAAATTCCAAGTTTAAGTAATTGGATGTTTCGGGGGTGGATTTACGTAAAACCGCAGGCTGACTTATTGGCCGATTTTATTAAAAATGATTTAGGGGTAAATGAAGTAGCTATATTTAAGATTAAAAACCAGTTTGGTGATGATTATGAAGATAATTTTTCACAAGCATATGCAAATTTAGAAGGTAAAGTTGTTTTGACGGAAAGTTTTTCTATTTCTGACACAGATGTTAAATCACAAGTTGCCAAGATTATAGATAAAAATCCAAAAGCTGTCGTTGTTTTTGGATTTGAACATGGAGTGGCGGCTGCAATCGATACATTGAAGGAACAAGGCTATTCCGGCGCAATTTTGACCACTCCGGATGCTATGGTGGATTATGCTATTTGGAAAAGTAAAGGTGCCGATGTTTACTTTACTTCTACGACGTGGGATTTTTTAGATCCGAATAATAAGATGAGCTTGCACGCGATGTTCGCGTATATTGGTACGTTATTATTGGCTGAGGCAATTAAAAATGCTTCTGATAATGGTGCTGATAGTATACGTCAAGCACTTTTGAATATCAAAAACTTTGATACACCTTTGGGTAAAATCAGTTATGATGAGAAAAGGGAGATTATTTTTCCCAAATTGCTTATTAAACAAATGCAACCGGATGGTACAACAAAAATTGTAAGGGAATAAGGAAGTGAAAAAAGTAATTTGGATTTTGGTGATTGTTGTATTAGTGGTCATGTTTGGTGGCCGCGCATGGTACTTGCAATCTCAAAAGACAGCAGAACGAGTTGACAACACCATAAAAATTGGGGCAATTTTACCAATGAGCGGAATTTATGGTGAAGAAGGCAAAGATGTTTTAGCATGTTTAAAAATCGCTGTAGATGATTTTAACAGGCAACATTCACAAACACCTGTAAAATTATCCATGGAAGATGGGAAATATGATTCGCAAGCCACTATTTCCGCATACCATAAATTGGCCGGTGAAGGTATTAAATACTTTGTTGTTTATGGTGATAATCCCAGTTATGTTTTGGCCCCTTTAACAAAGGAAAACAAAACGCTTGTTATGGGCATTGCTGCCGCGGATAATGTTACCCAACTATCTGATTGGGTATTCCGTTCATGGATTTCGACCAGTTATTCTACTAAGGCTTTGGCGGATTTCTTATCGGATGATTTAAAAATTCAAAATACAGCCGTTATGAGAATCAACAATAACTATGGAAAAGAGGGTGCTGATGGGTTTACTAAAGCTTATCAGAATAATGGTGGTAAAATTGTGATACAGGAAACATATCCTCAAGATTCACGGGATGTTCGTTCCTTTGTGGCAAAAGTACTGGATAAGAAACCGGATTCTATTGTTGTCTTTGGTTTCGGAGCTGGTTTAGCAGCTGTTATCAACCAAATTATGGAAACCGGCTATGACAAGCCCATTCTTTCGGAAACGGCCATATCTTTTCCGAATACTTATGAACATGTAGCAAATAATGCCGCCGGTGTTTATTTTGTTGAACCGATTATTGATTCAAACTATCAAGGCTACTCTGATTTTGCTACAAAATATAAAGAACAACGTGGAAAACCGGCTGTAGCTATTCATGGATTTTCTTATGAATCGTTAAAGTTATTAGCAGAAGCAATTATTTCTTCGCAGCCTCAAACAACAGAATCAGTTCGTTTAAAATTGTCCGGTTTTAATAATAAACCAACAATGGTGGGAAAATTTGGATATGATGGAGGGCGTGAAGCACATGCGCCATTGGCCATAAAGCAAATGCAACAGGATGGAACAGCAAAAATAGTGAAAGAGTAGAAAATGGAAGATAACAACGTTTTAAGCATTGACGGTATTTATAAAAAATTTGGGGAAGTCGAAATTTTAAAAGACATCCATGCTCAAATTAAACCGGGTATGATAACGGCTTTTGTTGGTCCAAACGGAGCTGGTAAAACAACGTTGTTTCATATCATTACGGGTAATTTGTCGGCCGATAAGGGAAAGATTTTTATGGGCAAAAAAAACGTTACTGGTTTGAAACCTTTTGAAATGGCCCATTTAGGATTGACGCAAATGTTCCAAGACTTGCGTGTCTTTTCAGATATGTCTGCAATAGAAAACATATTGGTTGCATTGATGGAAAAGCATGAAAAAACTCCTTGGTGGACTTTTACGCATTTTTATTGTTTAAAAGACTTTTTAATCAAGCATAAAGCTGAAGCTTTATATTATTTGGAAAAGATAGGATTAAGCGAATTTGCCAATAAAAAAGTCGAAAAGATGTCTTACGGACAGCAAAAGTTGATTGCCTTAGCTCGTATTATGGCACGTGAACCGCGCTATATTTTGCTAGATGAACCGACTTCCGGTTTGTCACCTGTTATGGTAGAGCAAATGACGACTTTAATCAAAAATTTGGTTAAAGAACGTAATATTTCCGTTGGGTTAATTGAACATAATATGCAGGTTGTCAGAAAATTATCCGATTACATTTACTTTTTAAATGAAGGACAAGTTTATTTACACGGCTCTGCAAAAAAAGTGTTGAACAATAGTGAAGTTAAGCGAATTTATATTGGGTTAGGAAAGGATAAATAGATGGCATACGGATTACATTTAATGATGATGATTTGCATTTATCTGGTGCTGGTTTATTCCATGAACCTGATTACGGGATTTGGTGGTTTAATGAGTATGGGGCATGCGGCTTTTTACGGTATAGGAGCTTATGCTTATGCATTACTTGCGATGCATTTTAACTTGGGATTTTCCGCGTGTTGTTTACTGGCTATCGTCTTTTCGGGATTAATCGGATGGATTTTATCAAAGGCAACCTTAAAGTTTCGAGGAGAAACCTTTGTTTTAACGACACTCGGGTTTCAAATGATTATATTTTCTATTTTGGATAACTGGGAAAGTGTCACAAAGGGCTCTTACGGAATTCAAGAAATACCCAAACCGGAATTTTTCGGATTTTATTTTACTAAAATGGAACAATTTACCATTTTGGGAATTATAGCAGCATTATTGATTACATACATTGTCGGAATATTGGGCAAAAGTCCTTTCGGTTTGTCATTAAAAGCTATTCGTGATAATGAAAAAGCGGCTGAAACTTTGTGTATTTCCCCGCAAAAACAATTGACACGTGCTTTTGTTATTTCCGCAGCGTTGGCGGGTTTTGCCGGTTGCTTGTTTGCCAGTTATGTTACTTATATTGATCCGACATCTTTTTCGTTATCTGAAAGTATGTTTATCATGTGCATTTTGTTTGTTGGTGGTTCCGGAAATTTGCTTGGACCGTTTTTGGGTGTTATCTTTATGATATTATTTCCAGAGGGACTGCGTTTTCTTGGTTTTCCGGATGAAATAGCAGCAAACATTCGTGAAATTGTGTATGGTACGATCTTAATCGTGCTGATGTATTACAGACCTAACGGATTAAAGGGCAGTTACACGGTAAAGTGAGAAGTTTAATATGAAAAAATGGATTTGGACTTTTGTGATTTTAGTTGTGGTCGGCGTTTTTAGTGGCCGTGCGTGGTGGCTGTATGAACATCGTGAAACCGAGAAAAACGTAGTAAAAGTTGGTGTACTTTCTTTCCCTTCCGGACAATATGCGAAAATGGGGCAAGAATTGAATAATGGAATTATTTTGGCAGTTGAAGAAATAAATGCTTCATCGGATTATAAGGGTAAAAAAATAAAGTTAATTATGGAGGACGGTAAAGGTGTTGCTAAAGAGGCTGTAAACGCTTTCCACAAATTAAAATTTAATCAAATTGATGCGTTAATTGCAACCGGAGATAATCAAGTTCCACCTGTAGCTCCTCTTATTATTCAAAATAAAATTCCGACAATTCTTACAATTATGGGTAATAGCGAATTTGCCAAATCTAATACCCCAAAATTTATGTATCAGAATTATTTTTCAGTCTTAAAAGGTGGCGAAAAATTGGGAGAGTATTTGATTTCAGCTTTTTGGAAAAAGAACTTTTCTGTTTTAGTTATGAATGTTCCGTATTCTTTGGAATGTTTTGAAGGATTTAGAAATATCTATACACAGCAGGGTGGTGTTATAACGACAGTAGAAAAATTCAGAGAACATGAAACAGATACGCGTTCCTTAGTCGAAAAAATTATTGCTCAAAAACCGGATGGGATTTTGGTTGTTGGTTACGGACAAGCATATATTTCCTTACTTAATCGTTTAAAAGAGGTGCGTTATAACGGGCTTCTTGTTACTGATCAAGGGATTACAAATCCCAAAACAGTTGAAAATATAAAGGATATAAAAGACTTTATATTCTTCGCTCAATCAACTCAAATGGGCAGAAATGAACAAGTTGAACGGGCATATCAAAATAGATTTAATGAAAAAATGAGTAATTTTGCGATGGATGGTTATTCTTCTGTAATGATATTAGGTGAAGCTATCAAAAATTCTGATGGTTCATCAGAGGGTATTAATACCGCACTTAGTAAAATTAAAAAGATTGATACAATTCGTGGAAATCTGATATTGGACGAACAAGGTATGGGGTCTTTGCCGATTTTCATTGGTAGAATGAAAGCTGATGGAACTTATGACATTTTAGAAGAACGGGAGTAGAGTATGAACGATAAAGAGCAATATCTTTTAAAAATTTCTCATTTAACGAGCGGGTATGAAAAAAATCCCGTCTTAAAGGATGTCAATTTAATTATCAAACCCAAAGAAAGCGTTTTATTGATGGGACCGAACGGAAGTGGTAAATCTTCTTTATTGAAAGCCATAGTCGGTGAGTTAAAAATATGGCGTGCAGATTCATCCATTCAATTCTTAAATTACAAATGGACAAAGAAAAAAGAACCAACAACGGATTTTCGTATCAATGCCGGTATCGGTTATTTAAGGCAAGTTCAGAACATTTTTACAAATTTGACCGTTCGAGAAAATTTGGAGTTATCTTTGTTGCCGCTTAAAAATATTGATAAACAAGAAGCCATAAAGAATGTTTTGAAAATCTTCCCGATGTTGAAAGAAAAATTGGACAAGCGTGCCGGTTTACTTTCAGGCGGACAACGACAAGCTGCAGCCATTGCAATGGTATTAATTAAACCCTGTTCATTATATTTATTGGATGAACCGACTGCGGGATTATCTCCGGTTGCAGCTATCGAAATTATGGATTGCTTAAAGAATTTTGCGAAAACGCATCCGCAATCCAGTTTGCTGATGGTTGAACACAGATTGGAATTGTTAAAGTGGATGAACAAGGCTTATTTGTTACGTGAAGGACAAATTGCAAAAGAGTTTGCATCCATTAAAAAAGCTCTTTCCGAAAGCTCATTGGAAGAACATTATTTTTAATATTTTTGTGTTTGACATTTCCCTTTGCTATGAATACAATCAAGTTTGTCAACGCGCAATGGGGAAGTGTTATGAAAAAGACAATTATAGGTTTATGTGTTGTTGCATTGATTGCTGTTTTTGGCGGTCGTGCGTATTATTTGCAATCACAAAAGAAAACAGAGCAAGTTGCAAGCAACGGAAGTGATATTATTAATGTCGGTGTATTATTGCCGTTATCTTCCTTTGTTGCAAAAGATGCTCAAGATGCCTTGATAGGACTTAATGCAGCACAAAAGAGTATTAATTTAACTAATCCGAAAAAACAGGTCAGATTGCATATTGCACAATATATTGAAGACAGTAAATATACCGAAATCGGGACATTGTCCGCTTACAACAGAATTGCCGATTGTGATGCTTTTATTCTTTTCGGCGAATTGACAACAAAAGTTCTTTCTTCCCGAATTAATGAGGATAAAAAAGTAGCAATTTCCTTGGTCGACATTGATGATACTCCGACAACAACGAACGACTATCTTTTCCGGGGATGGTATAGTTTGGATAAATTAGCTTCGGAAATGGCAGGTCCTGTCGTTAAGATGGTCGGAGATGGTTCAATTGCTGTTTTAAAAGTCAAAACATCAGATGGTGATCGTTTTGCTGAACTGATGAAAATGCGTATGAAAGAAGCTAATGTTTCGGTATCGATTGTAGAGACGTTTCCGTTGGCTACAACAGATACCAAGACTCAGGTTGTAAAGATATTGGATAAAAAACCTTCCGTTGTCGTTGTTTGGGGATATGGACCAGGGTATTTTGCTGCTTTAAATTCTTTAATGGAATTAAAATATAATGGAAAAATAGTTACCGGACCGGATATACCTTTTAATACCAATTTAGTTGCGAACAATGGTGACGGAATTTATTACGTAACATTAGAATTTAATTCTGATGATCTTAAAGACACAAGAGAAAATGTATTTACTGCGTTTGCTTATGAGAGTTTGTACATATTGTCGTATGCTTTCCAAAATACGGATAAAACAACAGAGCAGGTTCGCAAAAATTTGTTATCTTCACAAGATTTTGATAGTATTTTCGGGAAAATTCATTATTTACCCAATGGTAATTTGGAATTGCCCCGTTTTGAATTTAAGCAATTACAGGCCGATGGTACGTCAAAAATTATAAAGGAATAAAATATGAAAAAGACAATTATAGGTTTATGTGTCGTAGCTTTGATTGCTGTTTTTGGTGGTCGCGCATGGTATTTACAATCTCAAAAGAAAACAGAAAAAATTGATAAAGTTATAAAAATCGGGGCTGTTTTGCCAATGAGTGGAGCTCTTTCGGATGATGGTTCTATGACTCAAAAAGCATTAACGGAGGCTTTTAATGAATTTAATCAATCGTCTGATTTTAAGGTTAAATTGGTTGTTGAAGATGGTAAATTTACGGCAAAAGATTCCATTTCTGCATTTAGAAAGTTACAATCTGATAATATAAATATCGTGTTTATTTATGGAGATGTTCCTGCAATTGCTATTCAACCTATTTCAAAAGAACAAAACTTACCTATTTATGCTAATGCTTTAAAAACATTAGATTTGGGTGTTAACTTTTTTCCGGATACATCTTATTTAATTGATTATTCATCTGATTTTGTAATGAATGATTTGAACGCCAAAAGCGCATCCATTTTGTATTTAAAAGGTATTGAAACAGAATTTATGGCCAAACATTTCGAAGACAGGTTGGCTGAAAAAAATATTCCTGTTTTAAGAAAAGATTCCTTTGCTATTGATGCAACAGATGCACGTTCTTTGATTACAAAGATTTTGGAGCCCAATCCTGAAGTTGTTGCTATTTTCGGATGGGGGGCTCTTTATCCTAAACTGATCAATACCTTGCGTGAACAGGGTTTTACAGGTCCGATTATTACTGATTGGAACATAACGACATATACAAATGTTATTGGAACAAAGCATCCTCTATATTGGACAGATACACGTTTTGATTTCAATTCTGATGATGTAGAACTTCGAAACTTTGTTAAACGTTTTGAAAAGAAGTATCAACGTTCACCGTCCAGTTTTTCAATGATGAATTATATTGCGGCTAAAATTATTGCTTCATCAATAAAAAAGTATGATTATGATGTCCAAGAAGTTTATAAGAATATATTAAATACAAGGGATTTTTCGTCTGTATTAGGACCTATTTCAATTGGTGAAAACAATCATATGCGTGTTCCTTTGGTTATTAAACAAATGCAGGCAGATGGTACAATAAAAATTATAAAAAAATAGAGAGGATAGTTTCGTGAAAAAGGCAATTATAGGTTTATGTGTTGTTGCATTGATTGCTGTTTTTGCTGGTCGCGCATGGTATTTGCAATCTCAAAAGAAAGTTAAACCGGAAGCAAATAACGGAGATGTTATTGTAAAAGTTGGTTTGTTGACGCATCCATCAGGTGTTGTTGCCAAAATGGGACAAGAAATTTTAAACGGAGCATTATTGGCAAAAGAAGAAATAAATGCTTCTGATGATTATAACGGTCGAAAGATAGAAATGTTTGTGGGTGACTCTCAGATCATCCCGAAAATCGCTATTTCAGAATTTAACAGATTGTTGTTTAAAGATATTGTGGCAGCTGTTATTGCCGGTGATAATGCAGTTCCGGCTGTTGCTCCTTTAGTCAAAAATAATAAAATCCCTTCTGTTGTGACAATATCTTATAACAACGAATTCTTAAAATCCAATGATCCTAAATATATGTATAAAAACTTTTTAACCATTGAAAAATTGTATTATGCGTTAACACGTAGGGCAATTGAGCTTTTTGGCATTAAAAAGGTTGCTATTTATGCCATTAACTTGCCATTTGGTAAGGAAGCTATAAAAGGTATTCAAGACGGACTTAAAGGAACAGATGTTGAAATTACGCACATCGAATTATATCCGGAAGATGAACGGGACTGTAAAGACGGGATTGCAAAAGTATTAGCAAGTAAACCAGAGGCGGTTTTTGTTGCTGGCTATGGTATGGGTTATCCTATAGGCATTAATCGTTTAAGAGAAGCAGGTTTTAAAGGCAAGATTTTAAGCAGCCCGACTTTCAAAGATGCCGGATTTAAAGAATATGTCAAGACAGATGAAAATATCGTCTTTGTTCAGCAATTTGACAATTTGAATGAAAAAAATTCTCCATTTGCGATTGCTTATAAAAAACGTTTTGGTGAAGACCCGACTGACTTTTCAACATTTGGTTATTCGTCTATGAAGTTGATGGGAGAAGCCATTAAAAACGCAAAAACGTTGGATAAAGAAGGTATCCATGAGGCTCTAGATGCTATTAAAAAGTTCGAAACACCGTTTGGAACGCTGACTTTGAATGAAGATGGTTCTTGCGATTTGACGTTGATTTTGGCAGAAACAAAAGGTAACGGAAAATATGAAGTTTTGGAGGTTATTCCGGAAGAATAATTTTCTTAATATTGTTTTTTAACCCCGGTTTTGTCAAATTTGATAACTTCTGAAGAATTTTATCAGAACCTTTTTAAGAATTGTAATATGATAGGAACATTTTTTTGTTCGAAAAATACAGAAATATGTGTTTCATTGTCTAATAATTCAATTTGTTTTTCTTTTGATAAAGCCTGATCAAATAATTCTTGTGCATGTTGATAAGGAATTAAGGCATCCGATTTTCCATGGATTATTAACAAGGGAGCATTATATTTTTTCAGGTAATCAAGAGACATATATGCATCTTTTAAAACAAGTTTAGCAAAAGGAATAGGTTTTTCAGAGATAATTTTGCTCAGTGATGAAAACGGATCTGTTAAAATTAACCCGTCAATTTGCCGAATAGCAGTCAAAGCACATGCAAATGCCGTTCCAAAGGAGTATCCATAAACAATAACTTTTGAATATCCATTATTTTTTAGCCAATCGAAAGCAAGTGCGGCATCTTGTGCGATTACTTCTTGGGATATGGTTCCGGGCATATTTCCAAAACCACGGTACTCCATCATTAAAACGGTATAACCTGCATCTAAAATAGGGCGTAAAGGTGGTGCAAAAGTGGCTATTTGTCCGCCATTACCATGTAAAAACAAAATGGCCGGTTTATCCTTATCTCCTTCATGATACCAAGTCATTATATCCGTACCGTCCCGTGCCTTTAGTGGGTTTTCCAAAAATTGTGACATGGATATATCAGATGGGGATTTGTATTGTTTATCCGGATAAAACAACAAATCATCCTGAATAAAGTATAAAACACCCAGGTAAATAACGAATATGATAAAGAAAAATAAAGTTATTTTAAAAAGATTTTTCATGATTATAACCTATAACATTTTTCGGATAAGGTCAATAAGTTGCTTTAATAAAAACATTGACAAAATTTTTTATTATGATAGGATATTCTTTTCAGGAAGGAAAAAATGGATTTACTGAAGAGTTTAATTTGTCTTTTTAATTTGAAAGAATATCGGAAAAAAGTAGCATTAAGATCTCATGAGGATTATTCGGTATTTAATTATGTTTTTGATCCAAGAGAAATAACAGATGCTACGACAGCAAGGCGTGAATTGGATATTAGAACAAGAGATTGTTTTTCAATGGACTTGTCTGAGTGCCTTCCGGAACTTATTACGTATGATTCCGAAACAGTTTTTCCGAAAAATCCGCAAAAAATGATTAAGGATTTTAATCCAAAGGAAATTATGGAAAGACATAAAAATCCGGGTTTGGGTGTTCGTCAGTTGCATAAAGAAGGATTTACGGGAAAGGGCGTATCTGTTGCGATTATTGATCAAACACTTTCTCCTCATCAAGAGTATATGAAAAATTTGGTTTCATATAAAGAATTCGGTTATGAAGGATTGGACTTTTTGAAAGGAAGCATGCACGGATCTGCGGTTTCATCTATTTTGGTCGGACGGACATGTGGTGTAGCTCCTGATGCAAAATTGTACTATTACGCGGCAAATAATAAGAAGCCCAATGGAGAATTGACAAGTAAAAATCATGCAAAGGCATTAAATGATATTTTGGATTTGAATGAGACATTACCGGATGGGGAAAAAATACAAGCCGTCAGCGTTTCTTGGGGGAGGATGGACGAATGTGATGGGGCTGAAGAATGGAATAACACGTTGGAAAGGGCAAAAAAAGCAGGTGTTTGTGTCATTTCATCTAATTTGCGTCAAGATTATGGACTGCATTTTATAGGATTAGGAAGAAAAAATAATGCAGATCCGGATGATGTTAATTCTTATGGTCACGGTTATTTTATACAAATGGTATATCCGAACTCACTGGCCGTTCCTATGGACAACAGAACATTGGCTTCTCCTCAATCCAAAAACGGTTATGTACACTATGCTAATGGTGGTTGGAGTTGGGCAATACCGTTTTATACGGGATTATTTTTGTTGGCTCGTCAAGCCGATAAAAATATTACGTTAGAGGATTTTCACAGAAAAGCACTTGATACTGGATTTAAAAGGGCTGATGTTCCGGCTCTGATTGCGCAACCTGAACGATTAATAGAAGCGATTCAAAATGAACGTTTGCTGAAATCAGAGCTTACCATAAATCAAGCAAAAAATATAAAAAATCCCGGCCGATAAACTATTCTGCAATCTTTTAGTGCTAAACTCTGTGACATACAGTTGTACTTTGAAATTTTTTATTGCAATTTCTGTACTGTGTATGTAGAGTAATAGTAGTTTGGCAACAGAAGGAAACTTGCAATGAGAAATTTTAATCGGAAAAAAGTAATTGGTTGGTTTATTGCGGCTTTGGTGTTAATTGGCATTATAGCAACTAACGTTTATCAACAACAGAGGATTGAAAAAACAGAAAAGCCGGTTGTTAAAATCGGCGTAACTTTGCCTTTGACCGGTTCAATGGCAAGACTAGGTCAGCAAGCTAAGAAGGCGGTTGATTTACGTATTTCGGAAGTCCCTTCGGATTCAAGATTTGAATATAAAGTTCTTTTTGAGGACGATCAATTACAGTCTTCAAAAGAATTTACAAATGCTCAAAAACTGATTAATTTTAACAATGTTGATGTGATGATTTCTGGGTTTTCAGGTGGTGCATCTGCAATAGCCGGTTTAGCCGACAAAGCGAAGGTTGTTTATTGGAATTTTCAGTGGACGGATGAAATTGTCAAAACAAGTCCCTATGCTTTTACGTATAATCAGATGCCGAAAGATGTGGTAAAGTTATGGTTGGATACAGCTTATCAGAAGGGGTTGCGCAAGATTGCCATTGTTAACAATGAAACTCATGCCGGTGGCGAATATGTTATCAGCGCGGCAGAAGAACTTTTACCAAATTACCCGGAGATGGAGATAGTCAGTATTGAAAGAGTTCCTTTGTTTGGCTCTGATTTAAGAACAACCTTGTTAAAAATGAATGCCCAAAAACCGGATATTTATCTGTCTGTTTTATTGGCACCGACTTTTGATGAATTTGCTCAAAAGATGAAAGAACAAAACATAACAACTCCAATTTCTTCTATAAATCGTTTTGAACATGCAAAAAATAAAGAATTGTTTGAAGGTAATTGGGGTGTGGGAGCCAATGATTACCATTCTGATTTTTTTGCTAAATACCAAAAAAAATATATGGAAGAGATCAGTTCCGAGATGGCTCCTTATATTTATGATGTTGTTGATGTTATCATAAAGGCATATGAAATAAATGAACACAAAGCCAATGGAAAAGAATTATCACAAGAACTGTTGAAAATGAAGAATTATCAAGGTGGTTTTGGTACAATAATATCGGATGAAAATGGTATTTTTCACATTCCCGTTGTTGTCGGAACAATGAAAAATGGACAATTTGTAGCGAATGAAGAATAAAAAAAGTATTTAAAATATTCAAAAAAGTTAAACGGAATGATCCTGTTTTTTATTGACACAACCAAATAAAAAGACTAAGATCAAGTGGAAAATAAGGGTTATCTCAATAGAGGTTAATTAAATATGCAAATATTACTAAACGGACTTTGTAATGGAATGGTAATTGCATTGCTTGCAATAGCATACACGGTTGTGTATGTGCCAACAAAAATCTTTTATATTTCTTTATCCGGGATTTATGTCGGCTGTGCGTATTTGACATGGCAAATGATAAAAAGCGGTTTTTCGGTGACTTGGGCAATTGTTATCAGCGTTGTTGCCGGAGCCGTGATCTCTGTTCTTTGTGAATTGTTAAATCACAGAATTTTAACAAAGCATAATGCTTCGCATGGTTCACATTTGATTTCCAGTTTGGGTATTTACATGATTATGGTTCAAACGATTGCTATTATTTGGGGAAATGAGCCAAAAATCTTAAAAACAGGTATAGATACAACTTACCACATTGGTGATTTAACGATTGCTTTATCTCAGATTATTAACTTGCTGGGAGCATCCTTGGTTGTTGGCGGATTTTTCCTGTGGTTGAAAAGAAGTAACTTAGGTTTGTTTTTTCGAGGACTTGCTGATAACCCTACACAAATGGCGTTGTTGGGATACGATATCAACCATTTAAGACTTTTGTCTTTTGCATTGTCTGGTGCTATGGGCGGTTTTGCCGGTATATTGTCAGCATATGATTTGGGATTTGACCCTTACGTCGGTATGAATGCTTTTTTGTTGGCCGTAATTGCAACAATTATCGGAGGTAAGAAAAGTTTTATCGGTACTTTGCTCGGTGGGTTGATATTAGGTTTGTTACGTGCGGAAGTTGTGTGGCTTTGGTCAGCACGTTGGCAAGATACGATTACTTTTGTGATTTTAGCAGGTTTCTTGTTGTTCCGTCCAAACGGATTATTAGGTGGTCAAACCCGTTTGGAAGCCGAAGAGAAGTAAAAAGAAGCATTAATGAAAAAAGTTTTGATTGTTTTATTTGTTATTATATGTGTAGTTGCGGTGGGGTATAATGCCTACCAATCAAAACAACAAGTAAATGAAGGAAAAAGAAAAGTTTATGTTGTTGTTCAACTGACTGGTCCAATTGCAGAGGCAGGAAAGCATGTAAAAGCGGCTATGGACAGTTGGATGGAAATGCATCCGGATGCTTCTTTTGATTTGGTTTATGTAGATAATGAAAGTCGTCCGGATAAGGCGGTTACCGGAATTCAACAAAAAACAATAAATGATGATCATCCAATCACCATAACAATCGGAAGTATTTTTGCTAATGTTGTATTTCCTGTTATGAAAAATCGTGAAGGATTTAATTTTTCCATTATTACATTCAATCCCATTGTTGAAGGATATTCTAATGCTCAGAATTTAAGCTATTCTTTAAATGATGTCGTGCAACCGATTGCGAATAAAATTAACCAAAATTACCAATCTGTTGCTATTGTTTCGAGCTTGGATGAATTTGGAGAACAACAAAAAAATTATTTGATAAAACATTTAAATTCAGATATTCAGGTTTACTCTGTTGCTTTTCCCGCTAATCAACAGGATATTCGTCTGGAAACACAAAAATTACTGATGAATAACCCCGATGCCGTTGTTATTTTAATGACACCAGGTATTATGTATCAAAATGTTTTAAAAGAATTAAAGAATAATTTTTCCGGAAGAATTATAGCGGACTTGGCTTTTGAAAATAAATTTTTAAATGAAGTTGTAAAAGATTTGAATATGGATGTAGAAGCCATCATCAGTAAAACAAATATACATAATAAGCAGTTATCTGAATTTGAACAGAAATTGGCAAATAAAAATTCATATCTGTCTTATACTACAAAACAATCCTATGACTCTTTAAGTATTATAGATTATTTTATGAAAAATAACTTGTCATTTACTCAAAATGTTTTTAAACAATTGGGAAGTTGGTCCGGAATGAATAATATAACATTTTTAGGAGATGGTAAATCATCGATAGAATACGAACTTATTCCATTTAAAAATGGACAATTTGATATTATTGAAAGCGGGGAAAAATGAAAAAGATATTAATTGGATTATTAATTGTAATATGTATTTCTGCAATCGGATATAACGCGTACCAATCTGAAAAACAAAAAGTAGTTGGAAAAAGAACGGTTTATGCGGTTTTACCTTTGACAGGACCGATAGGGCAGTGTGGGCAATTACAGCAACGAGCAATGCAATTGTATCAAAAACAACATCCAAATGCTTCGTATGATGTTGTGTACATTGACGGACAATTTCAAGGATCTTTATCCCTTACAGCATTACAACAAAAGGTTATAGGTGAAGAAAAGCCACTCGTTGTGACTGCCGGGACGGTTGTCGGTAATGCAATTGTTCCTTTTGTGGAAAAGCAAAATGGTTTTACTGTTTTTATCGGAGGCGCACATTCAAAGAGTTTAGATGCTTATCATAATTACCTCGTATTTTCAGTGCTTAATGGCGAGGAAATGAAAAATGTAGCTGATTATATTTCCAATCATTATTCAAATGCTGGTGTGTTCTATGCAAACAGTGAATATGGTATTTTAAATAGAGATATTTTTAAAACGAATTTAAAAGAAGAAATAGATTTTATACAAGAAGAGTATGATGAAAAGAATGCGGATGTACGGATTATTGTCCAAAAGATATTAGAAAAAAATCCTGAATCCATTGTTGTTGTCGGTGCGGCAGTTCCTGCATTTTTAAATATTTTTAGAGAATTGAAAAGACAAAACTATACTGGACAAATTTTTACCGGAATTACTTTTGGCCAAGATTTTGTTTTAAATGCTCTGGGAGATGTTTCGGAAAATGTGATTTTTATGACGATGGATGCTCATTTGGATGATCCGCAAACAGAGGCAGGAAGAAAATTTAGAAAATTTGCTCAAGAAAACAATTTATATCCTTCTTGGGTGGCGATAGAAGGATATGCAACTTCCGCTTTGATTGATGATATGATTTCAAAAAATATTGAGTTTACTCAGGAAAATTTCTTAAAAATAAAAGAATTTGATGATATTTCAGGTAAGTTTAAGTTTACAAAATTAGGGGATACAAGTTATCCGTATGTAATGGCAATAATTAAAGAAGGAAAAATACTTCCAGTACAAGAAAGTAAAAAATGATGATAAAGAAAATACTAATTGCTTTATTTGTTATTATATGTATCTTTGCGGTTGGATATAATGCCTATCGTTCCGAGCAGCATGCGGATAACGGAAAAAAGAAAGTATATGCAATTTTACCTTTAACAGGTACAATGGCATCAGTGGGAAAAGAGGTAAAAAAGACAGTAGAAGTTTATACTCAGAATCATCCCAATATGCCGATGGAAGTTCAATTTTATGACAATCAATCCGATCCGAATCAAACTATAAACATAGCCAAACAAATTTCATTTAGCGATACTCAACCACTTTTTATGTGCGGAGTGTCCGGTTTGTGTCGTCCTTTACTTCCTGTTTTACCTTCTATTAATGGCTTTTTAATTTTATCTCCCAGTCCTCGGGCAGAGACGGAAGATTTTCAAAATTTTCAGCGTATTAGCTTTAGCCATCTAGATATGAATTTACCATTCATTGAATACGTCAAACCGGGACAAAAGGTTATAATTATTCATTCAAACGATGAAACCGGACATAGTGGTTCTCGTCTTATCAGTGATAATCTGCAAGCTAAAGGGATCGATATTATTGAAAAAATTGCTTTTGAGCATAAAGAATTAGATAACAGGCTTATCGTTATGAAAGCGATGTCTTATAATCCGGATGTTATTATTGTTACTGCGGGACCGAGTATGGGATTTGTTAAAATAATAAAAACATTAAAAGAACAAGAATATCCGGGAATGATATTTGCAGATCCATCATTGAGAACTCCCTCTTTGATTTCACTTTTTTCAGAAGATGAGAGCCAAGGAATTTACGTTCCTGTTATGTCAACGGATCGGATTTATAAAGAATATCCGCAAGTGGCAAAAGCTTTAACAGATAATGGTTTGGAGTTGTATAATTTCCCAATTAATGTTTGGGATACGTTAAATATTTTAAATTATTTTGTTGCAAATAACATTCCTTTTAATCAAAGTGAATTTATAAAAATGGGGAAATGGCATGGCATTTCCGGTGATATTGTTTTCACGGAAAACGGAAACAGTTCGTATCCGTTTATTTTGTCTGTTATAAAAGATGGAAAGTTTGTTCCGGCAGATGATGGTGGGGAAAAATGAAAAAGATTTTTGGTTTCATCCTTTTAATCGTCTTTATCGGGTTTGTTGTTTTCTTTAACAGACAACAACACACTGGAAAATTACGCTTTGTTGTGATGGCTCCGTTATCTGATTCTGTCGGCTATTTAGGACAAGAAGAAAAGTTGGGCATTGAGGAAGCATATAAAAACGCCCCGAATAAAGATGATGTAGAGTTGATTTTTGAAGATACTCACGGGAATGCTACAATGGCCATTACTATTTTACAAAGACATTTAGCTATGGGTGATAAATTCTTTTACACTTCTACAACAGCACAAACTAATGCTGTTCTATCTGTTTTAGAAACACAACCGGATAAACCTTTTGTGTTCACAATTACCATGATGCCAAATCAAACAAAAAGTTATCCTTTGGCCTATCGGATTTATCCAACAGCCATTCAGGAAATGGAAGGTGTCGCAGAATATGTAAAACAAAAAGGATACAAAAAATTGGGCGTTTTGACTGCTATGATGGCAACTTATGAAGGTTGCATCAAACACCTGCAAGCCTTATTACCGGATGTCACAATTTATGAAGAGTTATTCAATACTGATGAAAAAGATTTCCGTATTTTGTTAGAAAGGATTAAACGCGAAAAGGTAGAAGCCATTTTAGTGAATGGTTATGCTCCTCATTTTCGCTCTATCATTCACCATAAAGATACAGCATGGAATATTCCGTTATTGTTAGGTTTTAATACGTTGCAGTTGAATGATTTACCATATTCCCAACTCAAAGATGTCGTTTTCAGACAACCTGAATTTATAATGGAGATTCCTAATTATAACATGTTCCAAAACAACAATAAAATATCTGTGGGTTATGAAACATTTTATGCTTACGATACAATGGATATGTTTATGAAAGCCGTTGCACAGGCAAAAGATAAAACTCCGGAAGAAGTAGGCAAGGCAATAGAAAATCTGAATTTCAATGGTTTAACTGGTAAAATTGTTTTTGACAAAGACAGAGATGCTATTTTAAAACAAAAGATGTTCAAATTTAATCAAAATAAAGAAGTCATTCCGGTAGAAAGCGAGGAAAAATGAAAAAAGTTTTGATTGTTTTATTTATCGCATTGTGTATTTTTGCTGTAGGATATAATGCTTATCGATCCGAACAACGGGTGGACAACGGAAAAAAGAAAGTATATGCAATTTTACCGGTTACGGGCAATTTGTCATTTCAAGGGAAAGAAGAAAAAAAGACCATGGAAGTTTGGATGCAAAACCATCCAGATGCGCCATTTGAATTGGAATTTTTTGACAATGAATCTGATGCAACAAAAAGTTTAACTTTAGCGCAACGCATAGCGATGTCAGATAAACAACCACTTTTTATCTGCCCAACAGGAGGTATGTGTCATCCGATTGTTCCACAGTTAAAAGCCATGAACGGCTTTATGATTTTGTCACCTTCAACACAGGAAGAAGACGGGACATATAAAGAATTTCAACGTATCAGCTATGGTTCAGCAGATATGAATAAACCTCTTATTGATTCCGTAAAAAAAGGGCAAACTGTTGTTATCATGCATTCAAATGATACAGCTGGTCATACCGGTGCGGATAAAACCAAGGGAACATTAGAAAAAAACGGAGCGGTTGTTGTCGAAAAATTGGCCTTTGATACAAAAGAATTGGATATGAAGATTGTTGTTTTAAAAGCTATTTCTTATAAAACGGACGTTATTTTTGTAATCAGCCCGCCTACAATCGGTTTTATAAATGTCATTAAAGAATTAAAAACGCAAGAATATCCTGGGGTGATATTGGCCGATGCAGCATTAAGGACTCCATCTGTGGTTGCTATGTTAGAAGACAATGCAGATGGTGTGTATACTTCTGTTATGCCAACAGAACGTATCTACCAGGAATATCCTCAAGTTGCAGATATTTTGAAGAAAAATGATTTGGAATTATATACATTCCCTATTAACGTTTGGGATATTATGGATGTTATCAGTTATTTTGTTGCAAATAACATTCCTTTTAATCAAAGTGAATTTATGAAAATGGGGAAATGGCATGGCATTTCCGGTGATATTGTTTTCACGGAAAACGGAAACAGTACGTATCCGTTTATTTTGTCAGTTATAAAAGGTGGAAAGTTTGTTCCTGTGGAAGAAGGTGGGGAAAAATGAATTACTTTTATCATTTATTAACATATTTTGGTATTTACGGAACATTGGCTTTATCGCTGAATATTTTGGTTGGAGCATGTGGTTTAATGACAATGGCTCATGCGGCATTTTTTGCAGGCGGGGCTTATACTTATGCATTGGCTACTTTTGCATATGGTTTTTCACCTGTAGCAGCATTTGGCTTTGCAATTGTTTTTGGAGCATTATCCAGTTTGCTGATTTCATTACCGACTTGGAAATTAAAGGGCGATTACTTTGTGGTTGCATCAATTGCTATTCAAGTTCTGATTTACAGTATGTTGTACAATTGGGTGAACTCTAATGAACCGGTCGGTTCTATGGAAAATTTAACAAATGGACCATTTGGAATATCGGGTATTCCTCGTCCGGTTTTGTTTGGTTTCCCTCTTGATAATATGTATTTGATCGCCGCGTTCAGTTTGGTTTTATTGGCGTTTTTTGCATGGATGACGCGTACATTGTTAAGATCACCATGGGGGCGCGTGTTAAATTGTATGCGAGATGATGAATTATCTACTCGTAATTTGGGTAAAAAAGTGCAGTTTTTCAAATTGGAAGCCGTTTTAATCGCTTGCACAATGGCATCAATTGCCGGAGCTGTTTATGCCAGTTACGTATCTTATATCGATCCGAATTTAGCAACAATGGATCAATCCATTTTGTTGTTGTCAATGGTTTTGGTCGGTGGTAGCGGTAACATGATAGGGCCGTTGCTTGGAACAGCCTTATTGTTGGCAATGCCGGAATGTCTGCGTATGTTGTCCATTCCCGATACGGTAGCAGCAGAAGTCAGGATTATGCTTTATGGGCTATTGTTAGTGTTGATGGTACGTTTCAGACCAAACGGACTTTTGGGTAACTACAAAATAGATTAGGGGAAATAAAATGAAAAAAATATGGATTGCTTTACTTGTTATTATATGTATAGGTTTGATTGGTTATAAATACAATATTTCTGAAAAACAAGCCATTTCGAAAGAAAAACCAAATGTTTTGGTTATGGCCCATTTGACGGGAGCAGGTGCTGCATCAGATGCTTTGAAGAAAGCTTTGGATAGGTTTAAAGAACAACATCCGAATTTATCATTTAATTGGATTTCTGTTGATACCCAAGCTATGCCAAGCGTAGCTGTTTCAGCTTTACACCAACAATTAGCATTGCGCAAGATTGATTTGGTGGTTGCCTTTGTTGATACAGTTGTTGATGCAATTTTACCAATTACTGATAAAAAAGACATTTTTGTCTTGGGAATGTATTGTGAAACACAAAGCCCAGAAGCAAAAGGGAATATGAAAAATTTTCAGTATTTTAGCACAAAGGGAAGTGACATTTTTGAACCAATGGGACGTTTTTTAAAGCAAAAAGCTTCAAAAATTGCCGTCTTATATGTCGGAGATGCCTATGGCGATGGCGGATTTAAAGTTTTAAAAGATTAATATTTGGACGATGAACATAAGATAGTTTTTTCTGACAGCTATCCGCTTCAAGAATTTAAGGTAAGAGATTTGGTCCAAAAGGCATTATCTTATAAGCCGGATGCTATTGGCGTAATTGGTTATGGAACAGGGTATGAAAATATCTTCAGATTGTTAAAACAGTATAAATATGAAGGTCTTATCGTTTCAGATACTGTAGTTGCAAGAAAAGATACATATGACAGATTGGATGGTGCTTTAGAGGGAGTATATCTTCCTTTTGCAAAAATTATAAATAAAGATAAATTTGATAAAACAAATTTAAATTCTCATCCTGATATGATTGCTTATGATGCATTGACTTATGTTGATGAAGCTTTTAGAAATGGAGTGCCTTTTACTCAAGATGAGTTTCAAAGAATAGGAAAGTATGAAAATATTACAACTGTAAACTTCTACAAAAACGGGCACAGCAATCAGAATATGCAAATGGGTGTTTGGAAAAATGGAGAAATTGTTCCTGTAGAATAAGAAAGTAAAAGCGATGAAAAAAACAAAAACGAGAAATAAGATACTTTTAAAAGCTAGCCATATTCGTAAGGCTTTTGACGGAAATGAAGTTTTGAAAGATGTCAGCCTTGAAATCCGTGAAGGTGAAGTGATGTTGTTGCAGGGAGAAAACGGATCCGGTAAAACAACTTTGATTAATATTTTAACGGGGAACTTGATGCCTGACAAAGGGCGTATTACTTTAGCAACAGGTCAACAGGTAGAACACTTTTTATTTCCTCGTCCTTTTTGGCGTGCTATTATCCCGTTTACTTATTTTTCACCCGAACGCTTTTCCAGTGAGGGTATGGGGCGTATGTGGCAAGATGTTCGTTTGTTTAAGACACAGACTTTAAAAGATAACATTACGGTTGCCTCACCCAACCAAACAGGAGAAAGCCCCCTAAAGGCGTTAGCACTTTTTCCAAAAGTCAAAAAGGAAGAAAAAGAGCAGGATGAATATGCTCGTAAGGTTTTATCCGATTTTGGTTTAGGCGGTCGTGAGAACTCAACGGGAGCTCGTGTTTCTTTGGGGCAATCCAAACGGGTCGCTGTGTCACGAGCTATTAGAGCAGGGGCTACAATTCT
>JAGCVC010000014.1 GCA_017962565.1 Alphaproteobacteria bacterium | reverse complement strand
GGGTTCGATTCCCTTCACCCGCTCCAATGATATATTAAGTCCTTGAATAAGGGACTTTTTTAATGCTTAAAAATGAAACTGACGGAAATAAAAAGGTAACTTCAGCCGCCTTTTGGTGAGAGGTGTTTTTTTTGCCCTTGCTTTTGTTTTGGTAAATTGCTAAAATGCGGCAATTAAAAAGGAAACACAAATGTCTGGAAAAATAACATTAATACTTGAAGGCGGTGGTATGAGAGGATTGTATTCTGCGGGAATCCTCGATACTTTTATGAAAAACAATATAAATGTTGATGCCATATATGCTGTGTCAGCCGGTGCTTTATTTGGTTTGAATTACAAATCTCGCCAAATAGGTCGTGCATTAAGATATAATCTAAAGTATGCAAACAACAAAAATTATATGGGTTTGCATTCATTGATAACAACAGGGAACATCATGAACAAAGAATTTTGTTTCAATAAGCTTGTTTATGAATTGGATAAGCTTGATTTTGAAACATATAAAAAATCTCCCGTTGATTTTTATGCCGTTGTCACTAATTTGCAAACAGGAAAAGCCGAATACATCAAAATTGATGATGCCGAGAAAGATATAGAATATTTCAGAGCCTCCGGTTCTATGCCGTTTGTATCAAAACCCGTAGAAATAAATGAGAATTTGTATTTAGATGGTGGAATAAGCGACCCTGTCCCTTTTAGAAAAGTCCTTGAAGCCAAGTCAGACAAGATTATTGTTGTGTTGACAAGACCTTTAGGGTACAGGAAGAAAAACTTACATCCTCGTGCTTTTTACAAGCTTTTCTATAAAAAATTTCCGAATTTTGTTGAAGCTGGATGCAATCGTCACAAAATCTATAACGAAACAATGGATTTAATTGAAGAGTATGAAAAAGAAAATAAAATTATTGTTCTGCGTCCATCCAAATTAATGAACGTAAAAAGAGTTGAAAAAAATACAAACAAATTGCAAAGTATATACGATTTAGGCGTTTCCGATTGTATGAACAAACTTGAAAGAATAAGGGGATATCTTGAACGGTAATACAAGCAATTGAATTAACGCCCCCCCGGAAGAAGAGCTCCGACCAACGCTTCCCTTTTTGCTTTTTCTGTTTCTTCAGCTTTTATTTGCTTATAGCCTTCTTCGATCATTTTTCCGGCAGAAATGGTAGGTGAATAAGTGTTTCCGGTTGTTTTACGTTGCATATCAATCCGGGCATACATTTGTTCGACTGTTGGTGTCTTTCCGTCCAAATATCTATTTAGTTCCGGCTCAACTATTTCGTGGGTATCATGCTCCATTTTTTCCGGATCCTTATAATTTTTATCAACAGCTTTTGTTGTGAATCCCCAATTGTTAAAAGAGAAGATATCCGACAAGCCATCTCTGGTAAATTGTAAAGTTTCACCAAAAAAGTTGTTTTTATTTCTGAATGCATGTGCCAATTCGGAAATATAGTGATCTATATTGTTTGCGTAACAAGTTCCGCCAACCATATCCAAATCCGGTATAAAATGAGCTCGATTTTCACCGACAACACTTTCGATCATGGAATCTTCTGTTTTACGAATGCCGGGATTGCCACTAAGTTCCATCAATCTATATAATCTGCTGATATATTCAGGTGATTTTACATCTTTTTGTTCTTCTTTTGGTTTCCAGGAAAAAAGCTGAGGGTCCTTCGGCATATGAGAATGTAAAAATCTTTTTGTATCTAAATCTACATCTTGAAACAACTCTTCATCTAAGATTTTTGTACATTCAAACTGTGTCTCCGGAGGCATGCCTTTTAATGAAACATCATACTTTCTCCCGTTAAGTTTAATTTTATTGTCTCTTGAAGCCCATGCCTTCATAATAAATTTATCGAGATCGCTATCGTCCGCATCACGTGCAGAAGTAAGCACAGTAGAATAAATGCGTCTTAAATCTCTAATTTGGCGCATGACATTAAAACAATCCTCTGCATTTGGAAATTTTTTTCCAAAACATTCCCCTTTTTCTCCTTTTCTTGATGAAGCTTTTAAAACTTCATAAATAAATTTATCCTTTTCTGTACCGGAATTATTTAAAGTTTCGCAAAAGGATTTGACATATTCTGCATCATATAATACGTTATCTAACCAAAAATAAGGATTGCTTTCCGCTTCGCTTGCTCTTGCGGCATCTTCAAAACGTTTAATTTCAGCGGCCGGATCATTACTCTTCAAAGGCACCTTCGTATCTGTTGACGGCTCCTGTAGAGTATTTTGACGTATAAATTGCTTTAGACCACTTTCTTCCGGCATAAAATCCTTCCTTTTCAATTTACGCTACCTTATTATTATACCACTTTTTTGGGGGAAGGTAAAGCTGAAATTATTTTTAAAATCCAAGACAAAAACAGAAGGTAAAAAATTAAAAAGGCTGTAAAAATAAAGGCCCCCATTAGAGATTGCTAAGTCTTTTTTAAATTCTTAACATATTCTTAAAATTTTTTTGAAAAAGTGCTTGACAATGATTTTTAAAGCAGGTATAATCACGCGTCTGAATTTTTATAAAAGAGATTCGGACACTTGGAATTAGGGGTGTAGCTCAGCTGGTAGAGCATCGGTCTCCAAAACCGAGGGTCGCGGGTTCAAATCCTACCGCCCCTGCCAAAAAAAGAAATTGTACAATTGTAAGGAAAATAAAATGGCAAAAATTTCTCCGGCCGCTTTTTTACGGCAAGTTAAGCAAGAGTTCGCTAAAATTACGTGGCCTACACGTCAAGAAACAACACAAGTGAGTGTGATTGTTATTATTGTCTGTTTGATATTAGCGGCTTTCTTTGGGGTTGTAGATGCTTTGTCGGCAAAGATTGTCAGTATTATTTTAGGAGCGTAATAAATGGCTATGCGTTGGTATGTTTTGCATGTGTATTCGGGATTTGAAAAGAAAGTTGCCGAGTCGATTAAAGAACAAGCTCAAAAGAAAGGTTGGACGGATCGTATTGGTGAAGTATTAGTTCCGACTGAAACTGTTGTTGATATTCAAAAAGGAAAAAAAGTCGAAACGGAACGTAAGTTTTTCCCTGGATACGTTTTGATTCAAATGGAAATGAATGATGATACATGGCACATGGTAAAGCAAACGCCGAAAACAACCGGATTTTTGGGTGGTAAAAAGCCTGTTGCTATGACAGAAAAAGAAGCAAAACAGGTAATGGAACAAATGGCCGAAGGAACGGCTAAACCGCGTGCTCGTGTTGTTTATGAAGCCGGTGAACAAGTTCGTGTGACGGAAGGTCCGTTTGCTTCTTTTACTGGTGTTGTCGAAGAAGTGGATTTGGAAAAGACACGTATGAAAGTTTCTGTGACTATTTTCGGTCGTCCGACATCGGTCGAATTGGAATTCAGTCAGGTTGAAAAGGTTTAACGAAAGAACTTAACGGTTTCCGGTTCTTTTGTTTTGTGGAAGGGACGCCATCTCGTACCACAAACTTCTGGTAAAGGAAGCCACATTTTAAAAGGATAGAAGTCAAAATGGCAAAAAAAGTTATTGGATTTATTAAGCTTCAAATTCCTGCGGGAAAAGCTAATCCATCTCCTCCTGTTGGTCCTGCTTTGGGTCAACGTGGGTTGAACATTATGGAATTTTGTAAGGCATTTAATGCTGCAACACAAAAAATGGAACCGGGTATGCCGATTCCTGTCGTGATTACGGCTTATGCTGATCGTACATTCAGCTTTATTACAAAGTTGCCTCCGGTCAGTTATTTCATCAAACAAGCTGCTAAAGTTCAAAGTGGTTCAAAAGAACCTGGTAAGACAAAAGTGGCTAAGTTGACAAAAGCTCAAGTCATGGAAATCGCAGAAAAGAAAATGCCGGATATGAACTGTGCAACTGTTGAAGCCGCTGCGGCTATGGTGGCTGGACAAGCTCGTTCAATGGGTGTTGATGTGGAAGGATAACGAAAATGGCAAAATTAACTAAAAGAATGAAAGCAATTTCCGCATCTTTCGACGCAGATAAGTTGTATGATTTAGAAGAAGCAGTCAAAATCGTCAAAGATAATGCAAAAGCAAAGTTTGACGAAAGTATTGATATTGCTATGGGTTTAAACGTTGATCCTCGTCAATCCGATCAAATCGTTCGTGGCGCGGTTTCTTTGCCAAACGGTACAGGTAAGACTTTCCGTGTTGCTGTTTTTGCAAAAGGACCAAAAGCTGAAGAAGCTAAAAAAGCCGGTGCAGAATTTGTCGGTGATGAAGATTTAATGAATGAAATTTTAAACGGAAAAAGTGATTTTGACCGTGTTGTTGCAACCCCGGATATGATGGGTGTTGTCGGTCGTTTGGGTAAAGTATTAGGTCCTCGTGGCTTGATGCCAAATCCAAAGTTGGGAACGGTAACAATGGATGTTGCCAATGCCGTGAAAGCCGTTAAAGGCGGTCAAGTGCAATTCCGTGCAGATGCTCAAGGTATCGTTCATGCTGTTGTTGGTAAAGCATCTTTTGATGCAGCCAAATTGGTTGAAAATATCAAAGCATTTGTGGAAGCAATTAACAAAGCGAAACCTGCCGGTGTAAAAGGTGTTTACTTGAAGAAAGTATCTATTACTTCTACACAGGGTGCTGGTGTCAAAGTGACTTTGACCAGCTTGGTGTAAGCTGTTAAAAAGAAAATTCCTGTCCAAGACTGATGGTTTTAATCACGGGATTAAATGAAAGGGGAGCACCTCGCCATCATAGACGGAAAGCAAGAATCAGTTATTCCAAACGGAATACGGTTTCAAGGTTTCTGGGCAGGTAAGGGTGGTTTTGAAAAAGAAATTTTTTAAAACCGTGTGTTCGAAACCAAGAGTTAGGGAAACTTAATTCTTAAAAAATAAAAAGCGGAGTAAAAAAGTGAAACGTGAAGAAAAACAAGAACTGATTACCGAATTGAACGGTGTGTTCAAAAATTCCGGTTTGGTTGTTGTCGTATTGAATAAAGGTATGACAGTTGCTGAAGTTACGGAATTAAGAAACAACATCCGTAAAGACGGTGCAAAGTATCGTGTTGCTAAAAACCGTTTAGCTAAATTTGCTCTTGCAGGTACACCATGTGAAGCAATGGCTGACTTATTGGTCGGTCCGACTGCTTTGGCATATTCGGAAGATGCAATCGCAGCTTCCCGTGCAGTGGTGAAAATGGCCAAGGATAATGATAAGCTGGAAGTTGTCGGCGGTATCATGAATGGTCAAAAAGTTGATGCAAAAATGATCGCCAGTTTGGCTGCTTTACCGTCTTTGGACGAATTGCGTGCAAAATTGGTTGGTTTGTTGCAAGCACCTGCGGGACAATTGGCTCGTTTGGCAAAGGCTTATTCCGAAAAGGAACAAGCTGCTTAAGTTTGAAATTTAACAGTGCGTAAAGCACATATTTATAAAGGAAAAATAAAATGGCTGATTTAAATAAAATTATTGATGAATTGTCTGCTCTTACAGTTTTGGAAGCTGCAGAATTAGCAAAAATGTTGGAAGAAAAATGGGGCGTATCTGCTGCTGCTCCGGTTGCTGTTGCTGCTGCCGGTGCTGCTGGTGCTGCTCCTGCTGAAGAAAAGACAGAATTTAATGTTGTCTTAGCAGAAGCTGGTGCAAACAAGATTAACGTCATTAAGGAAGTACGTACAATTACCGGTTTAGGTTTGAAAGAAGCTAAAGACTTGGTAGAAGGTGCTCCACAAACAGTGAAAGAAAACGTAGCTAAAGCCGAAGCAGAAGAAATGAAGAAGAAATTAGAAGCTGCCGGTGCTAAGGTAGAATTGAAATAACTTTTGAAAGTTATAAAGGTTTTGGGTCGAGTGTTGAAAAATGCTTTTTTCACTCTCGGCCTAAACCAGTCTTTATGAGTAAACAAGGTTTCCGTCCCTTTGGCGGAGAAGAATTTTTTTAATTATGGGGAACAGAACATGGCACAATCCTTGACGGACCGCAAGCGTATCAGAAAAAGTTTTGCTGAAATTAAAAGTGTAGCTGAATTACCAAATTTAATCGAAGTCCAAAAGACTTCCTATGTCGATTTTTTGCAAGCAAATGTTAAACCGGAAGACAGAACAGACACCGGCTTGCAAGAAGTTTTTAAGTCGATTTTTCCAATTCATGACTTTGCCGGTCATGGCGATTTAGAGTTTGTTCGTTATGAATTAGACGAACCGAAGTATGATGTAGACGAATGTATCAAACGCAGTTTGACATTTGCAGCGCCTGTGCGTGCTACATTACGTTTAATTGTGTGGGATATTGATGAAGAAACGGGTGCCCGTTCTATTCGTGATATTAAGGAACAAGATGTTTATATGGGCGATTTGCCGATGATGACACCGACCGGAACATTTATTGTAAACGGTACGGAACGTGTTGTTGTTTCACAAATGCATCGTTCTCCGGGTGTATTCTTTGATCATGATCAAGGTAAAAACACTTCCGGTAAGTATTTGTTCTCTGCTCGTATTATTCCTTATCGCGGTTCTTGGTTGGATTTTGAATTTGATGCCAAAGATATGGTTTATGTCCGTATTGACAGACGTCGTAAGCTCCCCATCACGACGTTATTGTATGCTTTGGACAGTGCTGAAACCGCAGAAAAACGTGCAAAAGCTGCTAAAAAAGGTAAAGAATTGAACTTTGCTGAAGTTTCCGGTATGAGCAAAGAAGAAATTTTATCCAGTTTCTATGAAATAGATACATTTACAAAAGATAAAAAAGCTTATAAAACAACTTTTGATCCGGAAAAATTAAAAGGTCGCAAATTGGACTTTGACTTGGTCAATGCAGAAGACAAGAAAGTTTTAATTCCGGCCGGTGAAAAATTGTTATCTGCTAAATTGAAAAAAATGGCAAAAGACGGTGTTAAAGAAGTTTTATTGCCAAAAGAAGAAGTTATCGGACGTTTTGTTGCTTCTGATATCATTGATGAAAGTACCGGTGAAATTATTGCAGAAGCCGGTGATGAGATTACAGCCGATACATTGGCTGCTTTCGATAAAATGAAATTAAAATCATTCGATACATTGCATATTGATAACGTCAATGTCGGTGGTTATTTGCGCAATACATTGGAAGCAGATAAAAATTCATGCCGTGAAGAAGCATTGATTGATATTTACAAAGTTATGCGTCCGGGTGAACCACCTACCGTAGAAACAGCAGATTTCTTATTCCGTTCTATGTTCTTTGATTTGGAACGTTACGATTTGTCGGCTGTCGGTCGTGTAAAAATGAATGCTCGTTTGGGCTTTGATAAAGATAAAGTTCCAGATACTGTTCGTGTCTTACGTAAAGAAGACATCTTGGCAATTATTAAAATTTTGTTGGACTTAAAAGACGGTCGTGGTCAAGTAGATGATATTGATAACTTAGGTAACCGTCGTGTTCGTTGCGTTGGTGAATTGATGGAAAATCAATACAGAATCGGTTTATTACGTATGGAACGTTCTATTCGTGAAAGAATGAGTTCTGTCGAAATTGATACGGTTATGCCACATGATTTAATCAATGCAAAACCGTTGTCCAGTGCAGTTCGTGAATTCTTCGCGGGTTCTCAACTGTCACAGTTTATGGATCAAAACAATCCGTTGAGCGAAATTACGCATAAACGTCGTTTATCTGCTTTAGGTCCTGGTGGTTTGACACGTGAACGTGCCGGTTTCGAAGTCCGAGACGTTCATCCGACACACTATGGTCGTATTTGTCCGATTGAAACACCGGAAGGTCAAAACATTGGTTTGATTAACTCTTTGTCGACTTATGCAAGAATTAACAAATACGGTTTCATTGAAAGTCCGTATCGTAAAGTTAAAAACTGCAAGATTACAGACGAAGTTGTTTATATGTCTGCTATGGAAGAAGCTGGTCATACAATTGCTCAGGCAAATGTGAAAACAAAAGGCGGCAAGTTGGTTGATGATTTGATTCAATGTCGTCGTGACGGTGAAGTTTTAATGGTTCCACCGGAAGAAGTTGATTACATGGACGTTTCTCCGCAACAATTGGTTTCTGTTGCTGCTGCTTTGATTCCGTTCTTGGAAAACGACGATGCTAACCGTGCTTTGATGGGATCTAACATGCAACGTCAAGGCGTTCCTTTGTTAAACAATAAGGCTCCTTTGGTCGGAACTGGTATGGAATCTCCTGTTGCACGTGATTCAGGTGCTACAATTTTAGCAAAACGTGACGGTGTTATTTCACAAGTGGATGCAACGCGTATTGTTGTTAAAGCAACCGGTGAAATTGATGCTTCACAATCTGCCGTTGATATTTATACATTGCAAAAATTCCAACGTTCAAACCAAAGTACTTGCATGACACAACGTCCTTTGGTAAAAGTTGGGGATATTGTTCGTAAAGGTGATATTATTGCTGACGGTCCATGTACAGAGTTGGGCGAATTGGCTTTGGGACGTAACGTTTTAGTCGCATTTATGCCTTGGAACGGATACAACTTCGAAGACTCAATTTTGATTTCCGAACGTATTGCTCGTGATGATGTCTTTACTTCTATTCATATTGACGAATTCGAAGTAATGGCTCGTGATACAAAGTTGGGTGCGGAAGAAATTTCCCGTGATATTCCAAACGTTGGTGAAGAAGCCTTGAAGCAATTGGATGAAACAGGTGTTGTTTACATCGGTGCCGAAGTTAAAGCCGGCGATATTTTGGTTGGTAAAGTAACTCCAAAGGGTGAAACAGTTATGACACCGGAAGAAAAATTGTTACGTACAATCTTCGGTGAAAAAGCCGCTGATGTTCGTGATACTTCTTTGCGTGTTCCACCTGGAATTCAAGGAACCGTTGTTGACGTTCGTGTTTTCACACGTCGTGGATTGGATAAAGATGAACGTGCCTTGTCAATTGAACAAGCTGAAATTGATCGTTTGGCAAAAGACCGTGATGATGAACGCAAAATCTTACAAGCTTCTTTTGTAGAACGTGTGAAAAAGATTTTAGTTGGTCAAAAGGTTGTTTCTTCTGAACATTTGTCAAAAGGAACAGTCTTAAACGAAGACAATATGGCTAAATTGACAGTTGGTCCGTTGAAGAAGATTGTTGTTGCCGATGATGCTGTTATGAAGCAATTGGAACAAATGACAAAAACGTTGGACGAAGGCGAAAAAGCTTTGCAAGCACGTTTTGAAAACCGTGTTGAAAAAGCAAAACGCGGCGATGAAATGTTGCCGGGCGTTTTGAAGACAATTAAAGTCTTTATCGCTGTAAAACGTAAATTGCAACCGGGTGATAAAATGGCCGGTCGTCACGGAAACAAGGGTGTTGTTTCCCGCGTTTTACCAATTGAAGATATGCCTTATACAGAAGATGGTACACCAATGGATATCGTGTTGAAGCCGTTGGGCGTTCCTTCTCGTATGAACGTGGGACAGGTCTTGGAAACACACTTAGGTTATGCTTGTCATGAATTAGGTGTTCAAATCGGTAAGATGTTGGATGAAGTTCGCAAGAATAATAAAACTGTTGCAGATTTGAAATCCAAAATGGAAGACATCTACGAAAAAGATGAATATAAGAAAGAAATTGAGGCTATGTCTGATACAGAAGCGTTGGAATTGGCAGATAACTTAAAAGATGGTGTTCCAATTGCAACTCCTGTTTTCGATGGTGCTAAAATGGATGACATCAACAGAATGCTTGAAAAAGCTGGTTGTCCGACATCCGGTCAAGTTACATTGTATGATGGTTTAACAGGTGAACCTTTTGATCGTAAGGTGACAATCGGATATATGTATATGTTGAAGTTGCACCACTTGGTTGATGAAAAGATCCACGCCCGTTCAATCGGTGCTTACAGTTTGGTAACTCAACAACCTCTTGGTGGTAAGGCTCAATTCGGTGGTCAGCGTTTCGGTGAAATGGAAGTTTGGGCTTTGGAAGCTTACGGTGCCGCATACACATTGCAAGAAATGTTAACGGTTAAGTCCGATGACGTTTCGGGTCGTACAAAAGTGTATGAAACATTGGTACGCGGTGACGATAACTTCGAATCCGGCATTCCAGAATCATTTAACGTGTTGGTCAAAGAAATGCGTTCTTTGTGCTTGGACGTTGAGTTAAATCAAAAAGAAGCTTAATAAGATTAAGAGAAGGAAAAGAAAATGAATGAATTGGTAAAAATGTTTGGACAAGTGAGCAATCCTCAATCTTTCGATGATATCAAGATTCAAATTGCCTCTCCGGAAAAAATTCGCTCTTGGTCTTATGGCGAAGTGAAAAAACCGGAAACGATTAACTATCGTACATTCAAACCGGAAAAAGATGGTTTGTTCTGTGCTAAAATTTTCGGACCGGTTAAAGATTACGAATGTTTGTGCGGTAAATATAAACGCATGAAATATCGTGGTATCGTTTGCGAAAAGTGCGGCGTTGAAGTAACTTTATCCAAAGTACGTCGTGAACGTATGGGACACATTGATTTAGCTTGTCCGGTTGCACATATTTGGTTCTTAAAATCTTTGCCAAGCCGTATCGGTTTGTTAGTTGATATGCCTTTAAAAGATTTGGAATCCGTTCTGTATTTTGAAAAATACATGGTTGTTGAACCGGGTTTGACACCACTCAAAATGCACGAATTATTGACAGATGAACAATACGAAAAGGCTATGGAAGAATATGGTGAAGATTCTTTCCATGTCGGTATCGGTGCAGAAGCATTAAAAGATTACTTGGCTCAAATGGATTTGGAAAAAGAAGCCGCCGAAATGCGTGCTGAGTTGAAAGATACAAATTCCGATATGCGCCGTAAGAAAATTGTAAAACGTTTAAAGATTGTAGAAGCATTTATCGAATCAGGTTCTCGTCCTGAATGGATGATTTTGGATGTTATTCCGGTTATTCCACCTGAATTACGTCCTTTGGTTCCATTGGATGGCGGTCGTTTTGCTACATCTGATTTGAACGATTTATATCGTCGTGTGATTAACCGTAACAATCGTTTGAAACGTTTGATTGAATTGCGTGCGCCGGATATCATTATCCGTAACGAAAAACGTATGTTGCAAGAATCTGTTGATGCTTTGTTTGATAACGGTCGTCGCGGTCGTGCGATTGTCGGAACAAATAAGCGTCCGTTAAAATCTTTGGCAGATATGTTAAAAGGTAAACAAGGTCGTTTCCGTCAAAACTTGCTCGGTAAACGTGTTGACTATTCCGGTCGTTCCGTTATTACCGTAGGTCCAGAGTTATTGTTACACCAATGCGGTTTGCCGAAACGTATGGCTTTGGAATTATTTAAACCGTTTATTTATGCAAAATTGGAACAATACGGATTGGCCAATACAATTAAAGCTGCAAAACGTATGGTGGAAGCAGAACGCACGGAAGTTTGGGATATTTTATCAGAAGTTATTCGTGAACATCCTGTTTTATTGAACCGTGCTCCGACTTTGCACCGTTTGGGTATTCAAGCATTTGAACCGGTTTTGATTGAAGGTAAAGCCATTCAATTACACCCGTTGGTTTGTACAGCGTTTAACGCCGACTTCGATGGTGACCAGATGGCTGTTCACGTTCCGTTGTTCTTGGAAGCTCAATTGGAGGCTCGTGTATTGATGATGTCAACAAATAACATTTTGTCACCGGCAAACGGTAAACCGATTATTGTGCCGACACAGGATATTATTTTGGGATTGTATTATTTGACATTGGCATTGGACAAAGAACCGGGCGAGGGTATGATTTTTGCTGACGTAGCAGAAGTTATGCATGCTTTGAACGAAAAAGTTGTTACTTTGCATTCTAAAATTAAAGCTCGTTTGACAATTTGGGAAGACGGCGCAAAAGAAAAAGTAACGAAGTTGGTTGAAACAACTCCGGGACGTATTATTTTATCGCAAGTCTTACCGGATGATAACAAAACACCGTACAGTTTGATTAACCGTCAAATCAGAAAGAAAGAAGTTTCCGAAATTATTGATACGGTTTATCGTCACTGTGGTCAAAAAGCAACGTGTATCTTTGTTGATAAGATTATGGGATTGGGTTATCGTCAAGCTGCTTTATCCGGTATTTCATTTGGTAAAGATGATTTGATTGTTCCGGAAACAAAGAAGAAATTGATTGCCGAAACAGAAGCAAAAGTTAAAGAGTTCGAACATCAATATCAAGAAGGTTTGATCACAAAAGGTGAAAAATACAATAAAGTTGTTGATGCTTGGTCTGCTTGTACAGATGCAGTTGCTGGCGAAATGATGAAAGAAATTTCAAAAATTGAACCGGGTAAACCTGTTAACTCTGTTTATATGATGGCTCACTCCGGTGCTCGTGGTAGTGCTGCTCAGATGCGTCAGTTGGCCGGTATGCGTGGTTTGATGGCAAAACCGAACGGTGAAATTATTGAAGCGCCGATTATCGCAAACTTTAAAGAAGGTTTGACCGTTATGGAATACTTCAACTCCACACACGGTGCCCGTAAAGGTTTGGCAGATACCGCTTTGAAGACAGCTAACTCCGGTTATTTGACACGTCGTTTGGTTGACGTTGCACAAGACGCGATTATTGTTGAAGACGATTGCGGTACCGAAAAAGGTATTACAATTCAGCCGATTATCGAAGGTGGTGATGTGATTGCAACAACCGGTGAAAGAATTTTGGGTCGTACAGCTCAAGAAGACATTAAGAACCCTCAAACTGGTGAAATCATTGTTCCAAAAGGTCATTTGATTGATGAAAATGACGTGGAAAAGATCGATGAAGCCGGTGTGGAATCTGTGTTAATTCGTTCTGTTTTGACTTGTGAATCTAAAAACGGTATTTGTGCAAAATGTTACGGGCGTGACTTGGCACATGGTACACCGATTTCTATCGGTGAAGCCGTTGGTGTTATTGCGGCTCAATCCATTGGCGAACCGGGTACTCAGTTAACCATGCGTACATTCCACATCGGTGGTGCTGCGCAACGTGGTGCAGAACAATCAACAGTTGATGCTGTGTTCGATGCAACAATTCGTTTGAAAAACAGCACAACGATTAAGAACTCTAAGGGTGAAGAAATTGTCTTATCCAGAAATTGCGAAATTTCATTGATTGATGCTGGACACCGTGAAAAAGCACGTCATAAGATTCCTTATGGTGCTGTTTTGTTGGTTAAAAACGGGGATAAAGTTCAAAAAGGTACGCGTTTGGCCGAATGGGATCCGTACACAATGCCGATTATTGCTGATAAAGCCGGTGTTGTTAAGTTTGATGATTTGGTCTTGGGCGAAACAGTCCGTGAAGTTGTTAATGAAACAACCGGTTTGACATCTCGTGTGATTATGGACTGGCGTCAGAATGCCAAAGGTGGCGAACGCAAACCAAGTATTGTTTTGATGGACAAAGATGGTAAGCCTTTGATGTTCTCAGCGGATGTTGAAGCTCGTTACTTCTTGCCGGTTGATGCTGTTATCACGGTTGATGAAAAAGCAAAAGTCGCAAAAGGTGACGTTTTGGCTCGTATGCCGCGTGAAACAGGTAAGACAAAAGATATTACCGGTGGTTTGCCACGTGTTGCTGAATTGTTCGAAGCTCGTCGTCCGAAAGATGCTGCTATTATTGCAGAAATCGAAGGTCGTGTTGAGTTCGGAAAGGATTACAAATCCAAACGTCGTATTTCCATTGTTGGCAATGATAACCAAAAAGTGGAATACGTTATTCCAAAGGGCAAGCACATTGCTGTTCATGAAGGCGAATTTGTGAATAAAGGTGACGTTATCGTTGATGGTAATATGGTACCACATGATATCTTGCGTATTTTGGGCGTAGAAGCTTTGGCTCACTATTTGATTAAGGAAGTTCAAGCGGTCTATCGTTTACAAGGTGTGCGTATTAACGATAAACACATCGAAGTTATTGTTCGTCAAATGATGCAGAAAGTCGAAGTGACGGATGCCGGAGATACAACATTGTTGGTCGGTGAACAAGTTGATGTGGATACTTTGGAAGCCGAAAACAAAAAAGCTTTGGCAAATGATGGTCGTGAAGCGAAGGCAATGCCTGTATTACTTGGTATTACAAAAGCCAGCTTGCAGACAAAGTCCTTCATTTCTGCTGCATCCTTCCAGGAAACAACTCGTGTATTAACAGAAGCCGCTGTAGAAGGCAAGACAGATATGTTGACGGGATTGAAGGAAAACGTCATTGTTGGTCGATTGATTCCTGCCGGTACAGGTTCTATGTTAAACAGTAAGCGTGAGTTGGCTGCAGAGCGTGACAGAGCTTATTTAGAAGCTCAAAAAGATGCTGAAAAGCCGGCTGAGTTGGCTGCCGTAGATGCTGAATTAGGTTTAGATGGTTAATCAATAAGCTTTAAAGATTAATAAAAACCGCTTTGTTTCGACAAGGCGGTTTTTTATAAATAAAAAATTTTCCTTGTTAAAAAAATAAATCAAGGGTATGATTGATTATCAAGTTTTAGCAAAAGGAGATTTTAAATGGAGCAGGCAGTTTCTTTGTCGGTTTGGGGAATGTTTCAAAATTCCGACTCATTTATGAAAATTTTAATTATATTGTTATTGGCAGCCTCTGTTTGGTCGTGGTCGATCATCATTGAAAAATGGCGTGTTTTCAAAAGAATTCGCGAACGTTCTTCAGCTTTTGAACGTAAGTTTTGGTCGGGTGGTTCTTTGGATACACTTTTCAATGAATTAAAGGAAAAACCGACAGATCCGTTATCTTCCATTTTTGTTTCTGCTATGAAGGAATGGAAACGTTCTATGCGTTTGCATAAAGATGGCAATTTTAAAGGTGTTAATTTGCAAGAACGGATTGAAAAAGTAATGCAAATTACAATCGAAAGGGAAGTCGAAAATTTAAATAATCGTCTTATCTTTTTAGCGTCAACGGGTTCGGTTGCACCTTTGGCAGGTTTATTTGGAACTGTTTGGGGCATTATGTCCAGCTTCCAAGCAATTGGAATTACAAAAAATACAAATATTTCAGCGGTTGCACCGGGCGTTGCAGAAGCTTTGTTAACAACTGCCGTTGGCTTGATTGCCGCAATTCCGGCAGTAGTTGCGTACAATAAGTTTGCAAACGATATAGACCGTTATACGAATAAGATGGAAACTTTTGCCGGTGAATTGGAAGCAATTATCAGCAGACAAATCGAAACTGTATCAGAAAAGGAATAAAAATGGCTTTTTTATTACGTAAAAGACGTCGTCGCTTTGGTGTTAAAACAGATGTCAATTTGACACCTTTGATTGACGTGATGACTTCTTTGTTGGCGATTTTTATGATTACCGCTCCGTTATTGACAAGCGGAATACCTTTGGATTTGCCACGAGGAGACGGAAAAAGTTTATCCAGCGATGAAAAGACATTGAATTTGTCCGTCAATCAAAAAGGCGAAGTCTTTATTGGTCAAAATTTGGTGGAACAGCAGGAAATTTTACCAAAGATAAAGGCTATTGTTACTGAAAATCCGAATATCCGTATGATTATCAGTGCAGACAAAAATACTTCCTATGGAAATGTTATTGAGTTAATGGCGTTGTTGCGTTCTGCCGGTTATACACAAGTAGGATTGCAGACGGATAATCAGGTTGTTAAACCAGAGAAATCATCAAAGGGGAATAAGCGCAAGTGAGTTCATCTTTTTGGTATTCATTGTTTGGACATGTATTAATAGGGTTGCTTTTTCTGATATCGTTACCGACTTTTCAAAAAGAGCAAGAACCTTTGAGTTCTGCCCCTGTTTTTATTGATTTGAAAACTATGGAAATTACCGATAAAACGAATTTGCCTCCAAAAGTGGTGAAAAAAGAACAGACAAAAAAGCCGGCAGTAAAAGAAAATAAAGAACCTGCAAAAATTGAAACAAAAATAAAAAAAACGGATCCGGTCCCGGAGAAAGTCGAGCCTGTTCAAAAAGTGGAACCGATAAAGGATGCGGTTAAGACGGTTGTAAATAAACCGGAAAAAAAGCCAGACCCGCTTCCAAAAGTAAAGCCAAAAATTCCGCAAAAGCCGCCGGTAAAACCAAAACAAGTACAGCCAAAACCCAAAAGTAGACCAAAAGAAGATGATGACGGGTTAGACAGCTTATTAGCATCTGTTGAAAAAATGTCAAAGACAACTAAACCTGTACCGAAAAAGAAGACGGACGATGTATCTGACTTAATTTCTGGCGTGTTGAATGGTGTTGAAAATGCACCTGCGCAAACGTCTATCGATAATAAATTGACAGTTAGTCAAATCGACTTTATTTCTGCCGAAGTCAGAAAACATTGGAATTTTGATGCTGGTATAGAAGGTATAGAAAACATGATCGTTGATTTACGTATTTCTTTAACGCGTGAAGGGCGTGTTGAAAAAGTTGAGTTCTTAAACCAAAGACGTTTTAACCAAGATCCGAGTTTTCGTTCCATTGCAGAAAGTGCAAAACGAGCTGTGCTAAAAAGTGACGGGACAGATGAATCTCCGTTTAGAGTGTTGGCAGTTAAATATCCGGAACGCTATTCGGAATGGAAAAATTTACAGTTGAAATTTTCCCCGTTGGAAAATTGATTTTTAAAGAGGTGAAAGATGAAAAAAGTTTATTTATTCTTATTTATTTTCTTGTTTTCTTTTGATGTGTTTGCGGATTTGAAAATAGATATTACGGGAGGACATTCAGAGCCGATGCCTATTGCTATCACTGATTTTTCAGGCGTTCGCAGAGCAAATGATGTGCGTCAAATTTTGGTTGATGATTTGGAAAGTTCCGGTTTGTTCCGTGTTATTAACAAAGATGCCTATATTCAAAAGATAAAAGACGTGAATGAAACACCGAATTTTGTGGATTGGCAAACCATCAATGCTCAAGCTTTGTTGGTCGCAAATGTTGAACGAGCAGATGATGGTAAATTGAAGATAGCTTTTCGTTTATGGGACGTATATGGTGGTCAAGTTATGATCGGACGAGCATTGACTTTGTCAGAAAATGAGTGGCGACGTTTGGGGCATATTGTGGCGGATATGGCTTACAGCCGTATTACAGGCGAAAGCGGATACTTTGACACACGTATTGTTTATATTTCCGAAACCGGTCACGCAGGTAAACGTAAAAAACGTTTGGCTATGATGGATCAAGATGGTGCAAATCAACACTACTTAACAGACGGTAAAACATTGGTTTTAACTCCGCGTTTTGCTCCTAATATGCAAAAAATAGCGTATATGTCCTATCAAGGTGGAAAACCGCGTGTTTTTGTGATGGATTTGCAAACAATGGAGCAAAAAGATTTGGGGCGTTTTGAAGGAATGAGTTTTGCTCCGCGTTTTTCTCCGGACAGTCAAACGTTGGCAATGTCTTTATCCAAAAATGGTAATTCAGAAATTTACTTGTATGATTTGACAACCGGGAAAAAAAGACAAATAACCAATCATCCTGCAATTGATACTTCCCCTTGTTTTTCACCCGATGGTCAAAAAATTGTTTTTAACTCCGACCGCAGTGGTTCACAACAACTTTATGTTATGGATAAAGATGGTAAGAATGTAAAGAGAATCAGTTTTGGAGCAAAAGGAAGTTATGCAACTCCTGTTTGGTCGCCCAGAGGTGATTATATTGCATTTACAAAAATTCAAGATGGTACATTTTACATCGGTATTATGCGTCCGGACGGAAGTGCAGAACGTTTAATTGCAAAGGGCTTTTTAGTGGAAGGTCCGGCATTTGCACCTAATGGTCGGGTTTTGGCCTTTTTCAAGCAAACACCGAATGATGTTGATGATTATGCCAAAACGGGTATTTATACTATTGACGTAACCGGACATAATGAACAATACTTAAATACACCGACAGATGCTTCCGATCCTGCTTGGTCGCCATTGTTGTTTGAAAAAAAATAAAATTTTAATTGAAAATTAATATTTGAGGAAATAAACTGAAAACATAATTTGTTAACAACTATAAAAAAAAGAGGCCTCTCTATGAAAAAAACACTTTTAATTCTTTTTGCTTCAGTATCTTTCTTTTCAGTTACTGCTTGTTATACGACACCTGAAATGGATGAAGTTAGGTATAAAAACGATTATGAAAATGTCGAAGGCGGTTGCAGTGCAGAAGCCGATTATCAGCACGAAGGTTTGCGTAATTGTATAGAGAGCCGTATGGCATACGATGATGAAAACAAAAAGACTGTAACGATTATTACTACAAAGAAGGATACTTTGGTTATCCCGAGAACCTATGATGATGAAGCAATGATGGATACAAGTCGTATATATGAACGCGTTGACATTAACGATAGGTCAGTTGTTATAGAAGACGGATCTGCTCCAAAAGAAGCTTTGCCGGCAAAAGTCGAAGAGGCAGAGGAATCGGAAGAAAATACAACAATTGTTGAAGTTTCAAAGACCAGCACTCAGGAAGAAACAGAAATTGTTAAAATTTCCAAAGATGATGTCGAAGCCGTTATAGAAAATAAAGTAGAGGATATAACGACAGACAAAAACGAATCGAAAAAAAGTTCTGCTACAAAAACAGAAACGATAGTCGAAACGGAAATTGTTTCAGCTCCGGGAACTAAAGTAAAGGCAGAGATTATTGCTGAGCCAGAAACAGTGGTCGAAATAGGAGAAAAGAAGGGTAATGTTGAAGTGAAAGAAACTGTGGCTGTTTCTAAGACGATGTCTATCGAGTCGGGAACAATAACAAGGGAAATTAATCCTGATGTAACTGTTGTCGTTAAAGCCGCAAATGAAGAAATAACTGAAGAAAAACCGGCTCAAACTGACGAAAAAATAAAAACTTTCGAAAAAAATGAAAAAGAAGTATTGCCAATTGAAGAAAAATAATTTAATAATAGAAACGTGTAAATTTTTTTAAAGGAGATATATTATGAAAAAAATCATTTTTGCTTTATTAATCGCTTGTGCATTTGTATCAGCTTGTTCTTCTACAAACACTGATGACGCTGCAAAAACACGTTCGTCAGCAGCTGAAACATTGCCAGCAGAAGACAAATAATTTAGTTTAAGGATAATTGCATGAAAAAAATACTTTTGATTGCCTTAATGGCTTGTGCATTTTTAAGTGCCTGTTCTACAACCGGTAAAGATGAGGATGTTTCCACATCTTCCGATCGTCTGAACGAATGGGGTGATGCTGATATTACCAATTTGGAAGACACTAAAATGACAACCAGATTTAATAAGGCGGTCAGTCCGATTATCTATTTTGACTTTAATGCAGCATACTTAAATGCTTCTGCTATGGATATTTTGAACGAACAAATTGTTTGGTTGCAAAACAATCCATCGGCGATGATTGTTGTTGAAGGTCATTGTGATGAACGCGGAACGCGTGAATATAATTTGGCATTAGGTGAAAAAAGAGCCAGTGCCGTTAAAGATTATATGATTGCAAAAGGTATTGATTCGGCTCGTATTCGTACGATTTCTTACGGAAAAGAAAGACCGGATGTTTTTGGTTCAACAGAAGATGCTTGGGCTAAAAACAGACGTGCCGTAACAATCGCAAATTAAATTAAAAAAAGCTTTTCAAAAAAATGCTTTGCCTTTATGATAGAAGGCAGAGCATTTTTTGTTTGAAGGGAAAAAAGATGAAAACTTATTTGAAATTATTTTTATTTTTGTTCAGCTTTGTTTTTGCATTTAGTGCAAGGGCGGATTTGAATGTAGATGCTCGTGCTATGTACGACAGAATGGATCGTTTGGAAAGAGATATCACTTTAATTCAAAGAAAACTGTATAAAAACGGACAAGATGTAAATGTGGCTACTGTTTCGGATTCGTCTCAATTACCAGAAGGGTCTATTCAACACTTGTATGCAAAAATAAATGAATTGGAACGATTGGTTGCTCAAATGACATCTCAAATTGAAGAAAATTCACATCAGTTATCTGTTTTGCAGGAAGATTTAAAACGAATCAATTCGGATGTTGATTTTCGTTTAAATGAAATGAAAAATACGATGGCATCTTCTGTTACTACGGAACCACAGGCACCTTCTGATAAGAAAGAAGAGGAAAAGAAGGAAGTCAAAAAAGAACCAAAAGATGCTCAGAGTGCGTATAATGAAGCATATAATTTATTGAAGCAACTTAAGTATGATGAGGCTGAGGAAGCTTTGCAGGCATTTTTAACCGATTATCCGGAAAATGAATTGGCTGGTAATGCCCAATATTGGTTGGGGGAAACTTACTATGTCCGTGGACAATATGAAGCGGCAGCAGTGGCATTCGCAACCGGTTTCAAAAAGTATGAAAAAAACTCAAAAGCTCCAGACAATTTGTTAAAATTAGGATTGTCAATGCAACAATTAGGCAAAAAGAAAGAGGCTTGTACGGCATTTAAAAACCTTAAATCGAAATTTCCTAAAGCATCAGATACGCTTTTGTCAAGAGCTGAAAAAGAAAGTAATAAGTTAGGTTGTGAAAAGTGATAACAGCAATCGAATTTGAACAAAAAATGAAAGATTTGTTGGGTGATCTTCGCCCGACAAGAGTTGCTGTTGCTGTTTCCGGCGGAGCGGACAGTCTTTGTTTGACTTTTTTATTAAGTGAATGGTCAAAAAAAAATAATGTTCAAATTTATGCTTTTACAGTGGATCATGGTTTGCGCAAAGAATCTGCCGATGAAGCAAAATACGTTCATCAGTTATTGACCCAAAAAGGAATAAAACATCAAACGTTACTTTGGACGGGTAAAAAACCGGCTGTTTCAGTGGAAGAAAAAGCCCGTCAGGCGCGATATGATTTGTTGTTTAATGCATGTCGAAAAAATAAAATCGAATATTTGTGTTTGGCCCATCATCAAAATGATCAAGCCGAAACATTTTGGCTGCGTTTAATTCGTTCCAGTGGTGTGGATGGCTTGTCGGCTATGCACCCCAGTGCACAACGCCAGGGGATTTTTTTGCTTCGTCCGCTACTGGATTTTTCACGCGCTGAAATTCAAAAAACTTTAACAAAGCGTTTTAACGTTGGGTGGGTGGAAGATCCTTCCAATCAACAAAGGGTTTTCGAACGTGTGCGTTTACGTCAATTCCAAAATCAACTGGATGAATTGGGTTTGACAGCTTCAGCAGTTGCTTTATCGGCAAAACGATTAATGCGGGCACGCAATGCATTGGAATGGATGACTAATCAGTTTATGGAAAGTTGTGTAAAGAAAAGTTCGGCCGGATTTGTTTTTGTTAGTGGTAAAGCTTTTGCAGAACAACCGCAGGAAATTCAATTGCGTATTTTGGATAAATGTTTGGCATATGTTGTTGGTCAAGGCTATATTCCGCGTATGTCACAATTGGAATCTTTTTTGCAAAAAATGCCATGTCGATTAACTTTAAATGATTGTCAGGTAGTTTGTGTTAAAAAAGGATTTTATGTCTGTCCGGAATTGGTGAAGATGCCAAAGTCCGTAAAATTAAAACCAAGTGAACCGATTACGTGGGGACGATTTGATGTCGTATGTGATAAAGCAGTTACGGTTGCACCATTGATGGATGCTTATCGACCGAAAGGCTTACCGGCTTTAGTGCGTCGAACTATCCCTGCATTTTTTGATAAAAAAGGACTTGCTTTTATACCCGCACTTGATTATAAACGAGAGAATACATATATAAATGGGAGCATTCAAATAAAGGAATAAAAAATGGAAAATCATATTCAAAAAAATCCAAATAATAAAAAAATGTCTTACATTACTTGGCTGATTATCTTCGCCGTTGTTCTTATGCTTTCTTGGTATATGCCTATGCATCAGAAAAGTAAGGTTATACCTTATTCAGATTTGTACACGCAAATTGAAGCCGGTGAAGTTCAACAGGTTAATTTAAAAGGCGGAGAAGTAACAGGTAAATTAAAAGATGGTACTTTATTTTCCAGTTATGTTCCGGAAGAATCCGGAATAGTTCCTTTGTTGAAAGAAAAAAAAGTAAAAGTAACTGCTGAACCGGTCGAAGATGCTAATATGTCTTTCGGTGCGATGGTTTTATCTTGGTTGCCAATGATTTTGTTTATCGGTATTTGGGTTTTCTTTATGAAACAGATGGCTTCTACAAACGGTAAAGCAATGAGTTTCGGTAAATCACGAGCTAAATTACTAAACGGGCGTGATAAAGTGACATTTAAGGATGTCGCCGGTGTGGAAGAAGCCAAACAAGAATTGGAAGAAATTGTGGATTTTTTGAAATCTCCAGGCAAATTCCAACGTTTGGGCGGTAAAATTCCAAAAGGTGTTTTGTTGGTTGGTCCTCCGGGAACCGGTAAAACTTTGCTGGCAAAAGCAATTGCCGGTGAAGCCAATGTGCCCTTCTTTACAATTTCCGGTTCTGATTTTGTGGAAATGTTTGTCGGTGTCGGTGCTTCCCGTGTGCGTGATATGTTTGACCAAGCTAAAAAGAATGCACCTTGCATTTTGTTTGTTGATGAAATTGATGCAGTTGGTCGTCAACGCGGTGCCGGTTTGGGCGGTGGTAATGATGAACGTGAACAAACACTTAATCAGTTGCTTGTTGAAATGGACGGTTTTGAAACAAATTCGGGTGTGATTTTAATTGCAGCAACAAACCGTCCGGATGTATTGGATCCGGCATTGCTCCGTCCTGGTCGCTTTGACAGACAAGTTGTTGTGTCCAATCCGGATGTGAACGGCCGGGAAGAAATTTTGGCCGTACATGTACGTAAAGTTCCGTTGGCTCCTGATGTTGATATTCGTGTAATTGCACGTGGTACACCTGGTTTTTCGGGTGCTGATTTGGCAAATTTAGTCAACGAAGCGGCTTTGCTTGCCGCACGTCGCAACAAATTTAAAGTAACTATGAGTGATATGGAAGATGCCAAAGATAAAGTTTTAATGGGTGCAGAACGCAAATCTATGGTTATGGATGAAAAGGAAAAAGAGTTGACCGCATATCATGAAGCCGGTCACGCTGTTTGTTCTTTACATTTGCCTGAATCTGATCCGCTTCACAAAGTAACAATTATTCCGCGCGGACAGGCTTTGGGAATAACAATGCAGTTACCGGAAAAGGATAAATATTCGCAAAGTTATACTTACTTGAATTCCAGATTATCGATTTTATTTGCCGGTCGTATTGCTGAAGAAATGATTTTTGGTAAAGACAAAGTGACAACGGGGGCATCCAATGATATTGCCGTTGCAACGTCTATTGCCAGACGCATGGTGACCGAATGGGGTATGAGCGAAAGTTTGGGCCCAGTTGCCTATGAAGAACCGGAAAGTGAAGTGTTTTTAGGACATTCTATCGCTCGCCGGAAAAATATAGCTGATAAAACTGCTGAAGAAGTTGATAGACAAATTCGGAAGATTATTGATACCGCATATGCCAAAACAAAGCAAATTTTGACGCAGAATAAAAAAGAGTTGGATTATTTGGCAAAGGCATTGCAAGAATATGAAACCTTAACAGGTGAAGAAATTGCTTTAGTGATTAAGGGCAAGAAGATAGAGCCTGTAAAAACAAAGAGGGAAGTATTTGTTCGTGCCTCTGTGCCGACTGTTGAAGCCGCTGAGGATAATGTTGTTAATATCGAAAGTTTCAAAAAGAAATTGACGAAAAAAACTGATTCCAAAAAGATATTCGGGAAAGCTAAAAAGAAGTAGATTTTTTTAAAATCATAAAAAAGATTGACAAAAAATATTTTTTATGATATAAGTCCTGTGTAGTTTGATTGGTAAAAGAATTTTCATGAAGAAAGGGAAGACTGTAATGGACGATTTAAACAAAAAGCTTTATGAAGCAGTAGAAAAAGATGATGTAAAAAAAGAAGAAGAATTGATTAAGCAAGGTGCGAATGCAAAAGCTAGTTTCAATGGTGATACACTTTTGCATCGTGCAGCAGAAAAAGGAAATGTGGAAACAATTAAATTCTTGGCTCATCATATAGATGTTGATACAAAAGGGCGCGGTGGTAAGACAGCATTGCACGTAGCTGCCGAAAGCAATCAAAAGGATGCCGCTGTAACATTAATTCAATTAAATGCGAATACGGAAATACGTGATGATGGAAATAAGATTCCTATACAGAGAGCATCTATTTTTAAAAGAACTTTTTGGGATATGTTCTGGCAAATGGAAGCTGCAAATTGTCGCGATAGTTAAAAGGATTTTGGTATGGTAAAAGTTATTCTTTGGGATTGGGACAATACGTTGGTTGATACGTTTGATGCCATATGGAATGCTCAAAACGCCATGCGTGTGCATTATGGATTACCTGAGTGGACAAAAGAAGAAGCTAAAACAGCCATGAATCAATCAGGTCGAAATTTAATCAAAAATTTGGTTGGCGAAGAAAAAGCAAAGGAAGCGCGTGCATATTATTTGGAACAATATGCAAAAAATGCTTGTCATTTAAAGTTAAAAAAAGGTGCTGTTGAATTGTTGGACTATGCAAAATCTGCCGGTTATATAAATATTTTAGCAAGCAACAAAGCCAAAGATATTTTATGTAATGAAGTCAATCAAATGGGTATTTTGAAAAAATTTGATAAGATGATTGGTGCGGAAGAAGCCCCGGAAGATAAACCATCTAAGATCTTTACGGATAAGGCAATAGAAGGTTGGGATGTCAATTTACTTATTTCCATCGGTGATGGGCTTTCTGATGTAAAAATGGCACGCAATTATCCTGATGGTATAGCTATTTTAACCTTTACTGATGCAAATAGTAAAGAATTTAAAGATATTAAACCGGATTATTGTGCAGAAAATTTAGTTGTTTGTAAGAAAATACTGGCTTCTTTATTGTTGCAGGATAATCAAAAAGAAATTTTAATTAAAAAGAAAATTCAAGATCACGTTAAATAAAGTTTTTTGTTTTAAGAACAATTAAAATAAAAAAAGCCCGTCATTATGGCGGGCTTTTTTGTACATTAAAAGATTATTCGGCAGAAACTTCATCGGGGACGATGCTCGGCGTATCCAAAATCATTTTTTGTGATAATTCACCAGCATCTGCACGAATTGCTTTTTCGATTTCTTCCATTTTCTTTGGATTGGCTTTCAAGAATGCTTTTGCACTTTCTTTTCCTTGTCCCAATTTTTCACCTTGGTAGGCGTACCATGAACCGGATTTTTCAACAATACCGGCTTTGACTCCTAAATCTAATAATTCGGCTGTTTTAGAAATGCCTTCGCCGTAAATAATATCAAAATCAACCGTTTTAAACGGAGGAGCAACTTTGTTTTTGACAATCTTAACACGAGTTTGGTTGCCGATGGTGTCTTCACGATCCTTGACTGCACCGATACGACGAATATCAATACGAACAGAAGCATAGAATTTTAACGCATTACCGCCCGTTGTTGTTTCCGGAGATCCGAACATCACACCGATTTTCATACGGATTTGGTTGATGAAGATAATCAAAGTGTTTGAACGAGCAACGGAAGCCGTTAATTTACGTAATGCTTGGCTCATCAAACGGGCTTGAAGTCCCATGTGTTGATCGCCCATTTCACCTTCGATTTCTGCTTTTGGTACCAAAGCAGCAACAGAGTCCACAACCAACACGTCAATTGCACCGGAACGAACCAATGTGTCTGCGATTTCTAAAGCTTGTTCACCCGTATCCGGTTGTGAAATCAATAAGTCATTGATGTTAACTCCTAATTTTGCAGCATAGGAAGGATCCATTGCATGTTCTGCGTCAATATAAGCACATGCACCGCCTGTCTTTTGTGCTTCTGCAACCACATGCAAAGCCAAAGTCGTTTTACCAGAACTTTCAGGTCCATAGATTTCAATGATACGTCCGCGCGGTAATCCCCCGATACCCAAAGCCAAATCCAATCCCAAAGAACCGGTTGAAATGGCGGGAATTTCAACAGCATTGTCACATTGTCCCAAACGCATAATTGAACCTTTTCCGAATGTTCTTTCAATTTGACTGAGTGCTGCACCCAAAGCTTTTTCTTTATCTAACATTTTACGTCCTTCCTTTATTATTAAAACGAATCTTTTAAATCTATAAAAAACGAACTTTTCTGCCGTTTTTATGAAAGAAAAATTTTTCTTTTAAATCAAATGTACACGTTTTGTTCTTTTTTTGCAAGAAAAAAAGTATTTATTTTTTATTAACCTCTTAATGCTATAAAATAGCCAAGGGAGTCTAGCTATGAAAGAAGAAAAAAAACGTAATAAAGCAGCCGATCAGGTACACTTTTTCTTTTGGCAATATAAAAAATGGTTGATTGGCTTTTGCTTAGCATCAGTAGTTTTTGTATGCATGGTTGTGTTAAGCTATGAATGGAGTTGTCGTGTTATTGAGTTGGATATTGATACGGCACAGCAGACCGTTTATAATATCGCACGTGCTTTAATCTGGTACGCAATTTTCTTGTTGGTTGCCGTGATGTTTATTGCTTTAACCCGTATTTACGGTTTTATATATTCATCGGATGTCAATCAAATAATTCGTAAAAAACTGCAAGCATTATTCGAACGTAACCAAAATTTAAAAGAAGGTTTGTCAGAAGCCTATCGTTTGTTAGATTGGGCTAAAATAGGTATTTTGACAATAGATAAAAGAAAAATCATTTATTTCAATCCGATGATGGCAACATTACTCGGATATTCAAGTAAAGACTTTGAAAATATGCAGTTGAACGACCTGTTGATTAAACCGGATAATTTGGTTTTATCTGAATTGTCAAAAAATAAGTCCGATGAAGAACAAGAATATAATTTAGATTTTAAAAAGAAAAACGGTGACACATTATATGCGCGTGTTCGTGCTGTTTCCTTGAAGCCTGCCGAAAAAAGATATTTGATGTTAGTCAGTGATGAAACGCATTTCAGACAACGTGATGAATTTGCAAAAGACTATACGGCTTTATTTTCCGTTCTTTCTTATTTGCGCAGTGCCAATGAAATCAATGATGAAACTTTTTTGATTGATAAAGTTTTAAAATCAATCTTATCCGCCTATGATTTTTCATTGGGTTTTTATGGAAAAGTGCATGGTAGAAAAATTAATTTGGAATTGATTTCCATTAAGAATAAAAAAATTACTCCTTCCATTCAATTTTTGAACATGGATGATCCGGAGGACAAAGAATCAGCTGTTGTTAAAGCATTTACATCGAAAAAAGCATTTGGTTATGGGGATACTCAAAACCTTTCCTATTACACAAAATATTGGTATCCGATTGATAAAGAAGCTTTTCGTTCCACATATGCTTTTCCGATGATTATAAACGATGTTGTGGAAGGTGTAATCAGCTTTTTTTCATCTCGTCCGTATGATTTTAACAATACCCGTCCGGAACGACTTGGAAATATGATAGTTGAACTTTGTAAAAATATCGAAGAACAACGTACGTACCATTTGACACAAACTGCTATTCGCAATTATGAAGAAAGACTTCGTGCACAAATTCAAGAGTTGGAAGCAAATAAGCAGATAATGGAACAACAGGCGGCCGATATGAATGTCATGATTGGCGATTTGATTAGTGCAAAAGATGCGGCGGAAGAAGCAAACCGGGCAAAGAGTGAATTTTTGGCGAATGTCAGTCATGAACTCAGAACTCCTTTAAATGCGATTTTGGGATTTTCGGAAACAATCCAAATGAAAACTTTTGGGGATATCGGGAATGATCAGTATGCCGACTATATTAACTATATTCATTCCAGCGGAATTCATTTGTTGTCATTGATTAACGATATTTTGGATTTGTCACGTGTTGAAAGCGGACGTCAGCACTTGAATGAAAAGAATATCAATATTAAAGCAACAATAGATGAAACAATGTCATTGGTTTCTCATTATCCGGATGCAGACAAAAAACAATTTAACATTTCAATTGAAACGCCGCTTACATCTCTTTATGCCGATGACAGAATCCTTAAGCAGATTTTATTAAATTTACTGTCTAATGCTATTAAGTTTACACATGATGGTGGTCAAATCGGAATACGCGTATTTGAAATTGAAAATCAATTGGCTTTTGAAGTTAAAGATAATGGTATCGGTATTGCAAAGGATAAAATTAAAAAACTATTTACTCCCTTTACGCAAGTTGAAAATATTTTTACAAGAGCTCATGCCGGTAGTGGTTTGGGGTTATCTTTGGTAAAGCACTTGATTGAATTACACGGGGGACATGTTGAAATGGACAGTGCTGAAGGGCAGGGTACGACAGTGACAATTTATTTCCCTCAGGAGAGAATTATTCAAGATCAAATTGAAAAAATAACTGTCGAAACCAGAAATGATACTTCATCAAAAAAAGTTAAAAAATCCGTTGCTAAGAAAGTTTCGAAGAAGTCAGTAAAAAAGAAAGTTACAAAGAAAAGCAAGAAAACTAAAAAAGTTACTAAAGCAAACAAAAAGAAGACGCTATCAAAAAGTCGAAAAAAGGAGCTAAATAGATGAAGAAAAAATTTTTTTGGGCAGTATGTGCCATTTTTGCAATAGCAGTTGTTTTTTTTACTTTAGATGCTGTTGGGTATGAAGAAAAAACATTGCATCGCATTGTTGATAAAAAACGAAATTTGATTTGCGGATCTTCAGAAAAGCCTATACGTGTGGCAGGATATATGAATTATCCTCCTTTTGGTTGGAAGGAAGTTTATGAACGAAAATTGGATGCAATACCTTATGCAATTTATTATGGATTAGGTGTTGAATTATTTAAACGTTTTGCAGAAAAATACGACCTAAGGTATCAATATGTTAACGCTTTTAATCATGAAGAAGTGCAGTATGCTTTATCACATGGTTATGTTGATATTTTGTTGGGCGATTACTATAATGCAAATTCTTATTCATCAATGAAGTACTTTTATCCCGGGTATATTGCTAACCCGCTTATTATTGTTACATTGAAATCGGATGATGAAAATGCACCTATTCCGGAAACGTGGGAAGATTTAAAGGGGAAAAAGGGAATAATGCGCTCAGAGGAAAGAATTTTTGATTTGCTTTATTCAAAAATTCCATCCGATGTACAGGTGGAAAAAGTTGAAGGGGCAAAACGTGCTTTTCAATTGTTGTTACGTAAAGAAGCGGATTTTTTGATAACAAGTCAAATCGCATATGAAACAGAAATGAGACGTTTCAAAGTGGGTGATTATTTTGTATATGGTAAAAAACCTATTATGTCGCCGGTTATTTTTATGACTTACCAGGGGAATAACCCGTGTGCAAATTCTTTGAAAGGAAAATTTGAAGAATATTTAAAAGAGGCTACTGCCGATAAAAGTTTAGTTCTTTCTATTTTATCTTCTCAAATAATCGAATGGGAAAATAAATTTATAAAACAAAAATCTTTAATGTTTGAAACAGAAAATGAACCGGAAACAAATGAAGAAAATTCGAAAAAAGACATGGCGTTGGATGAATATTTGAAGGAACAGAAGAAACAATTGGATTTGGATGCTATTCGAAATAGTGCTGTTGAGAGTGCAAGGTTCAGCAATTTCTAATGCTTATTTATAAAAGCATCAATTTCTGATTTTTTCTTTTTAAATTGAGTTAATGTTTCATTTTTTAAAACTCGTTGAGGAATAGTGTAAGTTTTAAGTGGTGTAACGGGGGTGCCGTTTTTTACTACCTCGTAATGTAGATGCGGTCCGGTGGAACGTCCTGTATTGCCGACATAACCGATAATTTCTCCTTTTTTTACATAAGATCCCGTGTGTAAATCAGAATTAAATGAATCTAAATGCCCATAAGCAGTCGAATATGTTTCATTATGTTTAATTTTAATATATTTCCCGTATCCACCATTTCTGCCTATTTTAACAACAACGCCATCTGCACCTGCAGGGACTGGGGTTCCTATTTTGGCGGCAAAGTCGATACCATTATGTTGAATTTTGTAACCTAAAATAGGGTGAAGCCGCATTCCAAATTTTGAAGAAATCTTCGCATTGCCCAACGGGCGTTGTAATAAAGTTTGTGGCATACTGGATCCGTTTTCATCATAGAAACCTTGTGTTCCTGCACCATCAATGAAAAAATAACGTTGGTAAGTTTTTTTATTTGTTGTCAATGAAACGTATAAAAGTTGACTTTTCCCGACTTCTTTCCCGGTGTCTGTCATTTTTTGTTCATAGACAATTTTAAAGGTATCTCCCTCTTTAAGATTTTTATTAAAATCAATTTGTCCATCTAATGCTCGAATAACCTGATTCGCAATATTTAAAGGAACATGAGCTTCTTCAGCAGCCATTGAGAAATTTGTTTTAATTTTTCCATTTAAAGCAAAGAGTTTATTTTCAATAACACCTTCTTTGGATTGTGGAATATATTCTCCTTTTTTATTTTTCAAAACTGAAACAAGGTCTCCATTTCTGGTTTCCGTTTTTAATCCTATAAAAGTATCTGTTTTATCAATGAAGAAAAGGTCGAATGTTTGACCCGGTCGAATTTTTCGAACATCGAAAACAATGTCCAGTGCGTTTGAAACATTTAATGCTTCTTGCAATGAAAGTCCGCCTCTTTTCAGTAAATTGGAAAGTGTTTCGTTTTTCTTTAATACCAACGATGTTGTTGAAATTTTCGAGTTTGTTTCTTGAATAATTAGCGCATCATTTTCATCAACAATTGTTGTGACAGTTTCTTGAGGTTGAACAAGACTGGTTTCTTCCGATAAAACGGGTTCTTCGGGTATTGTTTTAGTTGAAGAAGTATGTCGGATTAAAAACAGGGCAATAACAACCAATATGCCGAACAGGAAACCCCAGAAAGTATAAATTAATTTTAAATCAAATTGTTTTTGGAAAGTTGTTCTGTGACGCAAATAAGCCGGCTTTGTCCATAAAAAAAGCCGGTGAAAAAAGCGCTTCAATAGGTGCGCAACAGACAAAAAATACTTTTTTATCATTTTCTTCCCGTCCATAAACAGTGCTTGTTTTTGATTTAAAAGTCAAGTAATTTTTTTAAGAATCCATCGTAGTGGTAAGTTCATCCAATTTTTTTCGAATATTTAAAAAGTCACGCCATGCATTTTTCTTTTGTGCCGGTGTACGAAGCAAAAACGCGGGATGGAATACCGGCATCAACAAAATAGGAGCAACTAAGCCGGGACTTTGATACGAATGCCAATTTCCTCTTGCTTTGCTGATTGTCTCAGGGGTGTTAATCAATGCTGAAAAAGCCGTTCCGCCCAAAGCAATAACAATCTTTGGAGCAACCAATTCAATATGTTTTTGAATGAACGGCATACAAAGTGCTATTTCAACACCGGATGGGTTTCTGTTCCCGGGCGGTCGCCATGGAATGATGTTTGATATGTAAGCATTTGTTTGTCTGGATAGGCCAATGGCAAGCATCATTTTATCCAGTAATTGTCCGCTTACCCCGACAAAAGGCAATCCCAGACGATCTTCATCGGCCCCCGGTGCTTCCCCGATAAACATGACATCTGCATGTGGGTTACCTTGTCCGAAAACCGTATTTTTTGCCGTTTTTTTCAATGAGCAACCTTCAAAGCTCATCAAAGCGTCTTTTAATTCTTCTAGAGTAGTTGCGTTGGCCGCTTTTTGTGTTGCCGTTTGCAACAAATTGTCATCCGGAACAGAAACTTTTTCAGCTGGAACAGCTTCATAGGGCATCGGAGGCAATTCCTTTTTTAACAAAATTGTTTCCTGTTTGGGATTAAAACGATTTTGCGACGTTTCTCCGGTGGTTTCTGTAACACCGGCTTGTACATACCAATTTAAAATTTCTTTTTCAAGTTGCATTTTTATTTAAAATACTTTTCAATCTTTTTGTTTTGCTTTATACTACACCAAGTTTTAAAGAAAAGCGAGTCTTAATTTGAAAAATGGTTATTAAAATGAAGAAAAAGACAATTATCCTTTGGTTTATGTTGTGTGCGTTTTTGTCTGCCTGCGTTTATTTAACGCTTCCGTCATCATGTGATAAAAAGGAAACGGAGTCTTCTTCAAAACAAGTTTCTGAAACACAGATATCACAGCAAGATGCAAAAAATGAAATGGACTTGAATGATATCATAGAAGAATATTTTGCCAATCGTCCTGTTCGAGATGTTCCTCAGGATGCTAATTTTTCCGCTTTTTTGGTTGGTTCTTATGCAAAAAGTCATCGTGATTTTAAAACTACGGCCAATTCTTTCGAAAAAGTTTTAAAAAGCGATTTGGAAAATAAAGAGATAAAAGAGAATTTATATTTATATTTTATTTTGGCCGGCCAGTTTGAACAATCGGTTCCATACGCATATCAAGCGTTGGATGGAAAAGAATCTGATGTTTTACCTTTGTTGGTTGTTTTGACAGATGAAGTTCAACAGGGTATGTATGATGAGGCTTTAAAAAGTATTGAAAAGATAGGCGGTAACTATAAACTTTTGTTGCAACCGTTATTAAAATCATGGGTCTATGTCGGATTAAAAAACAAGAAAAAGGCCTTAAATTCGTTAGAGCCTTTGAAGAATGAAAAGAATTTACAAGCAGCATATTATTTGCATAGAGCATTAATTTTTGATTATTTCGGAGATACAAAAAATGCTGCCGAAGCATATGCTTCCCTAATGAAAACAGAAGAATCCAAAAATGTACGTGTTTTGTTATTATTAAAGGACTTTGAAACCAGAACACATGCTTTGACGGATAAAAAGACATTTGCTTTACGTTATGCTCAATTTCAAGAACAAAGTTTTATTTCCAAAGAAATGCTGACTTCTTCCGCAGAGGGAGAACGTGTCCTGAACCCAACGCAGGGTACTTCTTGGGTATTTTTTGATATGGGTAGTGCAATGGGGCAAGTAAAGAATCTGGATTTGTCTTTGTTTTTTGCAAATTTGGCATTGTATTTGAACCCGAAATCTTCCATTACGCAACTTTTTATGGGGGAAATTTTGGAAGAATTGGATATGTTGGAACAGGCAAACGAACTTTATGCAACCGTAACTCCAAATCAAAATATATTTTTATCGGTTAAGGTACGTTCCATTATGAACCAGATTAAAATGAAACAATTCGATGCGGCGATTGAAGCTTTGACGCAGATGCTTAAAGTTAATCCAAAAGTGGCCCTGTTTCATATGACATTAGGGGATGCTTACCGGGAAAAAGGAGATTACGAAAACGCCCTTAGGTCATATCAGAATGCCGGTCAGTTGGTTTTAGGTCGATCAGATAAACAAGTCGCGCCGGTTTACTTTTATCAAGGTGTTTGTTTAGAATCATTAGGTAATAAAGAAGAAGCATTGGATCTTTTTAAAAAGGCTTTAAGCCTTGACGGAGAAAATCCGATTTATTTAAATTATACGGGATACACATTATTGGAACAAAATAAAGATATTCCACGCGCTTTTGAAATGATTCAAAAGGCAGTTGCAAAAATGCCGAATGACGGCAGCATTTTGGATTCTTTGGGATGGGCATATTATTTAATGGGCGACTATGATAAAGCTTTGCCGATTTTGGAACAAGCTGTTACTTTACTGGCGGGAAATGCCGTTTTGAACAGTCATTTGGGCGACATTTATTGGCAATTGGGACGTTATCGTGAAGCTCGTTTCCAATGGGCTCATGCCAGCAGTTTGACGGAAAATTTGACACCGGAATTAAAGGATGAATTGACCCAAAAGATTGAAAACGGTCTGACATCCAAATAAAAACAATTTTTTGTAATAGCAAAATAAGTATTCACTAAATATTATTAATAAAAAAAGTTGACATAAAATCAATTTTATAGTATCATGGCAAAATTGATGTCATTGAATACACTGATAAAAAGGAAAAAATAAATGTCTGGAATAGTAAAAAACGGTACGTATGAAGTATATGATAAAATGGTATATTGCGTAAAAGGTTCAAATATAAAAATAATTTACTTGATGGCCCATATGAAGAATGTGATGAAAATGGTACGTTGCGTAAAAGGTGCAATTATAAAAATAATTTGCTTGATGGTTTGTATGAAGAATATGATGAAAAAGGAAATTTAAGAGTAAGATGCTTCTATAAAGAGGGCAAAAGAAACGGTAAATATGTACGTTATCACAGTAATCATCGGGTAGAAAGAGAATTTACCTTTAAAGATGATAAGATTGATGGAGAATACAGACGTTATCGCAGAGACAAAAGTTTATGGATTAAATGCTCATTTAAAGGCGGTAAAAAAGACGGCGTGAAGGAATGCTACGACGAAAAAGGGAATTTAAAGAAGAGAAGTTGGTACATTCAAGGCAAAAGAGTCAAACGGAAAAAATATGAAGCCTATAAGTTAAATGAACGCAAGGTTATTGCTCAATTTAACAGGACAGTTCAAATTTACCGTGAACAAGCCGCTTATGATAACAGAATAAATAAAAGATAAATCGCTTATTTTACCGGTTTTATATAAATTAAATAAAATATCAAAAAGGGTATTGACAAAAGGATTTTTGGTTGTATAATACCCCTATTATTTTTTTATCGCGGGGTGGAGCAGTCTGGTAGCTCGTCAGGCTCATAACCTGAAGGTCACGTGGTTCAAATCCCGTCCCCGCAACCAATAAAAAAATCCTTATAATTCAATGAGTTATAAGGATTATTTTTTGACTTTTTTATGTAAAATATTTTTTTAATTACTCCTCTTGCTACATATATTCTACATTTTTGTTCTCTAATCCGACCATCAGTTTTTCAAATAGGCATAACAAGTTGGTCTGGTGATTCCAAACTTTTTTGCCAACGAAGTAATACTCTTTGTTTTAGATAATTCTTTCAATTCCAGCACTTGTTCTGGTGATAATTTGTTTTTTCCACCTTTGTATTTGCCTTTTTGTTTAGCAATAGCAATACCTTCTTTTTGTCTCTGTAAAATCAAACTTCTTTCAAGTTGTGCAACTGCTGCCAACATAGTCATCATCAACTGCTGGTATGGGTCATTCTTATTAGGTTCAAATGTTAAATGTTCTGTGTGGAATATGACTTTACATCCCTTACCAGTAATTTCTTCAACCAAATTGAGTAAATCTCTGGTGTTTCTTGCTAATCTATCCATACTATGGATATGGACAACATCTCCTTCTCTTAAAATTGACAACAACAATTCCAACTGGGGTCTGTTCCTATCTTTGCCTGATAGTTGCTCTTCAAACACTCTATCCAATTTTACATCTACCAATTGCCTTTCAATATTTTGACTTGTGCTACTTGTTCTTTGATAACCAAACTCCATTTTCTATGCCTTTCTGTAAAATGTAAATCTTAAATATCACTTTACAATAACATAAAAGTGTAAAATTGCCAAGGATTTTAACTTGGATTTTACACTTTTTTTGTGTTCGGTCTGGTTATACTCTGTTTTTACAATCTTTTTGTTATTTTCTTGAATAAATGTTGCCTTGCTTCATCAAGTAATTTATCTATTTTTATAGCAATTCCCTTTTTTCCAATTTCTTCATATCTCTCTTTTTCATCTGCTAATTTACCAAATAGATGAATAAGACAAGAAATGCTTGGCATTCTGTTCTCACAAACACTCATTCCATAATAATGCTTCGCTTTTCCTAACCAATTTATACTATAATCACAATTATTTTTACATAAACCCAATATCATTAAATATTGTTTTACCTTTGTTATGTATCTCAATTCATTAGATGATGGCATATTTAAGAATGAATTATCATTTTCAATCTGTTTTTCTTCATCATCAAATAAAAAACTCATATCCATTATAATTTCCTCATTTTATTTCTAATTGTTGATATGATGTATTTTCCTTCTGTATCAGTCGGAAATAGAAATGGTTGTTCTGTATATGGAAATAGAGGTCTTCTACCTAATCGCTTGAAAACATATTCGCTAAACAGAATGTTTTTGTTTAATGATGATACGAGTTGTAAAACATTAGCAAACGAAGGTGTCATATAATCTCCAAAAAAAGCATCGTTTCCATTACAAAGGTTCTTGAATCCCAATTGTTTATACAAATCACTAAACTTAAAAGAAATACTATCCACAGGGATTCCATATATTTTTAAGTTTCTATCAACTGCAAATAAAATACCAATATGATTTATTCCACTATATTGAAGTTGATAGAAAAACAAATCGTTTGGAACTTGCCTATCTAATGTTTTTTCTCTCACCAGTGTTTGTATATTCAATATATCACCAACACTTAAATCTATACGATTATTCAAGTCATCTTCAATAAATGCTCCCCTTACAGGAACATTATGATAAAAAATATCAGTATCTATTAAAAACTGGTTTTCTTTCAGTAAATCCAAATTATCTAAAACATTTATAACATCTTTTGGAATACTAATAGGTAAAGCATTTAACATAAAAAATACCTCATTTAGCAGATTTCTTATCGGCAAGAAGTTTCTTACCTTCATATATTAGTCGCTTTATTACATCACTGCTTGCTCTATCATCTTCATATTCTTCTCGTAATCTCCAAATCAAATGACGAATACATCTATCAGTCGGCATTTCTTTTTTTTCCGTTATTTCTGAATAATAATTTCTACTTTTATCTAACCACCCCAAAGAAAACTCATCTTCACCTCTACACATTCCGCAGCAAGTAGCAAACATTTTCACTTTTTTTATGTATTCTAATTTATCTTTTGAAGTAGTTTCACAAATGAGTAATGCTAAATCATCTGGCATATCCTCATATTCTGGGTCAAAATCCCACATCATTTTATTCTCCTTATTTAATATAGAAGATACATAAAGCATCATCCATAAATGTATTTATTAAAAAAAATTAAAAATTATTTATGAATGTAATAATTTGCTTCTATTATTATTTAGAAAACTTGTTAAACCAAGTATCAGAAGCATTTTTGGTGTTTATTTCCCAAAGATAATCAAATCGTTCTTGATATTTCGCTATAACTTCTTGCTCTTCTATAAAGAATACACAATTCTCACTATTCTTATTAGATGCTGGATTAGTCCAATTATATGAACCCGTGCTTGCCATTTTGCCATCAAATATAGCAAACTTGTTATGTTCTATCTTATGTTTGCTATGAACTTTAATATTTACTCCACTATCATAAAGTTCTCTAACTTTGGATGATTTGCCTGATGCTTGTGTTCTATCTGTTAGAACTCTCATTCTAACTCCTCTATCTTGTGCTTTCTTCAAAGCATTTACTATATTGTCATTGTTGATAGAATATACAGCAACATCTATTGTCTCTGTTGAATTGTTGATTAAATCTACTAATTTGTCCTCACAATCAGTTGATGGAGAAAAATATACTTCTATTTTTCCAAATGCTGTTGTGCTAAACAATAATAATAAACATAGTAGAACTTTCTTCATCTCTACATACCAACAATTTCTGCTTCTTCACGAGTAATTGTCGTATCATACAATCCTATATCTTCTCCCTCGTGCTTGTTGATACCAGCATATTCTAAACTACTATCTTCATATCGTTTGAACTTATAAACAGCATCATTCATCAAAGCACCATTAAACACACCCAAACTTACTAATAATTCAAAATCACTAATTTTTAATCCACATACTTTTTTGAATAATTGAGGTTCTAATTTTGTAATCACATCTCGCAAAGTTCTTTCTCTGTAATCGGTTAGGAACATAAAGATTGGCACACGAGTAGCAAACTTGATAAGTTTTTCTTGGATTTGCTTTCTCATTGACTTAAACTTTTTCTCTTCTTCTGTTAGTTCTTTCTTCTCTTTTTGGGTTAGTTCTTTATCTGCTGATTTCTTCTTTAAGTCCTTTACAGCATTGGATTTGTTGATAATGGTTTCAATATCCTTATTCAGATTTCTAAATCCTTCAATACTCATTAAAGCATCCAAAGCATCTTTATTATTCATCAACCTCTGTAAAGTATCATTATCAACATTGACTAATAAAGCACTCTCCCATCTTCTGGCAAGTAATGTAGCAGTTGTCCCACTCATTGCTATATCTAGGATACCTTCGGCATCTATTTGTCTCATAGAACTGCCATCATATGCCAAAACTGGTAAGAACTGGATAAACTCTTCAACCTTCTTTTCTGGGTTTGATTTTTCGTCAATATTCAATCGGCAACTATAATCAGCAATTTGTTTTAATGCTCTATCTGGTGCAAAATCAAGCACATAGCATTCTGGTTTCATAATCTGAACTGCATTTGGGTCTTTACCTGTTGGATTACTAATAACCCAAGGGGTTTGAACCCGAAAACTTGCTTGGAAATAGGTTTCTGGTGATGAAGAATTACGAAGCATAAAGATACCAGACCAAGGTTTAACAGATACACCAGTTGTCAATTTACCACAAGATAGAGTAATTGTTTTGGTTTCTAATGGGTTCTCCATTGCTTGATACACAGGTGGTAAAGCATTTACACCAATACCTGCTGATGTTCCAGCAGCAATAATCACTTTATAATCGTGGTAGAATTTATTTGTTCGTCTTTTTAACAGGTTTGCCATAGCATAACACGAAGCAACAGATGGTAAAAACCAGAAAGTATGTGTTAAAACATCTTTTAATCTGCTATCATCAAATGGCATAGGTGGTTTTTTAGCACCCATTTTCAAGTTATCTATGGTCGTTTCTTCAAAAGCACCTCGTATCAAATCTAACCACTTTTGGACTTCTGTTTCATATTTGAACTTGGCATTATCTTTTTCACCATCTGCTGAAAAGAACACATTTAGGTCAAACTCATTGAACTCACCCTTACTGGCAACTTCTTTGATACTATCTGGCAGTTGATAGGTCATCATCACCATTCTTGGCAAACTGGCATAAGGGTTATTTTTGCCTTTCCAATTTGCTTTTGCTCGTTGTTCGTCAGCATAAGTCCAGTTATAGATTTGTTCTTCAATAAACTCACCAGAGTTGATAGCACGAAATGGTGTTCCAGATAGGTATAGATAGTGTTTGGTTGTAATTGGCATAATCTCTTCATCAAAATCTTCAATACCAATACCTTCACCATATTCTTGTTCTTTTTTGCCTTCTGCTTCAAACAATTCTTTGGCACTCTCTCTCCAAGAACCAAAATGGTATTCATCTAATATCACACAATCCCAATTTGTCGTATGCACCCACTCATTTTTGGTTTTGATACCACCTTCTTTGTTTGTTCCTAAAAAATCTTGGAAAGAACCAAAACAAACAATCGGTTTGCTCTTATTCAGGTGTTCTACATCCAAAATACATTCATCTGCTTTCTTACCTCTATTACAAATGAATTGCCAACCTTCAAAGTCAATATGAGTATTTAGGTCGGTTTCCCAAGCATCTTGAACTGCTGGTTTGAAAGTTAGAACCAAAATCCGTTTCCACCCCATTTTCTTTGCTAATTGGTAAGAAGCAAATGTTTTTCCAAATCTCATCTTGGCATTCCATAGGAAATGTGGGATTTTATCTGGATTTTCTTCATGATATTGAGTGAAGTATTCTGCAGTTTTATTGACTGCTTCTTCTTGTTCTGGTCTCATTGAAAAAGTTTCAGTTCTGGCAAGTTCCAAATCTTTTCCTAAACGAATTGACTGAATAGCATTCATTACATCTTGAACGGAACATCTAAACCATTCGGTTTTCTTACCATTTTCATCTGGTAATCTGTAAAAACCATTTTTTTCCAATAATCTATGAACTTCGTGGTCGGTGAAACTTGTGCCATTTTCTTTTAAGGCGGGTTCATCCAGCACAATTGTGTATGGAACTTCATTTGGTCTGGCAGTTGGGTATTGTTCGGCAACTCGTTCTTTTGCGGTTTTAATGGTATAACCAACTTTTAACAATCCTTTGTATTGTGGGTTATTATCTGCATAAGCATAGATAGTTGGGTTTGCTTGTGGTCTTGCTGGAAAAAAATTGTTATCTATCATTTGCTTACTCCATTGGTCGTATCATTGATTCAATGAAGTCAATTTCTTCTTGGGTTAAACCATATTTCTTGTATAACTTCTCATCAGTCCAAGATTCATTAAAATCTTGTAATGGAACAAACTGATAAACCCTTCTGGGAGCATCTTGTGTATTTTTAAGCAGTAAAACAAGAAATCTAAAAAACTTGGTTTTTACATATGTGATAAAATTGATTGCTTCATCTTTTTTATCAAATATACTTAAAATCCTATAAGTTGCTGTGGATGCTGAATTTGGTTCTCCTAAAAATGGTTTGGCAATAGCAAAATACGGAAAATCACCTCGTTCTCCATATGCTTTTGATGTAAAGACCTTCCACTTGTCAATGAGTGATTGATTTAATGTAATTTTTTTTCGTTCTATAAAACCACTTTCTGGATACGCATATAGTTTGACACTATCTTTAACATCTTGCTTACAAAAATCCTTAAAATTAGTGTTTAACCTAAAAGGATTTTGTGTGCTAACATATGTATCTAATGTCTCTTCTTTAAGAGAATTTATTTTATTCAAAATTGGTATTGCTTGATTAAACCGAACAAACTTATCCTCCCCAAATTCATTTAAGTATCTATTTGAAATAATAACATCATTATGAATATGAGAACAAAACTTACATTTCCCTTTACTATCTCTACTCCATAAGAAATAACATACTCCTCCAGATAAATCTATTCCTGGGAAGCACTCGCTGGCATCAAAAAAATCGTGGATTTCTGATATACGATTATCATTTAACATATTTTTTCTAAATTCATCCAAACCACGCCCTCCACTAAACCAGCGAGAAGGAATAATCATTGTCAAATATCTGGGATTTAATTTTTGTGCTTGTTCTATAAATTTTTGATATATTGGTAATGCTGCGGATTTTGCCAAACTCCCCTCTTTTTGATTATCAGTTGATAAACTCAACTGGTATGGTGGATTTCCAACAATAACATCAAACTTCATTTTCTTTAACTCCTTTGGATTATGAATAAACTGATAAGCGTGGGTTTCAAGTGTTTTATCTCGGTCATATTCGCTTTGACTTGCTCCACAATAGATACATCTTCCGTATTCCCAAGTATGTTCTGTTCTCTTATATTGAATATTTCCATCTTCATCCTTAAAAGCACTACAAATAGAATACTTACCATTAGCGTGTTTAGAACAATATATTGACCGTCTTGATAGTAAAGCTGTCAATTCTGTAATGGCAATTCCAAATAACTGCTTGGTATAGATATGATTTAATCGTTCTTGTAGGTCTGGGATTTGTTTTTCAAGTCCTTTAATCAACCTTTTGGCAATTTCTCGTAAAAATACTCCACTTTTACAACAAGGGTCTAAAAATGTTGTTTCTGTGCTTTCAAATAACTCTTGTGGGAGCATATCTAAAATAGCATTTGCTAATGTAGGTGGTGTAAAAACTTCATCATTTGACAGGTTTGCCAAACAACTTAAAACATCGGGGTTATAGTTTTTCAGCATTTTCTAACTCCAAATAATGTGTTAAAGGAAAATCTTTGATGGGTTTAGGCAACCAAACATCTTCATTCAAATCGGAAAGTAATGGCAAACCTTCTGTGGAACAATTCAGTATATTGCTGAAAGAAAAGTCCCGTCTTTTCATCATTTTGCCATTGACAGCAGACCATTCCGAAAAAACAATCGGTAAATCGTTATCAACTCGTTTTAATGTTAAAGCATCACCCCAAATAATGTTTTTACTCAAAATAAAACGAACACTTGCTTCACATTCTGGGGAACAATCTTGTTTTAGAGCTGATTTATATTCATCCTTAAAGATTTTCAGCATTTCTTGTCGGCAATCAGCAACATTATCTTCCAAGATGTCAATTCCGTAGATACTGGAAATTGCTAAAACAGCATATCTCTCATATTCAACAGGACTTTTGGCATATCTATCACTTACAATCCGTAATTTTCTATGGAGCACTTCGGAGATGAATGCTCCTTTACCACACGCTGGTTCTAAAAATCTGCTATCTATTCGTTCTGTTTCTTGTTTGACTAAATCAAGCATAGCATTGACTTCACGAGGGTTCGTAAAAACCTCTCCGTGTTCTGATACTCTTTGCTTGGATACAATTTGTTCGTTAGTCATAGACCAATGATACATAATCCAAGAATTATGAACCCTTGTGTTTTCTTCCAAAGCAAGATGTATATTAGAAGTGTTTGAAATGCCTGTTTTACAAGTGATTTATAACTAAAAGAACAGATAAATATATTTGTAAAAAAACGAAAAAATCTCAAAGAT
>JAGCVC010000013.1 GCA_017962565.1 Alphaproteobacteria bacterium | reverse complement strand
TGTGGCGTTTCAAAGATATGGATGAAGAAGTTGCACGGGGCGATTTGTCGCAAAGTGCAAATTTGGCAGATAAAAATAGAGATGCTCAGAAGAAGTTAAAAGAGTATGATGCTGAAGTTAAAAATAAAGGGTTAGCTCAGACTAAAAATTTAAAACAAAAGGATAGAGATGCTCAGAAGAAGTTAAAAGAGTATGATGCTGAAGTTAAAAATAAAGGGTTAGCACAAACTGAAAATTTAGAACAAGAAGACAGAAAAATTCAAGAATACATGAAGCTCTTGAATACAGACGAAACATTGCCACAGGGTAAAAAATTGGCAGAGAAAGATAGAAAAATCCAAGATTATATGAAAGTTTTGGATACAGAAGATAAAACATTGCCACAAGGTGGAAGATTGGCAGAGGAAGACAGAAAAATTCAAGAGTACATGAAGGCTTTGAATGCAGATCAAACACTGCCACAGGGTCAAAGACTGATGCAACGGGATTTTGATACCCAAGATGCTTTGGTATATTTGGATTACGAAATCAAGGCTTTGGCTTTTGCTCGGTATCACTGGTGGATATTGGATTATGGTTTGGCACGTGAATATGCCTTAAGACCTTTGGAATTCGGTTACCTTTCATACCATTCAGCTTTGAATGATACTATGGGTGGATTTAGTACGGCTGAGGACCTATATAATCTGATCTTTAATGGCGTTTCGCTCGGCTTGAATATATTAGGTGCCGTGCCAAATGTTGTAGCAGGTGTTGAAGATGTCGCCGATATGGTTGATAACTATAAAAAGGAAAATCTGGTTAACGACATAAAAAATGCACAAGCAGGACAAGCAAATGCTAAGGCGCTTTCTGAAGAGTTGGAACAAAAGGCAACGGATGAAACTGCAGCAGGTGAAGAAGCGATGAAGCGGGCTGAAGAAGCTAAGGCAGAAGCTAACAGACATAATAGTGAAGCAGATCGCTATGATAAAGAGGCTCAAACCTATTTTGAACAGGAAGCCGCAGCAAGAGAGAGAGGCCGAACCGATATTGCTGAAGATTTCCGTCAAAAGAAGGAAGAAGCCTATTATAACGCTGCAAATGAACGTATGTTAGCCGATCAAAAATCTGCAGAAGAAGGTATGGCTTTATCGGAGGCACAGCAGCATTATCAATCGGCAGCCAACTATAATGATCAAAAGACTGCGGCCGATCAAGCTTATGATTCTTATGTTCAACAGGAACAGGATGCTTCACAAAGTTTGAAGGAAAGGATCGGATTAGCTGATACTGAGGAAGATATAAGACAGTCTCAAGCAAATGTAAAACAAATGCAAGCGGAACAGGATCAAATCAGCAGGGAGCGGGCGGATGCGTCAAATCAGCGTGCCGCATATGAAGCTCAAGCAGATGCTTATGAACAAGAAGCTGCCGGTTATAGGAATGCTGCGGATATGAGCTATAGGGTTGGAGATCATGCAACTGAAACTAATGATACCAGCGCAAAAATGTTCTATTTGGAAGGAGACGATGCTCGTAATATGGCTAGTAAATCTGAGACAAGTGCTGCAGAAGCCAGAATGAAGGCAAATTCTGAAGCTGAAAGGGAACAAAGTCTTAAGAATGCTTCTGCCCAATATGATACTCAGATACAAGCAGAGAAGGAAAGACAGAATGCTGCATTGAAAAAGCAACAACAACAACAAGCTGAATATGCTGTTTTGACGGGAAATGCAACAGAAGAGCAAAAGAATATTTACAAACAGTCTCAACAAGAGAAAGAAAATAGTAAAACCAGCAAGAAGGTAGCCAGCTGGACAGATAGAATGCCATCTTCAGCCGGTGAAATTGTTACCGGTGTTGAAGGTGCAGCAACCCGTGGTATACGTACAATATTTGGTCAATGATTGATTAATGTATATTAAAAAATCCTCTGTCTTTCGGCAGAGGATTTTTTTGTTCTTTTGAAGTTTTTAACTGCGCAATTCTGCACCGACAACTTTACCGGCAATACCGATAATGCGGCGGGATAAACTTTCAATTTCTTCATCAATTAATGTTTTGTCTTTCGGTTGAATAACAATTTCTAAAGCAACAGACTTTTTGCCCGCCGGACATTTGTCACCTTCATATACGTCAAACAATCTGACATCAGCAATCAATTCTTTATCTACTCCACGGATAGCATTCACTAGTTTTGCTACTTCTGTTTGCTTATCCATAATGAAAGCAAAATCACGGGTTAAAGGCATTAAACTGGATATATGCAAAGCCTTGTTTTTATTCTTTGTCTTTGTTGGCGGCAAATTATCCAAAAATACCTCACAAGCAACGACTTTACCTTTGATGTCAAAAGCTTTTAATACAGCCGGATGAATCTCACCAAAGTTGGCTAAAACCGTTTTGCCTAAACACAATGTACCGCTACGTCCCGGATGATACCAAGAAGGCGCATTACGATAAACCTGCAAACTTTGAACCGGTGCATCAACAGAAGCCAAAGCAGCATAAGCATCTGCTTTTGCATCAAACAAATCCACTTCGCGTGGTGTTTCGTTCCATGCACGTGGACCGGTTTGGCCGCTACGAACAGCACAGGCAACTGTATGTTGTTGTTCCGGTTTGGATCCGAAAAATTCCGGACCGACTTCAAAGATTTGACAATCCGGTGTTCCGCGTGATGTGTTACGTGCCACGGCAGATAACAGATTAGGAACTAAACTCGGACGCATTTCATCCAAATCAGAAGCAATAGGATTGGTAATTTTAATGCCTTTTGAGTTAAACAATTTTGCCAATCTGCTGTCCATAAAAGACCATGTAATTGCCTGACATAATCCGGCATCAGCCAATGCTCTGCGAACAGCAACTTCTTTACGTTGATCAGGTAACAAAATACCTGTAATTGGTTCACTTGCGCGCATAAACAACGTTGGCAAGTTATCGTATCCGTAAATACGGGCGATTTCTTCAACCAAATCAGCAGAACCGAAAATATCATTCATACGCCAAGACGGAACTGTAATTTGACTGCCATTGACACCAAAGCCAAGAATAGTCAGAATTTCAACCATCTTTTCGTGTGCAATTTCCATACCTGTCAATTTTTGAACACGATTGAAATCAAAGTCAATAATGCGTTTTTCCTGCGAAACAGAGCCGGCAACAACCATTTTTGAAGCCTGACCACCGCATAAATCCAAAATCATCTGTGTTGCGTTGTGGTTGGCTTGAATTGTTGTAGCAATATCTACGCCACGTTCAAAACGCATTTTGGAATCAGATTCGGCATTTAATTGACGAGCAGTCGTTGCGATGGACATAGGATTAAAATAAGCCGCTTCCAAAACAACATTGACTGTATTTTCATCAACGCCGGTTGGTGTTCCACCCATAATACCGGCAATGCTTTGCGGACCTTTTTCATCAGCAACAACAACCATATTTTCACGTAAAGTATAAACTTTTTCGTCCAACGCATCCAACATTTCACCGTCTTTTGCACTGCGAACTGTTAAATTGCCGGTCAATTTATCCGCATCGAAAACATGTAAAGGATGATCTTCTCCGATATTGAAATAATTGGTAATGTCTACCAAAGCCGAAATCGGGCGCAATCCGACAGAAACCAATTTCTTTTTTAACCAATCCGGACTTTCGCCGTTTCTAACGCCTTTGATGTAGCGAATAGTGAATAACGGGCAATCCGATGTTTGAGTTGTCACAGAAATAGGACTGTCGAAAGAACCTTCAACAGGTGCAGCATCTGTTTTCTTTAACGTTCCTAATCCGGCCGCGGCTAAATCACGAGCAATTCCGTTTACACCAAAGCAGTCACCACGATTTGGGGTAACATTGACATCAAAAACAATATCCGGTTTTAAAACATCAACAAAAGGTGTTCCGGCCTGTGCATCCGTTTTCAAATCTATAATACCTGTATGATCCGAACCCAAACAAAGTTCATCTTCTGCACACATCATACCGCAACTTTCGATGCCGCGAATAACACCTTTTTCCAATTTTTCACCGTACTTCGGAATCATAACACCAGGCAAAGCCAAAACGCTTTTCATACCGACACGGCAATTAGGTGCACCGCAGACAATCTGCAACGCTTCTTTACCTGTCCATACGGATAAAAGGTTTAATTTATCTGCATTTGGGTGTTTTTCAACGGATTTAATTTCTCCAACAATAAAACCTTGCAATGCAGAGGCATTATCGATAACTTCTTCTACTTCCAAACCTATTTTCGTCAGTGTGTTCGAAATTTCTTCAACACTGGCATTTGTATCTAAATAATCTTTTAACCAAGATAACGAAAATTTCATTTTTTAACTCCTGCATTGAAACTTAAACCACTTGTCACTGTCGGAATATCCAAAGGCAAGAAACCATAGTGCTTCATCCAGCGCATGTCTGCATCAAAGAATGAACGTAAATCCGGAATGCCGTATTTGAGCATAGCAAAACGATCCAGTCCGCAACCAAAAGCAAAGCCTTGGTATTCATCAGGATCCAATCCGCAATTTTTTAAAACGTTTGGATGAACCATACCACATCCCAATAATTCTATCCAACCTTTACCAGATTCAATTTTGAATTCACCGTTTTCACGAGAGCAACCGACATCACATTCGGCAGATGGTTCTGTAAACGGGAAAAACGATGGACGAAAACGTAAAGAAACATCATCTGTTTCGAAAAACTTCTTCATAAACTCCAAAAGACAGCCTTTTAAATGTCCCATATTTGTTGACTTATCAATAACAAGTCCTTCGATTTGGTGGAACATAGGCGTATGAGTCATATCATAATCGCAACGATAAGTACGACCTGGGGCAACGATTCGAATAGGTGGTTTTTTATTTTCCATTGTTCGAATTTGAACCGGGGATGTATGTGTACGCAAGACATTATCTTCGCCCATAAAGAAAGTTGCCTGCATTTGACGGGCAGGGTGATTCTTCGGGAAGTTTAATGCTTCAAAACAATGCCAATCGTCTTCAATATCCGGACCTTCAGCCAAATCAAAACCCATTTGAGCAAAAATGGTCAGCACTTCTTCCATAACCTGTGATACAGGGTGAATGCGACCTTGTTGTTTCGGGCGTACAGGCATTGAAACATCAACAGTTTCGCTTGCTAAACGTTTATCCATTTCGGCCTTTTCTAAAGCAATCTTTTTTTCATCAATTGCTCCGGCGATTTTATCTTTTGCAACATTTAAAGCTTGCCCAGCAGTTTTGCGTTCTTCAGGATCCATTGAACCCAAAGTTTTCATCTGCTCTGTTAAACGGCCTTTTTTACCCAAAGCAGATACGCGAATTTCTTCCAATGTATTCAAATCAAGGGCTTTTTCAATTTGCCCGAGAATTTCAGAAGTTAAGTTTTCGATATTGTCCATTTGTTTTCCTCATATTTTTTAAAGATGGCCTATCATATACAAAAAAGGCCGCTTTTGCAAGCGACCTTTTAAAATTTCTTTTCGAAATGATTACTTCAAAGCCGCTTTGGCTTTTTCAATCAATCCGGCAAAAGCAGTAGCATCGTTCATAGCGATATCAGCCAAGACTTTACGGTCCAGATTGATGTTGGCTTGACTCAGCCCGTTCATAAATCGGGAATATGTCAAACCTTCTGCACGAACACCAGCATTAATACGGGCAATCCACAAAGAACGGAAAGACCGCTTTTTTGCTTTACGATCACGGTAAGCATATTGCAAACCTTTTTCGACTTTTTCTTTTGCAATTGTAAAAACTTTGGAATTACGGCCGCGATAGCCTTTTGCCATATCCAATATTTTTTTATGTTTTGCGTGTGCAACAACGCCTCTTTTTACACGAGCCATTTTCTATCTCCTATCCATTCATAAAACGTTCGACAGTCTTTGTGTTGGTCGTATCCAAGATACGTCCTCCTCTGGCTTGTCTTTTCATTTTTGTTGTTTTACATGCAAGGCAATGGCGCTTATAAGCCGTTGTTCTTTTGATTTTGCCGGTAGCAGTTACGGAGAACCGCTTTTTTACGGCAGATTTTGTTTTTAATTTTGGCATTTTCTATCCTTTTATTTAATAGTTAAAAAACCGAGTCGGCAGGCATACCAAGAGCCCGTTTGACTCCAAACAAATATTATTTATACACTAAAACGAAATAAATTGCAAGTACTTTTTTAAGCCACTTCATAACCATTTCTTTTCATTGCAATAATGGCTTCATATTTTTTATTTTCTTTCAATGTTTGGATAACAAAAGATTTAAAATTTTCATCCGGTAACTGCGATAAAACCTCAGGATTGATTCGTTCTGCATCTTCAATTATCATTTCTTTTAATGTGTTCAAATCATCCATGTTTTTGGTCGCTTTTGCACCATAAAACAAGTCTATGCAATCGCTCATAGCAGCCCATTCTTTTTCCTCTTCGTTGTTTCTGTTGGGGGTAAGAGTTTTAGCAACTTCTGCAGCTTTCTTTTTTGCTTCTTCAATTCGTTGTTCTATAATCTTTTGTTGTTCTTTTTCAATCTTCTTTGAAAGGTCAACAAGCGTTCCAAAAGCATCCCGTTGATCATCTTCCGACAAATTCGGATAATTTGATATGATACTTTTTGTTGTTGAAAGACGAGCGACTCCTTTTGTAGCATTATAATTTATCTTATCTAGCCCTTCCGAATGTTCAGGGAAGAAGCCCAGTGATAATATTGCATCCCGTTTGGGTGATGATATAGCATAAAGAATTCGTTGTCTTTGGTTCCAACCGTCAGAAGGGTTTGGTGCTTGTGATACAACATCGTCTTTCTCACACTTTATTGCGCCTGAAACAAGCATCCTATCTTCGCCATTTGGAATTTCTTTCCAATCCAACATCAATGCGGCAAGACATTTTATGGTGTGTCTTTTTTCATCTCGATTTAATTTGGTCCACACTTTTTTGGTCATATAGACCTTTAAAGAATCGTCTGATTGGGGAGTTTGTGATCGTGCACTTATTTCTTCAGTTAACATTGGCGAACCTTTTCTTCTGTTTTGGATAAATTTTCTTTCAATGTATTTTTTTCCGATACAATGCGTGCTTTTCTTAAAAATGAACCGAAAACTTTTTTCAAACGATCTTGTCTGTTTGCTTCAAATAAAGCAATGGCTTCAGTTATATCTTTTTTGGAAAAAGAAACATTAGCTAATGTTTCAAGCTCATGCAAGTTTTTTAATCCTTCCAATTTTTCCTTGGTGAAATTGAAAATATTTTTGCAAACATTAGGATCATTTTCAGCCAGGCATTCAATAAAAGTTGATAAGAAAATGACTTTAGATTCTGCGTCAATGGAATTTACGGTCTTTTTTATCTGTTCTATTTCAATCGAATTTAGGTTGTTTTTTAACATATAACATCTCCTTTGTCTTGCATCTGTTAATTATTATAGCCGATTTTTGGGGAAAATGCAACAAATTTTGCCTTTTTAACTTTTTGTTAATTTTTTTGTTGACATGTGTGAAAAATTTTGTTATGATGGTGTTTTCGTGTTTCGAAGGAGTAATGAAAAAATGTTGAAATATATGATGTCTTCAAGTGGAGAAAAATGCCCGGATTATTCAGGGGATTTTTCTGTTTTGTCAAAAGTTGATCAAAACAATTGTGTTTTGGAAACAGCACAAAAGTATCTAAACTTGTGTGACGGATTGGACAATGGTGTATTGCAACGTGATAAATTGACTTCGAAAGTTTCTTTGCCGGCTGATTTAATGGCTGTTGAACAGGGCATTTCTGTCTTGTGTGATGTTTATGCATGCGCTTGGGATAAAAAAGAATATAATGTGTGCGTTGATATTAGGGAAGAATTGAAAAAAATATCTGGTTTTTATTTAGTAAAACTGTCGGATGCTTATTTTTCAGCCGGAAATATTTTGTTGGATGCAAAAGGAAAAGCTAATACAGAAGATGAATTTGAATCATTGGCAGGAAAAGATGAAATTAAGCCATTAGCTCAAAGCTATAATTCTTTAAAGAATATTTACGGGCATTGGCCGATGATAGAAGTCAAAAGCGATTTATTGACTTTCTTTGAAAAAGTAGATTCATACAGTCATGATTTTGATATAGAAAATTCCATTGCTTCTTCGAAGAAGGTTGGCAGATCGGAAAATAAAACAGACTATGTCATTTCCTCGCATCAACGTACATTATAAAAAAATAACTTGCAAAAGGAAAACGAATCGGTTATAAAGTACAACGTTTTAATTCGTATGCGCCCATAGCTCAATTGGATAGAGCATCTGACTACGGATCAGAAGGCTAGGAGTTCGAATCTTCTTGGGCGCGCCATTTAAATACCCCTTGGTAGCAATGGGCATTTTTTTATTAAAGATGATGCAAAAATCTATATTTAGAGGTATTTTTGCATAAAAACACCCAAATATAGTAAAAACGACTCGCTTTAAAATGGGTGGATTTTTGGGGTAATTTTGGGTGTTTTTTACCCCTCTAAAAGCTTAAGTGCGGATTTTTGATAAATTCATTTAAAATCAATATGTTACATACAAAAAATTGCGTGTCATTTTTGGCAAAAGTTGACAAAAAATAAATTATGTGCTATAATGACGGCGTAATCAGGTTGGAGGGCAACCTTGATACAAAACAAAAAAGGAGAAGAACAATGACTGATAAAAAGAAACTTACTCAGAAATTGTGGAAAGGCATTCGATGTTTGATAAATGAATATCGAGATGCTGGTCAACTTGTAAAAGACATTAAAAAGGAAGCTTATGGCATCAAAAAAGCTGCTTGGGAAGAGGAAGTAGATAATGCCTTTGAAGAAGTTATGAAGGCCTTTGCCATTTGCGGTGTTTTATTGTCTTTGATTGTTGGAATGGAGGTCGGACTTAATAAATGGGAAAGGGAAAAAATAGATAAACCGGAAGCTGCGGTTAAGAATATTGAAAAACTTAATATTCAAACTAAAGAATTTAATGCTCAAGATTTAGTTCTTGAGCATTATTTTTATCCGCCAGCAAAAGAAGTTCCTGCTATGGCTCCCTTTACCGTTATTGTGAACCAAAAGGTCCGGGAGTAAAAAGGAAGGAGAAGACAAATGACTGAAAAAATCTTTAAAAAAACGCGATTAGGTGATGAAAATATGCCAAAGGAATATAAAAACACCGATCAAAAGGTTAAGGATATGAAAAGGGAAACCTTTGATGTTCGAAAAAAAACTCGGGAAGAGATGTTAACTGCCGGCTATGAAGAAATTATGAAATGCATGTTTTTCTTTGGAATGGTTATGCTTCTATTTATTGGCGCAAGAATTCTTTCTGAGGAATTAATAAAAAGATTTGAAAAAGCCAAAGACGATAAAGAAAAAGTTGAAATTATAGAAGAAAAAGAACAAATCAAGGCTATTAATCCAATCATCCTGAACGCACAACAAAGGGCGAGGGAGTAAGAAGAGTAAAAGGAAGGAGGATACAAAAATGACTGATACAGTAAATGAAATTTTTGAGATTTTCCCGAAAAAAATAAAAAAAGAATTTAAGAATGCAAGAAAAATTATTAAAGAAACGCCTAAAGATTTGAAGGAAAATTGGCAGGAATATTTGAATGTTTTGATGTTCTTTTCAGCATTCTATGGCCTTACGGTGGGATGTTGTTACGGGGTGACATATTTCCTGCGTAAAATGAAAGATAAGTGTGCTGAAAAAACAGAGTGTTACAAAAAATTTAATATAGAAAAATTCAAATTTGTTGAAAAAGAATTCCCGATTGCCCTGGCTGTTATCGGCAAGATGAATCAAAAGGTCTGGGAATAAAGGGATAAAATGAAAGGAGGGTAAAAACATGAATAAGAAAGTAAATGAAATGCTTTTGGATGTCATTGAAAAAGTGACATATTTCACAAGAAAACCGGAAGATGACTTAAATGAACGTTCTAAAAAAAGAAAAGAATGGTGGCAAAATTATTTGATGTGCTCAATTTTTTGTTTGTTTATCGGAGTTTTTGTCATCGTTCTGTCGAGCGGATTGTTCGAAACAGACGGAAAAACAAATGAAAGGTTCTTTAACGAAGATTTTGTTAAAGATGGACCACCTGATTTATACAAGAATGCTGAAAATCTTCTTGTTATGAAAAGGGAACCCTCTGCGATTAAGTCTGTAGTCGCAGTAAAAAGTCCGAAAATAAAAGAGTAAAAAGGAGGAAAAAATGAATAAAAAAGGAAATTTTTATCAAAGAGTGTTAAACCTTATTCAATATCTTGAAGAAGAAAATAGAAGATATGAGGAGGCGGTTGAGATCCTTAGACGAAAGAAGCGCAAAGTTCAAGCGGATATTGATCAAGATGAGGAAGAAAACAGAAAAATAGATAATTTTGTGCTTCTCCTAATAATTATGACAAGTATTTCAACGATGTTTATTGGGTCAAATCTTTTTGGCGAAAAAGAAAAAGCTGAATTAGAGAAAGAAAAAAGTGTAAAAGTGGAAAATTCTGTTCCGAAACAAGAAGTTTTTGAAGGTCAATATGTGCTATTTCCAGAAAAGAAGTTGTTTGCAAAGGAAGATTTCTTCAAAAACATAAATAGGAAAGAAACATCTGCTATAACCCCCGTTTATAAGGTGATGAATAATCAAAAAATAAGAGAGTAAAAAGGAGGAAAAAATGACAGAAAAAGAACAAAAAGAAACCTTTTACCAAGTGTATTTAAAATCGCTTGAGGAAGAGAGAAAAGAAAATCATTTAAGTCTTTTGAGTTGGATATTGATTTTAGGAGCGGTTGCAGGTACAGCAATCTTTTCAAAATGGCTGGATGCGAAAGAAGTTGCAGATAAAGAAGAGCCTTTAAAAATTGAGAAAATGATGCCTTTAAATGTGTTTACTCCAGAAAATCAATACGAATAAATAATTTTCTGATAAAAAAAGCCCCCGCATTTGCAGGGGCTTTTTTGTTACATCACAAAAAAGATTATTCAGCTTTTTCTTCGGCCGGAGCTTCTTCTTCAGCTTTTTTCTTCCTTGTTGTTTTCTTTTTAGCAGGCTTTTCTTCTTCTTTTTCAGCATCATCGGCTTTTGCCTTTTTTGCTTTCTTCAAAGCAGCCCCTAAAATGTCACCCAAAGATGCGCCAGAATCAGCAGATCCGAATTCAGCCATAGCTGCTTTTTCTTCGTCTGCTTCTTTTGCTTTAATGGATAACGCCAATTTACGTGTTTTAGCATCAAAAGTTGTTACTTTTGCATCAACTTTTTCACCAACAGCAAAACGTTCAGGTTTTTGTTCACTGCGTTCTTTTGCTAAGTCAGTTTTCTTGATAAAGCCCTTGATACCGCTTACTTCAACACTAATACCTTTTTCCTCAATACCGGTAATAGTTGCTGTAACAACTTCACCTTTCTTGATGTCGGCAGAAGCACCTTCAAACGGATCTTCGCTTAATTGTTTTACACCCAAGCTGACGCGTTCTTTTTCAACATCGATATCCAAAACTTTGGCTTGAATAACTTGACCTTTTTTATAATTCTTGATGGCTTCTTCGCTTGATTGATCCCAAGACAAATCAGACATGTGAATCATACCGTCAATTTCTTCATTCAAAGCGATGAACAAACCAAATTCCGTAATATTACGAATTTCGCCTTCGATGATATCACCGACTTTGTGTGTATCAGCAAAGTTCTTCCATGGGTTTTCTTGACATTGTTTCATGCCCAAAGAAATACGGCGTTTGGATTCATCAACATCCAAAACGATGCAATCAACTTCCTGTGATGTAGAAACCAATTTGGACGGGTGAACGTTTTTCTTTGTCCAACTCATTTCTGAAACGTGGACTAAACCTTCAATTCCTTGATCCAATTCAACAAAAGCACCATAGTCAGCAATATTTGTAATGCGACCTTTGACTTTTGTTCCGACAGGATATAAAGCATCAACACCTTCCCAAGGATCTTTTTCTAATTGTTTCATACCCAAAGAAATGCGTTGTGTATCTTGATTGAATTTAATAATTTGAACTTTAACGTTTTGACCGACAGATAAAGCTTCACTTGGATGATTGATACGCTTCCAAGAAATATCTGTAACGTGTAATAAACCATCAACGCCGCCCAAGTCAATAAATGCACCGTAATCGGTAATGTTTTTAACAACACCGTCAACGATTTGACCTTCGGACAAATTCTTGATGATTTCAGAACGTTGTTCGCTTCTGGATTCTTCCAAAACTGCACGGCGAGAAACAACAATGTTGCCACGCAATTTATCCATTTTTAAGATTTGGAATGGTTGAGCAACTCCGATTAACGGTGTGACATCACGAATCGGGCGAACATCAATTTGGCTGCCCGGTAAAAATGCAACTGCGCCATTCAAATCAACAGTAAATCCACCTTTGACGCGACCAAAGATTGTACCGATAACTTGTTCGCCTGCGGCCAATGATTTTTCCAATTCGCCCCAAGCTTCTTCACGACGAGCTTTTTCACGTGACAAAACGACTAATCCGTCTTTGTCCTCGTATTTATCAATGTACACATCAATTGTGTCGCCAACTTTAGGTTCTTCTTTTAAACCTAATTCTTTAATGGCCAAACGGCCTTCTGATTTTAAACCTACATCAATTGTTGCAAAATCATCACTCAAAGCGACGATAGTTCCTTTCACAACAGTTCCTTGCAGGGATTTTTCTTTGCCCATAAATTCATCTAACAGGGCGGAGAAATCTTCTTTATTTTCACTCATATTTATTCCTTTACATTCGTCAATTACTTGCCAGTTGGTTGGTTCCAACGGTCTTTGGTTTAAATGTTTGCCTTTTGGTTAATAAATTCGATGGCGCGGGCAAACACGTCATCGACCGTCAAATCCGATGTATCCAAGATTAAAGCATCCTCTGCGGGCTTCAAAGGTGCCGTTGCACGTGATGAATCCCGTTCATCTCTTTTCTTGACATCATTTAAGACATCTTCATATATAACACAAATTCCTTTTTCTTGCAACTCTTTTAATCGTCTTTTTGCTCTGACCTCTGCCGAAGCGGATAAAAAAAGTTTAACTTGAGCATCGGGACAGACCACTGTTCCGATGTCGCGACCGTCTAAAATAGCGCCTTTCGCGGGGGTTCCATCTTCTTTGACCGGGTGTAGGGCAAAGTTGCGTTGGAAATCAAATAAAGCTTGTCTTACAGCTGGTATAGCAGATACTTTTGATGCTGCACTGCCACAAACTTCGGTGCGAATCGAAGGATCGTTTTGTAATTGAAGCATCATTTCAGGGGCCAATTCATATGCAGCTTGTTTCGCGGCAGATTCATCGGATGGATCTTGTCCTCGATCCAATACACGTTTTCCGACTGCACGGTATAAAGCACCCGTATCCAAATAAGCATAATCAAAAAACTCTTGTAATCTTCTTGCCAATGTACCTTTTCCGGCGGCAGAAGTTCCATCAATAGCAATAATCATTTTTTGTCCTTTCTGTTGTTTTTTTCAAAAATTTTATAAAAATATCATATTTTTAAATTTTCTTATTGACAAGAAGAAAATATAGTTGCATACGCTTATCTTGATATATTCATTTATTTAAGTAAAGGAGTCGAAAATGGTTAAACCGGAATGGGGAACAAAAAGAAAGTGCTTAAGTTGTGGTGCAAGCTTTTATGACATGCGTAAAAAACAATTTGTTTGTCCAAAGTGTGGTGCTGAATATGATGCGCAGGCTTTAGATGCTGCAAAGTTCGAAGCTGCTTTGAAAAACGCCAGTAATGTTAAAGCATTGGAAAAAGAATTGGATGAAGAAGATATTGTTGCTTCCGTTATCGGAGATACTGATTTTCAAGATTCAGACGATTCGTCCGTTGATTTGTTAGAAGATCCTTCCGAATTGGGTGATGACAATCACGATATGGCAGAAGTGATGGATAACATCGGGCAAGGAAATGACGAAGAATAAAACTTCTTATCAGTTGGTTTCCGGTTCATTGGTCAACAAATGTTTGGTAGCCATGCCGGATATGAGCGATGAACGTTTTGAATCAACAGTCATTTATATATGTTCCCATGATGAAGAGAAGGGGACAAAGGGGCTGGTTTTAAATAAGCCATGCTTATTGAGTTTTTTTGATGTCTTATCTCAATTGCATATTTCATCACAATTAGATAAGGGTAAATGTCCAAAAGTACTATGGGGCGGACCTGTTGAACAGATCCGTGGCTTTATTTTGCATTCAAGTGATTTTACCGGTTTTGAAACAGAAAAAATAACGGATAATTTAAGTGTTACAGCCAGCGTAGATGTATTATCTGAAATTGCAAAGGGTAAAGGACCAGAAAAGTATCTTTTAGCTTTGGGATATTCGCATTGGGATTGCGGGCAATTAGAGTTGGAAATTGCCGGTAATTCATGGCTTGTCTTTGATGCAAATGAAGATTTTTTGTTTAACTGTCCCGTTAATCAGAAATGGGAAAAGGCATTGTCGATGATTGGTATAAATCCTTTAATGTTATCATTAGAACAGGGAAGTGTTTAAAATGAACTTTGCGCAGGCTTATTTAAAAGGAAAAATAGATCGTTTTGAAATGATGGAGTTGGCGCAGATTATCAGTGACCTAAATTCAAAAGGATCCCACATATCTTCATTCGAGACTGTTGAACTGACAACAGACGGACATTTTGAAGTTTCAAAGACAATACCGGTTAAAAAGAAGGATGTCTTTGCATACTTTTCAAAAATGATGTCGGATGTTTTGATTTTGACAAATAAAAGGTTGGTATCCATTTTTTTGAATCATTATCTGGCATGTCAAAATAATACGGAATTTTATAAATATTTACCTCGTTCACGCAGACGTGCTTTTATTATGGCATGTGGTGGTTTATCCGGCAGCGGAAAGTCCCGTGTAGCTCGTGAAATGGCCCCCGAATTGACTTATCCTTTAAGTGCAATTGTTGTTCGTGATGATATTGTTCGTAAACAGTTGGCAGGGGTAGATTTTGATGATACTTTAGGCGAAGATTGGTATACACCGGAAAAAGAACGTTTGGTGTATAAAGAGATGCGCCGTCAAGCAAAGCAAGCAATATTAGCAGGATATCCGGTTATATTAGATGCCTTGTTTTATAATCCTGCAGAACGTAAAAAGGCTCAAGACTTGGCAAAACGATTAAATGTTTCTTTTGAAGGGTTTTGGATGGAAGCCCCATTAGCAATGCGTTCCCGTCGTGTTCAAGAACGACTAAATAATCCGTCTGACATAAAAAAGGAATCGGATTTAATTGCTCAACTGTCCGAAGATGTCGGGGAAGTTACCTGGCGGTATATTTATACTTCCGGGACGCGCGAGGAAACGTTGAATAAAGTTCGTTCTTTTTTGAAAAGATATGTCTGATTTTTTAGCTTGTTTTTTTGAAAGAAACAGTGTACCATGTATGTGTAAGGGTAAAAAGGAGGATATCATGAAAATCTTTAAATGGAATATCGATAAAACGGAAGGTTCTTTTGGATGTAAGCTTAACAAGGCCATTCCAAATCGTGTCGTTTCTTATAAAACGCTTTCAGGCGAACAAATTGTAATAAAATCATCTAAGATTCGTAAAAAACAAAAATTAAATGTTTGTAATGGGCGAGTTGTCGGAAAATTCGATTTAACGTAAATTAACGACCGTTACCTTTGGATGCGGGGAAACGTCCGAAGTTACCGATAAATTCATCAATAATACTTAAGTCTTTTCCTGCAATAGGTGTAACTGTGTTATCAATAGCGATGTCTCTTCCGTCGTCTTTCGACAATTCTTTTATTTTTGAAACGGTTCCGTCAGCGTTAAAAGTAATTTTGACAATTTTACGTTCTATTTCTTTTGCCGGTAAGAAAACACGGTTTTGTTCTTTAGATTCGATATAAAGCCAAGATTCTTTTTCAAACAAAGTAATTGAGGTAGGTGAACCCAGCAGGCGAGTAACATCTTCTTTCGTATGTTTGCCGGCTTTAATTGCATGGACACGTACATCTGATGGAACATCACCAACTTGATTTGTACTGCAACAAGCCAAAGCAATAACCATTAAAATACAAAAAAAGAAACTTCTGCACTTGCTCATTTTATCCTTCTTTCGTATAATAGATATAATAGATTTCAATTAAAAAGGAAAGTAAAAAATGAAGAAAACTTCCGAAATGTCAAGAATAGTCGAATTGAGAGAACTGACAACAAAGCCAAAAAAACTACAATGGCATGCAACAAAAGAAGAATGTAGTGCTTTGGCAAAACGGTTAAATGTTTTAAGCGTTGATGATTTAAAAGCGGATGTAACTGTTCAAAAAAATGATTTAATTGAAGTTTCGGGTTCGTTTGTTGCTCACGTAAAACAGGCTTGCGTTGTGTCGGGTGAAGCAATTGAACAAAAGGTGGAAGATTCGTTCACGGAATTTTTCTGCCAACATTCCCGACATGAAAATCCGATTGATTTAGATATGGATGCGCCTGATGTAGAAGTTGTTGAGGACGGACGTATTGATGTTGGAGAATTGGTCGTTGAATATCTGATTTTAGGACTTGATCCTTTTCCTCGTAAAGAAGGGATTCCTTTGGTTAAAGCAGGGGATTTTGAGGAAAAAGAAAATCCTTTTGCTGTTTTAAAAAATTGGAAGAAAAATTAAATTCCCATTTTTTGTGATCGCAAGATATTTATTTCATCGCGTAAGCGAATTGCTGTTTCAAAATCCAAATCTTCTGCGGCTTTTTTCATGTTCTTTTCCAGTTGTGCAATTCGTTTTTCAAAGTCTTTTTCAGGAACTTGAATAGTTCTTTCTTCAATGGTTGTATCTGTATAGTCCATATCAGTCAGGGTACTTAAAATATCCGGTACTTGTTTTTGAATTGTTTTCGGGACGATGCCATGTGCTTTGTTAAACGCTATTTGTTTTTCACGACGGCGTTTTGTTTCAGATAAAGCGCGTTCAATTGATCCGGTTATTTTATCTGCATACAAAACAACACGACCATTGACGTTTCTGGCTGCACGACCGATTGTTTGTATTAAAGATGTTTCCGAACGTAAGAATCCTTCTTTATCTGCATCCAAGATAGCAACCAAAGCACATTCCGGAATATCTAGTCCTTCACGTAATAAGTTAATACCGACAAGAACGTTGAAAACACCACTACGTAAATCTTTGATAATTTGAATGCGTTCTAATGTGTCAATGTCAGAGTGCATATAACGAACTTTAATGCCGTTTTCTGCCAAGTATTCCGTTAAATCTTCCGCCATTTTCTTTGTTAAAGTCGTGACTAAAATACGTTCATTTTTCTTTGCACATTCAACGCATTCGCTGAGTAAATCATCCACTTGATTGAATACAGGACGTACAAAGCATTCCGGATCTAATAAGCCGGTTGGGCGAATAATTTGTTCGGTAAATACACCGGCTGTTTGTTTCATTTCCCAAGGACCCGGTGTTGCGGAAACAAAGATTGTTTGCGGACGCATTTTATCCCATTCTTCAAACTTTAATGGGCGGTTATCTTTTGCACTGGGCAGGCGGAAACCATAGTTGACTAAAGTATCTTTGCGAGAAAAATCGCCTTTGTACATAGCACCGATTTGCGGAACGGTAACATGACTTTCATCAATAAATAATAAAGCATCCGGTGGTAAATATTCGAATAGTGTCGGCGGTGGTTCACCCGGTGCACGTCCGGTTAAATGACGGGAATAATTTTCAATGCCTTTACAAGATCCTGTGGCTTCCATCATTTCCAAATCAAAACGTGTTCTTTGTGCTAAACGCTGTTCTTCTACAAGCATATTATTATCATGCAAAAAGGCCAACCGATCTTTTAACTCTTCTTTGATGGTTTTTATTGCTTGTGACAAAGCAGGGCGTGGTGTGACATAATGGCTTGCCGGGTAAACAACAATTTCATTTAAGGCTAATTTTTGTTTACCTGTCAAAGGGTCAAATTCCGAAATACTTTCAATCTCATCGCCAAAAAAAGATAAACGCCAAGCCAAATCTTCGTAATGGCTTGGAAAAATATCAACAATGTCACCGCTGATACGAAAAGCACCACGTTCCAAAACCATATTATTTCTGGCATATTGCAGCCCGGTTAATTGTCTTGCTAAATCCGAAATATCTATACTGTCGCCGACTTTTAAAGGAATTTTCATCGCTGAATAAGATTCAACACTGCCCAAACCGTAAATGCAGGAAACAGAAGAAACAATAATAACATCACGTCTTTCCAATATATTTCGAGTCGCAGAATGGCGCATCCGATCGATTTGTTCATTGATGGCAGAATCTTTTTCAATATAAGTATCAGTACGCGGAATATATGCTTCCGGTTGATAATAATCATAGTATGAAACAAAGTATTCGACAGCATTATCCGGAAAAAAGGATTTCATTTCTCCGTAAAGTTGTGCGGCTAATGTTTTATTATGCGCTAAAATTAAAGCCGGTCTGTGTGATTGTTCTATAATCTTTGCCATAGTAAATGTTTTGCCTGAACCGGTAATGCCGAGCAATACTTGATTTCGTTCATTTTCAGCCAATCCTTGAAGTAACTGTGCAATCGCTTCCGGTTGATCGCCAGCCGGTGCAAAAGGGCTGTTTAAATGAAATTCGGCAGGAGCCAGATTATGACTTTTTTCATAAAGGGGAAACATTACTTTTTGTTTTTATCTTTGATATATGTTGAAACTGTTTCGCATGAATCCTTCACATTAGACTTCAACAAAACGAACAAGTCCTTTGTATCTTTAAACATGCTGCGGTATGTGATTTTTGGTCTCCCCCAATAAAACAACTTGTACAAAGCATAGATAAGAAGAAAAAAAGTAAGGGTTAATAATAACTGAATGTTTTCATTAAAAAGCAAACCGATTGCGGCAAATCCCATCATGACTAAAAATAAGAAAGAAAACAGTCCTCTTATATTTTGATATTTTTCGGTAATCCAAGAAACAAAAAATGAAGAAGACGTTGGCATAGGCGCATTACGATGAATCAGTTTGTTAATCAATGAATAAATAGTTTCGAAATAGTAATAGAAAGGCATAACTAAGAATGCCATCCAGAAACCTTTGATAGCCAATAAAATGAAGAATAATCCCATTAAATATCCCAAAGGTGCAGAGCCTGTTCTACCTAATGAAGCATCCGGTTCATGTTTTTTGTAATTTATGAAGCCGATTAAAGCGGATAAAATAATCATAGGATAAAAACAGAAATCAGTGGGATACAATTTTCGAGCGGCTGTAATTAATGGAAAAAGTGCAAAACCCAAGCATAAAGCATTTGTTTGAAATATTGTCATGCCATTTAATTTATCCATACGGGTGTAAATGGAAATAAATAAGGCCCAAAGAAACGCAGTTGCAAAGCGATCATAAAATAAGGGAACAAGACCTTGAAAAATGAGAATGTCTTCCGGAATGAAAGTAACGGAAGTTGCCGTCACAAAAAGGTAAATCCAAAAACGATTTATTTTTTCCTTACGAATGACATACATGGATAATGCGGCTGCAGCAACTAAAAACGGTGCAAGACCAAAAAGATCTTCAAACGGGAAAACAGATTCTTTTGATGCAAATTGCAATAGAACCCAACCAAATACAATAGATGCTGTTACGGCCAATCCGGCTTTGTTACTTGTATCCAATCCTTTTTCATTGCGTTCATGCTTTCCGATATATAAGAAAGTCAAGCACAACAATAACGTTGCGACAAAAAATAAAGCGAATAATGAAAAACTCATCTTATCCCCCTTGATAATAAGTTAGGTTTTGTGTCTGAACGAAATACGACCTTTGGTTAAGTCATAAGGTGTCATTTCAATTTCAACTTTATCCCCCACCATAACACGAATGCGGAATTTTCTCATTTTTCCGGCAGTGTGAGCCAAAATTTCGTGTCCATTTTCCAATTGAACGCGAAACATTGCGTTTGGTAATTTTTCAACTACCGTTCCTGTAAATGTTAAAACTTCTTCTTTTGCCATTGTTTAAACCTCTTCATATAAAAAATCGTTTTGGATAATATAACGTTCTTTTAAAGGTAGTGCAAGGAAAAAATGAATAAAATAAAGGTTAATGCGATTGTTTTTCGTTTAAAGAGTCTTCGATATCAGATAAACGCAAAGATTTAACAGGGTCTTTTTCCAAGGATTTCTTTGTTTTCGGCAATAATTTTTTTATTTCCTCGTTATTTTTTCCCGTTAACAACAAATATTCAATTTTAGCATAATCAGCAAGAGAGAATTGTCCGTCTTGTCCATAGGCAATGTACAAGAAGTACCATGCATCAGGTAAATATTTATCTCTTGCTGTGATGTAAAGCAAATGATCAATTGCCTGTTTGCGATTTTCGGGATCTTCTGTTTCCAGTAAAGCTTGCGCCAATGCTAAACGAATCAATGATGCGTCCGGAAGTAATTGATAAGCTTGTTTGTATGCCTTTATGGATTCGTTTATTTGACCCGTTTCAAATAAAATTTGTCCTTTCAATTCATAAAAATACGGGTTTTCAGGTTGTACCGCGATTAATTGATTTGTTTTTTCTAACGTTTCTTTGATTTTAGTTTCTTTAAAATCTGCAATGGCATTTGCATAAATATCAGGTAATGAATTTCCCTTATAAACAACACGTGTTTCTGCCGGTGGTTTTAAAAATGCGTAAAGTTTTGCTTTAATCATGTTAAATTCTTCATCTTCTTTTACAGGGCCGGCTGTCTTTGCTGCATTTTCCAAAAAGTTCAAACGGTCACGTGTCAAAGGGTGAGAACGTAAATAAGTCGGTACGTTATCAATCCTTAAACGTTCTTCTTTTTCTATTTTTTTCATAACATCGTAAAGCCCTTTAACTGAAAAACCTGACTTTTTAGCTAAATCCACTGCGATGCTATCTGCGCCATTTTCTTCTGTCTGACGGTAAGAACTTAATAAACTGTTCGCGGACCCCATTCCCCCTAACATAATGGCAATTCCGACATCGCCTCTGCCGGAAGCGACTGCGGCAACACCACCTAAAAGAGTCGTAATAAAAGCAGTTGTTTGAGCTTTTTCCATTTCATTTACTAAACGAATCGTATGTCCGCCGACAACGTGTCCTGTTTCGTGCGCTAATACTCCGAAAAATTCGTCAGGATTGTCTGTTTGAGTAATCAGACCGGCATGAATATAAACAACGGAACCGCCGGCAACAAACGCATTCAAAGATAAATCATTCAAAAAAACAACTTGAACGGCATCAGCGTTCAACTCGGCATTTTGAAACAGTTTTTTTACACCTGTTAAAGCATATTGTTCCATTTGTGTGTCACGAATTACAGATAGGGTATTGCAAAAAGCTTTTGTTTGTGGCAAGATGGTGAGCAATATAAATAAGAAACAGTAAAGGAATTTTATCATGTATTTGCGTTCTCCGTTTTTTTTCAAATCGAATCATAGGACTTTTTGTCTTTTTCGTCAATGGGTTCTTTTGTTTATTGCTATGATGGTTGTAGCCTGTTCAAGTCAACAGTTGTTTACTCCCCAAAAGGTATCAGGGGTTGTTTCCGTTGCCGATCCGCAAATAGCGGAAAGTGGTGTAAGCATGCTTGAAAATGGTGGAAATGCAGCGGATGCGATGAGTGCAATGCTAATGACAGGGGCTGTTGTTTTGCCTTCACGTATGGGGCTTGGTGCTGGTGGTGTTTGTCAGATATTGGATCCTTCGGAAGGACGGGTAAAAACATTGAATTTCTTGCCACGACCGATGTCTTTTGATAAGAAAATTGCAACTCCGAGTTTGGCGCGTGGTGTTTATACTCTGCAGAACAAATATGGGCATAGACCATGGAAAGATATTTTAAGTGATGCAAAATTAAAAGCAGAGAAGGGTATCGTTGTATCAGATACGTTAGCAAAGGATATACTGAATTCCAGCAAATTGAATGCAGGATGGAAAAGACGTAAGAAAGGGGATGTTTTAATGCAACCTGAGTTAGCAAAGACTTTGGGTGTATTGAAAGATTCCGGTGCAGGTGTTTTGTACAATGGTTCATTGGCAGACTCTATTGTCGGTCAAAGTGATCAAATTGTTCGTGAGGATTTAAAATCTTTCAAAGCCACTTTTATGGATTCTATTGATGTTTCCGAATCCGGACGGAGAACATTTTTCCCCAATCCCACAGATTTGTCATCGGAAGCATATATGATTTGGAAGAACGCACAAAGTGATAAATCAGATCGTCAGCAACAGGCAATAGAAAGCATGAAGAATTTGGAAAAAAATATGTCGACAGCTGAAGAACAAAATCGTGGTATAGGTTTGATTGCTGCTGATAAATCCGGATTGATCATTGTTTGCAGTGTTTCCATGGGACAGCCTTTTGGTATGGGACAATTACTTAAGGAAGGTTTTTTCCTTGCCGGTTCTATGCGCAAACGTGATACCTTTCCGATTTATGCCAACTTTATTGAAACGAATCCTGATATAACAGATGTGGTTGCAGCATCCGTTGGAGTTGGTAATTATGCACTTGTTGATGCGTTGAATGATTGGTCTTACCGTTTAAATAAGAAACGTTTGTTGGAAGATACAACATTGTCACAAGACAGATTGGATGATAAAGCTTTCTTTGCGTCAATCGAGTGTGAAAAAGGATATCCCAACCAAGTTGGTACGTGCAAAAAAAATGATGGTTTTTATATGGTAAAAGAAAAGAGTAATTGACAAAAGAAATCATTATTTTATATTGGACATTGAAGGAATATACATGAATTTAAGAAAAACTTATAAACAACAAAGAGATTTTTTGGCCGGCGTGTTTTTAGTCGCGTTGTTGGTTTTTGTTTTGTCTTTTTCTTATAAGCATAATGTTCCTCAAAAGCCATTGGGAAGTATGCTTTTATATGCTACTTACAGTAAAGCGGATGGAATTAATATTGGTTCGGATGTGCGTTTAGCCGGTGTGAAAGTTGGTTATGTGGGAACCTCTAAATTGGATGATTATTACCATGTAAAAATGAGTTTCATTATTACCGAAAAAGTTGATTTACCGATAGATTCGGCCGCGATAATAGAAACAGACGGTTTAATTGGAAATAAGTATATAGAATTATTGCCGGGTGCAGACGAAGAAATGATGCAATCCGGATCTCACTTTTTATATACTCAGGATGTTTTATTGTTAAATGAATTGTTAGAACGTTTTCTTGACTGGATGCGCGTGAAAAAGGGCATTTTGGACACAACGGATGATTAGAGGAGTATAGAATGAAAAAAAATCCTATTGAAGCTGTTTTGGGAATTGGCGTGTTGGTTTTTGCTTTTTTGTTTTTGTTTCTTGCCGCAGGTCATGTAAATGTACGTCCCGTTGACGGATATAAACTGGAAACTTCATTTACGAAGATTGGTGGTTTGGAAATGGGAGCCGATGTGCGAATTAATGGCATTAAGGTAGGATCTGTTACTAAAATAGATTTGGATCCGGAAACATATATGGCCTTGGTGGAGTTGACCATTAAAGATAATATTCGATTGCCGAAAGACACAAAAGCTTCTGTTGTCGATTCCGGAATCATGGGTGATAAGTATATTAGATTGGAGCCCGGAAAGGACTCTAAAAAATTACAACCGTATGGTTATTTAACTAACACAAGCCCATATAAATCATTGGAAGACAATGTTCGTGAATTTATTTTCCTTTCAACGAAAGATGATGCAAAATAGTATGAAAAAAAGTATATTAGCCTTCTTTATTTTTATTTTTATTTTCTCTATCTCTGTTGTTTTTGCAACAGAGGTTCCCATGGGTGTTGCAGTTTTGCGCGGTTTGGACAAGGTTACCGGGCGGACAAGTACTTTTTCAATTCCTGTCGGGCAAGTGGGGCAGTTTGGTAAAACTTTTATTGTGCCAGAAGCTTGTTATACACATCCGCCGGAAGAATCTCCAGAAAACTCAGTCTTTTTATATGTGTTTGAAAAAAGTTTAAAAGGTGAGAATGTAGAACTTTTTAAAGGTTGGATGTTTTCATCCGAACCGGCTTTATCTTCCATGGAACATCCGGTTTATGATATTTGGTTGATTGAATGTCGCGAAGGTAAAACACAAGGTGAGCAAAAAAATAAACCTGTTACTCAGAAACCTTTGAAGGAAGAAAAAGTTGAACAAACAGATTTACCGGATGAAAAAACTATTCAGACCACAAAGTCGGCATCTGAATTAACTCCTTCACAAGTGGAAATGGAAGAACTTTAAAAATTAAAAGATTTCATTGACAATTTTCAGAAAATAATTTACATTGATGGGCAATTTAAATCAAAAGAAAGGTAACAAAATGTTAAACAAGAATTCTAAAGCTCAAAAAGATGATATTCAATTAGCGCAAGATATTTTGGTTGATGAAGTAACAAAAGATTTGCACGATGAGCAAATTATGAATATGTGGAAAAAATACAAATATTTGATTTTTTTGTCCGTTATTGTTGTTATCGCTGCTTTGGCTGGAATGGAAGGTTATACATCTTGGAAGAGAAAGACTCGTTTAGCGGAATCTGATACCTATGAGCAAGCTTCTGTTTTAAGTGCACAGGGACAGTCAGTGGCTGCTATGGAAAAATATGATTCTTTGCAAAATGGTAAGACAAATTATCGTTATTTAGCTAAAATACGTCAAGCCGGCATTTTGTTTGAAGAAAAAAAGGATAAAGAAGCATTGGCAATTTTAAATCAATTGCGTCAGGATGAAAAAGTGCCGGAAACTTTGCGTTCTATAGCTGCTTTGGGTTACGTCAGTCATCAGATTGAAACAGGTGATGTGGCTGAGTTACAATCTATTTTAAATCCGTATTTAACTGTTGGAAATGCGTGGTATGGAACAGCGGTTGAAATGAATGTTTTGCTTTTAGTCAGAGAAAATCAATTTGATAAGGCAAAGAAGATGATTGATGAAGCATTATCGATGTCAAATCTGCCAGACGCTGTTAAAGAGCATTTATCCGTTATGAAGAAAGTTTTGGAAAAATAAATGTCCAAATTAAAAACAATCGCTATTGTTGGTCGTACAAACGTTGGAAAGTCGACTCTTTTTAATCGACTGATTGGTAAAAAGCAAGCGATTGTTCATGATTTACCGGGTGTAACACGTGACCGCAAAGAAGGTATTGCACATTTATCTGATATTTCTTTTCGTGTGATTGATACAGCAGGTTTGGAAAAGGAAACTGCTTTATCTAAAGCTATGTGGGCGCAGACACAAAAAGCGATAGACGAAGCTGATATTATCTTGATGGTTGTTGATGCCAGAAGTGAAATCAATCCGTTGGATAAAGATTTGGCTACTGATTTGCGCAAGGTTAAAAAGCCCGTTTTTTTGTTGGCAAATAAATGTGAAGCAAAAGAACAATACATTGCCGCAACGGAAGCTTATGTTTTGGGATTGGGTGATCCGATTGCAATTTCCTCTGAACATGGTTTGGGAATGGTGGATTTATATCAAGCATTATTGCCTTATTTTCCAAAGGAAGAAAGAAATATCAAATCAGATGAAGTTAAAGATGAAGACAAACCTTTAAATTTGGCTATTGTCGGTCGCCCGAATGTAGGTAAATCAACTTTGGTTAATCAGTTGTTAGGGCAAGAGCGTATGTTGACGGGACCGGAAGCCGGCGTAACACGTGATGCTATTTCTGTTCCTTTTGAATGGAAAGGTAATAAGGTAATTTTAACGGACACTGCCGGTTTACGTAAAAAAGCTCGTGTAACAAATTCATTAGAAAAAATTTCGGCTGCGGACAGCAAACATGCTTTGGATTATGCCGAAGTTGTTATCGTTGTTGTTGATGCAGCAAACCCATTGGAAAGTCAAGATTTAACTGTTGCTCGTAAAGTTGTTGAAGAAGGACGGGCTTTAATTTTGGCAGTCAATAAATGGGATACGGTAAGAAATCAAACTGTTGTCAAAAATACAATTAAAGAACGGTTGCACAATTCTTTGCAACAGGTCAAGGGGTTGCCGGTTGTTTATATTTCCGCTAAGACCGGTATGGGCATGGATTTATTGATGAAGGAAGTTTTCCGTATCCATAAGGTTTGGAATAAACGTGTTCCGACTGCTAAATTAAATTTGTGGTTAAAATCTATGACAGAAGCAACTCCACCACCGTTGGCTTCAAATGGTCGCCGTATTCCGATGAAGTACATGACGCAAGTCGGTACGCGTCCCCCGACATTTGTGATTTTTTCCAGTAATCCGGATGAGTTGCCTGAATCTTATTTGCGCTATCTGTCAAACGGGTTGCGTAAAGATTACGGATTGGATGGTATTCCTATTCGAATTTCTATGCGTAAACGCGCAAATCCATATGCAGATAAGAAAAAATAAAGACTAAACTTTTCTGCCGAACAAACGTTCAATATCAGAAACTTTTAATTCGATATATGTCGGACGACCATGAATACATTGTCCGGACTTGCCGCATGCTTCCATTTGTCGCAGAAGAGCGTTCATTTCTGTTACAGTTAAAGTACGTCCTGCACGAACAGAACCATGGCAAGCCATACGGGCACAAATGGCTTGTATTTTATCTTCTAAAGCCGTTGTATCTCCGAATTCCTTGAAAGTATCCAACATATCTACCACTAAACCTTTAATATCTGTCTTATCTAACAGAGCAGGAATTTCACGAACAATAACGGAATCACTTCCAAAGGCTTCCATGATAAAACCGAATTTTTTTAATTCTTCACTTTTTTCCATCAGCAAATGGACTTTTTCTTCATCCAACGGAACAATTTCCGGAATAAGCAAAAGTTGTGTTTCCATTTTTGTTTCAAGTGCTGCACGGATTTTTTCATAAGTTAATCGTTCATGTGCCGCATGCTGATCAGTGATGATCAAACTGTTTGGCGTTTCGGAAATAATATATGTTTCCATAACTTGTCCGCGAGCCAATCCTAATGGCGGAAATTCATTTTCTGGAGTGTTTTCAATTGGTTTTGTTTGTTCATAAGAAACAGCCTTTGCAGAATAATAATCACTCATCTTAAATGGCTGTTGTGCTTCATAAGAATCTTGTAAATCCTTTATGCGTGGTTTTTCGATGCGATAGTTTTGATATGCATTGCGAGAAGTATAGCCACTGTAAGAAGAACGTCTTTCCGGTAAAATCTGTGGTTCAGCTCTGTCCAAAGCTCCAATACCGATTGTTGTTGATGTTCTGTGTCCTGCCTCTGCCAAAGCAGTCTTAACAGTTGTGACAATCAATCCGCGGACAACAGCTGCATCTTTAAAACGAACTTCTGTCTTTGCCGGATGAACGTTTACGTCAACATCCCTTTGCGGTACAGTCAGAAACAAAACAGCAACAGGATGACCACTGTCAACACCCAATAATCCTTGATAAGCACCTTTCAGACAACCGGCCAACAGTTTATCTTTTATCCAACGACCATTGACAAATAAATGTTGTTCAGATGCGGTTGAACGTGTATAAGTTGGTAATCCGACAAAACCGTAAATTTTAAAACCATCATGTTCTCCACTGACTTCTACGGCATTTTCTTTGAAAGAAGAACCGATAACTTTGCCGATGCGTTCCAATTGATTATCTGTTGCTGGATAAAACAAAATTTGTCGTCTTTCATCAGATAATTTAAATGAAACATTCGGATAAGCCATCGCTAAACGATTGATGACATCTTTGATATAACCGACTTCTGTCGGAGTTGATTTTAGAAACTTTAAACGAGCAGGTGTGGCAAAGAATAAATCTTTAACTTCAACCTTTGTGCCGAAATTGAAAGCCGCAGGAATAACGTCACTTTTAATGCCGCCTTCTACGGAAATAGCCCAAGCGTTTTCGGATTCTTTTGTTCTGGATGTAATAGTCATTCTGGCAACAGAACCGATAGAAGGTAATGCTTCGCCTCTGAAACCAAAAGAAGAAATGGCAAACAAATCATCTGTCGGTAATTTGGAAGTAGCATGTCGTTCAACAGCTATTTTCAAATCTTCTTTGCTCATTCCCTTACCATTGTCCGTTACGGATAAATAAGATTTACCGCCGTCACCTAACATGACTTCAATTATGGTAGCACCTGCATCCAATGCGTTTTCAATCAATTCTTTTAATGCGGAAGCAGGGCGTTCGATAACTTCACCGGCCGCAATCTGATTGATTAAGGTAGGGGAAAGCAGTCGAATTGTCATGCCAATCTTTTTCCTTTTACATAATTGATTAAAGCATTTGTGGAACTGTCATGATTTTGTGTCAGTTTCTTTTCTTTTAATTCCGGTAAAATCTTTTTTGCTAAAACTTTACCTAATTCGACACCCCATTGATCAAAACTGTCAATGCCCAAAATAACACCCATCACGAACACTTTATGTTCATACATGGCAATTAATCGACCCAAATTACGAGGAGTTAGACTATCCATCAAAATGCTATTTGTTGGGCGGTTTCCGGAAAAAGTTTTAAACGGAACAAGCCAATCCGGAGTACCTTCCGCTCTGACTTCTTCTTCGGTTTTTCCCTTCATCAATGCTTCCGGCTGAGCGATTGCATTGGAAAGTAAAATATTTTGATGTTCGCCTGTTTCATTCAAAGAGAATATCGGTGTAATGAAATCACAAGGAATTAAATGCGTTCCTTGGTGAATCAATTGATAAAAGGAGTGTTGACCATTTGTTCCCGGTTCACCAAACAGTACTGGTCCGGTCGGATAATCAATAACATGGCCATCTTTGTCAATGCTTTTGCCGTTACTTTCCATATCTAATTGTTGCAAATAAGCAGGTAGGCGATGTAAGTATTGATAATAAGGCAAAACGGCATAAGTTTCCGCTTTATAGAAAACGTGATACCAAATACCCAATAAACCCATAATGACAGGAATGTTTTTATCCAAGGGTTCAGTTTTGAAATGTGTATCCATTTCAAAAGCACCATCCAACATTTCAACAAAGTTGTCGTAACCGACAGCTAGCATGATGGAAAGTCCGATTGCTGACCACATGGAATAACGACCACCGACAAAATCCCAAAATTCGAACATATTTTTGGGATCAATGCCGAATTTTTTTACTTCTTCAGTATTTGTTGAAAGAGCAACAAAGTGAGATGGAATAGCTTCTTTACCCAATGCTTCAACCAACCAATTACGAGCAGTTTCAGCATTTGTCATTGTTTCCATGGTTGTAAAAGTTTTAGATGCGACTAAAAACAAAGTGGTCTCAGGATCACACTTATTTAAAGTTTCGACTATTGCCGTACCATCAACATTTGATACAAAATGAAAATCAATTGTCGGTATTTTGAATTTCTTTAGTGCTTCAACAGCCATTAAAGGACCTAGATCACTGCCGCCGATACCGATATTGACAACATTACGAATGGCTTTTCCTGTTGCGCCTTTCCATTCACCCGAACGAACTTTATCTGAAAATGTATGCATTTTATCCAAAACAGCATTGATTTGCGGCATAACATCTTTATCATCAACATAAATCGGTGTATTAGCGCGATTACGCAAAGCTATGTGTAAGACAGGGCGATTTTCGGTAAAATTAATGCGCCTGCCTTCAAACATTTCATCACGTTTTTCTTCCAGATGACATTCTTTTGCCAAAGCAAAAAGCAAAGGCATTGTTTCATCTGTAATTCTGTTTTTGGAATAATCCAAAACAAAGTCATCTAAATTTAAAGTGTATTTGTTGGCGCGTCCTGCATCAGATGCAAATAAGTCGCGCATATGTATGTGTTTTGTTTTATCAAAATGAACTTGTAAAGCTTCAAAGCTTTTTAAATCTTTTAAAACCATAGTATTATTATCCTCTATTTCTTTTCAGCTTCTTTCGGTGGGCGTAATTTGTAATCTGGCGGTAAAGTTAAATCTTTCCTTTGCGTTACTTTGCTTTCATCCGGTGCACGAAAAATGGTACTTTTTGATGTACAAGCAGCTAACACGCAAACAACCAATCCCAACAACAGAAATTTTTTCATTTATTTTTCTCCTTTTTAAAAATCATACGAAAGAGTAATAAAACAACGCCGACACAAATGCAACTGTCGGCAATATTGAATGCCGGCCAATGATAGCCAAATGCATGAAAATCTAAAAAATCAACAACCGCTCCAAAGCGAACACGATCAATAATGTTTCCGATTGCCCCCCCTAAAATTAAAGATAGACAACAACGGGTGAAAGCGTCTTTTTCTTTGAAGATAAGGTAAACAATAAAAGCACATATGCCAAGCGCAAGTATTGCCAAAAGATAAGGTCCAGCATTTGAAAACATAGAAAAACTGATGCCTTTATTCATTGCCAAGACAAGATTAAAGAAAGATGTAACTTCGATTGCAAGTCCTTTTGAAAGAGTGTTTAAAATAACTGCTTTTGAAGCAAAATCAAGTAAAACAGCCAATAAAACAATTAAAAAGTAAACAATCATAATAAACTCCTTTTCAATATCTATAATCAAAACTTGAAAAAAAGTAAAGAAATGTTTTTAAAAATCTGTTGCAATTATGTTCAAAACGGGTTAATTTAGAAAAAAAAGAAAGGTTAAAACAGATGAATATATTTACTATCTTGAAAAAAGAAATTAAAAACAGTGTTGAAAGCTTATTTAATCAAGGTAAAATAGGCGCTTTGCCGAACATGGACAAAATAACGGCAGAGCCGCCACGTGATGCAGCGCATGGTGATGTTGCTACTAATGTTGCAATGGTTTGTTCCGGACAAGTCGGTTTAAAACCGCGTGATTTTGCTGAATTGATTGCTGATGAATTGCGTAAGTTGGACATTATTGATAGTGTGGAAATTGCCGGGCCCGGTTTTATCAACTTAAGACTGTCAAATGCTTTTTGGTATGCTCAACTTTCAAACATTTTGGATGAAAAAGAAAATTATGGTTCTTCCGATATGGGAAAAGGCGAAAAGGTCAATATGGAGTTTTGTTCCGCTAATCCGACAGGGCCTTTACATGTCGGCCATATCAGAAGTACGATTTTCGGTGATTGTATAGCCGGTTTATTGCAAAAGGCGGGTTTTGATGTAACGCGTGAATATTACATTAATGATGCCGGTGCCCAGATGGATAAATTGGCAAAATCTGCTTATTTGCGTTATCGGGAAGCATTGGGGGAAGATATCGGTGAAATTCCTGCTGGATATTATCCGGGCGATTACTTGAAAGATATTGCAAAGGCAATTGTCGAAAAGGATGGGGATAAATGGATGAACGTAGATGAATCCGAATGCCATCTTTATTTCAGAGAGCTTGCCGGTAAACTTATTTTGGAAGAAATCAAGAAAGATTTAAAAGCCGCCGGAGTTCATGATTTCGATGTGTTTAGTTCCGAATTAGCTATTAAAAATTCGGGTGGTATAGAACGTGCGTTAGATGTTTTGAAAGCGCAAGATTTGGTCTATACAGGTATTCCCGAAAAGCCAAAAAGTGCAAAAGCTATGGAAGATTGGGAGCCAAAGGAAATGTTATTGTTCCGTTCAACAAATTTTGGGGATGAAACGGACAGACCGTTGGCAAGAGCCGATGGAACATATACCTATTTTATGCCGGATATTGCTTATCAATATAATAAATTTCAACGTGGTTTCAAAAGATTGATAATGACTTTAGGGGCTGATCATGCCGGTTATGTTAAGCGTTTGACATCTGCTGTTAATGCTGTAACACAAGGTCAAGCAACTCTTGAAATGCCACTTGTTCAAATGGTCAGTTTTTCAAAAGACGGGCAACCGTTTAAAATGTCAAAAAGAAACGGAACAATTGTTTTAGTCCGTGACTTATTGGAAGAAGTGGATAAAGATGTACTTCGTTTCTTTATGATGACAAGAAAAAATGATTCTCAGTTGGAATTTGATTTGGTTAAGGTCAAAGAACAATCAAAAGATAATCCGGTATTTTATGTCCAGTATGCTCACGCTCGGGCTTATTCTGTTTTCCGCCATGCAAAACAAATGTTTGGTGAAAATGTATTGGATGATTTACAAAATGCCGATTTAAGTTTATTAAAGGATGAAGCAGAAATTGCATTGATTCGTCAATTAGTCGAATTCCCACGTCAAGTGGAAACGGCTGCAATGGTCGTTGAGCCGCATCGTATTGCATATTATTTGTACGATTTGGCATCTGGTTTCCATGCTTTGTGGAATAAAGGACGTGACGATGTACAAATGCGCTTTTTGGATGAGACAAAGCCGGACTTATCAAAAGCTCGTTTAGCTTTGATACAGGCTGTTTGCTTCGTAATAGCTTCCGGTTTAGGGATTTTTGGTGTACAACCTGTAAAGGAGATGTAAAATGGAACCATTCGAAGAAGAAAAGAAAATACCTGATTTTTTTGAAACAAGAGCTCAAATACGTTCTGATGTTGATGATGAAGATGATGCAGAAAATGCAGAGCAAAAACCAATGACAAGTTTGGGTGCTTTAAAAGAAGATGATGACTTGTCCATTGATGAAGTTCCTTATGATTTCAGAGCTGAATATAAGGAACGTATAGGGGAAGTTTTGGATGAAGATGATGAAAAGATGGAAAAACGTTTTTCTTCTGTTCGAATCCATGCAGTCGGCATTGGTATTTTAATAGGTGTTTTGATTGCTTTGTTGTTCAGTGTGTTTTTGTTTGGCTCTTCCGATAATGAAGATTCTGATGAACCAATCGTAGTGCCTGGAAGCCAAAGACCTTTCAAAGTTCGTCCGACAAATCCGGGTGGAATGGATATTCCGGATCAAGATAAAACAATTTACAAACGGATGCGTTCTGATGCCGTAGATACGAAGGTTGAAAAGTTCGTTGTAATGGACGAAGAACCTGTTCGTCCGCAAGTTCCAACACGTGAAGGTGAAATATTGGGAACGCCGCGTACGATGCCTGTAGATTCACAAGAAATGGAATTAGAAGTGTTATCTGTTCAGGAAAACGCTGTTCAAGCACCAATTGCAAAATCTGTTCAACCAAAAGTACCGGCTCCTGTTGTTAATACGGATAAAGTTGTTCAAGCTCCAAAAGAGGTTGTAAAGTCAGAACCGGCTCCGGTAAAGACGGCAACAGCAACGACAACCACATCACCAAAGGCAACAAAAACAACACAAAAGGCAAAAGATAATAACTGGCACGTTCAGTTGATTTCATTACCTTCGAAAGCCGGCGCTGAAAAGACTTGGCCAAAGATTTTAAAAGCTCATTCTGCATTGCTTTCTGGTTTACCTCATGATGTTGTGGAAGTTCAAATTAAAGGAAAAGGAACTTTCTATCGCTTGCGTGTAGGTTCTTTCAAAGATCGTAAAGACGCACAAGATTTGTGTGACAAATTAAAGGCTCGTAAGCAAGATTGCGCTTTGACAAAATGATGAAAGATATGCGTGCTGTTATTTTTGGATGTTCCGGACCTGTTTTATTATCACAGGAAGCAAAATTCTTCAGAAAAGTCAATCCGGTCGGTTTTATATTGTTTGCCCGTAATATCGAAAATCCGCAACAATTAAAAAAATTGACAGCTGATTTGCGTGCTTGTATCGATCGTGAGGATGCACCGATTTTGATTGATCAGGAAGGCGGACGCGTTCAACGTATGCGTGCTCCTGAGTGGACAGAATTACCACCGGCTAATACTTATGGAATACTTTATGATGAAGGCAAAAAAGATCAAGCATTTTCGGGGTTGAAACATCATACGGAAGTATTGGCAAAAATTTTAAGTGATGTCGGAATTAATGTGGATTGTTGGCCTTGTTTAGATGTTGCTACACCACAAGTCAGTCCCGTATTGGGTGATCGTTTGTTTTCGCAGAATCCGGATACGGTGACGACTTTAAGTTTACATGCTGTTGATCAGATGTTGGAAAAAGGACTGATGCCGGTTGTGAAACATTTGCCCGGCTATGGTCGTGCAACGGTTGATCCGCATAAAAGTTTGCCGGTTGTAGAGGCTTCTTTAGCAGAGTTGGAACAAGATTTTGCGCCTTTCCGTGCAATTCAAAAACCTGTCTGGGGAATGACAGCTCATGTGCTTTATAAGGCATTGGATGATAAAAATCCGGCAACTGTTTCAAAAAAAGTAATGGATTTTATTCGAAAAGATATCGGTTTTAAAGGGTTCCTAATAACAGACGATATTTCCATGGGGGCATTGGGACCTGACATACAAACGTCAGCAAAAGATTGTTTAAATGCCGGATGTGATGTTGTTTTGCATTGTAACGGTAAATTGGATGAAATGGAAAATTTAGCAAAAATAATTCCGTCATTGTCTGAAGAAGCCTTAAAAAGGTATCAATTAGCAAAGGATCTTTTATAAATGTCTGAAACGTTGTGGCAACTTTCCACTTTTATTATTCCTTTGTTTCTTGCAATTATTTTGCATGAAATAGCGCATGGGTGGATGGCTTATAAATTGGGAGATGACACGGCTAAAAGAGCAAGGCGTTTAACTTTAAATCCCATTCCTCATATTGATCCGATAGGTTCAATTTTATTGCCTGCAATGTTATTTTTATCAGGCACAAAGATGATGTTCGGCTGGGCAAAACCTGTCCCAGTCCGTTTTTCCGCTTTGAAGGATCTCAAACATGATATGGGATTGGTTGCGTTGGCAGGCCCTTTAACAAATTTTTTATTAGCTTTTATAAGTGTTTTCTTTCTTTTAGGAATAAAAAAGATAGGATTAAATAATCTATTAATAGAATGGATATTTGATTTTTTTAAAGCGTTTTTTATGATTAATATTTCATTATGTGCTTTCAATTTATTGCCGATATTACCATTGGATGGGGGGCGGATTTTAGTTTCTATCTTGCCGAAAGAATTATCAGACAGATATGCACAAACAGAACGTTATGGATTTTATATTTTAATGATGTTATTATTTTTGTTGCCCTTATTTGGAATTGACATTATAATGCCTTATATGGTGTGGATGCAAAAAGGGTTAGTTAGTTCAATTGGTTTTTTCTTAAAGGGGGTTTAAAATGGAATACTCTGAAATTGCTTTGATAGCATTGATTTTGTTAATAGTGTTTTGCGGTGTGCAAATTCCGAAATTGTTTGAATTGTTAAATCCAAAACGTCCGGGTTTGGATTCGGTAAAGACGGTTGTTAAAGCTTCTACAACTGTTCAAATGCCACGTAGGGTTGAGCCTGTAAAAGCAAAAACAGAAACAACAAAAAAGACAGCAGAACCGGTCAAAAAAAGTGCGCCGGCCAAGAAAAGTGCAGCAGCAAGGAAAGCTGCTCCGGCAAAAAAGACTACGCAGGCCAAAAAGCCAGCAACGAAAAAAGCTGTTGCGAAGAAATCAGCCAAAAAGAAAAAATAATTATTCTTCCGCTTCCGGAATAACCGTTTCTGGTGTTTCATCCGTTTCTATTTTATAGACACCGGAAAGCCAGCGGTTTAAGTCAACATCTGCGCATCTTTTGGAACAGAAAGGACGATAATTGAAATCACTTGTTTTTCCACAGATGGGACACCTTGAATTAATTTCAGGAATATTCTTTTTTTCGTTCATTATTTATACTCGATTTTATAAGTTGTTAATTGTGTGTTTGCGACCAAAGGAATTTTGTCACCGGTTTTGGCCTCAACTTGTTTCCAAGTTTTTTGAAGTAATGTTGTTAAATGTCCGTAAAGACTTAATGAAACGTTCACTTTTTTGATATTTGCCGGTTCTTTGATAATTTCAGCAAATAAACGATAGGCAAGGGAAGTCAATGTTCTTGATGTATCATCAATACCAGAGCGCATCCTTTGTCTGCGTAATTCAACGTTTCCCATAGGCGATACCCCCATCAATTGATAAGGGACAGGGCTTTTACATAATTCGCGTGACATGATGTTTTTAAGTGCATTAATTTCATTTTTTGTTTTTTGTCCGATAAAGTCAATCAATATGTTACCGGACATGTTGCGCTTAATGATTTCTTTTGCAATTAAAACGGCGGCTTGTTTATTTAAAGATTCGAAAGGTTCTGTACTTGTATGACTATCAACATCAATGCTGTAAAAAGCATGAGTTCTTTCAAAAATCAATTGAGCTCCTTTGGCAAAGGGAACATACATTTCCAATGCTTCCAAAATAAAATCATCAAATGTTTCATCCCAGTCAATTTGCTGATAGTTTTCGACATCATTGATGCCGATTAAAATATCACCTTTTTGTACCAGACCTAAAGGTGTTTTGGGTGGCATAACATTGCCGTGACGTTTTGCCTGCGGAATTTTTCCCAAACGAGCTTCTTTTGTTATAACAACAGTAATTCTTTGACCGATTTCAAGCGGTTGTTTAGATGCTAAATAAACATCTCGACCATCACCGATTGTGGCAAAAAAGGCTTTTTGTTCTTGCATCTTTTCTGTGATCTGAGCAACATAAAGATCGCCAAGATTAATGTCTTCTGCTCGGATGGTATAAAAAGTGAACGGTTGTTTATCTTCGTCCAATAAAACAACCGTTACTTCAGATAAAAAAGACTTAATCGCATAAAACATTATTCGTCAGCGTGCGTTTTTTCCATACGTTCATGACGTTCTTGAGCTTCAACAGTCATTGTTGTAACCGGACGAGCTTCCAAACGTTCCAAACCAATCGGATCGCCTGTCTCTTCGCAATAACCGTAAGAGCCGTCTTCAATTCTTTCCAATGCTTGATTGATCTTCTTAATCAATTTGCGCATTCTGTCACGTGTACGCAATTCCAAAGCTTTTTCCGTTTCATTTGAGGCTCTGTCATTCAAATCAGGTTCATTCAAACCGCCTTCTTTTAAATCTTCGATGGTCACGCCTGATTCTTTTAAAAGTTCTTCTTTCCAAGCAACTAACTTTTGACGGAAATATTCCAATTGCATTGGACACATATATTCTTCGTCTTTTGATGGCTTGTAATCGGGTGGCAAAATAATGTTTGGCATAATTAATCTCCTTTGCTGTTAACGACCGATACCCTTTAATTAAATGAAATTCTTTTAAAAGTCAAGGAAAAAAAGATTAAACTTTCTTGTTTGCTTATAATTTTATTATAAAAAGTTAATCACAGAAAGCATAATCGTTGTTATATTGCTTTCTATCTACGTTATAAACAACACCACCGAGCGGATCTGCTTCAAAATGCAGGATTTTATTGTCTGACATATTCTTTGTTATCAGAAGGTACTCTTTTTTCCTGATGCGCAACGGGCAGAATTTGCCTTATTCTTTCTTCAATCAATGAACGTACGGGATTTGAATAATTGGCATTTGCTGCCGGGTAAAAACTCTTATTTAAAACGGCTCTTACGGCAGTACAAATTTCTTTTTCATTTGCGGGTTCACGTTTTCCATAAGAATTTACCAAAAATTTTACTCTTCGTGACAATCTTCCATTTTCAATTTTATCCGAAAGTTTATTTAAAACATCCAAAGCATAGTTTTCAAATAAAGCCGTAACTTTTGATGAACGTACTCTTTGATGAAGACTGTAATATGCATCTGTTACAAATTCATTTCGTGGCATATGAAAATCTAAAGTATCAGTAAAAATTTTGTTTTCTATATCACTGTTTCTGTATTCTGCTGCAATGTACAGTCTGGATAAATCTTCCATTTTTTGTACGTGAGATGTAGGAATGGTATTCAAAGAAGAAGAAATATCTAAAACGTTCTTATAGGGATTTTCTTCCAACTTGATGAAACTTTCAGGTGAACTTAAATTCGATAAAATGTATGCAGCGGCTTGCATGTCAGCCAAGATATTCCAATTTTTATTTGAAACACCCATAAAAATTGTCGGTTGTTGTAATTCATTTAATATTTCTTTTCGGTAATCAATTGAGCTTTTCATCATAATCTCCTGTTTGTGCAAAGCAACATTTACGGCTCACTATAACACGATTCGCCGAAAAAATCAATGAAATGCTTCTAAATGATGTGGAAGGTTCAGAAAAACTCTGCCGTTCTAATATGTTTTTTGTTTATAACGGGCGGACAGGGAGGCTGTTATATTTTTTTTCATTTTAGCCCACAATTCTTCACCATTTTTTTTGAAAGTTTGAAACAACGATTTGTCCTTTTCACTTTGTCCGCAAACCAATTCTTCTATAGACGGAAGAGGTGTTTTTTCCAAAGAACTCTTTATTCCGTTAGTAATAGCATTTGCGGCAAATTCAAAAAGAATCTTTCCGTCTTCTGACATGGGTTCGGATTGGCTGCTGTTTAAAAGGTTATGTTCCCCATCAGCACCGTCTAACCAATCGCTGGAATCATAAATTTTGTGTATCAAGAAGAATTCTCCCTTTTTCCCGGGAAAATAGGAAGGTTCAATTTTTTCTTTTCTAACCCTTGTCATTTCTTTGATTTCTTCTTTGAAATTATTATAGTTGTATATGCCTATCAACCTGATATCAAAGGAGGAAATGAAAGAAATCATTGTGGATTTTGACACACCTAACGGAGCATCAGGCGAAAGGGCAACGCATAACAACTGGCTTTGAATCTTGGCTCGTTCTTCGTTCGAATAACCGACCTCCATCATTTTTTGCTGCATCTTTTCTTCAATTTTCAAAAATGTGTATGCCCCATGACAATGTGCGCAAACTGTTACATTTCTTACGCGTTTGCAGGCCTCTTCAATTGGCAATTTTTTCCCGTTTTCATCACAAATGCGTGACAGAAAAACATTGTTAAACAGTTCGTCTATATAATTTGGTTTTAAAGTTTCCGGATTGATATCTTCTACATCTGCAACAAGTGAATACCGAAAAGAAGAACCGCTTTTGGCATATTCTTTATTTTGCATTTCTCTGAATTCACGTTCGTCATCAAATAAAAAACGATATATTTTATTGTTGATAATTTTAAAACGAACCGGTGACCAAATTTGTTTGTGTTTTGCAAATAAAGTCCCTCTGGCCAAATCCTTTTCACAGGAAATTCCGCCATCTATGGTTTTACCGAAATCGTAAATAATCGAATAAAGTCCCAAGGCCTTTTTGATATCAGTAGTGTTGGTTTGTTCTTTTAAAATTTTTTCAATTCCGCTTTTCTTTAAATACGTTTCAAGGTGCGATAAGTAACCATTCGCGGATTTATCGGATCCCTTATCGACTTCTGTTCCGGTTCCTCCAAAAAACAAAACAGCCGGCTTATCTGGTGGAACAGAGAAAACGTGTTTGAAACCATGAGGGTTTTCTTCGGATTTTTCAACTCTTTGGCCGATAATCACATGACTTTGTTCAAAAGAATGCACGGCTTCTTTTAAATCCTGTTCTTCAGAAGTATTCTTGTCATGTTTTAATGTTTCAGACATACGTTTTCCTTTCTGTATGCGTTTATTTTAACATACATTTATAAGAAAATCAATTTAAAAGAATTTTAGTTAGAAATTAAACTGCAAAGAAATTCCATATGAAAAACCGCCTTTGTGCGAATAAGATGGCATTCCTTGAAGTTGGAATGTATTATTCATCGGTTTATCATTTTGATCCCAGATTAAATTGCTGACTTCTGTCATCGGGTCAATTAAGAATAATGTTGTTTTTCCCAATATCTTTGAACCCAACAATTTTTCATCATTTGAAACAATATGACGTTTTGCTAGATAAAATCCTTCACCCAATATCGCACCACACACAGGTGTAATGATTAAATCTTGAATGGAAGGGCGTTCTGCAAACGCTTCTACACCATACTCCCAGAAGAATGTAGATAATGCCGCAGAATACAAGAAGGAATAAATTCCGTTTACACCGGCTGAACGTGCACCCATGTAGTATAGTGCGCCTGAATAAGGATGTGTGACGTAATTTAGGAAAAAGTCATCCTTATCAATTACCGGATGATGTGAAACATTTTTCCACCACTTGCTGAACGGACTTTCGTCTTTGTCTTCCCAGTTTGTAAAACTGCTGGGTGCCAAATAAAGCAATCCCATGACAACAACACTGCTACCGACAAGGATTATTGTATTGTGCTTTAAAAGTTGTGTATCTACGTCATTTTCCATAAAGGAATACTGGCGATCATAAACGCTTGCTTTTACCGGAGAAGCAATCAACCCTAACATCAAAAAAACAATTATCGCAAGTTTGCGCATATACGTATATTCCTTTTCATACAAGTGTATTTTTGGACATAGAATAAACACTTTTAAAAAAAATGCAACAACTATTTACAGCATTCTTTTTAAATATTGACCGGTGTAACTTTCATCACATTTTGCGACTTCTTCAGGTGTGCCAGTTGCAACGATACGACCGCCTTTGTCACCACCATCAGGACCCAAGTCAATGATATAGTCCGCTGTTTTGATAACGTCCAAATTGTGCTCAATAACAACAACTGTGTTGCCTTGCTCCACCAAAGCTTGTAAAACCATCAACAACTTTTGAATGTCTTCAAAATGCAAACCGGTTGTCGGTTCGTCCAGAATATACAAGGTCTTTCCCGTTGCTTTTTTGGATAACTCTTTTGCCAATTTAATACGTTGTGCTTCACCGCCTGATAGAGTCGTTGCCGATTGCCCTAACTGAATATACCCCAAACCGACTTTTTTGAGTAAGGCACACTTGTCACGAATAGAGGGAATATTTTCAAAGAAAATAAACGCATCATCAACAGTCATTTGTAATACGTCAGCAATAGATTTACCTTTATATTTGACTTCTAAGGTTTCACGGTTATAGCGAGTTCCTTTGCATTGATCACAAGGCACATACACATCAGGCAAAAAATTCATTTCTATTTTTAACACACCGTCACCTTGACATGCTTCACATCTGCCGCCCTTAACATTAAACGAAAAACGACCGGATTTATAACCACGTGCAGCGGCCTCCGGTAGTCCCGCGAACCAATCCCGAATAGGTGTAAACATACCCGTATATGTTGCCGGATTGGAACGAGGAGTACGTCCAATCGGGCTTTGGTCAATATCAATAATTTTATCAATTTTACCGATACCGGTTATGCGGTCATGCGCACCGACAATTTCACGAGAACCGTTTAAAATTTTATTGATTCCTTTGTACAATGTTTCCAAAATCAAAGATGACTTGCCACCGCCGGAAACACCTGTGACACAAGTCAAAGTCCCCAGCGGAATATCAACATCAATATTTTTCAAATTGTGTGTTCTGGCACCTTTTACGGAGATGAAGTTGCCATTTCCTTTACGGCGTTCTTTCGGAACAGCAATTTCTTTTGCCCCTGATAAATACTGCCCCGTAATGCTTTTCGGATTATCGATAATGTCTTGTGGTGTTCCTTGTGCAATAATTTTTCCACCGTATGTACCCGCTGCCGGTCCCATATCAACGACAAAATCAGCACTGCGAATCGCATCTTCATCATGTTCAACAACGATTACCGTATTACCCAATGCTTTTAAGTGTTGTAAAGTGCCTAGTAAACGGTCATTATCGCGTTGGTGCAATCCGATAGATGGTTCATCTAATACGTACAAAACACCGGTTAAGCCTGAACCGATTTGGCTGGCAAGACGGATACGTTGTGCTTCGCCGCCCGACAAAGTTCCGGCCATTCGGTCAAGTGATAAATACCCCAATCCGACATTATTTAAAAATGTCAAACGTTCTGTGATTTCTTTTAAGATTCGATCAGCAATTTCTTTATCTTTTCCAACCAATTTATTGCCTAAATCTTTAAACCAATGTAAAGCGCTTTCAATAGATTGATTGGTTGCTTCGGATATGTTCTTTTCATCCAACTTGATACACAACGCTTCCGGTTTTAACCGCATACCATGGCATACTTCACAAGGAGAATTGTTTTGATATTTGCTAATTTCTTCACGAACCCAATCCGAATCGCTTTCCAAAAAACGTCTTTCCATATTCGGTATGACACCTTCAAAATGTGCTCTGGCGTTACCATATAGTATGGATTTCTTGATTTCCTCAGATAATAAGCACCATGGTGTGTTTGCATCAACTCTTAATACTCTGACCAAGTTATTCAAAGCGTATTCATGCCACGGATACATTTCTCCGCTTGCCGCTGTCCAAGGCGCAATTGCGCCTTGCTTTAATGTTTTGTTTTTATCCGGAACAACAAGATCGGGATCTACATATAACTTTACACCCAATCCGCCACAAGCCGGACATGCTCCGTGGGGATTATTAAATGAAAAAATTCTGGGTTCGATTTCTTCAATTGTAAAACCGGAAACAGGGCAGGCGAATTTTGATGAAAAAGTCGTCACTTCTTTGGTTTCCAAATTTTCTACATAAACCAATCCATCTGATAAATTTAACGCCGTTTCAAAAGAAGCGGATAAACGTGTTTCAATACCTTCCTTGACAACTAAGCGATCAACCAAAACTTCGATGGTATGTTTGTTGTTCTTTTCTAAAGTCGGTACATCGGCAATTTCATATAATGTGCCATCAACTTTTAAACGTGTAAAACCTTTCTTTTGCAAATCGGTAATTTCTTTTTTATATTCACCTTTACGGCCACGTACAATCGGTGCTAACAAGTAAATTTTTGTTCCTTCCGGTAATTTCATCACTCGATCAACCATTTGAGTGACTGTTTGTGCTTCGATAGGTAATCCTGTTGCCGGAGAATAAGGTACACCGACACGAGCCCAAAGTAAACGCATATAATCATAAATTTCCGTTACCGTTCCGACTGTAGAACGCGGATTTTTGGAAGTTGTTTTTTGTTCAATGGAAATGGCGGGCGATAATCCTTCGATTAAATCAACATCCGGCTTTTTCATTACATCCAAAAATTGGCGCGCATAAGCGGACAAGCTTTCAACATATCGGCGTTGTCCTTCTGCATAAATTGTGTCAAAAGCCAAAGATGATTTGCCCGAACCGGATAATCCCGTAATAACAACTAATTTATTTTTGGGAATATCAACATCAACATTCTTCAGGTTATGTTCTCGTGCGCCTCTGATCTTGATGACATTATCCATTTTCCTATCCTTTCTTCGAACAGGCAATTATAAAGTAAAAAGAACAAAAAAGCAACAAAATTTTAGTTTATGTTATTTAGTCTTTTTTCTGTTGCAACGTATCTAAAAATGCACGGGCAAAAGTAATATGATCTTCCTTGTATTTCGATAGGGTTAGCAAGGAAAGTAACATGCCGTGTTCATAAGCAGGCAATACGCCCAAATCAATGTATTGGTCTTCGTCATCTTTCAAAAGCATTTTTACGGAAAAACCTTTTTCTTCTCCGCCTTCATCCAAGAAAGAATTAACGCCTTCCGTATAAACCCATTCACCATTAACACGTGAAGGTTGATAGATACCGCTTTCCAAATCATCAATTTTGCTTGTCATGTAATCCAAGATTTCTTTTGGAATAGCCATTGGTGAAAAACCTGCAGTATGATTATATGCAATTGAAGATTTTTCAATCAACCGACCATTGTTGATAATGCAATAACGGGAAACATCTTCTTGATAAATACCTGTTGCAAGCATTTGTTTTTCATTTTTGATAAACATATCCAATATTTTTTTAATTTGATTGTTTTGAGGATTCTTTGGTAAATAAATGTCATCCGGAAAAATCATAATGGCATGTTTGTCCATTGATAAACGGTGCGCCAGTCCCAAAACGTGAGATGTTCCGAGTGGCTTGCCTTGAATTACATATTGAATACGAGCATCAGAAGGAATTTCGGTTTCTTGTAGTGCATCGGCGATTCGTTCATGTCCTTTAGCTCGCAATGTTTCAACCAATTCGGGTGTTGGTGTCAAAGCTTCTTGGAATCGATTAATAACTTCCTGGCTGTTGCAAACAATGGTGATATTGCGTCCGCCAGCTTCAAAGATTTGCTTTAATATGTGGTCAATAATACGAACGGAACCAAAAGGTAATAAGCATTTATGGCCTAATCCTTTTGCTTGCGGATAATTACGTAAACTCTTTCCACCACACGGAATAATAAACTCTACATTTTCAAACATTTTGTCCCCCTTCTGACTAAATTAGGTAGAGTATAGATATTTTTAAAAAAGAATCTAGTGTTTTTTTATAAAAATTTTATTTTTCGATTATTCTTGTTTGAAATAAAAAAATGTATTATACTCATACGAGAAAGGAGAAAGCCATGGAAAAAAAGACGGTAAAAAAGGAAAAAACTCCCGTCAAAGCTGAGCCCAAAAAGAAAGCTGAGCTCCAAAAGAAAGAGTCGCCGCTTAAGAGCTCTTCTATTGATGAGACACGTAGCTATTTGTATGAAACCAAAACACGACAATTAGCAAGGGATATTTTGGCTGATGGCTATGTTACTCCAAGGGAAAAATTGGCGATGGAAAGCAATCATAATGAAATCATTCGTGATTTTTTGGTTGCTACTGATTTATTGTCAGAAATGGAAAATAATCCGGGACAGTACTTGCCTGCGGAATTAGAGGCTGCACGTTTTGTTGTTGCTCGTTTGATTCGTGCGCGTGAAATTTCTTGGGCGAAAATCCAACAAATTAAGTTTGCTAATTTTGTTCTTCCAAACGAAAAGGCTGTGCGTGAAGAGCGTCGTCGTCGCAAAGAATATTTAGATATAAATTTTAACTTGTATCAAATATTTGGCTTAGACGGAAGTGCTCATGAAGTTGTTGAATATGCACGAGAACAAGAAAAAAATCGAGTGATGACATCTAAAGAAGTTAAACAAACAAAAGAAAAAATAATGGACTTAGTTGATCGGATTGTCGAAAAGGGAAAAAGTGTTCAGTGTGTTCGTCAATTTTTAGAGGATAATATGAAACATGTTCACTGAAAAAATAAAATAATCATTGACAAGAGTTTCAAAATCGTGTATATAAGAGCATCTTGAAAAAAGATAATAGGTTTAAGTAAGTATAATTTATAACGGAGAATTTACCATGAAACGTACATTTCAACCTTCGCAATTGGTTCGCTCTCGCCGTCATGGTTTCAGAAGCCGTATGGCTACAGTAGGCGGTCGTAAGGTATTAAGCGCACGTCGCCGTAAGGGTCGTAAAGTATTGAGCGCATAATTATTCCTTGGACTGTTTGGTCATGGAAGCGTCATTACCGATTTTAAGAAAACGTAGAGAGTTTGTTCAAGTTGCAGAACACGGTCGCAAATTTATAACCAACGGATTGGTTTTACAAGTTTGGGCTCGTCCACAAGAAAATTCATTTGACGATGTTATACGGGTGGGTTTTACAACCAGCAAAAAAGTTGGAAATGCTGTAAAACGCAACCGTGTGCGTCGTCGTTTGCGTGTTTTGGCACGCTTAATTTTACCCGAATTCGGAACAAAAGGCTGTGATTATGTTTTAATCGGCAGAGCTGCAACTTATGATAAGCCTTTTGACGCGCTGAAAGATGATTTGATTTACGCATTGAAGAAGATTTAAAATGAAACTTTTTTCATCTTTTTGCTGTTTTTTTGTAGATATCTATCGTTTTTGTGTGTCTCCTTTTAAGTGTCCTTGTTGCCGTTTTCAGCCGACTTGTTCGGTTTATGCAAAAGAAGCTTTACAAAAACATAGCTTTTTTAAAGCACTTCTGCTAATATCAAAACGACTCTTGAGATGTCATCCTTGGGGCGGTTCGGGGTATGATCCTGTGCCGGATCCTGTAACGAAAAAGAAAGATTAGAAAAATGAAGAATGAAAATAAGAATTTAATTTTAGCCATTATTTGCACATTGTTGGTTTTCTTTGCTATGGATTATTTCTTCCCAACAAAAAAGCCTGAACCGGCAACAAATGTACAGATTGCTGTTGAGGATAATATTGAAATTAAGAAGGCATCTGATGAATTGCCGGTTGTTGTTGAAAACAGTAAAGAAGATCCAGTTTTAGAAATTAAGAGTGCTACTTTATCCGGACAAATTCGTTTGCGTGGTGCAATTATTAATCAATTGACTTTTTTAAAATACAAAGAAACAATTCAAAAAGACAGTCCTGATGTGACTTTTTTAACGCCATCTTATTTTGCATATATGGGGATTATCGGAAAAGATACAGATTTACCTGATAAAAATACTTTATGGACGGCAAGTGGTGATGTTTTAACACCAACACAACCGATTGTTTTAAGTTGGACAAATTCGCAGGGTGTTATATTTAAGCGAACGATTTCATTAGATGATCAATATATGTTTACGATTACGGATTCGGTTCAGAATGATACAGATAAGCCTTTTTTTGTTGCTTTTGAAGGAATGTTGAATCGCTTTAATCCTGTTTTGGAAGGTTCTACCAGTGTTCATCAAGGTTTTGTCGGTGTTTTGAATAATAAGTTACAGGAAGAAAAATATTCATCTATTGAATCAAAGAAAACACAAAGTTTTGATACAAAAGGTGGTTGGATGGGCTTAACCGACAAATATTGGTTGGCGGCTTTTGCTTTTAATCCTTCCGAATCTGACTTGAATACTGATATTTCTTTCCACCAAAAAGGAGAGGACAAAATCTTCAATACCCACTTCAAAACAGCTGTTCGGAAAGTTGAAAACGGTCAGCATGTTGAAAATGTAGTTTATTTCTTTGCCGGACCAAAGGATTTGGATTTGCTTACGGACTATGAAGAGACTCTGGGAATAGACAGATTTGATTTAGCAATTGACTTTGGTTGGTACTATTTTCTGACAAAACCATTTTTGCGTTTCTTAAGTTGGTTGTACGGTTTAGTCGGCAATATGGGAGTTGCGATTTTGATTTTTGCGACATTGCTCCGTATTTTATTATTGCCGATAGCCGGAAAATCCTTTGAAAGCATGGCAAAGATGCGTAAAATTCAACCAAGAGTGATGGAACTGCAAAAACGTTACAAAGATGATAAATTACGATTGAATCAAGAAACGTTGGCCTTATATAAAAAAGAAAAAGTTAATCCTGCTTCCGGATGTTTACCGATGTTTATTCAAATTCCGGTTTTCTTTTCTTTATATAAAGTGTTATCCGTTTCGATTGAAATGCGCCAGGCACCTTTCTTTGGTTGGATACAGGATTTATCTGCACGTGATCCGTCCTCTATCTTTACATTGTTTGGACTTGTTCCGTGGCCGATTCCAAGTATCTTAAATATTGGTATATGGCCGTTGTTGATGGGAATTACAATGTTCTTGCAACAAAAGATGAACCCGCAAGCGGCACAAGCCAATAAGGATGAAAACAGCCAAGCTAATGATATGGCAAAAGCTATGAAGTGGATGCCTGTTATATTTACTTTTATGATGGGCAATTTTGCTTCCGGTTTGGTGATTTATTGGACATGGAGCAATATATTATCAATCGGACAACAACGCTATGTAATGCATAAATACGGAGTAAAGTAATGCCACAAATAAGTGCCGAAGAAGCATTGCAAAAACAGAAAGCAATAAAGCAGGGGAATGCTTTATTTATGCGTCCTTGCACTTTTATGTTGGGGGTTGCGTGGTTGGAACAATTGCCGGATATGCAGCGTTTGGAAATAGCTTTTGCAGGACGTTCCAACGTTGGTAAATCCAGTTTAATTAATGCTCTTTTTTCTAAAAAAGATTTGGCGCGTGCTTCAGCAACTCCAGGACGAACACAACAATTAAATTTTTTTGATTTAGATAGCGTTTTAAACATAGTTGATTTGCCCGGATATGGTTATGCACAGGCTCCGGAAAAGCAAGTAAAAACGTGGAATAATTTGGTTTTTACTTATTTAAAAGGTCGTCCGAATTTAAGACGTGTTTATTTATTAATCGACAGCCGACATGGTATCAAAGACAAAGACATTGAAGTAATGCAAATGTTGGATAAGGCCGCAGTTTCCTACCAGATTATTTTGACTAAGTCAGATAAAGTAAAAACAGTTGAGTTGGAAAAGACAATTGCGAATGTAAAAGGAATAATGAATAAACATACGGCATGCTATCCTGAAATTTTGGTAACAAGTTCAGAGAAAAAACAAGGAATAGAAGACGTTCGTGCAGCCGTTTGGGAATTGACCCAAAATTAAGATAAAAATAAAAAATTTTCAAAGATTTACGGATAAAAAAATAATTGCACAGATACGATTTTTTGTGTAGAATCGAACGTGAAGTAGAATAATCCCCAAATGAAAGGGCTAAAAAATGACAAAATTGCATAGAATAAAAGAAGCCGGTCGCAGTACGCTAGAAATGTTGGGAGTATTAGCGATAGGAGGGTTATTGATAATCGGATCGGTATGGGGGATAAGTATTCTGCTGAATAATCATCGGGCAAATGCAATAT
>JAGCVC010000012.1 GCA_017962565.1 Alphaproteobacteria bacterium | reverse complement strand
GGGTTACCTATTTTGCCCGGATCTGAAGGGGCTATTTCAAATTTGGATGCTGCGGCTGCTATCGCCGATAAGATAGGTTATCCTGTGTTGGTGAAAGCAGCAAATGGCGGCGGCGGTAAAGGTATGAAGGTAGCATTTTCCCGCGAGGAATTGGAAAGTGCCTTTGTTTTGGCTCAAAAAGAAGCAAAAGCAGCCTTTGGTGATGATACGGTTTTTATTGAAAAATATTTACAAAATCCACGTCATATAGAAGTCCAAATTTTGGCAGATAATTATAATCACGTTGTTTGTTTAGGAGAACGTGATTGTTCTTTGCAACGTAATAATCAAAAGATTTTGGAAGAAACACCTTCACCGGCTTTAAATCGTCAACAAAGAGAAGAATTGTTCAACGTTACCAGAACGGCCATTGAAAAAATAGGTTATTCAAACGCGGGAACTTTGGAGTTTTTGTTTGAAGACGGGCGTTTTTATTTCTTGGAAATGAATACACGTCTTCAAGTAGAACATCCGATTACAGAAATGGTAACTGGTATTGATATTGTTCGTGAGCAAATTCGTTTGGCTTCCGGTGCACCTTTGGGTTATTCTCAAAGTGATGTACGCATTGAAGGTTGTGCTATTGAATGTCGTATTAATGCGGAAAATCCGCAGACATTTGTTCCAAGTCCCGGACAAATCGATTGTTGGCACGTTCCGGGTGGTTTATGGGTTCGTGTTGATTCGGCTATGTTTGCCGGCTATAGAGTACCACCTCATTACGATAGTTTGGTCGCTAAATTGATTGTTTTCGGACGAACACGTAACGGTGCTTTGATGCGTTTACGTCGTGCTTTGGATGAATTTGTTATTGACGGAATCGAAACAACAATTCCTTTACATCAAAAGTTGATTCATGAAGCAGAATTCATTGATGGTCAATATAATATTCATTGGTTGCAACGTTTTTTGGAAGAAAACGCAAAGAAGTAGGCCGTCTTTCATAATCAAATATTCTTTTTTCTTCTGCTTATTGCCTTTTTAAAATGGATATGGCAACTTTTCATTGTGTCTTTTTTTTAACAATGTAAGGAGAAGAAAATGAAAAAGAAATTATTTATTTTAGCTTTGTTATCTTTAATCGCTACCCCTGTTTTTGCAGAGTGTGTTTGCGGTACTATGGGGTGTGATCCTTGTGATAATATGGAAGATTACTTGGAAGATGTCGGAAAACATATGAAAAAGCAATCGCGCAAGTTGAGTAAGCACATGAGAAAGCAAAAAAAATACAACAGAAATATGTCCTGTATGGGAGCAAATCCGGAATTTTGGTCGGAAGAGGCCGTTATTTTGGATAAAAATGGAGACGTTATCTTGTATTATGCTGAATTAGTTGAAGATGATACACTTTCTTTAACTGCAGCACAGAAAACCCAAGCAAAAGCGGATGCAAAATCTTTAAAAGATGCAGGGCAAAAATTAAAGGATAAGGCAACCTCACAAAAAGAAAAGTGTATGCAAAGCGTTGAAGTTACGGAAGAGGTTATTGAAACCATGACGGAACAAAAGGGAAAAATGCAAAAAAATCAACCACAATGGGTATGGTTGGATGCTATGGAAGAAAACGGAAATATGTTGATTGATGTTGGCGAATTGATTGAAACAAACGTGAATAAGTAAGAAACAAAGGCTCTTTTGTCTTATTGGTGAAAGAGCCTTTATTTTATGGAGAAGATCAAATGAAAGAAATGTATTTGGCTGCCGGTTCTTTTTGGGAAGCGCAACTGTCTTTGGATGCTGTTCACGGAGTATTGGCGACTTTTGTCGGATACATGGGTGGATTTGCACCTAATCCGACATATAAGCAGGTCTTAAGCGGTAAAACGGGACATGCCCAAACAGTTAAAGTCCTATATGACGAAGATGTTATCTCTTACGCTGATTTGACAAATTGTTTTTTTGAAATCCACAATCCGACTGCTTTAAATAACCACGGGCAAAGTGATGGGAGTGCATTTAACTCTATTCTGTTTTATCAAGATGAAAAAGAAAGAGAAATTGCACAAAAAGCAAAGGCATTATTCAATCTTTACAATCGCTATCATCAAGTGGCGCTTACGCAAATAAAACCGGTAGATATTTTTTATCCTGCGGAAGAAGTCCATCAACACTTTATCGAAAAGCGGTGGCATCTGTTTTGTTGAAATTGAATGCTTGACGCACCTTTCTGGTATGCTATAATGAGGCACAGAATCAGAAAGGAGCTTTTTTATGCAAATCAGTGAATACGTATCTATTGGGCATCCAGATAAAACGGCAGACTATATCAGTGAATATATTTTGGATAGGTTAATAGAACAAGATTCAAAAACACGCTATGCTTTAGAGGTACAAATCAAGGATAATTTTGTCACGTTGGGTGGCGAAATTACGACAAATGCCAAAACTGACTATGATAAATGGGTAAAGCAAGCTATAGCTGATATCGGATATACCCATGAATACGCTTTAAAGTGGGGAAAGGAAAATGCATTAGATTGTGATAGTGTCATTGTAGAAAAACACATCAGCCAACAAAGCAACGATATTGCAGTAGGCGTAAATACGGATGCTTGGGGTGATCAGGGAATTATGTTCGGTATGGCTGTTAATGAGCCGGAGACGAACTATATGACTAAAGATTTTTATTTGGCAAAGATGCTGGGAAAAACTCTGTATGAAAGTGGCTTGGGCGGTTTAGATATTAAAACTTTGGTTGCATTAGATAAAGGAAAAGTTCAAAAAGTTATTGTTGCAATTCCTTGCTATCTGATAAAGGCGCTGTTGAAAAGTTCGTTAAAGATAAAATACAAGGCAACTATGAATTAATTATCAATGGAACAGGGCGTTATGTGACTCATTCCTCTATGGGTGATTGCGGAACAACAGGACGTAAACTTGCGGTCGACTTTTATGGTGGAAATTGCAATGTCGGAGGTGGCTGTCCGTGGACAAAGGACGGAACAAAAGCTGATTTGACATTGAACCTGTACGCGCGTAAGAAAGCTTTGGATTATGTAAGAATGCATAATGTTTCTCAGGCAAAATGCGGGATAGCATGCTGTATCGGTAAAAAGGAAATAGAAGTAACTATTTGGGATGAGCATAACAATGAAGTAGAATCTTATTGTGAAAGTAAGTCTCCGTCAGAATTGATAAAGGCTTTTTCTTTGGATAAGCCGATTTATGCCCAGATGTGTAAAGAAGGTTTATTTGAAAATATTAAATAGAAGGGATAAATGAAAAAGGTTTTAGTTTGTGTATTATGTGCTTTATGTGTTTCTTTTGTCGCAAGTGCAAAAGAGTATAATTTGGATCAGACCCAAAAGTGTCAAGAAAGCTTATTGTGTAATTTGGAAAATGAGCCGTTGACCGGAATGGTAAAAGAATATGATGCAAACGAAAACTTAAAAAGTGAGTCTTCTTATTTCAATGGTAGAAAAAATGGTGTCTCAAGATCATATTATGAAAACGGGAATTTGAAAAACGAGGCACATTATGTATATGGTACAAAAGTCGGAATGAACAAAAAATACTATGAAAATGGTACTTTAAAAGCTGAATTATCCTATAAAAACGGTCAAAAGAACGGAACTTCAAAAATATATGATGAAGAGGGGGAACTAAAGGCAGAAATATTATTTAAAAACGGAAAAGCCATTTCGGGTACTATGTATGAAGAAGATGGTAAGGAAACAAAAATGACAAATGCTCATTTACATTCAGTAGATAAAGGCAAGTTGCCGACTAATTATTAATTAAAAAAGGAGAGAATTATGAAGAAATTTTTATTTATGACAATTATTTGTGCTTTATGTGTTTCATTTGGTGCGTTGGCAAATGAATATACATCAGAAGAAGTAAAACGTTGTGATGGTGGAGAAAAGGAGGATTATACAGATATTTATTCATGTAATTCTTGTCCGGATATATGTGATTCAGCCGGAAGCCCGATAAATGGAACACTAACAATGAAATTTTTGTTTAACACTCTGACAATTCCTTATGAGAACGGTAAAAAAGAAGGTATGCAAAAAGAACATACTTCAAAAGGTGAACTGAGAGGTGAAATACCTTATATAGCGGGTAAAAAAGACGGCGTTCAAAAAACTTATCGTGACGATGGTTCCGTGTCTTATGAAGCTACCTTTAAAAATGGGAATTTAGACGGAAATGAAAGACATTATTACGATAACGGTAATTTTGAAACAGATATCGTTTATAAGGATGGTAAAAGAGATGGTTATTCAAGAGCATATTACAGAGATGGTACCATGCTTGTAGAAACGATTTACAAAGACGGAAAGATGGACGGTATTCAGACACAATACTTTTATCCGAAAGATAAAATATTGAAGAAAGAAGTGGAATACAAAGATGATGAGGCGGTTTCAACACGTTATTTTGACGAAAACGGCAAAGAGATAGATGAAAAAACGTTTACAAGAAAACGTATGTAACTTAATATAAAGAAGATATTTTGGAGGTTATGTAAAATGAAAAAAAAGATATATTATTATCACTTTAATCGGATTGATGAATGCTTTTGGGCTATGATGATTGCCTTAGTCGGGGCGATTACATGTTGTTGCAGTTGCGGTTGTTTGATTGTTTGGGGACTGTTTATAATTACGGCGCTTTTATGGATGTATAAGAACGTTTTGAAACAGAAAGCTGTTGTGATTACGGATAAAGATATTAAAATCGATCATTCAAAGCCGTTGGCGTGGAAAGATATCAAAGATGCAGAAATTAAAACAGTTCGGATGTGCGGCGGACAAATGAAGGTTTTGTCTTTAAATCCTAAGAATGGAATTAAATACTCCTACAATTGGTTGCAAAAGCACAATGCAAACTTCGGGCCGTTTCCTATTCCTTTATATGGCATTTTGACAGAAGAGGACGAAAAGGAAATTTTGCAAATTGTCAAAAAGCAAGTGAAAGTAAAATAGGCTTTAATACAAAAAGGAGAAAGCAACTAAGATATTATTGTCAATACTATCGCTGAATATCTTGGTATAAAGTATCCGAGAGAGAACTGTGATGAAATGGTGCAAAGATACATACAAAAAAAGAGTGAGTAAGTGTTGGCTTTCAATGTTTATCTTGTTTTTGCCGTTTGTTTTGGTTGGAATATATATTGTGTTTTTTTAAATATTTTGTTTTGCTGTTGCAGTTATAATAGGTGCTTTTCTAATGGTGGGTGTAACAGGGTTCGAACCTGTGACCCCTACGATGTGAACGTAGTGCTCTACCGCTGAGCTATACACCCGAAAGTGATACCTTTTATATCCTTTTCACCGAAAATTGTCAAGGGTAAAAATTATTTTTTTAGAGCCTGAGTAATTTTTTGTAGCTCTTCTTCAGCCGTCATTATTTGTGGTATTGTCATTTCACCGCTTAATCTGTCAAGCATATTTTGCAATTCATTTGTGCTTTGTTCGAAAGCAGGGTGTTTTAGGCTTAAAGATAGCCAAACATACGCACATATAGGGTTATCAATACTTAAGCAAAGATAAACAACATCTAACATTGATACCGGATCACCGCTTAAGGCCAACATTTCTTTTTCTTTTATGATTTTTTCCTTTTCTATTATGTCATTCAGTATGATGATGCGTTCTGCAGCTTCTGTCTTTAATTTTTCATCATCGGAAGCTAAAACTTTTTCGTAATACGTTATGGCATCGGCAAAGGAAACATCTGTTCCGTGACCAAAAGCATACATATTTCCTACTTTCATTTGTGCTTGCGGAATCTTGTCTGATGCTTTTATATAAAGCTCCAAAGCTTTTTTATCATCCTTTTCAACAAGACGACCTTTTTCATGAATCGAGGCAGCTAAATACGCAGCAACGGAATTACCTTTTTGAATATAGGGTTCAAGCAAATTTAAAACCGCTGATGTTTGAATTGATAACATATCCATTTGCGGTTCAAGTTCGCGATAATCTTCCTCCAATGTGCTGGCAAATACAGAAGAAGCCATAAGAATTAACAATAAGCAAAATACTTTCATGGAACGTCCCTTCTTTCTTACTTTTAAGACAGAAAATAAAAAATGTCAAATAAATAAAAAATTTTTGCTGTTTACACTTGACGAAAGTTCATTTTCATACTATCTGATAAACAAAGCCTTTTGGATATAGGCCTGACAATTTGTTTAAAATAGTATAAGGAAGAAGAAAATGAAATTTAAACCTTTATTGGATAGAGTGGTTATCCGTCGTATAGAAGAAGAAAAAAAAACAGCCGGTGGTTTAATTATCCCCGATACAGCAAAGGAAAAACCATCACAGGGTGTTGTTATCGCTGTTGGTCCGGGTGGACGTGATGAAGATGGAAAGCCGGTAACAATGACCTTAAAAGAAGGTGATCGTGTTTTATTTGGCAAATGGTCAGGAACGGAAATCAAATTAAGCGGTGAAGAATTGCTGATTATGCGTGAAGCTGATATATTGGGAATTATTGAAGACTAAGAAAGGAATGTAAAATGTCTGCAAAAGAAATTAAGTTTGGTGTTGATGCTCGTTCAAAAATGCTAAAGGGTGTCGATATTTTGGCCGATACGGTGAAGGTTACTTTGGGACCAAAAGGACGTAATGTCGTTTTAAGCAAGCAATATGGCGCTCCAAAGATTACAAAAGATGGTGTGTCTGTTGCAAAAGAAATTGAATTGGCTGATAAGTTTGAAAATATGGGCGCTGCAATGGTTCGTGAAGTTGCTTCTAAATCAGCTGACGTTGCCGGTGACGGTACAACAACAGCCACTGTTTTGGCTCAAGCAATTATTCGTGAAGGTTGCAAGGCTGTTGCCGCCGGAATGAATCCGATGGATTTGAAACGCGGTATTGATATGGCTGTTGAAGCTGTTGTCGAAGACGTTAAAAGCCGTTCTAAAAAAGTTTCTACTTCCGAAGAAATTGCTCAGGTTGGTACAATTTCCGCTAATGGTGATCGTTCAATCGGTGAATATATTGCAGAAGCAATGAAGAAAGTCGGTAACGAAGGTGTTATTACCGTTGAAGATGCAAAAGGTATGGAAACAGAATTGGATGTTGTTGAAGGTATGCAATTCGATCGCGGGTATTTATCTCCATACTTCATTACAAATCCGGAAAAAATGGTTGCTGATTTGGAAAATCCGTACATTTTAATCAATGACGGCAAATTATCTAACTTACAAGCGATGGTTCCAATTTTGGAAGCAGTTATTCAAACCGGTCGTCCTTTGCTGATTATTGCCGAAGACATTGAAGGTGAAGCTTTGGCAACTTTGGTTGTTAACAAATTGCGTGGCGGATTAAAAGTCGCAGCTGTTAAAGCTCCTGGCTTTGGTGACAGACGTAAGGCTATGTTGGAAGACATCGCCATTTTAACAGGCGGGCAGGTTATTTCACAAGAAGTCGGTATCAAATTGGAAGATGTTACAATTGAAATGCTTGGCTCAGCTAAGAAAGTGACAATAACAAAAGATGATACGACAATTGTTGATGGATTAGGTGCAAAGGATTTAATCGAAGCACGTTGTAACCAAATTCGTAAGCAAGTTTCTGAATCTACCTCCGATTATGACAGAGAAAAATTGGAAGAACGTTTGGCTAAATTATCCGGTGGTGTCGCTGTAATTAAAGTCGGCGGTGCAACCGAAGTTGAAGTGAAAGAAAAGAAAGATCGTATTGATGATGCTTTACATGCAACACGTGCTGCTGTTAAAGAAGGCGTTGTTGTTGGTGGTGGTACTGCTTTGTTGTACGCTACAAGAGCTTTGGATGCTTTGAAGCCGGCTAATGATGATCAACGTGTTGGTGTTGATATTATCCGTAAGGCAATTCAAGCTCCATTACGTCAGATTGTTTCAAATGCTGCTGAAGATGGTGCAGTTGTTGTTGGTAAATTGTTGGAAAAATACGATACAATGCAAGGTTATGATGCTCAAACAGGTTCTTATGTGAACATGTTTGAAGCTGGTATTGTTGACCCGACAAAGGTTGTTCGTACCGCTTTGGAAGGTGCTTCATCAATCGGAGCATTGTTGATTACAACAGAAGCTATGGTTGCCGATAAACCGGAAGATGAATGTTCTTGCGGTAAGGGTGGCGCAGCTGCTGGAATGCCAGGAATGGGTGGCATGGGCGGAATGTATTAATCCGTTTAAAAGAAAATCAAAAACGCTCTGGAAACAGGGCGTTTTTTTATATAAAAAAATAAAAAAGAAAAATGTTGACAAATTAAAATTTTTCTGATATAATCGTACCACTATGAAGATAAATTTGTTTTAATATAAGGGGAAAATAAAAATGTTTGGTGTTACAGATGGAAAAGCTTATAAAGAAGGTTTAGAAAATTTATTTATTAAAGAAATTGAAGCGCAGGAAATGGCTGGTTACGGCCTAGATAGACGTGATTCAAATGCTCGTACATTATTGATAAGAGCCGCTGAAAAAGGTTATGGTAGGGCAGTTGATATATTACTTTCTAAAAGAGTTAAAGGATTATTTGAATTATTCCGTCAATTATTCCGTCCTCTAGTGGATATGAAAGATGATACTGGTTCTACGGCATTGATGTACGCTGTTTGTTCCAATGATGTTAAGATGGTTAGAGCTCTAATAGATAAAGGTGCAAAATTGGATATACGTGATAAAGATGGTAAAACAGCATTGATACATGCCATTGAACGGGGAAATAGCGAAGTTGTTGAACTTTTGTTTGAAAATGGTGCAAATCCGGATATTGCAGATAAGGACCATAAAAAACCGTGGATGTATGCAATTGATCATGCAAACAGAACGGGTGATACTTCTGCTTTTAGATTATTGGTCATACACCATGCTTTAATAAATAAAAAAGCATTCGAAAGATATAGAAAATCCCAAGAAATTTTGAATATTGTCAAAAACAAACAAAAAATTCGTGAAGATTATTGTACTCCTGAAAGAAAATATGAATGTTATAAAAAATCTGTTATAGAGGAAAAAAAGGATGGTTCCTTAAGTTTTTTGACTTCTTTTTTGGTTTTGAGTTTAGTTGCTATAGGGGGAAGTTCAATAAGATTCTTTAACGAAGCTAACGATTATTTAAAGGAGAAGTTTCCTGAAGAAAGAACGGAAAAAAGGCCTGTTAGATACAGAGGAATGGGTTTAAAATCACTTTTTAATGATAGGCAAAGATATTAATGAAAGAGGAATATAAAATGTCACTAGGTATAGAAATTATAAAAAGGTTTGATTATTTGCCGGAAAAGGATGTTCCTGCTGCAATAAAAGGAATATGTGCTGAAGGTTTTAGTGTTTTTAAAAGAGATGTTTTTGGGCGCACAGCTACAATGTTGACAAGAAATCCGGCAGTAATCAGAGAATTGAAAAAGCTTGGGGCAGATCTTGAAGCTGTGGATTATTTAGGTAATCCGGTATTAAGACATTTAAAAAGTAATGGCTACCAAGAAGCATATTTAGAAGCATACAAATTATTGCAATACGAATAATCGCATGCTAAATATACAATAAGAATCACCCATTGATAAGTTCTTTGGGTGTTTTTTTATTTTAATTGTGTTTGATAAAGGGAAGCATAAATAGAATTCGGCTTGCTTAGTAATTCTTCATGTGTTCCCATTTCGGCCAATTCGCCGTGGTTGATAACAACGATCTTATCTGCGTTACGAACAGTAGAAAGACGGTGTGCAATAATAAATACGGTTCTGTCTGCCATTAAGTTATAAATAGCTTGTTGTACGATGCCTTCCGATTTATTATCCAAAGCAGAAGTTGCTTCATCCAAAACAACAATAGGTGCATTTTTCAAGAAAGCTCGTGCAATTGCTACACGTTGTCGTTGTCCACCGGACAGTGTTGTTCCTCGTTCTCCGATTACTGTGTCTAATCCGTTTGTCAAAGATAAAATAAATTCATCCAAGCATGCATTTTTTACTGCATTTGAAATTTCTTCTTCCGTTGCATCTGCTTTGCCCAGTAATATATTTTCACGAATTGTACCTGCAAACAAGATATTGTCTTGGAAAACAAAAGCTATTTGTTGGCGTAGTGAATCTAAATCCAGATCCCTGATGTCCGTTCCGTCAATTGAAATTGAACCACTGGTAACATCATAAAAACGAGTAAGCAAACTGACAATAGTTGATTTACCACCACCAGAATTACCAACAAGCGCAATTGTTTGTCCTTTTGAAACGTTTAAGGATACATTGTTTAAAACAGTTTTTCCGGGAACGTATTCAAAACAAACATTCTTAAACACAATGTTTTTGTGTATGCCATCTAAAACTTTAGCATTTTTCTTACTGCGAATGGACGGTTCTTCTTCCAATAATGAAAAGATTCTTTCCATCGCTAAAAAGGAATATTGAAGGTTTGTAAAGTTTGTTCCCATGGATTTAATCGGGTGATAAAGCATTAACAAGGCTGTAATAAATGAGACAAAGCCACCAGGTGTCAAGCGGTTTGTTGTAATTAAATAGCTGCCTAACCAAATAACACCGGCAATACCAATTGAAATAATAAAGTGCATCATCGGTGTTAAAATACCCGTCTTTTTTGTCATCTTCATTATGATTTTAAACATCTGACGCAATGTTTCTTTAAAACGGGCATTTTGATAGTCATACAGGTTAAAGGAAGCGATCACTCTGTTACCCATAAAAGATTCATTATAATGAGTTAAGATTGCGGAAAGTGACATAACGTTGCTATTCATCAAATCTTTTATTCTTTTGCGAACGGTTGATAGAGGATAAAGGGCTCCAAACAAAACAGCCAAAGCAATTATTGACAACTGCCATGAGTTATAAAACAGAACGGCAATCAAAGATATAGATGAAAATACGCGTGTGAAAAAAAGTTTTAAATTAGACAATAAACCGGAACAGGCTATTTCTGCATCGTTATTGAAGCGGAAAAGGACATCTCCGGAACTTTGAGTGTCAAAGAAATGGGGGTCGCGACGTAACATTTTATTAAACAAAATTTCTTTTAAGTCCATGGTAATACGGTTACCGACCCATGTATTTAAATAAGTAGCTGCATAATTAAGTAAGCTTTGGGCTAAACTGAAAATAATAATCAACGCTGGTATTAAGGAAGTTGTTTTCACACTTCTTTCAATCATAACCGTATCCATATACGGTTTTAATACCCACGCAATAACGGCATCCATTGAACCAATTGGCAGCGTAACCAAGATAGCTAACAAGGCACGTCCCCAGTACGGTTTGACGTAGGGGAAGATTTTACGATAATCTTGAACTAAATTTATATTTTTAAATTTGTTAGTAATTTTACTAAAGATCATTTTTTTATTTTCCTAATAATGTGGAGGAGGGGTCTCTTCTGATAAGGGCTTAACATTTCCTCCGATAGTTTCTTTTATTTCTTTATTTTCCCTTTCTAATCTTTCGATAACACGCGACTGTCGAATTGTTTCGGTATTTAACTCTTCAACAATTCGCTCTAAATTGGCAATTGCCATTTCAATTTCTTTTAGTCTTTCTTCCATTTTAATTTCCAATTTTCCAACACAATAAAACATTTTTATTTAAAAAGCAATACTTTTTGCTTGAAATTAAAATCAAAATTATGTATCTTGTAGTATTATTGCTTGAAGAAAGGACATTTTATCATGAGAAGCAGCAAATTAATTGGTCGCAGATATAAGGAAAAGCCGACAGAAGCTCAGATTGCAAGTCATATTTATTTATTACGGGGTGCTTATATTCGACCAGTGGCGAACGGTATTTATACATTGCTTCATCCGGCCTTTCGTATTCAACAAAAGATTGAAAAGATTATTCGTGAAGAAATGGATGCCATTGACGGGCAAGAAGTTAAAATGCCGGTTGTTTTACCACGTGAATTGTGGGATGAAACAGGGCGTTATGACTCTGTCAAAGGTGAATTATTGCGTTTTCAAGACAGAAATAAACACGGTATGTTGTTGGCAATGACGCATGAAGAAGCCTGCGTTGCGATTGCACGTAGTGAAATAACTTCCTATAAAGATTATCCGTTTATGCTTTATCAGTTCCAAACTAAATTCAGAGATGAAGCCCGTTCTCGTGGTGGAATGGTGCGTGTTCGTGAATTTGTAATGAAAGATGCTTATTCATTCCATAGAACTCAAGAAGATTTGAATCAGTACTATAAACGTTGTGCAGATGCTTACCATCGTATTTATACACGTTGTGGTATTCCTGAAGTTGTTGCTATTGAAGGCGATAATGGTATGATGGGTGGTAAAGTTTCTCATGAATATGACTTAATTTGTGAAGCTGGGGAAGACAAAATTGCTAAATGTTCCGCTTGTGACTATGTGGCAAATGAAGAAGTTGCTTCTTCAGGTCAATTGAAATATAACGATGAACCCGCAAAACCTTTGCAGGAAGTACATACTCCAAACGTTAAAACCATTGAAGAAGTTTGCGGGTTGCTTAACCTAAAGCCGGAGCAGACTGCAAAAATGGTCTTTTATATTACAGATAGCGGTAAAATCGTTGCTGTCACGATTCGTGGTGATATTGAAGTCAATGAATGCAAGTTGGCAAAAGTTTTGAAAGAAACATTCCAGTTTGCAAACGATGAACAAATTGAAAGTATTGGTGCTGTTCCTGGTTTTGCCAGTGGTATCGGATTACATGATTGCATTCAAGTTGTGGATAAATCGGTTGCAAATACAGCAAACTTGCTTTGTGGAGCAAATAAAAAAGATTATCACATGTACAATTTCAATTTATCCAGAGATGTTCTGGATGCAATAGTTGCGGATATTGCGTGTGTTCAAGAAGGAGAGAGATGTCCTAAATGTGGAGCTCCGTTGAAAATGGTTCGTGGTATTGAAGTCGGAAATATTTTCCAATTGGGTACACGCTATACAGAAGCAATGCATTTGACTTACACAGATGAAAATGGGAATGAACAAACACCGATTATGGGATGCTATGGTATCGGTGTCGGAAGAACATTAGCTTCTATCATTGAAGCAAGACATGATAATTATGGACCGATTTGGCCTTTATCAGTTGCTCCATGGCAAGTTCAATTGAACGTTTTGCAAATGGATAAAGAAGGTATTACGGAAACAGCAGAAAAGCTCTATGCGGATTTGGAAAAAGCCAGTATTGAAGTTTTGTATGACGATCGAAATTTAGGTGCTGGACCTCAATTTGCAGAAGCAGATTTGTTGGGCATTCCGTTGCGTTTGATTGTTGCGCCGAAAGCGCTTGCAAATGGGGAGGTAGAATACAAAGTTCGCGGAACGGAAGAAAAAGGAACAATTCCTGTAGATCAGGTGATTTCTTTTGTTCAAAATTGGATTGCACAAGAAATGAAAAAGTATCAATAAAGGAGTAAATAATTATGAAGAAAAATGTGAAAAAAAATATAAATCCTGCAAAAGATTTGAATGAAATCATAAGGAGAATTTTCCTGTTTACAATGAAACATACGGTGGGTGTTGTTTCAGTATGTTTGTTGTTATACATATTGGCATATTTCCCAGATTTAAGACGTTGGTTAGAAAATTTTGAATTAAAATCATTAAAAGTGCATGTTCTTGCACAAGCAATCATATTCTTGCTTATTACTTTGAATGTGTTTAAATTCTTGAGAAATTTTGTTGGCGAAACATTATTGAAATATGCATCTGTTGATCAAGGTGTTCGCTATTCCATATCTGTTTTAATCGGATATTTGGGTTGGATCGTTGCAGGTTGGGGTGTGCTGTCAATCTTTGGTTTGAATATGGATAACTTGGCAATGTTCTTTGGCGCTTTATCTGTTGGATTAGGTTTTGGTTTACAACATATCGTCAACAACTTCTTTTCCGGCATTTTGATTCTGTTTGAACGCCCGATTAAGAAAGGCGATTGGGTAAATGTCAATGGTAAAGAAGGTATTGTAACAAATATCAAAATTCGTTCTACAGAATTGAAAACTTTTGATGAAACTTCAGTGGTTATCCCAAATGCTGATATTTTATCGAATTCTTTGGTAAATATGACTCATACCGATAAGTTGGGGCGAATCATTATTCATGTAGGTGTTTCTTATGATAGCGATTTACATAAAGTCAGACAAATTTTGATTGACTGCGCAAAACGTCATCCGAAAGTTGAACAAGGCAGAGAGCCGGTTGTACTTTTGAAAGAATTTGGAGACAGTTCAATCAATTTTGATTTGATGGTTGTTATTTCCGATGTAATGAGTAAGCTTGTTGCACAGAGTGATATCATGTTTGATATTTACGATACATTTGAAAAAGAAGGTATTGAAATTCCGTTCCCGCAACGTGTTGTTCACATAAAGGAGAAAAAATAATGGAATACTTAATCAGTATCCTTTTCGGATATTTTTTGGGTTCAGTTCCTTTTGGTTTGGTAATTGCTTATTTGTCTGGATATGGTGATATTCGCAAACAAGGATCGGGCAATATCGGCACAACAAATGTCCTGCGTGTAACAAAACGTAAAGATTTAACGTTGTTGACTTTGATTTTGGACGCAGGCAAGGCCGGTTTTGCTGCTTTATTGGCTTCATGGATTTTTTCATGTCCGTTAGCGGGATTATTTGCCGGTCTAGGTGGTGTTATCGGACATAACTTTCCGATTTGGTTGGATTTTAAAGGCGGTAAAGGTGTTGCATCAACCTTGGGTATGATGTTGGCAACCTTTCCATCAGTTGGTTTAGCTGCCTGTTTGACATGGGTATTTATGGCCTTTGTTTTCCGGTATTCTTCCTTATCGGCATTAACTGCATTGACATTATCGCCGTTCTATGCTTATATTTTGGGCGGGTCAGCTGCCTCACCTTATATATTAGCATTTGCTTTTCTAGCCTTATTGTCAATGGTACGTCACAGAGCAAATATCGAACGCTTAATAAATAAGAAAGAAAGTAAGATTAATTTTAAAAAGAAAAAACAATAATGCGAACGATAAAACTTTCAGAAGAAGAAAAAATTGCATGGTTGCGCTTGATTCGGAGTGAAAATGTCGGAACAGCAACTTTTGAATCTTTGATGCGCTTCTATGAAAAGCCATCGGAAGCATTGAAAAATCTGCCTGAGTGGGCACAGCGCGGTGGAGCAAAAAGAAAAATTAAAATTTGTTCAGAAGCTGCCGCAGTTGAAGAGATAAGTTCAATAAATAAAATTGGTGCAAGTTTGGTTTGTTCTTGTGAGGAAAACTATCCCGAATTGTTGAAAAATATTAAAAATCCTCCGGCTGTGATTACGGTTATGGGACAACAAAAGATTTTTAAAACGCCGGCTGTTGCTTTTGTCGGAGCACGTAATGCATCATTAAATGGTAAAAATTTGACACGAAAGTTGGCTTTTGATTGCATTCAAAATGGGGTTAGTGTTGTTTCCGGTATGGCATTAGGAATTGATGGTGCTGCTCATGAGGGTGCTCTTTCGGCAAATCACGAAAGTGCTGGTACAATTGCAGTTTTAGGATGTGGCATAGATGTTGTTTATCCGGCGGAACATAAAAATTTATATGAAGAAATAAAAGAAAGAGGCGTTCTTGTTTCCGAATTTCCGTTGCAAATGCGTCCGACTGCTACTAACTTTCCACGTCGTAACCGTTTAATTTCCGGTTTGGCATTGGGAACGTTGGTTGTTGAAGCAAAAGACAATTCCGGTTCTTTAATTACAGCTGAATTTGCAAAAGAACAAAATCGAGTAGTTATGGGTGTTCCCGGTTCGCCTATGGATGACAGAAGCGTTGTTCCAAATGCTTTAATTAAAGCGGGAGCAGTTTTGGTTCAAGACGTACAAGATATATTGACCGCAATTAAACAATTTCAAGATAAACAAAAAGATTTCTTTTTACATGAAAATAAAAAGAAAGTTGAATTGTTTGCAATTCCTGCCGAAACTGAAATTGAAAAAGCGCGTTCGGTTGTTCTGCAAGCTCTTTCAGCAAATCCTATATCGGAAGATGAGTTGTCAAGACAGTTGTCTTTATCTTCTTCAGTGGTCAGTGTTGTTTTGCTAGAATTGGAATTGGCGGGTCGTATAGAACGACATGCTTTGGGACGAGTATCTTTGTTATATGATCCTGAAAATATGACAAGGTTAGATCCTAAAAAAGTGGAATGGATGGAAGATTAAAAGGTGAATAAATGAAGTTAGTAATTGTGGAATCTCCGGCAAAAGCCAAAACGATTAATAAATATTTGGGGAAGGACTATCAGGTGATAGCCAGTTTTGGACATATTCGGGATTTACCGGCAAAAGACGGTTCTGTCTTGCCGGATGATGATTTTAAAATGACTTGGGCTTTGGAGGCAAAGGGCGAAAAGCACGTTAAAGATATTATTGCAGCCTTGTCGAAAGCTGATGAAGTTTATCTGGCATCCGACCCGGATAGAGAAGGGGAAGCAATTGCATGGCACATTGTACAAGAACTGACAAAGCGTAAAAAATTAAATGTTCCGTATCATCGTGTTGTCTTCAATGAAATTACAAAATCGGCTGTGACAGAGGCTATGAAAAATCCGCGTGAAATAGATATGGATTTGGTAAATGCCTATTTGGCACGTCGTGCTTTGGACTATTTGGTCGGCTTTACTTTATCTCCTGTTTTATGGCGTAAGTTACCGGGAAGCAAATCAGCCGGTCGTGTTCAATCTGTTGCTTTACGTTTGGTTTGCGAACGAGAAAGTGAAATAGAAGCCTTTAAGCCACAAGAATATTGGACTTTATCCGCACAAATGGAAACAGCTTCAAAAGAAGAATTTAAAGCATCTTTGACGCATCTTGACGGTAAAAAGTTAGATAAATTCGCATTGGGAACCGGTCAAACGGCAGATGCCGTAAAAGCACGGGTTTTATCTTCCTCTTTTCATGTAGGAGAAATTGAAAAGAAACAAGTGAAACGCAATCCGGCTCCGGCATTTACAACATCAACCTTGCAACAAGAAGCATCCAGAAAATTAGGATTTTCTGCTAAAAAAACGATGAAAACGGCTCAAGAGCTTTATGAAGGTGTTGAAATTAACGGAGATCGTGTCGGTTTAATTACTTATATGAGAACGGATGGTGTGGCCTTAGCGCAGGAAGCTATTGAAGCCATGCGTGCATTTATTGAAAAAGAGTATGGCAAAGATTATTTGCCGGAAAAACCGCGTGTTTATAAAAACAAAGTTATCAACGCACAAGAAGCTCACGAAGCAATTCGTCCGACAAATATTAACAGAACGCCGGATTCTGTGGCAGCATTTTTGGATAAAGATCATTTGCGTTTGTATGAATTAGTGTGGAAACGTGCTTTGGCTTGCCAAATGGAAAGTGCTTTATTGGATAAAGTCGCTGTTGACATTCCGAGTGCAGATAATTCTTTAATGTTACATGCAACCGGACAAACAATAGCTTTTGCCGGTTTTATCAAGGTTTATAAAGAAGATATAGATGATAAGGAAGATGAAGAAGAAGGCGGATTGTTGCCTTTGATGAATAAGGGTGATGCCTTGAATTTATTGCAAGCAACAACAGAACAGCATTTTACAGAACCGCCACCTCGTTATTCAGAAGCTAGTTTGGTTAAGAAAATGGAAGAGTTGGGAATCGGTCGTCCTTCCACTTATGCGTCTATTTTATCTGTTTTGCAGGACAGACAGTATGTTGTTTTGAATAAGAAACGCTTTGTTCCGGAAGAAAGAGGGCGTATTGTAACGGCATTCTTGGAAAACTATTTTAACCAATATGTCCAGTATGATTTTACGGCAAAACTGGAAAATTTGCTTGATGATATTACATCAGGTCAAGCAGATTGGAAAAAAGTTCTATCTGATTTCTGGCGCGATTTTTATGCAAATGTTCAGCAAGTTTCACCATCTAAAATGGCGGATGTTTTACAAAAAGTCGATGAAACTTTGGAAAAACATTTGTTCCCAACACCAGAAAGTCGTGTTTGTCCGGAATGCAAAAAAGGAACACTTTCTTTGAAAGTTGGTCGATTCGGTGCTTTTATAGGTTGTTCAAATTATCCGGAATGTAAATACACACGTCAGTTTTCAAATTCTATTATTGATGAGGAAGGGCAAGTGTCGGATGCCCAACCGAATACGGAAGATAATACGAGTCGTCTTTTAGGACAGAATGAAAAAAAGGAAAACATATATATCAAAAAAGGTCCATACGGTTGGTACGTTCAACAAGGAGAGGGAAAGGAATCCAAAAGAAGCCCGCTTCCTAAAAATTGGAACGCTGAAGAAGTGACTTTAGAAAGAGCTGTCGGTTTGTTGTCCCTGCCGCGTGTTTTAGGAAAAAAGCCAGAGACAAATGAAACTGTTGAAGCATCAATTGGTCGATTCGGTCCATACATTAAATGTGGAAATACTTTCCAATCTTTAAGTCATTCCGATGATGTTTTAACGGTAGATTTGAAACGTGCGTTGGAAATCTTGGAAAATGCAAAATCAAAGACAAAAGATGAAGGTGTTCCTTTGGGCGATTACCAAGGAACTCCGATTCTGTGGATTGTCGGTCGTTATGGTCCTTATTTGAAATGGGGTAAACAAAATATTCCTTTACCCAAAGAGTTGAAGGGCTTAGATACGAAGCCGACTTTGGCACAAGCAATTGAACAAATTGAACAAAAAAATAAAAAATAAAATTTTCAATTTTTTACTAGCCAAAACATAAAAAAAAAGGTATAAGAAACGATATTTAATTATTAATGGGAAGAAAAAATTATGAGTACTATAAAAAGAATAGGTGTTTTAACCAGTGGTGGTGATTGTTCGGGATTAAATACAGCAATATGGGCAGTTACTTTTTCTGCCATTTCAAAAGGTTGGGAAGTCTATGGAATTGAAAATGCAACGGATGGATTAATTGTACGTCCTATGCGTTACAGACAATTAAAAATGACGGACTTCGATTTTCCGTTTGCACGTTTGGGCGGTACAATGTTGGGAACAAATAACTCGGGAAATCCCAATCTGTTGCGCAAGGCGGATGGTACACATGAAGAATTAACCAGTGAACAAATTTTGGAACGTTTCAGTGATGGTGTGAAAGAACTTGGTTTGGATGCTTTGGTCGTTATTGGTGGTGATGGCAGTATGTCAATTGTCAGTAAGTATTGCCAAAAGACCGGTGTTAAAATGGTTGGTATTCCAAAGACAATTGATAATGATGCTCCGGCGACAGAAGAAGCAATCGGATTTGCAACTGCACGTAATATTGTAATGGATGCTTTGGACAAGTTGGACACAACCGCTAATTCACATGAACGCATTATGATTTTGGAAGTTATGGGACGTGGAGCAGGGCATTTAGCATTGGAAAGTGCTATTGCCGGTATGGCGGATATTTGCTTGATTCCGGAAATTCCGTACACTTATGAAGGAATTTTGAAAAAATTGCGCGATTTGCGTAAACGTGGCAGAGATCATGCTTTAATGGTTATTGCCGAAGGAATCAGAAATCCGGAAGGAAAACATAATTTTTCCATTGATGGACGTACCTTTACAGGTGTTTCCGGATGGTTTGTAAAGCACTTGTCTGCAGAACCGGATAAGTTTAATATTCGTTCTACGATTTTAGGACATGTTCAAAGAGGTGGTGCTCCTGTTGCTCAAGACAGAATTTTGGCATCTGCTTTTGCTGTTCATGCAATCGACTTATTGGAAAAAGGTTTGACGAATCGCGTTGTCGTTTGTCGTGACGGAAAAATTTCCGATATGTTATTGGAAGATGTTTTAAAAATAGCAAATACTCCTGTTGATCCAAATGGCGAAATGGTTCACGTTGCCAGAGGGTTAGGAATGTATGTTGGAGAATAGCTTGCTTTTTAAAAAAATATATACTATATTATAAGGGTATCAATGAAAGGAGTCAAAAATGAATACAGAAAAACAAGATAAACACTTGCAAGCATTAAAGGAAAAACATCACGCTTTGGATGTAATGATTGAAGAGGAAATGGCTCGTCCGGCACCAAACGAAATGTCCATTCAAGAATGGAAAAAACAAAAATTGAAATTAAAAGAAGAAATTACCGCAATTGAAGGTAAATAAGAAATAATTCAAAGCCCGCTTATGATAGCGGGCTTTAGTTTTGATTTAAAACTTATTTAGTTGCTTTTCTTAAATAGTAAGCGAGGTTTTTTGCTATGTTCTCTGGAGTATCTGTCCCTGATGCAAAAATAATGGTTTTATTTGTTTCATTATCTATAACGGAAATTTCATAATCAAAACCAAGAATCTTCCAGAAAGCAAAGAGAGAATTTATGTCTGCAGATATTGCCAATCTATACTTTGTGTATTTTGCTAATTCAGGGTCAAAAGTACAAAGCCAACCATCAACAAGCATTCTATTTTGAATTCCATTTACCAATATTTTCATAGGATTATATACGCCTATCGTTGCTGAAGACTGAGAATTATATGAACCGTAGCTATTATCAGCTTTTGCAGTCAAGATATCTTCCCCGTAGGGTTGATTCATTAGGAACATAATTTTTTTATCTTCATCTATTTTCCCTTTATAATCCACATTTGCAACGGACGATGCACAGGCAGCTAAAAGGATAAAAAATAATGAGTATAATAATTTTTTCATTTTCTAACTCCTTTTGTTAAAGAAAACCCACCTTTTGAAAAGGTGGGCGGATGTTAGAAAACCATTCCTTATTAAATGGCTCGACCTATTGGGCCAGAAGCCGTATTTAGTCGACATCCGCCCATTCAGAGCAGAAATCGACATAATTAATTTAGGTCGTTATGCGTGCGACCAATAAGGATAGGGTTTTCTACGCCCACGTTGTCGCGAACCATTCGCAAACAACAATATATGTATACCAGAAAAATAGTTAAGAAAAAATAAAAAAATCCCCTGCGTAAGAGCAGGGGATTTAAAAACTTTTTTATAAGTTTATTATTGACCGTCCTTAACGGCTGCTTGAGCTGCTGCCAAACGT
>JAGCVC010000002.1 GCA_017962565.1 Alphaproteobacteria bacterium | reverse complement strand
GTTAATTAACGAAGCAAGATATCCGATGGAAATGGGTGGCTTTGAAGTATCGCCAACGGTTGAGTTCAATGCAATTGCTTATAACCAAAAGGGCAGTGAAGACAACAAAGAATATTCATTGACGATGCCATCTGACAACAAATTGTCTGTTGAAGCAGGTTTAGGTGTATATGCAAACAAGGCAATAGGTAACATGAAGTTCAATGCCGGCTTAATGATGTATCGTGAATTTGCAGATCCGTATAACGTCAAGATGGGTATGAACGGAATGGAAGGTACATTCAACCTGTACGATGACAGACAAGAATATCGTGGTGTCGCATCGTTTGGTTTCGGCTATGACCTGAATGACTGGAATGTTTACGGTAAAGTTCAACACTTTATGGAAAATGATAATCATACCAACATGAAGGCAGGTATCAAGTACACATTCTAACCTTTATTTTGACATTTGGTATTTCAATTCTTTTATTAGAGTGAGGAGTAGGAGCATAGTTTTTGCTTGACTCCTCAACTAATATACAGATATCATTAAGACAATCGAAAGGAGAAATAAAATGCCGTACATTGATGTTAAAATGAGTTTTAAGTTAGACGAAGCACAAAAAGACAATTTGCATAAAAAGTTAGAAGATGTTATCTCTTCAGCTTTTTCAAAACCAAAAAGCTATATTATGACAGGTATAGAAGATGGTGCAACTCTTTACATGGGTGGTGGTCATGTGGAAAAAGGAGCGTACATTTCTGTACGGTCATTGGGTTCTGTTTCCAAATCCGCTTGTCAAACTGCAACACAGCAAATATGTGATATGCTTTCCGCCGATTTAGGAGTAGATACATCCAAAGTTTACATTACGTATCACTCTGTAGATTTATGGGGACATGACGGTTACATGTTTTAAATCGCGTAACACTTTCCATTTTAGCTAGTTATGGAATAGAAAAGGAGAATTTCTGTGGCAAAAAATAAATCAAAAAAATTTTTAGGGGTAATCATCGGCATTGTCGTTATTGTTACTGCTGTTTTTTATGTAAATATTCGCGGAACCAGAAATAAAGATTCCGAACAAGAAAAACCCAATGTTTTGGTTTTGGAACATAAGACGGGACTGGGCGTTATTTCCGACTATTACAATGAAATTACGGATAAATTCAGAAAAGATCATCCGGAGTTGAGTTTTAATTGGATATCTGTGAATTCACAATATGATCCTAATGTGGCAATCAGTGCTTTACAACAAAAATTGGCGCTGAAAAGAATAGATTTGATTGTTACTACGGGCGAACCGGTAACAGAAGCCGTTTTATCCTTTATGAAAGGTAAAAAAATCTTTGTCTTGGGCTTGTTCTGTTCAGGACAGGAAAATATAGATCGTTCTAATAAAGAAAAATATCACCAATTTTTTAGCGCGGATATGGACGAAATATATGAACCTATAGCCGACTTTTTAAAACCAAAAGTAAATAAAATTGCGGTTTTATATGTTGCTGATGCTTTTGGTCACGAAGCTTTTTCTACTTTAAAAAAGAATTATATTGACGAAGATCATCAGATTGTTTTTTCAGATATGTTTTCTATCGGGGAATTAAATGTTCGTGATTTAGTTCAAAAAACAATTTCATTTAATCCGGAGGCAATAGTTGTTTCTGGCTATGGTGCCGGTTATGAGAATATATTTAGAATGTTAAAGCAAAATCAGTATAAAGGATTGGTTGTAACAGATACACCAGCTGGTCGTATGAACCTTTATAAAACAACCGATGGCGCGTTAGAAGGCGTGTATTTTCCATTAATGAAAGTAGATCAAAAGAAATTTAAGGATACCGGTGTTCAATCTTATCAGGAAATGATTATTTACGATGCTTTTAACTACATTCATGAAGCATTTAAGAATAATAAAGAAATTTCTCAAGAAAATTTCCAGAAGGAAGAAAAATATTCAAATATCGTCACGACTTATTTCTTGCCGGAAGGAAAAAGCCGTGTAGATACACAGATGGCTATTTGGAAGGATGGAAAAATTGTTCCTCTGGATACATTAGATAATGTACCGACAAATGTACAACCGGAATAAGTTCAAAAATTAAGAAAGGAAAATATTAAAATGAAAAAAGTATTATTTTTAGCTGTTGCTGTTGTTTTTACAACTTCTTTGACTGCTTGTGTGACACCTTCGTGTTGTAGGGATACCGAAGAACAAGCTGTTCAATTAAACAATTGCAAGTGTGGTTGTCGCGAAGGTAAAGAATGTACTTGTGGCAAAGATTGTAAATGCGGTTGTCATAAAGGAAAAGAACATACTTGCGGTGAAAACTGTAAATGCGGTTGCCAAAGAAACAAAAAATAAGAATTTAACTCTATGGCTGTTTCCAGAAAAATAATTAAAGAAGTTACGCAAAAAGTAAAAGATTTTATATCTCTTCATCCAAATGAGAGTATAGGTGTACACAGTTGTCACTTTTTCTATATAACTTCGGACGGTAAAGAATATGTGGTTTTAATTCCAAAAGATAAAAAAGCGATACAGGATTATAAAAAACAAGAAACCTTATTGCCTTTTTTGCATAAATTACATTTGCCCGTTTTGATACCAAATGGAATTGATGTTGTAGAAAATGCAGACTTGACTTTTGCTGTTGAAGAGAAAATAAACGGTTGTGAGTGGAATTATGAAACTTATACTAATTTTTCCGAAACAGAAAAGAAAATTTTTTCAAAGCAAATTGCAGTATTTTTATTCAAATTACATCAAACATCAATAAATAATTTACCAGATTGTTCTTTCGATGATTTTTTTGTTTTTCCGGATAAAGAAACTTTTTTTAAAAATTTAAGAGATGTTTTTCCGGATGAAATAAAAAAAGATTTGCACTTTGTCGATAAAATATATGAAAGAGCCAAAGTTATTTTTGATTTTGGCAAGGAAGATGTTGTTTTTATGCACAGAGATTTTCATCCGCAAAATACTTTTATAGACAAAGAAAAGAACTTATGTGCTGTTATTGATTGGGCTTCTTGTTGCGTGGCCCCCAGAATTCGGGAATTTCAAAATTTAGCAGGTACGGAAGACAAACAATTACTTATCAATGTGCTGCAAAATTACAACATGCTCGCAAATACAAACATTTTGCCAGAACAGGTTGTCTTATTTAATCAAATAGAGTGGATTACATGTTTGGACATTCTAAAAGAAAATCCATCTTTATTAAATTGGGCAAAAAAAGACGGTGCATTACTGGCAATGGGAAAACTGGATAAACAAATCGAAAAGTTTTTGAATGTTTAAAAACTTTTATAATGTTTTTTCGTAAACTGCTTCGTTGTTTTCGCTTTCTATTACGCGTGCTTTATAACATTTAGGAACAGTGTCTACAATCCATTTTGCTATATTTTCCGCTGTTGGATTAAATGAAAATACCTCATTTAAATTGCGATGATCCATTTTGTCAGAAACCAATTCTTTTATTTTTATAAAATCGATAAGCATTCCATCTTTATTCAGCTTTTCGCCTTTACAATAAATATAAATTATCCAATTATGCCCGTGTAATGCTGTGCATTTGCTGTCATAAGGTAAAGATAAATGATGACAGGCACTAATTTCTAATTTTTTTTGAATATAGTACATGAACGCCTCTTTATTTAATCCACTTTTTGACTTCTTCATATTCTTCCGGCGTGTTGATATCAGCAGGCGCTTGTTCAACCAATTTTATACCGCTGACAACTTTTGCACGGATTGTCATGCCATCTTCAATTGCACGCAACTGTTCCAATTTTTCTCGGTCTTCCAAAACACCGACAGGTAATGACACCATGCGTCTTAAAGCAGATGCTTTATAAACGTAAATTCCGATGTGATGATAGAAATTATGCGTTTGAGATTTTTCAGGGTTGCGGATATATGGGGCTGCAGCGCGCGTAAAGTAAATGCAACGACCTTCATCATCACCGTCTTTAATGCCCATAACAATTTTTACCATGCTTGGATCATTTACATCTTTTTCTGACTTAAACACCATGCCGCATGTTGCAATATCACAACCGGTATCTTCAACCATTTTTACAAGAGGAAGACAAACTGACGGATCAACGTTGATATTATCGCCTTGAAAATTGACGACAATATCATATTTATCTGAAGTCGGATCAATTTCTTTTAAGACGGCAGCAATACGATCTGTACCGCTTGGCAGATTCGGATCCGTTAAGAAAGCCTTTGCGCCAAACTTTGAACAAGCATCAACAATGGCTTGGTCACCGGCGGCAACGACAATATCCCCCGGAATTACTTTTTTGACATTTTCATAAACTCTTTGGATCATAGGTTTCCCGTTAATATCCAAAAGGGGCTTGTTTGGCAATCTGGTTGATGCCATGCGAACCGGTATCATCGTAATAATTTTACTCATTTTGTCTTACCTTTCTTCTTTTATTGTATTATTTAAAAGCCAATCTTTAAATTGGGCTACATTTTTAACTTCTGCATCAATGATTGTTTTTATATCATCAGGAGTATCAGTTGTAAACCCTTGTCGACAACGAACAGCATGCATGCCGATTTTTACTGCTGTTTGACAATTGAAAATTCGATCGTCAACAAGAACAGTTTCTTCCGGTTTGATGTTGTATTTTTTTAAGCATTCCAGGATTCTTTGTTCCTTTTCACCGACCATTGCTTTCCCGTGACTGGCATTTTTTGTGGCTTTTTGATGTTCAACGACTTCGATATGGATAAATGAAAGCTTTTCACCCAATGCATCGGCAATCATTTTTCTTTTTACTTCGGCATTGAAACCCGCTGACATAGTCAGCTGCAAATATCCTCTTTGATGCAATTCGGTTAATGTATCAATAACGTCCGGATATAAAGGTCTGTCATAGTAAATTTCACCGCTATTATGACAAAAATCATTATTAAAATCTTTGCCCATTGTCGGATGAGAAGTAAGTTCGAGAGAGCCGAATTTTGGATCAATAGGTAATACGTTTGGCAGATCTTCCCATTTCAAATCTTTATATATATCTTTATATTTCGGATGTTCGGTTAAAAAACGATAGTAAGCATGGTCAAGGTTTGCAAGTACCCCATCTACATCCCACATGATATTTTTGATAATAGGCTTATTCATCCGATATTTCCTTTCATTAAGACATGATTGTACAATCTTTTTTGAATAAATCAACAGAATTTATGTTATGCTTTTCAAAGTAAAGCCAAAAAACGCTTGTATTTGGGATTTAAGTTTGTTATACCTTTTAAAAGAGGAGATAAATATGAAAAAGAAATTAGCTTACTTGGTTTCATCCGTTTTTGGCGTTGGCTTTTGTCCGAAAGCATCAGGGACATTCGGTTCTTTGGTGACTTTGCCATTGGCTTTTGTGTTGGCATATTATTGGGGCTTGTGCGGTGTTTTGATTGCGGTCGTAATTGTTTTTTTCTTGGGAACAATCGCCAGTAAAGAGGTTTTAAAATATACCAAACATGATCCGTCTTTAATTGTGATTGATGAAGTTGCCGGACAATTGACATCCTTTATTTTGGTTGCTCCTGTACTTTATCAAAACTGCAGTTGTCAAGCAGTGGTACTTTATATTTCAGGTTTTGCTTTGTTTCGTTTGTTTGATATTACAAAACCGTCAATTGTCGGTTGGGCAGATAAAAAAATCGAAAATGCATGGGGTGTTATGTTGGATGATATTTTCGCCGGCATTTTTGCAGCTGTTATTTTGCGTTTTTCACTTCTGGTCTTTTAAACTTTTTGCTAATTCATCAGCCATCAGGTCAAGTTCTTTTTCTTGATCCGGTTTCATGGCAGAACGGATACTAATTCCTTCGCCAATAAAAGTAATGCCTTTCAGTGTTTCCAAAATTGCTTTCATTTGGGCTTTCGCGCACAAAGCCCACGATCCGTTTTCAATTAAAGCAACGGTGCGATTGCATAAAGCGTGTGCTTTGATGTCCAATAAAGCCGTTTCCATTGGTGGAAAAATGCCGGCATTATAAGAACTGCAGGCAAAAACCAAATGGCTGACGCGGAAAGATTCCGAAACAATCCAAGATGGATGTGTTCTTGAAACATCGTAGACACGAATATTGTTTATGCCGTGTTGAGCTAATTTGAAAGCCAGAAGGTTGGCAACTTCTTCCGTATGTCCGTAAATTGAACCGCAGGCAATAACAACACCTTTTTCTTCGGGTGTATAGGTACTCCATTTTTGGTGTTTATCCAATAACCAAGTTAAATTTTTACGCCAAATTAAACCGTGTAATGGGCAAATGGTTTGAATATCCAAATTGGCGGCTTTTTTCAAAACGGTTTGTACCGGTGCACCATATTTACCGACAATGTTTGCATAATAACGGCGCATATCAGGTAACCATTCACGTTCATAATCGACTTCATCAGCAAATAAATTACCGTCAATGGCATTGAAAGAGCCAAAAGCATCTGCTGAAAATAAAATTTTATCCGTTGCATCATAAGTCATCATAACTTCCGGCCAATGTACCATCGGCGCCATGATAAATGATAAAGTATGATGTCCCGTTTCAAGTTTATCACCTTCTTTGACAAGCAAAGTTTTGTCTGTTACATCTAAATCGAAAAACTGCCTAATCATTGTCAACGTTTTGGCGTTACAAACCAATTGTATTTGTGGATAAGATTTTAAAATTTCAACAATTAAAGCGCAATGATCCGGCTCCATGTGTTGAATAACCAAATAATCCAATGCTCGTCCGTTTAAAGCGGTTGAAATGTTGTTTAAAAATTCTGTTTGAACAGAAGCATCACATGTATCCATTAAAACCGTTTTATCATCAATTAAAAGGTAAGAGTTATATGAAACGCCACGAGGAATCGGATAAATATTTTCAAACAATTTTAGGCGACGATTGTTTGCACCGACATAAATCCAATCTTTATTGATATTTTGAATTGTTGCCATTTTGTATCTCCTTTGAATTTGACGGCAGTATAGTTAAGGGTAAGATGAAAATCAAGTTACTTAATCGAACGGCAATGTTTTTTTAAATCTTCAATTTTTGAATCTACTTTAATTTTATCCAAAATTGATTGAAGAATTTTTTCCATCATGGAACCGGAACTGTAATCCGCTTTTGCCATAAAATTGACGCGTCCCTCTTTAAATAGTTGTTGGGCTACGTTTTTGTTTTTTTCATCTTCCGGGTCGTATACGGCAATCGAATGTCCATTTTCGTTTTTAATTAGGCGCATGCACGGGACATCCGTATAACCGTCACCAATATAAATAAATTGAGATAAAGGAATATACCGTTTTTTATCTGGTAAAAAGGCATTAACGCCAGGATCATCAACATTCATACAACCTTTGTTAATGCGGAAAATATACTGTGTTTTATTCGTATAATTTATTGCCAGAGCCGGCCAGATGGTGTTCCCTTTTTCATCATGCATAAAAGAAGAAGCGTAGATGTGCTTGAATTTTTTGGAAATAGCGTTGCCCTTGATTACTTCGAGCAACCCGGACGAAATTAAATAATGTTCTACAATCAGGCCATTTTCTTTCCCATATTGATTGATTCGGTCAAACCATGTATCTACCCCAGGAAAAAGAGGAAGATTCTTGCCTATATCATGTAACAGTTGGTGAGTGAACGGAAGCTTCTTTTCTTTTACTTTCTGCATAACAAAATGCATGTAAGCTAATACATGGTCAGAATGCATTTTTTTCGTAAAATGGTGCAGCTCATCCCAAAAAGTGTCAGCATCTATTCCGATTTTATTTAAAAAATCGTAATCTAATATAGTTTTTGGAAAAAATGTTCCGTCAAAATCATAACAAATAGCAACTTTTGTTTTTTTCATTTAAGATTTAATTTCCTCGTATTCTACATCAATGATATTAACATTATCTATTTCGCGATGATTTTTACGTTTTCCTTTTCCGGTTTGAGCTTGCTTTAATAAACTGTTCCATAATTTGCGTGTTTGATACATCCGCCAGGCAACAAGAGCCAATAAAATAACAAAAAGGGGTAAAAATAACCACCAAATGACAATTAACAAGTAAAGCATAACAGCAACAGAAAAAGCATAAGCAATATAAGTAAAGATTTTTTGTAACATTTTTTATCCTTTTCAAAAATTCAAAAAATACATAGGTATTTTTTATTTATATTTCAACACCTGAACTCATTCCTCTGTTCTGTTAAAACACGGTTTATCATAACCGAAAGTGTTTAAAAAGGCAATGTTTTTTTAGTAATAATAATTTTTTATATTCTTTAATGCATGGCTTCATACAGGTATGTGTATTTACCTTGAAAGGAAAAAATAAAAATACATAATGATAAAACAAGGAGTTTTGTTATGAAAAAAATTTTATGCATACTGGTCATTTTATGTGTTCTGCTTTGTATCGGATTAAAGATAAATTATCATAAGAAAGATAACGCCGTGCAAGAACCGACAATATTACCGGTTACTGTAAATGTTCAAAAAATGCAAAGTATTCCGCTTGTTTTATCACATGCATTTATTGGTTCTGTCATACCGATTCATTCGGTCGAAATTCGTCCGTTTATTTCCGGTTTTATCGATGAGGTAAATGTAAAGGGTGGAGATTTTGTTACCGAAAATCAGTCACTTTTTTTGCTGGAACAATCACAATATATTGCACAATTGGATTTGCAAATGGCAAATGTTGTGAGTGCTTCAGCTGATTTTGAAAACGCAAAAACCTACTATGAGCGTTTACAAAATGCAGGAGATCAAGCAGTTTCTCAAAGTGATTTGGATGCTGCAAAAGCAAAATTTTTGACAACAGAAGCGGCTGTTGGTGCAGCAGTTGCTCAATATGACGCTGCGCAGGTCATGTACAATTATACCTTTATCAATGCACCTATCAGCGGTGTTTTGGGTAATGTTACAATAACAAAAGGGCAGTACGTTGGTCCTCAAGGAACACCGTTGGCTTATTTAGTTCAGACAACTCCGATGCGAGTTGTTTTCTCTGTTCCAAACACAATCTATTTGGAAGAAAAGGCAAAAAATCCGGATAATTTATTTGCAGATAAAAAGATTCGCTTAAGGTTGGCTGATGGGCATATTTATGATGTGACGGGAAAAGTTCAATTTTTGGATAACACAATCAGTCCGGCGACAGATTCTGTTCAAGTTTTTGCTGACTTTGAGAATATAAATCATGTTTTGTTGCCCAACTCTTATGTTGATGTTTTGGTCGAAGAAAATATTCCAAAAGCGCTGGTCATCCCGCAAAAAATTATATCTATGAAACAAGATGGTTACTTCGTGTGGGTTGTCGGAACGGACGGACTTTTACATGAAAAACAAATTCAAATATCCGAACAAGTCGTTGATAAAGGCTTTTACTATGTGACTGAAGGATTGGAAGAGGGAGATTTTGTTGTAATGCAAAAACCGGCACAGACAGACATTAAAGCACCTGTACAGATGAAAATGGAAAAAATGCAATTGCCGATTATGTATTCGGTTAATCCGAAAAATGGAGAAAATTCATGAATTTTTCGGCTTTCTTTATTCACCGCCCGCGTTTTGCAATTGTTATTTCCTTGGTGATGGTTTTGTTGGGCTTGATGGCATTAGCTGTTTTGCCGATTGCTCAATATCCGGACATTACGCCACCGCAAATTATTGTTGAGGCAAATTACCCTGGAGCATCAGCAGCTGTATTGGTGGATACGGTTGCAGTTCCGATTGAAAATGAATTAAATGGTGTGGAAGGTATGCTTTATATGGAATCTTCTTCGGATGACACCGGTTCCTATAAATTGACAATTACTTTTGATATCGGAACGGATCCGGACATGGCACAGGTCAAAGTCGAAAACAGATTGCAACAAGTGACATCTGAATTGCCCGCTATTGTGACGCAGGAAGGCTTAAGCGTGACAACACAATCAGCAAATATTCTTGCTATGGCTGTTTTGCGTTCTCCAAATCAAACATATGATGATTTGTTTTTAAGCAATTATGCTTATACGAACTTGCAAAATCCTCTGGCTCGTGTGAATGGTATCAGTAATGTCGAAATTTATGGCCCGCAAAACAGTATGCGCATTTGGCTTAATCCGCAAAAAATGAATTCCTTAAAGATTTCCTCATCAGATATAGTCCAATTAATTGAAAGCCAAAATATTCAAGCGGCAGTGGGTTCAATCGGTTCGGCGCCAAGTCCTAAAGGCAGTCAATTGGTTTTATCGTTAACGGCAAAAGGTTTGCTCAATTCGGTAGAGGATTTTGAAAATATAATCGTTGCGACTTCTAAAAACGGGGGTGTTGTTCGTTTGAAAGATATCGGTAAAGTTGAAATTGGCGCGAATACTTATGCAATTTCAGCTAACTATGATAATGCACCGGCAGTTGTCTTGGGGTTTTCTCAAACGCCAAATTCCAATGCTTTGGATATTATGAAAAATCTGAAAAAAGAAATGGATAAATTGTCAGAAAGTTTTCCACCTGATATGGAATTTGAAATGGCGTACGATTCAACTACTTTTGTAAGAGCGTCTATTGAGAGTATTGTTGAAACATTATTTTTGACTTTCTTGTTGGTTGTTTTGGTTGTGTTTGTTTTTTTACAAGATCCAAAATCCACCTTGATTCCAACCATCACAATTCCTGTTTCTTTGATTGCAACATTTATTGTGATTTATGCATTGGGTTATAACTTGAACATTTTAACTTTGTTTGCAATGATTTTGGCAATCGGTTTGGTTGTTGATGATGCTATTGTGGTTGTTGAGCGTGCACAGTATTTAATGCAAACAGAAGGATTAAATGCAGCAGATGCTTCAGTTAAAGCAATGGAACAAATCAGCGGTGCTGTTATTGCAACAACACTTGTTTTATTGTCTATTTTTGTGCCGGTTGCTTTGATGGCAGGTATTACGGGAAAAATTTATCAGCAGTTTGCAGTTACAATAGCAACGGCGGTTGTTTTTTCTTCAATAAATGCGTTGACTTTATCGCCTTCTTTGTGTGCTATTTTCTTACAAAAGAAAAAGTCTGAAGAAGGTTGGCAAGAAAAAGTTTTTAAACCTTTTAATAAAGCATTGGAGTGGAGCAAAGAAAAGTATCTGTCAGTTGTTCATTTTTTATGTACTAAATTGGCATTGATGAGTTTAATTGTCACTTTTGTTATCGGTTTAATCGGGTATATGTTTTACATTATGCCGACTTCTTTTGTGCCACAGGAAGATCAGGGCTTGATTTTTGGTAATGTACAGTTGCCCCAAACAGCCAGCATCAATGAAACGCAAGAGTTGCTGGGTCAAATGGGTGATAAAATAATGAAAATGGACGGCGTGGAATACTTTATTTCAATTGCCGGAGCCAGTATGTTAGGTGGTAGCGGTGAAAATATCGGGTTGGTTGTGGCCGGTTTGACTGATTGGGATAAGCGCAAAACTCCCGCTTTATCTTTGCAAAATATAAATACACGTTTGGTTGAAGAATTTAAAGATGTACAAGATGCATCAATTGACTTTTATGCTTTGCCATCTATTCCCGGTGTCGGTAACAGTGACGGTTTGTCTTTTGATGTTTTGGCGTTGAATCAAAATTTGACAACGGAACAGTTCGCGAAAATGCTTAACCAATTTTTGTTTCAAATGAATCAAGACAAGAATTTTGAATATGCATTTACAACGTTCAGGGCCAATACGCCTCATTTATATTTAGATGTTGACCGTACGAAATTAGAAAGTTATGGTATTCCCGTTTCATCTTTGTTCGAAACACTGCAAAATAATTTGGGTTCAAGGTACATCAACAACATCACAGTTGATGGGCAAATCAATAAAGTTATCATTCAGGCCGATTATGATTACAGAAAGAGTCAAAGAAATATATTGGATTTATATGCTTATTCATCCAACGGAACACCTATACAAGTACGTAACTTTGCTACAATCCATACGGTGTTAAGCCCGACTATTTTATATCGGCATAATCAGTATATGTCAGCATCTGTGATTGCATCAGCAACAGACGGTGTCAGTACCGGGCAAGCGATTGAACAAACGGAAGAAATAGCAAAAAATGATTTAACAAAACATGGTGGTGGTATCGCTTGGACAGGGTTGTCCTTACAGGAAGTCGAAACGCGCGGTTTAGCGGCTTTATTAATCGGGCTTGCAATTGTGTTCGGTTATTTATTTTTAGTTGCTTTGTATGAAAGTTGGTTAGTTGCTCTTTCCGTTATGTTCTCAAATGTGTTTGCGGTGTTAGGAGCATTGCTTGGACTGCATTTTCTGAATTTGCCGTTATCCATTTATGCACAATTGGGGTTGGTTTTGTTGATTGGTTTAGCCAGCAAGAATGCTATTTTGATTGTTGAATTTACGTTGGATTATCGCCGCTCCGGAATGGATGTTATAGAGGCTTCCGTTAAAGGTGCTTCCGAACGTTTTCGTGCTGTTTTAATGACGGCTTTGACGTTTGTTTTGGGCGTTTTCCCCATGGTGATTGCAACCGGAGCCGGTGCGGCTAGCCAAAGGGCTATTGGGACGACGGTTTTCTTTGGTATGATTTTGGCGACTTTGGTTGGTATTATTTTCATTCCTGCATTATTTGCCTTATTTGATACCTTTGCTGGACATTTTCAGAAGGGAGAAAACAATGCTAAAGGATAATATTATTCGATTAGTCGTAAGCATTATGTTTTTATGGTGCTTATTGAGCTGTAGCGTTGGCCCTGACTTTGAAAAGCCAACTTTATATTCTGATAAAGAAATTGAAAAAGCTTTAGATTTAAAACCGTCAGGAAATGGAATTGAAAAATCGTACTTGATGTTTAATGATATAGTTTTGAATAAATTATTGGGTATGGCTATTGAAAATTCACCCTCTGTACGCGTTGCAATTCAGCGATTGAAGCAGGCGCGGTTATCTGTTAAGGTCGAACAATCTAAAGAATTACCGGTATTTGATGCAATGGGACAATATCAGTATGTAAAAGAAAGTCGAAATATCGGATATGTATTCAATCAAGATATTTATCAAATCGGCTTGGATGCTTCTTGGGAAATTGACATTTTCGGTGGTGTCCGGCGCAGAACAGAAGAAGCCGTGGCAAATGTTTATGCAACAATTTCAAATTTAGAAAATACATATGTTTCATTGATGAGTGAAGTCGCTTTGGCGTATATTAAGCTGCGTCAGGGGCAAAGTACATATTTTTTATTGACGGATCAATTAAAAATCCAAGAGGCATTATTGCTCTGTGTACAATCATTGTATCAATCAGGATTGGTAAGCCAAGATGAAGTTAACCAATCAAAAATATCCGTTCAAAATATTCAATCCGAAATGGCATCTGTTCAAATGCAAATAGAACAAGCAAAAACCCAACTGGCATTGCTTACCGGACGATTACCAACCGAATTAGATGATTTATTAAAAAGACAAAAAGAAAATTTGGTTGATAGAGATTTTCCGTTTGATGTTAATCAGTTTTTTCAAGTTTCGGGGGATGTTTTATCATTGCGTCCTGATGTTAAGGCAAGTTTATATCAGCTGATGGCTCAGAATGCAAAAGTAGGACAGGCCACAGCGGATTTATATCCTAAAATTTCTTTATCTGCGATGTTGGGATTCCAATCGTTGCATTCGGATAATTTATTTAATCATAAAAGTTACGCTTATTCGCTAACTCCCGGATTTTCAATTCCGCTTTTTTATTTTGGTCAATTAAAAAATCAACTTAAGATCCAAGAAGAAAAATACAAAGAATTATTTATTCAATATGAAAATACTTTCCTGACGGCGGCAGAAGAAATAAAAAATGCGATGATTTCAATTCAAACGGCACAAAAGCAGTATGATTTAATCAGAAAAAATTTATCTGAAACACAAAATATATACTCTTTGGCTGAAAAAAGACAAAAAGCCGGTTTGATAAATCAAATTGAATTGTATCAATCCCAATTGCAATTGCTATCCGCTCATCAAAAATGGGTTGAAGCAAATGCCGAATTATATATGTCTGTTGTACGCTTTTTAAAATCGATTGGATCATTGTCATAAAAAATTCTTTTGATTTTTCAAAAAGCGTGTTATATTCAAAGAAAAGAAGAAAGGATGGATATATATATGGTGAAGGTTGCTCCCAGTATTTTATCGGCGGATTTTTCCCGTTTAGGACAGGAAGTATCCGATATTTGCAAGGATGGTGCGGATTTTATTCATGTTGATATTATGGATGGACATTTTGTTCCGAATTTGACCTTTGGCGCAATGGTTTTGAAATCTATCAAACCTTATTCAACTGTTCCGATAGATGTACATTTGATGATCAGTAATCCAAAAGATTATTTGAAAACTTTTGTTTTGGCCGGTGCAAACAGACTGACTATTCATCAGGAAATTAATGGCAACATTGGTAAAATGCTTTCAGAAATACGTTCTTTGGGTGTGAAAGCCGGATTGTGTTTAAAACCCCAAACACCGGTGGAGGTAATTGAACCTTATTTGGATTTGTTGGATTTGGTGTTGGTTATGACTGTTGAACCGGGTTTTGGCGGTCAATCCTTTATGGAAGATAAATTACCTAAAATTACAGCATTAAGGAAAATGATAGGTGACAGACCTATTGATATCGAAGTTGATGGTGGAATAAATGATAAAACGGGGCAGGCTGCCGTTTTAGCGGGTGCGGATGTTCTGATTGCAGGTAATTATATTTTTAAAGCGGAAAATCGCAAAAAAGCCATCAGAAAACTTAAAGGAAAAAAAGAATGACCAAGATTGTAATTGTAGAAGATGAACAAGGCTTGCAAACAATTCTGAAGTATAATTTAGAGAAAGATGGCTATCAAACAATTCCGGTTATGGACGGGAAAAAGGCACTTGAAACAATTTTAAAAGAAGAACCCGATTTGATCTTGCTTGACTGGATGTTGCCCCATGTATCCGGTGTCGAGATTTGTAAAACGGTACGTCAAAATCACGATATTCGGCATATTCCTGTTTTAATGTTGACGGCTCGTGGCGATGAAGCTGATAAAGTTTCCGGATTGTCGATTGGAGCAGATGATTATATGACAAAGCCTTTTTCGGTACCGGAACTGATGGCACGTATTAAAGCTTTATTGCGTCGTGCTCCACCAAAACCACCTAAGAAAACAAAAATTTTTGCGGATCTGACGGTTGATTTTGATAAAAAACAAGTTATGCGCGGTAATCGGATGGTTCACATCGGTCCGACAGAATTTCGTTTGTTACAAATTTTTTTAGAAGAACCGGAACGTGTTTTTTCCAGACTTGAATTATTAAAAAAAGTTTGGGGAGATGCTATTTATGTTGAAGACAGAACTGTTGATGTTCATGTAAAACGCTTGCGACAGGCTTTAAATGCCGGCGGAGAATATGATATTATTCGTACAGTTCGCTCTTCCGGTTATGCTTTATCCGAAATGAAAAAGAAATAAATCTTATTCACGAATTATTTACTTTTTTATGCTTTAATGAAAGCCGATTTTGGCAAAAATAAGAAAAAAAGAATTATATTAATGGTAAAACAGACAGGTATTCATGCAAACTTAACTCAAAAAGATGTGGATTTGTTGTTACAAAATCCCGATGCGGATGTGCGTTGCCAAACCGCTCAAAAAGTGTCTGCACAATACCAAGAAACAATTAATGAAAATGAAAAGAAAATTGCCGAAGATATTTTTCGGTTGATTGCCAATGATGTGGAAATTCAAGTTCGTCAGGAACTGGCTGAAAATTTAAAGAAATGTCCTTCTTTACCGCGTGACATTGTCCAAAAGATTGTTAGCGATGTTGCTGTCGTTGCCGGTCCGATGATACAATTTTCCAAGTTGCTGACAGAGCAAGACTTAATTGAAATCATCAAAACCAATGACGAAGAAAAACAAATGGCGGTTGCCCGTCGTGAAAATGTTCCTTTCCGTGTTTCCGAAACATTGATTGAAGAAGCGGCAGAAAGACCGGTTGTTTCTTTGATATCTAACGAAAAAGCGGATATTTCCGATTACGCTTATCAACGTTTAATGGAACGTTTTAAGGATTGTGAAAATATTCACAGACCACTGTTGATGCGTTCTCATATTCCTGTACGTATTTTTGAAAAGCTGATTAACGTTATATCAGATACTTTGAAAAAACAATTATTGATGCGGCGTGATTTGCCGGAACCTTTGGTGACGGCTATTGTTTCTCAAACAAGGGAAAAAGCAATTTTGTCTTTGTCTGAAGCTTCAACAGAAGACGAAGTTCGTACGTTAGTCATTCATTTAAATGGTGTTAATAGATTGACGCCAAACTTAATTTTACGTGCCGCTTGTGTCGGCGATATGAAGTTTTTTTAATATGCTTTAGCTATGCGTGCCAGTGTGCCAATTCGTAACGCGCGTGTTTTAATTTATGATTCCGGTCAGATGGGATTAGAGCGTTTGTATGAAGAAGCGGATTTGCCATCTGCTATGTACCCGGCAATTTGTTTAGCTGTTAAAACATATCGCGAAATGATGGAAGAAACAGAGGATGGGTACAGGGATCATTTCTGTCGCCGTCTGCTTGAACGTTTGCTGATTTCATTTGATGAAAATGACATTCATTTGGATGAAACAGATATGAACTATTTCATGCAAAGAATCGGTAAAAATGAAAACGACAGTTTTGATGTAGCTGTTTAAATCAGTTTTTCTTGTTGCATTAAAGATAAAGCTTCCTTTGCCAGCGGGATAGTAATCCGGCGTTTTTCTGCTAAAGATAAAAGTTGGATTGTTCGGATAAATTGATCAACAGCCCCAAAAGAACGTTCTATGTGTTTTAAAACATAATCAATAACGTCAGATTCAATATCTAATTGTCTTTCAGCCAGTCCCTTTAATATCAAAGACATAATCAGTGTGTCATCAGGAAGACCGATTTTAACAGTTGGAATGGTGCTCATTCTGGTTTTTAAATCAGGTAATTTCCAAAAAGGCATTGTCCGTGCAGTTAACAGTACTTTTTTATTTTTTTCGGCTGTGTAATTGTAAAGATGAAATAACATTGTTTCATCGACACCGACTTCGTCAATATCTTCAACAGCACATGCTTCAGGTAAAAACAGAGCATCTTCAACTGTTAAATCTTTTGCGCGATATATATCTTTTGTGAATACGGAAGCCAAATGAGTTTTTCCACTTGATGACGGACCTAATATCAACAACATGTGATGTGGCCAATTCGGATAAGTGTCTAACCACTTCAATATGTTTTGATTGCAAGGCGCAACCCAAAAATCTTCACGGTTATATGCCTTGCGATAAGAAAGAGGCAAAGGAAATTGACGTTCTTTTTCCACGTTATTTGCCCTTATAATAAATACTGTTTTTATAAAAATCAATTGCCGTACGGACAACAACACCCAGTACAGCGAAAACCGGAACGGCAATCAATAATCCCAAGAAACCAAATAAATAGCTGCCGGCAAACAACGCAAAAATAACCCAAACAGGATGGAGCCCAACTTTATCACCTACTAATTTAGGTGTTAAGACGTAACCTTCTAAAAATTGACCGATTCCAAAGACAACCAAAATTCCCAAGAATAATGATAAACCGGTTGCCTGTGTTGCTGCCAATAAAAGGCTTAAAACAAAACCTGTTAATGTACCTACATAAGGGATAAAGGAAAATAATCCGGAAATAAAACCTACGCTGAATCCAAAATCCAATCCGGCAAAAGTTAATCCCAAACCATAAAATAATGCCAATGATATACAAACCAGAGCTTGTCCGCGAATAAAGGCCGATAAAATCGTATCTGTTTCATGAATTTTTTTATTGATGAAATCAGCATTTTTACGTGGATAAAGATCTTTTATTTTTGTTGTTATCTTTTCCCAATCGTTTAATAAATAGAAAGTGACAACTGGTGTAATTACCAAGAAGGAAGCCACATTAAATAATGCTGCCCAACCGGTGAACAATTGTAATAATGTTGCACCTGCATCGTTCATTAAGTTAGCTGTTTGATTGGATAAGCTTTCTTTAAGGTAATCTAATTGTTGTTCTGATATATGATCTCTAACCATATCCAAAGCAGGTTGCACTTTTATCCACAATGTGTTAGCTAATTGCGGTATCTTTACAATAAAAGAAATAATCTGAGCTTCCAAAACCGGGAATAAAATAAAGAAGCAAGCAAAAACGGATAGTAAAAGACAGACAATGACTATGCTTGTTGCCCAAGTTCTGCTCAAATGATGCTTTTTTAATTTAACAACTAATGGATTAAGAATATAAGCCAGAATAAAACCGGCAACAAAAGGTAACAAAATACCCCAAAGCAGATAGATTAAAAAACATAAGAAAATCGTAACTGCAATCCAAAATAAAGTAATTTTTTTTGACTTATTCATACTTCCTTATCCTTCATATGATGGGGCAATTTCATCGGGTTGTTCTTCCAACAGTTCAATACTTTCTGCTTGACTATCCAAAGATTGATACAACTCAGGTTCAAAAGTACGAACTTCTTCCGGTGCTTTTGGTTTTTCTTCGGCTGGTGTTGGTAATGTTTCGTTTTCATCAACTTGTTTGTTTTGTTCTTTCAATTCATCTTGCGATACACTGGTGATGTCACGCAATAACCAAGCACCCTCTTCATCAGTTGGAGATAAGAACAATTCTTCTTTCTTTAGAGCGTTTTGAAATGAATCCAATTTTCCGGCATAGAAAATTTCAATTTCGGCATGATCTTTACGTAATGCTTTTACGATATATTGTTTTATTAAGACAATGTGATCTAAACGTTTACGAATATCAATCCATTGAGCCAGATTTTCAATATTTGCGCGTGCAAATATTTTTGTCGGATTGTCAAAACGGACGGCATTTTTTTCACGCCAGGCTTGTTCTAACAAATAAACAGTCCTTTCCCCGACTCTTTTGAATATATCCGGTAATGGAGCATTGATGGGTTCTGTCAAAGTTAGTTCTTCGATAAAACTTTCCTTGTTTTGAAACGGACGGATAAAGACTTTTACAGCATTTTCATCCTTTAACATGGTCAGTTCGATAATCAAAGCTTGGTTGCTTTGATAGCGATTTAGAAGAGGCGTTATATTTAAAGATGCTTCATCTTGTAAATTATCTTCGCTGATAACGGCCATATCATCCAAATCACCCAGAGGAACAACAAAGGGAACTAAATCGCTGGTCGTTGAGACTTTAGATAAAACTAAAGCCCATGGATTTGTTTCTTTCCATAACAAAGGAGCATCTTTTTCGGATGCTTTGTATACGGGAAGTACAACAGATTTTTCAGCAACGGAAGTAACGTAAGGAACTTGATATTCTTGGAAAAAATTTTGAATAGCTTCCGGATTGAATTGAACATCTACGTCAGCAATGTAACGAACAGAAGATGTTTTTTCATTTGAAACAGAAAAATCCTGTACTAAATTTAAAATATCTTCATTTGTTAAGACAGGTAAATTTTCCATATCTTTAAATAGTGTCAAACGTTCCAACATTTTATAGAACGCCTTTTCTTGTGCGTCATTCAAACCTTGTTCCCGTGCCTCTGTCGCATTTTGTGCTGTAACGTCAACATGCATGTTATGGATTGCATACATATCGGCACGGGCCAAATTAGAACCCAAAAACAAGAAAACAAATATAAAAAGAAGTTTTTTAAACATTTTTTTTATCCTACAATTTCTGTTTGACTGAAGAAAAAAGACATTTCCCGTGCGGCAGATTGTTCACTGTCAGAACCATGAACGGCATTATGTGGTAATTCGCCACCAAAGGCAGCACGAATGGTTCCTTTTTCTGCATTTACCGGGTTAGTAGCTCCCATTAAGGCACGGTAATGCGTGATGGCATTTTCACCTTCTAAAATTTGTACAACAATCGGACCTGAACTCATCATTTTTACCAAACCGTCATAAAAAGGTTTTCCTTTATGTTCTGCATAAAATAAACCAGCTTGTTCAGGTGTCATGCGGATTCTTTTTTGTGCTATAATACGTAAACCGGCACTTTCAATCATTGCGTTAATTGCACCCGTAACGTTTTTGCTTGTTGCATCCGGCTTAATCATTGAAAAAGTACGTTCCATTTTAAGTTCCCTTTCATTTAAAAAATTTTTCTTTATGAACATGTTATAGCTTTTTTTTATTTTTTTAGCAATAAGAAAGTGCTTGTTTTTTTATAAAAATTTAGTTACAGTTGAAATATAACGTTGAAAGGATTTAAAAATGAGTTATGATAATCAAAATGTCTTTGCAAAGATTTTGCGAGGAGAAATTCCGACAAATAAAATTTATGAAGATTCGTATGTAATTGCTTTTCCGGATATCCATCCGAAAGCTGCAACGCATGTTTTGGTTGTGCCTAAAAATGCTTATGTTGATTTTAATGATTTGATGGAAAATGCTTCAGCAGAAGAAATAAAGGGCATTTTTGCAGCAGTAAAAAAAGTAGCTGCTCAATTGGATGTAATCGATGCCGGATACAGATTGGTCATGAATGTCGGAGTAGGGGCAGGTCAAGAAGTACCTCACTTGCATGTTCATATTTTATCAAATAAAGAATCTGCTTAATTAACTTTCGTCTTTATCTTCTGTAGGGGTAACACGGATGCTGGTAATTCGGTTGCCCTTCTTATCCAATACCTTAAAATTAAAACCATAGAATGAATAAGATGCTCCTTTATGCGGAATTTGTTCGGTTTCATACAGCAGTAATCCAGCCAAAGTTGATGCCTCTTCATCGGGTAATTCCCATCCGAAGCGACGGTTTAAATCTCTGATGGAAACGGAACCATCCGCAACAATGCCGTCCTGTGTTTCTAAAACATTTGATATAATGCTTTCGGACGGGTGATCGGTTTCATCCATAATATCACCGACAATTTCTTCCAAAATATCTTCCAAAGTAACAATGCCTTGAATAACGCCGTATTCATCAACAACAATGGAAAAATGTTCATGTCTGCGGCGACAGGCTTGCAGTTGATCTAATAAAGAAGTTGTTTCCAAAACAAACCAAGGATGCGTTGTTGCCTGCATGATATCAAAATCTTTATAATCGCCTTTGTATGCGTGCAAAGCTCTTAATAACAATTTTGTATGCAGTATACCGACAATATTGGATTTTTTACCTTTCCAAAGAGGAATGCGAGTATATGGACAACTTAAAATTTTATCCATTAACGCTTTTAAAGGTAAAGAAACATCCAATGAAACCATTTTGTTCCGGTAAGTCATGATGTCACCAACGGAAACTTCACTTAAATCCAAAACGCTTTTTAACATGTTTGTTTCACTTTTAATGTCCGAATTTTTGTGCATATCAATTGCACCACGTAATTCGGTTAATCCGTTGTTACTCAATTTTTCTTTATGCAGTAATCCGCAAAAGCGCATGACGTTTTTTACGACAGTATTTAAAAACAATAACATCGGCGATAAAAGAAACATCAAAAAAGACAGAACGGGAGCTACCAAAAGGACAATAGTATTAGGATTTCTGATTGCCACAGCCTTTGGAAAAATTTCACAGAAAATCAGAACAATAAAACTGACTACAAATGTGGACAGAAAAACGCCCCATCTTGCGCCCCAAAGAGAAATGCAAATACTGGTTGTAATTGCGGTTGCTGCAATGTTGACGACATTATTTCCAAATAAAATCATGCTTAAAAAGCGATCTGGTTGGCTTTTTAATTTCTTTATGATTTTTGCATGCTTATTTCCTTTTTTTTCAAACTCGTGCAACAAAGCATCTGAAGAAGCCGTAATGGCAGTTTCTACGCCTGAAAAGAACATAGATAACAGCAAACAGAAAATAAGAATAACAATGGAAAGTGTCATTTGTGTTCCTTTTTGATTTCAAGGATGTCCCGTTCTGCCAATAAATGAATCAGACGAGATGCCGTTTTGCCGATAGGTTCTTGTCGTGTATCCAAAATCATGTCGGCTTTGGCGTAAAGGGGATAACATTCATTGACTAAGCGTTCAATAGCTTTTTTATTATCTTTTGCAGGGACAAGAGGGCGATGATTACGTCCTTCCGTTCTGCGCGATAACAAGTCTACATCCGCACGTATCCAAACGGAAATAGCGTATTTTTTTGCAATTTCTTGTGTTTTAAGTGATAAGAATGCGCCACCGCCGGAAGACAATACGCAAGGTTCTTCATTTTTCAAAAGTCGTTCCATAATACGCTCTTCACCCTTACGAAATTCGGCTTCGCCATAGGTAGCAAATAAGTCCGAAATGCTGCATCCCGAAGCGCGTTCAATTTCTTTATCACTGTCGACAAAAGGCAGATGAAGCTTGCGCGACAATATCTTTCCCAGACTTGTTTTTCCACAACCCATCATACCGACTAATAAAATGATTTTATTTTGTTTTAGCTTTATCATTTTTACTTTGACTCTTTTTTTAAGAGTGATTATAATCAAACTCGTTTAGTTTGGCAAGACTTTTATTTGAAACGGGAAGAACTATGCAAGAAAAGAAAAAACACTATGGAATAAAATTGCTGCTGATTTTAGCAGCCGCTTTTTGTGTATGGGTTTATTTTTGGGATGCCCCGGCACCAAAAGGTCCTTTTGAAAAGAACTTAGATCATGAAGTGTTACGAAATTAAAAAAGCTATTATTTGCTTTGTTGTTGCTTTATTTACCGTGTCCTCTGTTTATGCTCAAGTACAGGTGGAAGACCTGAAAGGTAATACCCTGGATTCGTTTGGGTTGAAAAAAACGTTGTCCTTTACTTCATGGGGAAAAGTTCCCTTTGATAAGTTAAAAGAAATAACTTTGGAGTTATCTGAACAAAAAAAATCACAGGTATTAGAAGAATTTGTGACAAAAGTTTTGATACAACAGACCCTTATTGCTCCCGGTATGTGGTCGGAAGAACAATCAACACAATGGATGGAAGTAAGATTGCAGGCATTGTTGAATATGTCACAGGCTGATTTGGTCTTACAAATGATTAAACAGTTACCCGCTTCTTTTGTGACAAAGGAAATTTCAAGAATAAAAGCAGACGCATCATTGTTGAAAAATGATTGGAAATCGGCTTGTTCTATTGCGCTTCAGAACAGTGATGATGTGTATTTAAACACATTGCAAATGTTTTGTTTGGGGTTAATGGGTGAAAAAGATAAAGCGCAGCTGGCTTTTGATTTATGGCAGGAAGAACATAAAGATGAAAATATGCCCGCTTTTGTTATGGGTCAATTAATAGATATGCCCGTTGATGAACCACAAGGGATAAAGGATTTGACCATTGCAGAAACTTACGTGTTATTGCAGTCAAAATCAACTTTTTTAGAAAAAGCTACGCTTCCGCTTGCATATCGTAAATTGGATAAACGTTCATTTTCTGGTTTTGGAAAAGCAATTGATGTGAAGAAGTTGTTCGAAATGTGGAAGAAAGCTGGATTGGATGAGCAACAACGAGCATACAGATTTTATTTAGTCAATTCTTATACAAAACTGTTTTTGCCTGATCTGCGGTTTATTCATAAGAACGTGATATGGGGTTTACAGCCGAGCGAACAGAATTTTTTATTGCAAAGTATTTTTTTAAAGGATAAACCGAAAAAACAAATTACGGGGGCTGATTTATTGTTGGGGCTGTGGTTGATAAACAGACAAACGATGAATGTCGAAAATATTTTTGTTTTGCTAAACGAAGGCGGACTTAATTTAGAGCCCTTTATTTTGGAGCAAATGAATCCATGAAACAAGCAAAAGTTCGTTCCGAAGCCGTTAATAAGTGGATAGAAAGTTTCTTACAGTCAATGGTTGCCGAACGGGGAGCCAGTCCGAGAACAGTTGAAGCTTATCGTCATGATTTAGAGGATTTATCCGCTTTTTTATCAAGAAAAGGGATTGCTTTGCACAAATCTAAACGTGATAATTTGCAGGACTATATGCATATTGTCGTTAAAAACGGTTTGTCCGAAAGAACTCAGGCTCGTCGTTTGTCTTCAATGCATGAATTTTTTCGTTTTTTGTATTCGGAAGGCGTTCGGGACGATAATCCGACAGAATTGTTGGATTCTCCCAAAATCGGTAAGTCTTTGCCCAAGTATTTAACAGAAAAAGAAATTGTTGAACTGATTAATAAAGCAGATGAGAAAAAAGTCGAACGATTGAGCGTTTTATTAGAATTGGCGTATGCTTCCGGAATGCGTGTCAGTGAATTGGTCGGTTTGCCTTTGACGGCGGTTTTGCAGGAAGGTCAAATGATTATGATAACCGGAAAAGGCGGTAAACAGCGTATGGTTCCGTTAAATGATATTGCTTATCGGCGATTGGACAATTGGTTAATAGGCGGACGAGAAGATTCTTTAGAGGGTGCTCGTAAATCAAAATGGCTTTTCCCCTCAAAATCTGGAACGGGACATTATACACGTGATGCTTTTTTCAAAGCATTAAAAGAATTGGCTTTGGAATGTGGTATAAATCCAAAACGCGTATCTCCGCACGTTCTTCGTCATTCTTTCGCCAGTCATTTGGTGGCACACGATGCCGATTTGCGTAGTGTTCAGAAAATGTTGGGACACTCTGATATTGCAACAACCGAAATTTATACGCACGTGATGGAAGATCGGTTGAAAAAAATAATTTCTGAAAAACATCCCTTGTCAAATATACACAAAATCTGATATAAGAAGATTATGAAAAAAATAAATGTTTACATAATAAAGCAATTGCTTTTGGGATTTGTATTAATGGCGTTAGGTATGACGGCATTGATTTGGTTATCCCAAAGTTTGCGTATGATTGATTGGATTGTAAACAAAGGTGTTTCAGTTAGTTTATTTATAGAATTGACATTGTTAGTATTGCCTAATTTTATTGCGATTATTACGCCGTTGGCCTTTTTTATTGTTGTTTTATTTGTTTATCAAAGATTGATATCTGACAGAGAGTTGGTTGTTATGAAAGCAACAGGTATGTCGGCTTTTGATTTGGCCAAACCGGCTATTTATGTCGGGATAGTATTGGTTATTTTAGGATATTTTCTGACATTGTTTTTGGTGCCGTACTCTGTTTCCGAATTTAAAGAATTGCGTTTTAAAATTCGTAATAATTTGGCTCAAGTTGTTATTCAAGAAGGCGAATTTAATCAACTTCCAAATCAAATAACGGCTTATGTGCGTGTATTCAAACCATCCGGACATTTGGAAGGTATTTTAATTCATGATGATCGCAATCCGAATAAACGTGTTGTAATGGTAGCAAAGGACGGATTGTATTTAATGGGTGACGGTGAAGCCAGAATTGTTATGCATGACGGAACCAGACAGGAATATAATCGTCAGACTGGTGTATTTTCTTCTTTAAGTTTTGAACAGAATACAATTACTTTTGAAGAAAACAAAACAAGTCAAGTTCGAAATTTGACCGAAGAAGAACAAAGCTTAAAAAAATTATTAAGTGCAACAGCTGATGATAATTTGACACCGTTGGAATATCGTAAGTATAAAGTAGAAGCATTTAAGCGTTTGTCTCAACCATTGTATGCGTTGGCGTTTTCATTTATAGCACTCTTATCACTGTTATTGGGGCATTACAATCGCCGTGGTCAAAGTGAACGTATTTACCTGGCTGTTGCATTAGTTGTTTTATTGCAGGCTATGTCTTTGGGATTTGAAAATTTATCCGATAAAAATTTATGGTTTTTGCTTTTAATGGGTTCTAATCTTATTGCTCCGATTGTTTTGGGATTTATCTTTTTAAAGAGGGGATATTTCATACAGGGCAAAAATAAATTAACTCGTTTTTTGTTGCGTTTTTTTGTTGTGGCTTTGATTTTGGGAAGTAGCGGGGCGTTTGCCGCCTCGCCTCAGTTTATTGTTGATGATGAGATTCAGAAAGAAGCACCGGTAGAGTTTGAGGCTGATCAAGTTTTATACAATGAAAAAGAAGGAACCGTTATTGCAACGGGTAATGTGTATTTAAATCAAAACGGAACGGTTTTAAAAACGGATAAACTGGTTTATGACCAGAAAGAAAAAAAAGGTCAAGCTATAGGTAATGTTGTTGTTACACGCCCCGATGGGGTGAAAATTCGCAGCGAAAAGATTTCTTTATCAGAGGCTTTTCAAGAAGCACAGCTAGATGCAATTATTTTAAATTTCGCTGATGGTTCAACTTTTAAGGCAAAAAGTGTTGAGCGAAAAGATGCGGGTAATTTGAGCATTTTTAAAAAAGTTTTTTTTACACCCTGTACGTATTGTTCTCCCGATAATCCTTTATGGGATATTTCTGCGTCGACAGTTGAACATAATTATGCTGAAAAAGAGTACACCTTTTACAACGCTGTTTTTGACTTAAAAGGTGTTCCATTATTTTATTGGCCATACCTAACTTATCCTGACTTTCAAGTAAAAAGAAAGACAGGTTTTCTGGCACCGACATTGGATAAATCCTCTGAAATGGGTTTTGGTGTTACGACCCCGTTTTTTTGGAATATTTCCAATTCTCAAGATTTATATCTTAATCCGACATGGGCGGTTGATCACTTCCCGCTGATACAAGGGCGTTATAGAGGGATTTATTATCAATCAAAACTAACAACAGATTTTTCTTTTACTCAAAATAAAAATGACGATGATGATGAAGAAGGACATGCTTTTGTCAGTTATGAAAATGACTTAACCGAAAATTTGCGATTTACCGGTCAATACTATCATGTCAGTAATCATACCTATTTCAGACGTTATCCTATTGATAATGTTGATGATCAAGCGCCGTGGATTCAAAGTTTTGGTAACTTGGAATATTTCGGAGATCAAAGTTATGGCTACGCGAAAGTGATGGATTTCCAAAATTTACGTGACTATGTCAGTAACGATTCCATGCCTTTGGTATCTCAAATCAATTACAGTTATACGACAAGACCCTTTTGGAAAGGACTTTACTCTGTTTCAACAATAAATGGGGCGGATGTTTATCGTAAAACGGAGGAACGTTCGTCCAGATTATCTCTTACACAACAATTTTTGCTCCCTTATATATCTCAAAGCGGGTTTGTTTTTGAAAATCAAGTAACTGGGCGAGTAGACGGTTATTTAACACGTACAGATGATCGTAAATCCAATGATGTGGCTCGCTTTTATACAAATGCATCTACTAAAGCAAGTTATCCTATAATGCAATCCGGTGAAAGTTATAGCCAAGTTGTTGAACCTATTGTTATGGCTGTTTTCAGCCCTAATAAAAGAATAAATAAAGATATTCCGAACGAAGACAGTTTAGACGTTGTTTTTGACGATGTTAATTTATTTTCAGCCAATCGTTATAACGGTTATGATCGTGTCGAAACGGGAACGCATGTGAACTATGGGTTAAAATGGAGTTTATATGGTTCACAGAACATGTTTTTATCTGCAATGGTTGGACAGTCCTATCGTCTTCGTGAGGAAAGAGATGTTACCGTAAGGGATATCGGTTTTAACAAGCACTTTTCAGATTATGTCGGTTATTTAAACATGGATTTCAGAAATTTTGGTTTAGGGTATCATTTTCGCATAAATCAAGAAAATTTGAAACACGAAACATCAGAGACACGTTTTTATGTCGGACGGGACCCTTTACGCTTGAATATTTCATACCTATATTTAAAAGCAACGGAAGAAACTTTAATTAGCAATGCATTGAAAGATCGTGAAGAATTGTATCTTTCACTTCAGTCTAAAATGACACAAAATTGGAGTGGTTTTGGTTTTTATCGCTATGATTTGGCCAAAGACCCGGGGCCTTCTGCCAAAAGAGGAGGGCCTATTGAATCGGGTGGAGGTTTGCAGTATGATAACGAGTGTATAACATTACTTTTTACGGCAAAAAAAGAATTTACAAAGGATAAGAATTATAAAGGTGATACGTCTTTTAATTTAAGAATCGTTTTGAAAACCCTGGGAGGTATTTAAGTGTTGAAGAAGGTATTTTTGTTGTTTTTTTCTGTTTTATATGCTTTTGGGGTAAGTGCAGCTCAAATTGTTGCCACTGTTGATGATGAAATAATTACCAGTCAAGATGTGCAAGACAGAATTGATTTGATGAAAAAAATGTTCAATGTTCCTGAACAAAAAATTTCTGAAAAAAATGTATTAAATGCACTGGTCGATGAAAAAGTACAGATGATTACAGCACAGAAAGCTGGAATTTCTTTGACCGCAGATGAAGTTAAAGAGCATATAGCATTTTTAGAAACTCAAAATCAAATGCCTGCCGGAGCATTTGAACAAATGATTGCAGAAAAGGGGGTCTCTGAAGACAGTTTGATGTCGCAACTTCTTTCCGGGTTGTTTTGGATGCGTTATATGCAACAGCAAGATTTAAAACGTCCTAAAGTATCCAAAAAAGAAGTAGATAAACAAATCAAAAAATTTATGCAAGAATTTAAAGAACCGGGTTATTTATTGGCTGAAATTCGTATTCCTTTTGATGGTAATCCGGATGCAGCCGAGCAGTTAGCGGACAGTTTGTTTGATCGAATGTTTAAAGGTGAAACCTTTACGGATTTGGCTTTAAAATATTCAAAAGGAAAAACGGCCGATCAAATGGGTGATTTGGGTTGGGTAAAACCGGGCGAAATGGAAAAGGAAATTGACGATGTATTACCTCAGATGAAACCCGGACAATTATCCAAACCGATCAAATGCAAAGACAGTTATGTTCTTCTTTTGATGCGGGACTATCAAGCCCCATTGGATTCTGACGAACAGGAAGTTATTCAAGCATCTCAATTGGTTCTACCGAAAGATGGTTATGAAAAGATAATGCCGTCTTTGAAAGAGGCATCAAAATCTTGTATGACATTTACACAATTCGCTGCTACACATGGGGTGAAAGATTCTCGTTCCGGTGCTTTGCCGGAAATGATTTCCTCGCGTATGCCACTTGAATTGAAGCAAGTTTTAGAAGGTAAAAAAATGGGCGAATTAGTTGGTCCGATTGAAATGGGACCGTATGCTTTATTTGTTATGAAATGTGGCAGTCGGTTTATTTCTATTTTGCCTTCTCGTGAAGATATTGAACGTGAGTTAGAAGCGCATAAAATGGAAGAAATTGCGGAAAAAGCATTAAAAGACGCACGTAAAAAACTGTTTGTGGAAATTAAGTAGATGTATAATTTAAAACAAATTATTCAAAAATATGAGCTGAATGCCAAAAAATCACTGGGGCAAAATTTCATACTAGATGAAAATTTGCTTGCGAAAATTGCAAAACTTTCCTTGGCGGGAATTTCTCATAATCAAGTGTTAGAAGTTGGACCCGGCCCTGGCGGTTTGACAAAGGCTTTGTTGGAACAGGGTGATTTTCCCATAACAGCAATTGAAAAAGATGACAGATGCGCTAAAGCGTTAACTGAATTATCGGCGGATTTTCCAAACAGGCTAACCATATTGAATGCGGATGCTTTGACCTTTGCTGAAAGTTCATTGGGGCATGATATTTGTGTTGTTGCGAATTTGCCCTATAATGTATCGACTGTTTTATTGATTAAATGGCTAAAGGAAATACATTTGTTTTCCGGTCTGACGCTGATGTTTCAAAAAGAAGTCGCAGACAGATTAATGGCAAAAGAAAATGATGAAGCTTATGGGCGATTATCTGTTTTAACCGGTTGGCTTGCAGATGTGTCTGAATTGATGATTCTTCCGCCAACTGTTTTTACGCCGGCTCCTAAAGTTACTTCCGCATTAGTTCGTATTGCACCAAAGAAAACTCCGCAAAAGGGATTTTCTTTTGAAACAATGTCAAAATTGACACAAGCGGCTTTCTCTCAGCGCAGAAAAATGTTGCGCGGCAGTTTGAAAACGTTAGGTTTGTCGGGTGATAAAATAGAACAAATATGTATGGCTGGTGAAATAGAAAGTAATTTAAGGGCAGAACAGGTTTCAGTAGATTCTTTTTGCAAGATGGCAAGGTGGTTAGAAGAAAATGCTGATATCAAAAAATGAAAAAGGTATTTATTTATCCGTTCGCGTAACGCCAGGGGCAAAGCGTAATGCCATTGATGGGGTATGGAACGAAACGCATTTGAAAATTGCCCTGCAAGCACCGGCAGTGGATGGAAAAGCCAACGAAGCATTGATTGATTTTTTATCCAAGTTGCTAAAAGTGAAAAAAAAGAATATTTTTATCGTGACAGGTCAAACATCTCGATGTAAAGTAATTTTAATCGAACAAGCAGATGAAAGGACAGAAGAATGGTTGAAACAAAAATTATTGACGGCAAACAAATAGCAAAAGAATTTCGTGAAAAATTGGCTAAAAGAGTTCAAAAACTTGGCTCTACGCCAAAGTTAGCGGTGCTGGTTGTCGGGGAACATCCTGCTTCACAAATCTATGTACAAAACAAGAAAAAAGCGGCGGATAGTGTAGGGATAAATGTGGATATCTATCAAATGTCAGCTACTGAAAACGAAGAAAATATTTTGAAATTGATTGCTGAATTGAACGAATCTAAGGAAGTGGACGGCATTTTATTGCAATTACCTGTCCCGGCTCATTTAAATGCAGAAACTTTGATCGGAGCTATCAAGCCGGAAAAAGATGTTGATGGGTTGCATCCGCAAAATGTTGGAAATATGGTTTCCGGATTGCCGGCAATGATTTCCTGTACACCGTTGGGATGCTTGTATTTGCTCAAACAAGTTTTGCCCAGTATGACCGGAATGCATGCCGTTGTTGTCGGGCGTTCGGCTTTGGTCGGAAAACCGTTGGCACAACTGTTATTACAAGAGGATTGTACCGTAACACAGGCTCACTCTAAAACACGTAATTTGGCCGATTTGACAAAACAAGCCGATATTTTGGTTTGCGCTGTCGGTAAACCAGGTTTAATTACCGGTGATATGATAAAACCGGGTGCTGTTGTCATTGATGTCGGAATAAACCGTTTGGATAATGGAAAAATAGTCGGAGATACATTGTTCTTGGAAATGTTGGGAAAAGCGTCATACATAACGCCGGTTCCGGGTGGTGTTGGTCCAATGACAATCGCTATGCTTTTGTGGAATGTTATAAAGGCAGCCGAAGGACATTATTCTGATTGCAAGGACTTGATTTTAAAATAAAAATTTTCGAAAATATGTAATATTTTGACTTTACAACATGAAAAAAGAATGGTAAAATAAAAGAAATAGCAGAAAATGTTTTCTTTAGAGGGAGGTTCAGATGTTTTCTAAAAAATTTTTAACATCCGTATGTGTGGTAGTTTCTCTGTGTTTTTGTGTGATGCCGAAGGCCAATGCGGGAGATCTTCCCCATTTGATGATTGAAAAGGCAGTGGAATCGACAGAAAATCAACTTCTTATGCAACAAGTAGCATCCAATGCTTTACAGGCAGCGCAATATGCGACACTTGTTAAATCTTTTCTTTCACAAGGGGATTTGGGGGCTTTCAATGTACCGGGTTATTTGGATTTAGCTTTGGGTTCAATTGCTGATGCAAAAGGTGGTATTATCGGCGGACTTTCAGGGGGACTGTCAAATGTCGGTTCGGCTCTCGGTGGTGCGGAAAGCATGCTTGGTGAAGGATGGGATGCAGTTGGTCAAGCGGGTGGTGCTTTGTCGGCAGCTGGTAGCGGACTTTCAGAAGCTTCAGGTGCTTTATCGGCCGCCGGTTCAGCTGTCAATACAACAAAGAACCTTATAAATGGTGAAGTTAACGCTTCTGATATAATGACAACCACAGGTTCCGCGGTTGGTGTTGCAGGGGCAGCACTTGGAGATGAATGGGCTGCTGTGGGACAGGCAGGAAATGCTCTTGCTACCGCCGGAAAGGTTTACGGTACAGTAGAAGATAAGGTCAAGGACGGCAAAAAAACTGTTCAAGATGTCGTATCAAAAATAAAGTCGATTGGTAATATATCTATTGCTCCTGAATTACAGGAAATTGGTTTTGATGAAAATACCATGAAAGACTCTAAGAAGATGACGGGTTTGATTGTGGATAAATTGTTGCCGCCAAGTGAGGAAGAAGAAGCTGTTATGACCGATCAAGAAAGGGCAGAGCGGGAAAAGAGAAGAACCGCATTAGCAAAAACAATGGCAGCGGATGCTTATGCACTTGCAACTTCTATGGAATATGAAATGAGTGATTCCCAAGAAGAATTAATTCAATCGGCTAAAAACGATCTTGAAAGTGCCGATACAATTCAAGCAAAAGTAGGGGCTGGAAATAACGTTGCCATAGCAAATCTTGGGCTGGATGCTCGCAGGATTTCGCTAGAGGCAAAGGCTTTGGGTTTGCGTGCAGTAAACATGATGAATAATATGGGACGTTAGTGTTTGTGAGAGGGGAGTGCAATGAAAACAAAAATAAAAATAATGGCACTTTGTTTGTTTGCTTTGATGCAAAGCGTTCCGGCTTATGCTGTTGTTGAACCACTTAAAACATTACAGCTTTCAATACGAACAACGCACAAAACAATAGAAGTTGCTCAAAACTTAATAACATTACTTACGTCTGTACAAAATGCTTTGTTACAAGGCGATATTGGTGCTATTACAGCTAAAATGCCGGATATGAAAAGTGCAACGGATTTGAAGTCTCTTGCTCCGATCTTGCCGGGTGAGTTACAATCTGTTGTTTCATCTTCTGAGGCTGTCCCTAAAATACGGAATTATATTGCAACAGAGCTGGAGACAGTAAACTTTGAAGATCCTTTGGCTCAGCGAGATGCATTATTGGGTATTTCTAAGGATTTAAGTATAAGTGGGATAAAGAGAATCACAGAAGGATACCGGGGAAAAGCAGAAATGAATAATGCGCCTTCAGAAAATGAAGGGATGCTTTCTGAAATAGCAGGAGCAGCTAATATGCAGGAAAAGCTTGGACAATATGGGGCATACAAGGTTAATACTTTTGCAAAAGATGTTGATTTATTTCAAATAAATGCTAACAAATTGGAAGCCGAGGCGGTTTCGGTTATGGCAGAAATTCGAAAAGCCGGTATAAGTAAAACAAGTACCAGTGCTGGCGGGTCTGATGAACAAAAGCAAAATGATGATATAGCTGCCGAAAAATTGAAATTACTAGAGCAAAAAGGAGCAGAACAATGAAAAAGACATTGCTTTCTTTAGTGCTGATTTTATCTTTAGGTACGCAACCTGTGTATGCGTTTGAAATGGATGAAAAAGTACAACAAACCCAGTTTGTTTCTGAATATTCAAATCAGGTTACTTCAACGGCTCTTTATTTGCTTACAACCACGTATACAGTCTATCAAACTGTATCCGAGGGTGTTTTAGATATGAATTCAGCAATGGGCTTTTTAGCTTCCGTTGCTCCGAACTTGTCTGAATTTCAAGAAAAATTGAACTTTTCAGATGCTTCTTCTTTTGCATCTTTGATGGGAAAGAGTGTGGGCGATTTTGCTGATGATATCGGTATGGAAGATTGGAAAAAAGGTGTCGGAGATTCGTTAAATCAGTTGAAAAATGAAGCCGATGGTGCTATTCAGGGTGCTCAAAATAAAGCAGATGAGGCATTCCGTACTGTTCAAGATACGGCAAATAAAGCAACACAGTCTATACAAGATTCTGCTAATAAGGCCTGGGATACCGTTGCAGAAACCGCTGGAAATATAAAAGATGGTATTTCTGATTCGGTGGATAGTGTATCTTCGAAAAATGCGGATTCTTCAGCAGATAGAGTTATTATTGTAAAGAATAATTTCGGTGCGCCTCAACCAAATAAACAACAGGCTCAAAGATTTATCCGTTCACGTTATTATTACAGTACAAAGGACGGCGATACCTATGATGGTAAACCTTTACTGGGTACTTCGGAAGCAAGAAAGCGTGTTTTAAAAAACAGAAACGGGTATTATCGAGAAGTTGCAGCAATGGCGTTGGCGACAGCTTTTGAAGGAGAAACAGCTGTTAAAGAAGATTCTATTAATCGTTTGAAATCGCTTCAGAGCAGAATAAAACAAGCTGAAACAATTGACGATAAAAGGGCTTTGGAAGCTCTGATTACTCAGGAAAAAACGCGCCAACGGATAATAAGATTGAATTTTGATATAGCGCAATTAGAAGCAGATATAGTAGAAGAGCTGCAAACAATTGATGCTGAATATATTATTGCCAGAACGGCGGAACAGGTTGTTGCTGATACGAAAGCTATAGTGGGGACGGAAAAATGAAGTTAAAAAAATATATTTTGGGATGTGTTGTTTTTCTGATGTCGCTTTTTGTGCCGCTTCAGGCAAATGCGGTACCAAGAATTTTAATATGTTTAGCTATTGAGGCACTAGATAAGTTAGTGAATCCACTACCCATTGTAGATGGTGGTTCGGATGAGAAGGCTCTTGTAACAGCAAGTGAAGGGGTTATGAATGATCTGAAATCCTTTACCGAGTTGTTAAAGTATTTGGAAAAATTAAGAAAGTTGGCTTTAAATCCATTTTCCTTGGCACAAGATATTGAGAAGGTCGGTGTTACATCAATTGAAAACGTTACCAAAGGAAGTCAAACAGTTATAGATGGTTTTAAAGGTGCTGCTCCGGGTATTGTAGCCGGCACGGTCGATTTTAAAAATACCGAAAGTACAAAAGATGCTATCAATAAAGTAGCCGTTGTTGCTAATCCGGTTGGTAATGTTGAAAAAACAGTTGTAAAAGAAAGACGGGCTGCATTTATCCAACAATCATTGATTGATTTACATGCGGATATTTTGGTGGCAAAAGATAAGTTGGCAAAATTGAAAGAAGCAGATACATCAGCACAGGATTCTTCATCTACTGATGATACAATCGGTAATTTGAACGTTGCCATCAGAATGAATAGTTGGGAAAATCAGGTGCAAGATTTAGAAAAAGATTTGGCCTATAAGCGTATGATTTTAGAAGGAATTAGAAATTTAAAATCTGCCGATGTATTGGGTGAAGAAGTTCAAGTAGGAGGCAAAAATGATTAAGGTATTGTTGCATTCAGTTTGTCTTGTTGTGTTGGGTATGTGTATAGCGATGCCGGCTGTTGCAGCTGAAGAAAAAGAAGCTGTCGCAAACAGTCATATTGCACGGCGTATAAAATCATTTGCCCCCGAAAAAAAGAAAACATATTCAAAGGTCGTCGGAAAGGGTAAAGCTATGACCTTTAATAAAGCTAATCAATCATATAAAGTTCTTTTGCAAGATACAATATCTTTGCATAACATGATGAATTCAGTTCAAACACAGATAAGAAAACTTGAAGATTTCCGTTTAGTCGTGTTGGATAAAGAGATTTCAAAAGAAAGAGTGAAAGATTTTGATGAATGCAATGAAAAATGGCTTTCTGATTATTTTGCAAATCCCGGAAATGTGTGGAGCAAACTAAAAAAAGAAACACAAGATCGTGTTTTGGCATATGATTTGAATATGGCTGTTTCAACGGAAGAGATAGCCGAAGATGATGCTGCGTTTGTGGCTGGTGTAGATGAACAAGAACAAACGGGTTCAGAGACAGATGAAATTAATTTAACTTTTAATGCCAATGACCTTATGAAAGATGGTCCGGAGGTAGCTATTTCGTTTGCGGTTTTAAATTTATTCTATCCAGATCAAGATGCTTGGGGTCAACGTAAAACAGGTCAAACGTCTTCGTTGCCTTTGTGGAATGACCAAAAATATTTGTATGATAGAGATGTTTGGAAACCAAAATATCAAAAGATTGTAGAATTTTGTTTGGGACAAGGACATAAAATGCCTTTGAAGGAACCAAAAATTGATGATGCTGTAAAGTATGATTACTATTTCTATGATCAGGTAAAATCGGCACATGACAAGTTCATTAAAACAACGGAAGCACAGGGCTGTTTGTTGTCTCCTGCGATGAAAAATCCGCCCAAGAGCGCACCACGTCCTTTGCCACCGGTATATGAAGAAATCATTGTTTTCAAAGATGGAAACAATCAACTGGGGTCGATTTATCCTCAAACACCGATGAACCCAAGTGCGGAAAAGAAAGGTGCTTTTGAAGAAGGGACTTTATGGGAAAAATATAAAGCGGATAAATATCGTAATATTAACGAAAAGGGTGAATTCAGTACCTATTTTAACGTTTCTAAGAATAATACGATTACCACACTTCCACCAGTTGATAATATTGACGGGAACAGGTTGTCAAGATATCTCTTATATAAAAGGGATGAACAAACTGCCACGGAAGCGTATGAGAGCTTCTTGGATGATGCTGCAAACTTGAAGGCAAATATCGAGCAGACAGCAGCAACTATTGGTATCGAAATTCCGTCTGACATTAATTATTTGAACAAGAAGGATTTAAACAGGCTTTTGGATGCTCTGAAAAAAGGTAAAGAAAACATCTTGAAGATAGTAAAACAACAGGTGGATACCACAGAAAGCATAAAAGAAGCCGTTTCGGAAACAAGTGATAAGAGTTTGGCATCTCAAGGTAAAACTATAGGAAATAAAATGGATGGTGAAAATGTCAGAGAGTACGCAACTGCATTGGTTGATATGAAGTCGACTAAAAATAAAAAAGAATTGGATAAAAAACAGCGTGCATCAGATACTGAGATAGCTTGTATTAATGCTTTGGACAAGGATAAAAAAGCGGAGTTATTAATAACAGAAGAAAGTGCTTTAACATATGATGAATCAATAAAAAGAGCCAGAGCTGATCAAGAATTAACAGACTTGCTTAACGAAGCTAGTAACAAAGATAAATTGGCAGATATAAAAGCCAAAAATTTCCGTGCGGATTTAAATAAAACCTGTCTTGGAAAAACAAAAAAGAACTTGCTTAATATTAATAAGGTTAAAATAGAATAAGAACAGGTGTCTTTATGGTTGCGACAAATGATGCTTCTCAAGAAAATCTGGATTTGATGGCCGTTGTTTCCGAAGCGCGGGTGAAACGAGCACAAATCTTTTCTTGGGTTTTTATGTCTCTTGCTATTCTCAGTTTAGCTTTTAATGTGTTGCTTGTGGTGACAATGCTTCAAAAAGGCGGAGAATTGGCCGTAATGACACAGTTGTTCAATATAACACGCGGAACAAACTCACTGGTTTTGTCAGATGTTTTAAATGATAACTTGGGCAATTTGGAATTACTTCAAAAAGCCTTTGTTCATAGGTATATTGAAGAACGGAACTTTGTTATTCCGGATAAATTGGAAATGTGGCGCAGATGGGGGCCGCGCAGTACTTTATCATTAATGTCAGGCCGAGGTGTATGGGCTCCTGTTTATAGAGATAATGATGAACGTCTTAAAGACTTGGATGATGCTTTTCCAATGCATGCTGATAATATCAGGATTATATCCCATGTTGGAAACTCTTGGTTGGTTGAATTTGATTTGTGGACGCATGGTAAAAATGGGATGACAAAGCAAAAGATGAAATTTACTTTGGATGTTGGTTTTTATAGAAGCAGAAAGCAGACTGTGGCAATTCCAGGGTATTATTATAATCCTTTGGGAATGGTCGTTACGCGTTATCATTACGAACCTTCTATGGAATTCTAATGAAAAATCCCCACTGATTTGTCAGCGGGGATTTTTATTTTGATTTTAGTTAATTAAACTAATTCAAAGAAACCGCGTTTGCCGATTTTAATTTTCAAACCTGCAATCGGTTGGATTTTCATGTAAACGTCTGTTTGTTTTTCTCCATTGATAGAAACAGCACCGCTTTCAATCAATCTACGTAAATTAGATTTGCTTTCTTTAGAGTTGACGAAGGCACATAAATCCAACAATGTAATTTCAGATGCTAAATCTTTAATTGATACAGGTTCAAATGCCTTATCATCAAATCCTTTTTGTTGTACTTGACGATAGAAGAAAGCTTCTGCTTCGTCTGCGGCTGCAGCGTTGTGATATTGAGTTACAATATTTTTTGCAACTTTCTTTTTCAATTCCATCGGATTTACTGTGCCGTTTTTATAATCAGCAATCATATTGGCTTTTGTTTCTTCATCGAAATCGGTTGTCAATTCAATCCACTCAGGCAACAATTCATCCGGAATAGACATTGTTTTACCGAACATATCATTTGCCGGTTCGGTAAGCCCAATGTAATTGCCTTTTGATTTACTCATTTTCATTTCGCCGTCCAAGCCACGTAGCAGAGGCATACCGATAACGATTTGACCATCTTTGACACCCAAGATTGTTTCTTGTAAGGTTTTGCCAACAAGACAATTGAACAACTGATCGCGACCACCGAATTCAATATCTGATTTAATAGCAACCGAGTCGTATCCTTGCATTAAAGGGTAAACCAGTTCATGCAAAGAGATAGGAATATTTGCTTTAAAACGTTTTTCAAAATCATCACGTTGCAACATTTGTGCCAAAGTTGCTTTTCCAAGTAATTTTAACACATCAGCAAAATTCATTTTGTTCAGCCAATCACCGTTTTTAACGATTTCCACATTTTTGTTTAAATCGATAACTTTTCCCATTTGATCGATGTAGGTTTGAGCATTGACTTTAATTTCTTCTTCGGTCAAAGGCGGACGTGTTGTGTTACGTCCAGTCGGATCACCTACCGCAGCGGTAAAATCACCAACAATCAAAACAATTTTTGCGCCCATGTTTTGAAGTTGGCGTATCTTTTTTAAAGCTACTGCATGTCCCAAGTGTAAATCGGGGGCAGTCGGATCCATGCCGAATTTAACAATCAACGGACGATTTTCTTTTTCCGCTAATGCAATTTTTTGTTCTAATCCGTTTTCCGGAATAATACTTTCAATACCACGTTTTAATTCTTCAATTTTTTCTTTTTCCATTTTATTTATCCTTATTCTTTTTTTTGTAAAACTTCTCTAACTTTTAAAACTAACTGATTTAAGCTAAACGGCTTTGGTAAGAATGAAAAATTTTTGTCTTCGTCTTTTCCGTGCCGTGCAAAATCTTCTGAATAACCACTCATCAATATAACCCGTAAAGACGGGTATCGTTCTTTTGCTAAATTACACAAAGTTTCGCCGTCCATGCCGGGCATCATCATATCTGTCAAAAGCAAATCAAACGATTCGCCCTTTTCATCCAAATGTGTCAAAGCTTCCTGTGCATCACAAGCTTCTACAACACTGAAGCCTTTGTTCTTCAAAACACGTGCCGAAAAAGCACGAACAGCATCTTCATCTTCAACCAACAAGATGTTTGCTTTTTGTAATGCCGCCGGAATAATCGGGCGCATAGCTTTTTCTTCTTTTGTATCCGGTTTTTCAAAACGGGGCAGGTAAATAGTAAAGGTCGTTCCTTTACCAACAGTGCTGGTTACATAAATATATCCGTCTGTTTGTGTAATGATTCCATAAACAGTGGATAATCCCAAACCTGTACCGGAACCGGCAATGCCTTCTTTTGTTGAAAAGAACGGATCAAAAATGCGGGGCAGGTTTTCTTTGGATATACCACAGCCAGTGTCAGATACTTCAATAACAATATAATTGCCGGGTATAATAATTTCAGTTCCAATCGTTTTGGATTTTTTTACCGTTTCAACATGACTTGTAATAGATAAAACACCACCTTCGGGCATTGCATCACGTGCATTTACGGCCAAATTCAAAAATACTTGCATCAATTGTTGAGGATCGACTTTGACGAATCCCAAATCAGCCGGAAAATCAGTCTGCAATTCAACACGCGCACCGATACTACGGCGTAATAAAGAAGCCAAATCGGAAAATTCATCAGCCATATCCAACAGTTTTGGCTTTAAAGGTTGTTTACGCGAGAAAGTTAAAAGTCGTCCGACCAATGCTGATGCTCGATTCGCATTATTTTTGATTTGCATGATATCGGAAAAGGACGGATCGCCTTGTTTATGTTTTTGCAAGAGCAAATCAGAAAAACCGATAATTGCTGTCAATAAGTTATTAAAATCATGCGCTACACCGCCGGCCATTTGTCCCATGGCTTGCATCTTTTGCGCATGAAGCATTTGCATTTGTAATGTCTTACGTTCGTCCAAGTCTGTTAAGTAGAAAGCGTAACTGATGATTTCTTTGTCTTCCGACTTTTTTTCTATCGGTGAAATATAAGCCATAAATGTTCTGTTTTCTGAATTTGGAATTTCAAACGTCAATTCGCATTTTTCAAATTTTTGAGCTCGCATTAAAAGTTTTGATAATTTTAAAGGTAATGCTTCTTGCGATTCGTTATCTAATATATTGTAAAGTGGCAGACCAATCAAATCCGATCTGTTTCCCAATTGGCGAATCAAAAGCGGGTTTACTTTTGAAATGGTTAAATCAACACTGTCTACAATTAAAATACCCATTGGTGCTTTGTTAAAGAAAAAAGGATTGTTATCGGAAGTATTCGATGCTTTGTGTTGTATCGGCGGTAATACAGTCCCTTCCAAAAAGGTTTGTCCCATACGTTCAACAGCACTTTGAATAACATCTGATTTAAAACTTTTTGTGCTACCTTTAAAAGTTAATGTTCCTTGCCAAGAATCTGTCGCCGGTTGAGTCTTACCTTTAACAAATTCAGACAAAGAATGTTTTGAAATTTCTTCTTTGCTTATTCCAAGCCATGTACATAAACGTTGATTTGCCAATATAAATTGACCATTTGCATCCGTTAAATAAAAACCGGTTGGCATATTGTCCCAAGCTTCTTGAATTTGTTCTTGCTCTTCGGATAACAATGCTTCCATCTGAATTTTTTCAGATAAGTCATTTGCAATCAGTAAAATTCCGGAAGTTAAAGGACGGATGGAAATATCATAAGTTTTATCGGGAGTTTCTAGACGGACTGTTACAGGACACTTTTTTTTATAGGCGTTTGATAACTTTTCTAAGCGTTCAGGTTGCAGCGTATCATTTAAAAACAAAAACGGATTCGATTCTTTTCCGAATAAAAGACGTCCGCTTTTATTATCTGCGATTCTTCTATTCCTTAAAGAACGAATCTGACGTGCATCGGATTCGCTGTTTATCAGTTGTTTAATCCATTTGTTTTGAAGCATCATTTTGTAAAACCTTGAACTTTCTTCTATATATTAACAAAAAGTGAAAAAAGAATCGAGCATTTTTTACAGAAAAAATAATTGAAAAGTGAAAAAATGATTTTTATTTCATTAAAAGCAATTAGTTATATCAAATTAAAATAAAAAACATTGAAGAATGTTTGCAAATTCACAAGTTAAAGAAAAAATAAGGTATAAATCTTTATTTTTTAATCAGTTATATTGAATTAACGATTTGATTAACTTTTTTCGAAAAACTTTTTCATTTTTGACTGGGAAAAATAAAAAAATCTTTATTTTGAAATAGTTATTTTTGAATAAAAAAATACATAAAAATTTTTAAAAAAACGCTTGACTGATTTATCTTTTTTAAGTTATCCTGAAGAAAACACACAAAGATGTTTAAAACAATATATAGTATTTTTGAATAAGGAGTATACACTAAATGTTGAAAGTTGTCGAACCGCAAGGAAATGAAAATTTTTCGATAGATGTGGGACCTTTACAGAGCGTTATTACACGTGAAGGTCAAACAGTTTCCTTTGATGCATCAAAAATTGCAAAAGCAATTGAAAAGGCCGGTACGGCAACTGGTGAATTTGGTTTGGAAGAATCGTGGTTTTTGGCCGAACAGGTTGTTAAGGTCTTAAAGCACCGCTTTGCGCATGAACAAGTGCCTTCAATTGAACAAATTCAAGATATTGTCGAACAAGCATTGATTTCCGCTAATTACTATAAAACAGCGCGTGCATATATTGTTTATCGTGAAAGTCGTGAACGTTCTCGTCAAGATAAAAAAGCCGTGGTTGATGCAATTGCTTCTATTAATGAATACTTGGATCGTTCCGATTGGCGTGTAAAAGCTAATGCAAACCAGGGATATTCTTTGGGTGGTTTGATTTTAAACATATCTGGTAAGATGATTGCAAATTATTGGATGAGCCATGTTTATCCGAAAGAAGTCGGTGATGCACATAAAAACGGTGATTATCATATTCATGATTTGGATATGTTGTCCGGATACTGCGCTGGTTGGTCTTTAAGAACCTTATTGAAAGAAGGTTTTAATGGTGTTCCCAATAAAGTCGAATCGTTACCACCGAAACATTTAAGTACGGCTTTTGGCCAGATGGTTAATTTCTTAGGTACGTTGCAAAATGAATGGGCAGGGGCTCAAGCATTTTCTTCTGCCGATACATATCTTGCACCATTTATTCGTAAAGACAAATTGTCTTATGAAGAAGTAAAGCAAGAAATGCAGTCTTTCATTTATAATTTGAATGTGCCAAGTCGTTGGGGAACACAGACTCCGTTTACAAACTTGACGTTTGACTGGGTTTGCCCGGAAGATTTACGTCCGCAACATCCGGAAATCGGTGGCGAAGAAATGCCATTCACTTATGGTGATTTGCAAGCTGAAATGGATATGGTGAACAAAGCTTACATTGAAGTAATGACTGCCGGTGATTCACATGGTCGTCCGTTTACTTTCCCGATTCCGACTTATAACATTACAAAAGATTTCCCCTGGGACAGTGAGAATACAGATGCGTTGTTTGAAATGACAGCTAAATATGGCTTGCCGTATTTCCAAAACTTCATTAATTCTTCTTTATCACCGAAACAAGTACGTTCAATGTGTTGTCGTTTACAATTGGATTTAAGCCAATTACTTGCAAAAGGTAACGGATTATTCGGTTCTGCTGAACAAACTGGGTCAATCGGTGTTGTCACTTTGAACTGTGCACGTTTGGGATATTTGTTCAAAGGCAATGAAGATGCAATGATGAAACGAATCGATGAATTGTTGGATTTGGCAAAGACTTCTTTGGAAATGAAGCGTAAAACAATTCAAATGCATATGGACAGTGGTTTATTCCCGTTCACACGCCGTTATTTAGGAACCTTACGTAATCATTTTTCAACAATCGGTGTTAATGGTATCAACGAAATGATTCGTAACTTTACGAATGATGAACATAATATTGCGGATTCGGAAGGAATGGCATTGGCAATCCGCGTTTTGGATCACATCCGTGCTAAAATGTTGCAATTCCAAGAAGAAACAGGTCATATGTACAATTTGGAAGCAACTCCGGCAGAAGGAACAACTTATCGTTTTGCTCGTGAAGATAAAAAACGTTATCCGGATATTATTCAAGCCGGAACACCGGATGCACCATATTATACAAACTCATCACAATTGCCGTCCAGTTATACGGACGATCCGTTCGAAGCTTTGAATTTGCAAGATACATTGCAAACAAAGTATACAGGCGGTACAGTGTTGCACCTTTACATGAACGAAAGAATTTCTTCATCGGGTGCTTGTAAATCATTTATCAGACGTGTTTTGGAAAATTATCATTTGCCGTATGTAACAATTACACCGGTATTTTCGATTTGTCCGAAACATGGTTATTTGTCAGGGGAGCATAAGTTCTGTCCTATTTGTGACGAAGAAAAAATTGCTGAGAAGCGTAAACGGCTTGCTGTGAATGCATCTTAGTCGGGAACAATGTTTAATTTTTAAGAAAGGGGTAAAAAAATGAATGCAGATGTTAAAATTTTATTGAGTGACGAAGAACGCCAACCGGTTGAATGTTGGACTCGTGTGATGGGATATTTCCGTCCGGTTTCTCAATTCAATAATGGCAAACAAAGTGAATATAAGGAACGTCAATGGTTCACAGAAAGCAAAGCATTTGCTTCTGAAAAATGTGCTTGCTGTGCCGGTAAGTAATCCTTTTTAGGTGCTTTTAAAATGAATGTCGGCGGGCTGCTTCCCTTTACAACAATAGATTTTCCGGGGAAGTTGTCCGCCGTTGTTTTTACTCAAGGTTGTCCCTTACGTTGTCCGTATTGTCATAATCCGGAATTACAGATTGCATCTGATAAAACAAATGTTTCATGGGATGATGTAATGAATCTGTTAAAGCAACGCCAAAAATTGTTAGACGGAGTTGTGTTCAGTGGGGGAGAACCTTTATTGCAACCTGACTTGGATAAAGCAATTCAGGATGTACGCGATTTAGGGTTCAAAGTTGCTTTACATACGTCGGGTGCATATCCCGATAGGTTAGAACAGTTATTGCCGATGGTGGATTGGATCGGATTGGATATTAAAGCCCCGTTCGATAAATACGCGGACGCGTCCGGTACGGCAATCGGTTTTGAAATGGGGAAAAAAGCCGAACAGGCTTTGGATATGATTTTATCGTTTGGAACGTCTTTGGAAGTTCGAACAACAACCGATCCCAGAATCGTTACAAAAAAAGATATTTTAAAAATGGCAGAAATGTTGTCGGAGAAAGGTGTAAAGACGTTTGCTTTGCAAGAGTACCGTCCGATTAATACGGGAAAATTAGCAGAACCGACAACAGAAGAAATAAAAGCCTTTTATACGGATAAAGACTTTGAACTGACACTAAAGGGAATGTTTCCTGAATTTATTATGCGTAAAGTATAAAGCCACCTGCATTAAGTTGAGTGCGACTTAATATCTTCGAAACGTAAATTCGATTTTTTCTTGCAGATCCCAAATATCAATGATTTCACCATTAAGGGCTGAAGTGGCTCGAGCAACCAAGGCTGCGCGAATTTGATCTGATTTAATAACAGGTGTTGTGACGGTGTATGTTGTTGAAGCGTTTGCCGCATTTTTGACAACAAATTTTTTTCCGTCAAGTCCAAGTGGTGCAGAGTCAGTTAATAAATCTCCGCAAAATGCATCATCAACTGCATACCCTTCTTTGCTGTTTGTTTGAGCAATAAGTGCACAACGATTTACATAGTCCAAAATTTGATTTGCACGATAACGATTCATGGCCATGACATATCCCGCAATTCCCACAGTAGATAATATGCCTGCAATTGCTAATACAGACAGCATTTCAATCATAGAACGTCCCTTTTGTGAACTCTTCATGAACTTCCTTTTTGTTACGGACTATCAATCACTTAAAACAATAACACAGTATATTTTATAATGCAAGAGGATTTTTCTTCGTTATACTATAAAAAAACGCCCACGTGAGTGAGCGTTTTTTTTAGTTTTATCCTTTATTATTTTGCAAAGGTGAAAACAATTGCCTGTCCGTTTTCTGCAACAGTAACAGTAGCATTGGAACGACCTACCAAAATGTCACGAACGTCTTCTGATGCGATATTTCCTGTTGTAACTGTGAAATTTGTATCACCTGCAGCACCACCGTCAACATCGTAAGCAATCCCAAGTGGACCAGCTTCGTTAGTTAACAAATTAGCGCATGAATCATTTGCAACGACGTATCCATCACCAGTTGTTTGAGCAACAATAGCGCAACGAGATGCATAGTCCAAAATTTGGTTTGCACGATGACGGTTCATCGCCATTGTATAACCAGCCAAACCACCGATTGACAAAACACCGATAATTGCCAATACACCCAACATTTCGATCATTGAACGACCTTTTTGTAATTTTTTCATTTTTAACTTTCCTTTCTATTGATAAATTTATCACTAAAAAACGCGTGATTCGATTTGGTTCGAATTCTTGAATAATTCTTGAATCAACCAAAGTAATCTCCTCAACAATGCTATTATATTAGAAAAAAAGGTTAATAACAAGTAAACTTTTTACTTTATTTTTGCTTTTTTTTATAAAAAGATGTATGTTTTTGATATTAAGGACGAAAAATGAAAAAAAATTTGTTCAAAATTTGTGGAATTATTCTGATTGTTGCACTTTATACAGGTGCCTTACTTTATTTGAAGCTGAATTATTCCGAGAGTCGGTGGATACCGAAAATTTCTTTGAATTTACCTGGATTTGTCGGACATAATATGGCAAAGTATCCGGCAAAAATGCAGGCGAGTGTTGATGTTCCGCCGGTTGAACAAAGCGATTCGGAGTTGATGACTTTTCAGGTATTGTTCGACAATTTTCCTTTACAATATGTGGAATTGGTACAAGATTGGGAAAATGAAACAAATGCTGCACAAACCTATGCTAAATCAATAAAGTATGATGAAAGTAAACCGCGTTTGGCGATTCTGTTGACAAATGTGGGGTTAAATGAAAAATTGTTTGCCGAGTCGATTTTACGTTTACCACCGGTTGTTACTTTATCTTTTTCACCATACACTTCACGTTTGTCTGAAAAAATAAAGTATGCCAGACAACGCGGTTTTGAAAATATGTTTGATATTGTAACGGAAGGGCCGGGCGGTTTTGATAATGGTGGTGCTTTAGCGATTCGCAACGGTCAATCTGCTTTTGAGGTTGAAAACCTGTTCCAAAGAACATATTTTGATTTGAATGTACCGTTTGTTGGATTCGTTTTGGGTGGAAAAATGCCTTTGGATGATAATATTTGGAAACAAATCGTACAACAGAAAATAAGTCAGTTTGGTTTATCGTTACTGCCTTATGAATCAATTGAATGGTCGGATTCAAACGAATTGTATGCGAATGCTCTTAAAGATGTTTTGAAACAAGCCGAATCGAAAGCCACTGAAAAAGGTCAGCTTATTTTGGCTTTGCCTATGCATCCGGTCGTTATTCAAGTCCTTACAGATTGGGTTGGCGTACAAAACCATCCCGATATTTCGTTTGTCCCTGTATCGGCATTGATTGAAAACGAATGATTTTATTCTTCGAAGAAGGTATTTTCGTCTACTTCAAAACGGAAGCGTCCTTCGTTATAGTATAATGATGCACCAAATTGGTTTTCAGATAGAAACTTCTTAATTTCTTGATCCGTTTGTTCAGATACGTTTTGATAACGCACAACAATCGGACCTTGTTTGGAATGAACGAATAATTCGCAAGGATACTGTGACAAAACATCATATCCTTCCATTGAATAAACGTCTTCGCAAGAATGATAACCTACATTTACTTCTTCTGAATAAGCAGTGGAAGAAACTTCAATTGCATATCCGATTAATTGTTGGAATGGCAACTGATCGTTTGCCGTAAAAATCTTTTTTCGTCCTGTTTCCGGAATAAGAGTTATGTTTTGCGCAAAAACAGGTGTCAATATGCAAGCAGAAACCAAAAGAGCAAAAATAATTTTTTTCATTTTTTATTCTCCCAACGTTATTCTAAGATTATGTTAAGACAGGAAATAAAAAAAAGCAACCTTTTTTTGCAGCGGCAAGTGTTAAAAATAATACTTGCAAAAAAAAATCTTTTGGTGTATAAGCAAATCTTACAAATGGATGGGTGGCCGAGTGGTTGAAGGCGCACGCCTGGAAAGTGTGTTTAGGTCTAAAGCCTAACGCGAGTTCGAATCTCGCCCCATCCGCCAAGATACAAAAATCCCCCGCTTTTGGCAGGGGATTTTGTTTTTGATAAATTAAACTTTATCAGAATTTTACTTTGATGTTTGCCAAGGCACCATATTCGTTTAAGTCCGTTTGCGGATGAATCATGTATGCACCAACACCAACAACAAGGTTGTCTTGCGGATAAAAATCTACAACGGCTTTGTATGTAGCATTTTCATGGACAACACTTCTATAACTTAAATCCAAACCGATTTGTTCATTTAAATCAATGTAAATACCAGGGTTGATAACTGTATTTGTTCCTGCTGGAGCTATATTATTTCCGCGACTTGACCAGAATTCAGATTGAAAACCGACTGCAAAGTAAGGCGTTACATTTTCAATCTTTTTGCCAACTTGTAATCCGACGTTTATATCAGAACGATGTTGTGTGTTGCGGATACCAACAGCTCTGTTGATGTTTTTCATCTTATTGTTTCCGGCTTTCATTCCACGATAAGAAGCTCCTCCATAAATATTGAAATCAAAATTATCTACGGATGCAACCAAATAACGCAAGTTTGCAGTTGCTCCATATAGAGATGATTTAGCTCCTTTAATTCCAGCTCCGCCAGATTTAAATTCTAGATCACCGTAATTGGCATTTGCTTCAATTGATAATTTATCGGTTATTCCATATTTTATTTCTGGTATTACTTCCCAAGCAGACGCACTTTGTTGCCCGATAGATGTTTTTTTCGGTCTACGTGCATAATCTATTTCACCGCCCATAATGCCGGTTTGTGCTGCCGGACGATATAACGGGTTGCCCAATTTATATTTTTCCGGAGCTTTTGCTCTTTTGGCTTGTACACCTTGTGTTTGAGCCATAGGTTGTCTTGTCCTTTGGGCCGGTGCATAGTTATATGTTTGTGCCATAGCCGGTGAAATTGTGGCGCTGGCTAATAAAACAAATAATAATTTTTTCATATTTTCACTCCTTGATTTGTTAAAAAACAGGAGTATTGTAGGTCGTCAATGGTTAAGCAAGAGTAAATATATTCATATGCAATAAAAAAGCCCCGAATAATCGGGGCCTTAATAAATTCAAACAAGCTTATTTAAAAGCTACTCCGTTTGCATCTTTTGTTACGGTTATGATTTCGATAATAACCCAAACAAAAACAGCCAGAAGAGGAATGACTAACCAGAAAAGGAATAAAGTGATTAATAACTGTGCAACACCTTTTCCTGTGTAACCAGCATAAAAATTGTGGACGCCAAAACCACCCAAGAAAAAGCCAAGCAAGATGTAAACTATACGTTCTTTCTGTTCGCCACTGGCAACTTGATTGGAATTGCTTTTTAAGATAGCGTCTTTTTGTTGGGTGAATTCAGCATCAGAGATGATACCTTTCTTTTTTAATTCTGCTAATTTTTCTAGATCGTTAATGTCTGCCATTTTTTGTCTCCATTTAATTTATTGACCCCACGAATCGTATCATAAATAAGTATTTTAAATAAGTAAAGAAAAAATGCTTGCCTTTTGTTTAATGCACCGTTAAAGTGAATAAAAAGGAAAGGTCAAAATGATATCTTACATTTGTGCATTTTTGTTTGGGTTAAGCATTCCGTGTGTGGCAAGTCGTTATGGCAAGGTGGTGGCTTCCGATTGGGGAGAATGGTTGTTTTACTTATGGCATAAACCACATTTTCCAAAGCCAAAGACAAAAAAAAGAATAAATAAACTGCATTCTTTATGGCGTAAGATGGTGTTTTTTTCTTTCTTTTGGGCTATCATTTTAACCGGTTTATTTATTGCAATTGATTTATGTATACCTCAATCTGCACAACTTTGGGCAAAGATTTTTGTATGTTTTATGGCGTTGTTGTCGGCAATTGATCAGCAATACTTTTTGTTGCCGGATATTTTTACCGTGCCATTGATTTTTATAGGATTCGGATACGCAATATGGGCTAATATTATTCCTGTGGAACAGAGTTTTATAGGGGCTTGTTACGGTTTTATTTTGCCATCTGTTGCTGTTTTTGTTTCTTCTGCTTTTTTAAAAGATGCATTTGGTGGCGGTGATGTAAAAATGCTGGTGGGTTTAGGCACTTGGTTTGGTGTATTGCCTTTATGTGCATTGTTGCTGATATCGGTGATTTCATTTGGCCTTTTTGCAATTATAACAAAGCGCAGATCAGCAGCATACGGACCTCATTTGGCATTTGCAAGTATAATAGTTTTGTTTTTAACGGCCAATCATTTGATTCCTTTTTTATAAAACAGCTTGAAATTTATAAAAAAAATGTTAAAATAAAGACACTAAGGAAAGAGCTATGAAAAAGAAAACGACAGAAAACATTTTAAAAGAAGAAGAACAACAACTGCAATCAGGTGTTGATGGTGAAAATTTGACTGTCGGATTGATACTAAAAAATGCACGGCAGGCAAGAAAAGAAAGTATTGAAAAGATAGCAGATTTTTTGCGTATACGTGCTTATTATTTAAGGGCCTTGGAAGAATCTGAATACAAAGTTTTTCCGGGACAAGCATATGCACTTGGCTTTTTACGCAGTTATGCGGCCTTTTTATGTTTGGATGTCGACAAGTTGGTGGAATTATATCGCAAAGAAAATCCATATCTCAAACCAGTGGAAGTAGATATGCCTATGCCGGAGCAACAATCTTTATTTCCTTCGGTTAAGTATTTGTTTTTTGCCGCATCTGCAATAATTTTCGTTTGGTTGGTTTGGTTTTTCGTAACATATAAAGAGACACAGGTCGAAGAAGTTCCGTTCGTTCTGACGGCACAAGAACCGACTTTGTCGGAAGAAATTATTATTGGGGAAAAGAATGAAGAAGCTGTATACTCTGTCGAGAAAGAAAACTCTGTTGCGCAAAAGGAAGTTGTAGCTCCCAAAACAAAGACCAAGAAAAACGCAGTCCAGATTGTTGCTCGTGAAGAAGTTTGGGTCGAAATCGAACAGGATGATACTTTGATTTTAAGTCGTACTTTGAAAAAGGGTGAAAAGTATGATGTGCCTGAATCCAATGAAGAGTTGTTTTTAAAAACAGGTAATGCCGGCGGTTTGGATGTTTTTGTGGACGGACAAAAGGTGAAAGCCTTGGGCCCTGTCGGAGCTGTTCGTTCCGGTATTTCTTTATCAGCAGATAAGTTGAAAAAGCGTTAGCAAACAAAGTAATAAGTAAAATATAAATGTGGTTTTTGTGCCGCATGTGGATGTCTATTGAAAAATATTGATAAAAGGAAATTAGAATGAGTTTTGAAATGAAGTTGGCAACAATTATGGACAGATATGATGAATTGTCTGCATTGTTGGAACAAGAAACAGAAGGTTCGCAAATTGTAAAGCTTTCAAAAGAACAAAGCGCTTTGGAAGATGTCGTGATGGCCGGTCGTCGTTGGAAAAAAGTACAATCGGATATGAAAGAGGCCGAAGAAATGATGAATGATGCTTCGGCTGATGCAGAAATGCGTGCGTTGGCAAATGAAGAATTTTATGCCTTGAAAGCAGAATTGCCGGAATTGGAACAAAAAATTAAAGTGTTGCTTTTGCCAAAAGATGAAGCGGATGCAAAAAACGTTATTTTGGAAGTTCGTGCCGGTACGGGCGGAGAAGAAGCGGCTTTATTTGCTGCTGACTTATTCAGGATGTATGAACGTTATGCGGCTTTCCGTGGTTGGCGCTTTGAAGTAGAAGAAAAAAATGAAACGGGAATCGGTGGTGTAAAAGAAGCCGTTGCATCTATTTCCGGAAATGCTGTGTTCGCTTCGCTGAAATACGAATCGGGTGCTCATCGTGTACAACGTGTTCCGGAAACGGAAGCCAGCGGGCGTGTCCATACTTCGGCAGCAACGGTTGCTGTTTTGCCAGAAGCGGATGAAGTTGATGTGCATATTGATGAAGAAAAAGATATTAAAATGGAAGTCTTCCGTTCTTCCGGTGCTGGTGGTCAGCACGTTAATAAAACTTCATCTGCTGTTCGTTTGATTCATATTCCGACAGGTACGGTTGTTGAGTGTCAGGAAGAACGTTCTCAGTTTAAAAACCGCGATAAAGCGATGGCGCGTTTGCGTGCTAAATTATATGATGCACAAAGACAAAAGATTGATGCTGAACAATCTTCTAATCGAAAAAGTCAGGTCGGATCTGGCGATCGTTCTGAACGAATTCGGACATATAATTATCCACAAGGTCGTGTAACAGATCACCGTATTAATCTAACGGTTTACCAGTTGGATCAAGTAATGGACGGTGACGGATTGGACGTATTCATTAAAGCATTGATTGAAGAAGATCAGTTGGCAAAATTAGCAGAGTTCGAAAATGGATAGTTCGGATTTAAAAGATTGTACGGAAACACCTGATTTAGACTTTAAATGGTTAAAACAGGCAGCAAATGGGGATGCTGCACTTTTGGATAAATATATCGTTCGTCGTCAAAAAGGTGAGCCGGTCGCAAAAATTATTGGGCAAAAGGGTTTTTGGAAATTGGATTTGAAAGTGTCGAAAGATACGCTGGATCCACGTCCGGACAGCGAAACAATCATAGAAGCCGTTTTGAAAAATTTTCCGGACAAAAATGCACCGATCAGAATTTTGGATTTGGGAACGGGAAGTGGTTGTTTGTTGTTGGCATTGCTGGATGAATATAAAAGTGCAACCGGTATAGGTATGGATGCCAGTGCTGCTGCATTACGAATAGCTGAACAAAATGTTAAAAGGTATGCGCCTAAACGGGCAAAATTGATTTGCCGCAGTTGGAACGAAGATAGTTGGTGGAATGACTTAGGTGGATTTGATGTTGTTGTTTGTAATCCACCATATATACCGACTGATGAAATTGAAAATTTAGATATTGACGTTAAAAATTATGATCCTTTGGATGCATTGGATGGTGGATCTGATGGTTTGGAAGAATATCGGACATTGTCTAATTCTATCGGACAAGTCTTAAAGCAACATGGCTTAATTTTCTTTGAAATTGGGCAGGGACAAGAAAAAGACGTAACTGTAATTATGAAAAAAAAGAAATTTACTTTATTCGATTCTTACTATGATTTAGGCCATATTTTGCGTGTGTTGGCATTTAAAATAGAAAATGTTTGACAAAAAATAAAATAATGCTATTATAGGCTCATACTTTTGAGTAAAGGAGCCACAAAATGTCAAAAAAAACTACCGAACAAAAAATGGATGAAATGACTGATGAAGAATTGGAAAATTTCAAAAATAAAAAAATAAAATCTCTTTTTTCTACTGAATTTACAGAGCCTTTTGCGGATATGCACAGATATTCCACTGTTAAAGTTATTATTAGAGCCAAAGAAAAATTACAAAAACGTGCTGAGGCCAAAGGGGAAAAAATTAATCCGCAAGAGGTAATTGTTTTGAAGGAAAAACTTTATAATATGATGAGATATCAACCTTTGTCTCGTGAATAAAAAATAGAGCAAAAAGTTTTTAAAAGGAATACATAAATGAGTGAATTGGAAGAAATAGCAGAAGAAATTTGTAAGTTAAGATATATCGGAGCCAGTTGCTATGATGCAGATGGTAAGTTACCTGTATGAACTTGTTGGTAGGGCATTCTTGGATATGAACAAATCTTTAGAAGATTTGAAAAAAGAAAATCAGACTTCCTCGGACAAAGCAAATGATGACAATTCAAATGGAAAGAAAGTTTTAAAATCTCAAATGAGTGAATTGGAAAAAGTAGCAAAAGAAATTTGTAATTTAAAATATATTGGAGCTTGTTGCTATAATGCAGATGGTAAATTACCTGATTTTTATGAACTTGTTGGTAAGGCATTTTTGGCAATGGATAAATCTTTAAAAGATTTGAAGAAGGAAAATCAAACTTCCTTAACTAAAATAAGTCATAATGATTCAGTTGAAAAAAAGGTTTTAGAAGCTCAACAGCAAGGCAATGAAAGACAATAATTGTTAAAGTTTCAATTGTAAAAATCCCCTTTTTAAAAGAAAGGGGATTTTTTATTTTTTATCATCGTATTTTTTCATCAAGTCCATTAATTTAAAAGAATTAATTCCCTGTGGTGATACGATAAAATGATCTTGCATCAAAATATTTAATTTACGTGTTGTGTCTTGTAATGTATGTGTCAATCTGATGTCATCAGCAGAAGGTCTTGTATCTCCGGATGGATGATTATGTACTAAAATAAAAGAAACTGCGTTGTTCTTGATTAACTGTTCGACAATTTCGCGGACATAAACGGACGCTTGATCAACTGTTCCTTTTTGAATTTGAACTGTATCAATAACACAACATCCCGCATCCAGCAAAATAACGTATACATATTCCTTCTTTTCGCGACCGAGTAAGGCAAAACAGTAATTTTCAATACGTTCCCAAGAATTTAGACATTCTCTTTTAATTGTCTCACGTTTTAAAATACTTTCTTGCATCAAGAAAGACACCTTTAGTAAAATAGCTGTATTGTCCTTGATACCTTTTATTTCTTTCAAATCTTCGATAGATGCAGCTTGAATAGCACCCAACGACCCGAATTTAATCAATAATGTTTTTGCTAAAGGTTTCACATCAACGCGTGGAATTGCATAGGTCAGCAACAATTCCAATAATTCATAATCTTCCCAGGCATGACCTTCTGTCTTTAAAAAACGTTCTTTAAGACGTTTGCGATGCCCGGACTGAAAATCATTTGTATCTGACATAATTATTTTTTCTCGATATAAGGAGGAAAATCAAAACCTTTAGGAGAAAGCGTAAATATCTCCGGTCCGTTTTTTGTAATTCCTATCGTGTGTTCAAACTGTGCGGATAGGCTGCGATCTTTTGTAATTGCTGTCCATCCGTCTGATAAAACCAATGTTGCACTACCACCGAAATTAACCATGGGTTCAACGGTAAAGATCATGCCTTCTTGAATTTTCATGCCTTCGCCCTTACGTCCATAGTTTAAAACGTTTGGTTCCAAGTGGAATGCGCGTCCGACACCATGTCCGCAGAAATCTTCTACAACGGAAAAACGTTCGGCTTTGGCACATTGTTCAATAGCATGCCCGACATCACCCATTGTGTTTCCAATAACGGATTCTTTTATGCCGGCCATCATTGAATCATAAGCATTTTGGACTAAACGTTTAGCCTTAACAGATGGGGTTCCGACAAAATACATGCGGCTGGAATCACCAAACCAACCGTCAACAATCGGCGTAATGTCGATATTGATAATATCGCCATCGTACAAAACTTTATCACCCGGTATGCCATGACAAACAATGTGATTAGCTGAAATACAGCTGGCCTTCGGATAACCCCGATATCCCAAAGTTGCAGGAATACCGCCGTGATCGCGCATAAATTCTTCCAACAGTTCATCCAGTCGTCCGGTTGTAACACCCGGAACAACAAATGGTGTAATGTAATCTAATGTTTCGGCGGCTAAACGACCGGCTTTGCGCATGCCGTCAAATTCATCAACTGAGTATAAAGCAACACTTCTTGACATAATTTTCTTTCCTTTTAATGTCGAAGAGTATATACTGAAAAAACAAAAAAGAACAGTATTTTTTTATAAAATAAGGAAAAACAAATGACAAAGCGACAAAAATTTATATTGATGATGATTATTTTAGGCGTTATTGCAATTTATTTTTTTTCTAATTCACCGCTGACAAATGTTCGCTAAATAATACTTAAACGTTGTCTAAGTTTTGAATTGCAAAGTTCCAATTCAATAAATTATTTAAGACACCATCTAAATAATCTGCTCTGCGATTTTGATAATCTAAGTAGTATGCATGTTCCCACACATCGATACAAAGCAATGGTTTCACTTTTCCAAAAGGTGTTGACGCATTTGATGTTTTAACAATTCCCAATTTACCGTTATCCAAAACTAACCAAGCCCAACCGCTGCCAAATTGGGACAAAGCGACTTTTTTTAATTCGGCTTTTAAATTTTCAACGCTGCCAAAATCACGCAAAACCATTTCTTTGAAATTTCCGTCCGGAATATCATTCATTTTTTGTTTTGTTGGTAAAAGACTTTGCCAATAAAAAGTGTGATTCCATATCTGTGCAGCATTATTGAAAATAGCTTGTTCGGACGGATACTTTTCTGTGTTTAAAATAATGTCTTCCAAACTTTCTTTTTCAAGTGGTGTATCTTTGATTAAGTTATTTAAATTATTTAAGTACGTTGCATGATGTTTTCCATAATGGAAAGAAATGGTTTCCTTGGAAATATAAGGTTCTAAAGCATCTTCCAAATAAGGTAATTTATAAAGTTCAAAAGCCATTTTTAATCTCCTTTTTAAAATTAAGCATCTACTTTACTAAATAAGGTGCTTTTCAAAAAAATGCCAGAAAAATAAAAAAATAGTTGAAAATTTTTCGAATTTTTGATAGAAATAATACGTCTTGATGACGCGGTCGTGGCGGAATTGGTAGACGCGCAGCGTTGAGGTCGCTGTGGGGAGACCCGTGAAAGTTCAAATCTTTTCGATCGCACCAAAAAAGCCGTTGGCAAAACCAGCGGTTTTTTGTATAATGACCTTGTCTTAAAATTAAAGGAGGTTTCCTTATGAGCAATACATTGGACGAATACAATAAAGCAATGGCCGTATTGGACGATTTGGCAAAAGAGTATGTCGTTTGGGTACAGCAAGATTTAAAAAATCTGGAAGATACTTATTCGCAAGCCTGTTCGGCTTCGGGTGATGTTCGTGATGAAATTATTCGAAAAAGCCTATTTCGGATTGCGCATGATATGAAGGGACAAGGGGCAACTTTCGGATATGAATTGGTTACTGATATCGGTAATCATTTGTGTCGGTATATTGAAAGACAAGATACTTTTGATAAGCCACAAATGGAAGCTGTTGAAATTCATATAAAGGCTTTAAGACAAATCATTGATAAGAAATTGATTGCTGACGGGGGAAAAGAAGGGCAAGATTTGAAAAATAAGGTGGAGGCTTTCTGATGGAAGCAGTGGATAAGAAACATATTTTAGTCATTGATGACGATACGCGGTTACGCCGTTTACTGCATCGTTACTTAAACCAAAATGATTTTTTTGTTTCAGAAGCCGATAATCCCACAACCGTCAGGGAAATGATGAAAAATTTTTCCTTTGATTTATTTATTTTGGACGTAATGATGCCCGGTGAAAGCGGAATAGAATTTTCAAAATGGTTGCGTGAAAATGATATCCATACACCTATTTTAATGTTAACGGCTATGGGGAACGTTCAAAACAGGATAGAAGGTTTGGAAGCCGGTGTTGATGATTATTTGGCAAAGCCTTTTGAACCAAAAGAATTGTTGCTCAGAATAAACAGTATTTTGCGCCGAACAATTATTGCTTTAGAAAAGGAACGATTGAACCAACTACATTTCGGCAATTGCACTTACGATATTGATAAACAAGAATTATCAAGAAACGGTGAATTTGTTTCTTTAACACCGGTTGAAAATGAATTGATGCGTTTGTTGGTTTCGCAAATCGGACAGGAAGTTTCTCGTACGCAATTAGCACTTTTGACAAAAACAGATAATGAGCGTACAATAGACGTGCAAGTTAACCGGTTGCGCAAGAAAATAGAGGAAGATCCTAAAAAACCGCGCTATTTGCAAACTGTGCGTGGAAAAGGATATTCTTTGTTACCTGATTAGGAAAGGGGATAAAAATGGAAGCCATTAAAAAACTTTATAGAAAAATATCTTATGGTATAAAGGAACTATGGGACTTGTGGGCTTTTCTGTGTAAGAAGTTAAAGGGAAAAATATTTCCGAAAAGCTTATTAGGACGCTTTATCCTGATCATTTTGTTGCCCTTGATTGCTTTGCAAATAGTGGCATCGATGGTGTTTTTCGAACATCACTGGTATTTAATCAGTCGCCGTTTGGCAAATGATATTGCCGGAGAGGTTAATACGTTGGCTTATGTTTTGGAAGAATACCCTGATTCAGAACAAACAGATGCATTGTTAAAGCAAATGGAAGATGATTTAATGTTTGAAATTTCCTTTGCAAAGGATCAAACATTGGATGAAAACGCCCAGCTTACCGGTGGAAGCAGTATTGTTAAACAAGTTAGAAAAGCTCTTTGGCGAAACAATTATTCCTATCAAATACAAGAAAACCTAAAAAAGGATTATATCTTAATTTATATCCAATTAAAAACGGGAGTACTGGAAGTTCGTGTTCCAAGAAAACGTTTTTTCAGTACAACAACTTACGCCTTCTTACTATGGATGATATTGGCTTCAATCCTTTTGTTCTGGATCGCTTTCCTTTTCATGAAAAACCAAGTTCGTGCTGTGACCAGGTTAGCAAGGGCAGCGGAAAATTTCGGAACCGGCAGACCTGTTCAGATGTTTAAACCGGAAGGTGCTTCCGAAGTCAGACAAGCAGGTATGGCTTTTTTGAATATGCAGAATCGTATTTCCAGATATTTACTCGAAAGAACAAGTATGTTGTCCGGTGTTTCGCATGATTTAAAAACTCCTTTGACACGGATGAAATTGCAATTATCCATGACACGAGTCGAAGGGGCAGAGGATTTGTTGAATGACATAGATGAAATGGAAAAAATGTTGGAAGGTTATTTGTCCTTTGCAAAAGGAGAGGGCAAAGAGCCTATGAAAAAAGTTGAAATATCTGCCTTATTGCAGGATATTGTCGAAAAATTACGTCGTAACGGACAGGAAATAGACTTGCATATTGAACAAAAGCAAGAAATTACTATTCGACCAAATGATTTTTCCAGAGCTATTACCAACATTTTATCCAATGCTCACCGTTATGCACACAATGCTTATGTAAATGTGGGCGTACGGGATAATTTCTTGGATATTACTATTGATGATGATGGTCCGGGTATTCCAGCGAGTAAGCGAGAAGATGTGTTTAAAGCATTTTATCGTTTAGATGCCTCAAGAAATGCAAAGACAGGAGGTATCGGTTTGGGATTAACCATTGCACGAGATATCGTTTTGGCGCATGGTGGGGAAATTACTTTGGAAGATAGCCCTCAAAAAGGATTAAGGGTTCATCTGAAGCTTCCGTTGTAATGCTATAAAAAAGAACATTTTTTATAGAAAAAACAAAAAAATAAAAAAAAGACTTGACTAGAGGCTTATTTTTATGTATATTTTCACTCATTCGAGTGTGTAGCTCAGTCGGTAGAGCATCTGACTTTTAATCAGAGGGCCCTGGGTTCAAGTCCCAGCACGCTCACCATTTTGAACAAGTCGTCTGAAAAGGCGACTTTTTCTTTTATTTTTAATGGCTTTAGCCAGTTCGATTGGACTCAACACAAAAAGTGCCTATTTTCATCAACAATCGAACTAACAATCGCGAAAGTAGCTGATTTTATTACATTTCACATTTTCGATGTTTCTAATAGGCTCTGAAACATTCGAACTTTTATTCCATTAGTCTATTAAATATTTGATTTTGGATTAATTTGTTTTTCAATATTAAAACCAATCAAAGAAATAATTAGTGATCTTTTCACTTCCTTCGTATGCTGTATTTATTACACCGGAGACGCCACCTTCCATAGCATCTGAAGCTTGACGATAAGTCCTTTGCATTCCTGCTTTAACACCTGTTGTTTGTGTGAACATATTACTGTAAGAAGTCCCCTGTAGGGCAGTATAACAAGGATC